>NZ_JAPFHA010000029.1 GCF_026586805.1 Niveibacterium sp. 24ML | reverse complement strand
CAGAGTCGTCAAGAACCGAGCACACAAATTTCCGACGAAAAAAATGCCAGACAGCGGTTAACTGACTGGCATTGCGCGTCAGGCGGGCCTTTTCATTTGCGTTCGGCCCAGCGCTGCCAGATCCAGCCGCCGGGCGCTTCGCGGCCGCTCAGTAGATAGTCGAGCGCATTTGCGTTCTGGACCCCCAGTTTCAGCTTCTCGCGCGCATGCGGTGCGCCCGCCATCAGCAGCGCATCACCGGCCTGGAGCAAGGTGTCTCTGGCGGGCAGAAGCGTCATCTGCTTGCCGCGGCGAAGCATCCAGACCACCACGGGCAGGGTTTGGCTGCGGTCGGCGGCGTCCCGCAGCAGCGTTGCCAGCGGCAGCGGCCGACCGGCCATCAGGTGCAGATAGGCCGCGCGCGCGTCCGAGATGTTGAGCGCGCACCCCCAGCGTTCGGGTACCTGGGTGCCGCACAGCGATTCGATCTGCTCCAGCAGGTTCGCAGCCCAGGCGTTCTCTTGCTTGCGGATCAGGTCAAGGAATTGGGAGAGCAGCGGGGTGGTGATGATCGCCAGGCACTCCTGCGCAATCAGCCGGCTGGGCACCAGCGCGAAATCGCCCACGAAGGCATCGAACAAGGCAGTGTTTGCGGCATGGTTCTGCCGCATCACGACGAAGATCTTGGGGTTGAGCTCGCGCGCGGTCACGGCGATCGACAGATTGTTGATGTCGTTGTCGGTGCCCGCCACGATGCCGACGGCGTCGATGATGCCGGCATCGAGCTGTTGCTGCGCTTCGGTACTGGCGCCGCGCACGCAGCGGTGCGGCGTGTCTTCCGTCAGCTCGGTGGTGATCAGGGTCACCGGCTGCCCTTGGCCGTGCAGCGCCGAGGCGATTGCATGCCCGAAACGCCCGTAGCCGCAAACGATCCAATCGCCGCGCGGGGGGCGGTGGGGCTCGGGGACGGGCTCGCCGGTGATGCCGGTCAGCAGTTGTTCAAGCCGGAAGGTGTCAGGCGCGTGAACGGCGAGCGCCAGTTGCGCGGCAAAGTGTTTGAAGGGGTTGATGATGTGGTCGGTACCGAACGACGCCATGTTCGCGCTGACCGAGTCCGAGCGCGCGCGGGCCAGTACCGGTATGCCGGGATGCAGCAGGCGCACCGCAATCGCCACGGCCAGGTTGGCCTCTTCGTCGTTGGTGACCGCCAGCACGCCGCGGCACTTCGGGTGTTGCAGCCCGGCTGCGCACAGCACTTGCGGGAGGCGCGCGTCGCCGGCGAGAGCCGGCGCGTCGGAATGCCAGGCGAGCAGATCAAGCTCCTGCACCCGTTGCTCTGAGCGCTCGACAATGACAAAGCGCGTTCCGATCCGATCAAGGGCGGAACACACCAGCGTGCCGGTCTCGCCGCAGCCGCACACCAGGTAGAAGGGCTCGCCGATGCGCCGCACGGTCCGCGAAAAGCGGATCTGCGCAAATGCGCTCTGGAAGCCCTTGTCCTGCACCAAGCCGAGAATCGTGACGATTGAATACGACCACCCGATCACGGTGAGGTAAATGCAGAAGATGGTCCACATCCGCTGTGCTTCAGAGAACGGATTGGGCAGTTCGCCAAAGCCGATCGTCGTTGCGGTGTAGCTGATGAAGTAAAAGGCGTGGAAGAAGCTCATCGGCGGCGCCGGCTTGCCCTGCGCATCGACGCCAGGAATCAGCGCCAGCCCGAGCACGGATACCGCGTAGATCGCGATCAGCATGATCAGCGGCGCGCGCATGCGCCGCAGCACGAGGAAGATCACGCTGTCCATGGTGGCGCTCAGCGACGCATCATGACCGTTTCGGCGATCAGGATGACCACGGATACCACGTTGGCGAGCATGGCGCCGGCGGCGAGCGAAACGATGCTGGCGGTCACGCTGGGCGTCATGCCGATCCCGGCAACGTGCACCGCGTAGGCCCAATAGACACCGGCGGCGATCAGTTGCAAGTCCGCGACCAGGCTGGTGGCGAGGTGGATGGCGCCGATCTGCGTGCGGTCACCGAACTTCAGCACGGTTGCGATGAGGTTGACGGTGATTGCCGCAAACAACTCAAAGACGTCGTGATGCGCGGGGTTGTCGATATCACCGATGAAGAAGCCGAAGTTCAGCGTTGCCGCCAGTACGATGAAAAACCCGAAGATCACTTTCTCAAGGTTCACGCTGCGCTCCTTCAAGTGGTGTGGCGCGGATTATGAAAGCGGCCGGCGGGGGCGTCACGCGCAACGCGCGTCGACCCGGTTTCGCCCGTTCGCCTTCGCGTCGTAAAGCGCTTCGTCCGCGCGCCGCAACAAGCTGCTGACGTTATCGCCGGGCACCGCGGTGGTGAGCCCGAAGCTGGCGGTAATCGAACGATCGGCAAACCAGCGGCTTGCGTCGATTGCCGCGATGGTCGTCCGCAAGCGTTCGGCGGCGGCCAGCGCATCGGTCAGCGACGAATCGGGCAGCAGAATCAAAAACTCTTCACCGCCAATCCGGCCCACGCAGGCGGGCGCGCGCATCGTGTCGGTCAGCACGTGGGCAATCGCGCGCAGGATTTCATCGCCCACCAGGTGGCCGTACTGGTCGTTGATCGGTTTGAAGTGATCAAGGTCGGCGATCATGATCGCGATCGGCGCGCCGCCCGCGTCGCTCAGTGCGGTCGCGAGCCGCGCGAGGATGTCACGACGGTTCGGCAGGCCAGTCAGTTCATCGGTGTGCGCCAGGGCTTCCATGCGTTTGCTGGCACGCTGGTGTCGCAAGGCAAGGCTGCCGAGCAACAGGGCCAGGGTGCAAGCCAGCGCAATCACCGCCGCCTGGAGGCGGCCGACAATCCGTTCTTGATCCAGTGCGCGCTCTGCGACGTTCTTTTCCCGTAACAGCAGGGCGTTTTCCTGATCCTTCGCGGCAGAATCGAACTCCACTTTCAGTGTCGCGAATCGTTGATCAAGCTGGCGATGCAGCAGCGCATCGGAGGTGGCTTTGAACGCGGCGGTGAGTTCATAGGCCTGCTTCCAATCGCCCGCCTCGGCGTATGCCGCGGCGATGGCTTGATAGGCATCACGCAGTTCCGACATCGAGCTTGCATCGTTGAAGGCGGCAATCGCGTCTTGCAATGCCGCAATGCTCTCGGCAAAGCGCTTCTGCAAGCGCAGTGTGATGCCGCGTTGCAGCTTGATCTGCGCCTTCAGGCGGGCATCGGGCAATGCTGCTGCGGCGGACTCGGCGAGCAGAAGGTTCTCAATGGCGCAGCGGATATCGGCGGCGGCGTTGCAGACACCTGCCAGGCCCCGGTACGCATAGGCCATGCCGCGGGCGTAGCCCAGTTCCTTGTGCAGCGTGAGGGCGTTTTCGTAAGCCTTGCGGGCTTCATCCCATTGCGCCAGGTTTTCGTGTGCGCGTCCAAGGTTGTAGAGCGTCACGGCCTGTTCGCGCCGTGCCCCCTCGGCGATGTGGCCCTTGAGTGACTGTTCGTAGTAGTGGCGCGCCTGGGCGTAGTCGCCCATCCGGTTGTACGAGATGGCGATTCCGTTCAGGGCGGTTCGGGCGCGCGAATTCAAGGCAAGCTTCTGGTAGAGCGCCAGCGCGCGTCGCTGGTCGATCAGGCCCTCGGCATACTCGCCGAGCAGTGCTCGCATGTAGCCGCGTTCGTACAGGGCGTCGCCGAGCAGTTCGCCGTCCCGCGCGCCCTCGGCGAAAATCACCGCCTGGTCGTACTTCGCCATTGCTGCGCGCGTTTTGCCGGCGAACTCCAGCAACTGGCCCTCACAGATTACCAGTGAGGCGGCGAGGCCCTTGCGTTGGGCGCGGGGCAGCAGCGCGGCGGCGGCATCGATATGGGCCTGCGCGGCCCGCGTGTCCCGCTCTGCCTGGTAATCGCACAACACCAGATGTGCGCTCGCTTCCAGATCGGCGTTCGGCTGCGCCTTGAGCGCACTCAATGCGGCTTCCGCGTTGCGGCGACTGGCCTCGGGGTCGAAGCGAATGTTTTCGCGCGCCTTGCGCACCAGATCGGCAGGCGATTCGGCAGCAAGCGCCGGGTCCGTGGTCCACAGGCTGACCAAGACTATCAGGGCCGCAAACAACGTGGTGCGAGGCGATTGCGGCATGTGCAGCGGGCGTCAGGAAAAGCCCGATTCTGGCTGAGCCGTGTGACCGCGGCAAATTGAACGTGAAGCCATGTGTTTGGATGGCCCGCCTTCGTGCGGTGTGTTCGAGCGATAACCGGGTGCGGCGGCAACGCCGGGCGTCTGTGATGCCGGATGTGCGTGGCGCTAGCTTCGCCTGCGTGCCGCCCGCGCAATCAGTCGCGCAAGCGGGCCAGACAGTGGTGATGATTCGGGCAGGGCGCCGCGCAGGGTCTCGAGTTTGGCCAGGACGTCCTCATCAATCTCGCGCACCGCAGTCGGTCGGGCTGTTTCGCTCTTGCGGGGCAGGCGCACCCGCACCTTGAGCTCTTCAATTGAGGCGCCCTGCGCCCACAGACCTTCTTTCAGGCGCGGCATGATCATCTTCAGGCGCGACGCGACCGAGGCATTCTTTACATGCAGTGCCAGCACACCTTGCTGCAGGTTTGCCACGGCCACAGCGCCCTGCAAGTAGTCGGGCAACAGCAGGTCGAGCTGGCGCTGGATACGTGCCAGTTGCTGTGCGTGTTGCTGTAATCGTGCAAGCGGCGTGTCTTCAGCGATGGCGTTGCCGAGTTGGCGGGCACGGCTGCGGGGCAGGGAACTCATCCGCGCAGCCCCCTCGCCCCGGGGGTGTGTGGCCCGCGTGATAGAATCAATTTTTTTACGCCTGACCCCCGGTCCAACATGATTGCAGGCCTACTCAAGAAGATTTTCGGCAGCCGGAATGAGCGGCTGATTCGCCAGTATTCGTCCGTGGTGCGCGCGATCAATGCGCTCGAACCGGGCGTAGCTGCGCTGACCGACGAACAGTTGCGCGCCAAGACAGACGAATTCAAGCAGCGCCATGCCAATGGCGAGTCGCTCGACAAGTTGTTGCCGGAAGCGTTTGCAGTGGTCCGCGAGGCGGGCAAACGCGTCCACGGCATGCGCCATTTCGATGTGCAGCTCATCGGCGGGATGGTACTGCACTACGGCAAGATCGCCGAAATGCGCACGGGCGAAGGCAAGACGCTGATGGCGACGCTGCCGGCGTACCTCAATGCCATCTCCGGCAAGGGCGTCCATGTCATCACGGTCAACGATTATCTGGCCAGTCGTGATGCGGACTGGATGGGGCGGGTTTATTCCTTCCTCGGCCTGACTTGCGGGTGCAACCTTTCGCAGATGAGCCATGCCGAGAAGCAGGCGGCTTATGGCTGCGACATCACCTACGGTACCAATAACGAGTTCGGCTTCGATTACCTGCGCGACAACATGGTCTATTCGACCAGCGAGCGGGTACAGCGCGGTCTGAACTTTGCGGTGGTGGATGAGGTTGACTCGATTCTGATCGACGAAGCGCGCACGCCGCTGATCATCTCTGGCCAGGCTGAAGACCACACCGAGCTGTACGTGAAGATGAACGCCGTGGCGCCGCTGCTCAAGCAGCAGGAGGGCGACGGCGATAACGTCACCGTGCCGGGCGATTACACCGTCGACCTCAAGGCGCATCAGGTGTTGCTGACCGAGCAGGGGCATGAAGCGGCCGAGGGTTTGCTGGCCAAGGCCGGCCTGCTGGCCGAGGGCACCAGCCTGTATGACCCGGCGAACATCCTCCTGATTCATCACCTGTACGCGGCGCTGCGCGCGCATTCGCTGTATCACCGCGATCAGCAGTACGTGGTGCAGAACGGTGAGGTGGTCATCGTTGACGAGTTCACCGGCCGCTTGATGGCCGGTCGCCGCTGGTCAGAGGGCTTGCATCAGGCGGTTGAGGCCAAGGAAGGCGTGTCGATCAACGCCGAGAACCAGACGCTGGCCTCGATCACCTTCCAGAACTACTTCCGCATGTATGCCCGCCTTTCGGGGATGACCGGCACCGCGGACACTGAAGCCTACGAATTCCACCAGATCTACGGGCTGGAGACGGTGGTGATCCCGACCAACCGCCCGATGATCCGGATCGATGCGAACGATCTTGTCTATCGGACGGCCAAGGAAAAGTACGACGCGATCATCCGCGACATCAAGGACTGCCACGAGCGTGGGCAGCCGGTGCTGGTGGGAACCACCTCGATCGAGAATTCCGAACTGCTCTCCAATTTGCTGGATGCGCAGAAGTTGCCGCACCAGGTGCTCAACGCCAAGCAGCACGCACGTGAAGCGGAGATCATCGTGCAGGCTGGGCGCCCCGGCGTGATCACGATTGCAACCAACATGGCCGGTCGTGGTACCGATATCGTGTTGGGTGGCAACGTGGAAAAGCAGATCGCCCTGCTGCGCGAAAACGGTGACGAATCGGACAAGACCGCTGAAATCGAGCGCCTGCGCGCCGAATGGAAGGGGATGCACGAGAAGGTGATCGCGGCCGGCGGCCTCAAGATCATCGGCACCGAGCGCCATGAATCGCGCCGCATCGACAACCAGTTGCGTGGCCGTTCCGGCCGTCAAGGCGATCCGGGCGCCTCGCGCTTCTACCTCTCGCTTGAAGATCCGTTGATGAAGATCTTCGCCGGTGAGCGCCTGAACGCGATCATGGTTCGCCTGAAAATGCCGGAAGGTGAGGCGATTGAAGCGGGGATCGTGTCCCGTTCGCTGGAATCGGCGCAACGCAAGGTCGAGCAGCGCAACTTCGATATCCGCAAACAGCTGCTTGAGTACGACGACGTATCGAATGACCAGCGCAAGGTGGTCTACCAGCAGCGCAACGAGTTGCTGGAGGCCAGCGAGATCAGCGAGACGATTACCGCCATGCGCCATGGCGTGATGCACGACCTTTTCCGCACCTACGTGCCGGCTGACAGCGTTGAAGAGCAGTGGGATCTGGAAGGTTTCGAGCGCGCGCTTGAAGGCGAGTACCAGCTCAAGCTGCCGCTTGCGCAATGGAGCAAGGATGACCAGAGCCTCTCTGATGAGGATCTGCTCAAGAAGGTCATCGAAGCATCGGACGCCTCATACGAAGCCAAGATCGCACAGGTCAATCGTGAGGCTTGGCAGGGTTTTGAGCGCAACGTGATGCTCAACAACCTGGATACGCACTGGCGTGAGCACCTGGCTGCGCTCGACCACCTGCGTCAGGGGATTCACTTGCGCGGTTACGCGCAGAAGAACCCGAAGCAGGAATACAAGCGCGAAGCCTTCGAGTTGTTTGAATCGCTGCTTTCGACAGTCAGGGTTGAAGTCACCCGCTTGTTGATGACGGTGCAGATTCGCTCGGAAGAGCAACTGGAAGAGGCCGAACCGCAGGCAGCGCCGGTCGATAACGTCCAGTATCACCATGCCGACTATGAAGAGGCGCTGGCGTCGGTTGCGACCGGTGAAGCCAAGCCGATGCCGGTGCATGGCGGTGTCAAGGTTGGGCGCAACGATCCTTGCCCGTGCGGATCAGGCAAGAAGTTCAAGCATTGCCACGGCAAATTGAGCTGAACGCAGCATCCTGATCAAACTCACAACGCCGGCTTCTTGCCGGCGTTGTGCTTCCTGCCCTACAGCTTCGGCCTGATCTGGCCGTTATCTTGCTGACTAGAACCAGCAAGGATCAAACCCGTGACCACTCTGCAGGATGTTCGTCGTCTTGGTGCGCAGGGCTTCGTTGCGCGCATACGCGAGCGCGACATGCCCGCCTTTGGCCGCACGGTTGATTCGATCCGCCAGGTCACCAATGACGAGCGCGCATCGGCGGCGGCGCTGGCCGCGATCATCCTGCAAGACGCGGCACTGACCACCAAAGTACTCAAGCTGGCCAACAGTGCCTTCTTCAACCCGGCACGCGCGCACATCAATACGGTCAGTCGCGCCTTGGTCGTGCTGGGTTTTGATGCTGTCGCGAACATGGCGCTGAGCCTGATTCTGATCGATGCCCTGCTGGGCGGGAGCACCCGGGAGCGAGTCATCACCGAAATGGCCCGGGCCTTCCATGCTGCCGTGCAGGCACGAACGCTGGCGATGCTCAAGGCCGATCCGAATCCCGAAGAGGTGTTCATTACCGCCTTGCTCGCGCGCGTGGGCGAAATGGCGTTCTGGTGTTTTGGCGATGACGCCGCGCAAGCACTCGACACGGCGCTGTCGACCGGCGTGACGCAGGAGGTGGCGGAGCAGAATGTACTGGGCTACCGCTTGCGCCAGATCACCGTTGGGCTGGTCAAGGACTGGCGCCTGGGCGGGCTGCTCGTCAGCGTGATCGAACATGGGGAGCGCGGAGGCGATCGCGAAACAGGGGTTGTGCTTGCGCACAGCCTGGCACGGCAGGCCGAGGCTGGCTGGGATGCGCCGTCGACCCGCCTGGCGCTCGAGCAGATCGCCAAGCACCTCGATCGTCCGCTGGACGAAATTCTGCCCATGATCACCGATAACGCCATCGCAGCGGCGGAGGCGGCGAGCTACTACGGCGCGCATGAAGCGGCAAAGCTGATCCCCTTGCCGCGTAGTCCGGGCGCCAAGCCGGTGATTGAAATTGATGAGCCAAGCGGGCCGAATCCTTTGCTTCAGCTGAAAATTCTGCGTGACTTGTCGATGCTGATCGCCGGCAAACCGAATCTTAACGAGGTGCTGACTCTCGCGCTTGAGGGGGTCTTTCGCGGTATCGGCATGGATCGGGCGCTCTTTGCGCTGCTGTCGCCCGATCGCCTGCACCTGATCGGCAAGGCCGGGCTTGGCAAGGGGGCGGACGCGCTGGTGCGCGCCTTTCAGTTTTCGCTCGATGGAAGCCCCGGCGAACTGGTCAATTCAGTCATCGGCCGTCAGCAAAGTTTTGTGGTCTTGAATGCCTTCGACGCGCCCGTTCGTCTTGAAAGACTGACCCGTGCGGGCGGTGTCACACCGTTCGTCATGGCGCCCATTGTTGTGAATGGGCGCGTGATCGGTGCGTTTTATACTGACCGAACCAAGTCCGATGCCGTTTTGAGTGATGAGGACGCCCAAGGCGTGTTGCATTTTGTGCAGCAGGCATCGCTCGGGTTCGAACATGTGCTGACGCGGGCTGCGCGCGCATGATCCGGTAGACTGCGGTTTGTCCTGCCGCACTGTGATGCGGCACCACTGATCTGGAGTCTTTATGCCGGTTCGCCTTGCCCCCCCTGTAGCCTCTGAACTCCTGCCGGTTGCCGGCGTTCGCCTTGGTGTTGCCAAAGCGGGCATCCGCAAAGTCGATCGGCGTGACCTGACATTGATCGAACTCGCGCCGGGCAGCCGCGCCGCCGGCGTCTTCACGCAGAACCGTTTCTGCGCAGCACCGGTGCACGTTTGCAAAGAACATCTGGCGGTGCACGGCGCGATTCGTGCGCTGATCATCAATACCGGCATTGCCAACGCCGGCACCGGCCAGCTTGGACTTGCCAACGCCAAGGCAAGCTGCGATGCCGTCGCCGAAACCCTGGGGGTGGCCGCCAATGAAGTGCTGCCGTTTTCCACCGGGGTGATTCTCGAGCACCTCCCGGTTGAGCGCCTGGTTGCGGGGCTGCCCGCTGCAAAGGCGGATCTGCGGGCCGATGGCTGGCATGACGCAGCACACGGCATCATGACCACCGACACCGTCGCTAAGGCCACCTCACGCAGTATCAGCATTGGCGGCAAGCCCGTCACGATCACCGGCATCAGCAAAGGCGCCGGCATGATCAAGCCCAACATGGCGACCATGCTGGGCTTCATGGCAACCGATGCCGCCCTGGCGCAGCCGCTATTGCAGCAGCTTGTGCGCGAGGCGGCCGATCTGTCGTTCAACAGCATTACCGTCGACGGCGATACCTCGACCAATGATTCGTTCATCCTGATTGCGACCGGCGCATCAGGCGCCAGCGAAATCGTCGACGCAGCATCGCCGGAATTCGCCGCACTGCGTGCTGCGGTGATCGATGCGGCGGTCTGGCTCGCGCAGGCCATCGTGCGTGACGGCGAAGGCGCCACTAAATTCATGACCGTGGCCGTCGAAGGCGGCGCGGATCGCGACGAATGCCGCAAGGTTGCCTATGCCGTAGCGCACTCGCCACTGGTCAAGACCGCGTTCTTCGCGTCTGATCCGAATCTGGGCCGAATCCTCGCTGCGATCGGTTACGCTGGCGTGGGTGATCTGGATGTTGATCGTTTGCGCGTGTGGCTGGGCGACGCCTGCGGTGAGGTGTTGGTAGCGGAGCAGGGCGGCCGCGCTGCGAGCTATCAAGAGGCCGACGGCGCGCGGATCATGAAGTCCGACGAGATCACGATCCGTATTGACCTTGCGCGCGGCCCGGTTGCCGCAACGGTGTGGACCTGCGATTTTTCCTACGATTACGTGAAGATCAACGCCGACTACCGTTCCTGATGCCACGATACCGTCCGCTGCTAAGGCTGCTTTGCTGGTTCGCGTTTGCGCTCACCGCGCTTGGGCTTGCGCCTGCAAGCCTGGCACAGGCGCCGGATGGTTACGCGCGGATTCACTTCCAGCGCAGCGATGGCCGTTACGAAGGCTGGGGGCTGCATGTCTGGGGCGACGGCCATGCGCTTGGCAGCGACGTGCTTTGGACCGATCCGCTCAAACCCACCGGCACGACCGACTACGGCATCTACTTCGACATACCGTTGCAGGAAGGGGCGACGGTAATCAACTTCATCGTGCATCGTGGCTCTGAGAAAAGCGTCGCGACGGATCAGCTGTTGCCGCTGGACGAGTTCAACCGAGAAGTCTGGGTGCGGGCTGGCGATGAAAAATTGTATGCGCAGCCGCCTGCGACACCGCCGGTCAAGGCCGCCATCGCAGTCGCCAAGCAAGCGGCTGATCGCCAGCCGGCGGGCGTGTGGGTCGGCTTGGCCCTGGTGCTGGCCGTGATTGCCATGGGTGTGATCGCCGCGCTGCGCACCAACCGTTTGCGGGAAGACATCGGCCGACAGACCGGCTTGCTTGCCGAGGCGCGTGCAGAAATTGCCCGCCAGGCCGCCGCGCAGAACGAGGCGCAAGCCCAGAACCGCTCGCTCGCGGGCGTCGACGAACTGACCGGCGTGCTCACCCGCAACGGTTTTCGTCAGGCCATGGTGGCCACGCAGGCCAAGGCCCGGCGCAACCGCGCAGGTTTTGCGGTGTTCTTCGTTGATCTGGACAACTTCAAGCCGGTGAACGACCGTTTTGGCCATGGTGCCGGTGACCATGTTCTGAAAACGGTGGCCGGGCGCTTCGTCGCCGCAGTCCGTGAAAGCGATACGGTCGCGCGGCTGGGCGGCGACGAGTTCATCGTCATCGCCGATGAGTTGAGCGATCCATTGGCGGCGGCGCGCCTTGCGCAGAAGCTGGTCGCCTGCGCCACCGAGGTGGTCGAGTACGAAGGGAATCTGATCAGGGTGGCGGCCAGTATCGGCATTGCTGTCTATCCGCATGACGGTGCCGACGACGCACTGGTTGCAAGCGCCGATGCGGCAATGTATCGCGCCAAGAACGCAGGCAAGAACTGCGTGCGCTTCGTGGCCGACGAATTCGATGAACTGGTGGCGCAGCAGGATTCGGCAGAAGCCGCGCTGCGGGAGGCGCTGGACGCGGACCGGCTGGATGCGGTGGCCGATGAGTTTCTGGCGCCGGATGGTGCGGTCTGGGCTCGGCGCGTTCGCCCGGTTGCGACGGTGCCCGGGGAATCCCCCGTGGCGTTGACCGAGCTGGTTTCGCCTGATGCCGCGCTGGCGCTCGCATCCGATACCCGCGTGCTTGAGCGCTTGGCAGCCCTGGCGGAGGCCGCAAAGGGTGGCGTCTGGGCGTTTGCACCTGCCCGCGCAAGCCTGGGCGACCCCCGCTTCATCGCTGCGTGCCGTGGCGTCCTCGCGCGCCTGGATGTCGTTGGTGCCCAACTGGTGCTGGAGTTTGACGCCGCCATGGTTCGCCCGGAAGGGCTGAATGAACTGATTGCGCGTGGGCTCCGCTTCGGCCTCGCGGCCAATGATCCGGCGCGCTTGCGCGTCGATACCTTGTTGATGGACGCGCTCAGCTACATCCGGCTGCCAAACGGCGACGGCCTTGTTGCGCGGGCTTCAAGTGCGGCAGCTGCCGCCGCAGCACGCCTGGGTGTTGCCGTGGTGCTGACGCTGGGGGCCGATGAGACGGCAAGCAGCGATTTTGCCGCGGATGCCTGCTTGCGCCTCGGCTGAGGCGCCCGAACTCAGTGCAGCTTGCGCGGCGCTGCGAGAACGAACTCCGGGATCGCGGCTTCAAATTTGCTGCCCGCGTCCGTCACCATCTGGTATGCGCCGCGCATGGTGCCGACCGGCGTCGCCAGGGCGCAGCCACTGGTGTACTCGAATGCTTCGCCGGGCTCCAGGCGCGGTTGCTCGCCGATCACCCCCACGCCGCGCACTTCCTGCACCCGCCCGTCCGCATCGGTAATCACCCAGTGCCGGCTGATCAATTGCGCCGGGATCTCGCCGGTATTCTCGATCGTCACATGGTAGGAAAAAACGAATCGCCCTTCCTCCGGTGCGGACTGGTCTTCGATGTACTGCGCCTGGGCGGTAACGGCGATTGCTGGCGTGGTCGATTGGGTCATTGGAAGGCGCGCGCATCCTGCGGAACAAGGCGCCCATTCAATCGCGCATGGCGGCGCGGCGCCATGGTCGAATTCACGCTTGGTTTCCGGTTTGTCGCCGCTTCTGGGAAAATCGCGCTTTTCGTGCGGGGGATACCGTGAGCTATCGCATTGCACCGAGCATTCTCTCGGCAAATTTCGCCAAATTGGGCGAAGAGGTTCTCAACGTTCTGGCAGCGGGGGCTGACTGGATTCACTTCGACGTGATGGATAACCACTACGTCCCCAACCTCACCATCGGCCCGCTGGTTTGCGAGGCCCTTCGCCCGATCACGAACGCAACGATCGATGTGCACCTGATGGTCGAGCCGGTCGATTCGCTGGTGCCGCTGTTTGCCAAAGCGGGCGCCAACATCATCACTTTTCACCCGGAAGCCTCGCGCCATGTCGACCGCACGCTCGCGCTGATCCGCGATCACGGTTGCCAGGCGGGCCTGGTGTTCAATCCGGCAACGCCGCTGAACTGGCTCGATCATGTGATGGACAAGATCGACCTGATCATGCTGATGTCGGTGAACCCCGGCTTTGGCGGGCAGAAGTTCATCCCGCAGACCCTGGTGAAGCTAGCCGAAGCGCGCGCGCGGCTCGACGCCTGGGAACGCGAAACCGGCAAGAAGATCCTGCTGGAGATCGACGGGGGCGTGAAGATCGACAACATCGCGGAGATCGCGCGGGCGGGGGCGGACACCTTTGTTGCCGGGTCCGCCGTGTTCGGTGCGGGCAAAGCCTCTGATCCGAACCGTTACGACAGCGTGATCGCCGCGATGCGTAGCGAACTGGCCAAGGTCTGATCGTGCCGGTGCCGGTTTTCGATGTGGATGCGGTGCTCTTCGACCTTGACGGCACTTTGCTCGACACCATCCCCGATCTGCACGAAGCAGCCCGGCGCATGCTTGCCGAACTGGGCGAGCCGACGCGCTCGCTCGACGAGGTCACCCGCTTCGTCGGTAAGGGCATTCCGAATCTGGTGCAGCGCTGCCTCACCGATGGCCGGGCACCGCGCGATGCAGCGGTGCTCGATGCTGCGGTCGCGGTGTTCCGGCGCCACTACGCGGCGGTGAATGGCCACTCCACGCGCATCTACGAAGGCGTTGCCGAAACGCTTGACGCGCTGTCGTCTCAGGGCATCCGCATGGCCTGCATCACCAACAAAGCAGGTGCGTTCACCGCGCCCTTGCTTGAGCACATGGGGCTTGCCCGGTTCTTCGGTTGTGTCGTCAGCGGCGATACGCTTCCGGTCAAGAAACCCGACCCGGCCCCGGTGCTGCACGCCTGCGAGGCGCTGGGCGTATCGACAACGCGCGCGCTGATGGTGGGCGATTCGGCAAACGACGCGCTGGCGGCGCAAGCGGCGGGCGTGCCGGTGCTGCTGATGACCTACGGCTACAGCGAAGGCCGCGCCGTGGACACCATCGAATGCGACGGGTTAGTATCGGCCTTCCCCGAATTGCTGCGCCATGTCCGGCGCAACTCGGCCTGAACACGATACCCAAATGACCTGCGAGAACCTGCACATCGGAAAGGAGCACCTCCCGTCTCGCGCCGCCGCTCGATGGCAGCGCACCGGGTGCTCATGGCGGGTCGGCTGACCCACCCGCAGTTTCGGCGCGTTTTGGCGCGCCTCGATGTTCAGGACAATCCGCCCGCGACCAGCTTTGAGGTGCCCGCCTTGGGTACCCGGTGCGGGACAAGACCGTGGAGTCATGATGACCGAATCCGAATTCAACGCCTTGGCCCAACAGGGCTACAACCGCATCCCGCTGACGCTCGAGACCTTTGCCGATCTCGACACGCCGCTCTCGATCTACCTCAAGCTGGCCAACGAATCCTGGACCTACCTGCTCGAATCCGTGCAGGGGGGTGAGCGTTTCGGCCGCTACTCGATCATTGGCCTGCGCGCCAACACGCGCATCGAAGTGTATGGCCGCTCGGCCCTGCTGCTGACCAACGACCGCCTGGTCGAGCGTCGTGACTATGGCGATCCGCTCAACTACATCGGCGAATTCATGCAGCGGATCAAGGTGCCGCCGCGTGCCGGCCTGCCGCGTTACTGCGGCGGTCTGGTCGGCGCCTTCGGTTACGACACCGTGCGTTACATCGAGCCCAAGCTCGCCAAGCACGAACCGAAAGACCCGCTGGGCGTGCCGGACATCGTGTTGTTGCTCTCCGAAGAGATCGCGATTGTCGATAACCTTTCGGGCAAGCTGACGCTGGTCGTGTATGCGGAGCCGGAAGTGCCCGGCGCCTACAAGCGCGCGCAGCGTCGCTTGAAGGAACTGCTCGCCAAGCTGCGCGAGCCGGTCTCGATTCCGGCCGATGTGAGCGTTGAGCCGGCCGAAGCAGTGTCCGGTTTCGGCGAGGTGGCGTTCAAGCAGGCGGTCGAGAAGGCCAAGCAGTACATCGTGGATGGCGACATCATGCAGGTGGTGCTGTCTCAGCGCATGAGCAAGCCCTTCGCGGCGAGCCCGATGGCGCTGTACCGCAGCCTGCGCGCGCTCAACCCCAGCCCCTACATGTTCTATTTCAACTTCGAGGATTTCCAGGTCGTCGGCGCCTCGCCGGAGATCCTGGTCAAGCTCGAAGACGGTGAAGTCACCGTGCGCCCGATTGCCGGCACGCGCAAACGCGGCGCCACGCAGGAAGAAGATCTCGCGCTGGAAAAGGAATTGCTCGCCGACGAAAAAGAGCGCGCCGAACACCTGCAACTGCTCGATCTTGGGCGTAACGATGTCGGCCGTGTTGCAGCCACCGGCACCGTGAAGGTGACCGAGCAGTTCATCGTCGAACGCTACTCGCACGTGATGCACATCGTCTCGAACGTCGAAGGCAAGCTCAAGGATCTCGACGACAAGCGCGCCGCGCCGCTGGCGGTGCTGCGTGCGGCCTTCCCGGCCGGCACCGTGTCAGGCGCGCCGAAGGTTCGCGCGATGGAAATCATCGACGAGCTTGAACCGGTCAAGCGTGGCATCTATGCCGGTGCGGTGGGGTATCTCGGCTTTGATGGCGAACTGGACGTGGCAATCGCAATCCGCACGGCAGTGCTCAAGGATGGTCAGCTGCATGTACAGGCGGGGGCCGGCATCGTTGCCGACTCCAACCCCGAATCGGAATGGCAGGAAACGCAAAACAAGGCCCGTGCGGTCTTGCGCGCTGCCGAGATGGCCGAACGTGGCCTCGATACCCGATTCGAATAAGGAGCCTGCCATGCTGTTGATGATCGATAACTACGATAGCTTTACCTACAACCTCGTCCAGTACTTCGGCGAGCTGGGCGCCGACGTGCGCGTGTTCCGCAACGACCAGATCACCGTGGAGCAGATCGAGCTGCTGCGGCCGGACAAACTGGTGGTATCGCCCGGCCCGTGTTCGCCGGCTGAAGCGGGCATCTCGGTCGCGGCGATCAAGCACTTCGCCGGCAAGCTGCCGATCCTTGGCGTGTGCCTCGGGCACCAGTCAATCGGCGCGGCCTTTGGCGGCAAGATCGTGCACGCCAAGCGCCTGATGCACGGCAAGACCTCGCCGATTTCGCACGCCGACAAAGGGGTGTTCCGCGGGCTGCCGAATCCCTTCACGGCAACGCGCTATCACTCGCTTGCGATCGAGCGGGAAACCTGCCCTGAATGCCTTGAAGTGACGGCATGGACAGAAGACGGCGAGATCATGGGTGTGCGCCACCGCAACCTGCCGATCGAAGGCGTGCAGTTCCACCCGGAGTCCATCTTGACCGAGGGCGGGCACCACTTGCTGAAGAACTTTCTCGACCTCTGAGGACTGCCATGACCCCCCAGGAAGCCCTGCAACGCGTCATCGAGCATCGCGAGATCTTCCACGAGGAGATGGTCGATCTGATGCGGCAGATCATGTCTGGCCAGGTGTCGCCGGTCATGATTGCCGCCATCATTTCCGGGTTGCGAGTGAAGAAGGAAACCGTCGGCGAGATCGCCGGCGCAGCCACGGTGATGCGTGAATTCGCCAGCAAGGTGCCGCTCAAGTCCGACCCGCAATCGCTGGTGGATACCTGTGGCACCGGTGGCGATGGCGCCCACACCTTCAATATTTCCACCGGCGCGATGTTCGTTGCCGCAGCGGCCGGTGCGCGGGTTGCCAAGCACGGCGGGCGCTCGGTCTCGTCGCAGTCGGGTTCGGCAGACGTGCTGGAATCGCTTGGGGTCAATCTGGCGCTAACGCCCGAGCAGGTGGGTGCGTGCATCGATACCGTGGGGCTGGGCTTCATGTTCGCCCCCAATCACCATGCCGCCATGAAGCACGCGGGCCCGGTTCGCCGCGAACTTGGCGTGCGGACCATATTCAACATCCTTGGGCCGCTCACCAATCCGGCCAATGCCGCCAACCAGCTGATGGGGGTGTTTCACCCCGATCTGGTTGGCATCCAGGTGCGGGTGCTGCAGCGCCTGGGGGCGCGCAACGTGATGATCGTGCACGGGCTCGACGGGCTCGATGAGTTGTCGATCTCGGCGCCGACGCTGGTCGGCGAACTGCGCGATGGCGTGGTGCGCGAGTACCGGGTGTCGCCCGAAGACGTGGGCTTGCCCCTGCACGCGGCCTCTGCGCTGCGCGCTGCTACGGTGGAAGATTCGCGCGAGATGTTGCTCGGTGCGCTGGGCGGCAAGCTGCCAGCCGCGCGTGACATCGTGGCCTTCAATGCCGGTGCCAGCCTTTACGTGGCGGGCGCGGCCGATTCGTTCGCCGATGGCGTCGAGCGTGCGCTGGCGGCAATCGCCAGTGGCGCCGCACGCGCCAAGCTGGATGAATTCGCGGCCTTCACCCAGCAATTTGCCGCTTGAGCGACGGGAAAGCCCATGTCTGACATTCTCCAGAAGATCATTGCGACCAAGCGCGAGGAAGTGGCGGCGGGCGTCGCCGTGGTGTCGCGCGAGTCGATGCGGGCCTCGGCCGAGGCTGCGGGCCCGATCCGCGATTTCGTGGGGGCGCTGCGCGCGAAGATTGCCGCCGGCAAACCGGGCGTGATTGCCGAGATCAAAAAGGCGAGCCCGTCGAAGGGCGTGATCCGTGCGGACTTCGCGCCGGCCGAGATCGCCACTTCTTACGAACGGGGCGGGGCGGCATGCCTGTCGGTGCTCACTGACCGTGACTACTTCCAGGG
This sequence comes from Niveibacterium sp. 24ML, assembly GCF_026586805.1. GTDB lineage: Bacteria > Pseudomonadota > Gammaproteobacteria > Burkholderiales > Rhodocyclaceae > Niveibacterium. The sequence continues at coordinate 29,606 of NZ_JAPFHA010000029.1, read as the reverse complement.
CGCGCCGGAATACCTGCAGGCGGCCCGCGCGGTATGCGGCTTGCCGGTGCTGCGCAAGGACTTCATCGTTGATAGCTATCAGGTGCATGAGGCGCGCGCGATGGGCGCCGACTGCATCCTGCTGATCGTCGCCGCCTTCCTGCCGCCCGAGGGCGCCCAGGGGGATACGGCGGCGGCCGCGCTGGCTGAACTGACTGCGCTCGAAGCGCTGGCGCATTCCTTGGGCATGGCAGTGCTGGTCGAGGTGCATGACGGCGATGAACTGGATATCGCCTTGCAGCTGAAAACGCCGCTGATCGGCATCAACAACCGCAACCTTCGCACATTTGAAGTGAGTCTCGATGCGACCTTGTCGCAGTTGCACCGCATCCCGGAAGACCGCATCGTTGTGACCGAAAGCGGCATCCTTTCTGCCGCCGATGTGGCAACGATGCGCGTCCGCCATGTGAACGCCTTCCTGGTGGGCGAGGCTTTCATGCGGGCCCCTGAGCCGGGCGTCGAGCTGGCACGCTTGTTTGCTTGACGCGATCGCGTTGCGGCGCCATGCAGCCTGACGAAACGGCACCGCACGCAAGCGAAATCCCTGCGCTGGTGCGCCCGCCGCGCGGTGTTGTGCACCGCGCCGCCCGGCGGCCGATTGCGATCCTGCTCGGGTTGTTGGCCGCCGCTGCGCCGTGGTTGCTGGTCGCCTGGCTGATCTCGACTGTATCCGGCTTGCGCTTTGTGGCCGGTGCGCTGGATGCGGCCACCCGCGGGCAGATCCGCCTGGAACAACCCGACGGCAGTCTGTTGCACGGCGTGAAGGCAAAACGCTTTGCCTATGATCTGGATGGCATTCAGATCGATGCGCGCGAGGTGGATCTGCGCTGGCAGCTGGGCGGGCTGCTAACCGGCTGGCTCAATGCCTCGCGGGTGCATGCGCGCGAGCTGACGGTGACTTACGCCATCTCGCCCGAGCCGAGCGGACCCTTCGTTTCGATGGCTCTGCCGATCGGCCTTCAACTGGACGATGTGGTGCTGGGCCAGTTCACGCTGAACGAGCGGGTGGCGGGCGAAGTGCAGCGCATTTTTGGTTTGCGCGATGCGCGGGCGGCCGCGCGGCTCGATCACGCACGCTGGACGATCAATCGCGTCTCCGGCATCACCGACTGGGGGGCGGCGAGCCTGAACGGCACGATCGGCAGCGAAGCCCCGTTCGCGCTTGATGCGCAGGGTAGCCTGGCTGCCCACTACGGCGCGCACGCCATCGATACCCGCTTCACCGCGACCGGTTCGCTGACCGAGATGATGCTTGACGTGCAGGCCCGTAGCGACGCGCTGGCCGGCACCGCCAGGCTCGGCCTGCGGGTGTTCGACCCCTTGCCGGTGGTGCTGGTTGAAGCCGAAGGGGGCACCTTCGATCCGAAGAAGTTCTTCCCGGATGCCCCGAGTGCGGCGCTGAGCTTCAAAGTGCGACTTCAGCCTTCGCTGCCGCAGGGGGGCGTGCCGGAGGCGGCGCGGCTGGCTGCTGCGCGGATCGAAGGCCCGGTCGAAGTCTCGAATGCCGCGCCCGGTACGCTGGATTCCGGCCGCCTGCCGATCGAACGGCTTGCGGCGTGCCTGACCTTCGATGCCAGCGAACTGATCGTCAAGGATCTGGACCTCACTGCAGCCGGCGGCGGGCGCGTCCGCGGCGATATTGCCTGGCGCCCGACCGATGACGCCGCCGCCGATCCCGAGGGCCGCACCGAGGCGCGCCTTGCGATCAAGGCGCTGGATCTGGCGCGTATTCACTCGGCCTTGCCGGTTTTGAGCGTGGGCGGCGAACTGGTGGCCAAGCCGGATCGCGATCGCCAGCGGGTGGAAGGGCGCCTGGGCGACGGGCGGGTTGTCGCGGATCTGGTGGCCAGCTATCGGCGCGGCAATGTCGGTGTTGATCGCGTCGAGCTGATTTCTGGCCCGATGCGGCTCAAGGCGGCCGGCAGCCTGGACATGGCGGGCGGGCGGGCATTCAAGCTGGAAGCTGAGGCGCAGTCGGTCGATCCATCGGCGCTGTGGAAGCCTGCGCCGCGTGGCAAGCTCACCGGCACGATGGCGGCGTCCGGCAAGCTGGTGCCGCGCCTGGTGCTCGATGCCCGGCTCGCGCTTGCCGACAGCACGCTGGCCGGCATGCCGCTCGCTGGCGGGGGCACCCTGATGCTGGACGGCGCGCGGGTCCGCGCGGCCGATATCAAGCTCAATGCGCTCGGCAACCAGCTTGCGGCCCAGGGGGCCTTCGGCGTGAAGGGCGATCGCCTGACCTTGAGGGTTGATGCGCCCCATCTTGAACACTTGGGCCAGGGCTTTTCCGGCCGACTTGTTGCGCGCGGAAACCTAGGCGGCACGATCGAGCAGCCGGCCGGCGCGATCGACCTGGCGGCCTCGCAACTGGCACTGCCCGATGTGGTGCGAGCCGACGCGATCAATCTGCGGGGGCGTTTGAACGAAGGGCGCGACGGTGCGATGGATGTGCGGCTCACGGTTGCCGGTGTGCGCAGCATGCAGGGGGCTGACCAGTATGTGCGGCGCGGCGCGATGACCCTGCTTGGCACGCGCGCGCAGCACAAGCTGACGATGGAACTGGACTTCCCGAAAGCGCGCTCGGCCTCGCTGACCGCGCGCGGCGGCTTGTCGGAGCGGCTTGATTGGTCCGGCATGATCGAGGCGATGATGATCGACTGGGATGCCGAGCTTAATCTGACCGAACCGGTTGCGCTGTCCTTTGGGCCGGATCACCTGCAACTGGCAAGCACGCGGCTGCAAGGCGAACGCGCGGCAATCGTGCTGGAGCAAACCTCCTGGCGGCCCGATGAGCTGATCGCCAAGGGCAGCATGACGGGAATGCGGCTGGGCTTGAGTCTGAACGATGCGCAGCAGGTGGTGGCCCGGGGTGACAGCTTGCAGATGGGGGCGGAGTGGGATCTGGCCCTGAAGCAGACGGTCAATGGGCAGATCCGGGTATTCCGTGAGGCGGGCGATCTCGTGCTCGACGGCGATGCGCCGGTGGCATTAGGGCTGACCGAATTTGAAGCAATCATTGCCGCCACCGATGATCGCGTGGCGCTGGCCGCCAGCGCGGCAGGCAAGCGCATCGGTGTGATTTCGGCCTCGGCTACCGCGCAGACGCGGCGTCACGGCCACGGCTGGCGCCTGGCGCGCAGCGAACCGCTGCTCGGCCGCGCACGAATCGAAGTGCCTTCGGTGAGCTGGCTGGGTCCGGTGGTCGACCCGAACCTGCGTACCGAAGGTTCGATCCAGGGTGATTTCTCGCTTAGCGGCACGCCGGACCAGCCGATCGCAAGTGGTGAAATTGTGGGCGAGGGGCTCGGCGTGCTCCTGGTCGAGCAGGGCTTGCGACTGAGCGGCGGATCGCTCGTCGCGCGTTTTGATGCCGACCGCTTCCGTCTTGAAAGACTCTCCTTCGTTTCGCCCAGCCGGGTGCGCCCGAACGAGCGCCGTATCGACTATGCGAACCTGGCGGCGCAGCCGGGCTTGGCGGGCGTGGTCGGCGACATTGATCTGGCCACCGGCAAGGGGCAGTTTCAGGTGACGGCGGAGCGATTGCCGATTCTTCAGCAGCCCAACCTCTGGCTCATGCTCTCGGGCGAGGCCGAAGTGGTCACCACCTGGGATTCGGTGGCGATCAAGGGGCGCCTCGCTGCGCCGGCGGGCTATGTGGGCCTGACCTCGAACCGCGCGCCGCAGCTTGACGAAGATGTCGTTGTGCGTGGCCGTTCGGTTCCGCAGGAGCGCCCCTTCCGCATCGACGTGGATCTCGCCGCCGATCTGGGGCGCTCGCTGTACCTGCACGCCTATGGCGTGGATACCCGGCTGGCGGGTGAAATTCACCTGCGTGGGCGGCCGGGCGAACCCTTCCGCGCCAGCGGGCAGATCGAAACCCGCGATGGTCAGTACGATGCGTACGGCCAGCGCCTCTCGATCGAAGAGGGCTTGATTACCTTCCAGGGGCCGCTGGATAACCCGACGCTGGCGATTACTGCGCTGCGCAAGGGGCTTCAGGTGGAGGCCGGTGTCGCGATCAGTGGCTCGGCGCAGCGCCCCAAGGTGCGCCTGGTATCGGACCCGAACGTGCCGGATGCTGAGAAGCTCTCGTGGATCATCCTCGGGCGCGGCCCGGCGGGCTCGTCGGAAGGCGATGGTGCCTTGCTGATTGCGGCGGCAAGCGCTTTGCTTGGCGATCAGACCGGCGGTCTGACGAACCAGGTGGCACGGACTTTTGGCGTCGACCAGATCACGCTTGCACAGTCAGACAACCGCGGCTTGGGCAATGCCGCGGTGAGCCAGGTGGCAGGCTCCGCGACCGGCTTTTCCAGCAGCAGCGCGGCGGCGGCCTCCGATTCCGTACCGGGGCAGGTCTTGTTGATCGGCAAACGGCTCACGCAGAACATAAACCTGAGCTTTGAGCAAAGCCTGTCGGGTGGGGAAACCCTCGTCAAGCTCAGCTATGCGCTGACCCGAACGCTTTCCCTGGTGGCGCGTGCCGGTACCGACAATGCGCTCGATCTGCAATACAACATCAGCTTCCGTTAAGCCATTTCATTGACTTCTTGCCTTGGGCGTAGGCGCGGACCAGCACCTCGGCCGTCTGGCGGGTCCGGCATACCCCCAGGGTGATCGACCCGGCACGGGCAACCCATTCGCCGTAGCGGCCGTCGAGAGTACCCACAACACGGCCGTCTTCGGCACTCACAGTCCAGGTGCCGTCAGGCTTCTTTTCTACTTTCATGACTGACGGAATCGGCTTGAGTCGGCCGCGCTTGAGTGGGTGGTTTGTGAAAAACTGTTGCGTGGACGGGATCGATTCATGATCCGCCGGGTCACAGCAGATTATCGAAAACGGAGGTGTGCGATGACAGGTCAGCATCCGGATGAAATTGCGGTGCTCGGCGGCGGGTGCTTCTGGTGCCTTGAGGCGGTATTCGAGCAGGTCCGCGGCGTTCAGGCCGTGACCTCGGGCTACAGCGGCGGGCACCTGAGTGCGCCCACCTACGACGACATCTGCAAGGGCAGCAGTGGTCATGCCGAGGTCGTGCAGTTGCGCTTTGACCCGGCGGTGGTCAGCTATCGCGAATTGCTGGAGGTGTTCTTTGTCATTCATGACCCGACCACACCCAACCGTCAGGGCAACGACGTCGGGCCGCAATACCGCAGCGTGATTTTCTGGCACAGCGATGCCCAGCGCCTGGCAGCGCAGACGATGATGGAGAGCTTGCAGCGCGAAGGCGTCTTCTCGGCGCCCATCGTGACCGAGCTCGTGCCCGCCGCGCAGTTCTATCCGGCAGAGCCCTACCATCAGGGCTACTATCGGGGCCACGAGAACCAGCCCTACTGCGCCTTCGTGGTGGCGCCCAAGCTTGGCAAGTTTCGCCAGCGCTTCGCGCGGCTGCTGAAGTGAGGGGAAAACCCAGATAGTTGTGGGTGATTCGGCTGCAGTACCTTAAAATTACAGTTTCATTACAACTGGCCGAGAAGAGCCCCATGTTTGCTCGTTTCATGCCCCGTGAAGGGCGCTTTTTTGAGAATTTCGATGCGGTCGCCGTGAAGGTCGTGGAAGGTTCGAAAGAGCTTGCCGCGCTGATGGGTGACATCAATCAACTCCCCAGCCGGATGCGCCGGATCGAAGCGGTCGAGAAGGAAGCCGACACGCTGACCCACGCCACGCTGGAGATGCTGCACAAGACCTTCATCACGCCGATTGACCGCGAAGACATCCACGCCCTCGCGCTGCGGCTCGACGACATCATCGATACCGCGCACGGCGCGGCGATGACCGTCTATGAGTACGACATCCAGAAGCTCACGCCCGAAGCCAAGCACTTGGCCGATCTGTGCGTGCAGGCCTCGGAGAAGGTGCGTGAGGCGGTCTCGCTCATTTCGAACATGGAGCATGCCAAGCGCATCCTCGATCTGTGCAAGCAGATCGGTTCGATCGAAGACGAAACCGATGTCGTGATGCGTGCCGCGATGGCCCGGTTGTTCCGCGAAGAGCCGGAAGTGCGTCAGGTCATGAAGATGCGCACGGTGTACGAACGGCTTGAAGACATGGCCGATCGTTGCTACATCGTGGCCACCATCCTCGAAGGCATCGTGTTCGAGAACGCGTAAGCGTTCGCGAACATGTCTGCCGAAACTACCGGGGTTTTCCGATGACCTTTGAGGTCCTTCTGCTTCTGATCGCGCTCGCGCTGCTGTTCGACTTCATGAACGGCTTTCACGACGCGGCCAACTCGATCGCAACAGTGGTGTCTACCGGCGTGCTTCGGCCGCAGTGGGCTGTGCTGTGGGCGGCTTTCTTCAACTTTGTCGCGTACTTCCTGTTCCCGCTGAAGGTCGCAGCCACGATCGGCAAGGGCACGATCGACCCGAGCATCGTCGATCACTATGTGATCTTTGGTGCCCTGATGGGGGCGGTGATCTGGAACGCCATCACCTGGTGGTATGGCATTCCGTCCAGTTCGTCCCATGCACTGATCGGCGGCCTGGTGGGCGCGGCGGTGGCCAAGTCGGGCACCGATTCCCTGATCTCGTCCGGCCTGATCAAGACCGTCAGTTTCATTGTCGTTTCGCCCATGCTTGGTTTGCTGCTCGGCTCGCTGCTGATGCTTGCGGTGTCCTGGATCTTCTTCAAGGTCGCGCCGCGAAGGGTCGACAAATGGTTCCGGCGATTACAACTCGTTTCGGCCGCGCTCTACAGCCTTGGGCACGGCGGCAATGACGCACAGAAAACCGCCGGCATCATCTGGATGCTGTTGATTGCTGCCACGGTGTCCAGCCCCGACATCGTTCCGCACTGGATGCAGGCGAGCAAGGATCACCTGCCGCACTGGGTTGTGATCGCCTGTTATGTGACGATCGCCTGCGGCACCATGTTTGGCGGCTGGCGCATCGTGAAGACGATGGGTCAGAAGATCACCAAGCTCAAGCCGGTGGGCGGGTTCTGTGCCGAAACCGGCGGCGCGATGACGCTGTTCATCGCCACGGCATTCGGTATTCCGGTGTCCACCACCCACACGATCACCGGCGCCATCGTCGGCGTGGGCGCTTGCAACAATGCCAAGGCCGTCCGCTGGGGGGTTGCCGGCAACATCGTCTGGGCCTGGGTGCTGACGATTCCGTGCTCGGCCTTCATGGCCGGCGTTTCGTACGAGATCGGCAGCCGCCTGTTCTAAGACGAATCCGCGTCGGCTTGTTTCGTCAGGGCGGCCTTTGGGCCGCCCTGCTGCATTTTGGGGCGGTGGCATGCGATCATCGTCCTGCACATGGGCAATCCTGCCCGCGTGCGCGACTTGCGCGGGCCGTGCTGGCCCGCGTGGCATTTGGAGACAGCGATGAAGAAACCCCTGTTGGCTCCGCGCAACCCCTTGGTTGCCGCGGCCTTGATGCGCAAGGCGGGCGCCCACCGCAAAACCGGCAAGGCGCTGCGCCGCGCAGAACGTATCGCGCTGCTGGCGACCTTGCCGCGCGTTGGCGGGCGGGACGATGGCAGTTTCTCCGGCCAAGGGCATGCGCGTGGCGTGTCCTTCGCCGGGGCGAACTGATCGTTCCCCTGTTTTTACAACCCGCCAAAAGCCGGAAGACACGATGACCAGCCAGAACGCCGAGCGCCTGACCCAGATCCGTACCCGCATTGACGCCCTGCGCGCGGCCTTGCGCCGCCACCAGGTGGATGCCTGTCTGGTGCCCTCGTCAGACCCGCATTTGTCGGAGTATCTGCCCGAGCGCTGGCAGGGGCGCCAATGGCTGTCGGGCTTCACCGGCTCGATGGGCACGCTGGTCGTGAGCGCGGATTTCGCCGGCGTGTGGGCCGATAGCCGCTACTGGGTGCAGGCAGAGGCAGAGCTGGCCGGCACCGGCATCACGCTGATGAAGATTCCCACCGGCAACAATACGCAGCATGTGGACTGGCTTGCCGCCGAGCTGCCGGAGGGCGGCTCGCTCGCGGTGGATGGGGCCTCGCTCGGGCTTGCGTCGGCGCAACAGCTTCGCAGCGCCTTTGCGGCGCGGGCGATCACGCTGCGCGCTGATCTGGATCTGATTGAGGAGATCTGGACGGATCGCCCCGTGCTGCCGGCAGAGGCGGTGTATGAACACCTGCCGCCGTATGCGGCGACCTCGCGTGCGGAAAAGCTCGACAGCTTGCGCAAGGCCATGGCGGCGCACGGCGCTGCATGGCATTTCATCTCGACCCTCGACGACATTGCCTGGCTGCTGAACCTGCGTGGTTCCGATGTCAGCTACAACCCGGTCTTCATTGCGCACGCCCTGGTGGGGCCGCAAACGGTGACGCTGTTTGTCGGCGCCGGCAAGGTGCCCGACGCGCTTGCCGCAACGCTGGCGCGCGATGGCGTGCAGCTTGCGCCGTATGAGGATGCTGCGGCGGCACTGGCCGCGCTGCCGGGTGATGCCGTCCTGCTGATGGACCCGCGACGCGTCACGCAAGGCTTCCGCGAGAAGGTCGCCGAGGGCGTCTGTGTGCGCGAGGCCATCAACCCGAGCACGCTGGCCAAATCGCGCAAGACGGCGGCCGAGGCTGCCTGTGTTCGCGAAGCCATGGCACAGGACGGTGCCGCGCTGGCGGCCTTCTTCGCCTGGTTCGAAGCGGCAGTCGGGCACGAGACCATCACCGAACTGACGGTGGACGAAAAACTCACCGCCGAGCGCGCGCGGCGCCCGAATTTCGTCAGCGCCAGCTTCGGCACCATCGCCGCCTGGAATGCCAACGGTGCCATGCCGCACTACCATGCGACCGAAGCCTCGCACGCAAACATCGAAGGCGATGGGCTGCTGCTGATCGATTCGGGCGGCCAGTACCTCGGCGGCACGACCGACATCACACGGGTGGTCGCCGTGGGCTCACCCAGTGCCGCGCAGAAGCGCGACTTCACGCTGGTGCTCAAGGGCATGATCAACCTGTCACGCGCGAAGTTCCCGGCTGGCACGCTGTCGCCCGCGCTCGACGCACTCGCGCGCGCGCCGATCTGGGCCGAGGGCATCGAGTACGGCCACGGTACCGGCCACGGCGTTGGCTACTTCATGAACGTGCATGAAGGCCCGCAGTCGATCTCGAAGGCGATCGCCAATCCCGACATGGCGATGCTGCCGGGCATGATCACCTCGAACGAACCGGGCATCTATCGCCCCGGGCAGTGGGGGGTGCGGATCGAGAACCTGATGCTCAACGTGGAAGCGGGCAGCACCGAGTTCGGCGACTTCCTCGCCTTCGAAACGCTGACCCTGTGCCCAATCGATACGCGCTGCATCGACCGCAGCCTGATGCGCGAGGATGAAGTGGCCTGGCTCAACGACTACCACGCGCAAGTGCGCAGTCGCGTCGCGCCGCTCGTGAGCGGGGCGGCGCTGGCCTGGCTGGAGCAGCGCACCGCGCCGATCTGAAACGGGTGGCCGGCGCGTGCTCTTGTAGGCGCCGGCGTCGCCGCACGCTCCTGCTAAGCTCGCGCCCATGCAAAGACTGATTCCATGGCTGTGTGCGGCCTTGCTCGCCGGCTGCGCGGTGTCGCCCACGTACTACTGGCAGGCGGCGAGCGGGCAGATCGATCTGCTCGCGCGCGCGCGTCCGATCGACGAGGTCTTGCAGGACCCGGCCACCTCGGCCAGCGTGCGCGATCAGCTCTTGCGCGCCAAAGCGGTCCGCGCGTTTTCGGTCAGTCACCTCGGCTTGCCGGACAACAGCAGCTACAGCCGCTACGCCGCGCTCGACCGCCCCTTCGTCTCCTGGAACGTGTTTGCCGCCGAGCCGCTGTCGATGCGGCTAAAGGAGTGGTGCGTGCCGGTCGCGGGCTGCATCGGCTATCTGGGCTACTTCGACAAAGCAGACGCCGACGCGCACGCGGCCGAATTGCGCGCGCAGGGCTACGACGTGCATGTTGGCGGTGTGCCGGCCTATTCAACCCTTGGCTGGTTTTCGGACCCACTGCTGTCGACCTTCATCGGCTGGCCCGAAACCGAGTTCGCCCGCCTGCTATTCCATGAACTGAGTCATCAGCTTGCTTACGTCAAGGACGACACCGAGTTCAACGAATCCTTCGCCAGCGCGGTGGAGGAGGTCGCGGTCACGCGCTGGACCGCGCAGCCGGGCAAAGAAGCCCTGCGCCCGGCGTTCGAGCGCGCCCAGGCCATGCGGGCGGACTTTCGAGCCTTGGTGCTCGACTATCGTGGCCAATTGCAGGCGCTCTACGCGAGCGACTTGCCAGCCGCCGAGAAGCGGGAGCAGAAGCAGGCGATCATCGCGAAGATGGGCGAGCAGTACCAGCAGATCAAGCGCGAGCGTTGGGGCGGCTACACCGGCTACGACCGCTGGTTTGCGCAGCCGATCAACAATGCGCTGCTGGCCTCGGTGGGCGTCTACACCGGCAAGGTGCCGGCCTTCAAGCGATTGCTCGCCGCCTGCGACGAGGACTTGCCGCGCTTCTACGCGCGCGTGGCCGCCATCGCGGCCGAGCCAGCCGTGGTGCGAAACGCCTTGCTCGACGCGGCGGCGTGCCCGCGCTGACGGCGTGCCGCGCCTGGGGCACAATCGCGCCTCGTTTCCCTGAGCCTGTGTGTCATGACTACGCCTACGCCCGTTGATAGCCTTGAAGCCACCGTCGCGCACGACGCCCAAGAGCAAGCCGCCCGCCTGGTGCAGGACGCCTTCGCCGAAGTGTTTCGCAACACCCTCGATGCGGCGCCCGAGGCGCAAGTGACGGCGGTCGTGTCGGTCTGCGCCAAGCTCGCCGAATGGGCCGGCATGAGCGACGCCGAGGGCAGTGCGGCGCGTAAGGCGCTGTTGCTGAGCGGGCTCGATCAATGGGGCCTGGCCTGGAGCCAGGCCTTCGGCCCCGCCGCTGCGGTGGGCATCACGGCCTTGGTCGGCGCCCTGCGCGACACGATGGACGTGGCGCAGGAAGGGCGTTGCCAGACCTGGTTTTCACTGCTTAACGACGACGAAGGCTGCGGCTTCGCGTTCAAGGTCGAACTGCGGCGCGGCATCCACCTTGCGCTGTGGCACACGATGATCGCCTCAGCCGATCGCGACGAGGCGCTGGCGGTACTGCGCACCCTTGGCGGCCTCATGTTGGGGCTGCTGCGGTTGATGCCGCAAGCGGGCTGGCGCCTGGTGGCGGATGCGCTGGCGCACATTCAACTGCGCTGTCTTCAGCATGGCTTGGCGACCGAGGGCCTGGCGCAGGAAACCACGCAGGAACTCTTTGCCGCACTCTCCCGCGAACTGGCCAAGGACGAGCGCGATCGCATCATGGCGCACGCGAACCAGGCGGTGATTGCCTGGCAGCGCGCGGCACGCACCGAACACTGAACGCCGCAAGACCCGTCGCCGCCTTCGGAATCTGCCGGATCTGCCGTAAACCCGGAAAGTGGCAAAAAACGAGCGGAGCGGAATGCGGGAAACCTGGCGGCGGTTCTTCGGTGAGCACTCGGGCGGCTGGTCATTCGGGCATGGTGACCAGTTGTTCTCCGTGCTGCGCGATCTGCTGGTCGTGATGGGCGTGCTGACGCTCTGTTTTGTCCTGGTGATGTCCGTCACCGGTTGGTATTCCAGCCCCTCGGCCATGTATTCGCTGCTGTTCGCCTTGGGGTTCTGGCCCTTTTTTCTAGGGCTTTTGAAGCGGCGAATCATCCGGCCGGTGGCCTTGTCGCTGATCGTGTTGTGCTCGGCGATCGCTGTGGGCGTCACCTTCCAGCTCGGTTCGATCCGGGTCTTGCAGATGTCGGGCGTGTTCATCGCCATCGTCATCGGCACCCTGGTGCTTGGGCGGCGCGCCGGAGCAGTGGCGCTGGGGGTGGTGCTGAGCTTGCTCTGGAGCATCGCGCTGTGGCAACTGTACCGGGGCAGCGCGAGCGACCCGGCGCCGATGGTCTTCAATCAGGCGGCAACGTTCAGCTTCTTCGCGCTGATGATCTACGCGATCCTGGTGATCGTGCGCCAGCACTATATCGAAGCGCTTGCCGCGCAGGATGCCAGTGCGGCCGAGCACAGGCGTGCGAGCCTTGCGCTGGCAGAATCCGAGGCGCGATTCGCCACCTTCTTCCGCGATGGGCCGCTGGCTTCGATCATCGTCGATCCGGTGACCGGCGCCGTGCGCGACGCCAACGACGAATGGCTGCTGCTGACCGGGCGCGACGCCCAGCATGTGCTGGGGGAGAATCTGGACATGCTGGGCCTGTTCGATGTTGCGGAACCGCTGGTGCCTGCCTTCACCGCGCTGGCAAAGGGCGGCGTGCCGATTGCCGGGATGCCCCTGGCCGTGCGCGCGGCCGATGAACGCTGGGTGCGCTGCGAGCTGTCGGCCCGGGCGGTGCAGGCCAACGGGCGCACGCTGGTGATCGCGCAGTTCGTTGATGTCACGGCCCGCCAGCTTGCTGAGCAACGGCTGCGAGAGAACGAGGCGCGGCTGGAGACCATGTTCGAGCTCTCCCCCGATGCCTGGACCCTGCATGAATTCGTTACCGGCAAGTACATCGCGGTGAATCGGAGCTGGGAGAGCTGGTCAGGCTACCGCCGCGAAGAGGCCATCGGCCGCACCGCCCTTGAGCTCAAGCTCGTTTCAAGCGAGGAAGAAATGCAGCGCATGGTCCAGGCCATGCGTGAAGGGGGCGGCTTTGTCGAACGGCTCGATACCTACTTCGTGCGCCGTAACGGTGAGACGCGGCGCTGCGAAATGTCGGGCCGGATCTTCACGATCAGCGGCGTGCGCTACCTGATCACCAGCTCACGCGATACCACCGAGGATTGGGCAACCCGCGCCGCGATCGACGAACTCAACACCCGCCTCGAAGCCAAGGTTGAGGAACGCACTGCCGAGCTTGCAGAGGTGAACCGCGCCCTGACCCGCACCGTCAAGGATCTGAGCAGCGCGCAGGGGGAGTTGGTGCGGCAAGAGAAACTGGCCTCGCTGGGGGCCATGGTGGCGGGGATTGCACATGAACTGAACACCCCGATCGGCAACAGCGTGACGCTTGCCAGCACGCTCAGCCACGAAGCCGGGCGCACACGCAAGGCGGTTGAAGGGGCGGCCCTGCGACGCAGCCAGTTGCTTGAGTTCCTGCAAACCTGCGACGAAGCGGCGCGCCTGCTCAACCGCAACCTTGCGGCAGCGCATGAGCTGATCTCCAGCTTCAAGCAGGTGGCGGTGGATCAGACCAGTGAGAACCGGCGCAGCTTCGACTTTGCCCACACGCTGGAGGAAATCGTTGCGACCCTGCGGCCATCGCTGAGGACGACGCAGATTTCGCTCGAACTGGCGATTGCGGGCGATGCGCGGATCGACGCCTACCCCGGCGCCCTCGCCCGGGTGCTTACCAATCTGGTGGAAAACGCACGTGTGCATGGGTTTGCCAACGGTTCGCCGGGGACCATCCGGGTCAGCGCCGCGGTGCGCGATGACGACTGGGTGACGCTCGATGTGACGGACAGCGGTTGTGGCATCCCGCCGGAAAACCATACCAAGGTGTTCGACCCGTTCTTCACTACGCGCCTTGGCCGTGGCGGCAGTGGCCTGGGCTTGCACATCGTGTTCACGCTGGTGACGCGGGTCTTGGGTGGGCGCATCGCCTTGGAGAGCCCGCCCGACGGGGGCACGCGCTTTCACATCGAGCTGCCGCGGATTGCGCCCAAGGGCGCAGAGGCCGAAGATCGGCCACTACATGAAGTCAGCAACACGGGAGCCGCTGCATGATGCCGATTCGACGACAGCTTCAAAAAATGGCGCTTGCCGCCGCAAGTTTGCTGGCGGCCAGTGCCTGGGCTGCGGAGCCCGGTACGAAGCTGGACGTGATCGGCATCAGCGTTTCCTCGCTGGCGAATCCGTATTTCAGTGCGCTGGCGCGCGGCGCGCAGGATCGCGCTCTCGAAATCAACCCGCGCGTGCGCGTGATGTCCAGCGCGAGCGAGTACGACGTCGCTTCACAGATTCGCGAGGTCGAAAAATTCATTGCCGACCGCGTCAGCCTGATCCTGATCGCGGCCTCGCATCCGAAGGATCTGGGCCCGGTGCTGATGCGCGCGCGCGAGGCGGGGATCTCGGTGGTGGCGGTTGATGTCGATACCGAAGGCGCCGAGGTGATGATCCAGTCAGACAATCGCGGCGCAGGCGAGGCGGTTTGTCGCGATCTCGCAGTGCGCCTGGGCGGCAAGGGCAACCTGATCATCCAGAACGGGCCGAATGTTTCTTCGGTGATAGACCGGGTCGAGGGCTGCCGCGCGGCGCTCAGGGCCTACCCGGACATCCGGCTCCTGACCGACAAGGGCGACGGGCTCGCGTCGCCTTGGGGCGGCAGCAAGCTGATGGAGGAACACCTGGCCCGCTACCCTCAGGTGGATGCGGTATTCGCGATCAACGACCGGCAGGCCCTGGGCGCCGAAACGGTTGCACGCCGGGCCGGCCTGAATCGTTTGCTGATCGGCGGTGTGGATGGATCGCCCGAAGTGGAAGTGGCAATGAAGCGCCCCGGCCTGATCGTGGTATCGGCCGGTCAGACGCCGGCCTTGATCGGCCAGCGAGCGGTGGACATCGGCCTGGCCTTGCGCGAGGGCAAGCCGGTTGAAAAGCGCCGCATCCTCTTGCCGACACCGCTGCTCACGCGTGACAACCTTGGGCAGTACCGCGGTTGGGAGGCGCGTTAGCGGGGCTGGCGCGCGCCAGACGCCCTCAGACGTAACGGGCGATGAACGCCCCTTCACAGCCAGCCGGCAAGGCGAGCTTGACATGGTGACCGCTGCCCGGCGCCACCTCGGTTGGCGTGCCATCGGCCTTGAACATTGCGCTGACACTGACATCGCGATTGCCGGCCGGGTGGATCAACTCAAGCCGGTCGCCCACCGCGAACCGGTTCTTCACGATCACTTCGGCCAGTCCGTCCGCGCCGTAGCCCGTCAGGTCGCCGACGTACTGGCTGCGATCCGATTCCGAATGCCCGCGCAGGTAATTCTGGTATTCCTGCGTGTGATGCCGTTCATAGAAGCCATCGGTGTAGCCGCGGCTGGCAAGGCCTTCGAGCTCTGCGAGCAAGCGCATGTCCAGCGGGCGGCCAGCAATCGCATCGTCAATCGCACGGCTGTAGGTCTGGCAGGTACGGG
Source organism: Niveibacterium sp. 24ML (assembly GCF_026586805.1). Lineage (GTDB taxonomy): Bacteria > Pseudomonadota > Gammaproteobacteria > Burkholderiales > Rhodocyclaceae > Niveibacterium. The sequence goes on along the minus strand of NZ_JAPFHA010000029.1, from coordinate 14,473 downwards.
CCACGTAGTAGGGCGACTTGGTGCGGCCTTCGATCTTCAGCGAATGCACGCCGATCTCGACCAGCTTGGCCACGTGTTCGATCGCGCGCAGGTCTTTTGAGTTCATCACATAGGTGCCGTGCTCGTCTTCCTCGATCGGCATCAGCTGGCCGGGGCGGGTTTCTTCTTCGAGCAGGTAGACCTTTGAAGCAGGGTTTTCGGCGCCTGCGGCCGGCGCGTTGCAGCAGGCCTTGCCGTCGGTGGCGTCACCGGTGGCGTCGATTTCCGCGGGCTTGACCTCGTACTTCCAGCGGCAAGAGTTGGTGCAGGTGCCCTGGTTAGGGTCGCGATGGTTGAAGTAGCCCGAGAGCAGGCAACGGCCCGAGTACGCCACGCACAGTGCGCCGTGGATGAATACCTCGATCTCCATCTCCGGGCAGGCTTCGCGGATCTCGCGGATCTCGTCCAGCGACAACTCGCGCGACAGGATGATCCGCCGCACCCCCAGCTTGCCCCAGAAGCGCACGGTGGCGTAGTTCACCGTGTTGGCCTGCACGGACAGGTGTACCGGCATCTCGGGCCAGGCCTCGCGCACCATGTCGATCAGGCCCGGGTCGGCCATGATCAGCGCATCCGGCTTCAGGGCCACCACCGGCGCCATGTCCGCCAGGTAGGTGCGGACCTTGGCGTTATGCGGGAAGACATTGCTGACCAGGTAGAACTGTTTGCCCAGCGCATGGGCGCGGTCGATGCCCAGTTGCAGGTTCTCCAGGCTGCCGAACTCGTTGTTGCGCGCGCGCAGGCTGTAGCGGGGTTGCCCGGCATACACCGCATCGGCCCCGAATGCGAAGGCAGTGTCGAGCATGGCCAATGAGCCGGCGGGGGCGAGGAGTTCCGGGCGTTGCATGGGTGTCACCTGGGTGCGGCATGTTGCGAAGGGCGCAGATGGTACCGCAGCAGGCACGTAAAAAGGGCTCGGCGAGCAGGCGCGGGCGTGGCTAAGCGGCTAATTAATTTGAGAAATCGCGAAACATCCCTGTCACGTCAACAAAAAAGTCCACCAGACTGATTATCATGCAGCGCACAATTTCCCCCCGGCTTACCGGAGGGGCTGCTGACCACAAGCGGAGCTCCCCCTGATGCGCACGTATTTCATCGCGCCGACACGACCCAACGTCGGCCTAACCTCGGTCTCGCTCGGCCTCGTCCGCGCGCTGCAGCGTCGTGGTTTGAAGGTTGCATTCGTCAAACCGGTGACCAAGTACACCCCCGAGACCGAACCGTCGGTGCTGTTCGCGCGCAGCATCTGCAACGTCGCCAGCCCCGACCCGCTGCGCATGAGCGAGGTGACGAACTTCGTCACCGCCGGCCGCACCGACGAATTGCTGGAAAACATTGTCAGCCTCGCGATGTCGGGCTCGGACGGTGCTGACGTGCTGGTGGTTGAAGGGATTCACGCCGATCCGGGGCGCGCGTTCATCCCGCGCCTGTCGGGCGACATCGCGCGCAGCCTGCAGGCTGATGTGGTGCTGGTGGCCAGCGCCGCCGACGCCGAAGGCATTGCCGAGGCCAACTACCTGATCGCGCAGGTACGCAACGCCAGTCGCCGCGTCGTTGGCGTGGTGTTCAACAAGGCGATCGAAGCTTTCGACGAAGGGCAGGCATCGGCCCAGTTGGGTGACGTGCCGGTCTGGGGCGTGATCAAGGCAGACCCGCGCCTTTCGGCGCCGCGCATGATCGACGTGGCCAAGCACCTTGGTGCCGAAGTCATGGTGGAAGGCGAAATCGCCAGCCGCCGCGTGTTCGAGACCGTGCTCGCCGCCCGTTCGGTGTCGGAAGTGATTCCACGCCTCAAGCCGGGTGCCCTGGTGGTCAGCGCCGGTGACCGCGACGACGTGATGCTCGCCACCGCGCTGGCGGCCAGCAACGGCATCGAATTGGCCGGGCTGCTGCTCACGCACCACAGCTACATCAGCCCGCGCATCGAAAAATTCGGTTCGCTGGCCTTCCACAGCGGCTTGCCGATCCTGCGTTCCGATGGCGATAGCTACGAAACCGCCGCCAAGATCAGCCGCCTGCCGCTGGCTGTGCCGAGCGACGATCCCGGCCGCATGGACAGCGTGATCGACGCGGTGGCCGAGCAACTCGATGGCGATGCGATCTGTGCCGGGCTCGATCTGGCCGTATCGCTGCGCATGTCGCCGCCAGCCTTCCGCTATCAGCTGATCAAGAAAGCCCGTGCGGCCAACAAGCGCATTGTCTTGCCCGAGGGCGACGAGCCGCGCACGGTCAAGGCCGCCGTCATCTGTACCGAAAAAGGCATCGCCCGCTGCGTGCTCTTGGGCAAACGCGCCTCGATCGAGGCGGTGGCCGAGGCGCAGGGGCTGGAATTGCCAGCGGGGCTCGAAATTCTTGAGCCGGACGCGATTGCCGACCGTTACGTCGCGCCAATGGTCGAATTGCGCAAGAGCAAGGGGCTCACGCCGAGCCAGGCCCGCGCCGGGCTCGAAGACACGGTGGTGCTGGGCACCATGATGCTGGCGGTTGATGAGGTCGATGGCCTGGTCAGCGGTGCGGTGCATACCACCGCGAATACCGTGCGCCCCGCGCTTCAGCTGATCAAGACGGCGCCCGGTTCGTCGATTGTCTCGTCCTGCTTCTTCATGCTGATGCCTGAGCAGGTGCTGGTCTACGCCGACTGTGCGATCAATCCCGACCCGACGGCCGAAGAACTGGCCGACATCGCCAAGCAGAGCGCGGACAGCGCCGCTGCGTTCGGCATCGACGCGAAGGTCGCCATGATCAGCTACAGCACCGGCGCTTCGGGCAGCGGTGACGATGTTGAAAAGGTTCGCAAGGCGACCGAACTGGCCAAGGCGCGCTTCCCGGAACTGGTGCTCGATGGCCCGATGCAGTACGACGCCGCAACCGTCAAGGACGTTGCGGCCCAGAAGGCACCCGGCAGCCCGGTTGCCGGGCAGGCCACCGTGTTTGTATTCCCCGATCTGAATACCGGCAATACCACCTACAAGGCGGTGCAACGTTCTGCCAACGTCGTGTCGGTTGGCCCGATGCTGCAAGGGCTGCGCAAGCCGGTAAACGATCTGTCGCGCGGCGCGCTGGTCGACGACATCGTCTTCACGATCGCGCTGACCGCGATCCAGGCGGACACGCCGCCGAAATCCTGAGCGGAAGACGCTCCAAGCGCAGCGGCATGCCAATGGGCATGCCGTTTTCTTTTGGGCGGCGCCTTGCCGGCACCCGTTGCATCGGCAGGCCGCAAGCCGAACTCGCAAGGCCCCGCGGCGCACCATGATTTGAATCGCCCCCGTTTTCTGTTGTGTTCGCTGCAGCCCTGCCGGCGGCCGGAGCCGGGGTGCCGCCTGAATCCTTGCGCGCTGTGGTCAAGATCGGGTTATCGAGGGCGGCGGGCACTTCAACCCGGATGGCTGTCCGGACAGGCACCCTGACGATTGGATGCGCCGCGCTGCCGCCAGCCAATTGCGGCATCTTGGGCCACCCGTTGTCGCGATGCAGGCAACAAATGCCCGCTACGGGGCAGGGCCGGCGTGCATATCGGCTGTGCGGCGTGATCTCCGCGGGATGAGTCCGATGGCGATCCAATCCGCATCGGGGGCATCCGTGCGCCAACTGAGCGGCCCGGGGATGGCCGCATGGTCTTGCCCGACTATTTTCGGTGTGATAAATGTCGCGACGCAGCACGAAACGTCAAAAACGGTTTCGCCGCAGCAAATATCATCCAACTCACGCACAATTTCCAAATCGGCTACTTGCATGATCTGGCAGTGATGCGTGCATGACACGATGACCTACCCCCATGGAGAACATATGAAAACAACGTCCCTACGCGTGGCCCTCGCCGCTGCGGCCGGTTTTGCGTTGATTGGTTCGGCCACCGCTTCGGCAGGCCCGATCAATCTGATCGAAAACGGCAGTTTTGAAAGTGTCAGCCAGAAGGCGGGCACCTGGAACATCTACTCGTCGCTCAAAGGCTGGCAAGTGGGTGGTAAAGGCGTCGAGATCCGCAATAACGTCTCGGGTTCCGCGTTGGATGGCAAGAACTTTGTCGAACTCGACACGACCGCCAATTCCTGGATTGCGCAAACGTTCGAGACGACACTGGGCCAAGCCTACAACGTGTCTTTCTTCTACTCGCCGCGCATGAATGTTGCTGCGAACTCGAACGACATCACTGCCTTCATCAACGGCACCGCGCTGCTGACCGCATCCGGTTCTGGTGTGGGCGCGTCGGGCAACGTGTGGCAAGAATACGACTTCAATTTCGTTGCTACCGGTGGCTTCTCGACGCTGGTCTTCGCTGCAGGCGGCATCAGCAACAGCTACGGCGGTTCGCTTGACAATGTCAGCGTCTCTGCCGTGTCGCCCGTGCCGGAACCCGCGTCGTGGGCAACCCTGATGGCAGGTCTGATCGGCCTTGGGCTGATCTCGCGCCGCCGCATGGGCTAAGCGCCACACGGTCCGCAAAAGCGCACCCTGCCGGGTGCGCTTTTTTTTTGCCCGAACGCCGGGCGCGCGGCGCCGTCGTGTGCGTGCGACACCCGTAGAATGTCGCCCTTCGCCATCGCGCCGACCGGGTGCGGTGTGCCCTGCCTTCGCCGCGGACACCCCCGATGAGCCTTTTTGCCCTGCTGCTTTCCTTCGTGCGCCGCAACGCTCGCGCCTACGCCGCCTCGGCGCTCATGCTGGCCGCCATTGCAATCCTGACCGTGTGGGTGCCGCGCCGCGTTGCGGCAATCATCGATCGCCTGGTGCACGGCCAGGTCACGCCCTCGGCGCTGGCTGGCGAATTCGCGATCCTGATCGCAATGGGGCTGTCGATCTACTTCCTGCGCGTGGGCTGGCGCCTGATGCTCTACGCCACCGCCTACCAGCTCGGGGTCGAGCTGCGCACGCGGCTTTACAGGCAGTTCACGCTGCAGGGCGCGCGCTTCTTCCAGGGCAGCCGCACCGGCGACCTGATGGCGCGCGCCACCAACGACATCGACGCGGTGGAACTCTCGGCCGGCGAGGCGTTGCTGGCAGGTTTCGACGGCACGATGACGCTGATCCTCGTCGTTGCAATGATGACCCTGGGGATCGACTGGCGCCTTGGCCTCGCCGCCTTGCTGCCATTCCCCTTCATGGCCTTCGCGTTCTGGCGCATCTCGCGCCATGTGCACCACGCCTGGCGCGATTCGCTCGGGCGCTTCGGCAAGCTCAACGACCATGTGCAGGAAACGTTGGCCGGCGTGCGCACGGTGCGCGCCCTCGGGCTGGAAGCGCGCAGCAGCGCGCATTTCGCGGAACTGACCGCCGCCGCAGCGAAGGCGGGCGACACCGCACAGCGCTGGGAAGCGGCCTACGAGCCGGCGGTCGGCCTCGCGCTCTCGGCCGCCAGCACGCTCACCCTCGCGCTCGGCGGCTGGCTGGTATGGCAGGGCGAGCTGACGATCGGCCTGCTGACCGGTTTTTCGATGTACCTCGGGCAGCTGATCTGGCCGATGTTCGCCGCCGGGCATGTGCTCTCGCTGATCGAGCGTGGCCGTGCCGCGTGGGAGCGCCTGCAACCGGTGCTGGACGCCGCGCCCGAGATGCCCGATCACGGCACCCACGCCGCGCCCTGCAGCGACGCGGCGATCGAGCTGATCGGCGTCGGCTACCGCTTCCCCGACCAGGCCATCCCGGCGCTGGATTCAGTGAACCTGCGCCTCGAAGCGGGCCATACGCTGGGGCTGGTCGGCGCTACCGGGGCCGGCAAATCGACGCTGATCCGCCTGCTGCTGCGTCAGGACGTGGCCGCCAGTGGCGAGATACGTTGGGGCGGCCGCCCGCTCGCCGATTACTCGCTCGACGCGCTGCGTGCCGCGATGGCCTGGGTCCCGCAGGAAGCCTTCCTGTTCTCCGCCTCGATCGCCGACAACATCGCGCTCGCGCGCCCTGATGCCAGCCGCGAGCAGATCGAGCAGGCGGCGCGCATCGCGGCGATTCACGACGACATCCTGCGCCTGCCGCAGGGCTACGAAACGCCGGTGGGCGAGCGCGGGGTCTCGCTCTCGGGCGGACAGCGGCAGCGGGTGGCGATTGCGCGCGCGCTGCTGTCAGACGCGCCGATCCTGCTGCTCGACGACGCGCTCTCGGCGGTGGATACCGAAACCGAAACCCGCATCCTCAGCCACCTGCGCGACGCGCGGCGCGGCCGCACGGTGATCATCGTGAGCCACCGCCTCTCGGCGGTGATGGATGCCGAACACACCCTGGTGCTGCGCGCGGGCCGCGTGGTGGAAGCCGGCTCGCACGCCGAGCTGCTGGCGCACGACGGCTGGTACGCCAGCCAGTGGCGCTACCAGCAACTGGAGGCCAGCCTCGATGCAGCCTGATCTGGACAAACGCGGCGACATCGCCCGCGCCGCCGCGCTGCTGGCGCGCGCCGCCCAACCCGAGCGCCGCCGCCTGTGGCTCGCGCTGTGCGGGCTGGCGCTCGCCGCCGGGCTTGAAGTGATGGGGCCGATGCTCGGCAAGGCCTTCATCGACAACTACCTGATTCCGCGCAACGGCGATCTGGCCGCCATCGGGCTGCTGCTGGGCGGCGCACTGGTCGCCGTGTGGTGCGCCAACGCGCTGCGCTACCTGCAGCTGCTGTCGCTTTCCGGCGTGGCCGCGCGCTCGGTGCAGCGGATTCGCGAGGCGGTGTATGGCCACGTCTTGCGCTTGCCGATTGCCTACTTCGACCGCGCCATCACCGGCCAGCTCGTCAGCCGCGTCACGAACGACACCGAGGCGGTCAAGGCCCTCTACGTGCAGGTGCTGTTCGTGATGCTCGACAGCGTGATCGTGCTGTGCGGATCGCTCGCCGCGATGGCCTGGCTCGACCTGCGCCTGATGGGCGTGGTGACGCTGCTGATCCCCGCCGTGATCGGCATCGTGTGGTTCTACAAACACCTGAGCGCACCGGCGGTGACGCGCGCCCGCGAACTGCGCAGCGAGATCAACGCGCAGGTAGCCGAATCGATAGCCGGCATGCCGGTGCTGCAGGCCACCGGCGCGGCGGGCCGCTTCGCCGAGCGCTTTGCCAAGGCCAACCGCGCGCATTTCGACGCCCGCCGTGCCGAGCTGCGCGCCAACGCCTGGCTGCTGCGGCCGGCGCTCGACCTGCTCAACGTGCTGCTGCTGGTGGGCGTGCTGGCCAGCTTTGCCGGGCGCGGCAGCGTGGCCGCGGTGGGCGTGCTGTACGCCTTCGTCGGGCTGATGGCGCGTGTGGTTGAGCCGCTGATCCAGATCACGCTGCAGTTCTCGCAGTTGCAGCAGTCGCTGATTGCCGCCTCGCGGGTCGACACCCTGCTGGCCGAACCGCTCGCGACGCCGGCGGGCGAGGGCGGCCACATCGGCGCGGGCGAAGTCGCGCTGCGCGAACTGGCCTTCGGCTACGATCCGGCGCATCCGGTGATCCACGATCTGTCGCTGACGATTCCGGCCGGCAGCTTTCACGGCATCGTCGGCCATACCGGCAGCGGCAAGAGCACGCTGCTCTCGCTGCTTCTGCGCTTCTACAGCCCGCAAAGTGGCCGCATCGAAATCGACGGCACGCCGCTGTTCGAGCTGGGCGAGGCGACCTTCCGTAGTGCGGTTGGCCTCGTACCGCAAGAGCCCTTCCTGCTCGCTGCCGATGCGCGCGAGAACATCGACATGGGCCGCGGCCTGAGCGACGCTGAAATCGAAACCGCCGCCCGCGCGGCCCGCGCGCATGACTTCATCTGCGCCTTGCCCGAGGGCTACGCAACCCAGTTGGGCGAAGGCGGTGCGCGGCTTTCGGTCGGCCAGAAGCAGTTGCTGGCGATTGCCCGCGCGCTCGCCGGCCAGCCGAAGATCCTGCTGCTCGACGAAGCGACCTCGCACATCGACAGCGAAACCGAGCAGGTAGTGCAGATCGCGCTGAACGAACTGCGCGGGCGCGTCACGATCATCTCGATCGCGCACCGGCTCTCGACGATCCGCGATGCCGACACGATTACCGTGCTCAACCACGGCCGCATCGCCGAGCGCGGTAATCACGACGCGCTGATGGCCATCGAAGGCGGCATTTACCGGCGGCTCTACGAGCTGCAGCAGATCGAGGCCTGAGGGTTTCCGCCAAAACGGGGCGCTCCGTGACAAGCTCCCCGCCGCGCCCCGGCAAGGCAATGAAAATGCCAGACGCGTATGCAAAACTGCTAACTTCGCGCACCCCCGCAAGTCCGCAGGACCCCGCATGCTCTCGATTGATACGCTCACCGCCGCCTTGCCCGGACTGGCCGCCTTCCGCCGCGCCTTGTCGCAAGAGGCGCGCCTGCTCGATCTGAAGACCCCGCTCGGCGCCGACGCCTTGTTGCCCGAGCGCTTCGCCGGCCGCGAAGCCTTGTCCGAGCCCTTTTATTTCGCGCTCGATTGCCTCTCAGCTTCGGCCCACCTGGATCTGCGCAAGCTGATCGGTGAGGGCGTCACGTTGCGCCTGCGCCAGGCCGATGGCTCGATGCGCAGTTGGCACACCATCGTCGCGCACGCCGCGCAACTGGGCGCCGACGGTGGCCTCGCCCGCTACCGGATCCAGCTCGAACCCTGGCTCGCCACGCTGCATCACCGCCGCACCAGCCGCATCTTTCAGGACCAGAGCGCACTCGAAGTGGTCGAGGCGGTGTTCGGTGATTACCCGATCGCCCGTTTCGATGTGCGGGTGGCCGACGCGGGCGCCATCGCGCCGCGCGCGCTGATCACCCAGTACCGCGAAACCGACTTCGACTTCGTCCAGCGCCTGCTGGGCGAAGAAGGCTTGTCGTACTGGTTCGAACACGCCGATAGCGGCGACGCGCACACGCTGGTGATCGCCGATGCCAGCGCCGAATGGCCGGCCTGCCCGCAAGCGAGCATCCGCTTCACGCGCCTGTCGGCTACCGACAGCGCCGACGCGATCCACAGCCTGGGCGCCTGGCGCGAAGTACGCAGCACGCAGGTCGCCCTTTCCGCCTGGGACGACACCGCACTGGTCGCCACCGCCGCGCAGCAAACCAGCGCCTGGCCGGCAGGCGAGATGCCGACGCTTGAACAGTATTTCGGCGAAGGCGAACGCCGCTACGCCGACACCGCCGCGGCCGAGCGCTTTGCACGGCTGCGCATGCAGGCGCAGGAGCGCGCTGTCAAAACCTGGGCGGGCGAATCCTCGGTGCGCGCACTGGCCCCGGCGCAGGCTTTCACGCTCGCTGATCACGACGCATTCGGCGCGCTTGCCGGTCGCGACGCCAAGCTCACCGTGCTATGGGTCGAGCACGAAGCGGCCAACAACCTGGAATCGGACACGCGCGAGTTGCTCGCCGCCGTGGGGGTTGAGCGTGGCACCTACCGCAACCGCTTCGCGGTGCTCCCCGCCGCAGTCCCCATCGTCCCCGACATACCGGCGCGGCCCCGCGCCAGCGGCAGCCACACCGCCCGCGTGGTGGGTGTGGAGGGTGAGGCGGTCAGCACCACGCGCGATCACCGCGTCAAAGTGCAGTTTCCGTGGCAACGCGGCGAATCACCGAACCCCGGTGGCCTGTCCGACGCCGAACGCGCACCGGGCAACGAACAGAGCGGCATCTGGGTGCGTATCGCCGAATGGGCCGCCGGCCCCAACTGGGGCAGCCAGTTCACCCCGCCGATCGGCAGCGAGGTGCTGGTCGGCTTCATCAGTGACGACCCCGATCGCCCGCAAGTGATCGGCAGCGCCTTCAACGGCAGCCATACGCCACCCTTCGAAGGCGGCATCGACGCAGCCAGCGGGCAGCCCGGCGTGGTCAGCGGCATCCACCAGCCTACGCTCGACCAATCCGGCCACGCCCAGTGGTTGATCGACGACACCCCCGGCCAGCAGCGCGCCCGCCTCGCCACCAACCTTGCCGCCGCACGCCTGGAACTGGGTTGGATCACCCGCCAGAGCGGCGCCAGCGGCAGCCGCGGCGCCTGGCGCGGCGAAGGCTTTGAACTTGCCACTGACGCCTGGACCTCCGTGCGCGCCAGCGAAGGCCTGCTCCTCACCACCCACGCGCGGCCGCAAGGCGCATCGACTCAACTGGATGCCGCTGAAGCGCTCGCGCGCGTGAAGGGCGCCAAGCAGCTCGTAGAAACCCTCGCGCAGCACGCCAGCACCCACAGCGCCGGCACCCTGCAAGCCGCGCAAGACAAACAGTCGCTGCCCGAACTGATCAAGACCCTCGAAGCACGCCACAGCGGTCCGCAAGGCGGCCAGAGCGAAAAGATCCACGCCGCCGGCAGCCGCAGCGAAACCGAGGCCGCCCACAAGCTCGGGCACCCGGTGATCGCCTTCGACAGCGCCGCCAGCCTCCTCGCCACCACCCCCGCCAGCCTGCAGATGATGAGCGGCGAGAGCACCAGCCTCACCGCCCACGGCGACGCCCATCTGGCCGCCGGCCACAGCGCCACGCTCACCGCCGCGCGCGAAATCAGTCTCTTCACCGCCGGCCAGGATCTAGCCGCCATCGCCGCCGCCGGGCCGCTCACGCTGCGCGCCCACACCGACGCGCTCGAACTCGCCGCCGACAAATCCGTCACCGTCACCAGCAGCAGCGAAGGCATCGACATCCTCGCCCAAGACAAGATCGTCCTCGGCGCCGGGCAAAGCCAGATCGAAATCGCAGGCTCAAACATCACCTTCAAATGCCCCGGCAAGTTCGAGGTGAAGGGTGGGAGTCATGCGTTCTTGGGTGGCGGGAGTGCGGCGGCGAAGCTGAATGGGTTGCCAGATTCGCGACTCAAGTTCTACGACGAACAATTCAGGGCCGTCGACAAGGCCGATGGCGCGTCGATTGTTGGCCAGCCTTACCGGATAGAGACAGCGGAAGGTGATGTGTTCGAGGGCGTGACGGACAAGGACGGTAAGACCCAGCGGGTGATGACGCAGGATCCGCAGGGCATCAAACTCTACTGGTTGAGCACGGATTTCGACTCAAATGCAGCCGCCAGTGCTGCGGAACAGGAATGCTGAAACATGGCCGAAACACTGACCGCGCCACGCCCCAAAGCCAATGCGCCGAAGCCCGATGCAACGGCTACCACCAACACTACGCTTGGCTCATGCGTGGATGTGCCGTGCGTTGTGAAGCGCAAGGTGACTTACTTCTTCGATATCGGTTCGAAAGCGACCCTCAAACTCCCGTATGCGTACGCCATCAATGGCAAGGTCGATGCGGCCTTCGCCAAGACAGCAAAATCGCATGCCTGCGCGACTGAAAACGGCAAAAAAGTCGTACTCATGGGATTGTCGATACATGCCGCGCAAGGCGACAAGATTGAGCTTTACTTGTGCAGCGACGCGCACCCAGACTTCCGCAAGGAGCCGGTCTATGCCTTTACGGTAGGTGACGCTCCAGCCGAAATTCGCATCACCGAGAAGACAGGCAAGCACGCTGACGCTGCGAGCTTGAGCTTCAAGGAAACGAAAGAAGTCAAAGACGACAAGAGTGGAACGACAAGAAAGACGCACCACCATACCGGTACGCTCACCGGTGACATCTGGCTCAAGATCACGCACAAGTACACCGAGGCTGAAGCCAAGGCGCGCATTCCTGCGGGCACCGCCGCGGCGATCCGCGATGCCGTGCTTAAGCTCTACGGCGGCAAACACACCGGGGATTTGAGTGTGAGCGTTGAGCAGGCCGACAAGACTACCCGTACGGTCACCCTCAGCTTTGCTGCCTCCGAGAACTGCTCGGACAACATCAAAAGTTTCAACCTATACAGCGACGGATTGCCGCGCGTCCATCCGCAAGCCTGGGTGGCTGTCATTGAGTCGGCACTCGAAGCACAGGTCGGAAAAGTGACCATCAGCTCCGGCTGGCGCCCGATGATCGGGTCGATCCTGCACCGCGTTGGCTTGGGGCTGGATGTGAACTATCTGGACAAGGCAAGGCTAAACCGCCGTGAGTTGCGGTCGGAGAAGTACAGCAGTGCACCGGACACCGAGAACGTGAGCGCGGAAGAGAAGAGGCTGTTTGACGAGAAGCTCACGGCGGAAAAGGCGGTTGTGGAAGCCGACGTTGCGCTGAAGAAACTCGAGAGAGAGCTTGCTGAACTGAACAAAGCAAAGAAAACCGCTCCCGGCAAGGTCGATCCGTTGCGTGAGGCGGCGCTGCCGAAGGAGATTGAGGCGGCCAAAGCCGAAGCCAAAACAAAAGTAGCTGCGCGGCAGAAAGCTACAAAGGCATGGAATGATGAGCGCGACAAGAACGAGCCCGCGTCAGTCAAATCTTTCCGTACCCGTCTGATGAAGTGCGATTGCGTGCGCTCGGTGTTTGACCCTTGGTTTATGGACAAGAACACTAAGGATGACATTACGCCGGAGCCGAACGTTCAATTAGACAGCAATGAAACCTTGCATGCAGACCATTTGCATTTGACCGTGCGCAACGAAGGGTTGCCGCTGCCATGAGGCCCTATCTGCTTGCCTTAACCATATTGCTGGGAATGCTGAGTACCGCGCAGGCGCAAGAGCGAGGGTCACGCGTATGGATTGAACGCGCCTGGGAGTTCCGGTACATCTTGAAAATCGGCGAGCCGTCTTGGTTCGCGGTCAGCGCAAAGCAGGGGAAGGATGAACTGGCCAAGGGAGATCCTCTTGGCTATTACGAACCCGAATCCATCATGCCCGACGTGAAGACCTTCGAAATCCCTAATGAGTACAACGAGTACGACAACAAGGTCAGCACGCTGCTGATGAGCTTTAGCGAGCAAGGCGAAGTGATCTCGCCATACGATTGGCCCCATAAACTATTCGGACGCATCAATCGCATCCGTGGCGTCGTGCTCGCCCCCGGCAACGGCCCGAACGACTTGCAGTTTGACGTCGGCGAGTGGTTCACTGGCCACACCGCCGATGACACGCTTTACATACCGGCGATCTGTTCAGGCGATGACGAACGGCGTTATACGAAAGGCTATCAGGCAGAAGCGTACGATCGAGTCGGTAACTTTGGCTGCCGCGAATGGGCATACTACCTAATGAGCGCCGATTACCCTTACATCGACGTTACCTCTTATACGTGGGGCGAGGACGATACGAAGAAGCGAAACAAAGCAGGTAAGTACCCGTTGCGGCGCGAAGCCTACATCCGCCCCGTCATTGGGTGGGGGCGTTTCGACGTGCCGCCTAAACCCGTCATAGGTCGCCACGGCACGAACTGGGTCTGCCTGCACGAATGCCCCAACGGGGATGCGCCAGGCATCATCCCTGACATCAAGGCATGGGCTGCGAAGAACGGATGGCCTGTGCCAAAGGCGCCGAAGAAGATGCCGCTGTTTCCGAATAAGCAGTACAAACCAGGTGAGTTGGTGGACTGACTCGCCAGCGAGTTGCTCGCTGCCGTGGGCGTTGAGCGCGGCACCGAATTTGGCACCTACCGCAACCGCTTCGCCGTACTCCCCGCCGCGGTGCCGATCGTGCCCGACATGCCTGCGCGGCCCCGCGCCAGCGGCAGCCACACCGCCCGCGTGGTGGGTGTGGAGGGTGAGGCGGTCAGCACCACGCGCGATCACCGCGTCAAAGTGCAGTTTCCGTGGCAACGCGGCGAATCACCGAACCCCGGTGGCCTGTCCGACGCCGAACGCGCACCGGGCAACGAACAGAGCGGCATCTGGGTGCGTATCGCCGAATGGGCCGCCGGCCCCAACTGGGGCAGCCAGTTCACCCCGCCGATCGGCAGCGAGGTGCTGGTCGGCTTCATCAGTGACGACCCCGATCGCCCGCAAGTGATCGGCAGCGCCTTCAACGGCAGCCATACGCCACCCTTCGAAGGCGGCATCGACGCAGCCAGCGGGCAGCCCGGCGTGGTCAGCGGCATCCACCAGCCTACGCTCGACCAATCCGGCCACGCCCAGTGGCTGATCGACGACACCCCCGGCCAGCAGCGCGCCCGCCTTGCTACGAACCTTGCCGCCGCACGCCTGGAACTGGGCTGGATCACCCGCCAGAGCGGCGCCAGTGGCAGCCGCGGCGCCTGGCGCGGCGAAGGCTTCGAGCTTGCCACCGACGCCTGGACCACCGTGCGCGCCAGTGAAGGCCTGCTCCTCACCACCCACGCGCGGCCGCAGGGCGCCTCCACCCAGCTCGATGCTGCCGAAGCGCTCGCCCGCGCCAAAGGCGCCAAACAACTGGTTGAAACCCTCGCGCAACACGCCAGCACCCACAGCGCTGGCACCTTGCAAGCGGCGCAAGACAAACAGCCGCTACCCGAACTGATCAAGACCCTCGAAGCGCGCCACAGCGGTCCGCAAGGTGGCCAGAGCGAAAAGATCCACGCCGCCGGCAGCCGCTCTGAGGCCGAGGCCGCCCACAAGCTCGGGCACCCGGTGATCGCCTTCGACAGCGCTGCCAGCTTGGGTCTGTTGACAATCAAGCCAGCCAAATAACGGACGCGGACAAAGCGACGAAAGCGGCGAAGCGTTCGGCGAGCTT
>NZ_JAPFHA010000028.1 GCF_026586805.1 Niveibacterium sp. 24ML | reverse complement strand
ACGGCGAGGACTGTCTGAGGCCCGCAGGGCCGAGTTCCGCAGCCGCCCGACTGCGCGAGCACGCGAGGGAAGTCAGGTGCGCAGCGCCTGACCGCGAACGCCGGGTCGTCTTTTTTTGGTTACTTCTTTTGACGAAGCAAAAGAAGTAACACGCCCGCCGGGGCGGGACCCGGCTTGAACGGGAAGGCCGGAGTAATGCGTCGCGGCCCTTCGCACGCCGACGCGTTGGGTTTCGTTGGGCTCAGCCCAATGACTGCCAATCTGTTAGAAGAGAAAGTTTGGGGGCGCCAACTTGCGCGCCGTTATAGAAGGTTCAGGACTTCTCGGTGACGCGTTCGAAGAAAAACCGAAGCATGTCCCATTGCCCTTGTTCCGAGGAGGCTTCTTTGGCTTTAGGGCAGACGGCCTGCCTATCCAGTATCGACTGAAAGCCGACGTACTCTGCCAGCACGTCGGACGTTCTGGCATCACTTAATCGCATGCGTCCGCGTGCCACCCAGTGCTGGCGGTCATCCATAGTAGAAATGTCGTCTACTTCGAATACGTACTGCGCGAGCGCCTCCCAAATTGGGATAGGCATCACAATTTTGTTGTCGGGCCAATTCTCAAACTTGCGCTCGTCGATATGAGTCTCGGTGAAACCTTTTGCGTGGAAGCTATCACCGTCTTTGTCCCACCGCTGCTTGGTGGCGAATCGAAGGTACTTCCAGTTACCGGATGGGTCCCAGTTGTTGGTTTCAACAAGATCTGAGTGAAGAATCTCGGCAATGTACTCAGGCCGATCAGCATTGCCGATCCAGATGATTGGGTTGACATACTGCTTACGGTTGTCGCTGGGCGGAAACGATTCGCCGAACCTCTTCTGTTGCGACTTCATAGCCTCGGTTGGGGTAACCGTTGGTGCTTCAATCGCTGTGGGTGATTTCTGCTCCGGGTTGACGTTGACGAATACGCTGGAGCCTACCTTGATGGGTTTGAATACTTCGAAGCGCTCTTGAGCTTCACACTGTTTCTGCACTTCTGCGACACTCTTTTCTGCAGCAGTCTTCCGGTCAGCGCGCATTGCATTGAGCTCGCGTTCATGTTTGTCGCCAGAAAAGATGATCAGCACAAGCATGGTCACCATGAGCCCAAGAAACAAGACTACGCCAAACAAAGCTCCCTTCGCTCGGCCCGCAGCGGCCCAGCCAAGTCCCGCGAAAACAAGCCCGACTCCTCCGATTAGCGACCAGATCAATTCAACGACGCCGTAGTCGGGCGCCATAGCGTTGCAATTAGAAGAGCACCCGAAAAGGAGGATGCCTGCAACGAGGCTTCGTGTATTGCTTAGGCGATGCATGATCTGTGAGTTCTTTCAGGCGATCTAGGCTTTGGGTCTCCGGGCATCTTAAAGGGGGCCAATGAATACTCGTGTGACCTTTCGCTTTTCCGTCCGACAAATTGCTCGGGTTGATGCGTGGCCCAACAAATTGCCAATGCCACCGCGTATGGTTGCCGATGCCCCGCAGGGCGGGTACGTCGACGGCGCGTCCGCGCGAATCTGGCGATGGAGCGGGCTTAGTTCCCTGAAATGTGGGTTACGCGTGTGGCTAACCCGCCCAACCGCAACCGCGTGATGCAATCACCGCACGCTCCAGCGCATTTCCCGCTGCGCATTTGCGACCGCAAGCCCGCCCGCGCACAGTGCGTCGGCCAGCGGCCCTTCGGGTTCGTTGACCACCCGCAGGCGGCGCCCCTCCGCCGCCGCGGCGAGGGCGGCGAGCAGGGCGTCGGTCGCGTGCGGCGTGCTGGCGATGTCGATGATGCGCAGCCATTCGCCGTCGACGCGGGTGAGGGCGACGCCGGTTGGGGAGGTTTCCGGGCCGACGCACACCGGCACCAGGTCGGACTGTGCGCGCAGTGCCGGCAGGTCGCGCTGCCAGCAGGCGGGGGCGCGTGGCAGGGTGGCGAGTGCCTGCAGGGCGGCGTCGAACGAGAGGGTGTGGCCGGTGACATGCGTGCAGGTCATCGCCCCTTCGAGCACCAGCAGGCGCCGGGTATCGACGAAGCCGGCGGCGGCATAGGTGCGCAGCGCCCAGTTCTGTTCGAGCGCTTCGAGGGCGATTTCGCGTGCGCCGGCGGCAACTTGCGCCTGCATGAAGTCGCGCACCAGCGGCAGCGAATGCCGTTTGCCCCGCCAGTCCGGCGCGATGCCCCAGCCACCGAGCCAGGCGCGCTCGCCGCGCACGCCGGCCAGCGCAACGGCCATCGGTGTGTCGCTGTCGTACCAGACGCAGGAGCGATCGAGGTCGATGCTGCCGAGCGCGATGTGACGCTGCAGCATCGCTGCATCGAACTGGAAGGGGATGAAGTAGCCGCGGTAGGCCTCGTTCCAGATCGCGAGAAGTGCCTCGGCGCTGAGCGTGCTGGCGGCGGCCCGCGTGAAGGGGTGATCGGTCGTGTGCATGGTGCGAAAGGCTAGCGTCGACGGCGCGCCTTGTCCCGGCACAGTCGGGCGGGGGCGGGCCGGTACAATGTCGGCTTTCCTGCCCGGCCGTGCCTCATGACTTCGCTTCTCGACAACCTCAACCCCGAACAGCTCGCCGCCGTGACGCTGCCGCCGCAGCCGGCGCTGATCCTGGCTGGCGCGGGATCGGGCAAGACGCGGGTACTGACGACACGCATCGCCTGGCTGATCTCCACCGGGCAGACCACGCCGCATGGCTTGCTGGCGGTGACCTTCACCAACAAGGCGGCGAAGGAAATGCTCGCGCGCTTGTCCGCGATGCTGCCGATCAACACGCGCGGCATGTGGATCGGCACCTTCCACGGTTTGTGCAACCGGCTGCTACGTGCGCACTACCGCGATGCCGGCCTGCCGGAAACCTTCCAGATCCTCGATTCGGCCGATCAGCTTTCGGCGATCAAGCGCCTGCTCAAGGCGCTGAACGTGGATGACGAGAAATTCCCGCCGCGCGACATGCAGCACTTCATCAACGGCAACAAGGAAGCGGGTCTGCGTGCGAACGCCGCCGAGGCATGGGACGACTGGACGCGCAAGAAGGTCGCGATCTACGCCGAGTACGAGCGCCAGTGTCAGAAGGAGGGCGTGGTCGATTTCGCCGAATTGCTGCTGCGCGCCTACGAGCTGTTGACGCGCAACGAGCCGCTGCGCGCGCACTACCAGAGCCGCTTCCGTCATGTGCTGGTGGACGAATTCCAGGATACGAACCGCTTGCAGTACCTGTGGCTCAAGCTGCTGGCCGGTCATGGCGGCGCCGAGCCGGCGGCGGTGTTCGCGGTGGGGGATGACGATCAGTCGATCTACGCCTTCCGCGGTGCGGACGTGGGCAATATGCGCGACTTCGAGCGCGAGTTCGCGGTCAAGAGCGTGATCCGGCTGGAGCAGAACTACCGCTCGCACGGCAACATCCTCGATGCGGCCAACGCGATCATCGCCAACAACAGCCGCCGCCTGGGCAAGAACTTGTGGACTGATGCCGGCTCGGGCGAACCGATCCGCGTGTTCGAAGCGCTCAGCGACAACGACGAGGCGCGTTGGATCGTTGAAGAGATCCAGCAGTTGATCCGCGATGGCGCGTCGCGTTCGGACATCGCGCTGCTCTACCGCAGCAACGCGCAGTCGCGTGTGCTGGAGCACCAGCTGTTTTCAACCGGTATTCCGTATCGGGTGTACGGTGGCCTGCGCTTTTTCGAGCGGCAGGAAATCAAGCATGCGCTTGCCTACCTGCGCCTGATCGCCAACCCGGATGACGACACCGCCTTCTCGCGCGTGGTCAATTTTCCGACCCGCGGCATCGGCGCCCGCTCGCTCGAAGCGCTGGCTGATTCGGCGCGCACCTACAACACCAGCCTCTACGCGACGGTGCCGCATCTGGCCGGCCGGCCGGGGCTATCGCTCGCGGTGTTCGTCCGCCTGATCGAAGAGATGCGCAAGGCGACGCGCGAATTGCCGCTGCCCGAGGTGATCGACCATGTGCTCGACCATTCCGGCCTGCGCGCGCACTACCGTGCCGAGCGCGAGGGCGAAGAGCGCTTGGCCAACCTGGATGAATTGCTCAACGCCGGCGCCAACTTCATTTCGGAAGCGGAAGACCCGTCGCTCGCGGGCTTCCTCGCGCATGCCTCGCTGGAGGCCGGCGATCATCAGGCCGATGCCGGGCAGGACGCGATCCAGCTGATGACGGTGCACGCCGCCAAGGGGCTGGAGTTCGACGCGGTGTTCCTGTCGGGCGTGGAGGAGGGCCTCTTCCCGCACGAGAACAGCATCCAGGAGCAGGACGGGCTGGAGGAAGAGCGCCGCCTGATGTACGTGGCGGTGACGCGGGCGCGCCAGCGGCTTTATCTGTCTCTCGCGCAAAGCCGCATGCTGCACGGCCAGACGCGCTACTCGATGAAGTCGCGCTTCATCGACGAGATCCCGCCGCAACTGATCAAGTGGCTCACGCCGCGCGTGCAGGCGTCTCAGCCGCGGTACTACGATCCGGCGCCTTCAAGCGCCGCCCGCCCGACGCCGCGCTCGGCCGCCGCGCAGGTGCGTGATCTGGGCGGCTTTCGCATCGGCCAACTGGTGCGTCACGCAAAGTTTGGCGAGGGCGTGATTGTGTCGGCCGAAGGGGCCGGCAGCGACGCCAAGGTGCAGATCAACTTTGGCGGTGGGCACGGCATCAAGTGGTTGATGCTGGGAATGGCGAAGCTGGAGGGGGTCTAGCCGCAAAAAAGCCGCCCGCGGGCGGCTTCTTCGTTGTCTTAGATGTGTTGAGGTCAGTTGTTCTTGTCTTCCTCTGCCTTCATCTTCGCGACCCACTCGTTGAATGCCTTGATCGCGACGTTGCCCGCTTCGATCTCGACCTTGTGCAATTCGCTGATGCGCGCGGCGGCATCCTGGCGATCCTTGATATAGGTTTGCATACACTGCTTGTAAGTGGAGATGCCCTTGTTATAGGCCTTGATCTGGGTGTTTGACGGCTGAAGGCCCAGCATGTCGGGCTGGACACACTCAATTTTCGGCGGCGGATTGATCGTGACGGGTTCTGCGTGGGCGATGGTGGCTGAAAGTGCCAGCGTGGTCGCGGCGATCAGGCGGATTTTCACGGACTGTCTCCTCGTGAGAGCGAAAAACCGCATGCTACTCCTCGTGAAGTGTGTCGCACTTGCGCCAAGTCGGCAGTTGATTGCTTGCAGGCGACTTGCTCAAGGCCGGTTCAGTGCTTGATCGCGCATGCGGCCGGCGTGGTGCCGTACCTGTCGCGGAAGGCGTGGTTGAAAGAACTTTGCTCGCGATAGCCGAGCAGGAACGCCACTTCGCTCATCGTCAGCCCGGGCTCGCGCAGATATTGCTCGGCCAGTTCGCGGCGGGTGGCGTCCAGCACGGCCTGGTAGTGGGTGCCTGCTTCGGCCAGTTTGCGTTGCAGGGTGCGGGGAGTGCAATCGAGCCCGGCGGCGACTTCTGCCAGACGCGCGTTGCCGTGCGCCAGCAGCGCAACGATCTGGCGGCGCACCGTGTTGAGGATGGCCGCCTGGTGCGATTCGCGCTCTCGCGCAGCGAGCAACTGCTCGGCATGCCGTTCTAGTGCCGGGAACAGGCTTACGTCGGCGTTTGGTGCCGGCAAATCGAGAATCGCGCTGGGGAATCGCGCGCAGTTTTGCGGGGCGTTGAAGCGTACCGGTGCGCCGAAAGACTGCTCGTAAGGCGGCAGCATCTGCGGTTCCGGCTGCGCATTGGCAGAGCGTACCTCCTGCAGCGGCATGCGGGCGTGCGCCAGCCAGTTGGCAAAACTCAGGAAGCCCGCCATCACGATTTCTGGCCGGTGCCGGCAGGGCAGGGGTTCAAGCATGGGCGACACCCAGATGTAGTGGGCGGCCGCGCCGACCTTCCTCCGGTCTCATTCTTGCGCGACGTCTGGACTTCGTGCGCGGGGGGACTACGTGGCGCGGCTGGGCCAGCATCCCGACTTCAACACGGCCGCGGCCACGATGACCCGCGTGGCGCGCAGCTTCGCGCGAATTTCAATCTCTGCGAGATGCGTATACGCGCGTCTATCGGCACATCTAGCAGCGTTTCGCGCCGCCGATACACCGGCTGTCTCACGCTGGATTGAGCGCCCAAACAAAAACGCCCCGCAGCAAGCGGGGCGTTCGATGCGGCGTCGGGCAGCTCAGGAGTCTGCCGGTTTCATCTGCGACTGCAGGTAGTTCTGCAGGCCAACCTTCTCGACCAGTTCGAGCTGGGTTTCGAGGTGGTCGATGTGTTCTTCGGTGTCGTCGAGGATTTCTTGCAAGATGTCGCGCGAGACAAAATCGCGGACCGATTCGCAGTGCGCAATCGCTTCCTTCAGGTCACCATGCGCGCCGGTTTCCAGCTTCAGGTCGCCCTGCAGGCATTCGACGACGTTTTCGCCAATCATCAGCTTGCCCAGATCCTGCAGATTCGGCAGGCCTTCGATCATCAGGATGCGTTCGATCAGCTTGTCGGCGTGCTTCATTTCCTCGATCGACTCGTGATACTCGTGCGAGCCGAGGCGGTCAAAGCCCCAGTTCTTGTAGATCCGGGCGTGGAGAAAGTACTGATTGATTGCGGTGAGTTCGTGCTTAAGCTGCTTGTTGAGCAGTTGGATGACTTTCTTGTCGCCTTTCATGGGGGGCTCTCCGTTCGTTGGTGCCGCTCTGGGCATTGGGGCAGGCATCACAGCTGCGCAAGCAAGTCAGCGCATGCGACGCGCAACGGCCGCACTGCGTCGCAACGCCGAGCGTATCGCTCAGATCGCGCAAGCGCCGGGCGCCATTGCTCGCGGCTTGCCGAACCTGACGTTCGGTTACTGCATGGCAAACGCAGACATACATAGCCTAGCCCTTCGGAGTGCCTTGCCACAAGCGCATTGTTACATCGCGCCTCGGCATGGCAACGACAATAAGAATGGTTCGCATTCTGCTATGGGGGGCCAGTGGCGTCAAGCCCGGATCGCATTGCCGTCCGCTGCAGTCAAAACAAAAGGGCCGCATGACGCGGCCCTTGTTCCTCTTGTTCGATGGGTACCCGGTCAGACTGGGCTGCTCAGGGTGCCTTGCTTGCGCTGTTGGCAGCGCTTGAACTTTGCAGGATGTCAATCTGCTTGATCTGCTCCGGCGACATTACCTCGAACAGGCGAACCACCTTTCGCACGCCGCTGGTAGTGGTTGCAACATAGGTCGCCACTTCCTGTTCGCGCGGCGAGACGATGCCCATCAGGTAAGCGGTGCCGGTTTCGGTCACCACCTTGACCTGCACCGATGAAACTTCCTTCATCTCGACCAGGCGGCTCTTGATCGCCGAGGTCGTGAAGGCGTCGGTGCTTTGCTGCGAGAACGATGCGCGCGCGCCAACCGTCAGTTCATTGTGGATGCCGCGAAAGCCGTTGGGAATCGTCGCAACCTGGCGTTCCGCTTCTGCTTTGGCCGCTTCGGTCGGGACTTCGCCGGTCAGCAGGATCACACGGTTGTAGCTGGTGACCGATACGCGTGCCTCGGGCCCCAGCTTGGCCGATATCGCCGATGCGGCTTTTGTTTCGATGGTTGAGTCTTCAATCTGCACGCCGTAGGAGCGGCGATCAAGCGTTGCGGATACGCCAACCGCCGCGCCGGTCGCGATGATCGGCACACAGGCGGGCAAGCCGCTTGCGATGGCGGCAAGCAGGATCAGGCTGCGCAGCGTCATGCCTCGGACCCCAGCAGCAGGCAGTCGATGCCGTCGCAGATGCAATGGATAGTGAGCAGATGCACTTCCTGGATCCGCGCCGTGCGGTCGTGCGGAACACACAGGTGTACGTCGCTATCGCGCAGCAACCCGCCAATCTTGCCGCCGCCCTTGCCGGTCAGTGCGATCACGCGGATGTCGCGCTGATGCGCTGCCTCGATCGCGGCGATGACGTTGCCCGAGTTGCCGGAAGTGGAGATCGCAAGCAGTACATCGCCGGCCTGACCCAGCCCCCGCACCTGCTTGGCGAAGATCTGCTCGTACGAGTAATCATTGGCGATGGCGGTAATCGCCGAGGTATCGGTGGTGAGCGCAATCGCGGCCAGCTCCGGGCGCTCGCGTTCGAAACGGCCGATCAGCTCCGCGGCAAAATGCTGGCAGTCCGCGGCCGAACCGCCGTTGCCGCAGGCGAGGATCTTGCCGCCGTTCATCAGCGCGTGAGTCATCGCTTCGATGGCGCCGGCAATCGGCGCGGCCATTGAGTCGACAGCCGTGATCTTCGCGTTGGCACTGTCTTCAAATTGTTGGGAGATGTGCGCGATAAGGTCCATCGGGGGCCTCTCATTCCTGACGTTCGGGGCGTGCGCCCAAGATATCCGACCAGTTTACCACGCGGTCGAAAGCCCCTTTCCCGCAACTGCAACAGGATGAAAACGGCGCGGGCGGGTATCATCCCGCGCCTGTCATGACGATCCGAAACATGCACAGCCCGCGCCACGAACGCTGGCTGCCCCACCCCGCCTTGGCCGAGCGTGCGTTGATCCGCCCCTGGCTGACCGATCGTGGTTCACTCACCGCGCGAATCCGCGCGCGCTGCGATCGCTTCGAGGTGCAAGTGCTTCAGCAAAGGCTCGCGCTGCCCCTGGTTGACGAGCGCGCCTTGCTCGGGCGCGTACGCCCGTCTTCGGCGCTGGTGCGTGAAGTGCTGCTGTGCGCCGATGGGGTGCCGGTGGTCTTTGCGCATTCGGTGGTGCTGCCGCGCCACCTGCGCGGCGCGTGGCACCTGGTCGCCGGGCTTGGGGCCCGTCCGCTGGGTGCCGTTCTGTTTGCGGACGCCTCGGTCAAGCGCGGGCGATTACACTTCAAACGCCTGGGCCCGCGCGATCCGCGCTGGCAACGCGCCATCGGCAGTGCGGCGCTCTCGTCCCCAGGCCCGCTCTGGGCGCGCCGCAGCGTCTTCTTGCGACGTGACCTGCCGCTGCTGGTGACTGAAGTGTTCTTGCCGACCATTGCGAGCCTCAAAAGATGAGCTTGATCGAACGACTCGGGATTTACGAGAAGCTGATGCGGCTCGACAAGCCGATCGGCATTCTCTTGTTGTTGTGGCCAACCCTGTGGGGCTTGTGGTTTGCCGGCTATGGCAAGCCGAGTCTTTGGGTGGTCTGGATCTTCGTGCTCGGGACGGTGCTGATGCGCTCGGCCGGCTGCGTGATCAACGATTACGCCGACCGTGATTTCGATGGCAAGGTGGAGCGCACGAAAGACAGGCCGCTCGCGACCGGTGCCGTCAGCGGGCGTGAGGCGCTCTTGCTGGCGGCCGCGTTGGCTTTGATGAGCTTTGTCCTGATTCTGCCGCTGGATCGACTGGTTTGGGCGATGTCGGTGCCTGCGGTGCTGCTGGCGGCGAGCTATCCCTTCACCAAGCGCTTCTTCGCACTGCCTCAGGCTTACCTTGGCGTGGCCTTCGGTTTTGGCATCCCGATGGCTTTCGCCGCCTTGTGGGGCGAGGTGCCGACGGTTGCATGGATTTTGCTGCTGGCCAACATGTTCTGGTCGATCGCCTACGACACCGAATATGCGATGGTCGACCGGCCGGACGACCTGAAGATTGGCATCAAGACTTCTGCGATCACCTTTGGCCGCTTTGATGTGGCGGCAGTGATGATCTGCTATGCGGTGTCACTGGGGCTGCTGGCCTGGGTGGGCGTGCAGTTTGCGCGCGGTTGGTTTTACTTTTGTGGTTTGGCGCTTGCGGCCTTGCTTGCGGGTTACCACTACACGCTGATTCGCGGCCGCGATCGGGCGCTCTGCTTCAAGGCCTTCCTGCACAACAACTGGCTTGGGGCTGCGGTGTTTGCGGGCCTTGCGCTGGATTACTGGATCTACCCCGGACTGTTCGGGCGCTGAGGCCTAGGCGGCCTGCCGTTGAAAGAGGGATTGGATGCGTTACAAGGATCTACGTGAATTCGTCGCGCAACTCGAAGCCCGTGGCGAACTCAAGCGCATTGCGGTGCCGGTGGATACCCACCTAGAGATGACCGAGATCGCCGATCGCGTGTTGCGCGCAGGCGGCCCGGCGCTGCTGTTCGAGAAGCCGACGACTGGGGGCAAGCTCTGCGACATCCCGGTGCTCGCCAACCTGTTCGGCACACCTCAACGCGTGGCCTACGGCATGGGCGAGGAGGGCAACTGGCAGACCACGCTGCGCGAGGTCGGCAAGCTGCTGGCCTTTTTGAAGGAGCCTGAGCCGCCCAAGGGGCTCAAGGATGCGTGGGAGAAGCTGCCGATCCTCAAGCAGGTGATGAACATGTCGCCCAAAGTGGTGAGCTCGGCGCCGTGTCAGGAAGTGGTGTGGCAAGGCGCCGATGTGGATCTCGCGCGGCTGCCGATTCAGCACTGCTGGCCGGGCGATGCCGCGCCGCTGATCACCTGGGGCCTCGTCGTGACGCGTGGCCCGCACAAGCAGCGGCAGAATCTGGGCATCTACCGCCAGCAGGTGCTCGGGCCCAATCGCGTGATCATGCGCTGGCTCGCCCACCGTGGCGGCGCGCTGGACTTCCGTGAACATCAGCAGGCCAATCCCGGCCAGCCTTTCCCGGTTGCGGTGGTGCTGGGTTGCGACCCGGCCACGATTCTCGGCGCGGTGACGCCGGTGCCGGATAGCCTTTCGGAATACCAGTTCGCCGGGCTACTGCGCGGCGGGAAGACTGAGCTGGTGAAGTGCATCGGCTGCGATCTGCAGGTGCCTGCGTCGGCCGAAATCGTGCTCGAAGGCGTGATCCACCCCGACGACATGGCACCCGAGGGTCCCTACGGCGACCACACCGGTTACTACAACGAGGTGTCGGACTTCCCTGTGTTCACGATCGAACGCATCACGATGCGCCGTAACCCGATCTACCACAGCACCTACACCGGCAAGCCACCAGATGAACCCGCGATGCTCGGCGTGGCGCTCAACGAAGTGTTCGTGCCGCTGTTGCAGAAGCAGTTTCCCGAAATCACCGATTTCTATCTGCCGCCCGAAGGCTGCTCCTACCGCCTCGCGGTGGTCAGTATCAAGAAGGCCTACCCGGGCCACGCCAAGCGGGTGATGTTCGGCATCTGGAGCTTCCTGCGCCAGTTCATGTACACCAAGTTCATCATCGTGGTGGATGACGATGTCGACATCCGCGACTGGAAGGAAGTGATCTGGGCGATGACCACGCGGGTCGACGCCACGCGCGACACCACGCTGGTCGACAACACCCCGATCGACTACCTCGACTTCGCCTCGCCGGTGGCGGGC
Organism: Niveibacterium sp. 24ML; assembly: GCF_026586805.1. Classification (GTDB taxonomy): domain Bacteria; phylum Pseudomonadota; class Gammaproteobacteria; order Burkholderiales; family Rhodocyclaceae; genus Niveibacterium. The sequence continues at coordinate 37,383 of NZ_JAPFHA010000028.1, read as the reverse complement.
TTGGGCAGCAAGATGGGCCTGGATGCGACCAACAAGTGGCCGGGCGAAACCCAGCGCGAATGGGGTACGCCCATCGTCATGGACGCGGCGGTCAAGCAGCGGGTCGACGAGATGTGGAGCACGCTGGGCTTGTAGGCCGCCGGGGGCGGGCCGGTCGATTGCGCCGTGCCGGGTTTCCCCCTGCAGGAACAAACCCCCAACCGAACTTGCCTGCTCGATCAATCCGAAGCGCACGCCAATCTAGCGCGGTGCGGGCGCGTACCTCACTTCGCCAGCTGTTCAAACACGGCCATCAACTCTGCCTCGCCCATGTCGCGCGCCGAGGCCAGCTCGCCGGCCGAGGTCGCTTTGCGGAGTTTGCCGTCGGCGCCGAGCACGGCAACGGCGGGGATGCCCTTCTTGCTCGGGTTGCCGCAGTCGGCGGCGATGTCCTGGTTGCGGTCCCAGTTGCCGATGTCGACCTTGGTGACGACGTATTGCTTCGCGACATGCTGGGCGACTGTGCCTTCGGCCATTTTTCGGGCAAGTTCGCGGCAGTCCTTGCACCAGTTGGCGCCGAATACCACCAGCACGTGTTTCTTCTGCGACTTGGCCTGCGCAATCGCGGCCTTGAGCTCGGCGCGCGCGTCGGCGGATTCGTTGTAGGGCAGGGGCTCGGCCGCGAAGGCGGATGCGGTGAGCGTTGCGAGGATCAGGGCATTCAGGGCGGGGCGAAGGGCGCGTAGCATGGTGTGTTTCCGTTGATCGGGTAAGCCGGCAATCTAGCATTGCGGCGAGGCCCGTGCTGCTTTGCACAGGGGGGTGTGAAACATGGAATACCGTCGTCTGGGCCGCTCTGGCTTGCAAGTGAGCCAGCTTTCGCTCGGCTCCTGGGTGACTTACCACAACCAGGTTGATACCCGCGCCGCGCGCGAGCTGATGGCTGCGGCCTTCGATCAGGGCGTGAACTTCTTCGACAATGCCGAGGCCTACGCGGGCGGGCAGTCGGAGACCATCATGGGCGCCGCACTGCGCGAACTGGGCTGGTCGCGCAGCAAGTACGTGGTTTCGACCAAGTTCTACTGGGGGCTGTCAGAAGGGCCGAACCAGCGCAACACGCTCAACCGCAAGTACCTGCGGCAGGCGATCGATGGCTCGCTGCAGCGCTTCGGTCTCGAATACGTTGATCTGGCCTACTGCCACCGTGCCGACCCGAACACGCCAATCGAAGAGACGGTATGGGCGATGCACGACATGGTCGAGCAGGGCAAGGCGCTGTACTGGGGCACCTCGGAGTGGGCGGCCGACGAGATCCGCGCCGCGTGGGAAGTTGCCGAACGCCACCACCTGCACAAGCCGGTGGTTGAACAGCCGCAGTACAACCTGTTCCACCGCACACGGGTGGAGAAGGAATATGCGCGCCTCTACGAGGACATCGGCCTTGGACTGACGACCTGGAGCCCGCTCGCTTCCGGGCTGCTGACCGGCAAATACCGCAGTGGCGTGCCGGAAGGCAGCCGTGGCGCGCTCGAAAGCATGGCCTGGTTGCGCGATGCGCTGACCGACCCGGCGAAGAACGCAATCGTCGGCCGTTTCGTGGAGATCGCTGCGGCGCTGGGCTGCACGCCGGCGCAACTGGCGATTGCGTGGTGCAGCGCCAATCTGCACGTATCGAGCGTGATCACCGGCGCCTCGTCGGTCGCGCAACTGAGCGACAACCTCGGAGCGCTGGCGGTGATCCCGAAACTCGACGCGGTGGTGATGAAGCAACTTGCCGAGCTGTTCGGCGCGGGCTGAGCGTGGTCAGGCGCTGGCGGTTTCGGCGGCCAGCGCCGCGAAGCGATCCTGAAGCGCCGCGAAGGGTAAGTTGCGCCCGATCAGCACGATGCGGTTGTCGCGCGTTTCGTCCCGCGCCCACTCGCGGCCGAAGTTGAACCCTGCAATGCGATGCACCCCCTGGAAGATCAGTCGCCGCGCTTCACCTGCGATCGACAGGATGCCCTTGTAGCGCAGCAGGTCGTTGGCATGCGCTTCGATCAGCGATTCGACAAAGTCGGATACCGCATCCAGGTCAAGCGCGCCGTCGGCCTCGAGCACCACCGAGCCGATCGCAGCGTCGTGACGCGGCGCCTGAATCCCCTCCGTACTGGCGGCGCTGTGCACGAAACGAGGTGCCGGCTTGCGTGGCGGCAGGCCGCGTTCGTCGAGCGAGAAGCCGCCGATGTTCAGCAGATCGCGCCAGTCCTCGTCGGCCGAGTTCGCCTCTAGCAAGGGCGCGCGGGCGTTGATGGCGCGCAGCCGCGGCAGCAGGGCCTCGTGCGCCGCCGCATCGGCGCAATCGTGCTTGGTCAGCAGCAAGCGATCGGCGTAAGCCACCTGCGCACTCGCGACGCGCTCGCGATCAAGCTGCGTGAGGGCGTGGCAGGCATCAACGAGGGTAATCACGCCATCCAGCGCGTAGACCTCGCGCAGCGCCTCGTCCCAGAAGAAGTTCTGGATCACCGGGCCGGGGTCGGCGAGGCCGGTGGTTTCGATGATCAGCTGGTCGAATGCGATCAGGCCGGATTCGCGCCGCGTTGCCAGATCCAGCAGCGCAGCGGCGAGTTCGCCCTGCACGCTGCAGCAGATGCAGCCGTTGGAAAGCTCCACCACGGTGGTCGCTCCGGGGCCGACCAGGTCGCCATCGATGCTCTCGGCGCCGAACTCGTTCTCCACCACGGCAATGCGCTGCCCGTGTGGCGCCGCAAGCAGGCGGTTGAGCAAGGTGGTCTTGCCGGCACCGAGGAAGCCGGTGAGCAGGGTGACGGGGATGGGCTGGGTGGTCATGGCGGGGTCCTTCACGGAGTGCGCGTGGGCTTGCATCGCAGCCGGTGCAGGCCCCCGAGCACTCGGGGGGTGTTCAGCGGATCAGCAACACTTGCCGTTGCTTTTCGCGCCAAAGCGGGCGTCCTGACGTTCGCGGAAGAATTCCTCGTAGCTCATCGGCGTCTGCTCAGGATGCGTCAGACGCATGTGCTGAACGTAGGTGTCGTAATCGGGCTGACCCACCATCAGGCGGGCTGCCTGACGGAGGGTCTGACCCATGCGAGCGAGGTCGCGGAACATCGTTTGCCCGGTTCGCTCAGGCGGCGCTGGCCGGCAGCGGCTGGTAGGCCGTTTCCTGCGCTGTGGGGTGGCTGACGCGGTAGGCCCGCAGTGCGGCGCGCGTGCCGTAGACCAGCACGGTCAGCAGCACGAAGATGAACAGCGCGCACAGCCCGGCGTCCAGATAGTCGTTGAAGATCACGCGTTGCATCTGGTCGATGCTCTTGGCCGGCGCCAGCACTTCACCGCGATCCGCCGCGTTGCTGAACTTGGCCGCGTGGGCGAGGAAGCCCACTTTCGGGTTCTCGCTGAAGATCTTCAGCCAGCCGGCGGTGAGTGTGCAGGCCAGCAGCCAGACTGTGGGGACCACGGTGACCCAGACGTAACGCTCGCGCTTCATCTTCACCAGCACCACCGTCGCCAGGATCAGTGCCACCGCAGCGAGCATCTGGTTCGCCACACCGAACAGCGGCCACAAGGTGTTGATGCCGCCGAGCGGATCGACCACGCCCTGGTACAGGAAGTAACCCCAAGCGCTGACACACAGGCCAGTGGCCAGCAGGTTCGCAAGCAGCGACTCGGTGCGCTTCATCGACGGCACGAAGGTGCCCATCAGGTCTTGCAGCATGAAGCGTCCGGCGCGGGTGCCGGCATCAACCGCGGTGAGGATGAAGAGCGCCTCGAAGAGGATCGCGAAGTGGTACCAGAAGGCCATCATCGCCTGGCCGCCGATTGCGCCAGAGAGAATCTGCGCCATACCGACAGCAAGCGTCGGTGCGCCGCCAGCGCGCGAGATGATGGTGTTCTCGCCCACATCTTTTGCCACCTGGGTCAGCATTTCAGGCGTAACCACGAAACCCCACTGCGAGATCGCCACGGCGGCGGTTTCGGCTGTCTTGCCCAGCACCGCGGCCGGGCTGTTCATGGCGAAGTACACGCCCGGTTCAACGCAGGCGGCGGCCACCAGCGCCATGATCGCGACGAAGGATTCCATCAGCATGCCGCCGTATCCAATGAAGGGGGCGTGCGTCTCATTTTCGAGCAGCTTGGGCGTCGTGCCCGACGAGATCAGCGCATGGAAGCCGGACACCGCGCCGCAGGCGATGGTGATGAAGAGGAAGGGGAACAGCGGCCCCGCCCAGACCGGCCCGGTGCCATCGACGAACTGCGTCAGCGCCGGCATCTTCAGCGTTGGGGCGACGAAGGCAATGCCGACCGCCAACCCCATGATCGTGCCGATCTTAAGGAAGGTCGAAAGATAGTCGCGCGGCGCCAGCAGCAGCCACACCGGCAGCACCGAGGCGACGAAGCCGTAGCCGATCAGCATCCAGGTGAGGGCTTTGCCGTCGAAGTTGAACATCGGCCCCCAGGTGGGGCTGGCCGCCACATCGCCGCCAAAGACAATTGCCGCCATCAGCAGCACGAAGCCGATGATCGATATCTCACCGATCCGGCCCGGGCGGATGAAGCGCAGATAGATGCCCATGAAGATCGCGATCGGGATCGTTGCGGCCACCGTGAAGGTGCCCCAGGGCGAGTCGGTCAGGGCCTTCACCACGATCAGCGCGAGCACCGCGAGGATGATCACCATGATCATGAAGGTGCCGAACAGCGCCACCACGCCGGGGATCGGCCCGAGTTCGGACTTGATCAGGTCGCCGAGCGAACGGCCGTCGCGGCGCGTGGAGATGAACAGCACCATGAAGTCCTGCACCGCGCCCGCGAAGATCACGCCGGCGAGAATCCACAGCATGCCCGGCAGGTAGCCCATCTGCGCTGCGAGCACCGGGCCCACCAGCGGGCCAGCGCCGGCAATCGCCGCGAAGTGGTGGCCGTAGAGCACGTACTTGTTGGTCGGTACGTAGTCCAGACCGTCGTTGTGCCGCCAGGCGGGTGTCATGCGGGTGCCGTCAACCTGCAAGACCTTGTGGGCGATGAACAGGCCGTAGTAGCGGTAGCCGATCAAGTACACCGAGATCGCGGCGACGACGACCCAGAGGGCATTGATGGATTCGCCGCGACTGAGCGCAACAACGGCGAGGGCAGTGGCGCCCAGCAAGGCGAGGGCCGCCCAGCCAAGATGTGGAAGCAAGCGTTTCATGGTCTCCTCCAACGCTGGCCGGGTCAGCGGCCGCATGGGTTATCGATATCGGACGACGTCTGCGCTAGAACTGCGACGTTGCGTGAAGTATCGATAAGCGGATTTGATCGCACATCCGCGGGACTACCGAGAATCGCTCCGTGGTACTACGTAAGGAATTACCCGCACAAGATTCGAACTGAGCTGGCGGTGATTGCGCGAATCGGATGGCGTTCGACCTTGTGCGCACGCCAGCCGAACCCGGCGCAGGCGCGGCGCTGCGTTCGCTGTGGATCATGGGCGCCGCAGGCCCAGAAGCAAAAGAGGCGCCCTAAGGCGCCTCTTCATGCCGCTGTTTCCGGCGTCAGGCTTGCTTGCGACGGCGGCGGGCGGCCATCGCGGTGATGCCCAGACCCGCAAGCATCATTGCGTAGGTTTCGGGTTCGGGCACGGCAGGGGTGATGCCTGCGCCGGTCACATCCAGCACGTAAAGCGTTGACAGTTCATGCGAGTACGCTGAACTCCAAGTGACAAGGTCGAGGTTGGTCCAGTTGAGTGTCGCTGTTCTGATTTCCCCGTATTTGATGTCGCGAGTGTCAATCGACTTGACTCGGAGTCCGTTCCGAAAGGCGTAGATCGTGTAGGGCGCGTCGGTCTCGTCAACGCTGGTCAATGGATTGTCGGCCAGGGGCGACCCGAACCATTCGATCCAGAAGGTGGTTGAGGTGAGGTCAAAAGGCGTTGCGGGGTCGGACCACAGCGCACCGTCCACCTGCCCAACCCAAACACCATTGACATATTCCTGGTAAGGCGAACCGAAGGTCGTTCCTGCGTGTGCGCTGCCGACGAATGCGCTGGCCACGGCCAGCGCGATTGCACCAAGTTTGGCTTTCATGGGGGGTACTCATATTGGATCAGGGAAGCCCGGATTCTATCCCGATAGCATCGTGGGCCTTCTTGACCCGCGTTGCGGCGCTGCCAAACTTTGCACAGTGCATCCGCAAATGGGCGTCGCAAGCACACGCCGCGGGTCACGCAGGCGGGCCCTGAGTTGCCTGGCCTGAACAATTGATTTGCTGGCGCGCTGTGCGTACCGTTGTGAGCTCGTGCTCCAGCGGTGTTGACGCGTCAGATGCAGCTTCGCCTGAAAGTCCTGATCCTCGCGGTTGCGCCGCTGTTGCTCGCCATCGCAGCGGTGGCGGCGGTGGTGCGTATCGAGTCGCGTGCGCTGGCTGAGGCGGAGCTCGCTGCGGTCGAACCCGTCCTGATCGCCGCCCGCAAAGCGGAGTTGCAGCACTACGTGCAGCTTGCGCTAGGCGCTGTCGAGCGCCTGCATCGTCAAGGCGACGATGGGGCGGCACGTGCCGAAGCCTTGGCCACGCTGGCAAAGCTTGACTATGGCCGTGACGGCTACTTCTTCGTCTACGACCTGGGCGGCCGTAACCTCATGCACCCACGCCAGCCAGAATTGGTGGGGCAGGATTTGTGGAATCTGCGTGATCCACAGGGTACGCCGACGATTCAGCGCCTGATCGCGCAGGCCAGATCAGGCGGTGGCTTCGTTGAGTTCATGTGGCAACGCCCATCCACCGGCAAGCTCGAACGCAAACTGGGTTTTGTTGCACTGGAACCCAAATGGGGCTGGATGATCGGTACCGGGATCTATCTGGACGACCTTGCCGAGGCGCGGGCGCGGATCGATCGTGAGGCCTCCCACGCCATCAATGCAACGCTGGGCCTGATCGCGGCGATCGCAGTGGTGGCGGCAATGCTGGTTGCGATGGGCGGTTTGGCGCTCAACCTGTCTGATCAGCGCGATGCCGAAGCGCGGATGCGGGCGCTGGCGCAGCAGGTGGTGCGCTCGCAGGAGACCGAACGTGCGAGGGTGGCCCGCGAGCTGCACGACGGCGTCAGCCAATGGCTGGTCTCGGTGAAGTACATGTTCGAATCGGTACAGGTGCGGCTGGAGGCGCTCCGGCACGACGATCTGGGGCCGGCCGCTGAATCGCTGGCGCGCGGCATCACGCGAATGAACGAAGTGCTGCGCGAGATCCGCCGCATCTCGCATGGTTTGCGCCCGGCCCTGCTTGACGATCTGGGCCTCGCCCCCGCGCTGGAACAAATGGCTGGCGAATTCTCTGCGCGCACGCAGATCGCAGCCCTGGTTGAAGCCGATCGCAGCATCGACTTCCCTGAAGTGCTCGCAACGGCGCTTTACCGCGTGGCGCAGGAAGCCCTGGCAAACGTCGAGCGCCATGCCGGCGCCCACTCTGTTTCGATATGCCTTGAAAAGCATGGTGCAGGTATCCGCATGCGCATCCGCGATGACGGCCACGGTTTTGATCCCGCGCTGGCGCAGGACCAGCCGCGCGGCGGGCTGGGGCTCTCAAGCATGCGCGAGCGGGTTGAAACCTTGGGCGGGCGCTTCGACTTGCGTTCCGGAGCGCAGGGCACCACGATTGAAGCCCAATTTACCGACGCTGCCCTGCGGCGATAGCGCGATGATGCACAGCCCGGTTTCTTCAAACGTCCGGATCATGCTGGTGGACGATCACCCCTTGGTGCGCGACGGCGTTCGTGCGCGGCTTGAGGCGGTGCCAGGTTTCCGCGTGGTTGCTGAGGCCGGTTCGGCGGCCGAGGCGCTGGCGGCCATTGCGCAGCACGCGCCCGATGTTGCGCTGATGGACATCGGCCTGCCGGGGACTAGCGGCGTCGAGCTTGCGCGGCAGTGCCACGAGCGCTTTCCCGCGGTTCGCATCGTGATGCTGACGATGCACGATCAGCCTCAGGTGGTGCTCGAATCGTTCCGGGTCGGCGCTCGCGCCTATGTCCTGAAGGATTGCCCGGCGCAGGAGATCGTTGCCGCGATCGAATCGGTGATGGCCGGCCGGCGCTACTACTCGGCCGGCGTTGCCGACGCGCTGGCGCAGGCCAGCGTGCCCGAGGAGCAGTTGTCGGTACGCGAAAAGGAAGTGCTGGGCTTCATCGCGGATGGGCTCTCAAGCAAGGAGATCGCCCAGCGGCTTGATCTTTCGGTGCGCACAGTTGAAACCCATCGCCTCAACATCAAACGCAAACTTGATCTGGATGGCCCCGCCGCGCTGGCGCGATTTGCGGTGGAGCGCAAGTGGGCGGGCAGTTGAGCGGCGGGCGTCCGGGCATGGCGCGCTGATCGGCTACTCGTTTTCGTAAAGACTGCGGAGCAGTGCTTCAAGTGCGCTGTCCGTCCCGTCCGCATTGGCGTGGTTGACCAGCCAGGCGAAGGCGATCCAGCGCCCACGGGTATCGAGCAGGTAGCCCGCTGCGGCCCGCACGCCATCGAGCGTGCCTGTCTTGACGTAGCCGCGGCCGGCGATCGGTGTGCCGGGCAGGCGCCGCTTCATCGTGCCGTCGATACCCACGATCGGCTGCGCGGCCACAAACTCGGGCATGCGCGGGCTTGTCCAGGCCGCACGTAGCAAGGCCCCCAGTTGCGACGCGGTGCTGCGCTCCTGGCGCGAGAGGCCGGAGCCGTTTTCAAAGGTCCACTGTTTCGGATCGAGGCCGCGCTCGCTCATCCAGTCGCGTGCCCGCTCGGCGGCCAGCTCGGGTGTGACCGGCGTGCCGCTGCCATCGAGGGCCAGGCTCAGGAAGATCTGCCGAGCCATCAGGTTGTTCGAGTACTTGTCGGTTTCGCGCAGGACCTCACCCAGCGGTGCCGACGCCCAGCTGGTAAGCAGCGTGGCGTTTGCGGGCACCGCTGCGCTGCGGACCCGGCCGGTGAACTGGCCACCCAGTTCCGCCCAGAGCGCGCGGAACACCCCGCCGGCCATGATGGCAGGGTCGGGCACCGCAAGGTTGAGGTGCTTCTCGCCACACGCCAGCGGAAAGCGGCCGGGGAGCCGGACGGCAAGCGTCTCGCCGGTGACAGCAATCTCGGGCGCGGCCATGTCGCGCCAGCTCGGGCAGGTGTCGCCGGGCAGCGCGCGCAGTTTGTTGTCGATGCTCAGGCCGCTGAATGGCACGGTCGGGGTGATCGTGATGCGGCCATCGGCGGTGGGCGCGATGCGCAGGGTGATGGCATTGAAGTTCACTGCCAGCGCATCGGGCGCCGCGTTGTAAGCGCGCGCGGCACGCCCATCGAAGGCCGCGGCGTCATGCGGTGGCAGCGCGAACAGGCTGCGATCGAGCAGCAAGTCGCCTTCAATCTTGGTCACGCCCCGCGCGCGTATGTCTCGCAGCAGGGCGCCGAAGCGATCCCATGTCAGGAAGGGGTCGCCGCCGCCGCGCAGGATCAAGTTGCCCTTGAGGGTGCCGCCTTCGATCGTGCCATCGGCGTAGACCTCGGTCTTCCATGTCCAGGCCGGTCCCAGGGTTTCGAGCGCGGCCAGGCTGGTCAGCAGCTTCATCACCGAAGCCGGGTTGCGCGCAGTGTCCGCATGGTGTTGCCAGCGTGGCTGGGGCGCGTCCAGCGGTGCAGCCCACAGTGATACGGCAGACTCCGGCACGGCGGCGGACTTGAGCGCGCGGGCGACGTCGTCTGGCATGGCGGCGATGGCGGCAGCGCAGAAGAGCTTGGACGTGCACAGCAGGGCGAGGATTCGGAGGGTTTGACGAGTCATGCGGCGAAACCTACCACGATGCTTACAAACCGTTGCAATGGCTCACGCGTGCGATACGCCTCGGGCACGCCGCTGCGGCAGAGTGCAGCTCAAGCGATGGCCGGCACGAAGCGGGCTGTGCCAGCGAAGACGAACCGGCTTCGCCCAGGGCTCTGGAGGAACAGATGAACACCACGATTCGGAACATGGCTGCGATCCTGATGGGCTTGCCCGCCGTCGCCATGGCAGCGGAAACGACGGCGCGGGACCGCAACGTCAATCAGCAAACGCGCATCGAGCAAGGTTTGGAGCGCGGCACGCTGAATGTGCGCGAGGCAGCGCGTCTTGAGAACATGCAGAGCAATGTCGAGCGCATGCAGGCGCATGCCGCGCGTGATGGCTTGGTCACCGGCAAAGAGGCTGCCCGCATCGACCAGGCGCAGGATGCAGCCAGCAATTCGATCTACACGCAGAAGCACGACGCGCAGCGTGGCAACCCGAACACCGCATCGAGCCAGCGCATGCAGGCGAGCGTTGAGCGCAACATCAATCAGCAAACACGGATTCGTAACGGCGTGGCCGACGGCAGCATGACGCTGCATGAAGCGAGCCGTATGCAGGGCCAGCAGGCGCACGGCAATCGCGTGCTTGCTCGCACCGGGGCCGATGGGCATCTTGGTCGATACGAGCAGCAGCGTGTCGCGAGTATCGACGATCGGCAATCTCGGCATATCTGGCGCCAGCGCCACGACGCACAGGGCAAGTAAACGGGCGTGCCGCCCCGGGGTGGGCCTTGCCAAGTCGCAGCACAGCGCTTTGGCAAGGCTTGCCCGCAGCGGCGCAGAGTGACTCTCCAATCCTTTGACGGGGGAAGGGTTCGGCTCCTCGCCCAACCCCCGATTTTTTCAGCCCTTGCGTCCGTCTATTCTTGGCCGGACCAGCATCGGGGCGTACTTCCACAGATACAGCGCAAACGCGCCGCTCCAGCGAAGCGCGGCGAGGCCGAGCACCACGTGGGGATGCGCGGGCAGCGCCAGGCTGCCGAACACGCGTAGCAAGGCGCCCCCCAGTATCAGCGCATAAGCCAGGGGTTCGAGGCGGGCTGCCTGCAGCAGGCGCCCGGTGTGGCCCAAGGCGGTGCGTGTCATCATCCCGAGAATCAGGCTACCCATTGCGCCCACGGCAAAGGCGTGCCAGGCGAGTGTCGGCGCCGTCAAACCCAGCGCGGCGAGCGCAAGCAAGACAAGCCCGACGATGATCCAGGCGTGCCCGAGGTGAAGTACCCACAACAGCGGCATTGATCGGGTTGCCCAAGGGTTCCAGCCCCAGGTGCGGGCCGCTTGCAGGGCCGCTGCGAGCTTCCCCGAACGGCGTGCTGGGCGCCTTGCCTGCCATCAAGCGGCGGGACGCCGGCGGTGGCGCCCCGGGGCTGTTCAGCCGCCGATGGCCTTTGCTTTCTGGCCGCGCTCGGCGTTCAGTTGTGGGATCTGCGTGTAGCGGTTTGCTTTCAGATCGTCGCGCACCAGCTTGAGCAATTCGCTGCGCTTGATCTGGCCTTTGGCGGCCTTGACCCGTGCGGTGAGGTAGTAAGTGAATGCGCCGGCCCATGCTTTGCCGATCTTCGCATCGGCGCTGGTCTGGTTTGCCTTGCAACCGGCCCAGAGAATCGCGTGCTCGACGCCGGCGTCGTCCAGACGCTTCTGCAGGCCCGGGGCGCTGCGTCCGGTCATGTTGTCGATCGCGATCGGCGTGGGCGGCGGCAGCCAGCGTGGCTTGCGCGTCAGCAGCATGTCGATCGCCTTGAGGCCGGTGCCGCTGTGGCAGGTGTCGAAGAAGCACTCGATCAGCACGGTCTTGGGTACCTTCTGGAAGAGCTTGCGCAGTTCATCGTCGATGATCAGCCGGTCGCGATCCCACTCGCCGTTTTTTTCGGCGAGGTCGTGCATGCAGAAGGCCTCGTCGGCGTTGTCGGCCTCGTCGTCATCCAGATCCGGCACCTGCGTGCCATGGGTCGAGAGACTGAACACGAGATGGCTCACCTTGCCTGCGACGGCGGCATCGACAAGCTTGCTCAGCGTGCTGAACACCTTGGCCTTGGTCGCCTGCGCTTCGGTGAGGGTCTGGATGTCCTCTGCGGCAAAACCAAACTGCTTGATGAGCATGTCCTGCATGCTCGCCACGTCGTTCAGGCAGCCGTTCAGTTGTGCGCCCGGGTAGTTCTTGAAGGTATTGATGCCGACACAAAGTGCACGTTTGGCGCCTGCCATGGAAAGCTCCTCAGTTCGGTGGTTGTTTGGCATGCGCGTGGCGCATCCCATTCGTATAGCACGTGTGCGCGCGAGCGCAAGGCCCGCGGCGCCAGGGCGACGTGTTGCGACGGGTGTCATTCCCTCACATAGGGTTTCTTGGGCGGCGTGTCGCGATCCTCGTTATAGGGGTAGCGAACATGGCCATAGCGGATCACCAGCACGCCAATTGCGAGCAGGAGGATCGCGCCCGACACGGCGAGCATGCGCAGTTCGTTGAGTTCTTTCAGATCCAGGATCAGGTAGCGTGCGAGCGCCACCATGCCGATGTAGAGCGGAAAGCGCACAGGCAACTGCCCGCTCTTGAAGTACTGCGCAATCATCGTCAGCACTTCGAGGAAGAGGAACATCAACAGCAGATCGGTGAGGGTGACGCGGCCGTTGTTCCACATGAGGGCGACTTCTTCCCACATGGCGAGCGCGGTTGCGACGGCGACCACCGCAAGGCCGAAGAATTCAACCCACTCGAGGGCGTACTTGAAAACCGCGCGGGCGCGGTGCAGAGGGGTGCCGTTAGGTGTCATGGTGTGCCCGGGGGGAGGCAGCGCGGATTGCGCGCCCCGACTATACCTGGCACCGCTGCATGACGACAGCTGCATCTGCCCCTGGGGGCGGCATTGCGCCGGCCCCAGGGCGATGGAGATTACGCGATCTTCTGAGCCAGCTCGCCCGACTTGTAGCGGGCTGCCATGCTGTCGAGCGACAGGGCGCGGATCTTCTGCGCCTGGCCTGCTGCGCCGAATGCTTCGAAGCGTGCCTTGCAGATCGCCTTCATGGCGTTCTTCGCTTCAAGCAGGTACTTGCGTGGGTCGAAGTTCTTGCCGTCTTTCGCCAGGTGGCGACGGATCGCGCCGGTTGAGGCCATGCGCAGATCGGTGTCGATGTTCACCTTGCGCACACCATGGCGAATGCCTTCAACGATTTCCTCAACCGGCACGCCGTAGGTGCTGCCCATGTCGCCACCAAATTCATTGATGATCGCCAACCAGTCCTGGGGCACCGACGAGGAGCCGTGCATCACCAGATGCGTGTTCGGGATGCGGGCGTGGATCTCTTTGATGCGGTCGATGCGTAGCACCGCGCCGGTGGGCGGGCGGGTGAACTTGTAGGCGCCGTGCGAGGTGCCGATGGCGATCGCGAGCGCATCGACGCCGGTGGCGCGGACGAATTCGGCGGCTTCGTTGGCGTCCGTCAGCAACTGATCGTGTGAGAGGGCGCCTTCGGCGCCATGGCCGTCTTCCGCCTCGCCGTGACCAGTTTCGAGCGAACCAAGGCAGCCCAACTCGCCCTCCACCGATACGCCCACGGCGTGCGCGAGTTCGACGACCTTGCGCGTCGTCGCAACGTTGTAGTCAAAGCTCGACGGGGTCTTGGCATCTTCGAGCAGAGAGCCATCCATCATCACGCTTGAAAAACCGGAGCGGATTGCCTGGATGCAGACGGCAGGGCTTGCGCCGTGGTCCTGGTGCATTACCACCGGGATGTCCGGATGGGTTTCGAGCGCGGCCAGGATCAGGTGCCGCAAGTAGGCCTCCCCCGCGTATTTCCGCGCGCCGGCAGAGCCCTGCATGATCACCGGGCTACCGGTTTCTTGCGCGGCTTCCATGATCGCCTGCACCTGTTCAAGGTTGTTCACGTTGAAGGCGGGCAGACCATAGTCGTGTTCCGCAGCATGGTCCAGCAGCTGGCGCATCGAGACGAGAGGCATCTGGGTTACTCCATTTCAGGGTGGAATTGCCGCGAAACGGGGGGCTGTCGCAGGCGAAATCGATGGGTCAGGCTCTGAGGCGCCCATCGCGAGGCCGGCATTCTCGCTGATTTGGCCGTCGAAGGGGCGTCAGGAGTTTCCATAAGTCGGCCGCGGCAGCGATTCGTCACCCGCCAGCGCGTCAACGAAAAAAGGCGCCGCCCTTGCGGGACGGCGCCTTTCGCTGAACGGCTAGTGCTTACAGCACGTCGATCGCGTTCAGTTCCTTGAAGGCCTGCTCAAGGCGGGCAATCATGGTTTCCTGGCCCTTGCGCAGCCACACGCGCGGGTCGTAGTACTTCTTGTTCGGGCTGTCCGGGCCTTCCGGGTTGCCCAACTGGCCCTGGAGGTAGGCTTCCTTGGCCTTGTAGTAGTTCAGGATGCCTTCCCAGCATGCCCACTGCGTGTCGGTGTCGATGTTCATCTTGACGACGCCGTAGGAAACCGAATCCTGGATTTCCTGCGCGGTCGAACCCGAACCACCGTGGAACACGAAGTCGAGGGTCTTGGCCGGCACGCCGAACTTCTCCGACACGTACTTCTGCGAGTTGTCGAGGATCGACGGGGTCAGCTTGACGTTGCCCGGCTTGTACACGCCGTGCACGTTGCCGAACGAAGCCGCGATGGTGAAACGCGGGCTGATCTTGATCAGCTTCTCGTAGGCGTAGGCGACGTCTTCCGGCTGGGTGTACAGCGAGGACTGGTCCATGTGGCTGTTGTCGACACCGTCTTCTTCACCGCCGGTGCAGCCGAGTTCGAGCTCCAGCGTCATGCCCATCTTGGCCATGCGTGCGAGGTACTTTTCGCAGATCTCGATGTTCTCTTCGAGCGACTCTTCCGACAGGTCGAGCATGTGCGACGAGAACAGCGGCTTGCCGGTCTCGGCGAAGTGCTTTTCACCTGCGTCCAGCAGACCGTCGATCCACGGCAGCAACTTCTTGGCTGCGTGGTCGGTGTGCACGATGACCGGCACGCCATAGGCGGCAGCGACGGCGTGGACATGCTTGGCGCCGGAAATGGCACCGATGATCGCGGCTTGCTGGCCTTCGAGCTTGAGGCCCTTGCCAGCGATGAACTGTGCGCCACCGTTCGAGAACTGCACGATGACCGGTGCCTTCGCCTTGGCGGCGGCTTCCAGCACGGCGTTGATCGAGTCGGTGCCAACGCAGTTGACGGCCGGCAGTGCGAACTTGTTGGCCTTCGCAACAGCGAAGACCTTCTGCACGTCGTCGCCGGTGATGACGCCCGGCTTCACGAAATCAAAAATCTTGGACATGGCTTCTTCCAATCTCTGGTTTGTACGGGGAGGTTCGAGTCAGCCGTTTTCGCCGATACGAACGATCTTCAGGCTGTTCGTGCCGCCAGACTGGCCGACCGGATCACCGACGGTGAACACAACGATGTCACCGGGTTGCACAACCTTGTTCTTGAGCAGGATCTTTTCTGCGTCGCGGAGCAGGCGTTCGCGATCGATATTGTCTTGCGGCGGGGTCATGATCGGATAGACCTCGCGCATCAGCGCGCACTTGCGCACCGTGACCGGATCCGGCGTCAGCGCGTAAACCGGCAGGCCCACGTTCAGACGGCTCATCCACAGCGCGGTCGAACCGGACTGCGTCAGCGCTGCGATGGCCTTGGCGCCCATGTGGTGCGCGGTGAACAGCGCGGCCATGGCGATCGATTGGTCAATACGGCTGAAGGTGCGATCGAGGAAGTGCTGGTCGAGCTGGATCGGGTTGAACTTCTCGGCTTCGGTCGCAACGCGCGCCATCACCTGAACAGTTTCAACCGGGAACTTGCCGGCAGCGGTTTCGGCAGACAGCATGACCGCGTCGGTGCCGTCGAGCACCGCGTTCGCGACGTCGGACACTTCGGCACGGGTGGGAACCGGGCTGGAGATCATCGATTCCATCATCTGGGTCGCGGTGATCGTCAGCTTGTTCATTTCGCGAGCGATGCGGATCATGCGCTTTTGCAGCGCCGGCACCGCAGCTTCACCCACTTCAACCGCCAGGTCACCACGGGCAACCATGATGCCGTCGGAGGAGTTCAGGATCTCTTCCAGTGCCTTGAGCTCAACCGCTTCGGTACGCTCGATCTTGGCGATCGTCAGAGCGTGGCCGCCGGCTGCGCGCATCAGCGTCTTGGCCATGTACATGTCCGCAGCGCTCTTCGGGAAGGACACAGCGAGGAAGTCCACACCCATCAGGGCTGCGGTCTTGATGTCTTCCATGTCCTTGGCGGTCAGCGCCGGTGCGGTCAGGCCGCCACCCTTGCGGTTGATACCCTTGTTGTTCGACAGTTCGCCGCCTTGAACTACCTTGGTGTGGATCTCGGTGCCCTTGACCTTCTCGACTTCAAGGGTGATCTTGCCGTCGTCCAGCAGCAGGATGGTGCCGTTCGACACGTCGCGCGGCAGCTCTTTGTAGTCAAGACCGACGCGTTCCTGGTTGCCCATCGTGCAGGTTGCGTCGAGGATGAACTTGGCGCCGTTTTCCAGCGTGATCTTGTTCTTCTCGAACTTGCCGACGCGGATCTTCGGGCCTTGCAGGTCGGCGAGGATGCCGACGTTGCGACCAACCTTGGCAGCCGCTGCGCGGACCATGTTGCCGCGATTGATGTGGTCTTCGGCCGTGCCGTGCGAGAAGTTCATGCGCACGACGTCAACGCCTGCAGCGATCATGCGCTCAAGCGTTTCTGGGTCTGACGATGCCGGTCCGAGGGTGGCGACGATTTTAGTATGGCGTTGCATCCGAGCTCCTTTTTGGGGGGATGTCGTGACGGTCATGCCGTCACCAGGGGGAGATGATTCGGGGTGCAGCGGGTGCATCCTGGCGCCCGCCGCGTGCCCTGAATTGTAGTAAGCAGCTTTGCTACATGCCGAGTAAGCGCGTGACCCGGACAGGCGCCGCGCGCTTGAGTTCAGCCTTCGGCGCGCTTCATCAGCGCATCGACTGCCGGCAGGGTCTTGCCTTCGAGGAACTCGAGGAAAGCGCCGCCACCGGTTGAGATGTAGCTGACTTTGTCCGTGATGCCGAACTTGCCGATGGCAGCGACTGTGTCGCCACCACCCGCAATCGAGAAGCCTGCCGAGCTTGCGATCGCATCAGCGATCGCTTTGGTGCCACCGGCAAACTGTTCGAATTCAAAAACGCCCACCGGGCCGTTCCACACGATGGTACCGGCCGCCTTGAGCTGGTCGGCAAGCACCGCCGCGGTTTGCGGGCCGATGTCGAGGATCATTTCGTTCTCGGCAACGTCGGCTGCGGCCTTGGTTGTCGCCACCGCGTCGGCCTTGAACTCGGTCGCGACCACGACGTCGGTCGGGATCGGCACGCCAGCGCCACGCGCGGCCATCTTGTCGATGATGCGCTTGGCTTCCGGCACCAGATCGGCTTCCATCAGCGATTTGCCAACCGGCAGGCCCATCGCGGCCATGAAGGTGTTGGCGATGCCGCCACCGACGATCAGTTGGTCAACCTTGTCGGCGAGGCTGTCGAGAATCGTGAGTTTGGTCGAAACCTTCGAGCCGGCAACGATCGCAACTAGCGGACGAGCGGGGTTGCCCAGTGCGCGGCCGATGGCGTCAAGTTCAGCGGCCATCAGCGGGCCGGCGCAGGCAATCGGCGCGGCCATCGCCAGTGCGTGGGTCGTTGCTTCGGCGCGGTGCGCGGTGCCGAATGCATCATTGGCATACACATCGCAGAGCTTGGCCATCTTGGCGGCCAGGTCTTCGTTGTTCTTCTTTTCGCCCTTGTTGACGCGGCAGTTTTCCAGCACCACCACATCACCCGGCTTGACGTCGAAACCGCCATCGACCCAGTTCTGCACCAGGCGAACCGGCTGGTTCAACAGCTCGGAAAGGCGCTGGGCGCAAGGGGCGAGGGAGTCGTCGGGCTTGAATTCGCCTTCGGTCGGGCGACCCAGGTGCGAGGTCACCATGACACCAGCGCCTTTTTCGAGCGCCAGCTTGATGCCGGCCACGGAGGCACGGATGCGGGTGTCGTCGGTGATCTTGCCGGCGTCGTCCTGCGGGACATTCATGTCGGCGCGAATAAACACGCGCTTGCCCGCTAGATCCAGGTCGGACAGTTTCTTGAATTGCATGGCGATTTTCTCGATTTCAAGGGAGTGAAATTCCGTGGCCACTCGCCGATCTTTAGTGTCGGCGCTGGACCAACGATCAGTTTGCCGCTAATCGTGCTCTTGCACGTTGCGCAAACGCAAACCGGTCGAAGGGGGGGCGTTCGGAAAGGTCGAGGCCAAATAAAAACACGGAGGTCCCGGCCTTGGTTTGCACCGGGAGCTCCGTGTCAGTTCATGCGTTCAGTCCGATCACTTGGAAACGACGCGAACCATCTCCAGAACCTTGTTCGAATAGCCCCACTCGTTGTCGTACCAAGAGACAACCTTGACGAAGGTGCCATCAAGCGCCAGACCAGCTTCTGCATCGAACACCGAGGTGCAGGGTTCGCCGCGGAAGTCGGTTGCGACAACCTTGTCTTCGGTGTAGCCCAGAACACCCTTCATCGGGCCTTCCGACGCGGCCTTCATGGCAGCGCAGATTTCCTTGTAGGTGGTTTCCTTGTTCAGTTCGACCGTCAGGTCAACCACCGACACGTCAGAGGTCGGCACGCGGAAGGCCATACCGGTGAGTTTCTTGTTCAGCTCGGGGATCACGACGCCGACTGCCTTGGCTGCACCGGTCGAGGACGGGATGATGTTCTCGAGGATGCCGCGGCCGCCGCGCCAGTCTTTGTTCGACGGGCCGTCAACGGTCTTCTGGGTGGCGGTGGCAGCGTGCACCGTGGTCATCAGGCCGCGCTTGATACCGAACGTGTCGTTCAGGACCTTGGCAACCGGAGCCAGGCAGTTGGTGGTGCAGGACGCGTTCGAGACGATCGCCTGACCTGCGTAGGTCTGGTGGTTCACGCCGTACACGAACATCGGGGTGTCGTCTTTCGACGGAGCCGACATGACGACCTTCTTGGCGCCAGCGGCCAGGTGCATTTCGCCGGTTTCCTTGGTCAGGAACAGGCCGGTCGATTCGACGACGACGTCAGCGCCGACTTCGTCCCACTTCAGTTCAGCCGGGTTCTTGATGGCCGTCAGGCGGATCTTCTTGCCGTTGACGATCAGGGTGTTGCCTTCGACCGAGACGTCGCCTTTGAAGCGGCCGTGCACCGAGTCGTACTTCAGCATGTATGCGAGGTAGTCGGGCTCAAGCAGGTCGTTGATGCCGACGATCTCGATATCGGAAAAATTCTGGACGGCAGCGCGGAAAACCATACGGCCGATACGGCCAAAACCATTGATACCAACCTTGATCGTCATTTTTTTCTCCTGGTTAAGGGGGGGCAAACGTGAATACCACCTGAACGACTGTCGCGGGTTGCGCGACCGGCACCTGACCGGGGCAATCAGGTGCGCTGAGTTAATCAAAGCTACTTTACAGCAGTGATTCGACTGCGTTTTTGACGTAATCGGGGGTGAACCCGAAATGTTTGAACAATTCGCCGGCCGGTGCGGACTCGCCAAAGGTGTCGATACCGACAACTGCACCGTTTCCGCCTACGTAGCGATACCAATGTGCGGTGACTCCGGCTTCGACCGCGACTTTCGGCAGCGCTGGCGGCAGCACCGAGGCCTTGTAGGCGGCATCCTGCTTGTCGAACAGGTTGGTGCTTGGCATCGACACGATGCGCACCGGCACGCCCGCTTCGGCGAGTTGCTTTTGTGCTGCGAGAGCCAAGGCGACTTCAGAGCCGGTGGCGATGATCACGGCCTTGGCGCCTTCGGCGTCTGACAGCACGTAGCCGCCGCGGCGGATGTCGGCGACTTGCTGTGCGCTGCGTGGCACGAAGGGCAGGTTCTGGCGCGAGAGGGCGAGCACGGTCGGGCCGTCGCTGCGTTCGATCGCGCTGGCCCAGCCGGCCGCCGTTTCGACGCTATCGCAAGGGCGCCAGACGTCCAGGTTCGGGATGATGCGCAGGCTTGCGACGTGTTCGACCGGTTGGTGCGTCGGGCCGTCTTCGCCGAGGCCGATCGAATCGTGTGTGTACACCATGATCTGGCGTTGCTTCATCAGCGCGGCCATGCGGATTGCGTTGCGCGCGTAGTCCGAGAACACCAGGAAGGTCGCGGTGTAGGGGATGAAGCCGCCGTGCAGTGCGAGGCCGTTGGCGATCGCCGTCATGCCGAACTCGCGCACGCCGTAGTTGATGTAGTTACCACCTGCGTCGCGTGTCACGCTCTTCGAGCCCGACCACAGCGTCAGGTTCGAGCCGGCGAGGTCCGCGGATCCACCCAGCAATTCAGGCAGCGCAGGTGCGAAGGCTTCGATTGCGTTCTGGCTGGCCTTGCGGGTGGCGATGGTCTCGCCCTTGTCGGCGATTTTTGCCAGCGCAGCGTCGCGCTTGGCCGACCAGTCGGCCGGCAGTTCGCCTGCCAAGCGGCGCACAAATTCGGCAGCCAGTTCGGGGAAGGCGGATTGGTAGGCCGCGAAGCGGGTGTTCCATTCGGCCTCGCTGGCTGCGCCGGCTTCCTTGGCGCTCCACTGGGCATACACCTCAGCCGGGATTTCGAAGGGCGCGTGGTTCCAGCCGATCGCCTTGCGGGTCGCCTCGATCTCAGCCACGCCAAGCGGGGCGCCGTGTGAGTCGTGGCTGTCGGCCTTGTTCGGCGAACCCATGCCGATGATGGTTTTGCAGATCACCAGCGTCGGTTTGGTGGTTTCAGCCTTGGCGGCGACGGTGGCGGCATCCAGTGCTGCGGCATCGTGGCCGTCGATCGGGCCGATCACCTGCCAGCCGTAGGCTTCGAAGCGCTTCTTGGTGTCGTCGGTGAACCAGCCCTCGACATGGCCGTCGATCGAGATGCCGTTGTCGTCGTAGTACGCAATCAGCTTGCCCAGACCCAGCGTGCCGGCGAGCGAGCAGGCTTCGTGTGAGACGCCTTCCATCAGGCAGCCGTCGCCGAGGAAGGTGTAGGTGTAGTGATCGACCACGGCATGGCCGGGGCGGTTGAATTCAGCTGCCAGCAGCTTTTCGGCCAGCGCGAAGCCGACGGCGTTGGTGATGCCCTGGCCAAGCGGGCCGGTGGTCGTCTCGACGCCGGCGGTGTAGCCCACTTCCGGGTGACCCGGCGTGCGCGAGTGGAACTGGCGGAAGTTCTTCAGGTCGTCGATCGTGACGTCGTAGCCCGTCAGATGCAGCAGTGCGTAGATCAGCATCGAGCCGTGGCCATTGCTGAGGATGAAGCGATCGCGATCAGCCCACTTCGGGTTGGCCGGGTTGTGGCGCAGGTGGCGGCGCCACACGACTTCGGCGATTTCGGCCATGCCCATCGGCATGCCGGGGTGGCCGGAGTTGGCCTTCTGGACGGCATCCATCGCGAGCGCACGGATGGCGCCTGTAAGTGCGTTGAATGCGGGAAGCGGGCGATTGGTCGACATCGTGAACACTCTGACTGTTGGTTCGGGATGGCCTGGCGCGGTCTTCGTGGCGGACGCGTCTCAGACGCTTCTTGCACCATTGCGGTGCAGCAAAGTCCACAATTATGAGCGAAAACCTAATCCGGGCGTTAGTCGGTTTTCTTTATGGCCCTCTGCCGCAGCAGGTGGGGCCGTGCGAGGCTTTAGAGCAGGGCGCGGCGACGCTCGATCAATTGCAGCACGAGCGGGGTCATGATCAGCTGGATCGCTAGATCCATCTTGCCGCCCGGCACCACGATGGTGTTCGGGCGGCTCATCCACGCGCCATCGAGCATCGCGAGCAGGTAGGGGAAATCCACGCTGCGCGGGTCGCGAAACCGGATCACGACCATCGATTCATCGAGTGTTGGAACGTCGCGCGCGATAAATGGATTTGAAGTGTCGACCAGCGGTACGCGCTGGAAATTGATATGCGTGCGCGAAAACTGCGGCACGATGTAGTGAACATAGTCCGGCATGCGACGCAGGATCGTGTCCTGCACCGCGTCGATCGAGTAGCCGCGCACCTTGGTATCGCGCAGCACCTTTTGCACCCATTCGAGGTTGATGATCGGGACAACGCCGATCAGCAGATCGACATGCTGCGCGAGGTTGATCGTGTCGGTGACGATGCCGCCATGCAGGCCCTCGTAGAACAGGCAGTCGGTGTCCGGCGGCAACGCTTCCCAGGGGCTGAAGGTGCCTGGGCGCTGTTTCCAGGGCGAGGCCTCGGTTTCGTCATGCAGATACCAGCGGCGTTGCCCGCCGCCACTTTCGGCATAGTGCCTGAAGCAGGCTTCGAGCTCGGGGAAGAGGTTTCCATCCGGGCCGAAGTGCGACAGCGGTGGCGCCCCCGCGCGCTCTGCCTTTGAGATGGCGCGTCGCATGCCCTCGCGATCGTACTTGTGGAAGGCGTCGCCGGCGACATGGGCGGCGTTGATCATCTCGCGCCGGAAGATCCATTCAAAGCTGCGCTGCACGGTGGTCGTGCCAGCGCCGGACGAGCCTGTTACCGCGATGATCGGGTGCTTCGCAGACACGATTGCTCCTTTGAAGGGCGTGGGCTGATGTTAGCGCAAGCTCCGCGCGTGCGGTCAGCGGCAGAGCCGGCGGCTAGAATGCAGACCTCACGACTCTGCGGGGGTTCGCAATGCGGCTGATCCTGATCCTGATTGTCCTGGCGCTCGTTGGCTGGCTCGCCGCCAGCAACCTGAAGTCGCAGTCCTCGGCGGTTGGCGACGCTGCGCGCAAAGCCGGCGTGGAGGTGCCGAAGGACGCGCCGCCGCGTGAGCAGGTGGAGGCGGTTGGAAAAGCGGTCGAGCAGATCCACGCGCAGGAGGCCGAGGCGCGCAAACGGCAGCTCGACGAGGCCGAGAGCGCAGCCAAGTAATTCGGCGCGCCCGCTCAGCCGCCCGCCTGCCGCAACCACGCAAGCCATTGCGCATGCAGCGCCGGGCTTGAGGCGACGACCACCGCCTGCTTGCCCTCCGGCTGGGCTTGCAGCGCCCGCCCTTCGAGGTCGCTTGCCATGCCGCCAGACTCCTCCACCAGCAGGCGGCCGGCCGCGTAATCCCACAGCATCTGTCCGCCATGCAGGTAGACATCAAGCCGGCCGGCTGCAATGAAGCACCACTCGAGGGCGCTGGAGCCGAAGTTACGCAAGGAAAAGCAGGGCGACTGCACGGCCAGATGCGCGGCCAGTGACGGCGGCACCCGCTTGAAGTCCACGCCCCCCACGCTGGCGGCGAGGGTTTTCGGGGGCGTACGCAAGGGGAGTCGCTGGCCGTTCAGCCACGCGCCGGCGCCTCGGCCGGCATAGAACGCTTCGTCGGCGATCGGGTTATACACAACACCGAATTCCGTCCGCCCATCTACCAGGAAACCGACCGAGAGCCCGAAGATCGGGATTCCGTTGGCAAAATTGGTGGTGCCGTCGATCGGATCGATCACCCAGATGCCGCGGTCGCCGTGCGCCCACACTTCGTGCTGCTGTTCCGCGCTCATCTCTTCGCCAAGAACCGGCGCGTCGATCACGTCACGCAGTCGTTCGGCCAGGGCGCGCTGGGTCGCGCCGTCTGCTTCTGTCAGAGAGGTGCCGTCAGCCTTCTGCTGCCGACTGGCTTTGAGGTAGCGCGGCATCGTGACTTCGCGCGCCACTTCGCGGACCACCGACTCCAGTGCGCGTGCGCGTGCAAGCATGGGCATTCAGGCCTCCCGCCATTTGATCGAACAGCCGATTGAGGGCACCTGCTCAGCGGGGCCGTGACCGCTGGTGGCGACAAGTTGCATCGCTTCGAACAGATCGCGACGCGCATCAGCCGGGGCAGCCTCCTTGCGCGAGGCGTCGAGGCGGCCGCGGTACTGCAGTTGGAGCGCGGCGTTGTAGCCGAAGAAGTCCGGCGTGCAGACGGCGCCGTAGGCCTTGGCAACCGCCTGTGTCTCGTCGAGCAGGTAGGGGAAAGGAAAGTCGTTCTCCCTGGCGACGCGCAGCATGTTGTCCCAACTGTCTTCGGGGTAGTCGCTCGGGTCGTTCGACATGATCGCAACGCAGCCGATGCCCAGCGCGGTCAGTTCGCGCGCGTCGCGCACGATGCGGTCAAGCACCGCCTTGACGTAGGGGCAGTGATTGCAGATGAACATCACAAGCAAGCCCTTGGGGCCGCGGCAGCTTGCAAGCGAGTGTCGCTTTCCGTCGGTGCCGGGAAGCTCGAAGTCGGGGGCCGGAAGGCCAAAGTCGCAGAGGGGCGTTGCGGTGCTGACCACAGTGCAGTTCCAAGGGGGGCGCCAACTTATAATAGTACGATGCACGCCCGATTCTTCTGCCCCGAGCTGCCCGCTGCCGGGCATGAATTCACGCTTCCGCCGGAAGTCGCCCACCATGCCGACCGCGTACTGCGCCTGCGCGCGGGCGAGCAGGTCACGCTGTTTGATGGCGCCGGCAATGAGGCAGAGGCGACCCTGCTGCAACTGGGGCGCGACCCGCGTGCGCGCATCGATGCGCTGCACGAGACAGATCGTGAAGCGCCGCTGAAGGTGACGCTGGTGCAGGCGCTGGCGACCGGCGACAAGATGGACTGGATCGTGCAGAAGGCGGTTGAACTGGGTATCGCCGCCGTGCAGCCGGTTGCGGCGGAACGCAGCGTCCTGCGGCTCGATGGCGCGCGCGCTGAAAAGCGGGTCGAGCACTGGCAGCAAGTGGCGGTGTCGGCCTGCGAGCAAAGCGGGCGCAATTGCCTGATGCCGGTGGCGTCGATTCGCGCGCTGCCGCAGTGGCTGGCCGAGCCCTTCGCGGGCGAGCGCTGGGTGCTGGCGCCGGAGGGCGGCGAGCGTTTGAGCAAGCTCGGCGCGCCCACGCAGCCGGTGGCGCTGATGATCGGCCCCGAAGGGGGCTGGTCCGATCGCGAACTCGGGGCGGCCAAGGCCGCTGGCTGCCGGCCCGTGGCGCTGGGGCCACGCATTTTGCGCACCGAGACGGCTGGCATTGCTGCAATGGCGGCAATGCTGGCACTCTGGGGCGATTACTAAGCGGGCAAATCCCTTGCCCGCACTTTTCTGAGGAAGGACCAATGCCGCATTCGAAGTCGGATCAACAAGCGGACCCGGACGCACGGGTCATTAGCGACAAGGTGTCGGCGGGCACGATGATGCGTGACGCCGACGCGATCCGGTTCGTCGAATGGGTCCGAGGCGCCGCGCCTTACGTGCATGCGTTCCGAGGCAAGACCTTCGTGCTGGGCTTCGGCGGCGAAGTGGCCGAAGGCGATCTGCTCGAAAAGCTCTGCTACGACTGCAACCTGCTCGCTGCGATGGGCGTGCGGCTGGTGCTGGTGCACGGCACGCGGCCACAGATCGAAGAAGAACTCGCGCGGCGCAATCTGCCTTCGCGTCTGCACGAAGGTGTGCGCGTGACCGATGCCGAGGCGCTCGAATGCGTGAAAGCGGCGGTCGGGTCGAGCCGCATCGAAGTCGAGGCGCGGCTCTCACAAGGCTTGCCGAACACGCCGATGGCCGGCGCCCACATGCGCGTGACCGGCGGCAACTTCATCACCGCCAAGCCGGTCGGCGTAGTGGATGGCATTGATTACCAATACACCGGCGCGGTGCGCAAGGTGATTGCCGACGAAATTTCAGCCGACCTTGATCAGCAGAACGTGGTGCTGATCTCGCCGCTGGGCGTGTCGCCCTCCGGCGAGATTTTCAACCTCGCGATGGAGGAGGTGGCCGAGCAGGTGGCGATTGCGCTGGGCGCCGAGAAGCTGATTTACCTGTGCGACGCGCCGGGCTTGCTCGATGAGCAGGGCCGCTTGATCGAAACGATTACCGCCGACGAAGCCGAACGCATGTTCCGCGCCGACCGCGGGCTCACCGAAGATCTTCACTTGTTCCTGCCGCGCGCGATCCGTGCCGTGCGTTCGGGCGTGCATCGCGCGCACTTGCTTGATCGCGACAAGGACGGCGGCCTGCTGCTCGAATTCTTCACCCGTCAGGGTGTTGGCACGATGGTGTCGAAGGAGTCGCTCGCCCGCTTCCGCGAGGCGACGATCGAAGACGTCGGCGCGCTGCTCTCGATCATCGCGCCGCTGGAAGCGGACGGCACCCTGGTGCGGCGTTCGCGCGAGCTGATCGAAATGGAAGTGACCCGCTTCTCGGTGGTCGAGCACGACGGGGTGATGGTGGGCTGCGCGGCGCTGTATCCGTTCTCGGAAGAGCGTGCGGCCGAGATGGCCTGCCTTGCCGTGACCCAGCAGTTCCGCCGCAGCGGGCTGGGCGAGCGGCTGATGCAGCACATCGAAGCGCGCGCGCGGGCAAGCGGGCTGGAGCGATTGTTCGTGCTCACCACACGCACCGAGCACTGGTTCCGCGAGCGCGGCTTCCGCGAAGTGTCGCCGGATCAGCTGCCGCAAGAGAAACGCCAGCTCTACAACTTCGAGCGCCGCTCGAAGGTGCTGATGAAGCATCTGTGATTACGCGGGGCGGCTGAATCGGGGCCGCCCCGGCGCGTTAGAATGGCCGCCGTTTTCGGCGCGTGCCGTGCAGGATTCAACCTGTTTCAAGGACAGACTCAAATGACTCGAATGGTTCAGTGCATCAAGCTTGGCCGTGAAGCCGAAGGGCTCGACCGCCCGCCTTACCCCGGCGCGCTTGGCGCGAAGATTTATGAGCAGGTTTCCAAGGAGGCCTGGGCGGGCTGGATCAAGCACCAGACCATGCTGATCAATGAAAACCGCCTCAACCTGATGGATGCGCGCGCCCGCAAGTATCTGGCCGAGCAGATGGAACGCTACTTCTTTGCGGGCGGTGCCGATCAAGTACAGGGCTACGTGCCCCCTTCGGCCTGAAAACGCTGACCCGGAGCAGACCTCTATGCGACTGAGCAAACACCCTTTGCGGCTGCTGTGTGGTGCCGCGCTGATCCTGAGCGGTGCCGCCAACGCGGGCATTGCGGACTGCCTCGACCTGGCGGGCGACGACGAGCGCCTGGCCTGCTACGACCGCGAATCGGGCCGCAACACGCGCAAGGCGCTGGCGCCCAAGCCTGCCAGTGAGCCGGTTTCCTCGCGCTTGTCCGAGCGCTGGGAGCTCAACCCCGAACACAAGACCGGCACCTTCCAGTTCCGCTATCACCAGCCGATCTACTTTCTGGTGAACTGGAGCGACAACATCAATACCTCGCCCTCATCACCCACGCACAGCGTGAATCTGAAGGCGGCTGGCGATGAGTACAACGAGCTGCCGTGGATGGCGACCGAGGTCAAATTCCAGCTCTCCTTCAAGGTGAAGGCCTGGGAGAACATGATCGGCGACAACGGTGATCTGTGGCTGGCCTACACCCAGCGCTCGTTCTGGCAGTTGTTCAACAAGGATGTCTCGGCGCCCTTCCGCGAAACCAACTATTCGCCAGAGCTGATCAACACCTGGCGCACCGATCTGTCGGCCGGCGGGGTGTCGCTCAAGATGGTCAACCTGGGCCTGATTCACCAGTCCAACGGTCGCGCGGGGGAGTTTTCGCGCTCATGGAACCGGGTGTATGCGCAGTTCGGCGTTGAGGCCGGTAACCTGGCCGTGCTGGTGCGGCCATGGCACCGGCTTGAGGAAGAGATATCGAACGACGACAACCCGGACATCGAGGACTACATGGGGCGTGGCGATCTCACCGCCATCTATCTCCGTGGCAAGCACCAGTTCTCGCTGGTGGGCCGGCATAGCCTGCGCAGTGGCGACCGCAGCCACGGGAGTCTGGAATTCGACTGGGGATTCCCGATCCAGGGCAATCTGAAGGGCTACCTGCAAGTGTTCACTGGCTACGGCAGCTCGCTGATCGATTACAACCACAAGCAGACCACCATTGGCGCAGGCATCTCGCTGGCCGAATGGCTGTGAGGGGCGTCGCGGCGCTTGTCGCAGGGCTTTGCGTGTGCACGCAAGCCGCGTCGGCGGCGCCCGCGACGATAATGCTTTTGCCGGGCAAGGGGCATGAGGACTGCCGCTTGCTCGATGCCGGTCAGGGCATGGCCTACCGCTTCACGGCGGATGCGCCGCTTGAATTCAATGTCCATCGCCACGACGGCGAAACGGTGATCTCCCCCGTTCAGATCGCCCGCGCCAAGGCGCTCGACGCGATATTCGACGCCGATGTGCGTGCCGAGTGGTGCTGGATGTGGGTGAATCGTGGCCGCGAACCGGTCCGTCTTGAGGTCAAGGTCGGCGTCTGAGCGGCCTGTCTGCAACGGACAAACGCTTGGCCCGGACGGGCATGGTTGCCCCGGGGGGGCTTGCAGCACAATGAAGTCGTCAACCCGCCAGTGCTGGCGGTGCTGCAACTCTCCTCTAGTGGTTTATTTGCCCCGCCGTGCAATGCACCGCGGGGTTTTTCTTTGCGTCAGCGCGCGAGCGATGGCAGGTGTACCGCGAGCGCGGGCATGCCATGGCGTGGATCGATGAGGCGCTGGTCATACACGTAGTCTTCGTTCTCGGCGATCTGCCAGTGGTAGCCAAAAGTCTGGCTGAGCGCGCGCAGGATGTCGGCGAAGCTGGCGCCATCACGATTGGAATCAAGCATGTAGAGCCCTGGCGGGGCATCGATCAGTCGCAGCAAGGCGGTGGCGGTGTCATCCACAAAGGAGCAGGCGGGCTGCCAGCGCCGCGATGCGCCGATTGCGCCGTGCGCCGCCATTTCCCGATGGGCGTGCGCGACCATGTTGTTGCCGCTGCCTTGCGGATCGATCTGCCAGCCCAAGCGTGCGACGCGCGCGCCGCCGGGGTGGCGAAGCAGCACGCCATGCTCGGCGCAGCGTTTCTCGAAGCCATACCCTTCGCGCGCATTGGTGGCCGAAGCCAGTGTGAAGGGGCCGCTGAGGCTGTTGTCGAACACCAGCGCGGTGCTGGTGAATACCAGCGGCAGGCCGCGTTGCGCAGCGTAGTCCGCTAGGCCTAGAGACCAGTCAACCGTGGTGCGCCAGCCCTCGTTGTCGCGGCCGGTTGAGGTGGCGGCAACGGCCAGATGCAGGATCGCGTCCGGCGCGATGGCATCGATGTAGGCAGGGTGCGAAGCGGGCGTGAGCGGGTCGGCCGCCTGGCGATTCCAGCCAATGAACTGATGGCCGGCCGCAACTGCCGCGCGGTTGACGGCCGTGCCGAGCGTACCGCTGCTTCCCGTGACAAGGAGTTTCATGCGCGTTCCTGATCCTGATTTCAGTCGACCTGCTTGAGCCCGCGCATCCAGCGGGCGGTGGCGCCGATTGCTTCGCTCGCCGGGGCGTAGCCTTCGTGTTCGATCGACAGCGCGCCGCGATAGTCGATGGCCCTGAGCGCATCCAGAATGCCTTGCCAGCAGGCGGCGTCGTGGCCCTCGCCGGGCGGGGCGAAGTACCAGGCGCGCTCATCCATGCGGGCGTGCGGGGTGCAGTCGAGAATGCCCAGGTCGTCCAGCGCGCCGTCGCGGAAGCAGACGTCCTTCAGGTGGAAGTGAAACACCGCTGCGCCGAGTCGCGCGATGGCGCGTGCCGGGTCGATGCGCTGCCACCACAGGTGGCTCGGGTCGATGTTGGCGCCGATCGCCGGCCCGCATGCCTCGCGCAGGCGGCGCAGCGTGGCGGGTGAGTGCACCGCGAAGCCGCCGTGCAGCTCCAGCGCGATCTTCACGCCCAGTTCCTGCGCGCGCGCTGCGATCGGTTGCCAGTACGGGATCAGGTGTTCCTGCCATTGCCGTTCGTACTGGTCGGCGTATTCCTGCGGCCAGCCGATCACCGGCCAGTTGAGCACGCCGCCGGTGCCGGGTTGGCCGGAGAACCCCACCACCACCGGCACTTCGAGCGCGTTGGCGGCTTCCAGGGCGGCGCGAAAGTCGCGATCGTGGGCGGAGGCCAGTGCGTGGTCCGGGTGCAAGGGGTTGCCGTGGCACGACAGCGCCATGATCTCGATGCTCCGCGCGCGACAGGCGTCGAGCAAGGCGCTGCGGGCGCTTTCGCTGCTGGCCAGTTGCTGCGCGTTGGCATGGCGGGTGCCGGGGTATCCGCCAACGCCCAGTTCAAGGGCGTGGATCTGATGCGTGGCGAGGTAATCGAGCGCGCCCGCGAGGCTGTCGTGGGGCAGGCAGGCGGCAAAGGCGGCGAGCTTCACGATTCGCGGGGCGGGTCGAAAAACACTTCGAAGTCTGCGGCGCTGCGTGCCGGGCTGAAGTAGAAGCCTTGAACGGTCGGGCAGCCGGCCTCACGCAGGAATTCAAGCTGTTCGCGCGTTTCAACGCCTTCGGCGGTGACTTCGAAACCGAAGGTCTGCGCCAGGTGGAGGATCGAGCGGGTGATCGCGATATCGCCCGGATGCACCGGCAGGCCCTTGACGAAGCTGCGGTCGATCTTCAGGCGATGGATCGGCAACTGCTTGAGATAGGCGAGGCTTGAGTAGCCGGTGCCGAAATCGTCTACCGCCAGCGCAACGCCGAGCGCCGCGATCCGCGCCAGGGTCGAGATGTTGGCGTCGGCGTCGGCCATCAGCACGCCTTCGGTCAGCTCCAGTTCCAGCGCGCTGCCCGGCACGTTGGTTTCGCGCAGCCGTGCCGCCAGGCGTTCGACAAAGTGCGGGCTGGTGAAGTGGGTGCCGGAAATGTTGATCGCAAGGCGGAAGTTCAGGTGCCCCGCAGCGCGCCAGGCAGCGAGCTGCCGCAGCCCGGTATCGAGCACCCACTCGCCGACGGCTTCGATCAGGCCGGTCTGCTCGGCAACCGGGATGAAGCGGGCGGGCGGTATCGGCGCGCCGTGGCTATCGCGCAGGCGAAGCAGCGCCTCTGCTCCAACGATGCGCGCGGTCTGCGTGTCAGCCACCGGCTGGTAGTGCAGATCGAAAGCCTTCTCCTTGAGCGCCTCGCGAATGCGCAACTCGATCCGGCGTTGTTCAACCGTTTCGCTGGCGAGCGCTTCTTCGAACCAGCAGATGCGGTTGCGGCCTTTCTTCTTGGCCTCGTACATCGCGATGTCGGCATGCTTGATCAGTGTTTGCCGATCGTTGCCGTGCTCGGGATACACCGCGATGCCGATGCTGCTGGAAACCGTGTACTTCACGCTGCCGATTTCGTAAGGCGTGCCGATTGCGGTTTCGATACGGCCGGCGAGGTCGTCCAGCGCGTCCGGGCTGTCGGACCCAAGTGGCGAGAGCAGCAGGAACTCGTCGCCGCCCAGGCGCACGAGCAGATCGTTGCGGCCGGTTTCGCCCTTGAGGCGCGCGGCCAGTTGCCGCAGCAGTTCGTCGCCCACCGAATGGCCGTCGGTATCGTTGATCAGCTTGAAATTGTCCAGATCCAGGAAGAGCGCGGCAAAGCGCGTGTGGCTTGCGGCGAAGACTTCGAACTGGTCTTCGAGATGGCGGCGGTTGTAAAGCCCGGTCAGCGGATCGTGCTGCGCGAGGAACTCCACTTCGCGCTGGTAGCGTTTTTGCAGCGTGATGTCACGCGCAATGCCGGCGGTGCCGACGACTTCGCCGTTTTCGCCGAACACCGGCACCTTGATGGTTTCCGCCCAGCCGATCTCGCCGTTCTCGCGGTGAATCTCTTCTTCGTAGCGCGCAACTTGTCGGGTCTCCATCACCATGCGGTCATGCGCCTGGTAGTGGGCGGCCATCTCGGGGGGGGACAGGTCGTAATCGGTCTTGCCGACCAGCGATGCCGGTGCGCTCCCGAACACATCGGCGAATTTGCGGTTGACCAGTTTGAAGCGGCAGTCGCGATCCTTGAGCCAGGCCAGGTCGTCGATGCTGTCCATCAATGCCTGCTGGTGGGCCTGCAGCAGGCGCGTCTGGGCCAGCGCGGCGAGTGCCGAGGTGCGCGAATCTTCGGTTTCTTCACGTTCGCGCAGCATGGCCTTGTCGGCACGGCGCGCGCCCAGCCAGAACGCGATGGGCAGGCCGATGACGAAGGCAAGGAGCACCCAGCTTGTCATTGGAGCCGTCGCTCGAGTAAGCAGGGATGGGCGAGGTGGAATCCAGGGGCCATGACAGCGCAATAGGTCGTGAAGTAGCGAATACTACAGAAACGACAACTATCTGCTGCACTTGAGCGGCCTCTGCCTTGACAGAGGCCGGTACTGCAAGCGTTTAGCTGCGGAAGAGGGCGCTCAGCCCCTGCGCGAGCAGATCGCCGCTGCCATCGAGCGAACCGTTCGGCGTCAGCTTGTCTACCAGTTGCGGCAAGCCCTGGGCCAGTTGTTCCGAGACAGCGCCGGGATCAAGCCCCAGCGCGCCGGCGAGCTTGCCCAGCGTATCCGGCCCGAGAGCGGCAGCCAGTTGATCGCCTGAAACCGGCAGGTTGCTGCCGGTACCGACCCACGATTTCACCTGATCGGCGAGGCCCGCCTGGTTCAATTGGGCGAGCAGGCCGCCCAATCCGCCTTCGTGGTTCTGAAGCAGTTGCATTGCCATCTGCAGTAGTGGGCTTGAACCACCCTCTGCGCCGCCGCCCAGAAACTGCCCAGCCAGTTGATCGAGCAAGCCCATTGCGTACTCCTGTGAGGTGGAAAACCTTCAGTCAAGCCGAGGCGGCGGCTTTTGCCAAGCCCGATCGGTTCTGTGGATCGCCGTGGCGCAGGATCGTGGCGCGCAGGCTTGCTTCGAAGTCGGCCACCACCGCCTCCCAGGCGAGCGGCAAGACGCTGCGGCGGGCGGCTTCGCCAAGGCGTTCGCGCAGCGCCGAATCGCCCGCCATGCGGCAGGCTGTCTGGATGAAAGCCTGGGCGTCGTCTTCGGGGGCCACGCAACCGTTTTCGTCGTGGCGGATCAGCAATGCGGCGGCCGCGCAGTCGTAGGCCAGTACCGCCAGCCCGCTGGCCATCGCCTCTACGGTGACGTTGCCGTAGGTTTCGGTGAGGCTGGGGAAGAGGAACAGGTCGGCCGAGGCGTAGTGCGTGGCGAGATCGGCACCGTAGCGGGCGCCGGCGAAGTGATGGTCGGGGTGCGCGCGGGCCAGCGATGCGCGGGCCGGGCCGTCGCCCACCCACACCATGCGGGCCTTGGGCTCCTGCGCGCCGATGTGGCGAAACGCGGCCTCCACCAGCGCGAGGTTTTTCTCTGGCGCCAGGCGGCCGACGTTCATCACCACCAGCCCGTCGCTTGCGACGCCCCAGCGCGCGCGCAGGTTGTTGTCGCGCCGCATGGGCGAAAACAGCTCGGTATCAACCCCGCGCCCCACCACGCCGACGCCGGGGATGCCTTGCGCCCCCAGGCTGGCGGCCAGTTCGGGCGTGGGCACCAGGGTTGCGTCGGCGCTGCGGTGGAAGTGGCGCAGCCAGCGCCCGATGGCCGGTTTGAGCACGCCGGCGCCGTAGTGGCGCGAATAGCGGTCGAAGTTGGTGTGATAGCCCGAGCTCACCGGAATACCCAGCTTTCGCGCCGCCTGGATCGCCGACCAGCCGAGCGGGCCTTCGGTGACGACGTGAATGGCATCGGGCCGCAGTGCCTCCCAGCCGCGCTGCAGATAACCCCGCGCCGGCAGCCCGAAGCGCAGGCCAGGGTAGCCCGGCAGCGGCAGGCCGCCGACCAGCCACTCGTCGGCCAGCGGGGTTTCGCGGCGCTGCTGCCGCGGCCTCACCACGGTGATGCGGTGGCCGCGCGAGCGCATGCCGTTGATCAATCGTTGCACGGTCATCGCCACGCCGTTCACTTCAGGCGGGTGGGTTTCCGTGACGACGGCAATGCGCAGCGGGTGGGTCATGGCGGGGCCTCAGGCTAGCAGTACGCAAGTCCAGACAAGGACAACGTTCGTCAGGGCAACGAATACCGCGGCGCTGCCGATGTCCTTGGCGCGCTTGGAAAGCGTGTGGCTGTCGAGTGAAATCCGGTCGACCGCCGCTTCAATGGCGGAATTGAGCAGTTCCACGATCAGCACCAGCAGCACGCTGCCAATCATCAGCGCACGGCCGACCATGCCCACCGGCAGCAGCAGGGCGGCGGGGATCATCAAGGCGGCGAGCAGCACCTCTTGCCGGAAGGCGTCTTCATGCCGGTACGCGGCGCGGAAGCCTTCCATCGAGTAGTGCATTGCGTTCCACAGGCGTCTTAGGCCTGTTTTGCCTTTGAAGGGGCTTTCCATGTGTTTTCCTTGGTTGCGTGGGCGAGGCAGACGTCGCGGTAAAGCATGGCCATGCGCGCGGTGAGGGCATCGTCCGACCAGTCGCGGGCGAGTACCCGTGCCTGCTCGCCAAGCAGACTGCGCAATGCGCTGTCACTTGTGAGCCGCGCCATCGCATCGCCGAAGGCGCCCACATCGCACGGGGGCACCAACGCGCCCTGGTGCGCGCCGAGCAAGTCACAGGTCCCCATCTCGGCCAGCGCCACAACCGGCAGGCCGACGGCCATGGCTTCGATCAGCACCAGCCCCTGTGTTTCGGTGCGTGAGGCAAACGCAAACAGGTCGGCGGCGGCGTAGCAGTCGGGCAACTCGCGGGCGCGGTCAAGGTAGCCGATGAAGCGCACGTGATCAGCCTGCCCGAGCGCCTTCGCCCGTTCTTTCAGGGATTCGAGCGCGGGCCCCTCGCCGGCGACCACCAGCAGGAGTTCCGGCACCGTGCAGCGGGCGTGCGCAAGGGCTTCGATGAGGAAGCCGATGTTCTTCTCGTGTGCCGCGCGGCCGACAAACAGCGCCACCGGCTGATCGGGCGGAATGCGGTAACGCGCGCGGAATCGCGCGCGGTGGCTGGCGCGATCGCCGACCGAGAACTGCCCCACCGGTACGCCGGTTGGCAACACCTGAAGCGGTGCGGTGATGCCGTATTCGCGCAGGCGCTGGGCCATCGCGTGCGAGGGCACGATGGTTGCGTCAAGCGCGTTGCACTGGCTGCGCGAGAGCCTGCGCGCGAGGCCGCGCAGCCACGATTCGGGCAGCATCGGTGCGTAAAGATGGAGGTATTCCTCGAACAGCGTGTGGTAGGTGGCGACCACCGGCAGATTGAATCTGCGCGCTGCCGCCAGCCCGGCGTAGTGCGCGGCGAAGGGGGTCTGGATGTGGATCAGGTCGGCTTGTGCGGCGGCCTTCATGACCGCGCTGCGGACCCGGTGCGGGGCCACGAAGCGATCTTCCGGGTCACCCGGTACGCGCCAGCCGGGCAGGCGGGTAATGCCGGGCTCGCCCGATTCATCTTCGTAGCGCGGCACCACCAGTTCGACTTCGACGCCATGTTGCGGCAGGCCGCGGCGGTGGGTGTCGATGGCGGTGGATACGCCGTTGACACGCGGAAAATACACGTCAGAAACCATCAGTACGCGCATCACTCAGGCTTTCTCCAGTAAGTCGGGGCTTGGCAGCGCGTTGGTGGCTGGCCTTTGCCAGGTCACCAGTTCAAGTCGGCCGTCCAGGTGTTCGACGATGCCGGTGCAGGAGTCGACCCAATCGCCGCAGTTCACATAGGTCAGGCCGTCGACTTGCCGGATCGCTGCCCAGTGGATGTGGCCGCAGATCACGCCATCCAGATTGCGTTCGCGCGCGGCGTGGATCACCGACTCTTCAAAATCGAAGATGAACTGCAGCGCCGTCTTGACGCGCCGCTTCGCGTATCCGGCCAGCGACCAGTAACCGGATATGCCCAGTTTGCGGCGGATGTATGACAGCGCGATGTTGAGCCGTACCAGGAGCGTGTAGGACATGTCACCGAGCACGGCGACCCACTTGTGGTAACGCGTGACCTGGTCGAACTCGTCGCCGTGCACCAGCAGGAAGCGGCGGCCGTCGGCGGTGGTGTGCACATGTTCGTGTTCCACCCTGACATCGCCGAACACCGTGCCGCAGTAATCGCGCAGGGCTTCGTCGTGATTGCCGGGGATGAAGATGATCTCTTCCCCGTGGCGGGCGCGTCGCAGCAGTTTTTGCACCACCGTGTTCTGCGCGGCGCTCCAGTGAATGCTGCGGCTCATCGCCCAGAAGTCAATGATGTCGCCGATCAGAAACACCTTGTCGGCGGGGTGTTCGCGCAGGAAGTCGAGCAATTGCTCGGCCTGGCAGGCGCGGGTTCCGAGGTGGATATCGGAGAGGAAGAGGGTTCGCACGCGCGGCATGGCGGCGGATCATCCGGGCCGCGTGTTGCAGGGGCATGACGATGTGACTTCGCTACAATTACGCTCCGATCGCAGTCTTACTCAAGCCAGACCATGAACCAGGATCAGCTCAAACAACTCGTTGCTCAGGCTGCGGCCGACTATGTCGCTGCCCATGCCCCCGCCGGCTGCGTGCTCGGTGTTGGCACCGGATCGACCGCCAACCTTTTCATTGACGCCCTCGCGCCGATCAAGTCGCGCTTTGTCGGTGCCGTTTCCAGCTCTGAAGCGAGCAGCAGGCGGCTGGAGTCGATCGGCATTCCGGTGCTCGATCTCAATACCGTGAGTGAGATCCCGATCTATGTCGACGGCGCGGACGAAGTCGATGGTGGCCTGCACGCCATCAAGGGGGGCGGGGCGGCCCTGACGCGCGAGAAGATCGTTGCTGCAGTGGCACGCGAATTCGTCTGCATTGCCGATGCCAGCAAGAAAGTGCCGGTGCTCGGCAAGTTTCCGCTTCCGGTCGAAGTCATTCCGATGGCACGCGAGCAAGTGGCGCGTGCCTTGCGTGCGCTAGGTGGCGAGCCGCGCTGGCGTGAGGGCGTGATAACCGATAACGGTAATGTCATCCTGGACGTGCATGGTTTGGCTATCGTTGACCCGGTAGCCCTCGAAAGCGAGATCGACCACATCACCGGCGTGGTGACCAGCGGACTGTTTGCGCGTCGTCGCGTCGATCTGCTGTTGATCGGCGGCCCCGATGGTGTCGAACGACTGTCACGTACTTGAAATGAACTGCGCGTAACCTCTGCGGGTTAGGCTTGAAAGGATTGAGGCATGAGCGAACACACATCCAAGCAGTTCGACGTCGAACTCGAAAGCATTCGCACCCATGTGATGGAGATGGGCGGGCTTGTCGAACAGCAGATTACCCGTGCAATCGAGGGCCTGGTCGAAGGTGACCAGAACCTGATCGAGCGCGTGATTGAAGACGACCACCGCGTCAATGCACTCGAAATGGCGCTGGACGAACTGTGTACCCAGGTGATCGCCAAGCGTCAGCCTGCCGCAATCGACCTCCGCCTCATTTCCGCAGTGCTCAAAGCGATCACCGACCTTGAGCGGATCGGCGACGAAGCCAAGAAAATCGCCAAGATGGCAAAGGCCATCCACGGCGGTGCGCTGGCTGTGCCGCGTGTTCAGCTCTCGCACATGGCTGAAATGGCCATTGCGGAAGTGCGCAACGCGCTGGACGCCTTCGCTCGCATGGACACCGATGCCGCCGATGCCGTGGTGCGCGCTGACAAGCAGATCGATGCCGAATTCAAGGGCGTCATGCGACAGGTCATCACCTTCATGATGGAAGACCCGCGCACGATCTCCGGCGGCATCGACATCATCTTCGTGGCCAAGGCGCTCGAGCGCATCGGCGACCACGCCAAGAACATGGCCCAGTATGTGTACTACATGGCGCGTGGCGAAGATGTTCGCCACAACAAAACGCCAAAAGCCTGAAGCAAGGCATCAGAAAAAAGGGCGGCCTGGAGCCCAATGCCAGTCAGTTAACCGCTGTCTGGCATTTTTTTCGTCGGAAATTTGTGTGCTCGGTTCTTGACGACTCTGGG
>NZ_JAPFHA010000027.1 GCF_026586805.1 Niveibacterium sp. 24ML | reverse complement strand
GCCGCAGGACACGTTGCGCACGCTCACCTCCGAGCTCAAGCAAGTGCACATCTCGCTCGCGCAGGTCTCCAAAGAGAACACCGAGCTGCGCGAGCGCAATGAGCGGCTGCTGCGCGATCGCAATCAGACCGTCGATGAAGTGGCGCGCAAGGTGGGCGAGCAGATCAGTACCGAGAGCGGCCCGATGGGCGGGGTGCTCACGCGCCTGACGCAAATGGAGACGCGCCTCGCGGGCTATGACGTGGCCGGGGGCGGCGTGCGCGCAGGCGGCAACGCTGCCGGCGCTAACGGCATTCCGGGCGGATTCGGTTACGAGGGCGGCGGCGCCCCCGCCGGCGGGGCGAACGCCTGGGCGCATCCGGCCGCCACCACCTGGGTCGAACCGATGGGGCGCACCGTGGCGCCCGCACCGGGCAGCGGCAACAACGCTGCGCCTACGCAAGTGGCCTACACCGACCCGCTCGATGCGCTGCCCCCGACTGGCGCGGGCGTCAGCAGCGGCGCCTACGCAGGTAGCGCGACGGCGCCCGGCGCGGCCCAGCGCTCCAGCACGGCCGCGCCCGTCGCGGAAACCGAGCCCTGGTTCACGGTGCCAGAGAACGCCACGCTGATCGGATCCACCACGATGACAGCATTGATCGGCCGCGTGCCGGTCAATGGCAAGGTCACCGACCCGGTGCCGTTCAAGGCGCTGATCGGTCGCCCGAACCTCGCGGCCAACGGCCTCGATGTGCCCGACGAAGTGGTGGGCATGGTGGTCTCGGGCAAGGCCATTGGCGACTGGACGCTCTCCTGCGTCTACGGCAACGTCGAATCGGTCACCTTCCTCTTTGCTGACGGCACCATCCGCACCGTCTCGAACCGGCGCTCGAACAGTGCTGGCAGCAGCACGGGTGTCTCGGAAGATCGCATCGCCTGGCTCTCCGACGATCGCGGCGTGCCCTGCATCGGCGGCTCGAAGATCACTAATGCGCCCGCCTGGATCACCACCCAAGTCGGCATCCAGACCCTTGGGATTGCCGCAGAAGCGGCTGCAGCGGCCCAGACCACCACGAGCACCAGCTCCCTCACGGGGGGCGCCACGAGCTCGGTGACCGGCGATCAGGGCAAGTACATCCTGGGCAAGTCGGCCTCAGGCGCGGCCAATGAGCTCAGTAACTGGATCACCGCTCGGATGGCCAATTCCTTTGACGCGATCTTTGTGCAGGCCGGTGTGCGCGTGGCCCTGCACATGGATCGCGCGATCGAGCTCGACAAGCTGCCTGACGCTCGCAAGCTCGACTACCGCCGCGCCCGCGCCGCGCAATCGCGCGTCACGGCGCGGCTTGACTGATCAGCCGGAGCGCGACCATGCAAACCGCTCACACCCATCACCACCCCGTCCCGACCGCCCAGCCGATCACCCTGAGCCCGTTCGATGCGACCCAATGGCGCAGCGCGTGCGAGCGCTGGGCGCTCTACGCCGGTGCGCGCTGCGCCTGCTCGGACGGGCTCTATGTGGAACTGCTCAGCAGTGCGATCGATACCGGCCTCGCCCAGCTCGAAGCGCGCCACCGCGAGGCCGCACTCGCGATCGCCCGTGAGTTCGGCTACGAGACGCGCGCATCGCGCGAGGCTGAGCAGGACTGGAACGCCGAGCACGGCTACTGCAGCCACGGCATCCCCTTGGGCTGTTGTCCGGCGGGCTGCGGCTCCGCCTGATCGGCCGATCGCTGCAGCGCCTACCCCGATTCGAGGAGAGATTCATGCACCCCCTGTACGTCCTAGCAAAACGCTTCACGGTCCTGCCGCTCGCCTTGGCCATGGTTGCCTGCGCGACCACCAGCGAGGAAGTGATTCCGAAGACCGGCCCGACGATGCTGGAGATCTACCGCGCGCACCAGTTGGGCACCACGCTGCCCTCGCCGGGCCCGGCCCCGGCAAGCGGCGGCGCGGCCGGTAGCGCGGCCCCTGCTGCGACGGACGCTGCGCAGCCCAAGCGCAGTGCCGCCCCGGCCGCCCCGCTCTACCTTGACGCGGCGGTGGGCGCGAGCACGGCGGGCTACGCCCGCGAAGAATCCGCGGTGCTCACGCAGCGCTTTGCGCGCCTGCCCAATCCCGATCTGGTGATGTACGTCCCGCCGCACCTGGGCGCCTCGGGGGCGCCGGTGCCCGGCTATGTGACGGTGTTCCCGATGTATGAACGCGTTGAGTACGCGATGCCGGGCGAAGTGCCGCCCAGCCGTGCGCGCTTGGGGGAGTGAGGATGCTCGCGACCCTCAAGCGCGTGCTCGCCAGCGCCTCGTCCGCGCCCGAGAAAACCGCCCCGGCCCTCGATGGCGAGGACGAAGCACAGCATCCCTATCAGCACCAGCCGGTCTCGCGCGTGCAGCGGCACACGATGGGACAGCGGCCGGTCTCACTGATCGACCATCTGCCCTGGATGGACTACCTGCCCGAGAAAAAGGTCTTCGTGCTCGAAGACGGGGTTTCGCTTGCCGCGCTTTACGAGCTCATCCCGACTGCGACAGAGGGGCGTTCAAAGGAGTTTCTCAAGCGCCAGGCCGATGCCCTGCAGACGGTGCTCAACGGCGCCTTCCCGGAAGTGGAGAAAGGCGACTGGGTGATGCAGATCTTCGTGCAGGACGATCCGGGCATTGATGCAGCGGTCGCCCACCTGGAGGCCTACATCGACCCGGAGATTCGGGCGACGGCCTTCACGCAGGATTACCTTGCGCGCATGCGCAAGCACTTGCAGATCGTGGCGCGGCGCGAAGGGCTCTTCACCGACAACGAAGTGTCGGGCAACCGCTTCTGCGCGAAGCTGCGGCGCACGCGGGTGTGTATCTACCGGCGCTACCCGTCCGGGTACGACTTCAACGAAGACGGCGGGCTCACGGCGGCCGAACAACTGGACAACATCACCGACCGTTTCGAGGGCGCGCTCGCCCAAGCGGGCGTGCGCACGATCCGCCAGGATCGCAAGCACCTCTACGAATGGCTCGTGCCCTGGTTCAATCCCGCCCCTGCCCTGCCTGAAGGCACGGATCTGCTGCAGGTGATGCCCTATCCGGGCGAAGGGCCGGATGCGCCGTTCGGTTATGACTTCTGCGAGCAGCTCTTCATGTCGATGCCCCGCTCGGATGCCGAGCGGGGCCTGTGGTGGTTCGACGGCATGCCGCACCAGGTGCTCACGCTGCAGGCATTGCGCCAGCCCCCGGTCAGCGGGCACCTGACTGCCGAGCGCAGTTTCAAGGATGGGCGCTTGTATGCGCTCTTCGACAAGCTCCCGGAGGGGGCAATCCTCTCGATCTCGATCAGCTTTCGCGCGCAGGACAAGGTGCGCGATCACATCGACAAGATCAAACGCGCCTCGGTGGGTGACTCGGCCGATGCGCAGCTCGCCAAG
Source organism: Niveibacterium sp. 24ML (assembly GCF_026586805.1). GTDB lineage: Bacteria > Pseudomonadota > Gammaproteobacteria > Burkholderiales > Rhodocyclaceae > Niveibacterium. The sequence goes on along the minus strand of NZ_JAPFHA010000027.1, from coordinate 59,324 downwards.
GAACAGGCGATCAAGGTCTCGCGGCGCATTGCGCGCGGCGACAAGGTGCTGCCAACCGTGATCAACCTCTACCTGCGCGGCAGCTCCGAAGAGGATCTGCGGCGCCGGGTGAACTCGGCCAATGCGGTGCTCTTGCCGGCGGATCTGAAGTTCATCGATCGCCAGGCCGACCTCTTGGCGGTCGACTCCTGGATCCGGGGCTTGCCGATGGCTTTTGACCCGGTGCTCGATCAGAAGGAATCGCTGCGCAGCCGATTTCTCTTCTCGTCTCACCTGGCGGCCCTGCTGCCACTCTACGGCCGCGCACGCGGCACCGGGCGCCCGGCCTGGTGGTTCTTCAATCGCGGCGGCGAGCCGGTGATGATGGATCCGCTGCACCGGGCCGATCGCAAGAAGAACGCTCACCTGCTGCTGCTCGGCCCAACCGGCGCGGGCAAGTCGGCGACCTGCAACTCGCTGACGATCTCGACCCTCGCAGTGCACCGGCCGCGCTTCATCATCGCCGACGCCGGCAACTCCTTTGGCCTGCTGGGGCAGCACTGCGCAAGCCTGGGGCTCACCGTCAATCACGTGGTGCTCAACCCCGACTCGGACGTGTCGCTGCCGCCCTTTGCCGACGCCTACAAGCTCCTGGATGCGGTGCGCCCTGAGCTCACCGAACTGCCCTTTGACGAACTGGACGAGTCGCCCGCCCCGCTCTCGGACGACGAGCCTGAAGCGGCCGAAGAGACCGACGCCTCCGTGCTCGATGAGAAACGCGACATCCTGGGCGAGATGGAGATTGCCGCGCGAATCATGATCACCGGGGGCGATCCGCGCGAAGCGGCCAAGCTCACGCGGGCAGATCAAGGGCTGATTCGCCGCGCGATCAAGGCGGCCGCACGCAAGGCGCGCGATGTCGGCAAGCCGATGATGCTCACCGAAGATGTGGTCGAAGCGCTTGCCGACATTGCGCGCGACCCCGAGCTCCCGGAAGTGCGTCGGGGCCGCGTCTCGGAAATGAGCGATGCGATGCGCCTCTTCTGCGACGGCATCGCCGGGCGGTTCTTCAACCGCGCTGGCCAAGGCTGGCCGGATGCGGATGTGACGATTGTGGACTTCGGCATCCTCGCCCGCGAGGGCTACGAGGATCAGCTCACGATCGCCTACATCTCGCTGATCAACTACGCGAACGCGCTGGCCGAAGCGCGCCAGTACGAGAAGCGCGCGACGGTGGTCCTCACCGACGAGGCGCACATCGTGACCACTAACCCGATGCTCTCGCCCTACATCGTGAAGATCTCGAAGATGTGGCGAAAGCTCGGTGTGTGGCTGTGGCTCGCGACCCAGAACATGCAGGACTTCCCCGACACCGCCAAGCGCATGCTCAACATGATGGAGTGGTGGATGCTCCTGGTGATGCCCAACGAGGAAGTTGAGCAACTCAGCCGCTTTCGCACGATCAGCAAGGAAACGCGCGATCTGCTCTTGTCGGCCAAGAAGCAGATGGGGGCATTTACCGAAGGCGTGGTCTTGAGCGATCAGGTCGAATGCCTGGTGCGCAACGTGCCGCCCTCGCTGGCCCTGGCGCTGGCCCAGACCGAAAAGGACGAGAAGGCCGATCGGGCGAAGATCATGCGCGAGCGTAGCTGCACCGAGCTCGAAGCGGTCTACGAGATTGCCGACCGCCTCGACAAGTCGCGGGTGATCCTGTGAGCGCGCATCAAGTGGTGCTCACTCTCGCGCTCTGTCTCGGCGCCGCTGCTGCGCACGCGGCTGAGCCCCAGCGCATTGAGGTGTTCACGCTATCGAGCATCCCGGTGCATGCGCCGGCGCTCGCGCAGGTCTACCAGCTCGACCGACTCGCCCAGATTGAGGCAACGCTCTCCGATGGCTTGCCGGGCGACCCGGAGCGCGCCGCGGCGATCGCCGAGCAGCGCATCCGCGCTGGGGGGGTGCAGTTGCAGAACGCTGTCCTTGCGGCGGGCGTGGGCGTCGGGCTTGCCCTGCAGTACGGCATCGACCGCGTGCCCGCAACGGTGATCGACCAGCGCTACGTCGACTTCGGCGAGACGCGCACAGCCGTTTCGATCGAGCGTTGGCGCCGGCGCATCGCGCAGGATGGACAAGAGAGGACACGGCCATGAGCGCACTGACGCGAGCACTGGCGCTCTTGTCCCTGAGTGGCGCGCTGGCGCTGCTCAGCCCCCACGCGCAGGGGCAAACGACCACCACCGAGCTGATGAGCGCGAGCATCTCGGGCATGAGTAGCTGCACCAAGTGGACCCCGGTGGGCGCCTGCTTCTGGATCAAGTGCGCGCTTTTCAAGTGCAGCGTCAAGACCAGCGTCAAGGTGCGCCACTACGCCCCGGACCTGGCTGTCTCGACCTTCCACAACGTCAAGGATCACCCCTGGAAGGACTACGGCCGCACGGTCGAGGAAGGTGCCATGTCGGTCGCCGAGAAGCTCGTAGGCTCGCTCGATACCGCCGGCACGCGCTCGCGCGAGACGCGTGTCGACAAGAACACGCGCTTTCGCGATGCCGATGCGATCGGGCACCCCTCGGCGGCCAGTAATGGGTGGCTGTCCTCCCTGCCGATCCTCTGCCCTCAGCCTGCGGTGCAGGCCTTCCGGCCCTACATGCTCACGCCGCTCGATGGGCTGGCCTGGCGCAATTTCGTAGGCCTGGAAGCGCTCAACTTCGCGTCCTGGATACCCGGCTTGCGCGAGGTGGGCAACTGGCCCACCAACACCTGGGGAAATCTCTACCCGCGCACGGGCTGGCTGGTTCAGCAGCATGACGTGAAGAACTCCGCGCTGCTCGCGCAGCGCGTCGGGGACATCGTGACGCGCTCAGGCCAAGCGCACGTCTATACGGCAGTGGGCAAGAACAGCACTACGACGAGCAACAACAAGCGCGTGTGGTTGCCCCCCGAGCTCGAAGAGCGCAAGGGTTCGACTGGCATGTGGCAGATGCAGTACCCGAAGGTCGGCAGTTGCGTGGTCTTTGGCGACAACGACGCGGTCAACCTCAGCGCCTTCGGGGACAACAAGACTTCGGCCGAGTCCGGTTATGTGTGGGCGCTGTGGCGCCCTTATCGGTGCTGCCAGAAGTCCGGGCAGATCTTCATTGGCTCTTTCGGCGACTGACACAGGGGAAGCGATTCCATGACCGAACACCACACCTTCATGACGGCCCGGCGCACGATCGCTGCCGTGCTCATCGGCAGCACGCTCATCGCCAATACCGCACAGGCTGCGCCGCGTGCGCCGCGCGACAAGAACTCGCTGCTCTACTACAAGATTGGCGGTTCCGAGTCTTCTTCGCGGGCGCCCAATCCGGGCACGCTCTCGATGAAGCTCGGCCTGAGTGGAGCGGCCAAGCTCAACTACTCCTGCGGCAAGTTTGACGCTCAGATCACCATCCAGAACCTGATGAACAACGTCAAACAGTGGGGCACCCAACTGACCAATGCGGTGCAGGCGGGGATCGCAGCACTGCCGATGTATATCGTGCAGCGCGCCCAGCCAGGCCTCTACGAGATGCTGCAGACCTATCTCTACAAGGCCGAGAAGACTTTCGACATCGCCCTCAAGTCCTGCGAGCAGATGGAGCAGTCCATTCGCAACGGGGGCGATCCCTACGAGGACTACATCAACGCGGCCAAGTCTCAGGACTGGAAGATGCAGACCACGCAGACGGCGGACGCGGTTCAGGCGAAGAAGGCGGTTGAGAACAAGGACGGTGAAGATGGCATGGGTTGGGTTGCCGGTGTGAAGGCCGGTGGCAAAGGCCAAGCGGCAGTCAAGCCGGTCCGAGATTCAGTCGCAGCAGGTTTCCAAATCACCATGAACCGACCGGTCGCGACACCTCCAGCGGCCCAAGTGGCTAATCCGCAGAACTATCGTCTGACAAGGGCATTTCCAACTGCGGCCGCAGCTGCTGACTGGGCTCTGGTGGTACTCGGAGACCAGGATATCGCAACCTGCTCCCAAGTTAACTGCCCGGCCAAAGGAGCCATCGCGGGAACGGGGCTCCTGCCCCGGCTTGAGAGCGAGTTCAGTCTCGCCCTCACGCAAATGAGCCAGTTGGCCAACGGAACCGGCGTTCCTGCGCAGGCGGACTTGGCGGCGGCCAACGCGCCGGGCGTCGCCGTCAGCCGCGAGCTCGTGGATGCGCTGCGCGCGATGCCTGTCTCGGATCGTGGCGCCATGGTGACGCGTTTGGCGATGGAGATCGCCCAGAGCCGCGTGCTGGACAAGGCGCTTCTCGTGCGCGACCTCATGATGGCCGGCGTTTCGGGTGTTCCTGAGGTGGCTTCCAGTCATGCGGCACCCACCATCAAGGAGAAGCTCGAAGCCCTGAACAAACTGATCGCCTCGACTTCAGAAGACATCCGCATTCGTCGCGACATCGTGTCGACCACGGCCGGTGCGATCGTTGAGGCCTATCGCGCGCAGCAGACCAGCTCAGCGGCCGTCGCCCCGTCCGCCACCCCCGACGCGCATCCGCTCGTCAATGGCCGTGCAGCCCCCTGATGACGCCACCCAAGCACGAGGACCGTATGTCTGATACCGGAAAGACCGCTCGCGGCTGGAAACGCCTGCTCGTACTGAGCATCGGCCTCGTGCTCGCGCTGCTCGCGGCCTCCGCGCTGCTGGTACTGGTGGCCGCTGCCTTCGGGATGCAGGGGGTCACTGAGCTGGCGCGCTTTGCCCGCCAGGCACGCCCATGGGCTGCGCTGTTCTGGGCCGGCGTGATCTGGCTCACCGCCCGCTTCTACTGGAACGACTTGGTCGATTGGTTGTGTCGGCGCGAGCTCGTGCCGCTCGCATTCCGCGAGCCGCTGGTCGATGCCCGCTGGCGCATCGCGACCTTCTTGTTGGCCCTCGACGCCACCTTGGTGGCGGGACTGCCCTTCACCCTCTTCGAGTAAAGGCTGGTGCCCAAATGCTTGCAGATACCCCTCTTGAGATTTGGACCACCGCGATCGGTTGGACTTGGTACAACATCCTCTGGGACATTGTGACCTCCACCGGCATCGTGTTCATTCCCTTCATTGCGATGCTCGTGACCGCCTGGCGCGATGCGTATGTCGCAGGCGGCGAGCAGGGCGCGGCTGCACGTTGTGTGCGCGAGATGGAGAACAAGGTTTACTTGGCCTTGCTGGTGATCATCTTCGCAGGCCTGCCCTGCCCGCTCACGCCCGTGTCGCCCGCGACCACGCAGTACACCCCGACGGCAACGGTGGCGGACCCCAACCCTCCCACTGCGGACGGCTCCAATAGCGGCGACACCTTTGGCCAGAGTTTCGGCGCCCTGAAGAAGCAGTCGGCCGATGTGCCCTTCTGGTGGTACGCGGTGATGAAGCTCTCCTCTGGCATCAACCAGGCGGCCATGGCGGGGATCGGTAGCGGTTTGACCGGCCTGCGCGAGTTGCAGCAGCAGTCAGGTCTTGTTGCGATTGCGGATCCGGCGCTACGCGCGGAGGCGATCCGCTTCTACAACGAGTGCTATATCCCGGCGCGCACGAAGTTCATGTCCGCTGAGCCCTCGCCGGTTGCAGCGGCCGCCATCAAGACGCACGGCGTGGAAGACACCGAGTGGATCGGCTCGCATGCCTTTCTCGATGACATCACGCTCTACCCCGCGATCTACGCAGCGGCCGAGATTCCGGGCTGGCCGTTCAATGGAGGCGACGCATCGGCTGCGGACGTGGCCGGCGAACCTGATCCGCCCTTGTTTGCCCGGCCATCCTGCCACACCTGGTGGACTGCCTCGAAGATTGGCATTCACGACAAGCTGCTCCGAGACGCCAAGCTCAACGGCGTGGATCTGGTGACGCGTCTGAAGTCGGTCTTTGCCTTCAACGACACCAAGGCTGAGGATGTGGTCGCCCGCTCGGTGCTCACCAACGAGGGGCCAGCGGCCAAGGCCACGCCGATGGGCGTGGGCGATGCAATTGCCGGTGGCACTCGCAACACGGTCAATTGGGTGACCGCCAGCATCGCTTACGCCATCAACTGGTTCGTGATGGGCGTCGTGGTGCCTGGTTTGAAGTTCATCCAGCCCCTCTTGCTCATGGGCATGTACGCGATGATGGGGCTCTACTTGATTCTGGCGCGCTTCGAGCTCGAAGCGCTGATCATCGGCGCCCTGGGCATCTTCAGCGTGAAGTTCTGGACGGTGCTCTGGTTCGGCGTGGATTGGCTGGATGAGCACCTCATTGCAGCGCTCTACCCGAGCTCGGACTACCTCATGGGACGCTTCGTGCTGACCCTCAAGCAGCTCACCACGGTCGCGGATGGGGATCTGGCGAAGCGGGTGATTCTGGATATGGTGATTCTTTCGCTCTACATCTTTCTCCCAGCCCTCTGGACAGGGATGATGACTTGGGCGGGTTTCCGAGTTGGGCAATCCCTGTCGCAGTTGACCAATGAAGGTGCCGGATCTTTACGCCAATCGGGATCTCCGACTGGGCTTCTCAGTTTGAAACGGGGCGGCGGGGGCAAGCGGTGAGCTCACGCAATCACGCCTGCTCCGTTACTGTGATGCTAGTCCTCAAAGAGCCGGCATCGACGTCCATCAAGGGCGATGCCCGGAGTGCCCAGCCCTGGGCGAGCGGCTTCATTCAGCCGTTCAACCTCTTCGGCCTCTTCGGCAACCGCAAGCGCCACTGGGATGGCTATCGAGATCAAACCCACGGCGATCTTCGCAAGTGCGACAACAATCATCCAAAGCAGTTTGCTGGAAAAAACAAGGACTCTCAGAGCGGTATCCATGTGATGCCTCCATCTCACCGGGGCGCCGTCGGGCGCGCCTGGCAGTGCATTGAGCCGACGCTCAGGCTCGGCGATCCGCGACGCGGTTCGGGTCAAGCTCAAGCGGATTCAGGGTGGCGACCGCATCGGGGTCGCGGAGAAGGTCGGCATCGCATTGCTGCGGCCTGGGCGCGCTCTGGATCGCGCGCCTTGCACACTCACACCATAGCAGCCCATGCGGCTGCAATTCAACCTATTGCAACACCTCACCCAACAGAGGCCACCCAATGAACAGTCAATTTGCATCAATCGCACAGGGTGCGACAAAGGCTTGCAGGCGCCTCGGCTCCGCTTGCACAATGCGGATAGCATACGCCGCCCTGCTCGCGGTGCCACCGGCTTTTGCCGCTGACTTCGCCGCGATCAAGGCCGGCGTGATGCGCGCCACCGGCGGCGTCATTGCACCTGATGAGGTGCGTGCAACCGCCGTCGAGTCGCTGTTTGAGGTGCGTGTTGGCACTGAGCTGATGTACGTCGATGAGACGGGGCGGTACGCGATGGTTGAGGGGCACCTGGTGGATCTGGCTTCGCGCAAGGATTTCACGCAGGCACGAATGGACGAGATTCGTGCCGTGCGCTTCTCCTCGCTCCCCCTGGAGCACGCAATCAAGATCGTGCGTGGCAAGGGTTCGCGCGTCGTAGCCCTGTTTGAAGACCCGGAGTGTGTCTATTGCCAGAAGGTTCACAAGTTCCTTGATGCCCAGACCGACGTGACGATCTACGCCTTCCCGATTCCGACCACCTCCTCGCGCCCGGCCGCCGAAGCCGCCTGGTGTGCGCCCGATCGGGCTGCAGCCTGGACGCGCCTGATGACGCGTGGCGAAGCGACCGGCGCTGGCGGCTGCGCGACCAGCATCGATGCGGTCATTGATTGGGCGCGCGCGCGCGGCATCAACGGCACGCCCACCTTGTTCTTCGCGGACGGCTCGCGTGTCGATGGCGCGCCCGATCCGCGTGATCTGTTGGCCAAGCTCAACACTTCGCGCTTGTCGAAGTAATCGGGAGTCAGGACATGAGCGTAAAGACCATTCGCATTCTTGCTTGCGCACTGGCCGCTACGGCGTGCGCGAGCGCCTCGGCCGCGCCCAGCGGCGATCAGGCGGTGGCGGTAGCCCGTGCGCTGTTCGCACGAGAGCGCCTTGCGGCGCCCGATGCGATCGCGATCGCAAGCCAGCTCCCGCTCAAGCTCGTGAGCGGCGCCCTGCGTGACGATGTGTGCGGTGAGCCCGCGAGCTCGCGCGTGCAGCTCCTTGATCTCAATGGCGACCGCGCAGACGAAGTGATCGTTGTTGCCGGCAACGCGTGCATAAGCGGAATGAGCGGCGCCACCCTCTACGTCTTTGCAAAGCAAGGCAATGGCTGGGTTCAGGTGTTGAACGTCGGCGCCGGCGGGTACGAGTTGCTGGAGACGCGGCATCAGGGCTGGCGAGACATTGCGCTCGCCCTGGGGGGGCGGTGCTCGCCAGTCTGGGGCATGGTGGGCAGAGAGTATGACCTGGTGCGCGAAGTCGGCCAGTGCAACTGAGGGGGCGCCAATGACTTCTTTGCGACTTCGACGCGCCCCGACCTGGCTGCTTGCGCTCATCGCCACGGTTGCGATCGCAGCCGGTGCGGCCTACGGCGACTTCCTGCAAGCGCTGGCCAAACGCGAGTCGGGCAATCGGCCAGACATCGTGAACAAGTACGGCTATGCCGGGCTGTTCCAGATGGGCGGTGCCGCCCTCAACGATGCCGGTTACTACAAGGGCGCCGATAACGCCTGGACTGCGAGCTGGACCGGCAAGGACGGCATCACGAGCCTGAAGGACTTTCTCGCCAGTCCCCAAGCGCAGGTGAACGCCATCACGGCCTATCACCAGAAGATCGAGCAGTACATCAAGAGCAACGGGCTCGATGCCTACGAAGGCAAGACGCTCAATGGCGTCACCCTAACCAAGTCGGGAATGATCGCCGGGGCGCACCTGGTCGGCATGGGGAACCTTAAAGACTGGATCAAAAGCGGCGGCACCTTCGTGCCGAAGGACGGCAACAAGGTAGCGATTACCGCGTATGTGCAGCAGTTCGGCGGCTTTCAGGTGAGTGGGTCGCCGCCTGCCTACTGGGGCGTTGGCGCCCCTCCCCCCGCTAACGGTGGCGGGGTGGTCAATCCCCCACAAGGTGGCGGGCAGAATTGGTTGCACAATGGCATGGGACAGGCGCCCGTATTCGCGAGCGCGGATCAGGCCTTCGCATTCGGCTCCGGCCGGAGTATGGGCGAGGTCCGCTATGTCGTGGCGGGCACCTTGATGACACTTTTCGTACTCTGGATGGCCTGGAGCCTGTTGGCCCACTATCGCGGCTGGATGCACCGGGGCATCGGCAGCGCAATGACGCTCAAGCGTAACGCGCTGGGCGCTTGCGCGTTAATGCTGGTGATGATGGCCATCGTTTATTGATTGCACGCGCACTGCAGGGAGACTCGACCATGACCAAGAACTTGTTGCCGATCACGCTCCTCAGTCTGGCGCTATGCAGTTGCGCGAGCCTGGAAGAGCAGAACAAGGCGTTCGCAGACTACGCGAACAAGGTACTGCCGCCGCTCAAACCCTCGCCCCAGGCGTCGCAAGTGGCTCAACAGAGCCAGTCTGGGCAGGCTGAGCTCAAGGAGATTTGCAAGAAGGGCGTCGTCGTTGGTCCGTCTGATGTCGACACTGCATATGTCCGAGCAATGCGAGCCATCGGTTTCGACACCCCAGAGGACAAACAGCGCAAGGGCTTATGGCTGGCGGACAACTATCGCCACACTGTAACGCCAGGGGTCATGTACGACCTCTGGGATTCAACGGACATGACCTATACGGACGGCACTCTACGTGGTGCGACAGTTGGGATTAGGCTCACTAAAGAGGGATCTGGCTCTGCGGCCGAATATCGGTACTGCGCGCTAGAACGAGAAGGACCTGGCTTCTTTGCGTTCATGGACAGCCAATTCCCAAGCATCGTTGGGGCGGTTGCAACCTCGAAGCCGAGTGCTACAAACAAGACCACCTCAACAGCCAAGGCCAAGAAGTAGCGTTAAACGGCGCGCGGAGCTCCCTTTGCGGCGCGTGCATCGGAGGGATGGCACACCGCTTCCGCGCCCGTCTGCAGGGCGGAAGTGCTGTTCGTTCCGCAAGGCCTCATTCTGCTTTCGCGCCGCACCATGTCAATGACATCGCACAAGGTGCGGCGCATTCCGTCACGAACAATGCTCGCGGCATCTCGCCGCCTGTGAAGCGATATGCCGATCGCCTGCTGAGTCAATATGCTTGTTGGCTGCTGATTGTTTTGCGCAATACAATGCGGGCACGGATTGCTTGTATTGCACAGTACACTTTGAGCGGAATGCGCCGATGAAGCCGACCTCGGAAACCTACAGCGAGCTGCAGCTCGCCTACGAGACGTTCAACGCGGAACTGTTTGACGGCAGGCTGCCCGACTGCCTGATCACCCTGCAGAGAGAAAAGGCGACGTGCGGGTACTTCTCGCGGGCGCGCTTTGGCAACCGCGCAGGCGCCGAGTCGGACGAGATCGCCCTGAACCCGGCGTACTTCGGTGTGGTGCCGGTGGTCGAGGTGATGCAGACCCTCGTCCATGAGATGTGTCACGCCTGGCAAGCGCACCACGGCAAGCCGGGGCGCAATCGTTACCACAACGAAGAATGGGCTGCGAAGATGGAGGCCATCGGCCTCATGCCTTCGGACACGGGCCAGCCGGGCGGCAAGCGCACGGGCGACAAGATGGCCGACTACCCGATCGCGGGCGGCCGCTTTCTCCAGGCGTGCGAGCTGCTGCTCACGCGCGACTTCCAGATCTCCTGGTACGACCGCTTCCCATCGCCCGATGCCGTGCGGGTCGGGCAGTCCTGCTACAGCGCGTCGATGTCGCTGCCTGGCGCCCTGGGCGCCCCCTCCCAAGTGAGCCCTACCCCGTCGATACAGTCACTCAACGGCGGTGAGGTGCTGGCCGTGCCGGGGGTGCGAGCGCTCGTCGCGCAGGCCTCGGCCGCAGGCAAGAGCAATCGGGTCAAGTACGTGTGCGAATGCCGTGAGGACACGGATGGAAAGGTGTGCCGGCCGAACGCCGTGTGGGGGCGGCCAGGCTTGAACCTCACGTGCAACGACTGCGGACAGCCCTTTCTCGCCCACGGCTGACACAGCCCCTGGCCAACGGCCTCCCGTGATGTGCGGATGGTAATTGCCACTTAATGAGTAATCGGCTACCGTGCATTGATTCTCGCAACAACGCACCGGACTGCACCATGGCGAACACCACAAACACGATTGATCACGCCACGCTCTCGCACGTGATCGAATCGGGCGCGCTGCGCAGCGCCGAAGTTGTTGGATTCCCTGGGGGCTGGGGGATCGTTGTGAAGTACGGCACCAGCGAGTGCACGCTCTCGGCACGCCGTGGCAGTGTGCGGATGTTTCGCCGCTTCGAGACCGTGGTGGCCTACCTCAAGGGGCTTGGCGTCGTTCGCTACCAGGTGAACGCCGAAGGCTATGACCCTCACTCCCTCACCAGTGCGCGGGCGCGCCCGGATGCCGCTGCGCGCATGCGGGGCGCCTTCGATGCGGCCTCGCATGATCAGTGGTTCCGCGACCAGGTCAATGCCGCGATCGCGGAGGCTAACGATCCGGCAGCGCAGTGGGTCTCGGATGAGGCCGCCCAAGCGCGCTGGCGCTCAAGGCGAGAGGCGTTGGACGAGGCCGTGCGCAGCGGAGATGCCCATTGAGGCTTGTCTGGCTTGCTCGTGCTGTTGATCAGCGCGACTCCCAACTTGATTACATCGCTGCGCAAAGCCCTGCGGCGGCCATCCGCATTGGCGAGCAGGTTGCCCTGCAGGTCGCGCAACTGGCGGCCACTCCTGCGCTCGGGCGGCCCGGACGGATCGAAGGCACGCGAGAGCTGGTCATTGCGCGAACGCCGCTCATCGCGGTCTATCGGATCAACGAGCCCCAGGGGCGGGTGGAAATCCTCGCCATCCTGCATGGCGCGCAGATGTGGCCACCGATTGAATGAAACCGGTGTAAGCCAGTCTGCTGCAAGCCAGATAGATCGCAGCCACGCCGCAGACCCCCTATTGCTTCTCCAGCAGATACGACTTCTCGACTCGGCCGAGTTCAGCCGATCCAACAATGGTGTGTCTCACCCAGACCACCTTGCCCGTTGAAAGTCGCCGCAGGTGGCCTCTGCGCCAATGCGCTCTTGGGGAGTTTCGATCGCCAATCGACGACCCCTCTTGTGTAGCCTCGCCACTCTGTGCTGCCGGAATGCGGAGAACATGGTAGGTGTAGAAGGGCTCGCGGCCGTTCTTCTTGCGCTTCGCACTCAACTTCTCTGGCGGTACGAGCGGTTCTGTCTCGATGTTGTCGCAATTGACTGTCAGACAAAACTCAAAAAGCGGCGTGGCCGCGCTCTGCAAGTCGTGGCTCAGCGATCGATCATCAAATCGTTCGTAGGGTTCAGGGTGGCACGGAAAGTGATGGAACCCGGTAACGGCGAAGTTTCCGTCTGTAATGTCGAGTTCAGTAGGGTTGAAACCCCACACCACTGGCGATGGCTCCCACTCGCCCTGCTCGTCATCGAACCATACTTGAGTGAAATAGATCGTCCGCTCGGGAGCGTCTTGCATCTTGAAAGTGGTATCAGCGCCTTGCATCCAAGCGAGGACTATTCGCTTTGTCGATGGAAGTGAGCCTTCTTCTGGGGGCGTTCTGACTGCAAATTCCAGGCTTACAAGCGGATAGGGCAGTCTCAACATTGGCTCAAACTCTGGCCGGTATGACTTCAGATCCAGAAGCACGCCATCGTCAGGAAGATTGAACTTCTCCGCAGAGCGCATCAGCCGAACCGTCTCGGTCATTTCTTTGGCGGCCTTCGGAAACTGTCGTGCAGCGAATTTTTGCAAGCGCAGAACGCTCTCGATGGCATTGCTTGAGAAGTGGTTTGAATGCGCGAAGGTTGAAGGCATCGAGTGACCTACAAGTGAAGGTTGATGACGTTGTGATGCGCTGCTGAGAGGCCGGTGGCTGGCTGTGCGGCCCAGATACTTTAAGGCATCCCGTGCTCGCCGATCCCGTTGCTCGTCTCGCCTGGGTGCGAGAGGCTGCGCTATGGACCCTGAAGATCAAGCACGCGCTTGTTCGGGGCAAATTCGCCACGCTTCAGACGTTCGCGGACCTCGGCCGAATGGGCTGCGATCACTGTGCGCTGCGCCTCATGCGCCTTAGACGAGCCGCCCACCTGCATCTCGACCACGCGAAGCTTTACCGGCACGCCCTGGCGTTTCGCGATGACATCTGTCAATGCATCGGCAAACGCTTGCGCCAGCTCGCTCGAATCAAGCATCGCGTGCTTCTTCCAGCCAGCGAGCTTGGTGGTCGGGCTCAGGAATACTTCATCCATCGTGGCCGCGGTGAAGTTACTCCCCCCAACGATGCGGGCGCCATCCACACCCACCGCCCAGTACGTCAAGAGCTCGCGCATGCGCTCTTCCCTCTCTAGTTCGCACTGGGCCGAACAGCATCCGCTGTACCGCAGCGCGTAGTGAATGTTGTCGTAGAACGCAACGGGCTGCCCACATCCATTCGCGCAGGTCTTGTGGCGCTCCAGCCATGCGTTGAGCGAGCCGGCCGCCTCGCGGCGCGCTTGGGCCTCGCGCTTTGCACGCTTGGCATAAAAGTCCGACTGGTGAGCCTTGGGCTTGAAGCGACCGTAACGGCCTGCAATCTTCATGTCACCCCCGATCCCCGCAAGTCCCTGGCGCCAGGGGACGGCACCACCAAGCCTGGCGCTCTTCGCGCAGCTTGCCAGCCTCGTCATGCCGGCGCTGGATGCCCTCGATCACGAAGCTCGTCGCGTTCATGCCGGTGAGAACCGGGTCGAGCAGCGGCATCAGTGCGTCGAGCGCCATGGATCCGTAACTCCCGGCGCCAACGCTGCTGCGCTTGAGCGTGGCCACAAGCGAGCGCCCACGCGGTTCGAGCGTGAGCTCGCCCTCGATCGCGGGCTCGGCTTTGACGGCGCTCCGATCGCACTGGACGCCGTGTGCGAAGAGCTGAACGACTGCAACTTGCATGCTGGCATTTTATACAGTCACCTTGGCTCGGTCGATTCACGGCGCTTCGCACGTCGCCACTCCCACGGTGGCACCGGGTCGCGATCGGCCCAAAACCCGCGCTGGTCGCCGGCAGCATCCGCTTCGGCTCGCGCATACGCCGCTCGGTCGCTGGGGGCTTGCTCCTTCGCGTACTCGCGATACCACCAGGCCATGCCGGCATCGAGCACCGCCAGATTGATGTCCTTGCCCGCCCGGAGCACCTTGCCGACTTCACGCTGATAGCGGTCGCGCTTGCTCGTAAGGACTTCGACCTGTTGCCCAAAGACCAGGCCCGAGAGGGTTCGTCGGGCGTTCTGTCCCCACGGCTGACCCAGTTCGGGGGCATCGATCCCCGCCAGGCGGATCTTGTGCTGCACCTGGTCAGCCGAGAGGACCGTAATGGTGTCGCCGTCGTGAACGCCCACGACGCGGCCGACAAGGACGGTTTGCGCACCGGCGCTGCCGGCGACGAGGATCGAAAGGAGCGCCGGCAACGCGGCGCGATAGACCAGGTTCATCCTATGCAACCGCGCGTGGCAGATAGCCGCGATGCCGGCGCACGCGATCGATGGCACGCAGTCGCCGATCGAGCGTGTCCGCGCTCAGGCATTCGATCCGCTCCCCTCCCCGGCGCCCGTGCAGCCCCCCGCCCCACACCCGTCGCAGCGTGAGCTCACCAAACAAGTCCTCCTGAATGTGCACCAAGTAGTAGCGCCCGGACGCTTCGGACTCCCATCGCAGCAGCATGGCTACGCCTCCCTTGCTTCGACGTACTTGAAGACCGTGGCCCGATGCACGCCGAGCTGCGCGGCGATCTGGTCCGCAGTCATGCTCTTGCTCGCCCACATCGCGCGAATCGCTGCGATCTTCTCGGGCGCCAAGGGCTTGCGCCCGCCCTTTCGGCCGCGCGCGCGGGCGGCGGCCAGGCCGGCGCGGGTGCGTTCCCGAATGAGGGCGCGCTCGAACTCGGCGAGCGCGCCAAAGACGTGAAAGACCAGGGTGCCGGCCGCACTAATCGTCTCGATGCGCTCAGTGAGGCTCTCAAAGCCCACGCCACGGTTCTTCAGCTCGGTGACGATGTGCACAAGGTCGGCCAGGTTCCGCCCGAGCCGATCGAGGCGCCAGACCACCAGACTGTCGCCTGCCCGCAGCGCCTTGAGGCACTGCTCCAACTCCGGGCGCTTGGTCGTCTTGCCACTGGCAGCCTCTTCGTAGATCACTTCGCAGCCGGCCGCCTGCAGCGCATCCCGCTGCAGGTCCAGGTGCTGATCGTCGGTCGATACGCGACCGTATCCGATGCGCATGCTCAACGGGTCAGCAAATGTCCGTAGGCGCGCTCGAACCACTCATTGGCGAGCGCGCGCTCGTCGCTGCCATGTGAGCTCAGCCCGTCTTCGCGTGGGCGCACCATGAAGTTCTGCAATTCGCAGAGGTCAGCAATGAAGCCCTGCAGGAAGGCGTCGGGGCTCAGCTCGTGCGTCTGGCAAAAGTCAAGAAACTCGCGCGGCACCTTGAACGAGATCACCTCGGAGTCATCAACGATGACGCTGCAGTCCTTCCCTGGGATGACGCCCGCCTTGATGCTGTAAGTCACATCGTCCTCGCCTTCCAGGCGCCAGCACCATAGGCCATCGGCCGGTTCGTCCTGGGCGGGCACCCGGCGCAGCCGATTGTCGGGATAGGCGTGAAAGCGGAAGTCCGCCCCCTGCTCGTCCAGGTACAGCACGCCCACATCCCCAACCTTCCTCCAGTACGGACCGGCGTCGTAGCGGCGCACGATCTGGCCGCCCTCCACCGTGGTGAAGGTGACTGTCTTGGCGTCGGTATCGATGCCGTCGAAGGACACATCAAAGATCACTTGCTCAGTCATTGCGTACTCCTCGGGGTTCGGGTTGTCGCGCCATCCAGCCAAAGCGCTCCGAGTAACTCACCTGGCCATCGTCCAGTCGGGATAGACCTTCTGCCACGAGGAACAGATCCTCGCCGCTGGTCGTGTTCAGCGCGCGGCACAAGGCGACGTTGCTCAACGCCTTTACGCGGGCCTCATCTTCGGGCGACGCCTCGATGTCACCCGTCTCGCTTCGGATCCTCAGCATGCGGCCCCCGGAGTCGTTTAATGAAAACACTAACATGTTAGGCCGACTTAGTTCAAACGACAAGAAAACCGACTCTTCGACAAAAGAAAAACCGCCCAATCTGAGCGGTTTTCAGGAGTCGGCTGCACGCGCCGGCGTTCAGTCGTTTAATCGACCGTTTGAACGACTAAAGCCATACGGCGCAGCCAGGGGCTGTAAGCGACGTGGCTCTCCCTTGGGCGCCCAACACAGTTACCTCAAACATTCCTTGACGGCTTTTGCCAAGCTATCCACGTGAACCGGGGTCGGGTTGCCGACCTTCATTTTCCACACAGTGTATCCGCCCTTGATCGCCTTGCCCCGAAGCTCGGACTGCTTGCCTTCGCTGATGAACCGAACCAGCACTTTGGTCTTGCCGTCGTCCTGGATGTCGAAGAGCTTGCGGGCCACCGCGTCGGTCAAAAGATGTGACCCCTTAGTGTCTAGGCAATAGACCAGGTTGCCCTTCCAGACGATGAAGTCCGGATAGAAGGCACTGGTGTCACCTTCGCTCAGCAGTGGGATATGAAATCCCCCGCTGCTCGGGTTGCGATGCCATGTGAACCCCGCCGCGTCCAGCTCATCCGCAAAGGGCTTTTCCAGCTTGTTGAGCCCGGCGTATCGGGAGTACAGCGAATTCTTGAACGATGGCGCGCCGACTGGCACGCGGATGGTCCCGAACCTGAAGGGCTTCAGGGTTTCATAGACGAGCTCAGCATGCTGGAAGTAGCAAGCCACGATCTCGCGGGACAGCTTCTCGGCCTGCTTGTCGGCGTTGCTCTGAATCTGGACCAGGACATCAAACTTGCTGTCCTTGAGGTCCGTTACGGCGAGTGCCCGTGTTGATCGGGCGCGAAGGGCTGTTGACACCAGCCACCGCAGGCGAACCGGGTTGGTGTGGCCTGAAGCCGTCCACGACGGTTGCCCTCCTTGCTGGTCGAGCGCCGTCAGGTCGATCGTCTGTGTCGCGCTGTGCGCCTGGCCGATGGTGTCGGGGCTGCCCGTCACGTAGGTTGGGAAGGCGCTGATGATCTCTGCCACGTGCTCGCACGCAGCTTCGGCGTCCACGTTGATGCAGTGGAGCTCGACATCCACGTCATCCTTGGGCTTGAGGTCTTCCGACCCCGAGCCGCTGCCGCCGAAGTTGCCGACGATCTCGATGGGGGTACCGTCGGCCTGCAGCTTGTTCTTGACCGCGTTGATGGCGTCCGAGAAGACGTTCTCGCTATCGACCCGCAGGAAGAAGTGGGCCGAGTTCAGAAGCGGTGTGTCGTAGTGCTTGGCCCCGTGCTGACGCAAGACGCGCCCGATGACCTGCTCCACCTGGATCGAAGAGCCCATGCTCTTGTCCACATAGGCCAGGTAGCAGGCGGGATCGTCCCACCCCTCTTGCAGAGCCAGGTTGAAGATGATGTGTTGGAAACTGCCCGCCGTGAACTCGTCAAAGTCGTTCTCGCCCTTCGAGAACAGGTTGACCTCTTCGGGCTTGTTGCCCTCGACGAAAGTCAGGTTCGCATAAATCGCGATGTCCTTCGGGTCCACGCCCTTCTGTTCAACCAGGTAGCGCCAAATCCTGATGGGCGGCGCCTTGCGCTGGTTGAAGGGCTTCGAGGCATCGTCCTTCTCGCCGTCGTCGGCGATGTTGGTCTTACAGACGTAGATCGCCTTGGGCGTGAACCCTAGGCCCCGCGCG
Organism: Niveibacterium sp. 24ML; assembly: GCF_026586805.1. Taxonomy (GTDB): domain Bacteria; phylum Pseudomonadota; class Gammaproteobacteria; order Burkholderiales; family Rhodocyclaceae; genus Niveibacterium. The sequence goes on along the minus strand of NZ_JAPFHA010000027.1, from coordinate 41,592 downwards.
TCGATCTCTTCTTGCAAGAGGGCTAGGCGCGCATGCAGATCATCGAGGCAACGCTCCATCGGTGCCGTCGTGCCGTCGAATTGGACGGCACGCTTCACCAGCTCGGCATCTACCACCTTGTCGCTTGGCACCGACGTGGTGGTGAACCGCTGCACATCCGGCTTGCCCGTATTCGGGTCCACCGCGCCGAGGGCTGCAAAGCTGGCCTTGTCGCTGGCTGCGTCTTGCACCCACAGGCGGATGTGCTGGATGACGGTCTGGTTGAAGCTGTCCGGCAGCTTCAGGGTGGCCGATGCCAGAAGGTAGGCGTCAGGCTCCAGCTCCGACAGGATTTCGACCTGTTGCTCAGAAAGGTTGTGGCCTTCGTCGTAAACGATGATGAGCGGTCGGCGCTTCCCGTCTTTCGTGCGGACAATGAGCCTTTCCCAGGGGGATTCCTTGCCGAAGAGGTCTTCGTCCCGCTTGTAGATGTTGAGGGCGCCCGCGGCCTGGTCCTTGTTGTTGAACAGTCCCGTCGTGGCCAGCACGAGGAGGGGCGTGCTGGCATCTTCGATCAGCACGGGATTCAGTTGCGCCGCGTTGATGACCCGGAAGCCGTCAACGATCCCGCTGTACTTGCCGCCCGCCGAAAAGTTGGTGTAGGTCTGGCCAACCACCGACTTGGCTTTGGACATCCAGAAGATGATGGGATCGCCGCTGAAGTGCACCCGCATCCGTGCGACTGCCTCGGCGAGGATCGGGGTCTTGCCCGCACCCGTGAGCGCCGAGAGGGCCTGGAAGAACGGCCGCGGCTTGATGCCCTTGCGTGGCCTATCGGGGTGGTTCGCGAAGAAGGCGTAGCGGTCCGAGATGGACTTGGCCGCCTCGGATTGGAAAGACTTCAGATCAAGCATGCTCAGTCCTCGGCGCCTTCGTTGTTGTAGGCATCAGCGCGCGGGTTGAAGCCGATGTGTTCGAGAACCGAGTCGGGGATCTTGTAGAACTCGATGCCGGAGCCCGTGTAGGGGGCAAGCGACGCATAGACGTGATAACGCGGGGCCAGGCCGGCCGCTGCCGCCTCTTCCACCACCCGGCGGAAGGCATCCCGTGTCAGTGATGAAGGTTGGTCGGGTGCATCCCAGATCAAGAAGAAACCTTCGTTCTTCGTGTTGACGCCGAACAGGTGTCGGTGCGTACCGGCCGGCAAGCGGCGAAGGTAGCTCTTCGCCCGTTCCGACTTGTCCCAATAGCTGGTCAGCAGCAGGTCGATCATCTCCTCACGAGCGAGTGTGTTCACCGCGTCCGCGTCGATCTTCTCGCGACGCAGCTCCACGAAGCGGAAGCCTCCCGGCAGACCCTCCCGTTCACCTTCTGCCCATTGGCCGGTGATGACGCGCTTCACGCGCTCAGCGGTCAAGGTCTTGGCGTAGTGGTCGCCCTTGTCGGTGTTGCCTTGCTCGATGAGGATGAAGCGCCGTGTCGCCTCGGTCTCCTCGTTCAGTTCAAGCACGGCGTGCCCTGTGGTCCCCGATCCGGCGAAGGGGTCCAGCACGATGCCATCCGGCTTGCACCAAATCTGGATGATCTTCTTGATGAGCTTCAGGGGCTTCACGGTCTCGAAGCCGTGCCCCTTGCCGACGATGGCGTCGAGTTCCTCGATGCCATCGCGTGACCGGCCGCTCATGTTGCGCAGCCACGAGACCGCTTCAAGATCGGCGGGCCCATCTTCATCCGCGACCCAGAAAGATTGCGGGACAGCGCCCTGCCTGACCAAGGTCTTGTAGACCTTCTTGACGGGCTTTTGCTGCCCGTCGTTGCCCCAGTACAGAACTGGCCAGGCGCCTTGCTTCAGTCGGGCCTCGGCCTTCTTGCGGGATGCGTTGAGCAGTGTTCGCATCTGGGCTTCGGTCTTGGCCTTGCCCCAGCCCTTGAGGGCCAGCGCCTTGCCGCGACCATCGCCGATATCGCGGTCTTCATACTCGACACCCCACTCTTCCGCCCAGGCTTTGATCTGGGCTCGCTTGTTCGCCCAATGGCGCTCGCCCGGATCATGGAAGGTGCCGGTGAACGGTGACTGGATGGCGTAGTTGGCACCCGGACTTGGACCCTTGCCGGTCAAGTCGCCCTGCTTCCAGTCGCTCAGTGTGTCCTGATCGATGTTGCCGAACCTGGCATCGGCGAGCGCCGAGCGTTCGACCGTTCCTGTCTTTGCCCGTTCTAATGACTTCGCGTAGACGAGCACGTATTCGGTCGTGATCGTGATGTGCTGCGCTTGGTTCTTCGGGGTGGTCTTCTGCCAGTTGATGATGGCCAGGCGGTTGTCTTCGCCGAATATCTCGTCCATCAGCATGCCGAGCCGGTAGAGCTCCCGGTGATCGATGCAGATCGCCATCACCCCGCCGGCCTTCAGCATCTCCCGCATCATCCACAGGCGCGGCGTCATGAACTTGAGCCACTTGCTGTGTCGTGACCCATCCTCCTTCGGCACGAGCTCGCCGAGGTCGGGGTCGTTGGGGTCCTTGTCCCACTTGTCGTTGTAGCGGAAGTCCGTGCCGGTGTTGTAGGGCGGATCCGCGACGATCAGGTCAATCTGGCCGCGGTACTTGTACAACGTGACCATGGCCGAGAGGTTCTCGCCGTCCCAGATCTCGTTGAGCGACTGATCCGCCTCATCACCGACCGAGAGCTTCTTGACGATCTTGTTCAGCTTCGGCTTGACCTGACGAATGATCTGCCAGGGCGCGGTGCGCCCGGTGTACGACATGACGATGCCGTTCTTGCCGGCTTCGCTCAGCGAGGTATCGTGTTCTTGCAGGAGCCGGATCAGCGCTGCCCTTGGTAGTTGTTCGTAGTCCATGTGCCCTGATGACAACAGCGGGGATGGCCCCCGCTGTTGTCGCTCCTCATGTCGTGTTTTTGGATGGTTAGACGTGCCTGGCCAAGCTCATGCGCTGGTGAAGTATCCGCACCACTGCGACGGAGGTCTCTTGGTCACGGTAAACGATGACGTGCGAGCCCACCAGGTAGAGGCGATGCGTGTCGGGAAGCTCTGGCGAACGATGTCCCATGGTTGGATTGCGTCCGATGAGCTGCAAGGCGTCATTGATCTTGTCCCGGTAGGTGTGAAGCTGGCCTTGGCCCCACGTCTCGCCCGTGTAGCGCAGGATGTCGATGAAGTCCTGCCGCGCCCGTGGCGAGAGGACCAGCTTCCGGCTACGTTCAGGGGAGGACATCAGGGTCCATCGGCTTCCCGCTGTGCATGTCGCCTAACGCAGCTTCGGTGATGTCGTTCAGGGCCTTGGACGTGTACGCGATGCCCTCCCCACGGTCGAGCTCGTCGTCGCCCTTCTTGATGGCCGCACGCCAAGCCTGCACGCGGACTTCTTCGGCCTGCATGCGGCGCAGCGCGTCGCGGATCACTTCGGTCGCGTTGCCATAGAAGCCGCCCGCGACCTTGCCCTTGATGAAGGTCTCCATCTCGGGCGAGAGATTGATGTGCATGGTCATAGCTGCACCTCCTTGGGATTCATGTACACAGAATATCCACGTAATGTTCATTGAGCAATAAAGCGGCGATCTGCAGAGTTAGCCATCGTCGCGAACGTGCCGTTCGCATCCAGGCTCTTCGCACCGCGGAACTGTCCACGCTGCGTAAGCGACTCACAAAAGAAGACCCCCCGCTCGTTCAACCGGGGGCCACCTTTCTCTGCGTGCAGCAAGCGCTTACGCGCTGACCTTCGGTGGTGAGATCCACGGCGTGATCGCCGCATCGTCAGCTAGTCCTTCCAGCTTCTGGCGCCAGCGAACAAGTGCATCGGTCACGCCGGTGGCGCTGGCGATCAGCTGGGTGTAGTAGCGCATTGCGCCTCCTTGCTCGGATGCGCCCGCGAAGTCCGCCCCAGGGGGCGAACCCCTTGGGCCTTGGTTGAAAAGCAGATCAGTCCAGATCCGCGTCTTTGAGCGCGTCTAACCACTCCGGTCCGAGCTCGTTGCGCACCTGTTGCAGCAGGGCTGCCTGTCCTGTGCTGATGGCCCGATAGTTCCCGGCCGTCCAGCACAGATTCAGCTTGTACTTCCAGTCACGGCCGTAGGCATCACGAAACCGCGTGAGCGCTTCGCGCTGACGCCGCGTCGGACCGCGTTTGGCCGCAGCTTCCCTGGACAGCTCATGTGCTCGCGATACGGCCGCAAGGTACTTGCCACCATCGAGCCGCTCCCAACCGCTGGGGATGAGCTCGTGAAAGCCGCAACAATGGCCAACGACCATCACCGGCCAGGCGGCCACCAGTACGGCCACGTCGCCCTCGCCCAGATCAAGCACGTCACCGTCCTTGATGTTCGGGTTCGTTCGCGCTTCGTCGCAGGCTTCCTCGGGCTGCAGGCCGCTCAGGTCATGCACCGCAATCGCTGCGGCCGGAACGTGTTGCTCACTCATTTGAAACTCCTTGGTCAAAAAGGCCGCCGCGGAGTCCGCCCCAAGGGGCGAACCCCTTGGGCGTTGGTTTGAAAGAGCGTGACGAGCACGCGAGACACAATCACGTCGGGCGCCGACTGCGCGCCCGCGAGTTCAGGCCATCAACTGCTTGGCCAGCGCAACTTCGATGCTGTCCTCGTTCTGATTCAGGATGTCCAGGCCCGATTCGGGCATGTCCCCGGAGGTCGATTGAGAGACCGCGATCTTCTTGGCCATCAGCTCCAGGCACGCCATCTGTGCGGTGGCGCCGTAGCCAAAGAAGTACACGTCGACATCCTGCTTCTGGCCAATCCGCCACGAGCGACGGGAGGCCTGTTGCAGCGTATAAACGTTGTAGCCCGACTGCATGTAGGCGATCGTCGGGAAGTCGAGCAGGTCCAGCCCGGTCTTTACGAGCTCCGGGTTGGTGAGCAGGACATCAACGCCCCGCTCCACCTGGTCAGCGACCCAATCCTCACGCTTGACCGCTTCGACACTGGCACGCAGCACCGCTACCCGAAAGCCTTCGCTCTCAAGCAGCCGCTTCAAGCGCGCCGTGGTGTCGCGTGTCCCTGTGTAGACGGTGTAGGCGAGCACCTTGCGGTGCCGCGCCTTTTCCCGCTTGCACAGGTCCAGCAGCTCACGCTCCTTGGGCGTCCACGTTTGCTCATCGAACACCGGCGGCTGGAAGGCCAACAGTGAGCGACTGCGCGGATGAACGACACGCTCCTCGCGGAACGCACAATCTGGCCAGGCCAAGAGCACCTGCAAGACCACGCCGAGCAAGGTGGTGTCCCCCTTGGCCAGCGCTTGCCTGAGCTCGGCCCGCAGCGACCCGGAAAGACGCTCGTAAGCGCTCGCCTGATCGTCCGACATGGCCACTTCAACGAAGTGCTCTTTGTAGGCCGGCAACACGTTGCCGCCGATCTCCGCGAGCTTGAGGAACACGGTCCAGGGAAGGACATAACGCATCACCCCCTTGGGTCCGAAGCCCGCCCCCTTGCTCGTTCGATCGGATTTCGACTCCCCTTTGGAGGTCCGGTGCGACACGCTCGTGGTCTCCTTGTGGATGTCCTTGAGCACGCCGTGGTCGCGCATGAAACTTTGCGCGGCCGTACCCAGACTGCCACGGGCATTGACCCGATAGCCGTCCTGCACCATCGCCGTGGGGTTGAGCCGCCAGAGCAGGTAGAACAGATCATCGGCGTAGCCGCCCATCAAGGTGCCGGTCAGCAGCAAGGTTTTGCGGCACTTGCGTGCCAGCACACCCATCGCCTGCCCTTGCGCACTCCCCTCGTTCTTGTACTCGTGGCCCTCATCGACCACGAGCAGACCGAAGTAACCCTGAGGCAGATACCGCTTGATGAATTCGGTGGCCTGATAGTCACCCTGTCCGAACGAGAACTCCGTCGCTGAGAGCGCCCGCTCCATCCGCACTGCTTGCCGGTCGGAGAACACCAGGTCGCCGTTCTCGTCCATCAGATTGATGAACTCGAACACGTTGTCTTCGAGCATGGAGCCCAGCAGATCCTCACCGAAACCGGAAAGGAGCCGCTGCGCCGTCTTCTCGCCGATCGTCGGCAACTTCTGCAGCGCATCGAGCACGATCTCCCGTTTGGGCCGCACCGCGCCACGTTTGCGCACCAGGGTCCACAAGCGCGAACCGCAGTGCGTGCACGAGAGGCGCCGCTCTTCGAGCGCGACCCGAGCGAGCTCGGGCGACAAGGGCTGACCCTCGCCATCCGGGTCGATCAGGTACTCACCGCAGTCCGGGCACGCGGCGTAGCGGGCATGGTGCAGCGCGCCCAGCTCGTCGCGATAGACCGTGCGCCGTGCGCTGAAGGCAGCACGCCAGTGATAGCCCATCCGCATCCGCACGCGCCCGAGCACAAAGAACTCGGGCACCTCAGCAGGACGCATCGTGGCGCGAATGGCGAGCAGTTTGCGCAGGGTATCGGGGCCGTTGAGCACCCACACCCGAGCGCCCGGCACAGTACTGAGGATCTCGCGCCGCCACTTGTAGACCAGGTGCGGTGGCGAGATGATCAGCGTGCGCCGGTAGCCCTCCTCGTGCATCACTGCAGCGGTCGCAATCGCCATCATGGTCTTGCCCGTGCCCATCTCCGCGTTGATGATCGCGGCCGGTTCATTGGCATCGACCAGCAAGGCGCTGACCGCCTGCACCGTGTTGCGCTGCGCGTCGAACGGTTTGCGTTTTAGGCCGTCCAGCACGCGATCGCGGGCCGGGTGGCACTGCCCCTCATAGACGGGCGGGTTTTGCTCTCTGACGGCCGCAATGAGGCTGTCGCTGAAGGTTGAAACGAACTGCGGCAGCGCAAACGTCGCGGGTGCCGGCAGCGCCAGTCGAACGGGGGTGGCCGGGGCCAGATTGGTCTGCATGCGGATCTCCAGGGTTCAGAATGACGAACACGGAGACCCGAGCCCGTGAGGGGATCAGATCCCCGTGCGGGTGGGTGCTGCGAACTTGGATGCTGTGCTCAGTATTCGCTGGGCAACAGCACGGTGGTGGAACTGCGATCGGCCTCGGTAATCACCCAGACCTTCTCGCCCTCATCACTCCCCTCTGCGTCCTCCGAGAGTGATTCATCGATCAGATAGACCGACATCAAACGAAAGCCCTGCACGAGCGCAGCGCGGTTCTCCCTCGCATCAGCGGCCGACACGATGCCCCAGTCGCCGGCAAGGTGCCGCCGAAGCAGCTTGATGATCAGCGCCTGCACATTCACACCTCGCTCAGCGAGCGCTTGGATGCCTGGCGTGCAGCCCACAAGACCTGGGGAAAACAGACCCTGGCCGGCGGGCAGGACGATCACACTCTGCGCATCGGGTTCCGCCTCCAGTTCCGGGGTGGCACTGAGGGCAAACTCGAAGGCCTGTGCGATACGCGCGGCCGCATCACTTGGCATGTCGGCCGGTTCGAGCGTGAGTGTCGAACTGGCCACTGCGATCGAGACCATCCGCTCAAAACGCTCATCGAGCTCGACACGACACCCCCCGACACATCCGATCGGCGGTGCAGCACTCTGGTCGAGCCAGCGGACAAGTTCGTCCCCCAAGCCGTCCATGAGCGCGGTGCGCCAGTGATCCATCAGTGGTACAGGGCTGAGCTGTTTGACGTTGGACCAGATCCGCGCAGCGAACTGCTCGTCCGATTCGTTGTATTGCAGCAGCAGCGAGCGCCGATTGACCCGATCGGGTCTGACTGCATCCGGGTCATACAACCAAGAGTGGGTCAGGTTTCCGAACAGATTGTCCTTGGGCAGCCGCGCTGTCATCTTCTCCAGGCGATCCGGTTGCGAGACCAGTACCTCCACTTCGCCCTCGTCGGTTTTCACGTGCAAGGACCGATAGCCGCCACCGCTTTGCGGCAATGAGAACGCCGCAAAGAGTGAGAGCACAGCGGTATCGCGCCCATAGACCGACAAGAACAACAGCTCGCCCGCGTCGTTGCGCAGGCACGCGTCGACAAACACATCGGCGCTCTCCCGAACGCTCATCAGGTTTCCCATAGTGGGCTCCAAAGAAAAACCCGATGCGCGCCTGGTCGGGCAACGGATCGGGTCGGGTCGAGAATCGACCCCGGATGACGCGCATCCGGGGCAAGGGGCTTACTTTTGCAGATAGGGTCGCGTTGTCACGCAAACCACTGCATCGTCGCGGCGGTTGAGGGCCAGATAGCCGGCCGCCTCCGCTGCGAACATGGTCGGAAAGCGCGCCACCACCACACCGCTATCGGCGATGTCGTGAAAGCAGCCATCCGAGCACAGGACGCGTTCTGCAGCATGGTGAGTGCCGAAGAAGTTGCGCCGGGTGACCCACTCAGAGGCCACGAATGGACGTGCCACGCGACCGATCACAACCTGGTGCGCTTGCACTGCGAGCAACTCCAGGAGCCAAGGATCGGCGCCTTCGAGTGGCGCGCAAAGCAGCTCCGCGTGCATCACACGTTTGATCTCATCGATCATGTGCAATTGCGCGGGGGGCAGTGCGACGGCTTTGACGATCAGTGCATCGAGCGATGCGACAGGTTGCTTGAAGAGGACTACGTTGGCTTGGGACATGGCGTGCTCCACGAGAGATAAACGGGGGAGACACGCCCCATGGGGTGCGTGTCCCCATGGGTGGTTTGATGCGGTGGTCAGTTACGCCTGGTTAAGCGTGGGCCAGACCAAGGTTTCTTCATTGCGCTGCGCAGGAGTGCTGATGCTGACCTTTTGAGGGGTCGGCGTCATCAAGCCCGCTTTGACCGCAAAGGCGCGCAGGGCGCTTGCGAGCACAGCACGTTGCTGACGGCTACGGTCGGCGCGAGCGCGACGAGCCGCGTCTCGTGCCAGGGTTTCACGCGCGAGCGTGTAAGCGGCGGCGAACTGCTTTTTGAGCGATGCATCGCTCTCAAGCGTCTCGACCAACACAGCCGCAACCAACGGGTCACGGATGCGCTCGAAGAGGTGTTGCCACTGCTCGACGGCAGTTGCGTGAAGGACATCGACGGGATTGAGGGCTTCAACGGGCTTGGACATGACGTTCTCCAGAAACGAAAAAACGGGAGAGCGCACGTCCCCAGAAGCGGGAAGTGAGTTCTTCCCGTTCGGGTGGATGATGCAAGGATGACCCCGGACCTTTCGGTCGTATCCGTGACAGGGGCTGACGGATCACAAAACGCCGACTCGGGAGAGTCTGCGGTACTACAGAAGCGATTCCATTGTACTCAACGCGCATGGGGGCGCAAGCCGGTTTTGCCCTGCGCCACAAGGCGCTTGGGCCTCTTGCGAGTGCCCTTGGTCTGATTCCAACGCACCGTCGATGCGCTCGAATCAGACCCCTCTCATCGAGGGGGGTCTGCTGGGTTAAGAGAGCCGCCGCTGCCAGATCGCCCCCTCACTCAATGAGCAAGGACACGAGCCAGAAGTCATGCGGTGCATTGACCAGGTGAATCTCCAGATCGGCGCGATCGGGGATCCGGGTGCTGGCCGTTTGCACATCAAAGAACAGGGCATCGCGCGTCAGACGACTTGAGAGCACGCGCGCCAGTGTGCTCAGCTCAAGACGCACCGTGGCCTGAATGTCTGCCTCGCGCGCATCGCCCAGTCGGCGCTCGAGCTCGGCAAGCAAACTGCCCGCGTAGTGCAGCACGGCCATCGGCGAGGCCTCGACTTCCGGGGCCATCCGCCGACGATCGAGCCGCGCGAGCGTGTCCACCAGGCGCTTGTAGAAGCACGTGCGGATCCGCTCGACCGTGCTGAGCACCTGCGCGTGGTCGCCATGTTTGACGCTGAGCGGCACGCCCACCGAGCGCACCACCAGTTCGGACGCGGCAAAGACCTGGACGGTCTTGCGCACGTACCGCTCGACCACCGCGCGCTCGGAGCGATCGACGCGCCGGCCGCTGATGGTATTGACTTCGCGCTGATCGATGAGCATCCACAGCTCACGTGCGCAACTCTCCGGGGTAACTGCTTGCTGCATGGTAGATCTCCTTCTCAGATGAAGATGTGCGATGCAGGGCAGCGCCCCGTAGGGGAACGGTTCCCCACGGGTCGCACGGATTGACACGGCTTGAATGAGTCGGGCGATCAGCCCGATTCGGTGACGCGGAACTTGTCCGCGCGGCGGTAACGCGCTTTGGCCAGACGCAAGGCCTCACGCGGTGATACGGCTTGTACTTTCCACGTCATCCGACACGCTGGATGCCAGCGGCCGGCGTAGTGGTAGGCAAAGCGGGTGAACTCGACGCTGTAGCTGCGCTTCTCGGTGAGCTCTTCCATGACGCCCTCCCCGCTTAGCTGACCGTCACAATCGAGCCCAGAGAGGCGCCCGGCGTGAAGTCAATGCCACGGATCAACGGCACGAACACATCGGTCGACACGCGCGTTTCGGTGATCGACCCGTCCTCGTTGGTTTGCACATCCACGTGATCGCGCTTGGCCTTGAAGGTGTCACCCTTCACGAACAAGACGCGGCCATCGGGCGAGCGCACCACACCGCCCACCTGCCCTGCCGCAAGCGCCAGGGCCAAGTGCCAGGGGCGCATCGGACAGAGCGGCGCACGCGGCGCGAGATAGCCCTGAGCGAAGAAGGTGGCGAACGAGGGCCACAAGGTCGAGGCGTTCAAACGATCCACTTCCGCTTCCAACTGGGGGGCGTCAAGACGCACCGCGTTGAGGCGAAAGGCCGGATCGTCCAGGTCACAGTCGGGCACGGCGTAAGGTTCATCCGGCCAGGCCTGCGGCAACACGTCCGCGATCTCGCCCCGACCACCGCGCTCCAGGAGCTCGGCAATGGCAGGGTTGGGTCGATCGCTCCGACGACGCACGCCAAACACGACGCACTGCTTGAACTGGCGCTCCGGTGCCATGAAGAAGCGCACCTGCTCGAAGTTGCGCGCGATCATCTGCGCGAACTCGGCATCGAGCACGTAGAAGGGCACGATCAGCACCAGCAACCCGCCGATCTTGAGCGAGGACCAGGTGCGCCGGAAGAAGAGCTTCTCCAGTCTCGCGCGGCCGCCACTCTCGCCACTCGTTTGCGCCTTGTCGGCCACCACATCGCCGTAAGGCGGGTTGAGGAACAAGAGCCCCATCGAGCGGGCCGTGAACGTGACGTCATGGATGTCACTGTGCAGCGCCGTATCGAGCAGCCGCTTGGCGTGCCAAGCGCGCTCGGCGTCGTATTCCACGCCCAAGGCCTGCACCGCTGCCAATTGCACCAGGTGCTGCTTGAGCGTGGCCAGCGCCGTGCCTTCACCACAGCACGGATCAAAGATGCGGATCCGCGTGCCAGAAGGTTCGATGGCGCTCACGATGCCGGCGAGCGTTGCCTCGTCGGTGGGGTAGTAGCCGTTCTTGATGAAGTTGTGAGCGAGCCGGTTGAACATCAAAGCCATGACAAAGACCTCCATTGCAATGGCCGCACGGATGCCCAACGGGGCAAGCCCGTGGGCGGGTGGGTTGAGAGCTCGGTGTGCCGCAGCAGCGGCGTGTGAAAGGGGTGTTGCGGGAAGGTGCTTACGGTGTCCCAGGGCGTAATGCCCGTGCCTGTATCCAGGGACTGACAGGCCTCAAACCACGCCGCTGATTGCGCGTGGGTGCAGCAAGTTCTCGCGGCACGCTCGATCGAACGTGCCCTGAGAACCTGACGCGAGGTTCAGCTTGAAAGAGGTCTTCGACGTTGCTCTCTGACGCCGGCGCCGAACGCGATGCGTGTCGGTGATTCGCCGGCGAGACACCCCGAATTTGAGAGCCTGGGATGCCGATTGGGTCTGCGCACGCGGCGCAAATGCCACAGCCTGTCGGACGGCTGCTGCCCTGCTTGGAAGGCCTGCCAGCGTGGCGGGCTTTTCACTGCGCATGTGCGATGTGCAGTGAAAAACCCGCTGCGGACAGCGGGGTAAGGAAGGCACGGTCAGGTGCGCTTTAGGTCGCTTGACGCTCCCAGGTTTGTGTCTTGGCGTTCGGGGCGTACCCCAGTGCCCGCAGACGCATGATCTGCTCGCGGAACTTCAAGCGATCGATCGTGGGATCGAGCTTGATCGGCAAGCCCGCGTTCAGCTCGGCAAAGAGTGATTCGCCGAACAGGGCCAGATCACGCGCCTGCTCGATCACCGGTGCTTCAGTGCTGGCAGGTGCGTTCGCAGTCGCCGCGCTTTGCGATGCTTGGGGCGCGCGGCTATCTGCGGGGTGTGAATCCACTCGGGACTCGACGGCAGGTGTTGCAGGGTTTTGATGGGGTGCAGTGGCCGGCTTGGGTTTGCCGGGTAGAGGACGGCGGGAAGCGGCTTGGGCGCCCACGGGGGTCGCTTGGGTCGCTTCATTGACCGGATCAGGTTCTTGCTCAGGCGTTGCCTGTGCCTTGGCATCGTGCTCATCGATCTGTAGATCGGCGAGCTTGGCGCGGATTTCAACGACCATGCGGCCGTTGGTGATGTACGACGAGGGGAAGATTTGGGCAATCCAGAAGGTGCCCTGGTAGGCGCCCTCCTCGAACTGCTCAAGCACCGCATCCTTGACGCGGAACTCGCCGATCTCGCTGACGAGCGAACCTACACAGAAGGGACCGTTGGCACCGTTGATCCGTTTGACGGTCAAGGTGCCCTGAATGCGAACTGGCATGAGGGCGTCTCCAGAAGGGAAGGTATCGGAGAACGCCACCCGTGGCGGGGATCGGTCCCCGACGGGTTGAGAATTGGGAAACCGCCAACGGAGTTGGCGGTTTGGGTTTGGAGATTGCAGCAGGATTTCCAGTCCTGATGCGGGCGCGGGTTGCTATGGCTTTGGTCGAATTTAGCGGAGACGAACAGCACCAGGGAGCTCCCGGCCTAGACTACGTGGCCTCAGGTCTTGCGACCGTTTCCGTTTCAGAGGCTGACGGATCTCGAAATGCCTCACAGCCGAAGCTGCGTCGTGTTTTTAACGAAACACGCAAAACGTTGGAATTCATCAAAACTGCACTGTCCGCAACAATAACACACCCAAACGGCATGATGCACTGTTCTGGACAGCGCCCTGAAGATCAGGGGCTGCGCTTGTGAGGCTTGGGACAACTTTGCACCGGCGCGCGAGGCGTCGGTGCAAAGTGCAGCTCGTCTCTCAATTGTCGGTGCCGGTACGGTACTGGGGCTCTTGACTCTCGTCTTGAGCTTCCGGTGCCGGACGTTCATACACCACTTCACCATCGACCTTGATGTGCGTGAGCTGCAGCAAACGGCCCTTGATCAAAGCAGCGGTCTCCGTGCCATTTCCCTCACGCGCTTTACGCTCGTAATGGTGGGCATAGATGTCGCCAACTTTGAAAGCCACAAAGACTTTTTTGTCTTTGTCTGCCGCAGCGCCCAGATCGAGGGACTCGATCAGGAAGGCCGCTTCTTCCCCTGAAACGCGGAGGTCGAAGTAGGTGTAGCTCGGTTCGTCGGCGTCACCGTGCATGGCGTTGATCACGCATGCGAGGAAGGGGGCTGACTTGCGGCCACCTTTCTTGGTTTCGACATACCGAACGCGAGACAAATATCCGCAACCTTTGACATGCAGATCAAAGAACTGCTTGTCGCCATTGGCGGTGTTAGACGAAGAGAAAGCGTTGGAATTGACGTTGCGCATGATGATCTCCAGAGACAAAACGGGAGAGCGCACGTCCCCTGTTGGGAAGTGAACGCTTCCCAGAGGGTGATGAAACACGAGACCCCGAGCCTTGCGGCTGTATCCGTTAAAGGGGCTGACGGATTCCAAAACGCCGGTCATGACAACCAGCGGTACAACAAAGACAGTGTCTTTTTAGACCTTCCCCCACTGCGATGTCAAGTGGGTAAAACGCCCTGTTATACAGGGGGTTATGGGGTGGTTATTGACGCTCTTCGTAATCGTCGTAGTACGGACGTGCCTTTTCGAGCTGGTATAGAGCAATGCTGCCGATCACATACAGCACGGCCCCGCAGCCCACGAGCGTCCAAAGGTAAGGTGTCATGATCGTCAAAAGGACTCGGCAAGCACGCCCCGCTTACGCAGGGCGCGCTCAATTGCCTCACTTCTGGTTGGTGTAGTCATCCCGGTAGCGGTCTGGATTGCCGTAATAGCGCAAGGCGATCAAGCCAATCACGAACAGTACAGAGATGCAGCCAAAGATAGTCCACAGATGCGGCGTCATGGTTGTGCTCACGATGAGTCTCCATTTGATGTTAGTCGATTCAGAGGGGTAACTCCACACCGACGCCCATCAAGGGGAGCCCTTGCTGCGAGCGCCACGTTCGTCATGATGAGCACCGAGCACAATGACCGGCAGCTCCTCAAGACGTCTTGCGCGCAACGTAAAGTGCAAGGCAAGCCCGTGACACATCACGTAGACCGCGCAAGTGCCGATCAAGCCCCAGTAGGACTGGAGCGACGCGATACCTGCGATGACCGAACCGTACTTGGCCACCTCTTCACTTCGCGTGGCCAGCCACCTCAGGATCATGATGCCTTCCTGACGCGAACGCGGACGACGCAATGCTCCCGGCAGGCGGAAGCGACTTTTGAAAGCACCCAGACGGGCGCGGCGAATACTGAACTTGCTCATACGTTCTCCTGGTTAAACCGGGAGAACGCACCCCTGGCGGGAAGGCGATCTTCCCGGCGGGTGATGGATACAACACGCGACCCCGAGCCTTGCGGCTGTCTCCGTTAAAGGGGCTGACGGATTCCAAAACGCCGATCGACACGTCGATCAGCGGTACTGCACACACAAAGCCCTTCTACAACTGGACACATCGCGCCGTCAAGGCGGCCCGAAGCGGAACAATCCACATTTGCTGTTCGTAAGGCTGTGGAAAAGCGCGCCCAGGGCATCTTTGCATGCCCGACGCATCAAGGGATCTGGCGAAATTTGGGTTATCTGCCTCATCTTGAGGCGCTCGCCCAAATGGCATAATGTGCCCCGCCTCCTTCTCTCGGGATCCTCGCGATGACCTCACACCTTGTTCGCATGTTGCTTGCTGCGGGTGCCTTCTACGGCGCCACCGCGCTCGCTGCTGATCAATACGTCGGCACCTGGACGAGCACCACGGACCCGAGCAACCAGATCGAAATCAAGCAGGCGGACGGCCACTACGAAGTGCTCGGCCGCGAGGCGATCATCTACGCGGACAAGCCCACGCAATACAGGCCAAAGACGTACAAGGCCACGCGCCTGGCAGATGGTTCGTTGCGCATTGCGTTTTTCGCGCCGCAGGTGTTCGCGATTGACGCGAGCTCGGGCGAGCTCAAGTCCAAGCGCAGCGCTTACCGCCGCGCCGAGCCCAAGCGCTAAGGGCCGCCTCACTCCCGCGCAATGCGCTGGCAGCGCCGGGGACGTGTCCCCGCGGCCGACAGCGCCCCAAGCCCCTTAGAGTTCAGGCGGCACGATCATCCGATCAAGCGGCATGTCTTTACGCCACTTGCTCCCCGCCCCTTCCACCCAGGCGTCCAGACTCTCAGCGGTGAGCGTGTCCCCTGACCGCAAGGCATGCGCCACCTCGGCGATTGCCTGGTGGTAGCCACGCCGATAGGCCCCTTCCACGTCGGGCTTGGCACCGCCCAGATCATCCCCTGCACCAAAGCCGCCACCGACAAGCTGATCAAGATCCATTTCAAACTTCTCCATGTGAAGTGTCAGCGTGCATCACGGCCGACGACAAAGTTGCGCGCTCGCGTATCGGCGGCCGAGAGCCGCTTGCGCCGCTGGGCCTGCTCGGGGGTCTCAATGCTGTACTCGAACTGCAGCGCGCTCAGCCTGAACATGCTGCCGTGCCGATACGTGGGGCGCAAGCGCTCGGGCCGGCTGCGCTCAGGGTCGCGTACCGCACGCAGCGAACTGACGCACACCCATACGTCATGGGGCGTGATGCGGTACGCGCACAGCACCGCCTCAGGCTCCTCGCCGGGCAAGAGCTCGGGCTCGGGGTCGTCCTCGATCGCAAAGGAGCGCACCAGGCGCTCATTGCCGCGTGCCATCAGCACGGCGACCCAGCCCAACTCTTCGTGGATCATTTCGGTGCCGGCCGGCGCGAGCTTGGGGTGGCTGCCAATGGCCACTACGTTGTGTGTCATGACTCGGACTCCTCACGGTTGATTGCGCGTGTGCCATGCGCATCGCTCCACCGAGCCTGCGCGAAAGCGTGCTGGCCTTGTGCAAGCAAACGCATGGCGTTCAGTGCAAGTGCGCGCTCGGAGTCGAGGGGTGGGACGGCAGGGCCGGCGCCGGGCAACGGGCAAGGTGAGCGCGCACCGCGTTATCCACCACGTCGGACTCGATCTCCTCTTTGGAATCGAGCAAAGCGATGATCTGTTCGTCGATGGTGCCGGGTACGATCAGCAGGATCACGAACACATCGCGCTTCTGGCCGTTGCGGTAGGCACGGTCCTCTGCCTGGCGCTTCAGAGCGTTGGTCCAGGGCAAAGACGCGAAGAGCACGTAGTTGGCAGCCGTCAGCGTGATGCCGACTCCCGCCGCCGATGTGGTGCCGATGAACACCCGCACCGCGGGGTCGGTCTGGAACGCATCGACGGCGCGCTGTCGTGAGCTACCGTTGTCACTGCCCACGAGGCTTACGCACCCTATGCCTGCATTCTGGAAGGCTTCGCGCAGGAAATCAACGCTCGCCATGTACTCGCAGAACACGATCATCTTGTCCTCGGGCTGCAGGCCCAGCACGGTGTCGACCACCGCCTCGCATTTCAAGGCTTCAAGGGTCTGGCGCAGCTTGGTGATCTTGGGCATCACCGTCAGGTGCATGTCGCGCATGATCGCGTGATAGGGCTCCAAGCCCTCTCGCGGCGAGATGTAGCGCACCTGGTGCGTCTTGCTGCCGAGCCCCTTGAGTACCTTCTTCGAGCGGCGCAGCATCCAGTCCGACACCGCCTCGGCCAAGGCCACGCGCTGCGCCTCGCCACCGGCGTAGCGCTTGCGAAAGTCGGCCAGGGGCATGAGCCCCAGCGGATGCCCGGAGAGGCGCAGAAGCGTGTGCATCTCGATCTCGCGGCTCAGAATCGGCGTGCCGGTGAGCAGGAAACGGCGCGGGATGCGCTCAGCCATCACGAAGGCATTGCGGGTGCGACCGGTCTGGTGCTCTTTGAGGTAGTGCGCCTCATCGATCGTCATCACCGCGAACTGCAGATCCACCTCGCGCACCAGGCCACAAAGGCGCTCGTACCCACTGATGACCCAACGGCAGCCGCGCAAGGTCGCCATGCGATCCTCGCCGAGCATGCCGACGATATCGTCCGGGTAGACCGTGTGAATCTCGCGCTCCCAGTTGATGCGCAGCGAGGCTGGGCACACGATCAGGATGCGGCCCTCGCCGGCGGCCAGGCGCGAGGCCACCACCGCCTGGCGCGTCTTGCCAAGCCCCATGTCGTCCGCGAGCAGCGCCGAGCTGCGCGCCAAGAGATGGCGAACACCGGCAGGCTGATGATCCATCAGTCCGTGCGCAATGGCCGCTTGCGCAAGCAAGCCTTCATCGACGGCAATGTGTTGCAGCGGCTGCGCGCAACTGGACAGAAAACCCGAGCCAGTTGGCGTATCGTCCGCGTCGCTCGCGCCCGCTCCCCACTCCGGCGCGGCCGCCGGCACGTTGATCGGCACTTCCGACTTGGGCTTGCTGCCGAGCTCTTCGAGCTGCATGGTTTGTTCGTGGACGAACACGAACACCGGATTGATTCCGATTCCCTGCAGGGCGTCGAGCACGTCGGTCGCGTTGCGCTTGACCTCCCACGCGGAGGCAAACCGATGAAAGCGCCCGCCGCACTCGCGCATGGCGCCAACAAACCAAGGATCGTAGAGGCCACTCACTGCGAACCCGCCCTGCTCCAGCGGAAACACCTGAAGATCCAGGAGCTCCGCGAAGTAGTCGGCCTGAGGGCTGGCCACCGCCGCACTGACCATCGCCGGCAGATCATCCCAGTCCAGACGCAAGTGCTGCCAGGCCTGCGCGATCGATGCGCAGAACTGCTCCGTGTCACGCGGTTGCGGAAACACCCACATGCGGCGCGGCGCGAACCAGTAGCCCGCAAGCGGCTTGAACACCTGCGCGGCGTTGTCGATTGGCGCCGTGGCCATCCCGAGCCGTCGCCCGTCGCTGACGGCGCGCAGCACCACCTTGCGCCGGGCGGGCGCAACGGGCGTCGGTACGTAAGCCATGCTCAGAGCCGGTCGGGGTCTTCGTCGTAGGGGAGTGCGTGCTCGATCAGCACGCCCAGGCCTTGAAGCCGCGCGAGGAACTCGGCGTTGAGCCTTGCGCCGCCGGCCTTGCCCTGGATGCGCGAGATGAAATCGACTGCGGGTGCGGGCGAAGGTGTGCCGCTCATCGGTGCCCTGGCGCTGGCGGCACCCGGCAAGGATCGCGTGTCGGTTCGCCAGAATGCGGACAGATCCACGCCCGCCTGGAATTGGCTCTCCAGCAGCCGTTGCTGGATCATCTGGACCATCTGACGCGCCTGCTCGATCGCAATGGGATCGGCGCCGGCATCGTGGCCCAGGGCGTCAAGACGGTGATACTGCGTGAGGATGGCCGAAGCGATGGCTTGTTGGCGCCGGTGTTCCGCTTCGTGGCTCACGTGATCAGGCCTCAGTTGTTCTTGCATGGTGCACTCCTGATGCGTTGCAGGGTGTGACTGGCCTGCTGCTCAGAAGCGTCATTGGGGTTCGGACAGATTATGCCATTTGCGCAAGGCGGGCTCGCTCAGGCGGGCTCTGTTTCACGCTCACGCTTGGGTGCGTAGGTGACGTTCTCGATGCGTGAGCCCAGGCACAGCGCGATCTCGTCGGCGACCACCTGAAATCCCGGTACCGGCTCTTTGGCACCATCAGGCGTGTACATGAACTGACGCAGACTGCCTTCGACCTTGACCCGCGCGCCCTTGCGCAGCAAACGCGCCGCATTCTGTCCGGCCTCGTCCCACTGGCTCACCTGCATCCAGAAGCCCCCCTTCTGCTCGTACTCCTGCTTCTCTTCGTTGTAGCGATATTCGTCGAACATGACGCGCATTTCCGCGACATGACGATCTTCTCCGGCGATCTTCACGATTTTCAAGGTCGGGGCATCAGCGAGATTGCCCTTCCCGAAGAATTGATTAGGCATGTTGCACACTCCTTCGCGCCGCGGTTGAAGTGAGCGAGGCCGATCGGCGCCAGCCGGCCTCGCCGTGAATCACGTCTGCACGCACGCCGTCTGGGTCGACACGCGCCAGAGGTAGACCTGCTTGTTACCGCCGCTCTTGCCCAGCGCCTGCGCGCCGAGCGCGGTAAAGAACGCCGCATCCTGCGGTCGCTTCTCCCGTTCGGCCTCTTCAAATCGAATGTGCGTGACGCCGTAACGGCGCTTGAATTCGTCCCGCAGCCAGTGCGCCAGGCGTCGGCCCAGCCCTTGACGGGCAACGCGCCCTTCACCGATGGCAAAGTGGCCCACGACCAAGGTACGCACATCGTCCCGCTCCTCGATGTGCAGTCCATGGGCATAGCCAAAGGCCTCGCCGCGATACTGGAAGTACATGTTGGGGAAGTCCAATGGCGCGGCATTCGGCCAGGGGTAGGCAGGGTGGCCCATGCTGTTCAAGAAGCGCTCGGGCGCCGCCCGGAAGGCGTCGATGAGTTGCTCCACGGTTGCGTCCGAAAGGCTGTCCGGCGCGGCCGACTGGCGTCCTACCAGGGCTTTGATCGGGTCGAGCAATTTGCTGATCATGTCGATACACCTTTTCTCGTTCAAGGCTTCGGTCCAAGGGCAAAGCGCGCTGCCACCGTCATGAGCGAGCCCACAACCAAGCAGACGACCCAGCCCCAACTATTGAAGTCCTCGGGTGCCAGGGCAGCAAAGGCAAGGATGATGGCCAACGGTGGCCCGGCAATGAGCAGCGTGCGTTTCATTCGCGTCACCTCAAGTGCGTTTGGTTCTCGGATCTGCCGTGAGGGCCATGGCCTTGTAGAAGGCCGCCGAGTAGTTGCGTTGCCACACCTTCACCAGCGGCAGGCCTGGCAAGCGCCAGCGCGTGAAGGGAATGCACACCATCACCAGAACGATCGCCGTGCTGTGAAGGGTTTCAACCGTGTCCGTGCTCAGGTTCGCGTTGAAGGTTTGGCCACCCACCCACATCCAGGCGAGCCCCAGGAAGGCAAGCACCACCGCGTAAGTCACCGCACCCCACTTGACGATCCAGATCGCAAGCTCAAGCGCCTGCTCCACCCAGACGGAGGGCTTTCGTGCAGCAAGCGCCACGGCCTGCCAGGCTTCGCTACGTGCAACCCCCATCGCGTCCTTCAACTGAGACAGTCGCTCGATCGCGGCAGCCGACGGTGCCGCTTCATTCGCTGATTTGTGGTTTTGTTCCACCCTCATCCTCCTATCGCGTCGTGTCCTGCTGATCCATCTTGGCCATCCAACTGCGCATCGCCGGATAGAGCACGTACCAAACGAGAAGCTGCACGACGATCACAGCGGTAACGAGCAGAAGGGTGCTGGTCCATCCGCTCATCGCATCCGTCATCTGCTCCAGCGTCATGCCCAGATCCACACGGGCGTGAACGATCAGGGCGGCCCCGGCAACTGCAAACAGCAACATCGCCAGCACTTTCAGCATGTCTTTCACACTCATCGCCATCTCCTCGCTTCAGGTACGCTCAGTCGCGCCTGACGCCACAAGCGCCATGGCCGCTTGCAAGCTGAGGCTGGTATTGAACTGTCGGCCATCGAGCATCGTGACGTAGGTGTGCTCCTTGCCCTGGTAGTCGACGTTGCCCGAGAGGCTCAGCACCAGGCCGCTCCATACGGCGTACCCCGGATGTTTAGGCTCAGCGGCAGGCAAATGGATCAGTCGCCCCCGCCCCTCAAGCAAGCACTTGCCGGTGGCCAGCACTGCCGCCGCTTCCTTCGTGTGAAGCTCGGTCTTTGAATCAAACATTTGACGCCTCCGATCCGGCCACATCCGAACTCGATGCGTCCTGATGCTGTAGCAACCAGCGGACAGAGCCGCGCATACGCACCTCGGACTCATTGAGCATTAGCGCTGTTTCATTGATCCGGCGATACCAGTCACGCAACTGATGCGGCTGGGCTGCAAAGAGCTGGGGCATCTCGGACCACGCCAGGTGGCCGCCCCGCTTCATGTTGGCCATCCGCCAACGCAGTGAATGCTGGCCGGTGACCGAGCGGCGGTGCACGGCCAGATAGAACTGGCGCCCCGCCACCTGACGCGTCACCAGCGACAGGTTCTTCTGCTCGGCATGGATCCGGTCCAGCTCCGATTGCAGGTGGGCCAGCCGCCCCTCCATTACCCCCCTACCCTTAAAGGCCTTAAAAGCCTTTGCGTCAGCATCCGGTTGACAACTGATTGCTTCGCCAGCTTGCCGGTCCATTGCCCGCACTGCGGCAGTTCCCGGCCTTTGCTTCATGGGTTGGTTCAGGGCCATGTTGGTTGGCTCACACCAAGGCCTGGCCGGCTGCTTCACCGCCCGCTTCAGCGGCAGCGTCCTGCGCGATCAGGTCATGGGCAACGCGTTCGAGCAACTCACGCTCAGCCGGGCTCATTGGCGCGGCCCTGCGCTGCGAATACGGCGGCACCATCTTGCCGGTGAAGATTGCTTCAGGGACCGGCCCGAAGATGCCTGTCGCAGCCTTCACCCGCTTGGCCGACTCTGCATCAGCGCCCGGCAGGAAGTCGGCACGACACAGCCCTTTGAGTTCGGGTCGCAGCAGATACCGATCAAAGCGCGCAATCTCCTCGAAGAAGGCGCGGATCCGGCGCGTGGTCGTGCGGATCACATCGCGGCCGGCTGCATCAGTGAATCGCCCTTTGCGAATCATCGTCTTGACCACGCGAACGTAGTAGTCGAACTGGATCACGAGCTCGGCGATCAGGTAGCCATAGGGCGACTTGAAAGTGAGCTCAACTTCCTTGGGCTCGCTGGACTTGAGCACATGCACGCTCAGGCCGCGCTTCTTGAGGACATCGAGCTGCTCGGTGTAGGTGCTGATCTTCTGCTCCAGCTCAGCCTGAATCTCCTCGATACAGGTCGCTGCGCGCAGCAGCGCCCAGTCGGCATACGGGTTGTCCTGCGACGAAAGCAACCACAGCGCCTTGAGCGATGAGGCCATGCGCTTGCCACCCGGAATCGCCTTGACCTGCCCCTCTGGGTCGCGCCCACGCCCCAGGAACATCCGAAACCCTTCCTTGGTGTGGATCGACATCGTATCGACGCCCTCGTCCACCAAGCCGCCCAGTTCCTTGAGCTTGCGTGCCTCCGAATACGGCACCTCAGGCCCAGCACCGACCTTGAGCCGGTAGTCGGTCTTCATGCGCTCGTACTGGGCCAGGCGTTCCTCGTAGAGCTCGTAGCGCGGCCACAGTGGGCTGTTGGAGTCGGGATCGTCCGCTTCGAGCAACTCGCGCAATACGACGCGCTCTTTGGTCAGGCTGTAACCATCCGGGAAGGGAGAGCCTTCCTCACGCTCGAACACGATCGGCAACTCAACCCAGTGGCGTGGGGGCAGCACACCGGGGGTTTCGGCCATGAGTGAGGACGCACGCGGCGTCGGGCTCACCATCCGCTTGGGGGCAGCGACCCCCTCGACTGACTCAATTTTCGCCATTTGATCGGTCTCCTGCTTGGGTGTTTGGGGTGGGCTGCCCGAAGATGCGGGCCAGCGCGTCGTCTAACGGGGTGATACCGGGCAGCACCGCCGACGAGGGCAACGGCTGCGCGAGCAAGGCGTCAACCGCCTCGCAATGGACTCGGAACTCTGTGGCAACACTCGATCGAGCGCACCGTTCAACCAAACCAAGTGCGACCAAGCGGTCAAGCGCCAGCCGCGTGGCCCGCTCCGTAACAGTCGCCTGCACCTGCTCTGCGAGCGAGCGGCGACTGATCGCGATAAAGCCGTCCGCAGCGCCGAGCGCGATCAGAGCAACGAGCACACGGGCGGCGGCGAAGTCACCGGCCATTCGCGCCGCAAGCTCAGCAGATCGCGCGGCGACGCCAACGCCAAGTTCGGTGCAATTATGCTGCTGGTCGTTTTGGGGCAATGAATAATGTTTGATCATTGCCCCATAACGGCCCATGCGCTCGGTCAGCGCACTTGGACGAACACCAACCTCAGTTGTCGTCCTTGGGTGCTTCTTCAGAACAATGGTGCCAGCGTCCGCCAAACGGTCGAGCGAGCGACCCGCCGTGTTCTTCGTAATGCACCCTTTGGTAAAGCCCTCAATATCACGATTGCTCGTCGGAATCAGGGCTAAGTCGGCCTGGCGATATAGCAGCACCCACAGGGTCGCCACGGCCGCATAGTCGCCGCTGAATTGGTGCATCAGTGCATCAAAGAATCCCGCGCTGCGTAGATGCGAAGCGCTTGCGAAGGGAACGTCCCGAAGGTTCATCTGAGCTTCCTCCGAATGTCCTGGATTGCCTGCCGGGCGTCCGCAACCGAAGCGCTGGGTGCGCCGCGCCGCTCATGCCCGACCGTTGCAACCACCTCTGCGGCCACCGTGGTCCGCGAGCGCGCAACGGCTTCCTTCACGTGCTGCCGGTGAGCCCGTTCCTTGGCCACCTGCAGACCGATCAGGGCAACGAACTCGTTCTGCCGTGCCGAGCGAACCAAGGCGAACAGGTAGCCCAGTCGGTTGGCGATCTTGCCCGGAATGCGAAGCTGGCCGATCCACTCATCCAGAACGGGCTGCTGCTGCGCCGCAGGCAAGCGCTGGATCAGGTCAAGCGCCTGCGCTGCTTCCTCCTCGCTTACCCCGGCCGGCAAGGGCCGGTCGAGCTGCAGCGGCACGGGCGCTGCGTTGCAGGAAGCCGTGTTTGCCAGTGAATCCTCTTCCCAACCACCACCACACTGAGCGCTCGCTGCGTGTGCCGCAGTGGCGTCCCCTGCAAGCTCTGTAGGGGTTAGTAGTGGTTTTAACTTCTGTGTACTTAAAACCTCTTTAATAGAACTGACGTTTTCCCCCAGCTTGTTGGCGGGTATGGGCAGTTCTAGTTGGCGGGTTTGGGCAGATCCAGTTGGCGGGTTTGGGAAGGTCTGGAATGGCGCTTTCCGCCATTCCAGTTGGCGGGTTTGGGCACCTCTGGAATGTACGTTTCCGCCATTCCAGTTGGCGGGTTTGGGAAGGTCTGGAATGGCGCTTTCCGCCATTCCTTCTAAATCAAGGGCTTGCTGTGCTTTTTGTGCGCTTTCAGCGGCCTTGCCGGGCGCAACAGGCATGCGCTCGACCGGCACAAGCACGCGCTGACGGTTCTGGATAACCCGTTCAGCGATCGTCGGCAGTTCGATGAAGGTCAGGGTGCGAGGTTGAACCCCACCGCTTGAACGCTCCCGGATCAGGCGCCGCTCGCGCAGGAAAGCACGCGCCCGGCGCAGGCTCTTCTCGCTCAGTGACAGCCGGCTGGCAGCTTCCCCGATCGGCAAGTCCATCCAGCCGCCCCGATTCTTCTTGCGGTCGTTCTGGGTGCGTCGATGGGCGGCACACAACTCGGAGAGGTAGAGCGCGGCGTGGATGCTGCCTGACACGTCAGCCAGACCACGCAAGAAGGCGATGTTGCGCCCAAGCAAGCCGCGCACGAACGCATCGTCCCAGCGCCAGCCAGCAAACTGCTTGCGCAGGTGGCGCGCAATCTTGCTGCCCAGCACTTCAAGCTCGATGCGATAGTGCAGGCGCGCAGGCACGCCCATCAGGCGCTCGCTGATCAACCCTGCCTCGCGCAAGCAGCGGCGCGCGCGCTCCTGCTCGTCGCGCGAGAGGCCCGTCGCGGCGTGCCAATCACGCCGTGTGTGCCAGAACCAACCCTCGCGCTCGCTTCGCCCCGCAAGATACTTGCGCGACCAATAGAGCATGTGACCGAGCATCAGCGCGGCCTTGGCCGAGCCGGTGAGCTCGGCCAGCACCGGGTAGTACTGGACGTAGCGCTGGCCGAGCACGGTCATCAACACGTCGATGCTGCCCGCCTCGGGGCTGGATGTTGGCAACAGAGAAGGCTCAGCGACGTGGGGAACCATGGCTCGATGAATCGGCCGCAGTCAGCTCGCCAGCGTCGGCCGTGAGGCTTTGCTGGGCATTGCAGTGCGCTTCGAGCAGCGCGACCAGGCGCGCTGTGACCAGGCGATAAGCCAAGGGTTGGTTAAGTCCCCGGCGCTCTTCCAAGAGCCCGAGCTCGCGTAGCCGCGCGCGAGCACTCTCCTGCTCACGTCGCGTCAGGCGCGTCTCACGCGCCCAGTCCTCTTGGCTCTTGATGAAGTAGCCGTCTGCATCGGTGCCGCATTCGGCCACGTGGTAGGCGGCATAAGCGAGCCAGAGCGCGGCGGTCAGGGAGCCGGTGATATCGACGTAGATCGGGTGGAAGGCAATCGGCGTTTGCCCGAACAACTCCAATAGCAAACCCGGCGAGAGGCCTTGTGCATCGTCTTGCAACGCGCTGTAGGCGCTATTTGGCGAGTGCATGGGTGCCTCGCCCGGATTGCTCATCGGCAAACTCATGCACGACCGCCCAGAGCGTGGCGATCGAGTGATCCGGGTGCGCTTGATGCAGCAAGAAGTACTGCTCGCGTGCATCCTCGCTGGTGCCCTCAAGGCGCGACCAGGTGGCGTGAATCGCCTCCCGCTCGCTCGGCTCGGGCATGGCAGGGCGCCCACGGCGCCCGCTGTCGCCACAGAGCATCTCGCGCAGTGCGCGTTGATCGGCGTCCGAAACCTTGAACAGCCGCGTCAGCAGATCCGGCGCAGCTCCGTTCTTGATGTAGTACTCCAGTAGCACCTGATTGCGTGTCATCGCATCCAGACGCATGAGCGCGGTGCTCAAGCTCGTCGGTTCGAGCTTGAGCATCACGCCCAGCGACATTTGGGCGACCTTCTGGATGTCGCGCACCGGACGGTTGCGCAGATCGTCCAGCAGCTCGGGCGAGAGCCCCGCTTCGAGCAGTGGATCAATGTGACCGTCCGCGATCATGCGGATCAGGTAGTCCAGCAATGCCCGTTTGAGTCCGTCGTCATCGACTGGGATGCTCATCATTGGCCTCCTCGCGCAGCGAGTAACTCGATCAGGGCGAACTGCAGCAGGCACCACTGATTGCCGGCGAGCGGGTGTTGCAGAATCTTGTGCAGATCCTTGCCGTTGATCGTGGGCGTGCCGTCCATTTCCATCGTGCCCAGCATCTGGTGCTCCCAAGTGATGCTGAAGGCCTCTGGCCCCAAGGAATCGGCTTCCACAGCGGCCCGCCAACGCGAGTCGGCCGGCAGGCGCTCGGCAAACTCGCGGGCATTGGAGGGATGGCCGGGCAGCGAACTGCCGAACTGCCCCGAGAGCGATGCCAGGAGGCGGAATGCAGCGGCCCGCAGGATCGCAATGTCCTCGGGGATCTGATCAAAGGAGGCGTACTGGGGATCCTCGGCCGCCTCGATCGGCAAGGTGGCCGGTAGCTCCAGGTAGAAGCCCAGTGGCGGGCCGTCCACCGGCCGCAGCCAATGAGCGATGTGCGTGGTCTGGGCGAAATCAAACAGCGCCTGATCGAAGGCGAGCGCCGGATCATCGTCCGAGAGCGGCGCCGGCGCGCTTTGTTGCGTGCTGGGCGCAACGGAGGGTGCGGAGGGTGCCTGCGTTTGCGCTGCTGCGCCCGGTGTGCCGCCTACTGGCGCAGGCGCTTCGCTTGCGGCCGAAAGCGGCGGAACGCTTGCGCCGCGAGGAGGCTTGCTCGCCTTGGCCTTACCGCGCAGCAGGGCTCCGGTTTGCGCTGCGCTCGTCGTCGAAGAGGGGGGCGCAGCGGTGCTCAGCTCGGGCGCCGGCATGGCCGGCGCGTCGAGCATGGCGCGCAACTGAGCCAGTTCAGTCGAAGGATTGGCACTCAGATAGGCCGCGACCTCGCCGATGCGGCGGGCGTCAGCGGTCAGGCCCAGTGCCTGACCGAGCGCGGCGTCCATCGCATGCAGCAGCGACTCCAGCGCTTCGCCGCGCAAGGCCACCTGCCCGCGTTCGTCGTCATTGCCTTTGCGGCTTGCCTGCTCGGCTTCCAGTGCGGCGGCTGCTTGCACTTGGAGCGCAGAGAACCGAGCGGGGTACTCGGCGCGAAAGCGCCCAAGATCGTGCAGTGTCGTGGCGAGTTTTTCGAGCTGGGCGTACCGGGCCTTGATCACGCGCACGTTGTCGTGGGTGAGCCACAGCGCCAAGGGCGCGAGGTTCTCCACCGCGAAATCGTAGGTGATGACTAGAGATTGCCTAACCTGCAGGCCCAGCGACTTGGTGTGATCCTCAAGGTTGCGCGAGGTAATGACCTTCCCCGACTCTTCCTGCAGTTGCTCTCGCAGGTTGATGATGCCGGTCGCCTTCTCCCAAAAGAGGGTGTCCGCGCGCGCCTCGTTCTCGATCAAGTGGGCCGCGAGCGTGTCACTCTCGGACTTCCAAGCCTTGTATGACACGTCCAGGTACTCGAAACGCGCATCGCCCGTCTCTTCCCAGAGCTCTTTGATGATGGCCAGGCGGGTGTTGCCACCCATGTAGAGCATGTACTGGCTGCTGCCGGGGCGCTTGGTGACACTTAGCGATCCCGTGGGCAGCCCCCCGCGCTCAAGGATTCCGGCCTTGATCTCGCTGTACTTGGCGTTGGTGGACGAGCGCGGGTTGTGGTCGTAAGGCTTGATGTCCGTGCAGCGCAAGCGCATGACCGAGCCATCGAAGTCGTCACCGGGCTTCATGCCCGCTGCGGCGTTGGCCGGGCCGGGAGCGTTCATCTTGGCGGACAGATCCGCCGGTGTCAGGCTGATACGCGGGGGCCGCCGACGCACGACCTCGCTTACGGTCACCGTTTCCGGCAAACCTGGACTCTTCGAGCGCGCGTTCATGACGCCACCTCGCTGTCGGTGGGCTCGCTTTCGCTCTCTGCTTGCTCAAGCATTGCTTCAGCGAAGGGCTGGCAGGCTTCTGCGACAACGTTTTGCAGGCTGGGGATCAACTCCCACACCAGATCGTGCATCGTGAGGCCTGCGCGATCGGGATTGATCCAATGCACCGGCAGTTGGGCCGTTGCCGCGTTCTTGTAGGCGACGGCATGCGGAATGACGGTTCGCAGCACATTGACCCGACCGCGGAAAGTGACGTGCTCTTTGCGGATAGTGTCGGCGATCGAACGCGAGTCGCGCGTCTTCTCCAGCTTGTAGATCACCACCTGCATTGGCGGTACGCTCATGCCGATCTCTTCGGCGGTTTCGAGCTTTTTGAGCAGATCGAGCGTCCCGCTGGTGAACTCGCGGGCGGAAATGATGTCGGGGCTCACGGGCGAGATGAGCAGATCGGCCGCAAGGACCGCCGTGTCTTGCAGATGGCCCACCGCCCCCTGCGTGTCGATCAGCACCACATCGTAGTTCTCCGCGACGAATGGGCTGCGCAGAGCCTTCTTCATTCGCACGGCGCGATCCATGCGTTGCGAGAGCCAGTCCTGCAAGGCGCCCTCAGGGGCGTCGGAGACGACTAGATCCAGGCAGCCATTGGGATTGAGGCGCCCGCTCTCTGACTCAGGAAAGCCGATGTTGCTGATGCAATCCTGAGAGATGACCCCCCGCTTGACCACCTCGGTGATGCCGTGTTCGGCACGGTGAGCGATGGGGAAATAGCGCGTGAGCGACGGCTGAACATCCGCGTCGATCATGAGCACTCGGAAGCCAAGATCGGCGAGAAGCGCCGAGATATTCGCCGCGATCGTGGTCTTGCCGACGCCGCCCTTGGTTGAGACAACCGTAAAGACGATCATGACCGGCACCCCGCCGCGCTGGCGAGATTACGGTTGCCCTGCTGACTTGTGTGACTGCGTGTTTTTGTCATGCCCAATCTCCCAGGATAGGAAATCGGAGCAACTACACGTGAGATCCAGTCAATTGACTAACGAACGATAAACACCTAATTTCACCCGAAATCTGCCTCTTGACAAACCGTGAAATATGCGCTTGTCATTATACAGATTATGCGGGGTTCGAGAGCCTAAAAAAACGGGGTGCAAGACCTCGTTTTTGCTGACCGCGACCAAACTGTTCGCTCCGCTGGCGACGATAATCCTCTCGTTCCTACGCCGTTGTCAACACAACAAGTCGCAAATCACGCCGATGCAGTGGTTTGGATGTACGGAACGATCGCGATGTTGGCCGGCGGCACCGGGTTGACCCAGCGCTCGGGGTGCTGGATCACCACCGCCGCGAGCTTGCCCACGCGCTGACCGCCACGGCCGACCACGGCATAGTTGAGGATGTTCGAGTTCTCCGGGCCGATGACATTCCAGCGCGCCCTAATCACCAGGCGCTGCACCGTCATGGCCTCGGCCGCTTCCTCGCAGCACTGCGTGGCGAAGTCCCTGAAGATGCGCGGCGTCACCAGGGCCATGCCTTCTTGCACGAAGTGCACCGGCGCGCCGGCCTCGTTGTACTTGATCGCACCATCGGCAATGCCTTGTTGCAGCCAGCTCATGAAAGCAATTGCAGCAGGATCCGGCTCCGCATCGCTCGCCATCTTCGGTGGCGTGGAAAAAGCCTGAACTGGCCCAGAAGCCATCCCATTGGGGCGGCGCGTCTTGCGCGCCGAGACTGGCGCAGCGACCGCCGCATCTGATTCATCGAGCAGTTCGCTCTCGCTCGCTGGCGCTTTGGACTGCATTGGCGCAGCCTGCGGCACGCTGGCGGCCGGCGCGGGCGCGCTGGCCGGGGTGCGCGCAGCACCGTATTCGGGCTCTGGCGAGCTCTGGCGCAAGATCCCACCGATTGGCTTGCCCTTGACTGGCGCAGTGCGGGGTCCGGCTGGCGCAGGCGTTGGCGCTGGCACACTTTCCGTCTTCGGCGCCGTGTTGTTGGGACTGGACGCCTTGTTGCGCGCCGCGCCCGGCGCGCGTGGCGGCGGCACTGCGCTTGGGCGCCGCGAACTCGGTGGCGGCGCGCTTGGCGCGGCCGGCGGCGCCATCGGCATGGCTGGCGCCGCCTCGGCCGCGTCGAGCAATGCCTCATGAGCCTCGGCAGCCAATGCGCCAGGGGGTGCGCCAGGTGCCGGTGGCAAGGGCGCAGCCTCAGGCACGGCTATCGACGCGGCCACACCGGCGGGCGCGTCCGCCTCGAAGGTCTCTTTGGGATCGCCTTCGTCGGCAACTGTTTCAGCCTTCGCCTGATCCCGACTGACTGGAACAATCCGCCCGTCCATTGAGGCTGGGTAGCCGGCTGGATCAGACCAGATCCGCGCGAGCGGGAACTTGAGCATCGAGAAGGTGTGACAGTAGCCCTCGCCCTCAAGGCGCACGTACCAGATGGCCTGTTTGGTCTCGGGGTTGAGCTCGATGACGCGGTAGTCCTGCCAGGTGTCAAAGAGCCGGTCGTTCTTCGTCACGCCCGGCACGCCCGGATCCTCTGGATCAGCGCGCAGCAGCTCGGCGCGCACTTCGTCCGCAACGCGTTTGGCGACAAACCAGATCGCGCCATCGAACACCCAACCCGCTGCGCCATCGCGGTTGAGCGGCAGGCGTGTGCCTTGCGCGAGCAGCCGCCGCATCGCTTCCATCATCCGCTCGACCAGCGGTACGGCGTGAGCGGAGGCAAAGCGCTCGCGCGAGCCATTGGCCAAGTTCTGCGCGGTCGAGAACTGGTCAGCGCGGCGCACGATCTGCGCAATGGCGCCCTTCTCGGCCGCTTCTTCGGCGGAGAGAAAGGCCACGAGCTCCTCGTACACCTTGGGCTCACGCCCGAGAAAGGCCAGTGCCGTGGGTGGCACCATCGCGAGCAAGAGCGCGACCGGCAGCTTCTTGTGTGCGGCGTAATCGCGTTGAGCGCGTGGCGTGAAGCCGACGCGGTACTCCGTAAAGCCAGCGCTGGCCATGCCGCCTGCCATCGGCATCCAGCGATGCGTGGTGCGCTGCGCGTCCCGCCCCTCAATGCGCAAGTCGGTGAGCACTTTGCCAATGTCGTGCAGCAAGGCGCCAAAGAACACCGCGTAGCTCCAGGCCGCGCGTTCTTTGGCGATGTCCTCAGCCGTGGCGTTACGCGGCAGCAGTTGGCCATTGCGCAGCTTGAGCGCAGCGACAATCACCTCAAGGGTGTGCGCGAGCAAGCCCCCGACGTGCGCGTGGTGATGCGACTCGGAGGCGGGCAGCAACTGCACAAAGCTCGCGTATCGGTGGATCGCAGGCAGCAAGTCGCGCTGGAACATCGCATCGGACTGTTGCGACTGGATGTAGATCTGGCTGATGGTCTGTGCATCGTTGCTCAGCAAGGCCTCGCTTGCGAGCACGCGGATCCAGCCAGGCTCAGAGCCGGCGCGCTGTTGGGCCAGCGTCGGTGGGGGGCTCGGGGCTGGATCCGGGGCGCTCGCCGCCGGTGCTGTGGCTGTGAGGCGCGCAAAGCTGGATCTGGCTGCAGCAGTGAGCTCTCCCAAGACCTTGGCGAACATGCTTCAACTGCCCCCCGACTGGCTTTGCGTCTGGGTCTGGCAATACTTGAGCAACAACCAGGACTGCACTGTTGCAGCGCTCGGCTCGGGGTGAGGCCAGGACCACACATCCACGAGCTCGCCTTGGGCGAAGTCGGCGAAGGTCTGGTTCAGCGGATCCCAGCGCTTGCCGTTGCGACTGGCTTTGTAAAAGCAGTGTGGCAGCTCGGTCAGGGCCGTTACGAAGGCTTCCGCATCCGGCAGATGGCCCTCTTCCGTGTAGCGGGCCAAGAGGTTCTGCACCTGCACGGCCGCATCGTCCTCAGGCCACAGGTAGCGCTCCAAGCCCTCGTATTGTGCGAGCCACTGCAGCACGACCGTGCGCCAGCCTGGTTCGCCCAGGGCGTCCAGGAACAAGGCGATGGTCATCGTCGCTTGCCGTCGCTCCTGCTCACGTTCGTCAGACAGGGGAGGCAATCGGGACATGGTGGCGGTCACGGCGGATTCTGACGTTTGAGAGGTGGCCTGCTTCAATACCGGACTGCGGCGTACTGCAGCAATGTGAGACCGGCAGGCCACAAAGGCCGGTTTCGCGAGTGGCGATTCTGGCGCTTTTCGCCTTTTGCTCACACCGATAAATACGATACCGAAAAACCGACTTCTCGGTTGCGAGCGCACGCCTTTCGTGATAGCCGCAGGCCATCACGCCCTGTAAGCCCTTGCCGTAGTCGGTAGCCCTTCCCCGTAATGCCTTTGCGCCAGCCCCAGCCTCAAGGGGCTGGCGCGGCCTTTCGATAGGGCCAGTAACCCCTTCAAGCGGCCAGCTCCCCCGAGCTGGCTTGCCTTTGGCCCCACCGCGTGCGCTTGCAGCACTACCCGGCCGGCATTTTTGGCAAAGCCTTCCACTTTAGCGCGCTATGACAAATGCGTCCAGCGAAAAGCCGGTAAACGTTTCCGGACTTTTCGGTGGCGGCGCCTGTGACAGATTTTTACAGTTCGGCACGTGACTGGCCTGACTGCTGTCAGCCTTCCCCCCCGCAAGCGTCGGGGGCTTTTTCCACCAAGGAGAAATGCATGCGCCGTTTCCTGCCGATCGCGCTTCTAGTGCTTCACGCCCCAGCCTTTGCGGGCGGGCAGCCCGAGCAAGACGCGCTGCGCGTCTCCCGCTACACCAGTGTCGCCGCGACCCCGAGCGCCTCGGAGCGCGACCCACTGCGCGCAGTGATCAAGGTCTCCTTCCCGCGACCGGAGGTGCGCACCGTGGCTGATGCCATCGCCTACATCCTGCCGCGCACCGGCTACCGCTTCGCGCCCAACGCCGTGGGCAACCCTCAGTTTGCCGAGCTGCTGCGTCAGCCGCTGCCTGAGTCCCATCGCACCCTCGGTCCCTACACCGTGTTGGCGGTGTTGCAGACCCTTGCCGGCGAGGGCTATGTGCTGAGCGCCGAAGCGGCCTCACGTCGCATCCACGTCAGCGAGGTGCAGCCGGAGGGCGCCGCGCCGGCCCAAGCACTGCCGCTGGCTTCAAGCCTCACCGCCCCTTCCCCCGCCCTTATCAGCGAAACACCGCTGCCTGCCTCAGAGAAAGCTGCCCAATGACCACCGCCCCGATTGATGCGGCCGCTGGCCGTTCGCCTCGCCGCTCTGGCGCCCTGCGCTTCTTCATGTGGGTTGCCCTGCTCGGCATCCTCGCGGCCGTGGGCGTCACGGCGCTGCGCTTTGTTCAAGAGCGCGGCGCCCTGGCGTCCGCGCAGGCCGCAGAGAATGACCCGCTCTCCGCTCGGCTCAATGCGCTGGAAGCGCGCATGGACAAGAGCGCCGCACAGGATGCCGCCTTGCAGCAAGGTCTTAGCGAGGTGCAGCGCAAGCTGGACCAGGTGATCAGTGCATTGGCGGCCATTGGGACCGACACCAGCGCGCTGCGCGCGCAGGCCGACAAGGCGCCCGCTGTGGCAGCAGCCAAGCCGGTGCGCCGCCCCGCTCCCCGCCCTGCCCGTCCGATCGCGGCGGCCCCGCCGGAGGCCTCGCGCGTGCTGGGTGTCGACACCTGGAATGGCGAGCCGGTCGTTGCGGTCAAGGTGGGCGGCCAGATCGAATTTGCACGCCCTGGCGACAAGGTGGGCGATGCGATGCTCGAACGCGCCGACGCCCACGGCCAGACTGCCGTGTTTCGTCGGCGTGAAGCCAAGGGCAGCACGGGCGCTGCCAGCGCGACGGGCGCGCAGCTCTCCGCGCTGCCTCAGGAGAGCGCGCAGTGATCGCCGCTCGCGTTCGTGGGACGCTGGGCGCGGGCGCGCTCGCGCTCATGCTGCTCGCGCCGGCCCATGCGGTTGAAGTGGCCAGCAGCACGCGCAGCAGCACCCAGCAAAACAGCGGTGTGGTGGATCAGACCACGCGTGATATGTCCCAGATCTGGGGACTCACGGTCGATGAGATCCGTCGCTTTCAGCTCCTGATGCGCGGCTATCGTGGCTCAGTCTCCAACCCGCAGATCAGCCCCATTGAGGTGCTGGGCATCCACGCCCGCGACGACGCGGAGCGGCGCAAGTACGCCGAGATGCTCGCCAAGATCATGGTCGCGGACGCCGAAAGGGTGCTTGCCTTCGAGCGCGAGCGGGAAGCGGCGATCTTCCGCCTCTACCCGAATATCAAGGTGATGGACTTCGGCAAGGGCGATGGGCGCCTGCAGCCGCAGCCGGGCTTTGGCCAAGCGCCCAAGGGTGAGCGGTGATGGCCGATCTTGAGCGCCGTCGTCTGCTCGCGGGCTTCGCCGGCACGCTCGCGGCCAGCTCGCTGGGCATGCCCAGCTCGGCGCAAGCCAAGGGCGCGCGGGCGCGTGCTCCGCGCGTGGTGCCCTTGAACTACATCGTTGCCGCCAACGGCCATGGCATCCCGCCCGCGATCCTCTTTGGGGTTGCGCTGCAGGAGTCAAGCCGCCTGTGGAAAACGAGCGAGCAGCGCACGCTGCTGCCCTGGCCCTGGACGCTGAACATCGCCGGCGAGCCTTACCGTGCGCAGACCGAAAGTGCGTGCCTCTCACGCGTCCTCTACGAGCTCGGACGCGGTCAGACCCGGATCGACATCGGGCTGATGCAGGTGCACTGGCGCTACCACGCCCATCGTTTCAGCTCGCCCGCGCACGCGGTCAATCCCTTCATCAACCTGGATGCCGGCGCGCGCATCCTCGCCGAGCACTATCGCGCCACCGGCAAGTGGGCCTTGGCGGTGGCGCGCTACCACAATGCCGACCCTCAGGTGGGCGCCGCCTATGCCGCCAGCGTCTTTCGCTTCGTGAGCGAGGTCGCCAATGTCTAGGCTCGCGCGCTTCTCGCTGATCGTGGCCAGTGTGCTGTGCGGCCCCGTTTCTGCTGCAACCCCGGCAAACGGCTTGATTGTGTTGCAGGACTCCGGCCAGACCGTTCCGGTTGCCGGCTACCTTGCACCGATGGCTGGTGCGCTGGTCGAGGAAGCCGCCCAGGGCGGCCCCGACGCGCCGGCAGAGCTCACCGTCTTTCCTGTGCGCACCGCGTCGATGCGTGCTGGACAGGCTGAGGCGCGCGCGCCGCTCAAGATGCCGGGCCGACTGGCTCAGCCCCTGGCTTTGATGGGCTCTGATCCGTACTCAATCGCCTGGCTCAAACGCCGGGTGACTTGGCTCAATGCCCAATCGGCTGCGATCCAACTGGTGGAAGTGCCCGACTTGGCCACCTACACCCAGATCCGCCGCATCGCGGGCGCTCTGCCGGTCCTGCCTGCCTCAGCCGATGCCCTGGCCGGGCAATACGGCCTGACCACCTATCCGATCGTGATCCTCCCCAATGGAGGGCTCGCGCAATGAGTGATGCCGTCCTTGAAGGGCTCTTGCGCCCGCCGGTCGAGCTCAACGTCGCCGCGATGGGGGCGGTCGCCGGCACGCTCTGCGCCGCCGCGCCCTGGGCGTTGATGCTCGAACCGACTGTCGGGGCGGGCTGTGCCGTAGCGCTCTACGGCTACGCGCTCTACCGGGGCAAGGCCGGTGTGCGCGTGCTGCGCTATCAGCGCAACATGCGCCGCCTGCCCCGCTTTGAGATACGCCCCTCGAATATGCCGGTCTCGCCCCAGCGTATGTACCTGGGACGGGGCTTTAACTGGACCCAGAAGCACACGCAACGGCTCACTGACGCGCTCGAACAAAGCGCGCAGGAATACCTGCAGCCGGGCTCGCTCGATAAGCTCTTCCGCCAGATCGAGGACCGCCAGGATCGCGACACGGTCGCGCGCCTGCTCGCGCGCTTGACCACGCAGGATGCCTGGTGGAACCCGGCGCCCCCGCCTGCCAAGGTCGGCGGCTCGCCGCATCTGCACGGCGTCGGCATGGACGAAGAGCGCGACGTGTTCGCCGAGCTGGGCGAGCGCGTCGGGCACATGCTGGTGGTGGGCACCACACGGGTGGGCAAGACGCGCCTCTTGGAGATCCTGGTGACTCAGGACATCCACCGCGGCGACGTGGTGATCGTGATCGATCCCAAGGGCGACGCCGAGCTGATGATGCGCATGTGGGCCGAAGCCAAGCGCGCCGGCCGTGAAGACCAGTTCTTCATGTTCCATCTGGGCTACCCGGAGATTTCCGCCCGCTACAACGGCATCGGCTCCTTCTCGCGCA
Organism: Niveibacterium sp. 24ML; assembly: GCF_026586805.1. Classification (GTDB taxonomy): domain Bacteria; phylum Pseudomonadota; class Gammaproteobacteria; order Burkholderiales; family Rhodocyclaceae; genus Niveibacterium. The sequence continues at coordinate 5,626 of NZ_JAPFHA010000027.1, read as the reverse complement.
TCACCGAGGTCGCGACCCGCCTCACGTCGCCCCTGCCGAACTCGGGCAATAGCGCAGCCTTCAAGGAGTTCGCCTGGCGTTTCTCCAACGTAATCGCCAAGGCGGTGGTCGCGCTGGGCCGCAAGCCCAGCTACGTGGAGATGCAGAAGCACTTCACCGACATTGAGCCGCTCTTTCGCCAGTACGGCGAGCTCGCGCTACGCCGTGTCAATGGCGAAACGCGGCTCAAGCAAATCATCGCCGGTATCGAGGGCAAGAAGATCCCGGTCGCGCGCAGCTTGCAGGACCGCGCCGTTGAGCTCGTCGCGATCCTCGAATACATGCGCACCTACCCGGTCGACGACCCCGTGCTCGAAGGGCTCGCGGCCGCCTTCAAGTATGAGCGCGCCTTCTTCGACAAGATCATCGCCAGCGTCGGCCCGCTGCTCGACAAGCTCACCACCGGCAAGACCGCAGCGCTGCTCTCACCGGACTATCTGGATCTGACGGACAGCCGCCCGATCTTCGAGTGGATGCAGGTGATCAGACAGCGCGGCATCGTGTATGTCGGGCTCGATGCGCTCTCGGATGCGCAAGTGGGCTCGGCCGTTGGCAACTCGATGTTTGCGGACCTGGTGTCAGTCGCTGGCCAGATCTACAAGGTCGGCATTGACGGCGGGCGCAGTGATGGTTCGGCGGGGCCGGGGCCAAAGATCAACCTTCACCTGGACGAGTTCAATGAGCTCATGGGTGAAGAGTTCATCCCGATGGTCAACAAGGCCGGCGGTGCCGGCTTCCAAGTGACCGCCTACACCCAGACCCTGCAGGACATCGAAGCGAAGATCGGAAACGCGGCCAAAGCGCAGCAGGTGGTAGGCAACTTCAACAGCCTCGCGATGCTGCGCGTCAAGAACGTCGAGACCGCGCGCTTGCTCACCGATGGCCTGCCGGAAGTCTCGGTCAGCGCCCTGACCACCGTCTCGGGCGTGACCGATGCGGCCGGCGCTGGCGACGGCACGCACTTCACGTCCAAGAACGAGGACCGCGTGGGGGCCACTCGGGTACCGATGCTCACGCCGGCCGATGTGATGAGTCTGCCCAAGGGCCAGGCCTTCGCGATCCTCAATGGCGGTCAGTTGTGGAAGATCCGCATGCCGCTGCCGTCCAAGGACGCGGATCCGATGATGCCCGAGTCGCTGCGCGCGATCGCGATCGACATGCAGGCGCGCTATCGCACGGCTGAGAACTGGACGGCGGGCGCCGATCGCCTGACGGTCGAAGGCGAGCGCTACGACCACGAGGCGCAGGGCGAGGCCAGCGGCGCGGCTACGCCCGAACAAGACCCGGACGAGCCGGCCAATGCCGGCCGGGAAACTAGCGCGGACTGGGAGCGGATGCTGACCGTTGCCCTTCCGGTGGGGGCTCCCGTCAGCGAGGGCACGCCGCCCGCAGCGCCCGCTCCTGCGGTCAGTGTGGCCAGTGCGGTCAAGGCGCCGCAAGCGCGTGCCTCGGAGCCCAGCCATGGCTGAAACCGCTGCCGCACGCCCGGCCAAGCCCGGCCCCTTCACGCCGCTCATCAGCATCCTCTCGGGGCTGATCGTCGCCACCTTCATGGCGATCGTGCTCGGCTGCGCGATCCACTGGGCGGGCCTGGCGTGGTTCTGGCCGCAGGAGGGCGCGGGGCGTGCGCGCAGCCTGCTCGAAGCGGACCTGGCCGCACTCAAACCCTTCACGCGCTCGGCGCTGCCGGGCGTGCGCGATCCGCTCCTGCTGGCGCAGTCCTCGGCGCTTCTGGTGAGCGAATACAGCGGCATGACGCGGGTGCTCGGCGCGGTGGCTGCTGCACCGCAGGCAGCCGAACAAGCGCAGGGCAAAGGCCCGCTCTCGGTCTCCTTCAAGGGGCTGCTGGCCGGGATGGGGCCGGCGCTGGCGGCGACCTACTACCTGCTGCAAGACATTGCGGTGCGCCTGGTGATTGCCTTCCTCGCCCTGCCGGTGCTCGGTGTCGCGCTGTGCGTGACCTTCACCGATGGGCTCGCGCGGCGCGACGTGCGCCGCTGGTGCGGCGGCCGTGAGTCGAGCTTCATTTATCACAACAGCAAGCGCTACCTGTGGCCGCTCTCCACGCTTGCTTTCACCGTTTATCTCGCCTGGCCACTGCCTGGCCTCGCCCCTGTTACCGCAGTGCTGATCGGCTACGTCCTGATGGCGTGCGTGATCGGCCTGATGGCCGCCAAGTTCAAGAAGTACCTGTGAGGAGAACACCCATGACCCGACGCCTCTTAGCCCTGTGCCTGATTGCCGGCGCGCTCATCGCCCCGGCCCACGCGGGCGCCGATGCCGACGCCGAGCGTGAAGCGCTTGCGCGCATCACGCATGAACTCGATCGCGTGCAGGAGCTCGTGCGCGCCGCTGCGCGCCAAGCCGATCCGGCCGCGCGTGTGCGCTTTGAGTACGCGCTGCTCTCGCGCGACATCGAGCTGATCAAGCGCGGCGTGGACGAGCACCTGGACGCCCCACGGCAGCCGCGCCCGGTCGCGCCGCTCTCCGGCGACTACCGGCGCTAAGCGGAGCGCACGCGTGAGCCCGACCCAAGCCGCAGCCTTCCAAGCCGCCTCCGGCGAACAACCCGGTGCGGTGCTGCTCGTGGTGGCGATGGCTTTGGCCACGCCGCTCTTGCTGTGGCTTGCATGGCTCGCCTTCGCCCTTTTTCGCGAGTGGCAGGAGCGGACGCTCGACCAGGGGGAGTTCATGACCTACCTAGTTCGCGGCGCCGTGCTCGCTTCCGTCCTGCTCTATTTCATCCACTGAAGTTGTTCCGCTGTACCCACCACCACCCGGAGATACCCACCATGAAAACCTTGCTTGCCGCAGTACGTAACAAACTGGCGCGTGCGCGCGCCCACTTCATCGCTCTGACCGCCACCCTGACCGGGTTCGCGCTGAGCACCCAGAACGCCGTCGCTGCATTGCCCACGCAAAAGGCACCGAGTACCAACCCCGGTGCGGGCGACTGGCTCGGGCTGATCCAGGGCTACCTCAAGGATGGCTTCATCGTCCTGGGGCTCGCGCTCGGTGCTGGCGCCTTCCTCTGGCTCGCCTGGGGTCTGATCGCCAAGTTCAACGAAGCGCGCACCGGCAAAGCCGAGTGGGGCACGGTGGGCTTGTACGCAGTGGGCGCGGGCGGTGTCGCCGTGCTCGATGTGTACCTGCTCAACACCGCTGCCACCATCCTGTAAGCGACGCCGTTGATGAGCACCCAGCAAGACTTTGATGACGACGCGATGCTGCTTGCAGATCGCGTCAACATCGAGCCTCCCATCTTCCGGGGCTGTTCGGACAGTGAGCTGGTGCAGCTTGCGGCCGTGCTGACGGTGGTGAACCTGCCGCTGTCGATCGTGATCGCTGTGAGCATCGGCAAGCCGCTGTACTTCCTGGGCATGGTGATGCTGGGTGACTTGTTCGGGATCTGGTTTGGGGCGGGTTGGTTTCAGCGCCAAAAGCGCGGCCGACCCGACCACTTCTATATCCATCGCGCCCGCCTCTGGCTCAGCCGCCGGGGCATCTGGCGCCTGCGTCTGATTCACCGCAGCGGTGCGTGGGATATCCATTCCACCCGCGAGCGCCTCTGATTGCACAAGGCCACCCCATGTCTCGATTCCTCAATGCGCTCGACAACGCGGGCATGCTGATCAAGGTGCAGTGGGCGATCATCGCCGGCCTGCTCGTGGTCACCGCCTTCGCGATCGACGGCCTGCGCCGCGCCCCCAGTTCAATGGATCTGCATATTCCGCCGGATCTGACCAACGGGGCGGTGGTGCATCCGGGCGAGGTGCCCCCACCGAACGTGTACGCCTTCACGTTGGCCATCTGGCAGCAGGTCAATCGCTGGGCCAAGAACGGCCAGACTGACTTTGGCACACAGATCTTCGCCATGTCGCCCTACCTGACGCCCTCCTGTCAGGACCATTTGACCGACCACATGAACCTGCGCGCCGGGCGCGGCGAGCTCTCGCAGCGCACCCGCGTGCTCTCCGAGATGGTCGACCGCAGCTTCACGCCCGATCGCGTGCAGCGCCTCGCCCGTGGCGTCTGGCTCGTGACGCTCGATACCGAGATCCAGGAGACGGTGCATGGCCAGCCCGTCAAGCAGGTCTATGTGCGCTGGCCCCTGCGCGTGATCCGTTACCGCTTTGATCCGCAGACCAACGCCTATGGGCTGGCGATCGACTGCAGCCCGAAGGAAAACCCGCCCAGCGTCATCGATCTTGCCGCCGAGAAGGCAGCGGCTGCCGGTGCGGCCGATGCCCCTGCCGAGAAGTCCTTTTCGATCATCAAGTGAGCGCCATGACCTCGAACCCGACCCTGATCAGCACCCTGCTCGCACTCTCGCTCTCTGCTGCGCCGGTGCTCGCTGCGGACCCTGCTACAACGCCCAGCGCGGACCCGGTGGTGCTCGCGGCCGATCCGCAGTCGCCCGCTGGCGAAGCCGCTGCGCCGGCCAGCGCTGCGACGCCCTTGGGCGCGACGGCTACTGCGGCGCCCGCCAACGCCCCGGCCACTGCGCCCAGTCAGGGGACGAGTGCAGCGAGCGAGCGCGCCCCCGCGCTGCGGGCAAGCGTGGCCCCGCAAAGCGCGCGTGCCGCAGCACCCAAGGTGGCGCCGATCCGCTCCGCGAGTGTCGGCAACACCGATCACCGCACCTGGGACCGCACCCCGATTCGCGTCCAGCTCGCGGTGAACCAGGAGCGCATCCTGCTCTTGCCGATGCCCATGCGCCTGGGGATTCCGGCCATGCTTGGAAACAGTCTGCGCACGCAGGTGCTCGGCCGCACGACTTACCTCACTGCACTGGCGCCCTTCGAGCCGGTGCGCGTGCTCGCCGAGAGCGTGGAGACCGGCCAGGCGATCCTGCTCGATATTGGCGCCAGCGCCAAAGCCGATGCCAGTGCAGCGCGGCCGATTGAGGTGCACTTTCCCAGCGCGGCCGAGCCGGTCGAGAACCCCGTACTGGGGGGTGAGCCGGTGATCGACCCGGTGATGCTCACCCGCTTTGCCGCCAAGCAGATCTATGCGCCGCGCCGCCTGACAGCGGCGGTCGAGGGCATCCACCAGGTCGCGGTTGATCGTTTGCCCCTGCCTCACCTCTACCGCGGCGCCCGCGTGGCGGCCGAGCCGCTCGCAAGCTGGCGCGGCGGGGACTACTACGTGACCGCCGTGCGCTTGATCAACCGGGGCACGCAACCCCACGAGCTCGATCCGCGCGAGGTCGATGGCCGCTGGCATGCGGTGACCTTCCAGAACGTGCGTATGGGCGCTGCCGGATCCGGCTATGACACGACGGCGGTGTATCTGGTCAGCGACCGTCCGTTTGCAGAATCCCTCTAGGAGCGCGTCATGGCCCTGTCCCTCAAAGGCAACAAGATTCCCTACATCCTGCTTGGCGCGTTGGTGCTCTTTGCGATCGTGACGATCTTTCGCTCGGGCAAGGAAGCGCCTGCGCCGCAGGCGATGACGGCAGTGCCCACGCCCAGCGTCGAGGCCTCGGCGCCGGCGGCCGATGGCGACACGCCGCAGGACACGTTGCGCACGCTCACCTCCGAGCTCAAGCAAGTGCACATCTCGCTCGCGCAGGTCTCCAAAGAGA
>NZ_JAPFHA010000026.1 GCF_026586805.1 Niveibacterium sp. 24ML | reverse complement strand
TTGCTGCCTACCGCATCACTGTCGTAGTTGTACACCGTGTCCTGGCCCGAGCCCTTGCCGAACACGTAGGTGTCCGCTCCGGCGCCGCCGCTCAGATAGTCATTGCCCGCGCCACCGTCCAGCGTGTCTGCCCCATCATTACCACTCACAAAGTCATTGCCATCCCCGCCGAATACGCGGTCATCCCCAGAGCCCCCGCTCAAGTAATCCGCCCCAGACATTCCATCGACCAGGTCATTGCCAGCGCCTGCGCTAAATGAATTGCCGCTTGCATCGCCGGAGAACGCGTCATCGCCTTCAGTGCCAGCCGTCGATGCCGCAGACATGACAGCAAACCCTGTCGCAACAAACGCGCCACGAACCGCGCTATCCGACACCGACTGTTGCATCAATTCACGCACACGTGAGCCCCCATCCCATCCGATGGACTCCAATTGCGTACCACAGGCCCTATAGAGATCAAGAAGCAATGCCGAACCTTCAAAAACACTTGAACTGCTCGCCGCCTTGAGGCTCTCGTTGAGCACAGAAAAGTCAAACGCCAAGCCGTGTTTATCGATAGTCAGCATGACCATATCGAGGTATTTCTCAAGACGAATTGCTGGCATCAGGTTGATCGTTGCATCATCGACCAATCGGTCCCAAAGCGTATCGACATGAGCGGCCCCGTTGGGTGGCAGCGGTATGCTCACTCGGATAAAACCCGCCTTGCTGGACATTACCGCATTTCTATTCTCATAAATGATTTGCGAGAATGGAACGGACATTTCGACCGGCACTCGCCCTCCTGATACAAAACGAGGCTTGTAGTCGACGGCGTCACCCAGAATCTGATCCCAATTGAGGAATGTGTGTCCGGTGAAGGCCTCATATGCATGAACTTTCTCCAGCCCTCCAACCATGCGCTCCCTCATCGAGTCAAACTTGGACCTCTCGTCAGAGCTGAGCGCAGCACGAAACACCTCACGAGCCTCTTTGCTGGCTTTGACTGCCATATCCATCCAGCCGGCCTCTTGGGCGTCCAGCGGATCACTAAGGACCAAGCCGTAGCCCGCGGCGGCGGCCTGCTTAGTTGCGCTGCTAAAGGCAGATTGATTTCCCCACTCACGGACTAGATCGGCTGTTGCACTGACGTAATCTGCTCGTGTAGGCGCGTCCTTCGCGCGACTAAAGAGTGCGATGAGTTCTGGGCTCTGGGTGGCCGCCTCTTGCAAATCGCGCACCCAACCACTGCCCTTAAGATCAGGAAGTTCTTTAGCGGGGTCACTCACCACGATTGGTGAAAATGCTGTTCTGAAATGGTCTTGCGCGAGAATGAAGCTGCCTGCCTGGCCTTGGCTGCCATCGACACGATCAAATGTACTGCTCTGTACCAGAATGGCATCTTGGTAGTTCGTTCTGACGGCGGTGCTTCCAAGCTTGATGCTAGCGACACCGGAATGCGCCAGCGTATTCAACTCCTCAGCCTGACTGCGTCCATCTTGGTTGAGGTCACGCCAGACACGCAGGTCTGTGTAATGTGCGTCCTGCGCGTTGAACACACCATCGCCTGCGCCACCGCTGGCGCTGCCCGTATCAAGCTCGCTTAACGCGGCGAATCCATGAGGCGCTTTCTTGCCGTCGGTGAGAATCGTCTCGTCGCCAAAGAGCTCCCGCCCCGAATCAATGACCCCATTACCGTCGCGATCCCACACCAAGATTCCATCGTCGGAGCCTGCCCATGCAGTTCCGGTTCTTAGAGTATCCCCGTTCGAGTCGAACATCACTCCAGCTGAGAGAGGTGAAATCTCTATTCCATCTCCATCCAGATCAAGAATGAGCGGATCGACATACCGAATTACTTTAACGAGCGGATCTGGTGTTGTTCCAATCGAACGGGAGACGGTCAATGCGTTCTTTGACTGATCAATCAAATCGTTGTACGACGACACAGCGTGCGTAACATCGTATAGCTTTGCCCCGAGACCGATTTCGCTCGACCAGCTACTGGCTGCATCCCATGCCCTCAGATAGCCATTCTTGACGATCTCTGCCGCTAGAACCGCTGCAGCCGGTGACGCTCCGCCCAGTCCGACATACGCGCCGGCGATCCCTCCAACAGCTGAACCAAATGCATCGCGAGCCACAGCATTCCAGTCTTGGCTGACCGCCGCCAAAGAAAGCGCCTTAGCGGTATCCACATTATCGTAGAAGTCATATACCTGTGCAGCGCCGTTGAGATAGTTCCATCCAATTGCCAAGGCCTCACCTGACGCTAGTGCCGCTGTCGCCCTATAGACCAACGCATCCGCGGCAGCCCCACCAGACGCAACAATTACGCCGCTATTTGTAATCAACATACACATTCCGGGCATTATATTTTCCTGATTCAAAGATGCCGAATAATGGAAGCAACGCTATTGCTCGATCTATTTGTCGCTGCGTCGCCAGAGAATTAGGGCCCACGAGAGAAGAGCTGCTGCACCGACAGCGAAATGTATCGCCACTCCGAAGGGACCGAGGTTTTCATACAGAAACCCATACCACCAAGCTGTCGAGCCACGAAATGGTGGTCGGGACGGGCTATAGAACTCCGTGACGGCCATTACTAGGCTCATCAATCCGATTGCAAGATATGTTCGAGACTTTTGCATATTGTTTTCTAGAAATTGGGGTGGATGATCTGGCTCGGCCAATCACAGTTTCGCCGCACCAACCAGGACGTCACATGCCGCTTCTTTGAACCAGAACGAACCCAAACGATCGGACTCACCGCTCCCTCAAACTTTCATTCGTCGTACCGAGCACGGGACTGAGTAAATACTCAATCACCCGTCGCTGCCCGGTTTTGATTTCGGCGCTCACCGCCATGCCGGGTGAGAGCGGCACCTGGCGTTCATCGACTCGAATCGCATTGCGATCGAGTTTCAGCCGGGCCTGGAAGATGAAGCCCAGCTTGTCGTCTTTGATTGCGTCGCCGCTCACGAAATTGACCTGCGCGGGGATCGTGCCGTAGCGGGTGAAGGGGAAGGTTTCGACCTTGATCTCGGCGACCTGGCCGGCTTTTACGAAGCCGATGTCCTTGTTTTCGAGCACCGCTTCGACTTCGGCCTGATCTTCCCTGGGTACGATCACCATCAGCGCCTGGGCAGGCGTCACGACACCGCCTTCGGTGTGGATCGCGAGTTGTTGCACGGTGCCGTCCACCGGGGCGGTGAGTTGCATCAGGCGGGCGCGGTTCTCGGTGCGCTTGACGTCTTGCCCGAGGCTGGCGACCTTGGCTTCGGCCTGAGCCAGCGTTTCGGTGGTCTGGCGGCGGAACTCGGCGCGGTAGGCATCGCGCTGGCCGCGCGTTTCCTTGATGCCTTGTTCGAGTTCCACCAGCTTGGCTTTCTGGTACGCCAGATCCCGTTCAGCTTCGATGCGCGCCTGTTCGCGTTCGAGGTAGCCGTGGCGCGAAACGAAGCTTTGATCGACCAGGTTCTTGTAGTCCTCGGCACGCTGGCGCGCGATCGGGGCGGTTTGTTCAAGCTTGGCGGCGAGCTCTTCGGTGGCACGGCGTTCGGCTTCGCGTTTGGCGAGTTCCGATTCCAGCGCAGCGATGCGCGCAACGTACTCGGCGTATTGGCTCGCGAGCAGTGCGCGTTCTTTGGCCAGGCGTGCCGGCTCGGCCGCGCCGCTTGTCTGCAGCGTGGGGCTGCGGTTCGTGTCCATCGCGGTGAGCAGCGCTTGCGCGCGGGCGGCGGCGAGCTGGGTGTCCTGCAGGCCATCGCGTGCCTGGTGGGCATCGGCCCCGGCGGCGGTGGCATCGAGCTCCACCAGCACATCGCCGGCTTTCACCGCTTGCCCGTCGCGCACCCGGATGTGGGTCACCACCGCCGTTTCCATCGGCTGCACGACCTTGCTCTGCCCACTGGCAATCACCTTGCCGTGTGCGACCGCCACGATGTCGATCTTGCCGAAGATCGCCCAGGCCAGCGCGATGAGGAAGAAGGCGATCAGGCAGCCTACGATGATGCGCGGCAAGGGCGAAGGCGGGGTTTCGAGCAGTTCAAGCGTCGCCGGCAGGAACTGACGTTCGAGCGGCGTGCGTTCGGGGGTTTGCCACTGATGGCGTTGCGCCCAGGCGGCCGCAAAGACGGCCTTGTAGCGGCGCAGCAGATCGGCCGTGGCTTGCAGACGCAGTGGCAGGCGGCTGGGCTTGGCCGGATTTTCCGAACTTGCCGGTGCGGACACGGCTTCGGTGGCGGTCGGGTTGGCGGTGGTCATGCGTGTTGCAGTGCGTAGAGCTTGGCGTAGGTGCCGTTGGGGCGTTCTTTGAGTTCGCCGTGGTGACCTTCTTCGATCAGCTCTCCGCGCTCCATCACCAGGATGCGGTCGGCGTCGCGCACCGCGGAGAGTCGGTGGGCGATGATGATCACGGTGCGGCCGCTGCAGATGGCGCGCATGTTGTTCTGGATGATCCGCTCGCTCTCGTAGTCGAGCGCCGAGGTGGCTTCATCGAAGATCAGGATGCGCGGGTTGGTGATCAGCGCACGCGCAATGGCCACACGCTGGCGCTGCCCGCCGGAGAGGCTGGCGCCATGTTCGCCCACCACGGTGTCGTAGCCGTTGGGCAACTCCATGATGAAGTCGTGCGCGCCGGCGAGCTTGGCCGCCTCGATCACCTGTTCGAGCGGTGCGCCGGGGTCGGAGAGGGCGATGTTCTCGCGCACGCTGCGCGCGAAGAGCATGTTCTCTTGCAGCACCACGCCGATCTGGCGGCGCAGCCAGACCGGGTCAGCGAGTGCAAGGTCCACGCCATCGATCAGCACACGGCCTTGCTGGGGCACATAGAGCCGCTGCACGAGCTTGGTGAGGGTGCTCTTGCCCGAGCCCGAACGCCCCACCACCCCGATGACTTCGCCGGCACGGATATCGAGCGAGACGCCTTTCAAGACGTCTGACCCATCCGGGCGGTAACGGAAGCGCACCGCTTCGAAGCTGACCGCGCCTTGCATCGGCGGCAGGCTCTGGCGGCTGGTGGCCAGTTCCGTGCGGGTGTTGAGGATGTCACCGAGGCGCGCGACCGAGATGCCGGTGTGCTGGAACTCCTGCCACATCTGCGCAAGCCGCAGCACCGGCCCGCTGACACGGCCAGCGAACATGTTGAAGGCGATCAGCCCGCCGACGGTGAGCTGGCCGTCGATCACCAGATACGCACCGCCCCACATGATCGCGACGGTCACCAGCTTGTTGATGAAGCTGACCGACTCGGAGGCCACGGTGCCCAGGCGCACGACACGAAAGCTCGCGGCGACATAGGCGGCGAGCTGGCTATCCCACTTGTGCGTCATCTGCGGTTCAACCGCCATCGCCTTGACGGTCTGGATGCCGTTGATGGTTTCAACCAGGAAGGCTTGGTTCTCGGCGCCGCGGTTGAACTTCTCGTTCAGGCGGCTGCGCAGCACCGGGGTGATGCCGACCGAGAGCAGGATGTAGAGCGGGATCGAGGCGATCACGACCAGCGTGAGCCAGGTCGAGTACCAGAACATGATGGCAATGAAGACCACCGAGAACACCAGATCGAGCACCGCGGTGAGGGCCTGGCCGGTGAGGAACTGGCGGATGTTTTCCAACTCGCGCACGCGGGCAACCGAATCGCCGACACGGCGGGCTTCAAAGTAGGCGAGCGGCAGCGCAAGGAGGTGTCGGAAAAGCCGGCCACCGAGTTCCACATCGATCCGGCTGGTGGTGTGCGAGAAGACGTAAGTGCGCAGGCCTGAGAGCAGCACTTCGAACAAGGCCATTACCACCAGACCGATGCCGACCACGGTGAGCGTGGCGTAGCCCTTGTGCACCAGCACCTTGTCCATCACCACCTGGAAGAACAAGGGTGTCACCAGTGCGAAGAGCTGGATGAAGAGCGAGGCGATCATCACTTCGCCCAGCAGCTTGCGGTACTTGACCACCGCCGGGATGAACCAGGTGAAGTCAAATCGCGCGAGCTCACCGGCGAGTGAGGCACGACTGGTGATCAGCAGCAACTCACCCGCCCAGCGCGCGGCGAGTGCGTCGGCATCGAGCACTTCAGGCTGCGTGGCGTTGCCGGCCTGGATCAGCGCACGGCCGGTGGCCGCATCGTATTGGGCGAAGACAAACCAGTGACCGGCGGTGTCGCGCGCCAGCGCGGGTAGCGGTGTCTGGGGCAGCCGATCGACGGTGACGATGCTGTGCTTGGCACGCAGACCGATCCCGCGCGCGGCACGCTGCAGGGCGACTTCATCGACCTCGCCGGTGGGGGAGAATTCATGTGCGAGCTGGGCCGGATCAGCGGCGACGTTATGCAGCCGGGCAATCAGCGCGAGCGCAGAAAAGGCCGCGTTCGCAGGCGAATCGCCATCGGGGGATGGCATTTGGAGCGCGGTCATTGGGGGGGATGCCGTTGGGCGAAGGGTTGAAGATCACCCTTACGGGTTCGGGGGTATTCGTATGCGCTGCAGTATGAATGATTGCCTTGGCAGGGCATTGCGCGAATGGCACTGTGACGTGGCATTCTGCACGGGCACAAATGCAATGGGCATTTTTCCCATTTGCCAGATTTACCAACGTCTGCTGATACATCAGCACCCGAGTTGATCACCATGAAAATCGCTGTCATCCACCAGAATTTCCCCGGCCAGTTTCGCCACCTCTGCGCACACCTGGCGCAACGCGCCGATGTGCAGCTGGTGGCGATTGGCCATGAATCGGCCCCTGGCATGCCGGGCGTGGCGCTGCGGCGCTATACCCTGCATCGCAAGCCGACCGAAGGGGTACATCACTATGTGGTGGGCTTTGAGCGTGCGGTCTTGTACGGGCAGGCGGTGGCGCGCGAACTGCACGACTTGAAAGCCAAGGGCTTTGAGCCGGATGTGGTGATCGCCCACCCTGGTTGGGGCGAAGCACTGCTGGTGAAGGATGTGTTCCCGCACACGCGCCTGATCAACTTCTGCGAGTACTACTACCGCGCGGAAGGGGCGGATGCGGACTTTGACCCGGCACATCCGCTGCGCTTTGACGACCGCGCACGGATCACCACGCGCAATGCGCTGCATCTTCTGAACCTGGAGTTGTGCGATGTGGGCGTGGCACCGACCGCCTGGCAACGCTCGCTGCATCCGCATGCGTACCGGCACAAGATTCACACGCTGCACGAGGGCATCGACATTGCCGGCCTCGCGCCCGATCCGGCGGCGCGGATGGAATTGCCCAACGGCACCGTGGTGCGCGCAGGCGATGAAGTCATCACCTACGTCGCGCGCAACCTCGAACCCTACCGGGGCTTTCCTTCCTTCATGAGCGCCTTGCCGGCGGTGTTGCAGGCACGCCCGAATGCGCAGGTGCTGATCGTAGGGGGCGATGAGGTGAGCTATGGCAGCAAGCCCAAGGGGCATGCGAGCTGGCGCGAGGCGATGCTCGCTGAACTGGATCTGCCCGAAGCCCTGCTCGCGCGTGTGCACTTCCTCGGCAAGCTCGCTTACCCGGATTACAAACGGGTGCTGCAGCTATCGGCTGCGCATGTGTATCTGACCTATCCCTTTGTGCTGTCCTGGTCGATGCTGGAGGCGATGGCCTCGGGTTGCCTGGTAATTGGCTCGGCGACCGCGCCGGTGCAGGAGGTGATTCGCGACGGGCAGAACGGCGTGCTGGTGGATTTCTTCGATGTGCCGGGCATTGCCGCGCGCGTGATTGCGGCGCTGACGCACCCGGAACGCTTTGCGCCGCTGCGTGTTGCGGGGCGCGCCCTGGTACGCGAGCGCTACCCGCTGGCGGCCGGGGTGCGCGGCTATCTGGATCTGATCGGCTTGCCGCAGCCCAGGCGTGAATTGGCGAAAGGCCGGGCGGCGGCGGTGAAGGCAGCAAAGATGCCGGTTGTATGAGCGGCGCGCGCTCGCATCACGAAGCACAGCGGATTCACACTTCAGTCTGCTCGGCGATTTCGAGCGCGTCATCCACCTCGATGCCCAGGTAGCGCACCGTGCTTTCCAGCTTGGTGTGGCCGAGCAGCAACTGCACCGCGCGCAGGTTGTGGGTGCGCCGGTAGATCAGCGTTACTTTGGTGCGGCGCATCGAATGGGTGCCATAACTCGCCGGATCAAGCCCGAGTTCCTCCACCCAGTGTTCGAGGATGCGTGCGTACTGACGCGTGCCAAGGTGTGGGGAGGCGTGGATGCGGCTCGGAAAGAGAAAGTCATCGGACTTGAGCCCGGTGTGCTTGATCCAGGCCTGGACGGCGTCGCGCGTGGCGGGCGTGATCTCGAACTGCACGGGTCGCCCGGTTTTCTGCTGCATGACGATCGCGCGCGCCGCGACCTGATCGCCGTGACAGATATCCCGCACCTTGAGTTTGACCAGATCGCAAGCGCGCAGCTTGCTGTCGATCCCCAGATCAAACAGCGCGAGCTCACGAACGCGCTGTTCCATCTGTAGCCGAACCCGGATCGCCCACACTTCCTTGAGCTTGAACGACACCTTCTGCCCGACGAGCTTGCCTTTGTTCCACGGCGCCCGATGCTGGGTGGTAGCAGTGTGTTCCATGATGAACTCCAGTCGTGTTGATGGAATTCCAGCATGGGAGGTACCAGGGCCAAGCGCCATCCAAAGCTTGGGCCGAAGGCCGCTCAGATCAAGCTGATGGTGTCGCTGTAGCGCGCGACGGTGGCGTCGTGGGTGAGCAGGCGCAGGGGTTCGCTGAGCGCCTGCGCAACCAGGAGGCGATCGAACGGGTCGGCATGATGGGCGGCGAGCCCTTCAACCGCTGCGGCGTGTTCAGGCTCGATGCTCAGCATGCGATAGCCGGCCTGCTCGAAGAAGGTCAGTGCCTGAGCCCCCGAGATGGGCATATCACCCCGCCCGAGGCTGTGCTTGATCGCGATCTCCCACACACTGACCGCGCTCACCCACACCGTATTGCGCGGCGCTTCGATCAGCGCGCGAGCGGCGGCAGACAGCCGCGGGCTATCGGCAATTGCCCACAGCGCAACATGCGTATCGAGCAGCAAGTTCACGAGGCCTTGCCCCCCAGAAACAGGGCGGCCACCTCATCGTTGTGCGCGTCGATGTCATCGGGCACCTCGAACAGCCCCTTGGCCACGCCAATGCGCGCACCCGCCGCGGGCACGTCGATCGGCAGCAAGCGCGCCGCGGGGCGACCATTGCGCGCAATCACGATCTCGCGCTCGCGACCACTCTCAAGCGACTCCACCAAACGCGAGAGCGTCGATTTGGCCTGCAACATATTGACGGTGCTCATGGGAATCTCTCCGTCAGTTTGACTTGGCTAAGTCTAGCCATTGCCTTGTGGGCACGCAATGCCTGCGCGCACATGGAGCGGCGCAGCAAGGCCAGCTTGAGCGACCAACGCGGCTTGGCGCCGTTTTCATTTGCTTCGGGTTGCTCGCAAGAATGGCAGCTACCCGAAGGGATTCGGACCTTGGGGGAGGAAGGGGCTGGGTCGGCTATGGGTCGGGTCCGCACGCTCAAGAGATTTCAAAGCTGACGTTCGCGTGCCCACGCGACACAATTACCTGAATGTCCGCTAAGGCCGAGGAGCTGCCCCCGAGCCGTAGCTAGCTCCGACCGCCTCCAGCCTGAACTGACTGCTTGTCTCGTCGTTGCGAGCGGCTGCTTCTGGATGGATGCCGATGAGTAAGTCGCTGCTCGTTAGCTGACATTGGCGAGTCGACTAACACTGAGCCCTGCGACCGCTACGGCCGAGAAATTGACCCCGCGACGAGGCGGACGAGGGCGACTGCGGCGAGGTTCGGGACGGCGGCAACCGGTCGATCAGTCTCCGTCGGCTGCGTGGTGTCGCGAGCAGGTCGCGACGGACTTTGTTTCACCCGGGCGGAGTTCATTCGCTCGACATTCCGGTCTGGAGTGGTCCGGTGTTCACCTGTGGCGCGAGAGAACCCGGCGGGCTTGCGGGCCAGGCCGGCCCTAAGCCGCGCTTAGCCCTGCCTCGAACTGCTCGGGCGTGATGATCGCCATGCGCTCGCGCAAGAGGCGGTGCTTGCCCAGGCGCAGCACCGCCTTGTCGCGGCTGATCAGCCAATCCGCCTTGCCGGTGAAGGCCAGCTCGATGAATTTCTGGTCGTCGGCGTCGCGGCACTTGGGCAGCAGGAAGTCTGTGGCGAGGGCGGGCAGCAGCTCGACGCGGCTGCGGTATTCGGTGTGCAGACGTGCCTGTTCGTCGGCGCCGACCTTGAACTGCACATAGGCCAGCACGCGGCGCAGCTCTTCGAGCGTGTCTTCACGCGCCAGCAGCGCAAAGCGCCCGGCTTCGCAGGCCTCGCGCAGCCTTGGCAGGCGCGGATCGCGAAACAGCCAGAGCGCGAGTACGGTGTTTGAATCGAGCAGCACGCGTGCTCGCTCGGGCAGGGCGGGTGGCAGTTCGGACATGGCGGGACTTTAGCCTACTTCGGCAGCAGATCCGGTTCGCCACACAGCGTGAGCATGGCCTCGCGGGCCGCGGCCTCCAGCCGCATCGCGGCGGCCCAGTCCGATCCGTCGGGCTTGAGCAGGGCGCCCTGGGCAAAGTGCAGCGGCGCGCGGCGCGGCAGCCAGGTGCCATCGCGCAGCAGCGCGCGGCTGCCTTGCAGGCCGGCCACCAGCAGCGGTACGTTCGCCTGCGCCGCGGCCAGGAAGGCGCCGGCGCGAAAGCTGCGCAAACCGGCGGCGCGGGTGAAGGTGCCTTCGGGGAAGATCACCAGGGAGCGCCCCTGCTGCAAGGCGCTGACCAGCGCCCCCACGTCTTCACTGCCGCGCCGGGCGTCGCTGCGGTCGACGAACAGCGCGCCGAGGCCCCGCAGCAGGCGGCCGGCGATGCCTTGCGCCGCCAGTTCGGACTTGGCAACGAAGCAGTAGTGCGGTGCCAGCACGGCGCTGAGGATCAGCCCGTCAAGGTAGCTGGCGTGGTTGCAGACGAGCACATGCGCGCCTGCCGGCGGCGGGTCGTGCCAGCTGCTTGAAAGTGGAATGCGGCAGATGCGCAGCCAGGTGCGCGCGGCATGGTGCACCAGCGTTCGCGCGGGGCGCGGAGCGTGCAGCAAGGCAACGATCAGGCACACCGGTGTCGCGAGCAGCGCGAAGGCCAGCAAGGCCCAGAGCGACCACAGCTTGCGGCGGATCTGGCGCAGGCCGAGCCGTGCCTGCGCGGTGAAGCTGCTCAGCATCAGCATGCCGCCCAGCCACCAAGCAGGCCGATTGCGCTGTTGCAGATCGCCGGCGAGGTAACGATCCCGTGTGGCCGCGCGGCGGATCTTGCCGCTGGAGGTTTTCAGCACCGCATGGGGCGGCGCCAGCACGATTTCGTCCGCCGGCTCACCCAGCACTGCCATCGTTGCGGCGGCGATCTGCGATTGCAGGGCGGCACGTGCCGCGTGAGCGGTTTCGCGGGTTTCCGCCAGCACGATCAGGCGCTCGCTGCCCTGTGTGCCGCTGGGGCAGGCAAACACCGCCACACAACCGCGCCGTATGCCGGGCAGCGCGCCGACGGCCTCTTCCAGATCGTAGGGGTAGAGGTTGCGGCCGGCGCGGATGATCATGTCCTTGATGCGGCCGGTGAGGTGGATTTCGCCGTCGGCCAGGTAGGCCATGTCGCCGGTTTCGAGCCAGCCGTCGCGGATCAGGTGCGCGCTTGCGTCCGGGTTGCGGTAGTACGCGGCGGTGGCCGAAGGGCCGCGAAACTGCAGCCGCCCGGCGTGGCGCTCGGGCAATTCGTCGCCGGCGCGGTCGATCACCCTTACCTCGTGCCCCGGCAGGGGGCGCCCGCAGGCGGGAATCTCCAGCGCCGGCTCGCCGGGTGCGGCCGGCACGGCGGTTTCGTCGCGCGCGAGCAGATCGGCACGGACGCGGTCGATGCGCGGGCCGCGGCCGGGAGGCGGAAAGGCGAGTCCGACCGAGCATTCGGCCAGGCCATACACCGGTGTCAGCGCTTCGCGGCGAAAGCCGGCCGGGGCAAAGCGGGTGGCAAACGCGGCCAGCGTGGTCGGGCTGACCGGCTCGGCGCCGTTGAAGGCCAGCCGCCAGTGCGACAGATCGAGCTGAGCCAGCGCCGCATCCGGCACCTTGCGTACGCACAGTTCATAGGCAAAGTTGGGCGCTGCCGAGAGGGTGCCGCGGTGCTGCGAGATCGCCTCAAGCCAGCGCAGCGGCTGCGCCAGGAAGGAGAGCGGCGACATCAGCACCAGCGGGAAGCCGTGGTACAGCGCCCCCAGCCAGGCGCCGATCAAGCCCATGTCGTGATACAGCGGCAGCCAGGACACGAACACGTCGTTCGCATCGACACGGCAGGCTTGCCCCATCGCGCGCAGGTTGGCGAGCAGGTTGGCATGGCTGAGCGCCACGCCCTTGGGGTCGCCAGTGCTGCCGGAGGTGTACTGCAGCATTGCCAGGGCCTCGCCCGCCGGGTGGTGGGCGCTGGTGGCGCTGCCGGCCAGGTCTTCCGGCGCCAGCACGCGGACGATGCTGGGCGCGGCGGCGCACAGTTGCAGCGCCACCGCTCGCGCCTGCGGCACCGTGATCAGCAGGCTGGCCTGCGCATTGGCAAGGATCTTCGCGTGCCGCCGCACATGCTCGCCAATCTGAGCCAGCCGTGCCGGCGGGTAGATCGGCACCGGCACAGCGCCCGCCAGCAAGACGCCGAAGTAGCCGACGAGGTAATCGAAGCCGGTGGGCAGCATCAGCGCCACGGTTTGCTGCGGCCGCACGCCCAGCGCAAGCAGCGCGGCCGCTGCCTGTGCCGCGCCTTGCCATAGCGCGCCATACGTCATGCGCCGGGCCTCGCCGTCTTCAGCCAGCCACAGCACATGAAGCCGGGCCGCATCGCGTGTGGCGCGCCAGGCCAGCACATCCACCAGGCTTTGCGCTGCCACCGGGGTGCCGGTGTCGCGCGTGCCGCCGAGCGCCTCGGGTGCCGCAGGCGCTTGCGGCAGCGGCGCGCCGGCAAAGCGCAGCAGTTCGCGCAGGGTGTCGGCTTCGGCAATCGCGCGCTCGGGGAAACTGCAAGCGAGCGCACTGCCAAGGCGGCTGATCAGCTCGACACGCGCAAGGCTGTCCAGATCGAGGTCGCGGCCAAACGCGCTGTCCAGCTCCGGCAGCGCGGTGCGGGCCGGGTGGGTTTCCTGCAGCAGCCTGGTGGTGATGTCGAGCGCCCGCGCAACGGTGGCGTCGCGTGCCTCGTGGCCGTCCATTGCGGTCTCCTTGCCGCGGGAGCGCCTTCCGCAAAGGAACAATGGCGCCTCCCCTTCAGCATAGACAGGGGGACGCTGCCTTGCGGAAGATGCGGCCGCCCGGTGGCGCGCTTCCGGTGCCAGCAGGCTTTACGGCGCGGCAGCGGGCGGCAACAATCCTGTTGCGCGCGATGAACGTGTTTGCCCCGTTTCCTTGGCGCGATCCGGGCCCGCTGGTGTGGCGGGCGCCGGGCAGGCCCGGGGTGACCCGGCGTTCAACCCGAAGCAGGCGCAGGAGCCGATACGGATGCTATTTCTGAACAGCAATGACTACGGATTCGATAGCCAGACCCTGGGCTTTCCGAGTGTGATGGGCTGCCAGGCGCTGGTGCTCCTCACCTCACACGGGCTTTACGGCCTGCATGATCTGAAGGCGGGCACCGCTGAGGCTGCGCGGCACAAGATCGAGTTCTTTGCCGACTGGGTCAAGGGCGCGCTCGCCGCGAAAGGCGGCGGTGACAAGCTGCGCCTGTACGGCGTGATCAACCATACCCAGCAGTACACCAACAATACGTTCGGCAACGGCGAGTGGGACGCCATGCTGCTCCATCTTGCCGGGGCGCTGGAATTTGATGGCCCGATCAGCAAGTACCGGGTCAGCAAGCACATTGATCGCGATGGCTCGATCTATATCCGCTTCGACAATGCACACGATGGCAACTGCGTGATCCGGTACAAGCGCTGGTCAAAAATGGAATCGAACGACAGCCATGTGTTCGCCGCACCCGCGGACTACGGATTCCTGCGCGGACACCGGGAGCTCAACGCCGCCGGCACCGACGTGACGACGCACTTCACGTCGCAGATGCCCGGCATCCTGACGAACAGCGTCAATCGCCGCGGGCAGGCTGGTGAAGGCGTGCTTCATGCCGTCAGCGCAAGGAAGATCGTTGCGGTGCGTTAGCGCCCCGTGCGGGCAAGCCCGGTTCAGCGCGCTTCGGCGTAGCGCGCGCCGTGCTGTTTGTAACGGCGCGTCGAGAACAGCACCGCCGAGGGGGCCGCGGCAAGGCCGGCTTCGGCGATGACGCGCTCGCGGATCGCCTGCACGGCGTCGCGCTCGCGGCCATGGATCATGCAGTACAGGTTGTAAGGCCAGCGATCGGAGACGCGCGCGCGGCGATAGCAGCGATTGATGCCCGGCAGTTCGGCAATGCGGTGGCCGATGCCGGCGGCCTGCGCGTCCGGTACATCCCACACGCACATTGCGTTGGCGCGCATGCCCGGTTCATGGTGATGCATGACCACGCCGATGCGGCGGATCGCGCCGATCTCGAGCCAGTGGCGCAATTGCTCGATGACTTCGAGCTCGTGCATGTCGGCGCGCATGCCGATCCGCGCAAACGGGCGCGGCACCAGCGGCAGGCCCTGTTCGAGCGCACCGACCAGGCGCCACTGCCGGCTGTCGAGGCTGACGCGGGCGCGGTCAAGATCCACCGAGCGCGAGGCGCGCGATTCGGGCCCGCGCAGGTCGAAGCCCCGATCAAGGTGGTAGCCCTCAAGCATCGGCAGGTCGAGCGGGACCGAGCCGGTGGCCTCTTCGATCCGTTGCAGCGCCGCGCCGATCTGGCGCCGCTCGGCCGCGGTGAGGACGAACCACAGGTTGTACTCGTGGTCGCGCGCGTAGTTATGGTTGACCTCGGGCATCAGGGATATGTAGCCCGCCACCGACTCCACCCGCTCGGGCGCGACGCTGATTGCGCAGAGGGTGGATGCGCCGAAAGCGGCGGGCGTCAGCACCGGCCCGATGCGCGCCAGACTGCCTTCGCGCTGCAAGCGGCGAAACGCGTTGAGCACCTCGCGGGTGCTGCGGCCGTAGGCTTCGGCAATGCGGGTGAAGGGCTCGGCGTCGAGCGGCAAGTCGCGCTGCCAGCGGTTGAGCAGCTCGAATTCGAAGGCTTCATCGCGCGGGCGCTCGCCCGACTGGCCACCGAGCAGCGCAAGGATGTCGACCGGGCTGCCGGACGAGGGCACTGACTGGGGTGGCAAGCGGCCGGTGAGCGGAATGGGTTTCATCACTTATCTGCGTTCGCCGCACTGGTGGTCATCTGGAAGCCGGGCGTTGCGGCAATCGCAGCGCGGGCGGGCCCGTCAGACCGTTTGTTATTGATGCGCCTGCCGCCACGGCGTGGTGCCATCCGGCGTGCGCGGGCGCCGAGCCGGATGCCGAAAATGCCGTGTGACTGCAGGTCAATGAGGCGCACTTTGCCGCCATCGGTGGCGGCGAAGTTGACCCATGTCTGCTTTCGCGCAGGTCGCGCACCGCGCGCCGCACCGGTCTTGATGCAAACCCCTGCGGGGGCGATTCCGTTGCGGTTACTGCGCAGGCAGCCCGCCGCCGGCGGCGCTGGCGGCGGCCGCGCGGCGCATCCTGGCGGCCGTGGGGGCTATCATCTGCTGCAAGGAGACCCGCGATGCCCCCAACCCTCGTGCCTGACCGATCAATGATTCTGGATGCGCGCCGGGTCCGCTTTCCCGTTTTTGAATGCCGCGTCACGCTGAGCTTCGATTCGCCCTGGCAGCCCGATCGCATGAGCCCCGCCGCGCGGGCCGCAATGCAATGAGCGCCGCACGCTGGTTGCCGGTGGGCGGTGTGGTGCTGGCGCTGATCGCCGCCTTGTGGGCGGGCCTCTTGCGCCTGGGCCTGCTCTTGCCCAGCCCCGCCGGGCAGTTGCCGCTGATGCATGGCGCCTTGTTCGGCTGCGGCTTCTTCGGCACGGTGATTTCGCTTGAGCGCGCCATCGCCTACGGGCGCGAGGCGGGCTTCGCGGTGCCGCTGGCCAGCGCCACGGGCACAGTGATCGCGCTGGCCGGCGCCTGGGAACTGGCGCTGTTCATCTGGGCGGGGGCGGGGATCGGCCTGGTGGTGATCGCCTTCCTGCAGGCACGCGAGATTCGCGAACCCTACGCCGACATTCTTACGCTCGCGGCGAGCTTCCTGCCGCTGGCGGCGGTGCGGGTGATCGGCGGCCATGCGGCGCCGGCGGCGCTGGCCTGGATCGCCTTTCTGGTGCTGACGATCGCCGCCGAGCGGCTGGAGCTTTCGCGGGTGATGCCGCGGCCGCGCTGGGCGATTGCGCTACCGCCGGTGCTGGCTTTGGCGCTTGCCGTGGCGGCGTGGCTGGCCGTGAGTCACCCGCTGGTGGCGCAGCGAGGCATGGCACTGGCGCTGATCGGCTGGGTGCTGTGGCTGCTGCGCTTTGATGTGATCCGGGTCACCTTGCGGCGGCCCGGCCAGCCCCGCTTCACCGCGGTGTGCCTGCTGGGCGGCTATCTGTGGCTGGCTGCGGGGGCACTCGTGCTGGCCTGGTCGCCGACCCCGCTGGGGCCGGGCGATGCCGCTTACGACGCGGCGCTGCACGCGGTGTTCGTCGGCTTTGTCATGTCGATGCTCTTCGGCCATGCCCCGATCATCCTGCCGGCGATCACCGGCTGGCGCCCACGGGTGCGGCCGCAGCTCTACCTCGCGCTGGCCTTGCTGCACGCATCCCTGCTGGTCCGGCTGGGCGGCGATGCGCTGGGCGAGGCCGCGCTGCGGCAGATTGGCGGGGGGCTGCATGCACTGGCGCTGGTGGCCTATGGCGTCTTACTCGCGCAGGGCGGTGGCAAGCGGATTGCTCTCTCGCGGCCGCCCAGGCCCTGAGCGGCCGCGGCCTGCCGGCCGTGGGCGTTTGCACGGCCGGCAGGTGGTTTCCGCTCAAGTTGCGGCGGTTCGCGCCGAGCTGCTGGATGGGGCGTTCAAACAGGCGAATGCGGAACTGGGTCACCACCTTGGCGACCGCGTGCTGCAGGTGAGTTGCGAGCGCTTGCGCAGCGTCATCGGCGTTGCAATCCACCCCGACGCTGCTGGCAGCGCAGAGGCGCTGACCCGGCTGGCCGACCGCCGCATCGATGTCGTCAAGCGCGCCAGGGCGTCTGAGCAAAACCCATATACATATGCCCTCGCGGCGGTTTCGGGGCGGCGACCAAGCGCCTAGAATCCGCCGTCTGCCCAAACGGCGCTAATACCCCACCTAACGGAGAGGCTTCATATGCGTATTGCCAACGACGTTACCCAACTGATCGGCCGCACGCCGCTGGTGCGCCTGAACCGACTGACCGAGGGCGCCGGCGCCACCGTCGCCGCCAAGCTCGAATTTTTCAACCCGGCCCACAGCGTTAAGGACCGGATTGCGATCTCGATGATCGAAGCGGCCGAACGCGACGGCAAGATCAAGCCGGACACCATCATTCTTGAACCGACTTCGGGCAACACCGGCATTGGCCTGGCCATGGTCTGCGCCGCGCGCGGCTACAAGCTGACGATCGTGATGCCCGAAACCATGAGCCGTGAGCGTCGCCTGCTGCTCAAGGCCTACGGTGCCGAGCTGATCCTGACCCCGGGGCCGGAAGGCATGCCCGGCGCGATCAAGCGCGCCGAGGAGATGGCCGCCGCTGACGCGCGCTACCTGATCCCGCAGCAGTTCGAAAACCCCGCCAACCCGGCCGTCCACCGCAGCACCACCGCCGAGGAAATCTGGGCGGATACCGACGGGCAGGTGGACATCTTTGTTGCCGGCATTGGCACCGGCGGCACCATCACCGGCGTGGGCGAAGTGCTCAAGGCGCGCAAGCCCGGCGTGCAGATCGTGGCGGTGGAGCCTGACGCAAGCCCGGTCTTGTCCGGCGGTGCGCGTGGCCCGCACCCGATCCAGGGGATTGGCGCCGGCTTCGTTCCGGGAATCCTGAACACCTCGGTTTACGACGAGATCATCCGCGTCAAGAACCCGGACGCCTTCAGCTACGCACGCCGGGCCGCAACCGAAGAGGGCCTGCTGGTCGGCATATCGTCGGGCGCGGCACTGTGTGCTGCGATCGAACTGGCAAAGCGGCCGGAAAACGCCGGCAAGTTGATCGTGGTGGTCATCCCCTCGTTCGGCGAGCGTTACCTTTCCACCGCCTTGTACGAGCATCTGGCCGTTTGATGCCGGGCGCCCGGATGGCGCTTCGCTCGACGACAAACGCGACGCCGGTCGCGTTTGTCGTTTTCACACTCAGTCGGCATGCTGAACCCGCACGGAGACCACGCCGCCATGTTTGATTTCGATACGCCACTCGCGCTCGCCAACCGTTCGCATTCGATGAAGTGGGCGCGCTATGCCGGGCGCGATGTGTTGCCGATGTGGGTCGCGGACATGGACTTCGCTGCGCCGCCAGCCGTTACCGCGGCCTTGCACGAAGCCGTCTCGTTCGGGCTCTTCACCTACAGCGTGTCGCCCGACTCGCTCACCGAAGCCGTGCTGGATCACCTTGCCCGCTCTTATCGCTGGCAGGTGGAGCCTGACTGGCTGGTGTGGCTGCCGGGTCTGGTGTGCGGCATCAACCTTGCCGTCCGCGCCGCGACTGAGCCGGGCGATGGCGTGTTTGCCGCCACGCCGGTGTATCCGCCCTTCCTGTCTGCGCCGGGTCTGGCGGAGCGGCGGCTCGAGCGGGCTGATCTGGTGCGCGGCGCCACGCGCTGGGAGTGGGACTTCGATGCCGTCAATGCGGCACTGGCGCGCAGCCGCCTGTGGCTGCTATGTCACCCGCACAATCCGGTTGGTCGAGCATGGGACGCCGACGAACTGGCACGGATCGCCGATCTGGTGGTGCGGCATGATGTGCTGGTCTGCTCCGACGAGATCCACTGCGGCCTTGTGCTGGATCCGGCAAAGCGCCACGTCCCGCTGGCCGCACTCAACCCGGACATTGCTCGGCGCAGCATCACGCTGATGGCGCCGTCCAAAACCTTCAACATCCCCGGCCTCGGCGCGGCATTTGCGGTGATCCCGGACGCTGGCCTGCGCCGCCGCTTTGCGCGGGTGATGGCGGGCATCGTGCCGCATGTGAACATGCTGGGCCTGATCGCGATGGAGGCGGCATT
Organism: Niveibacterium sp. 24ML; assembly: GCF_026586805.1. Classification (GTDB taxonomy): domain Bacteria; phylum Pseudomonadota; class Gammaproteobacteria; order Burkholderiales; family Rhodocyclaceae; genus Niveibacterium. The sequence continues at coordinate 49,990 of NZ_JAPFHA010000026.1, read as the reverse complement.
TCGCGAGGGCGAGCCATGGCGCCTGGCCCTGATCGATTACCTCGCGCAGAACGCGCGCCAGGTGGCGCAAACCATCGCAGCCCTGCCGGGGGTGAAGATGACGCCGGTGGAGGCCACCTACCTTGCCTGGATCGACTGCCGTGAGCATGGCCTTGCGCATCCGGCGCCGCACTTCGAGGCGGCTGGCCTGGGCCTGTCGGATGGGCGGGACTTCGGCGCCCCCGGCTTCGTGCGGCTCAACTTCGGCTGCCCGCGCAGCACGCTGGACGAAGGCCTCGCCCGCTTCGCGCGGGCCTTGTCGGCCTGACGCACCGCACGGCGGCGCAAAAACACAACGGGCCGAAACCCCTGGGGGGTCCGGCCCGCAATTTCGGTCAGCGTTGCCGCTTACCCGTCGCCGTTGTCTCTGACGGCGTCATTCTTATGGTTTATCTCCATCCTCTGGCTCGATTCTCGGACTGGCGCGATCGCTAGCGGAACCTGCATCGTATTGTTCTTCGCCTTGTTGCCTGCCTGACGAAGTGCGCGGAGTGTAACCACAAGTCATGCCAGGGTCGACCACTGCCCAATCAGCAAATAGCGTCAAGTGTGGCGTTTGTTGCAATTGAGTCATAAACGGCTGCGGCAGTCGTGCTTGCGGTAAGCCGACGGCGAACTTGATGACCGGCTCGCCTCTTCGATGTCGCCCTTGATCTGTTCGGTCATCCGGGCCCCGCTGGCAGCCAGGTGAGGATGCCCTGTCTGTGCCGGATCTCGCCAGGCCTGCACACTGCGTCCAGCGTGACGGTACCCGCCAGTGGCAGCGCCTTATTTCTCGGCATCGGCGGCGAGCAGAGGGGCGCCTCAGGCTTGTCGCAGACGCCTTGCGAGATCTGGCACGCGGATGATGAAGCGCACTTGTCCGGTGCCATCCGCCTCGCGAGCGAAGCCGAGTTTCTCGTGCATCTTTATCGCAAGCTCGTGACCGGGTAACACGACGCTATGCAAGGTGTCCGCGCCATGCGAGATCAGGTGGGCGAGGGTGCGGGTCAGCAGGCGGCGGTGCAGGCCGGTGCTGCGGTACCAAGGGTGGATGTTGATGGCGAGGATTTCCCAGCAGTGCTCGGCCCTTGGGCGCAGCAGCACGTAGCCGGCGAGGCGCTGCTGCAGGTGTTCAGCGATGACGCGGCCGCCGCAGGCCAGCGCAGCAGCGTGGTGTTCACGCTGAATGTCCTGCGAGAACTGGCCGTGCTGCGCGGCAATCAGATCACCCAGCGTGAGCTGATCGAGCCGCGCCATTTCGTCGAGCAGATGCGCTTCATGGCTGCGCCCGCTTTCGCCCAGCGGCTGCAGGCCGTGGCGGAGGCGTTGCAGTGTCAGCTGCAGCACCCGCGCATCGTTGCTGGCGCGGTGGCGCTCGATGTGCAGCTCCGCCTCGACCTGCGCCTTGGTGTCGTGCCAGCGGTTGGCCTGCTCTTCGCTCAGCAGGGTGCGCAGGCTATCGAGCCGGAATGCCGGCACCCGCTCGGCGGCGTCGAACAGCAGCGCGATCCAGCTGTAGTCGTTGGCCCAGCCGTCGGAATACACCACTTTGCCGGCCAGTTCCCGGTTCAGGGCTTCGGCGATCTGTTGGGGTGAGCGGCCGTGCTGCAGCAGGCTGTGGCGTGAAATGTGGTGCACCGCCTCGGCCGATGCATCCCAGTGCGTCCACTCCGGCTCCGGGCGCACCAGACTGCAGAACGCGCGGTTCTCGGGCAGGGCGACGCCGATCTCGATCGGATAGCTGCGCGGGCCAAAGCCCGAGGCTTCGACATCGATGACGATGGGTGCCGCATCACCGGCGGCGTTCTGTTTTGCGCTCAGGGCGTCTGCTCCTCTGGAACCCGCAGGCGCACGCGCGTGGCGTGTGGCCGAGTTAGACCGGCCCGGCTGTGCCGATCATGCAAGCGATTCTGGGGCGGCTGCCCGCCGCAATGCAAGCGCGGCACGGCGCATCAGACGGCTGCCCACATCAAGCGCACGCAGGCGCTGATGCCGATAAGCCAGACCGGGCTGCGCAGGGTCGCCAGATCGGCGAAATAGCAGCCCGGGTAGGCAAAGCGCGCGACAACGAAGCGCACTACGCACGGGTTGATCAGTGCTGCGGGAACTCGGCGAGGTGGGCCATCAGTACCGCAGCCGCGAAGATCGGGAAGGCTTCCCAACTGTTCTGCTGGCCAAGTTGGCGCGCTGCGCCCAGCCGTTGAGGCGCGATAGCGTTTCGCGCGGCGCATGCTTGTTGTGCCCCACGCTGCTGCGGGCCGCGCCGAACGTGGCCAGGCCCACGCAAAGATAGGGTTGGAGCCCGGCGATGATCACGCGCTGAAAGCTGATCTTCATGCCCGACTTCGCACAAGGGGGGCGCAGCGTAATCGCTTTCCATCCGCCGGAAAGTCGCGGCGGGCGTGCGAAAATCGCGTTTTGCCTGCAGGAATGCCGCCATGGCCCAACTCATTCTCAACCCCGGCCGCGAACGCTCGGTGATGCGTCGCCACCCATGGGTGTTTGCCGGCTCGGTCGCCACGCTGAGCGGCCGTGCTCGCCCGGGCGATACGGTGGAAGTGGTGTCCGATCGCGGCGTCGTACTCGGTCGTGCGGCCTTTTCGCCCGAATCGCAGATCCGCGCGCGGATGTGGACTTTTGACGCCGATACCCCGATCGACCACGCTTTCTTCAAGCGCCGCATCGCGGCCTCGGTGGCGCGCCGCAACGCGCACCCGATGCTGGCCGGCCAGGACGGTGTGCGCCTGATCCACGGCGAATCCGACGGCCTGCCCGGCGTGATTGCCGACCGCTATCGCGACACCATGGTGCTGCAACTGACCAGCGCCGGCGCCGACCGCTGGCGCGACGCCATCGTTGCCGGCCTGCTGCAGGCCACCGGCTGTGCCAACATCTACGAGCGCTCGGATTCCGAGGTGCGTGGCCTCGAAGGCCTCGGCCCGGTGGTCGGGGTGCTTGCCGGCCAGGCGCCCGACCCGGATCTGGCGATTGAAGAGCACGGCGTGCTGCTGGGTGTGGATGCGGTGGCGGGGCACAAAACCGGCTTCTACCTCGATCAACGCGAGAACCGGCGCCTCACCCGCGATCTGGCCAAGGGCCGCAGCGTGCTCAACTGCTTCTGCTACACCGGCGGCTTTTCGCTTCAGGCGCTGGCAGGTGGGGCGAGCGAGGTGCTTTCGATTGATTCGTCCGGCCATGCGCTCGCCAGCGCGCGCCGTAACCTTGAACGCAATCCGCAACTCGACGCGAGCCGGGCGACCTGGCTGGAGGCCGATGTCTTCGAAGCCCTGCGCAAGCTGCGTACCGAAGGCCGCCGCTTCGACCTCATCATTCTCGATCCGCCCAAGTTTGCGCCCAGCGCCGCGCACGCCAAGCGGGCTTCACGCGCGTACAAGGACATCAACCTGCTCGGTTTCCGCCTGCTCAACCCCGGCGGCATCCTGATGAGCTACTCGTGTTCCGGCGGCATCGGGCAGGAGCTGTTCCAGAGCATCATCGCCAACGCAGCCTGCGACGCCGAGCGCGACGCCCAGATCATCCATCGCCTGTCTGCTGCGCCAGATCATCCGATTGGCCTCGCCTTCCCCGAGGGGGAATACCTGAAAGGGCTGGTTTCCCATGCGGCGTAAGGCATTGGCGGCCATCTCGCCGGCTTGCGAAAAATACTTGCGCGGCGCTTGACTTATTCACACCGAGCCGCTCTCACGCCAAAAAACGCTGCCGCGTGGTGCTTGACAATGCGCTTTATACGTAAGTGCTTGTTTTGCAACGATTTGACAAACTCGAAATGTTGCGACGCAGGATTGCAGTTGAACAAAAATGGTGCATCGGCGGCGCATTTCACCGCAATCACCCACAAAGTTATCCACAGGCTATCAAAACGCCCTTTGTTACAAGGGGGTTAAACGGAATTGTGTGTGTGCAATCTGATGTTTGATTCGTAAGTGTCTGGATTGAAAGTGAAAAGTTGTCTGATCGAAGCGGTCGTTTGAATTGCGTGGTCCGGCTTGCCTTGCCGGTGCCATTGCCTCGCAGCTTTGACTATCTGGCGCCGGTGGATATCTCTGCCGCCGACATCGGCCGCCTCGCGCGTGTGCCCTTCGGCAAGGGCGAAAAGATCGGCGTGATCCTCGCCTTGCCCGAGCTGGCGGCGGTCGACCCGGCCAAGCTCAAGCCACTCGGTCCAATCCTTCGAGAAGTGCCGGCACTGCCGGCCGACTGGCTGGCGATGGTGCAGTTCGCCGCGCGCTACTACCACCACCCGCTTGGCGAAGCGGTTGCGGTGGCGCTGCCGCCTGGCCTGCGCGGCGCCGAGCTGATGGACGATCGCAGCGCCGACCCCTGGCTGATCCTCACCGACGCCGGCCGCGACGCGATCGCCCAGGCCGGCCGCGCCTCGCGTCTGCGCGCCGTTGCGGAACACCTGGCGCAGGGCGAAGCGCAGCGCTCGGCACTGGTGGCCCAGTTCGGCAGCCCGGCGCTGCGCGAGGCACGCCAGCGCGGCTGGGTCACCGAGGCCCATACCCGCCGCGAAGCGGATCTGAGTGCGGCCCCGACGCTGAACGATGAACAGCACAGCGCAGTGGAGGCGGTGTGGGCGCAAGCCGGCCGTTTCAGCCCCTTCCTTCTGCATGGCATCACCGGCAGCGGCAAGACCGAGGTCTACCTGCGCCTGATCGAACGCGCCCTCGCGGCCGGCCAGCAAGCCTTGCTGCTGGTGCCCGAAATCGGCCTCACGCCGCAGCTCGAAGCCCGCGTGGCAGCGCGATTCCCGCGTGCCAAGCGGGTGGCGCTGCACAGCGGCGCGACGGATGGCGCGCGCTGCCGCGGCTTTCTCGCGGCGCTCGATGGCTCGGCCGACATCATCATCGGCACCCGGCTTTCGGTGTTCAGCCCGCTGCCGCGCCTGGGCCTGATCCTGATCGACGAAGAGCACGACGCCTCGTACAAGCAGCAGGACGGCCTGCGTTATTCGGCGCGTGATCTGGCGGTGTGGCGCGCGCAACAGGCGGCGGTGCCGGTGGTGCTCGGTTCGGCCACGCCTTCGCTCGAAACCTGGCAGGCCGCGCAGAACGGCCGCTACCGCTTGCTGCGCCTTGAGCGCCGCGCCGCAGCGGCCGCGCCGCCGGTGGTGCGGCTGGTGGATACGCGCCGCATCAAGCTCAAGGACGGCCTCTCGCCGCCGCTTGAAAACGCAATTGCCGCGCGGCTCGAACGCGGCGAGCAGAGCCTCGTCTTCCTCAACCGCCGTGGCTATGCGCCGGTGCTCGCCTGCCCCGCCTGCAACTGGGTCAGCGATTGCGATCACTGCTCGGCCCACCGAGTGTTCCACCTTTCCGAACGCATCTTGCGCTGCCACCACTGCGGCACCGAAGCGCCGGTGCCGCGTGCCTGCCCGCAGTGCGGTAACCAGGATCTGCACGGCTTCGGCCGCGGCACGCAGCGGGTCGAGGAATACCTCGCCGCGCGTTTTCCGCAGGCGCGCATCCTGCGGGCCGACCGCGACAGCATCAAGACCCCGGCGCACTGGGCGGCGCTGCGCCACGCGATCGAGGCGGGCGAGGCGAACATCCTGGTCGGCACCCAGATGCTGGCGAAGGGGCACGACTTCCCCAAGCTCACGCTGGTTGGCGTGATCGGCGCGGATGCTTCGTTGTTTGCGGCTGACTACCGCGCGCCCGAACGCCTGTTTCAGCAGTTGATGCAGGTGGGCGGCCGCGCCGGCCGGGCCGGGCTGGCGGGCGAAGTCTTCATCCAGACTGAATTCCCCGAGCACCCGCTGTTCGACGCGCTACGTCGGCAAGACTTCGACGGCTTCGCCAACTCGCAGCTCGAAGAGCGCGCGCAAGCCCACTTCCCGCCCTGCGGCGCGCAAGCGGTGCTGCGGGCCGAAGCGCCAGAAGTGGCGCAGGCGCTCGAATTCCTTTCCCACGCGCGCGCAGCGGCCGACCCGTTTGCCGATGCGGTGCGCCTGTACGACGCCGTGCCGATGCGCCTGGTGCGCCGCGCGCGGCTGGAACGCGCGCAACTTGTGATCGAAGCCGATACCCGCGGCGCGCTGCAGAACCTCCTCGCGCAGTGGGTGCCGCTGCTGCACACCCTGAAGGCGCCGCGCACCGTGCGCTGGCATGTCGATGTTGATCCGATCGATATCTAGGCGGCGGGGCTTCGCCCTGCTGCTGGCGTTTCTCGGCGCGCTGGCCTGCGCCAATGCCGATGCGCGCGGTGGCCGTTTCAAGGGCGAAATCCGCTCGGTGGATGACGGTGACTCGCTGCGTGTACGCGACCGCAGCGGCAACATCCGCCAGGTGCGCCTTGCCTTCATCGATGCCCCCGAGCACGACCAGCCCTGGGGCGCCGAAGCGCGTGAAAACCTCAAACGCCTTGTGGTGGGCGGCGCGGTCACGGTGGACTGGCGCGAGCGCGACCGCTACGGCCGCTACGTCGGCGTGGCCTGGGTCAGCTCCCCCGACATGCCCTGCCTCGGTCGCGCCGACTGCCCCCACAACCTCGACCTCGGCCACGCCCAGGTCGCCAGCGGCTTCGCCTGGCGCTACCGTGCCTACGCCAAGCACCAGGACCCGCAAGCCCAGGGCCAGTACGAGTTCTCCGAACAAGAAGCCCGCCGCCGTCGCATCGGCCTCTGGCGCGACCCCTCACCGATCCCACCCTGGGTCTGGCGGAGTGGGTGGCGGGGGTAGCAGCGCGGGCGCCCGCTGTTGTCTGCCTTAGCAATGGCTGCGGAATGCGCCTGCCGTGCGTTCAGTGCATCACACCGGTTTGCCTTGGATGTCAGGCCTCAACCCAGACACGCCCTCACATCCGCCACCAGCGCATCCACCTGTTCCGGCTGCGTTGCCCATGAGCAGACGAAGCGGGCGCCGCCGGCGCCGATGAAGCTGTAGAAGGCCCAGCCTTTGTCCTTGAGTGCGTCGGCGGCGTGCTGCGGCATGCTGACGAACACGGCGTTCGATTGCACCGGGAAGAGCGGGGCGATGCCGGGCAGGCGGGCGAGCGCATTACCGAGGCGCCGCGCCATCGCGTTGGCGTGGGCGGCGCGTTTGAGCCAGGCGCCTTCGTTGAGCATGCCGGCCCAGGGCGCGGCGAGGAAGCGCATCTTCGAGGCGAGCTGGCCCGCCTGCTTGCAGCGGTAGGCGAAGTCGCGGGCGAGATCGTGGTCGAAGAACACCACCGCCTCGCCGATCGGCATGCCCATCTTGGTGCCGCCAAAGGAGAGCACATCGACGCCGGCGCGCCAGGTGATGTCGGCCGGGCTGACTTCAAGGCTGGCCACGGCGTTGGCAAAGCGCGCGCCGTCCATGTGCAGCGAGAGGTTCATTTCCTTGCAGGCGGCGCCGATTGCGCGCACTTCGTCGAGCGAATACACGGTGCCGACTTCGGTGGATTGCGTGATCGTCACCGCGCGCGGCTTGGGGTAGTGGATGTCGGTACGCGCGGCGACCAGCTTTTCGATGCCGCGGGCGTCGAGCTTGCCGTCGGCGCCGCCGGCGAGCAGCAGTTTGGTGCCGTTGGAGAAAAACTCCGGCCCGCCGCATTCGTCGGTTTCGACGTGGGCGAGCTTGTGGCAGACGATGCTGTGGTAGCTCTGACACAGCGAGGCGAGCGCGAGCGAGTTGGCCGCGGTGCCGTTGAAGACGAAGAAGACTTCGCAGTCCGTTTCGAAAGTGGCGCGGATCGCGTCGCAGGCGCGGCGCGTCCATTCGTCGTTGCCGTAGGAAGCGAGCGTGCCGCTGTTGGCGGCAATCAGGGCCTCCATCGCCTCGGGGCAGATCCCGGCGGTGTTGTCGCTGGCGAATTCGGTGTGTTGCATGGCGGGGTGTCCGCGTAATTGAAAAGGTGAGCGGCGAGTCTAGCACCGGCCCTGCGGCCTCACTTTGTCTGGCGCGGCCAAAAAAAACGCGACGGGTTAGCGTCGCGCCGAACTCAAGGTACGAGACCTGAGGGAGGAAACATCGGTACTAGACCCTGAGGCGTTTGAGCGGCGCCAAAGGTGCAGGTTTGGGGGCGGCCGGCTTGCTGGCGAAGGACACGCCCAGCACCACCAGCACGGTGCCGGCGAGCTGCGCCGCCGACAGGGGTTCGTCAAGAAACACGGCGCCAAGGCAGATCGTGATGATCGGGCCGACACTGCCGAGCATGGCGGTGCGGGTGGCGCCCAGCTCACGGATCGCGGCGCTGAGCATGAATACCGGCAAAACCGTGGAGAACACTGCCATCGCTGCCGCGAGCGCCAGCACCGGCATCGGTTGCACCAAATCCTGAAGCGGGCTGGTGGCGCCAAAGTGCGCGAAGGTCGCCACGGTGGAAACGCACATCGCCAGCGCGGTGAAGCGGCGGCTGCCCAGGCGCAGGACCATCTCGCCGCATCCGGTGAGGTAGAGCGCGTAGCAGACCGCCGAACCGAACACCAAGGCGCCGCCCAGCACCACGGCGGTGAGGTCGCCGCGCAACTGCAGATCGTGCGCGAAGGCCAGCGCGATACCGAGCCAAGTGAGGCCGAGCGCGGCGAAGTCGCGCGCCGAGAAGCTGCGGTTGAACACGAACACCGCGATCAGCAAGGTGAGCGTGGGGTAGGTAAATAGGATCAGGCGTTCGAGGCCGGCCGAGATGTACTGCAAGCCCATGAAATCGAGCAGCGAGGCACCGTAGTAGCCCAGCAGGCCCAGCAGCGTGAGCGCCACCCAGTCGCCCACCTTGAGCGGTGCTGCATTGCGCGAGGCGCGTAGCGCGATGAAGGCGAACACCGGCGCGGCAAAAGCCATGCGCAGCGCCAGTAGCGCGAGCGGGCTGACGCCGTAGGGGTAGGCCAGCTTCACGAAGATCGCTTTGGCGGAAAAGCCCAGCGCAGCGAGGATCGCGAACCAGAAGCCGGTGATTTCGGAATCGCGGAACACAGGTATCCAATCGAATGCCGAGAGGATCGGCAGAGTCGCCATTGGATTCGATTCGGCGCAGTATGGACAAACGGTATTTTCCGAAGTAATCATTCGGTTTTAACGAACGCTAAGCCGATGCGCTACGACCTGACCGATCTGCAGCTTTTTGCCGCCATCGCGGCCAGCGGCAACCTCACGCAGGGGGCCGAGCGGGTGCATTTGGCGCCGGCCAGTGCATCGGCCCGTGTTCGGCGGCTCGAAGAGGCGGCCGGGGCGCCGCTGTTTGAGCGCCTGCCGCGCGGCGTGGCGCTGACGCCTGCGGGTGAAGCGATGCTGCGGCACGCGCGGCGGGTGCTGTCGGAAGTCGCGCTGCTCGATGCGGAGCTCGGCACCTTCGCGCGCGGCGTGGCCGGCGTGGTGCGATTGTTTGCCAATACCAACGCGATCGGCGGCAACTTGCCGCGCGATCTGGCCGGGTTTCTTGCTGCGCATCCGCAGGTGGACGTGCTGCTTGAAGAGCATCCGAGTCCGGCGATTGTGAGCGCGGTGGTGGCAGGCGCGGCGGATGTGGGCATCGTGGCGGGCGAAGTCGGCGGGCCGGAGCTCGCCTTCCTGCCTTACCGTGCCGATCGCCTGGTGCTGGTGTGCGCGATCGGGCATCCGTTTGCCTCACGCGGCCGGATGAGGTTTGCCGAAACGCTGAGCGAGAACCATGTCGGCCTGTCTGCCGACAGCGCGATCCATGGTTTCTTGCTCGACCGCGCGCGTGAAGCCGGGCGGCGGCCGAGGATCCGCGCCCAGGTGCGATCCTTCGAGGCGGTCTGCCGCATGGTCAGTGCCGGCGTGGGGGTTGCGGTGGTGCCGCATTCGTCGGCCGCGGCGGCCAGCGCGACCATGCCGCTGGCGATGGTGGAGCTCAACGACGCCTGGGGCAGCCGTGAAATGAAGCTCTGCTTTCGGCGCGAGCAAACGCTCTCGCCCTATCAGCGCGAGTTGATCACCCACCTCACGCTGATCGGCCCGGCCGGCGCACGCGCCGTTTGACGCGCTCAGGCGGTGGCGAACTGCGCGTCGCGCCAGGTGGAAGGTGCCTGGCCCGTCCAGCGGCGGAAGGCGCGGGTGAAGCTCGCGATTTCGGCAAATCCCAACAGGTAGGCGATCTCGTTGATTGAATGGGTGCCGGTGCGCAGGTAGTCGAAGGCGAGTTCCTGCCGCAGCCCTTCGAGCAGGTTTGCGAAGGTATAGCCGTGCTCGCCAAGGCGGCGCTGCAAGGTGCGTTCGGACATCAGCAGCTTCTGCGCGACCGTGGCGCGGTGCGTGTTGCCGGAGGGCAGCATCTCGATCAGGGCGCGTCGCGTCAGCGCGGCGATGTCGTCCTTGGCGTGGCGGGCCAGATAGTCGGTCGCGATCTGTTCGGCAGACAGGGCCAGTTCCGAATTGCCGCTGGGCAGCGGGCGGTCGAGGTCTTCGGCGGTGACGGCGAAGGCGTATTCCCGAGCCCCGAATTCCGGCTCGACGCCGAAGAACTCGCGCAGGCGCTTGGCTGATGCAGCCGGCCACTGGTGGCGAAGGCGTACCGCGGCGGGTTTGAAGTCCGGCCCCGCAATCGCGCGGCAAAGGCGCACCAGCGATGCGATGCGGGCATCGTAGCTGCGCGGCAGGGTGTAGCCATCTTCGGTGTTGAAGATCAGCCAGGTCAGCGCGCCTTCGTCGCGGATCTCGACTTCATCGACAGAGCTGACGACCCTGAAGTAGCGCACCAGGCGACGGCCGGCTTCGCGCAGTGTGGCGCTGGCGAGCCAGGCAAAACCCACCGCATGCAGGGTGGTCGGGTTCAGCTTGGTCGCTACATCGAGGCCGAAGCAGGGGTCCGCCTCGACCGCCCGCACAGCGGCCTCCCAGAAGCGGCCGGCGGGGCCAACCGGGATGCGCGCGTTCGGGTCGCGCAGCAAGGCCGGGTCGACGCCCGCTTGCGCTGCGATGAGGTCTGCGTCGAGGCCGCGCTCGGCGAGCGTCGTGTGAACCAGCAGCATCACGCTGCTCAGCCAGGATTCCTGCATGGTGATCGGTCCGATCGGGGAGATGCCGCATTCTAGGTTCAGAACAGGCTTGCCGGATCGTGCCGTGCAAATGCTGACAGACGTAACAACGGCGACCCGAAGGCCGCCGCTGTCTTGAGGCTGGGGTAGAGGCCGGAATCCGGCCCCGCGGGCTTAGGGAAGGCCTGAATAGGTGGCTGCGACGGCGCACCGCTGTGTTGCGGCGTGCTCGCTCCCGCGCATATCTTTTTGATATGTCTTGGTCGCTGTGCGCGCCGCGCCTCGCGCTGCATCCCTCTCGCTCACATATTCAGACCTTCCTTAGAACTTGTAGTTCATGCCCACGGTGAACAGCGTGGTGTTCTTGTCGAAGCTGCCCTGGGCCGACTCGTAGGTCGGCGCACCGGTCAGGTAGGCCACTTCGGTGCGAATGCCGATGTTCTGCGTCGCCTTGAACTCTGCGCCCACCGCGAACTTGGCGGCGGTGCCCGAGAGCCCTTCATCCACGCCGGCGCCGCTGATGTCGCGATCAATGTAGGCGAGGCCTGCCTTGCCGTACACGCCGATGCTGTCGGTCACCGGCAGCTTGCCGACTACGTCTAGCGTGAGCGCCTGGTTCTTGGCCTCAAGGCCGCCCGCCTTGCTGGTGCCCAGATCCTGGTAGCCCGCCTCGAGGGCAAAGTTCTTGTTGAAATCGTAGCCGCCGTAGAGGCCCCAGGTGGTGGGGTTTTCCTTCAGCTCGCCGTTGCCGGAGACGTCGTGGCTCGATGCGCCGACGTTTGCGCCCATGTAGAAACCTTGGTCGGCTGCGAGGGCGGCGCCCGCAAAGGTGGCAGCTGCTGCGGCGATGATCAGTTTGGTCTTCATGTGGTGAATCCTTTCGTCTCTCACGAACCCTGCGCGGTAGGGGGTTCTTGAATCGTTGAAACCGCGCTGCGTTTCAGTGAGGGGCATCGTACGGACTCGGGGGGCGATCGGCCTTGTCGCGCGGAGCCGCGGACTTGGCTTTGGCGGCCAAGGCAGCGACACAGGTGTAAGGGCCTGTAAACGCAGCGCGGCCCGCACTGGGCGGGCCGCTGCTAACGGAGGAACGGGGGTGTCAGGCGTTCATCAGTGTGGGCATCTACAAGTATCTGAGAAAAATGGCCAAAAATCGGCCCTATATGACAGAAGTCAATGCAACTTATGCCATAAGTCCATGATAGTGATTGTCAAAGCTACATAAGTGGCTGCAAGCGATTTGCAGGCGATCATGCCGGTACGACGGATTCCCAAAAACTACGTGTCCGTGACTGGACGTTTTGCCAGTTGCAAGAACGGCAGGGCGCTCGGTTTTGAGTCGCTACTTGAGCGCGATTACATGCTGCTCCTTGAGTTTGACGACGAGGTTGTGAGTTTTGAGGAGCAGCCAGTGCAGATCGCCGTTCCGAAGGGCGACCGACGCGCTGGCACGCAGTACGTGCCGGACGTCTTGGTCCACTACAAACCGTCGCCAGACGGTACAGCCAAGCCGTCGGTACTCGCTGAAGTAAAAAAAACGTCGGATCTGAAAGTGAATGCGGCGAAGTACGCGGCCAAGTTTGCCGCAGCCACATCGTTTGCTGAAGGGCGCGGTTGGGTCTTTAGAACCGTATCAGAGTTGGAGATCCGGACGCCGCGCTTGGAAAACCTCAAGTTCCTACGGGAGTTTCGGCTGGCTGAGCGCGACCCCAAATTGGCGGGCCTGATTCTCAGCGGACTGTCGGCAGTCGGCATCATGCTGCCCATCAGCGTAATGATTGATGAGCTCTTCCCGACAGAATCTGAGCGTTTGAACGGATTACCAGTGCTTTGGCAGATGATCGCATCCAATGAAATTGGGGCGGATCTGGATCAGCCCCTGAACAACGAATCGATGATTTGGAGTCTGCGCTCATGACTCCGAAGGTCACAGCCCTTGCCTGCCCGCAACTGGTTCTGACGAAGGGCGCATCCGTCGACTATCTCGGTCAGGAATACGTGATCACGAGCGTTTCGACACTAGAAAGCGTCATTGCGAGGAATCTGTCGACCGGAATGCTGGAAGCGCTCCAGGTTGGTCGCGTTCGACCATGGCTCGGTGGCGAGAAACAGGCCGCAGCCCAAGATCGCGACCTTGACGCGGTATCGAAGGACGCATGGGATGAGGCGAAGCGGCGGCTCAGTATCATTCAGCCGCTGGTGGGTCGCTACGAACATGGCGCCCGCTTGGCCGATGCGCTAGCGCGTGAACATGGTTTGTCGGTTCCGACCCTGTATCGTTGGCGGAACCTCTATCTGGGGTCTGGGCTGTTGTCGTCGTTGTTGCCGACAAAACGCAGCGGCGGGCGCGGCAAATCAAGAATTAGCGATCCGAGGATCGAAGAGGCGCTGCGCCACACCGTCGAGGACTATTACATGACCGATGAGTGCAATAGCCTCGTCGCGGCTTGGGAGCATCTCGATGAACTGTGTCGACAACAAGAAATCGAAACACCTCACCTCAATACGCTTCGGACGCGCGTGGCGTGGCGGTCGGCGCGAAGTGTATTTGCTGCTCGCAAGGGCAATCGGGCTGCGAGCATGAGGTTCGATCCGATAGAGGGGTCCGTGCCAGATGCCGAATGGCCGCTTGCAATGGTGCAGGTCGATCACACGGAACTACCCGTCATCATCGTCGATGACACAACTCGCCGTCCCATCAATCGCCCCTGGGTGACCTTCGGCATTGATGTCTATAGCCGCATGGTCCTGGGGATGTACCTATCGCTGGATCCCCCTTCTGCGATGTCGGCTGGGATCTGCATTTCGCATGCAATTCTCGATAAGGATCAGTGGCTGGCGGATCGGCACATCGATGCGCAGTGGCCGTGTTGGGGGGTGATGGGCACCCTCCACATGGACAATGCACGGGAATTTCGGGGCAATATGCTGCTAGCCGCCTGCGAGGAGTACTCCATCGATCTGATGCTGAGGCCAGTCAAAACACCGCACTACGGTGGTCACATCGAACGGCTAATGGGCACCGTGTCGGAGGGCCTCAAAACGATCCCGGGAAAAACCTTTTCGGGACCGACGCAAAAAGGGGAGTACGACTCCGAAGGCAAGGCAGTAATGACGCTGGCTGAGCTTGAACGGTGGTTGGCATTCTTCCTTGCCAAGTACCACAACGAACTGCACCGGGGTATCGGCACGTCGCCAATTCAAAAGTACCGGGAGGGGTTGCTCGGTACCAAGGGGCGCCCGGGCAGAGGCCTGCCCGCCCGGCGTCTTGACGCCGAGAAAGTGCGGATCGACTTCATGCCGTTCGACTATCGTGTCATCCACGGATTTGGCGTGGTTTGGGATGACATCGTCTATTTCCACGACGTCCTGCGTCCATGGGTTCACGTAACCAACCCCAGCGATCCTCAGCGGACTCAGAAGTACCGCTTCCGTCGTGATCCACGCGACATTAGCGAGTTGTATTTCTTCGATCCTGATGCGAAGCGCTACTTTGCGATCCCATACCGAAACCTTGCGCAGCCCGCCATCAGCCTGTGGGAGGCGAGGGAGGCCAAAAAACAAGCACGTGTCGACGGTATCAAGCACATCGACGAAGAAACGATATTCCGTTACGCAAGGAAGATGCGGGAGCAGGTCGCAGTATCGGCTGAGTTGACCAAGGCGGCGCGCAAGAAGAACCAGCGAGCGATTGAACACGCGAAGGCGAAGCTTCGCAAAGCCAAGGAATTGCCGCGCGTCGCATCAAAGACGCCCATACCGACGCTCCCTCCGGCAGTTCGGGGCTACGACCCGTCTGAAATCACGCCGTATGACGATGACTGACAGGCGGACGACCTCCCCGCGCGAGCCCGTTGACATCGCTGCCGTAACGGCCGCCGATGCGGCCGCCCGTATTCTGCATGTGCGGCAAGGGGTGTGGGTTGGGTACGAGCGGGCCAAACAGATTTTGGCCCGCATGGACGAACTATTGGACCACCCACCGATCGATCGCATGCCCAATATGCTGATCGTTGGGCCAAGCAACAACGGCAAGACCCAGATCTTGCGGCGCTTTCTTTCCAAGCACCCTGTCGATCCTAACCCGAAAGGGGACGCAGCAATCATCCCCGCGGTAATGGTGGGCGCACCGCCAACACCAGACATTGGCGACCTGTGTGTCCGAATCCTCGAAGCTATCCACGCGCCTTACAAGGCTGTTGCGACGGCCGTTGAACGGATTCGAACGGTGAAGAAGATCCTCGGGCAGACCGAAACCCGAATGCTGCTGATAGACGACATTCAGCACATGCTCACCGGTGGGGCGATGAAACAACGCGAATTCCGAAATGCCATCAAGGATCTAGCGAACGAACTGAAGATATCGATCGTCGGTGCCGGTATCGACGAGGCTCACATCGTCTTTGCGACCGACCCTCAGTTATCCAATCGATTCCATCCCGAGCCTTTGCCGCTTTGGCGCCCAGGTACTGAACTGGGCAGGCTTCTCGACACGATTGAGCGCAAGTTGCCACTGCGCGCGCCCTCCGGCTTAAAGACGCCAGAGTTAATGCAGCGAATCGCGTTCATGACCGAGGGGCCAATCGGAGAAATCTACGCAGTGGTCAGTTTGGCTGCGATTAGTGCCATCCGTGACGGGTCGGAACGGATCACGCTGGAGTCGCTCGATGCGATCAACTGGACTCGACCATCCGAACGCAAGGCTCGGCCCTCGCTCAAGTAGTGGGCGGAAGGCCGCCCTCGACCTGCTGTGGCCAATACACCTTAAGCCGCAGCCGGACGAGCTCATGACCAGTTGGTTCGTCAGATTGGCCCATGCTCATGATCTGAAGCTCCACACGCTTGGACTACTACTATATGGCGCTGAGGTTCAACTCTGGAGCCGGGACCTCGACGCCCTTGCGCCCGATTGGCTGCTCGCAGGTCTGAGTGCGCATACTGGGTTGTCCGACGTAGCAGTGCGCGCGACCACACTAAAACCGTACGCGGGTAGGCTATTTCCGGTGACCCACAACGGGCCGATCGCGCCATGGATTCTCCCTCTCAGAATGGCGAAGGAGCGGCGTCAAGGCCATGGGGTTCAGTTTTGTCCCAAGTGTCTTTCCGAAGATTCTGTGCCTTATTTCAGACGACGTTGGCGGCTGGCGCTCTGCACTTACTGCACACGGCATGAATGCTTGCTTCTTGATCGCTGCCAAGAATGCGGGTCGCCGGTCGAGTATCACCGTGGCGACGTTGGTATCGAGACCGGCAATGCGTTTAAGGGGATGACTACCTGCTGCAGTTGTGGCGCCGATTTGCGCCAGGCACTTGTTCGACCGCCGTCCTTCTACGCCCCCGACGCGAGCGAACTATCTTCTTCCGTTGTGCTTCGCTTGGAGGGGCGCGGCGCACGTTGCCGACCGCGTAGTGCAGGGTACTTCTCCGTTCTTCATCAACTCTGCCGCCTGATGATGAGCCGCTATCGCAATGTGCGGTTAGGCGACTTCGCTGCTGAGCGATTGGGTGTCCACGGCTCCCCGAAGCTGGCGCCAGTGAGGTTGTTTGAGCTGCTTGACGTGGCAGATCGTCACCATTTGCTACAGCTTGCATTCTGGGTGATGTCCGACTTGCGGACGCGCCTTCGTGACGCGCGGCTCGATGGTGCGATTACCTACAGCGGGTTGCTCAGAGATTTTTCGGAGGCGCCGCGGTGGTACCGAAATGCCGTTGTCGGTCTGCGCAGAACCTGGGTTGCGTAACGCGGCCCTTGTGGGCAGGCCAGCGGACGGACTGGCACGAATGAAGTCCGCGAAGAAGTATCTCAGATGATATTGGTCACTCCTCAATACGCTGCCTGATTGCCTGGGGCAGCGCGGCTAGCAACCGCTTTCGACCCAGATGTGCATACGCGATCAGCGGGGGTAGCCCATTTGCGCACCTGCTTAGTTGGTGCGTGCGCGCGCAACAAACAGGATCTCTCGTGTCCCTAGCTGGCTTGCGCCTTCTAGCCAAAAGGCATTGCTTGAGCGCGGCTTCATGTGCGCGACGGGTAGCAAGCAGACGCAAAGATCCACTAGTCTGCAATAACTGGACGCATCACGTCGCCGCCGATGTTTCGTCTTGTGCCGGGAGCGCGGCCGATACTTCCGCTCAGCCCTTCCGATCTGGGCGGTAGGGGATGTAGGCTAGTGGATCTCGTATCAAGCGGGATTTAGCGATTGCAAGCATCCGAAGAGGCGCACCGTGGCAACCAATATAGTCGTAACGTTCATGAAGTGATTGTGTCGGCGCTAAAACAGCGCGCTCCGCAAATGGGCGAAGCGCCGAGGCGGAACACCTCGAGATTTTGAATTCAGCGCTTCAGAAGCCGGCGCGTCGTTCATTTGCCGCAGTCCTCGCTAGCATGCCGAACGTGGGTGAAGACGCTGATTTCTCGCGTGCTGGGTAACCCTTGTTCCTGATTGACACCAACGTGATCCGCGAGGTGCGAAATGGCACTCACGGGCCCTTGAACCCTTCAGAGCGACGTTCTTGCTCGAAAGGTGTTTGACTTGAGTATTCAATGACAACGAGGATCCAAAACGATGGCTCGCTTTCTGATTGCATGGGAATGTGGCGAGGGGCTTGGCCACATCATTCCAATTGCGCAAGTGGCGACCCACCTGATCTCGCGCGGACATCGGGTTGATGTCGTCCTCGCTGACATGAGTTCGGGCCGAATCGCCTTCGGGGCGTTGCTCGATAGCCCTGCACTTAGCCTTTGGCAAGCGCCAACGTGGCGCCTAGCGCTGGTGGGATCCCGCGCGCCCCTGTCATTGGTGGAATTGCTGTTTCAAGTGGGCTTTTTAGATGCGCAACGGTTGTCGATGCTGGTTCGCGGATGGTTGTCGATCATTAGAGCGGTTGGGCCCGACGCGATCCTTGTGGAGCATGCGCCAACGGCCCTTTTGGCGGCACGTGTAGCCCGCGTACCGACGCTCGTATTCGGCCCCGGCTTTTTCATTCCGCCAAAGACACAACCAATTCCGTCCTTTGCAGAGTGGCTGCCGTTGGATGTAGCGCGGATCAATGAAGGCGAGCGCGTATTCGTTGCAACTTGCAATGCGGTGTTACAGGAGCTTGATGGGCAACCAATAAAAAGCGCGTCCGAGCTTTGGTCAACGAGTCAGTGCTTGCTGACAACCCTTCCAGAACTCGATCACTACGGAAAGTTCCGCGACGGCGATGCCAGATACATCGGCTTTCCGGCCCTGCCACTGGGAGGTGGCCATCCTGCTTGGCCAAGAGGGGACGCATTTCACGTGGCCGTGTATCTGAAGGCCGGGTACGCCCAAGCGCTGGAGGTGCTCAAATCGCTGGTCACAATGAAGCTTGCAACGGTTGCTTTTGTTCCTGGCATTCTGCCGGGGGACCAGCGAGCCCTTGCCTGCGAGACGCTGTGCATTAGCGAACAACCGTTGGATATGGCGGCAGTGATGCAGGAGTCTAATCTGTTCATTACGAATGGCGGCGCAGGCGTGACGGGCGCGGCAGTCCGAGCCGGCGTACCGCTCCTAGTTCTACCCACGCAAGCTGAACAGTTCATCACCGCCCGCCGTGTTGTTGCACTCAAGGTGGGGCTGGCGCTGCTCGAGGAAGAGGTCGCTGATCAGATCAAGGCGGCTGTGCAGCGGATCCAGTCTGAGCCGCAATTTCGTGACAACGCCCGCAAGCTCATGCGTCATGCCCTGCTCAACAACGGTGAGCAAGCATGCCATCGCATTGCCGACGCGGCGGTGGCGCTGGTCGGCGGCCCGTCCGTTACTTCGTGTTAAATACTGCTCAGGCAGTTGCAAAGATGGCTAAACTAGCAATTCAGATCCAGTCACAATTGTTTCTGGCGATTATTGTATTTATGCTGACTTAGGCCGACGTTCCTTGTTCGGGTCGTAGTCGCGTTGAAGAACACGCTGAACTCCACAACTCGAACTTTGCTACCGTGCCAACCACGCCAGCGCGCTTTCTGCGCGAAGACTTTCTCTGGGCCCTAGGGTCGCTCTGCGCACTGCACCGGCGCCCGTTTTCTGCCGAATTGGTTGAGCGGGAGTTTCCCCCTCCGCTAGACGCCACGTCGATCGTTCAGGCCGGGCGAACGCTCAACCTCAAGGTTCGGCAGGTATCGCTCAAGCCGGGCAAGTTGAGTGCAATGACATTCCCCTTGCTCGTGACCCTCGTTGCGGAAGCCCCCGATAACGAGTTCGACACAGGGGCGACGACCTTGGCGATCGTCACGATGGCGACCGAAGAGCAAGTCGTGTTCTTTCGCGCGGGCACCAATGCGCCGACAACCACAACACTTGAAGCGTTTGCCAAGCAGTTCTCCGGCACCGCATGGCTGACCACAACGGAGTCCGAAGCCCTGTCGGACGAGGACGGCGCGGCTGCCATCGGAGTCAAGCGTTTCGGATTCAAGTGGTTCGTCCCCGAGCTCATGAAGCATCGGCGCGTCTGGCGTGATGTGCTCCTCGCCTCAGCCGCACTCCAAGTTGTCGCGCTGGCAACCCCGCTGTTCACACAGGCGATCATCGACAAGGTCGTTGTGCACCGAACGCAAAGCACACTGATTGCGATTGCGATCGCGATGGCGATCTTCACCGTGTTCTCGGCGATCCTGACATGGGTGCGCCAGTACCTGGTGCTTCACACGGGCAATCGTGTTGACGCGGTCTTGGCCGCTGCGGTTTGGGATCACCTTCTAAAGCTGCCGACTCGGTATTTTGAACATCGTCCGACAGGGGTCGTAGCGGCCCGGCTGCACGCGGTGGAGAACATCCGCGAGTTTGTGTCAGGCGCTGCGGTCACATTGGTGCTGGATCTGCCTTTCCTGCTCATCTGCTTGGGTGTAATGCTCTGGTATAGCGTGCCACTGACGGCCGTCTCTCTCGGCGGTCTTGCGTTGATCGCGGTGGTCAGCTTTCTCGTCGCGCCAGTGTTCCAAGCTCGGCTCAACGAGCAGTTTCTGTTGGGCGCGCGCAATCAGGCCTTCCTGACCGAACACATTGCCGGTTTCGAAACCGTCAAATCGCTCCAGATGGAACCCCAGTTGCGCAAACGCTACGCGGACTACTTGGCGAGCTATTTACGTTCCGGATTCCAGACCAAGCAGATCGGCAATACCTACAACGTATTCGCGACGACGATGGATCAGCTCATGACCTTGGGCATCCTGATGTTCGGGGCCTGGATTGTGATGACGGAGCC
Organism: Niveibacterium sp. 24ML; assembly: GCF_026586805.1. Classification (GTDB taxonomy): domain Bacteria; phylum Pseudomonadota; class Gammaproteobacteria; order Burkholderiales; family Rhodocyclaceae; genus Niveibacterium. The sequence goes on along the minus strand of NZ_JAPFHA010000026.1, from coordinate 29,811 downwards.
GAGCTTTACGATCGGGATGCTGGTCGCGTTTCAGATGTTCGCCGGAAAGCTCTCCCAACCGATTCTCAGGGTTGTCGGGCTGTGGACGCAGTTTCAGCAGGCAAGCCTATCGGTGCAACGCTTGGGCGACGTGATGAATGTCCCGGCCGAACCCTACGGAGTAACGCCGCAACGGCCACTCGATGGCAAGGGTCGGATCGAACTCGTCGACGTAGCTTTCCGCTATCGCGACGACACGCCGCTGCTGTACCAAAACATCAGTCTGACGATCGAGCCGGGTCGAGCCGTTGCCATCATGGGTCCGTCAGGGGCCGGTAAGAGCACCCTCGCCAAGTTGCTACTGGGTTTCTATCAACCTACCTCGGGGCAACTCCGGGTGGATGGTGTCGATGCACGCCATATGAGCGCAAACGAACTGCGCGCGTATTTCGGTGTGGTGCCGCAAGAAACGATTCTGTTTTCAGGCACGGTATTGGCAAATCTGCTTGCGGCCAACCCCAATGCCACCTTTGAGCAAGCAGTTCAGGCCTGCCGCATGGCTGGCATTCATGACGTGATCGACGCCCTGGCGAAGGGCTATCAGACAGAGCTCGGTGAGCGTGGCGTGGGACTCTCTGGTGGCCAGAAACAGCGGCTTGCGATCGCCCGCGCGCTGCTCAAGGGACCCAAAGTACTCATCTTCGATGAGGCGACATCGGCGCTGGATGGCGAAACGGCGGAGTCCTTTGCTCGGACGATTAACGGACTCAAGGGCAAAGTGACGATGTTGTTCATCACCCACGCGATGCCACGCAGCCTAAAGATCGACGAAGTGCTGCAGCTATCCAAAGACGGTATTCAGCAGTTGAAAGTAATGCCGACCACGGGCGGTGACCTCCATGCACAAGGACGGGTCGCAGAGGTCCGTGCGCCCGAGGGCGGACTGTGATCCTGCGACTCGTATTTCTATTGTTTGCGTCCTGCACGCTCGCGGCTTGTGCGACGGGCGCTGCGTTCACGGCTGTTGAGCCTGCGCCGGCGGAGCACGCTCAAGTGGTTTTCTACCGTAAGTTCAACATCGTTGGCGCCGTCAGGACCCACGAGTTGCGCAGCGACGGCAAGGTACTTGGCGCAGCGATAAATGGAGGGTTCTTCTCCGCTATGCTGCCGCCGGGGCGGCGTACTGTGTTCGGTGAAGGTTGTGCGCCGGCACCGCTCAATGTCAATGTCGAAGCCGGCAGAACCTACTTTGTCGAAGCGATGGTCGGGGGAACGTACTTGGGCGATGGCACCACGCTGCACACGTGGCAGTTCGCCTGCGGCCTGGCACTTCGTGATTCGAACGTCGCGCTCGAGGCCCTCAAGAGCCTGCGCTTGTCCGGAAGCTGAGCCCCAATGCATATCCGTTTTGCTCACCCTGATGACGCTGACGCATTCGTCGAACTAGGCCGTCGTTACCACCAGATCACACGCTTCAGTGCCTTCGACTACAACGCCGAGAAGGTCCGCCGTTCGCTCACCGAATTGATTGCCCACAAAGGCGGAAAGTACTGCTTCTTTGTGGCTGAGGACGCTCAAGGCACGCCAGTTGGCGGACTCATAGGCTGCATTGAGTCTCACGTATTCTCGGATCAACTCGTGGCCAGCGTTATCCACTATGACGTGCTGCCGGAGCGGCGAATGAGCGGGGCGGCCGTGAGGTTGCTCACCGCTTTTCGCAAGTGGGCCGAAAACCGTGGAGCGGTTGAACTTTGCGCGGGTGTTAACAGTGGCGTGCAGACGGCACGCACCGACAGATTCCTGCGCAAGCTCGGATTCTCCCCAACCGGTGGCAACTACGTCCTGCGCTTAGCCACTGGCGGGGCTACTCCGTTCGGGCAGTCCACGCTTGCCGCCTGCCCGAAGTCTACCCAGTAACCCCTTTCTCTATCGATCACGCACCATGAAAACGTCCCGCACTTTCAATACCGCAATCAGTGTGCTGCTACTGTCCGTGCTTGCCGCCTGCGGCGGCGGTGGCGGTGGCGCAGACGGCAGTGACCCGATCCAAGAAGGTACGGCCAGCCTGAGCGTTGGTGCCAGCGGGCAAGTTGAAGTCCACACCACCGGCGGCGCCCTGGTACAGGAGAAAACCCGGCCCCCCATGCAGGCCTTGCTGGCGAATCTGCAGCAGCGAATTGCCGACGCAGACGTCACTGCTGGTCTTGGTGCCGCCCCACACGCGATGATCGTGCAGCGCATGCCGCGTCTGACGTGGCGTGAATCGCGGGCAGGTGACCCAGGTTTCGCAATCGAGTCAATTGAGGTGCGCACCGCCCAGACACGCTATCCCTACCTGCGCTACGACGATGTCGGGCTTGCCTTCAGTGCCAACAAAAACCAATTTACGGTTGATCTGAGCAATCCGGATCTGGCTCAAACCATGGCGCAGTACCTGCTCCAGTCAGCCACCCTGCGTGGTGCCGTGGGCTTGGCATGGGAAGCCGATACGGCGCGGATTCAATTCGCATCGGGCGATGTGCTCGCTGGACTCACGGAAGAAGAGCGCGCTGCACGCCGTGGTTTGATCGGCACCGGTGGCAGCTTCAAGCCGATCGTGATTGACCTGAACGGCGATGGTGCCGCCACTACCCTTAGTGCAGCAGATAGCAAGGTCTTCTTTGACTGGAATGAGGATGGCTTTCTGCGCCATTCGGGCTGGATCGCTGCGGGTGATGGCCTGCTGGTGATCGACCTCAACGCTGACGCTACCGTTACCAACAGCCGCGAGCTGTTTTCCAACGTAAACGTCGACAACAGTATCAAGGGTGTCCCCGCGCTTGACTGGTTGGACGCCAACCGGGATGGCCGGCTCGATGCGAGCGATCCGGCGTTTGCGTGGCTGCGGGTCTGGATCGACAACGGCAACGGTGAAGTCGATCTTGGCGAAGTCACAACACTCGCTGAACAGGGAGTTACTGAAATCGGCATCGCCGCCTCGAGTGCCGTGCGCAATGGCAGGACCAGCATGATGCTGTCGCCGACGCTTGACACGAGCGATGCGCGCGGCTTTCGCCTGACGCGCACCAACTTGGGCTACAAGGTCGCATGCACCTCTGGTGCGCAGGCGTTCGTAACCGGACTAGACAGCGACGTCGCTGTGACGCAGGCGGTGAAGTACTGCGGGTTGTAGGTGCCTAGGGCGAAAGGCGCTTCGTCCTAGCTGTGTGTGCACGTTCGACTCGTGTGCAAGTGTGACAGGGCTGTGGGAAGCGGGCTTTCACCGAACGGGAACGAAAACCAGAAGGGCATCGATCTAGTTGCTGCGATTCTCAGCCCTGCCGGGGGGGCTTTGCGGGGTGCCATATCTCAGTTTGCCAATAACGACGCTCACTGCTCAATTGTCAGCTCTGAGAGACCCGCCTAAGTTGCGCCCCTACGTGATTGGGTGGCCGCTCTAGTGCCACAGATTGACCTCGTCACTATTCAAGGTGGGTTCACTGGCGACACCAATAGATTCGTGTATTCGGTTATGTGGGCGTTGATGCCTGCATTCTGAACAGTTTACGGCAAGTGGTTGATCAATGACGTTCGAAAAGATGGCTGGAAAACTATGACGAAGTAAGTTTTTAGTTTGGTTCTGGGCTCTGCCGCTGCGCTCCGTATGGCAGTGCTTGCCATGCTGCTGCCTGGTAAAGAGTCCTTTGCAGTTACGAAGGCAATGATGAAAACTGGATTGTTAAGGGGTGTTGCCGCTCCAGTTTTGGAATTTGAGCCAACCCCATTACCTGTGCATCCATTTTTTGCTCTTCTTGAACCACGGCGTAATGGTTTGAAAAATTCGTTTTGGAGTAAGAAATGACTGCAGTATCTCGTACGGACTTTGCGCGGCGGGCACTACTTCGTCTCTTGTTCGTAATTGCGGCCGCTCTTGCATCTGGGTGCTCCATTGCTCCAAAGAGAGGGCATGACTTCTCTAGTTTGGGGGATGATGCATTTTCCAAGCCGATAAAGATCTGGGTGCGATCATGGAATTCTGATATCCCCATTTCAATATTGAGATCGGATACTTATCGCCTTTTGTCCTCAATGGAGAGGGCGCAGATTGGAGATCTGGCGAAATCCATCGGTGGGCGATGTGTGCTCCTTGCTCAAGAAGTCGATACGTGCGTAGTGACTTACCGATGGAAGTACTGGCGTTCTTCTGGGGTGTCAAATCTCTGGAGGGACGATCATGCGGTCATTGCTTACAAACTGGAATACAAGGGCGATAAGCTGGAATCCGTCTCGGTCGCCGTAGTTCAGTTTACTGGGAAAGATGAGATTTTTGACTAGTTATAATTCGTTGGCGAGCGTGTTCTGTTATGTGGCGTCGTTTCTTGCGTCTCGGCTAAATCGGCGCACACGCGTTTGTGTGCATGTGGAGTCTCGCTACGCCATATTGATGACGCCATTTTAATCGAGTTGCTAGAGATTCTCTGCTACATATAGAGATAGGGGGTTTGACGTGGGTGATGGGAAGTGGAAGATTGAAGCTAGGTCGCTGGATATTGCTGGTACCAAACTCAGCCGAATTAGTCACGATTTCTGGGTGCTCCGAAATCCAGAGGGCAAAATCGTTGCTGAACTGCATGGGCTTGCTACGGATAGAGCCACTAATGAGCCGGTCCCTATCGGATATTCAGATGATCACTCGCTTAGGATCTGGCACTTTGCACTGGATCCGAACGTAGCTATTGCGACTGGATCTCGCCCATATGGATCCGCTTACTCAAATACGGATCAAGACGGAGTCGTAAAGTTCGAAGGGTCGTACGACGATGTCTTTCAAAGGTGGAAAGCGGCGGTTGATTCCGCAGCCGCACTAAATGCACTTGATATTGATTATCCAGTGGGCGGCGTCAATATATTCTCGCCGACCGTCAACAGCAACTCGGCGTATAGAACGCTGGGTGAGGTAATGGGGCTTTCTCCGCATGACTTTAGCGGAAAAATTGAGCCAGGGCTAGATAACGAGATGGCGCCGGCTGCCCTTATTGATTCGCTGAAGTTTGTGGATCCTGGATTGCCTTCGGGGCCCGGGAGCGCCTATTTCGACGCAGAGCACCCGTATATATTTCCTCAAGGAACCGATGGTGTAGGAACGTTCTTTGATTCCGAACATCCATATATATTTCAGCAAACGGCAGCTGAGTTCATTGAATTTGGCGGTGCCAAGTATACGCGTGGCGATGATGGTTCGTATTGGCGCAGCTTGGGTATGGGGCAGTACGACGTAATTGACCCGAACTCTGGTCGTAGGTTTCTCGTTGGCGAAGATGCCATGGTTGAGGTTCGGCGCGGGGAAACGGTGGCAGTCTCCGACGATGGGTCCGCAGCGGTCATTAGAGACGCGTTCTCAACGCCGAGCACAGGCGACCTTGGGTGGTTAGGAAGTGGTTCTGTTGCTGATTTCACTGACCGTACTGAGCGGCTTCTGGTCGATGTGACGGCCCTTGTTAACGCGATAAAGTCCGGTGATCCGCTCCCAAGTGTGGTCAGTGGTATCAAGGTAATCAACGACATTTCTCAACTGGACGGCACTAATCCCCTTCCCGGGCTGAATCTGAACAGCAGTGCCGCGATCGCAAACGGTATATTGAGCATATATAACTTAGCGAACGCGTTTGAGAATGGTGACGCGCTTTCTCAAGTTTCTTCCACGCTCAATTCAGTCAATGCGATAAACAACGCATATCTTGCGTATGTAGGGACTGATGTCGCGAGTGAAGTGAGCACGGAGCTTGCGACTGTTCTCAACGGCTCGGGCTCTGGGGCGCTAGGTGGCGTGGGCGTCGTCCCAGTAGTCGGCATCGTTGTCAGCATTGCCAACGGTGACTACGCTGGTGCCGCAGTGGGCGCGTTGTCCATGATCGGCGTGCCCTACATCGGCTGGATCTATGCCGCCTATATGTTGGTGAAGGCGGTTACCGAGGAGGCTCCCGAGTCGTGGGGTACTGCTCGCGTGAGTTTTGACGAGAACGGCAATCTTGCCGTCGACGCCGTCGGCGAAGCGATGGGGCCCGATCGCGTCAAAGGCCAGCTGGGCGTTGTTGTTGATTACCTGAAGAGCCTCGCTGCGCAGTCCGGCACCGGTGACAACGCACTGGCACTCATCCCGCAACGCATGCCCTCGCTCACGTGGCGTGAATCGCGCCAGGACGACAAGGGCTATGCGATCGTCGATGTTGATCCGGCTACGGGTGCGCAGCGTTACCCATTCCTCCGGTACGACGATAACGGGCTGGCGTTCAGCTCAGACGAGTCGCGTTTCAAGGTGGACTACTCAGACGCGAACCTGCGTCTGCCGATGGTTGAGTACATGCTCAATGCCGCGCTCTCACGTGGCGCATTGGGTCTGAAGTGGGAAGCGGATACCGCGAAGATCCAGCAACAACATGGCGACCCGAACGCGGGCTTGACCGAGGAGGAGCGCGCTGCGAAGGCGGGTCTCGGTGCCAAGGTGGACGCTAATGGTAAGGCGATCGGCCACTTCCGGCCGATCGTGCTGGACATGAACGGCAACAACACGATCGACACCAAGAAGAACGCCGACGTCGATGTCACGTTCGACTGGGACGATTCCGGTGGCTATGAGAAGCAAGTCGGTTGGGTTGCCAAGGGCGACGGACTCTTGGTGTTGGATCGTAACCCCAACGGCGATATTGAGTCCGGCCGCGAAATGTTCTCCAACGGCAAGGTTGGTGACGACGCCCGCGGACTTAAGTCGCTTGACTGGGTCGATGCGAATCGGGACGGACGCATTACGAGCGATGACCCGGTGTTCAAGCAACTGCGTGTCTGGCTCGACGACGAAGACGGCGTCGAGGAAACCGGCGAAATCAAGACCCTCGCCGAACTCGGGATTACCGAAATTGACTACACGCAGGGGCGCTTCACCCGCGACGGCCACCTGCAAGCGATCGCGTCGCCCGACCTGGAGACCTCGGACAGCGGGACGCGCTTCACGCAAACCGAGCTAGGCATCAAAATTGAACGGACGGACGGAAAGACCCAGTTCGTCGTTACAAGCTACGCACTGATTGGCAACCCGGTTTCGGGCGGCACCGGCGGTGGCGGTACAAGTGGCGGCACAGGCACAGGCACAGGCACGGGCACGGGCACGGGCACGGGCACGGGCACGGGCGGAGGCACAGGTACGGGCGGTGGTACTGGAACAGGCGGTGGTACTGGAACAGGCGGTGGCACTGGAACAGGCGGTGGTACCGGCACAGGTGGCGATAACGGCGGTGGAACCGGATCCGGGAGTGGCTCCGGTACCGGCGGTGGGACAGGAGGCAGCCCCAGCTCGGGTTTCGTAGTGCAGGCTGTTGAGGCACACCTATACGAAGATGGCGATCAGTCTGGGCGCAACCCGCTTCGTGGGGCCGATCAAGCCGGAATCGAATCCATGCTCACTGCTCCTTTACTGCTCGCCGGGACGACCTACAACGGTTCGCACGACGGGCTCGTACTGACCGACGTCACCGTGTCAGGGCACGGCGTTTTGCGCTTGGACCGCGATGCCAATGGGGTGGTGACGGCAGCGTATTTCACCCCGGACGCGAACTTCAACGGTGTCATTCCGCTGCAACTCACCGTCCGTGCCGCAGACGGCTCGACAACACTGGCGCCGGCACAAATCAATGTGGTGCCGGTGGATGATGCTGCCGTCGTCACGCCTGATATTCCCAATCGGGATATCTACGGTTGGGGAACTTACCGCGAGGTAGTTCTGGTTCCGTCCTATGGGACCAATCCACCAATCGAACAACTGGGCGAACCTCGCGTCAATCAGGGGGTCCCGTTCTATACGCCATACCAGACCGTGATTGGTCAGAAGCTCAAGGTTGGTACGGTTAAGGAGTTTTCTCCCTATTACGGCGAGATTACCAAATACACGTTGACGCCTACAGGTGAGTTCGCCGACACAGACATAGCGGTCGGGGAACTCGGAAAATATCCTGACTCCAAGCCCGGCGATCTGGTTTCGGGCTCCCAGCTCTATTCCGGAAACCGCATCATCGAACTCAACGGTCAGTACTATGCAATTAGCAAGACTGCACCGGGTACCAGTAACCACAACGTCGTAGTCGGAAGCGAAGCTGGCGTATCCGGCAAGATCCAGGTGGACGACGTCGATAACCCGAATGGGCACTACCGCTATGAGGTGGTGGCCATGCCAACGGGTTTGGGCGAATTTGCGATGGATCCGACCGCAGGTACCTTTGAATACAAGGGCCGGCGGTTCGTGAAGGCAGACATTGCCAACGACCAGATCGTCAATACCAACGTTGATACGCAAACCCATGCACGGAATGAGACGTCCGAGAAAATTCCGGTCACCGTTCGGGTGACCAACAGCGACACCGGAACGTCCGTCGACCAAATCATCGAGGTCACACGCTACGGACCCCGTCCAAACCCTGACGTGCAGTCCGGCGCCAAGAAACCGATCGCGATTGATCTCAATGGCGACGGTTTCCACTTCACTGACGTCGACGATTCGAACGTTTTCTTTGACGTCAATAGTGACGGATGGCGGCGTCGCGTGGCGTGGACCGCGCCTGGCGATGGCTTGCTCGCCTACGACATTGACGGTGACGGGAAAATCGACAAGGGCAACGAGATTTCCTTCGTTGGCTACAAGTCGGGCTCGCAGACTGACCTTGAGGGGCTGCGAGCATTCGACACGAACGGGGATGGCGTCTTCTCCGCGGCAGACGACAAGTGGGCCAAGTTCGGTGTGTGGCAAGACGCCAACTCGAATGGTGTCACCGACGCTGGCGAGTTCCGCTCGTTGTCCGATCTCGGGATTGCGCAAATCGGCCTGACGAGCGACGGCAAGTTCGACGTCATCAATGGTCAGTCAGTGCACGGACTTGGCACGATTACGAAGACCGACGGTTCGACGCTGTCGATGGCCGACTTTTCGTTGCGTTACAAGAACGAGACCCAGGTTAAGCGCGCCGATGGATCAACCGAAGTGGTCCAGATTCCGACGGGCACCAAGGGTCTCTCGCTGACCGGCACGGATGGAAAAGATCTCGCCTTGGGTACCGCCAGCAACGACGAGTACCGCCTTGGCGCTGGAGACGACGTCGTCACTGATGACGGCGGAAATGACATGGTCGACGCAGGTGATGGCAACGATCTTATCTACACCGGACGCGACAATGATCTCGTGCTCGCTGGCGATGGTGAGAACACCGTCTATGCCGGCGCTGGCAACGATATGGTGATCGGTGGCAAAGATGCCGATTTCATCATGGCGGAGGACGGCAACGACGTCGTGTTCGGGATGGCTGGCGATGATTTCATTGCCGGTGGTGACGGTAACGACGTCTTGTCCGGCAACGATGGTAACGACAAGTTGTTCGGCGAAAAGGGTTGGGACGCATTGTTCGGTGAGGCTGGCGACGACGAACTGTGGGGCTTGGACGGCAATGACCAGCTCAGCGGCAGCGACGGCAAGGACATCCTGAACGGCGGCGCGGGTGAAGACGAAATGCGTGGCGGCGACGGGGATGATCTTTACGTCATCGACTCGACTGGCGACCGGATCATCGAAGACGCCGATGGCGGCACAGACACCGTTCGGTCGTCGATTTCCTACGCCCTCTACGCCGACTCAGAACATCCGAACCGCAGCGCAAATGTTGAAAACCTTACGCTGACCGGCACCGGTGCCATATCCGGCACCGGCAACGCCGAGGACAACGTTCTGATCGGTAACGACGCGAACAACGCACTGTATGGCCTGAACGGCAATGACACGCTGGACGGCGGAGCTGGCGCCGACGAACTGGTCGGTGGTGCTGGTGATGACACCTACATCGTCGACACGAACCTCGATGTGGTTCGCGAGAACGCGTACGAAGGCACCGATACGGTTCGCAGCCGTGTTTCCTATGTGTTGGACGACAACGTCGAGAACCTGACGCTGATCGGGTTGGATGCGATCAACGCGACGGGCAACCAATATGGCAATCGCCTGATTGGCAACGCTGCGGCAAACGTTCTCGATGGCGGCGCAGGCGCTGACTACATGGAGGGCGGCCGCGGCAACGACACTTACGTCGTCGATCATGTGGAAGACACCGTCGTTGAAGCGGCCTTGGAGGGCATTGACGCGGTCATCTCGAAGCTGGGCACGTACCAGCTTGGCGCCAACCTTGAGATGCTGGTTCTCGGTGAGGGCGCAGTTAACGGTACAGGCAATGATCTAAGCAACGTGATTCGTGGCAATGATGGCGATAACTACCTGGGTGGCGCGGCTGGCGACGATGTGATTTACGCCGGTGACGGCAGCGACGAGTTGGACGGCGGAGAAGGCGCTGATCGGCTTGTGGGTGGTCGCGGTGATGACATCTACTATGTCGATTCCGCTTCGGACGTCGTTGTTGAAGCGCTGGGCGAGGGCGTCGATACCGTTCGTACCTCTGTGTCCTTCTCCGCGCCGGACAACATTGAGAATGTGGAGCTGCTCGGTGATGCCAGTATCGATGCCACAGGCAATGACCAAGGCAACTATTTGATTGGTAACGCCGGGGCGAACGTGCTCAATGGTGGCCGGAGCGCTGACTACATGGAGGGCGGTGCCGGTGATGACACTTATGTCGTCGACTACGGAGAGGACACTGTCGTTGAGGTGGCCAATGGCGGCATCGACGCGGTGAGGTCCTATGTCGACTATCAACTCAATGAACACGTAGAGAACCTCATCTTGTTGGGCGAGGCGGTGTCCGGCTTCGGCAACAACCTTCAAAACACGATCCAGGGCAATACCGTCGACAGCGGCCTGTTTGGCGAAGGCGGCGACGATCGTTTGTTGGGCCAAGCGGGCAACGATCTGCTCGACGGCGGAAGCGGCGCTGACGAGATGGCCGGTGGTCGCGGTGATGACACCTACTACGTCGACAACGCCAATGATCGGGTGATTGAAGCCGCTGACGCCGGTATTGATACCGTGTATTCGACGGTGAGTTACGCCGCACCGTCGAACGTTGAGCATGTCATCCTGGTGGGCGACGCAGCCTTGGACGCTAGCGGTAATGGCCTGAACAACGTGTTGGTCGGAAACAACTCGACCAATACGCTGGACGGGCAAGCCGGTGCCGATCGTATGGAAGGCCTGGATGGCGACGACACCTACATCGTCGATGATTCCGCTGATCAAACGATTGAGGCAGAGAACGGCGGTAACGATACCGTGGTCTCAAGTGTCAGCCTCCACCTTGCGGACAACATCGAGACCCTACGTCTGTCTGGTATCGCGGCGATTGACGGGTCAGGCAATACGCTCGACAACCTGATCGTCGGTAACGACGCTGCCAACCGTCTCGACGGCGGTTCCGGGGCCGACACGATGGTGGGTGGTCGCGGTGACGACGTGTATGTCGTCGACAGCGTGTTTGACAAGACGATCGAGCGTGAAGGTGAGGGCCGCGACACGGTCATCTCTTCCGTCAGTTGGACGTTGGGCGACAACCTTGAGCGACTTGAACTCGTGGGCGCCGCTGCGATTGACGCCACGGGCAATGCCCTGGATAACGATTTGGTCGGAAACTCCGCAGGCAATGTGCTCGATGGCGGAGTGGGCGCGGACCGCATGCTCGGTGGTGCTGGTGACGACATCTACTACGTCGACAACCTTGGCGATCAGGTGATTGAAGCGGCGGGCAACGGCCTGGATACGGTGATTGCCAGCGTTAGCTATGTAGCGCCCGACGCGGTCGAGAACGTGGTCTTGACGGGGCTGGCGCCGATCGATGCGACGGGTAACGTCCTCGATAACGAGTTGGTCGGGAACAATGCGGCGAACCGACTGGATGGTGGCCTGGGCGCAGATCGGATGGTGGGCCAAGGCGGTGATGACACGTACATCGTCGACAACGCAGGCGATACGACCGTTGAAGTGCCCGATGGTGGTACTGACACCGTCGTTGCCTCGATCTCGTTCGCGCTGACGGACAACGTGGAAAACCTGACGCTCACGGGCACAAACGCCATTGATGGTACCGGCAACACGCTCGACAACCGGATCGTCGGTAATGACGCAGCGAACGTGCTTGACGGCGGTGCTGGTGCGGACTTGTTGATCGGCGGCGCGGGCGATGACGCCTACATTGTTGATCGCGCTAACGACCAAACCATTGAGCTTGCCGGCGCCGGCGTTGACACGGTGAAGTCCTCGGTCGATTGGACGCTAGCAGAGAATATCGAGCGTTTGGTCCTGACCGGCTCGAACGCAATCAACGGCCTCGGTAATACGCTAGACAACGTGTTGCTCGGGAACGCCGCGGCAAACGTGCTGAACGGTGGCGTTGGTGCGGATTCGATGTCTGGCGGTGAAGGGGACGACACGTACTTCGTCGACAACGCTGGCGATCAGATCATCGAATTGCTGGGTTCCGGCAAGGATAGCGTTCGGAGTACCGTGAGCTATGTATTGCCGGAGAACGTTGAAAACTTGCTATTGCTGGGCATGGGAGACATCAGTGCTACCGGCAACGGGCTCGACAACACGCTGACCGGTAACGGTGGACGTAACAGTTTGTTTGGCGGTGCTGGCAATGATTTGCTTTACGGCGGCCAGGGCAATGACGAACTCGACGGCGGTGTCGGAAACGACACCTACGTATTCGGGCGCGGTGATGGTCGTGACCTCGTTCGGGACGCGTCTGGCGATGACACGGTGACGCTCGGTGCTGGGCTGGATCTGTCCACGCTTGCTGGACGGTCTTTCGCCGTGGGCAACGAACGGCATGTCTTCGTCTCAGTCCTTGACGCCCAAGGTAACGAGCAGGCCGGCCAGGGGTTGGATATCGTGCTCAATGCCGATGGCTCCTCGCCGATCGAGCGCTTTGTCACCGCCACGGGACAAGCGCTAACGCTCGATTCTCTGCTGGTTCGTGCCACGACGTTGAATGGCGGTAATGGCAACGACCTGTTGTACGGTGATCGGAACGACAACACCATTTACGCTGGAAACGGTCGCGATACGGTATTTGCCCGTTCAGGGAATGACGTGGTTTACGGCAGCAACCAGGAGGATCGACTCTTCGGTGAAGGCGGTAACGACTGGATCGATGGCGGAAATGACAGCGACGAACTCTGGGGCGGTGGCGGTAAAGACACGCTGATCGGAAGCAACGGTCGTGACCGCCTGTTCGGTGGTGATGGTGATGATTCGCTCGATGGCGGTAACGACAGTGATTTGCTCGCCAGTGGAGACGGGGATGACCGGCTTGTCGGCGACAACGGCGTTGATATTCTCGTTGCCGGTGCTGGCAATGATTTAATCGACGCGGGCAACGATAGTGATTTCATCGATGCCGGCGATGGTGCAGACACTATTTCGGCGGGCTATGGCTCTGACTTCATTGCCGCAGGTCGCGGTAACGATGTGATCGACGCCGGCGGCGATCAGAACATCATCGCGTTCAACCGTGGTGATGGCGCTGATGTCCTGAAAATGGGCACCTGGCAAGCGGACACATTGTCGTTGGGTGGGGGCGTCCGATACGCCGATTTGGCTTTGCAGAAAGCGGGCAACGACTTGATCCTGTCCGTGGGTGGTACCGATAGGATCACGTTGAAAGACTGGTATGTGGGATACAGCGGTAAGGGCGTGTCGCGTCTTCAGATCGTGACGAGCGCGAACGGTGGCGACTATCAGGCGACTTCAAATGAGCGATTGGTGAATCGCGAAGTGGTGGCGTTTGACTTCCAACGGATCGTTGCAGACTTTGATGCCGCGCGAGTCAAAAATCCCTCGCTGTCCAGTTGGAACGTGACGACTGCGTCGCTCTTGTCGGCGTACCAGATGGGTACAAACCGTCGGTCGGACGACTATGATGCGGCGTACGATTACGCCACCACAGGTTCCTTCAAAATGACGGACGCCGGAGCCATTTCCGGCTGGGGTGACGGTTGCGGTCGTCGCGGTACTGCGACGCCGGTACCTGAGGTGCTTGATGCTTGGACCGCGTTGCGGGCTGGGTTCGATATGGCGATTGCCGTGGGTAATGCCGGTCTGCCCAGCTCCGAAACGTCACACCTTGAGAGCATCGCTGGATCGCAGCTCTTCAGTAGCTTGCTCGCCAGCGGTAAGTTGCCCATCGGTCAGCCGAGCCAAAAGCTGTAAGCACAATTGAATGGATCAACCATGACCAACTTGACGACAGACCCGATTTCGGCGGCGCAGCAGTTTGATACGGCGCGCAAAGAGCTTGGCAAACTGCCCTTGCTTGGGCCAGTGCTGTGGCTCTATGCAAGAGATCCGCAGCGGAAGTACTCGTTCATCGCCGATCTCGATTGGCGTTTGATGCCGCCGCTGATTCACGATCAGTGCCACTTCTATTCGAAGCAGGAATTTCCGTGGGCGTTCTTCACGTGGGCATTAGTGAGCGACGAGGTCGATGCGCGCTTGCGCTCGACCAGCCCGATTCTCGCGCCGCATGAATGGAAGAGCGGCACGAACCCGTGGCTTGTCGATATCGTGACGCCTTTCGGCGATCCCGACGGATTGCTACAGCAAACGATCGACCGATTTGCCCCTGGACGCATCGTGCGGGCGTGGGTAACTGATACAGGTGGCACGACGACCCTGCGCGAATTCAAAGGCAATGGCTGAAGACTCCATCAATGCCAAGCCTCGGGTGCTCGCGCCCGAGGCGCTTGATTTCGCACCGGACCTGCTAGCTATCCAGGAACGCCCGCCCGAGCGTCTCCCTCGCGTCATCCTCATCACAGTCCTCGTATTGATCGGCCTGCTCTTGGTTTGGGCGATTTTTGCGCGCCTGGATGTCATTGCCAGCGCGGAAGGGCGGTTGGTACCCGTCTCGTTTACCAAGGTCGTCCAACCGGCCGAGGCAGGGGTCGTCACTGAAATCCTCGTAAAGGAAGGCGACGCAGTAAAGACTGGTCAACTTCTGATGCGTCTGGATGCGCGGCTCAATGAGTCTGATATCGGCGCGTTGAAGACCGATTCGAGTCTCAAGCGTTTGTCGCTGCGTCGGATCGAAGCTGAACTGGCGGACCGTCCGTTTGTGCGACAGCACGATGACGCTACGGAGTTGTTCAGCCGCGTTGAGACCCAATACCGGGCACATCGTCAGGCGTACCTCGACTCGCTGGCGCAAGAGCAAGAAACTCAGAACAAGCTGCGCGCGGATCTGCAATCGGCGGAGCAAGTGCTTCAGAAGCTTACCGCGACCCTGCCGACCTATCGGCGGACGGCCGAGGCCTACGAAAAACTCCATCAGCAAGGCTTTGTCGGCGAGCTAGCGGCGGCAGAGAAGTCCCGCGAAGCGATCGAGCATGAGCAGGATCTGAAGGCGCAGCATTCGAACGTCGAGAGTATTCGCGCTGTGATTGCACAGTCTCAGCAGAAACTCGCCGGAATTCGTTCGAGTTACCGTGCGCAACTTGAGAACGAACGCGTGGAGCTCACCACGGACCTCAACAAGGTGTCCAACGAACTGGACAAATCAACGATCCGATCCGGAATGCTCGACATTCGGGCGCCGCATGATGGCATCGTCAAAGACATGGCAACCACGACCCAAGGCTCAGTCGTTGCCGCAGGCTCCGTGTTGATGAACATCGTGCCGCGCAACGAACCGGTGCAGGCGGAGGTATTGCTCAAGAATGAGGATGTTGGCTTTGTCGCTGTAGGGCAGCCCGTTAAGGTCAAAATCGCAGCGTACCAGTTTCAGAAGTACGGGTTACTGGATGGCAGAGTCACCATGGTGAGCGCCGATTCTTCCGACCCACGTCAGCAACAGCAGGGCGCTCCGGCCATGCTCTCTTACAAGGCGCTGGTGAGCCTGAACACGCCGGCGTTGATTACTGCGAGCGGAGAACGATTGGAGTTGAGTCCGGGCATGTTGGTGACTGCTGAAATCCATCAGGGCGACCGGTCGGTGATCGAATATCTGCTTTCTCCGGTAAAAAAGGTCGGGATGGAGGCTGCACGTGAGCGATAGCCGCGAACGTTTGGGGCGTGGGGCGATTCCTAAGCTCATCCACCAGATTTGGCATCCCTTCTCTCCTGAGTCGGTTATGCCACGCGAGTGGGCGCGGTTTGCCAAGAGTTGGCAGCGCCACAATCCCGACTACCGATACGAGTTCTGGTCCCCCGCCCGTAGTAGCGCCTTCGTTCGCGAACGATTTCCTGAGCTGCTGTCACTTTACGAGGGCTACCAGCTCGAAATCGAACGGGTTGATGCGTTGCGGTACATGTTGTTGTCCGCATTCGGCGGGATCTACGTTGATCTCGATGTGGAATGCCTCAAGCCGATAGACGGTTTGCTAGCTGGGCACAGCGCCGTGACTCCGGTCGAGCCAAGTTCGCACGGTAGTGCGCCGGGCGCCCAGCACTTCAGGCAAGTGCTCTCCACTGCGTTCATGGCTTCGGTGCCCATGCATCCGCTATGGGGGGATGTGTTCGCGGAATTGCTTCGATCGGCCGGCAAGGACGGGTCGATGGAGACGACCGGCCCGTACATGCTAACGAGAGCTTTTGAACGGTCGAACCACCAGCGTTCAGTGTTCCTGGCACCGGCCGAGAGTGTCTACCCATTGGATGAGCCGGAGTGTCGGACTGGCGAGGGCTATGACCTGCAGGTGTGGTGCGAGCGGACCGCTAACGCCTATGCGGTACACCATTGGGCCGGTACGTGGGTAAGCAGAGAGGGCGTCGGACAGGCATTCCAACGTAGCTATCCGGCAGGCCTGCCGGTAACACGGTACCAAGAAGGCTGCGGTGAGGGCGAGGCGGGGGTGATCCACAACGGATTGCTTGAGGAAGGTCCAACAGTCCTTTGCGTGGTGCCGCCTGGTGCCAATGACGATGATCTCAAGAATGCCATCGCCAGCTTTCGGAACCAAACCTATCGCTCGTCGAAACTCGTGATCGCCCTGCAGCCAGGCGAACCTGTGGCCAAGGTCCTGACGAGCGTGCGCGACCCTCGCGTACAGACGATCGAGTTTTGCGAAACGATGCCCTCGCTCTGGGAGGGACTTCAAGCAATCACGACAGCAATACCGACCGACTTTATAGCCGTGTGGAGAGCGACGGACCTATCGGAGCCGCAGCGCTTGGCGATCGCGATGACGGCCGCGTGGGCTACTCAGGCCGCTTTGGTCTGGTTTAGGCGGTCGTTGGTCTGGTCTCCTGACTCGGAACAACTTGGTATCAGCGAGTCGTCTTTCAATATTGCGACCGCTCTCATCTCGCGAGATGCTGTAGCCAGCATGGCTTTGAGCCTCGGTCAGCGAACCGGCTTGGGGACCAGCGCGACTGCCGTTGAAGTCGATGCACCTAATGCGATATGTCAATTGCATGATCAGGCGGTTTTTCCTACATTGGAATGGCAGGTGCCGGGCGCGTCTTACCAAAACGCATTGGCGTGCCTCGTCAGTAACTTGAGACTCGCTGAGTGATGGGCCTTTCCGTGGCGGGCGACTAGACTAGAGAACGCAAATCAAGGAAACAACCACATTGCCCCCAGCGAATTACCGAAGTGGTCTAGAACGATTGCAACTGCTTCCTATTGCTCAGCACGGCATTGATTGCGACGTCAATCGCCGCAACGGCGCATGTCGATGAGAACCGACACACAGGAAATAACGCTCCCATCCGCGACGGAAGTGTAGGGCAGATGTTTTCCGGTCAAACCAGATCCGCGATGCAACTTGACTGAATCGCCCCGGGTTTTGAGGAGGCTCCCACTCTTGAGAAGATGGAGCCATGAAGAAATCGAACCAATCGCTTTCAGTTTGACCTAGTACGACGCTTGTGCCGCCACTCCCATGGCGGAGAGGGTGAGTCGTCAGCCCACAGCCCTGAGCGGGCGGAGCGTGCAGAGTCTTCTGCCTGGCGTATCGCCGGGTCGGTCAGGTACTTGGTGTATGCCCACGCAAGGCCCATTTGCACCTGCCGAAGGTTCGCATCTACGCCAGCACAATGCACGCGGCCAATTTTGCGTTGGTAGCGGTCTTGGCCCTTGTCCTCAATTGTCGCGTTGTGCTGAAAGCACAGATCCGACAGCGCCTGCTTGGACCGCTCGCCGTATGGCTGGGCCTTCTCGGGTGCGTCAATTTCTGAGAGCCGCACCTTGATGGTTTCGGCGCTGCAGCGTGCGGTGACGGTATCGCCATCCGACACGCCGACGATTAGGCACAGCAGGAGCGCGCCCGTCATGCGGGCGGCTTGCGGCGTGGAGGCAGTGGCGCTGGGCCGGCGGTCATTAGCTCGGGTTCAAAGAGCCTGAGATAGCTGCGCGCTTCAGGCTCGGTACGCGCATTGAGCCATCCTTCGTGATCATCAGGATCGAGCACGACCACGCTGCGCTTCTCGTCGCCCGGTTTGTGGAATCGGTGCATCAGCGGGTGATCGTCGGCGTTGATCGTCAGCATCGAGAATGACCAGTGCGCCGGCCCCTCGTCGTGCATGCGGCGTTCCCATATGCCAGCCAGCATGAACGGCTCGCCGTCAGCGCGTCCAATGCGCCAGCGCACGGCCTTACCGCTCTCGTAGTTCGGCTCGAAGAAGCACTCGGCAGGGATTAGGCCGAACTGTTTGTTTTTCCACGCGGCCCGGAAGCTTGGTTTTTCCGCGACCGTCTCTGCCCTCGCGTTGTACGTCATGCGTGAGAGCTTCGCCGGATCCCCCCAATGAGGGACCATGCCGAACATGCCGGGCAACCATTCGGCGCTCAGGATGTTGGCGAGGAAGGGGGCTACGCCGCCGGGAAAGGTTTCGCTGAAAGCAAACGCCGGCGGCGCGATCGTGTGAGAACCAAGGTGCAATCGTTCTAGGTGCTGGATTCTGGCGGGGTTGTAGTCAGCGCACATTGCGGCATTTTGCACCGGCGCCGCGAATGCGGGATACTGAATGCACATACAGGCAATCTATGTTCCTGCAAGCCCGCATCCTTCTCAACGCCGGCAAGCGCATCCCCGCCGATGTGCTGCGGCAAGTCACGCCCAAGACGGGTCTGCTCGAAATCAAACGTGCCGGGTCCTCCGGGGTCGCGCAGCCGCCCAGCGCCTTTGACCCACACACCGTTGCCCGCTTCTGGGACCCGGTTCCAAGTGGTGCTAAGGTGCAGCGGCAAGTATTCCCACCCCTTTACGACCCAACCATCATCACGATCGACATCCGCGGGATGCTCATCGCGGGCTTTGAGTGGGTAGATTTCGACGACCGACTGCGCGGCATGGTTCGGCAAGCCTGGTGGCTTCAGGCGACATCAACGATCGGCGGAACACCCGCCCCGTAGCCGGGCGTTCGGCCGTATTGGTTTGCTGGTGAACGTTAAGGATTCTGCGGGTTCGGCGCGCTGCCTTGACGACGCTGAGTTGTGCACCACGTCGATGCGGCTTCAACCGCGCATTGGCAGGAATTGCACCGCCAGTTGAACTTTGTCGTCGCCAAAGACCCACTTCAGCGCGGCGCATGTCTCTAAACCGGGCACCCGAATTGGCCGCCGAGCAGACTGCCGGAACGACACGCCGACCCGCCGCTTCTGGAATGAAATCATTGTTGGCGACTCCGTGGTGCAGCGATTGGCACAAGCGCCGCGTCGAGTCATTGACCCTGGCGGTGTCGCGCGGAACCCGAAGAGCAATGTGTGGGCCACACGATTCTCTGTTTCGACGAACGCGGCGATGGCCAACTTCGGTTCTTCGGAATCAAACGGCGCGCCAGCCGAGTCCCGGCTTTGAATCGGAACGGGGCCAGAGCTAATCCGCCAAGGTGGCCAGAATAGAGGCGTCGGCGATCCATTGATCGCCATGCTTGCATCGACGTGCGCACCACTCGAAACCGGCTCGGTGTCCATGCAGCCTAATCGTTCGGCGCGGTCGCGGCCGAGAAGATCAAATCCGACGCACGTGTGACGCCTCGAGGCGATTCAATTCATCTCACTGCGTCAGATTCGTGCCGGTAATCCGGTAGCGAGCTGTATCGCTATATCAAGAATGCATTCCGCTTAATCGGCAGCAACCCTAAGGAACGCACAGTTTTTGGGAACCCTCATGAAGCCGGCCAAACATCAGGTGCGCGCCGCGCGCCTCCCGCTTACTCACGAACAGAATGTCGCTCTAGCACGAAGGATCGTGGCTAGGCACATGGCCGCAGCTGAGGGCTTGCGCTGCCGCCCGCGGTGCTTGTACTTGTCGGGCGCACACGTTAGCCGACCGAACCTTTGCACCATGACGGCATGACGCCATTGCAGTTCAGTCCTCGGTCATCGGCGGCGTGCTGTCGTCTGGCCCTTTAGGCGCATCGCCCGCAACCACCGAATTGCCCAGAACATCCCACGCCGGCCAGATCTCGCCACCGACCTCCGGCATAGCAAGCCACGCCCGATCCTCGCGAGTGAGCGGAATCCGTTTTCTCGGCCAGTTCGCACGGGCGGACCCGATCGCTCCAGCCGAAGCGCCTGCACGGGCGATGGCTTCGTTCATTGCAGCGAGCGAGACCGCGGCGCGCCCCGGGCGCTTCACGACACCAGCCAACTGAGCAAGGCCGCCGATGCGCGCGTCCGTTGCACGCCGAGCATTGCCTCTCGATAGTCTGAGCTGCGTTGGGAGCTCGCGCTGCGGTGCGATTGATCGGCGTGGCATCAGCGGCCGATAGCGCCGCGCGCGGCTAAACCAGCGCGATTTGCCCCGTGCAGGGATTAATGCGCGAGGGGGCGCGCACCAGCGCATATCCTAGTCCCTGAGACGACCTCGTCCGTTACGTCGACGAAGGACGTCACGCTATTCACGCGGCACCAAGTGTGCCACACGTAGTCTGCATCTCTGTCCGCCCCCGGGTACCCCAATAGCTGATAGACGCGCCCCGATACGGTGATGCCCTTGCCAGTGGCCGGATCAAACGAAACAATCGCCGTGCTAACCCGGCCCTCCTGATTCTCTGGGCAGTAGCCCATGAAGTGTCGCGTGCCCGCCTCAATCTCGACGACACGCCAGCTAAGCAGCGTAAGTGAGGGTTGCTCCTCGACGCTCGCGACTTCCCAGACTGCCATCTTCGCTCCCTCCTGAACCGTTACACCGTACTTGACTGTATGTAATGCCATCATAGGAAGTCTTAGTGTTTTGGCAAGCGCCCCATTCTGCGAGCAGCGATGTAGGTGCCATCCGACATGAGTAACGCGTCATCTGCAACTAACCGGATTGCCAAGCTCGGGAGCGCCGTGGCCCACCCGCAAGTCATCGATTCCGACGGCGTGGTGTCGTGTCGCGAAGGACGCGCCCAGCACCGAACTGGCTTAGAACGCGTCACAGGGAAGTGCTATCGTTGCCCTTTAACCAGGGATAGCGGAACGTGAGCCACGCCGTTCGTTTGTCTGACTTGTCGATGCAGGATCTCAAGCGCCTGGCCTTGCGTCTGCAACGTGAAATCACGCTGCGCCAATCGGGCACCGTCAAAACCGTACGACGTCAGGTCGAAGCCGCGTTGCGTGCTGCGGGCCTCGATTGGGAAGATGTCATGGGTTTGTCAGGGCTTGGCGCCCCGAGCAAACCACGCCGCCAGCCCAGCGGGCCTGTGGCGATCAAATACCGCAACCCCAACAACGTGCATCAGACTTGGACCGGACGCGGCCGTCAGCCGGCGTGGGTTCAGGCGCACCTGGCAAGCGGGCGATCCTTGGACGCGCTGCTGATCAACAAGTAGCCGTCGCAGCCTCCGACACTAGCCCGCGTTGCCGCCGAGCGTGGTGATCAAGGCACGCAAGCGGTCTTTGGAGAGCGGGCCTACGAGGCGCAGCAGGGTCGCCAGATCGTCGTCCGGCTCAAAGAGAAAAGACACCGGGACGCCCAGTTCGTGGGCGAGTCGCTGGGCCGTGAGCAGGTCAGGCAGATGCTTGCCGCGTTCGTACTGATTGATCCGAGCGCTCGCGGTGAATTCATCAATCCCGGCACGGATGCCCAACTGCTTCTGAGAGATGCCAAGCGCTTCCCGGGCTGCCCTCAGTCGCACCGCGATGATTGCCTTCCCCTCCATTCCAGTCCCCTTTGACGAGGACTAAGAGAGTCTTAGGAATCCAATTGACGGCATACTAAGGAATACTTAGCATCGAGCGCCGTTATCACTGCCTCCGTCAGGGGAGAAACCACCAATGAAGTGCGCTCAACACGTCGAACTGGATGCCGTCGGCACCTGCAATAGCTGCGGAAGGGGGCTGTGTTCGGACTGCGCGGCGGTATTTACACCACCGCTGTGTGGCGCCTGCGCGAGCGCCCACAACAAGGGCATTGCCAAGACACTTTGGGTGCAGTTGTTCCTGATGCTTGGCCTGTTCATCACGGCACTCATCCTGCTGCTTGGCAAGACGCCATGGCTTGATGCGGTCGGTTTCGCGTGTGTGGCCGCCTTCTTTCCGTCGGGCTGGCGTTTTCTTGGACGCTACTTTGCGCCAAGCGGCGGCTACTTCTCCCCCTTGGCGCGTTGGATGAGCCTTGCCGTGCAGGCGTTTGCCGCCGCTTGCATCGGTGTGGTGGTGGGGCCAATCTTCCTGTTTCGTGCCTGGCGCGAGTTTCGCGTCGTGCGCGGCACGAAGGACTTGCTCGACAAGTCGTAACCGGACCGGCGTGCGGCGTGGCTCGGTGCGGCAAGGCCCACGCGCCATGTTCAAGGAGCTTCATGCGTACGACGCCGATCGCTCAATACACCCAGGCCCATCAGTTCGAACCCTTGCTGCCCCAGAAGAAGCTCGATGCGCTGCGTGAGCGTGCCGCCTCGCTCATCGGCGCGTCGAACGCCCTCAAGCAAACGCTGCGTCCGCAACCACAGGCGCTGGTGCACAGCCTGGTGCGGGAGATGAACGCCCACTACTCGAACGCCATCGAAGGCGAAGCCGCGAGCCCTGGCGAGATCCGCGATGCGCTGCGCGACGACTACTCGAATGACACCAATACTGCGAGACGACAGCGTTTAGCGGTCGCCCATATCGCGGCCGAGTTCGCGCTGGAGCGGCGCGTGGCGCCGAGCGCTTCGGCGCTGAGCGCCGCGGTGGTCCAGCATGCGCACGAATCCATCTACATGCGTCTGCCACCTGAAGAACGCAGAACAACCGAAGGCCACTGCTTTGTCCCCGGCTGCTTGCG
Organism: Niveibacterium sp. 24ML; assembly: GCF_026586805.1. Taxonomy (GTDB): domain Bacteria; phylum Pseudomonadota; class Gammaproteobacteria; order Burkholderiales; family Rhodocyclaceae; genus Niveibacterium. The sequence continues at coordinate 6,684 of NZ_JAPFHA010000026.1, read as the reverse complement.
CGATGTTCGCGTTCTGATCGGAGAGCACGAGCCACCACCACCGGAGGCGCTTGCCACCTTTCTCGCGCGTTTCGATCAGGTCTACAAGAAGGCGCCCACTGCCGAAGATGCGATCATTTACGCTGCTGCGGCACACCAGCGTATGTGCTGGATTCATCCCTTCGCTGACGGGAACGGTCGGGCTTGCCGCATGCAGACCCAGTTTGCCTTGGACAGGCTCACGAGCGGGCTGTGGTCGCTTAGTCGCGGCTTGGCACGCCATCAAAAGGCCTACTTCTCCCGCCTGGCCGCAGCGGACGAGGGACGGCGTTCCGATCTGGATGGCCGTGGCAACCTCAGTGAGGCTGCCCTGTCCGACTGGTGCAACTGGTTCATCGACATCTGCGAGGAAGAAGTCGCCTGCATGGCACGGCACTTTGAGCGCACCGCGCTGGGGCCACGATTGGAAGCGCTTGTCGCAGCACGACTCGCGCAGAGCCAATCGATGACGCCAGAGGCCGCCGCCGTGCTCCTGCATTTGCTGATCGACGGCCCGGTTTCACGCGGATCGGTGCAACAGCTGACGGGGCGCGATGAACAGGGTGCCAGTGCGCTGCTCTCATGCCTTGCCCTGACCGGGTTGATTTCAAGGTCCGACAATCTGGACCATGCCTACATGGCGATTCCGGTCGACGCGTTGGATGTCCTGCTCCCCGGCTTGTACCCGGCAGCACCGACGTCCACGTGCTGCGGCCAGCCATGACAAGTGCGGCCCACTCGAGCGAGGTCCGCCATGAAGCGCGAACGCCCCCACCCTAAGCCGAGTCTGACGTCGGTGAACACGGACGCCGTAATCCAATGGCACCACGAGGCGAACGTGCAGTTGCGCACCACGTTTCTTGCCAGATGCGGTGGCCTGCTCACCACTGAAGAGGTCGCCCGATTGTTGCCTTCGGGTGAGGACGGTCTGCCGCCAGATCCGGAAGCACTCGAACGTGCTCTTGCCCTCTTCTCCGTTGCATTCGATGGCGCCAAGGGCTATCCGGCCATGCAGTTCGACGCCGAGACGGGCGCGCCCCATGCCGCGCTGCGGCCGATCATTGCCGCATTGTCGCGCGACTACGCTGGTTGGGCCCTGGCCGTCTGGTGGGTATCGGCCAACGCCTGGTTAGACGGAAGGTGTCCCTTGGACTATTGGCCGAATGCGAGCGCTCAGGTCGTTCGGGCGGCGGAGGCTGAGCGTGCAACGATGGCGGACGACTAGGTGCGCAGTCGGTGACCTCACACGAGCACCCGCGCGTTCTCCGATCACGCATTTGCTGTGCGTCGATGGCATGCAATACGCAATGAGAAGGTGGGGCGATGATCCTGTTCCTCGACTTCGATGGTGTTCTGCATCCCGGTAACGTCGTGCTCAGACGCAACCGCCCCCACCTGGACGCGCCCGGCGAGCTCTTCATGTGGACACCCGCCCTCGTTGAGGTCCTCGCGGACGCCCCACATGTGCAACTGGTGCTCTCGACAAGCTGGGTGCGCCACCTCGGGTTCTCGCGTGCTCGCGAAGCCTTGCCCGCCGCACTCGCCTCACGAGTAATTGGCGCCACGTGGCATACCGAGTTGCTCGAAGGTCGATCCAAGCGTGACATGTGTGGCTGGGACCTGCTCAGTCGTTACGCCCAGATCGAGCGCTATGTATTGCGCGCGAAGCTCGATAGCTGGATTGCCGTCGACGATGACGTTGAAGGTTGGCCAGATACCCAGTCGGAGCAACTCATTCAGACAGACTCGGACTGCGGCTTGGGCGACCCTATCGTGATTGAACGGCTACGGCGTCGCCTTGTGCCGTCAGGCTGAGATACGAACTAGGGCGGTCGTCATTGAAATGCCTCTTGGGCCGAAACCTCTCGCTGAGCCAGTCACCGCCGGAGATCGCTGTAGTGGCCGGGATCGTGCCCTTGCCGTCGCCCTCGCGCTGACCGGCATATTGCACCCCTTGGTGCCGCCAACAACGTACCACGCACGCAGCCTTTGCTGCGTGTCCAGCGCCGCAAGTTCCGTTTCAACCGCGTAAAGCGCGCCGAAGTGGCGCAAGGCCTCTTCGGCAATCAGGCTCTTGCCGGAGGCAAACAATTCGTGGAACTTGCGCCGCGCATGTGCCATGCAGCCGGCCTCGGTCACGCCTTCAGCGTAGAGCGCCTTGTAGCCGCTGTAGTCGTCGGTCACCAGGGTGCCGCGCCAGTCACCCAGGAAGTCGCGTGCATGAACGCCGGCGCGGCTCTCGGTGAAGTCATAGATCACCGCTGGCAGCGGCGCGAAGGTGGTGCTGGTGTAGCCCCACAGATAGGCCCGGTGGGTCTTGCCACTGCCAGGCTTGAGCATCGCCACCGGCGTCTCATCGGCGTGCAGCACCGGCTGCGTAAAAAGTTCGACCTTGAGCGCGGCGACCAGCGGCATGAGCTGCACGCCACACACGCCCACCCACTGCGCGAGCGTGGAACGTGCAATCGCGAAACCGGCGCGCTCAAAAATCTTCTCCTGCCGGTAGAGCGGCAGGTGATCTGCGAACTTGGCGATCAGCACATGGGCGAGCAACCCTGCCGTGGGCAGGCCCTTGTCGATGATCTGTGCTGGAACCGCCGCCTACGTGAGCGTTTCGCAGCTCGCACACACCCATTTGCCGCGGACGTGCCGTTCCACGGTGAAGACGCCGGGGGTGTAGTCGAGCTTCTCGCTGATGTCCTCGCCGATGCGGCGGAGCGCGCAGCCGCAGCGGCACTGCGTGCTATCGGGCTCATGGCGGATCTCGCGGCGCGGCAGGTGCGCGGGCAGTGGTGCGCGCTTGGGCGCCTGGCGCTCGGTCTTGGGCTCACCCGCAGCGGCAGGGCTTGCCGCAAGCATTTCCTGTTTGAGCGCGGCCAGGTCGGCATCGAGCGTTTCTTCGAACAGCTGGCGTTGCTCGGCCGAGTAAGACTCGGTGCGCGCACCGAACTTCAGGCGCTTGAGTAGCGCGTTCTCGTGCGTGAGTTTCTCGATCGTGGTTTGCTTGAGCGTCACCTCGGTGAGCAGCTCGCGCGCCAGCGTGCGCAGTTGATCTTCGGTGAGGGTGTCGAGCAAAGCAGTCGATGCCATGGCGACCATCGTGCCCCATGGCGAGGGCGCCTGCCATTAGCGCAATCGGCAATTGCCACGCCAGCGGCGAGGCGGATCAAAGCGTGCGGATCACGCCCGCTTCCCCCAAGCGATGCCAAGGCAGGCCCACGACCAGGGCATTGAATTGTTCGCGCGACAGTTGCGCAATCGCAGCCGTATCCCTGGGCCAGGCAAAGCGCCCCTGGTGCAGGCGCCGGGCAGCGAGCCACACGCCAAAGCCGTCGTGCACCAACACCTTGATCCGGTCGGCACGGCGATTGGCAAACAGGTAAGCATGGTGCGGCGTGATTTGCCCGAATACCCGGACCACGCGCGCACTCGCCGTAAGCGTTCGCCCAACCCATCTTGACGCGGCTGGAATCGGCGCGATCAGCCTTCAGGCTGCCAACGATGCGGTAGGAGTTCGCCGATGCGGCTGGCCGGTTGGGTCGGCAGTCGCGTCAGCACATCCTTGAGGTAGGCGTAGGGGTCATGGCCGTTGAGGCGGGCAGATTGCACCAGGCTCATCACGGCCGCTGCACGCTGGCCCGCGCGCAGGCTGCCGGCAAAGAGCCAGTTCTTACGACCGAGCGCGATCGGCCGGTTCGCGTTTTCGACCCGGTTGTTGTGTGCGCCTTGCAAAGGCACGTTCGACTCGTCGGTGTGAATCCGACCCGGCCAACTCTCGCTCCGGCCGGAAGCACAAGGGGCGGTCCAGGAGGCAACAAATGGGCTGAAGCACTCCTTGAAACGGCCTCGAAGGAGGTCAGCGGGCTCTGCGGGCCGCAATGCGAATGAACACCGAGCAGGCCTCGAAATGTCGTCGTGGAAGCCGACTCGCCATAACAACGAGGAAGGCCGATGTCGTCGGAGAAGCGAGCGTGAAATGCATCCGGCGATTCCACCGGGGTAGTGGTGGCAGCACGCAGAGACTGGTCAATCGTGCAACAAGGGAAGTCCGCGGTGGTGCCCGGAGGGCAGCCGGGCAACGACGATTTCGTGAGAAATGGGGCCGGCCCCGCGGATGACGGATGGGGGTGTAGTAGTGATGAAGCCGGGTAATGCTGGTGGAGCGAAGGCCCCCTGTTTCAGGACGTATGCTGGAAAGTGGCAAGAACCCGAGGATTGACGTGAGTCTACCAACCTTGCTTGTTTCGGTTCGGACGCTACAGACCACATTGCAAACGAAAGCCAAGAACGAACCGGCCGCACGTTTCTACAGCCTGTGGGACAAGGTCTGTCGAGAGGACGTTCTCTTTGAAGCTTACCGACGCTGTCGCGCAAATCGCGGCGCGCCTGGGGTGGATGGAGAATGCTTCGAGCGGATCGAAGAACAGGGGCGTGACGGGTGGCTGGGAAGATTGCGGCAGGAGTTAAAGGCAAAGACATATCAGCCAAGGCCCCTGCTGCGCGTATGGATTCCCAAAGCCAACGGTGGCGAACGCCCGCTCGGCATCCCCTGCATTCGGGACCGGGTGGCGCAGATGGCGGTATTACTGGTGATTGGTCCAGTGTTTGAAACGGACCTGTTTCCTTGGCAATACGGCTTTCGGGCTGGAATGGATGCGAAGATGGCCTTGCGACGTACCCATTTCGGCATTGCCGATCGTGGCGCGCGAGAAGTCGTCGACGCTGATCTCTCCGACTACTTCAATACCATCCCCCACGGTGACCTGATGCGTTGTGTTGCGCGGCGAATTGCTGACGGCACAGTGCTGGAGGCGATCCGGAACTGGCTCAACGCAGCGGTCGTGGAACGCAAACCCCAAGGCGAGCGCCGATCGACCGAAGCAAAGGACCGACATCGCGGCACCCCGCAGGGCGGCATCATTTCACCAATGCTGGCCAACCTGTACTTCCGTCGTTTCATGCTGGCATGGTATGGGCACGGTTATGCGAGGAAGTTTCAGGCGGAAGTTGTGAATTACGCCGACGACTTCGTGATTCTGTGTCCGCCGGGTCAAGGGGCGGCAGCGATGGAGGCCATGAGAGCGCTCATGGCCAGACTGGGCCTGACGGTCAACGAGAAGAAGACACGGTTGGTGAAATTGCCAGACGACACGTTCGACTTTCTCGGTTACACCGTCGGTCGCTTCTATGGCCGGAACGGCCGCCCGTACTGGGGCACGCGACCATCCAAGAAGTCAGTCAAACGGCTCCTTCGGGAAATCCACGACGCCACGACGTCGCGCTGGAACGCTCTGGACGTCCAGAGCCGAATCGATCATCTGAATCCCGTGCTGCGAGGCTGGGCTGGCTATTTCAGCCAAGGTCCCGTAGGACGGATCTACCGACTGATCGACCGCTATGCTGCGCGCCGGCTACGAATCTGGTTGATGCGAAAACGCGGCAAACAGGGAACGGGGTACCGCCAATACTCCGATCAGTTTCTGTACGAAACCTTGGGACTGATACGCCTGCTGCCGACGAGCGCCGACCCTTTGAACGCGAAGGTTTGATGTTCTGAAAGAGAGCCGGATGCGGGAAATCCGCACGTCCGGTTCGACGAGCGGGATGTGGAAACGGAGTCACGGTCAGGTTAATTAGGCACCGCCAGACGAAAGGGGCGGAAACAGACAAACCAGACCTACAACCACTGCGCCACATCTCGACTCTACCGATCGGAAGCGCCCCGTCAGACAGATAGCGCGTGAGCGCGGCCCAACGTTTGAGGCTGTAGTCGATGGCTTTTGCGGTGGCCGAGCCATCACTGACCTTTTGCCGGTGCACGGTGAGCCAACGGTGTAGCGCCTCGGCGGCCGGCTGCGCGTGTTGTTGACGCCCTTGCCTTCGTGCCTGAGGGTCCAGTTGTGCGAGCTTGCTTTCAATCGCGTAGAGCGCGCCGAAGTGCTGCAACGCCTGTTCGGCAATCAGGCTCTTGCCGGTGGCGAACAGTTCATGAAACTTGCGCCGCGCATGCGCCATGCAGCCGGCCTCCGTTACGCCATCCGCGTAAAGCGCCTTGTAGCCGCTGTAGTCGTCCGTCACCAGGGTGCCGCGCCAGTCGCCGAGGAAGTCGCGCGCATGAACCCCGGCACGGCTCTCGGTGAAGTCGTAGATCACGGCCGAGAGCGGTGCGAAGGCGGTGCTGGTGTAGCCCCACAGATAGGCGCGATGGGTCTTGCCGGTGCCCGGCTTGAGCATCGCCACCGGCGTTTCATCGGCATGCAGCACCGACTGCGTGAAGAGTTCGGCCTTGAGAGCGGCAACCAGGGGCGCGAGTTGCACGCCACACACGCCGACCCACTGCGCGAGCGTGGAACGGGCAATGGCAAAACCTGCGCGTTCAAAGATCTTCTCCTGCCGGTAGAGCGGCAGGTGATCGGCGAACTTGGCGATCAGCACATGGGCCAAGAGCCCAGCGGTGGGCAGGCCCTTGTCGATGACCTGCGCGGGAACCGGCGCCTGAATCAAGGTTTCGCACGCGCCGCACACCCATTTTCCGCGAACGTGGCGTTCTACGGTGAAGACGCCGGGGGTGTAGTCGAGTTTCTCGCTGATGTCTTCGCCGATGCGTTTGAGCTGACAGCCGCAGCGGCACTGCGTGCTGTCCGGTTCATGGCGGATCTCGCGGCG
>NZ_JAPFHA010000025.1 GCF_026586805.1 Niveibacterium sp. 24ML | reverse complement strand
AGCCTGCAGATGATGAGCGGCGAGAGCACCAGCCTCACCGCCCACGGCGACGCCCATCTGGCCGCCGGCCACAGCGCAAGCCTCACCGCCGCGCGCGAAATCAGCCTCTTCACCGCCGGCCAGGACTTGGCCGCCATCGCCGCCGCCGGCCCCCTGACGCTGCGCGCCCACACCGACGCCCTCGAACTCGCCGCGGACAAATCCGTCACCGTCACCAGCAGCAGCGAAGGCATCGACATCCTCGCCCAAGACAAGATCGTGCTCGGCGCCGGCCAAAGCCAGATCGAAATCGCCGGCAGCAACATCACCTTCAAATGCCCCGGCAAGTTCGAGGTCAAGGGCGGGAGTCATGCGTTTTTGGGTGGGGGGAGTGCGGCGGCACGGCTCAACGACCTGCCTGAGGGCGCCATGGGCCCGATGCAGAACTGGCTTGATCTGGAACTGCGCGGATGGGAAGCCGAGCCGCTCAAGGGCGTGCCTTACACCGTGACCTTCGCCGATGGCTCGCAGCGTCGCGGCACGCTCGACGCCAACGGCTACGCGCATCTCGAGAACATCCCTAAAGGCGGACAACACAAGGTCGAGTACGAAAACCCGCCCAGCGCGGAAGACCCACCCGCCTACACGCTTTCGGATCTCGCCAAGGCGATCAAGTCCTACCTCGGCACTTGAGTTTCGCGCTCGCCCCAAAGCCATCAAGAACGGAACAGCATGTCATTTTCATTCGACGATATCGTCAAGGCCGTCCGCCGATACAAAGGCAAGGCGGATGCCACGATCAAGGACACCAAGGAAAAGGCAAATTGGGTGTGGGAAGCCATACAGGGTGACTTCAATCCCAATCGCTCGATCGGCCAGGTAGGTTTTGACACGGCGGTGTGCCTCGTGCCCGGCGTCGACACCATCATGGATATCCGCGACCTGATCGCCAACATCATCGCAATTGCACGCGCTCCGACCAGCGGCATGGCCTGGTTCTCACTGGTGCTCACTCTGGTCGGGTTCATTCCGGAGCTGGGCTCAGTTGCGAAGGGTGTGGTGAAGATCGTCTTCGTCAAGCTGCGCCCGCTGATCAAGCATGCCGATGACCTGACCAAAGCAAGCAGGATGAGGGACTTGCTCGACGAGGCTTTCGACGCTGCGCTCCCCGAGATCATCCAGTACCTGCGCCACCCCAAAGTGCAGCAGTACCTCACGAAAGTCGGGCGCGTGCCCGACGTGGTGAATTGGGTGGGCGGCACGGTCAAAACGGTCGCCGGCAAGATCGACACCGCCGCGCTCAAGAGCAAGTTCAACGAGCGCGCGCAAGACGCGAAAGAGATCCTGAACACGCTCAAACCGCTGCTTCCTGAGGCGGCCGGCAAGAAGATCAAGGTCGTGTTCGACGGCATCGTGACGATCCAGAAGAAGTTCGACGAAATGGTCGACAAGTTCGTGGAGCCGATACGCGCGATGATGCGCCGCCTGGCCGAACGGTTGGATGAAATGCACTGGATCGCGCACACCCAGCAGGTGAACAAGGGATGGATTGCGCCGCTATCAGAGTCGGGGGCGCAGCGGCTAATCAAAAAGCATCAGCCGAGTTGGGTGAAAACCACAAAGCCAGTGGAATTCAAACAACTGAGTCCAAAGGCAACCCGAGCCAGCACCAACTACAAGAACGGCCGAAAGCTGGGAGCGCCTGAACTCGGCGACAAGGAAATCAAGAGCTTTGCCAAGGGCATGCGCGCCAGAAAACTCGACGATGGTGAAACCCTATACCGCATCGTTGACCCGACCAGCGGTAGCCTGAGCACTTGCTGGGTTACTCAGAAAGTCTGGGACGAACTCAACAAGAATCCGGAAAAGGCCCGTGAAATCTGGCGAAGCAGACTTGCTGTGCTGCCGCACTGGAACCAGAACGGCACCTATATCAAATTCAAGTACGACAAAGCACGCGATGGCGAGATCACGGTTTGGGAGGGGCCTACTGCAATGCAGTATCTCGATGATGCAGGCAAAAGGACCGAAGACGGCTTTCTGGAGGGAGGCCTTGACCAGGTGGTGTGGCATCCACTTTCACGTGATGGAAAACCCGACCAATTGAAGAACGCCATCGGTGATTCCTATACGTCGACGAAGGTTCAATTTCCGGACATGGTGGAGGGTGGCATTATCAAGGATGGAGCGGGAGAAGCGAACAAACATGGCGTTCGCACCAAGATCAATGACCCGCGCATCGAAGGCCCGATTGAAACCGGCTGGGGTTTCAAGGACTTCGACGATCAGCACGAATTGATTGGCCTGCCCAACCCGATGAAGGAATGAACACGATGGAACGCAATCTGAGCCGCGAGGCGCATCTCTGGTACTCGATCACCTCTCCTGAATTCATGGATCGGGCCAGAAGTCATTTGCAAGACGCTTTTGATCAATTCGAAAAGAGTGTGAAGCAACACGCGTTCATTGCCGACTATCCGCCCGTTCCCCGCGGTGGTGGGCGGTTGGAGCATTTGCTGCGGACCTACGCCAACGCCCGCGCTCTAATGGAGCAAGGGGAATACTCAGAGATGTTGCGCTGGGGGGGCTATCTTGAAAACACTCCACGCGTTTTCGAGGAAAGCAATATGGCATGGATGGAAGACAAGGCGGGGGAGTTTATGAGTACGCTGGAATCCGCTTTGAGCGTGTGCAGTGATTTTGGTTTCGCAGTGACGATGAGTGAGTGGTACTCCAGTGAAGGGTTTAAGGCTCATCCAAGTGACTGGAAACTTGAGATTCCCGAAGACGCAGGAATCCCTGGAGACCACATTGCCCGTTTTTATGAGGAATCCCTGCTCGTTCCACGACCATCAGAAATCCCGGAATACAAAGCCGACGAATCTGTTTCATGCGCCACGGGCCAAATTGTTCCCTGGACAGGTGTATGGGTGCCGGCAGACGGTATGGGCAAAGCAGCGCTGGCTTTTGCTCGGCAGGGCATACAGATCATGCAACCGGCTTATCACTTGATCCGTGAAGATGAGGACACGGGCGACGAGCAATACGACGTTGTTGAATGCGCATGGCACCCGGTGAAGCCGACAGGGCGAATGATTCCCTTCCCTGGGCCGTTCAAGCGTGAAGAGGCGGAGGACGTCGACGGTCCGTTGCGCTGCGTAGCCGGCCAACCGTGCCCGCAAGCAGGCTGGTGGAGCACTCCCGCCAAGGTTGAGTCCCGCCGTCATTTGAATCAAGGCGAGGTGATGCCTGACCTCGACAGCGACTATGGTGCGACGATCTGGCAATGGGATGTCGACCAAAGTTAGAAACACGGGCATGCAATCCGGCCATCCAATGAACACCATGGAACGCAACCTCAGCCGCGAGGCGCACCTCTGGTACACGATCACCTCACCCGAGACCATGGACCGTGCGCGTGACCACCTGCAGGCGGCCGTCAACATCATGATCCCGCAAGCGCAAGCCCACCCCTTTATCGCCGACTATGCGCCGGTGCCCTACTGGGGCGGGCGCATGGAAGACCTGTTGCGAACCTTTGCCAACGCGCGGGCGCTGCTGGTGCAGGGCGAGTACGGAGAAATGATCGGCTGGGGGGGGGCGCTCATGAACATCCCACGCGGCCTTCGCGAGGGCAACATGAACTGGATGAGCACCGGTGTGGATGATCTGATGGGGCAGTTGAATCTCGCGGTGGGTGTCTGCGGTCGCTTCAACGATGCATTGACGCAAAGCCAGCGCCTCAAAGACGATGAATACAAGACGGGCGCGCTCGATTGGCGCATCTGCGTGCCGCGCGATGTGAGCATTCCCGGCGACAACATTGCGCGTTTCTATGAGAGCGCGGTCTACCCGGTTCGGCCCTTCGAGATTCCCGAATACGCGCCTGACAAATCCATTACCTGCAAAACAGGCGAGATCGTGCCCTGGACCGGCGTCTGGGTGCCTGCCGACGGTATGGGTAAAGCGGCGCTGGCCTTTGCCCGCAAGGGCATCCAGATCATGCAGCCCGCCTATCCGGTCATCAGCGAAGACGAAGAAACGGGGTGGCAGGAGTTCGACATCGTTGAATGCGTCTGGCATCCGGTTAAGCCGACCGGCCGGATGGTGCCCCTGCCGCCTACAGAGCAGGAGCCTGACACCGGCGATGCTGCCTCGCTCCGTTGCCCCGCCAACCAGCCCTGCCCGCAAGCGGGTTGGTGGAGCACGCCGGCCAAAGCGGACTCGCGTCGGCTGTTCGCGGCGGGTGAAGTGATGCCGGAGTTTGGTAGCGACTACGGCGCCACGATTTGGCAGTGGGATCTGGATCAGGGGTGAGCAAGCAAGGCTGATACGGGTAGGCCACGCTTAAGCAAGCGCGCGCCGCGCCAGCCGTGTCTTCCGGGGCCAGACCACGGTGGAGGAGCATACTGAATTGGCCTACGCAATACCGACTGAGCAAGAGCGGCCGGTGCTCTTTCGCTGGCTCAAACAGCAGAGTGCCTACACGACCTACGCGAAGATCGAACCCTACTTCGCTGACTGGATTGCCGAGTGCAAGCGGATTCAGCCGCTCGCGCTCGACCCTTTGGATGGGCAACCCGCGCTGAACGACTCGGAAATGCGCTTGCTGCTGACCGGCTATTCGGCGTTCGTGCAAGCGCTGGCGAAGCTGCGCAAGGGCGACCGCTCGGCCTTCAAGTGGATGGGCTATGGCACCGGACAGGGCTATTTCTGCGAGGCCATGAGGGCGGTGGAGGCTTGGCAGACCAGCATTGCGCGAATCGCCGAAGGCCTGCCGCTGGCGGACACCGAGTACTGGCCCGGGTTTGAAGTTCGTTTCAAACGCCTGATCCGTGCGACATGTAACGGCGGTGCGGCATGGCAAGCGCGCCATCTTGATGTGCCTGCGCCGCTGAACGACATGCGCTGGTTCCGCGGAGAGATCGAGCCGGAAGTAGGTTCTGATTTTCGTGAGTTGCGCGACAGTGGTCTCAACTTCCCCCCGGTGCCCACGCCAGACAAAGAGACGCTGGTTAAAACGGGCGACACGATTCCCTGCTACGGGATCTGGGAACCGGTGAAGGTCAAGTTCTCAGGTGGGCTGGTCGGCTTGTTCAAGAAGCCTGAGGTTCCCGAGGACGGTCAGTTCGAACTGGATGGCTGCATGAACTACCTGCACGCCGGCTCCCCTGCACCAACTATTGGTTTTGAAGAGGACGGCTACCGCATGGAGGGTCGGCCGACAGTGTGGCGCCTGCTTTGGGAGGATACGCGGTATCTCGACGGCACCATCCCTGACGAGGAGCGTGAGTATCTCTTCGCTCGGCCGGAAGACCGGGAAACCGTCGCTTCCGATCCGGTACAGACCCGTGTGCAGAGCGACCTGCTAGTCGCGCATTCTGGCGATCTGGCGGAGAAGGCCGGTGTCTGGGCCTTGCGCGACAGGTTGGACGTGCGTGTCACCCTGAAGCAGGGCGAGCGCTTGCCGGAATACGAAGGGCGGCCGTGCGATTGGGTGCTTGTCACGCATTGATCCGGGACCACAACCAAGGCGGAACAAGGATGCAATCCGGTTTAGACCAGCAAGACCCGCTTGACCCGTGTCCGGCGACCGCTGCCCAGGCGACGCTGAAGTGCTATCGACCTTCAGGGCGCGTTTCACCCATACGGTTGCTCCGTGCGCTCGCGTTGGCGGTGCCCTTGCTTTGCCTGATCTCCTGGGGCTACGCCTTGGTCATGCTAATGAACCCGCCGTGGTGGTTCGCGCCGCTGGCGTTCTTGATCTTTGCTGCGTTCGCTTCGGGAACGATTGCGAGCGGCGTGCGGCGCGGGCATTCGCGTTCTCCCGGCGTCAATACCGCGGTTGCGGTAGCGCTGAGCGCGCTGGCTATCTGGATCCGTTGGCTGGTCACATTTCGCGGGTTGTCGCTGGAGCATGGGCTGGCATTTGCGCACGCCGGCCCGCTCGAAGCGCTCGGGATGTTATGGCAACTCGCGCACGACCCGGTCGAGCCATCTGCCGAGGCGTTACCCTCAGTGTGGCGCGTCGTCTGCTGGATGCTGGAGAGTGGTTTGCTGCTTGTCCTTGCGGCCGCAGTCTCGCGTGCCGAGGCCCGCAAGCCTTACAGCGAATCGGCCAAGCGCTGGGCCACACAGGAGGAAGGCGGGGAGCTGTACTGGTTAGGCGGACGAAGCAGCGACCTGGAAGCGCACCTGGCGGCGCACGGACCGCGTGCGCTGTGCGAAATGCTCAACGCAAGCACCTTGCACACCGCTACCCTCAGCGCCGAGTGGTGGACGATACATGTCAAGGGCTGGAAGGTAGAGGAGGACGCTGCCGCCCGCTGGCTGGGCATCGAGATCGTGGCGCACCGGCGCGGCGATGACGGCAAGATCAAATCCCTCAGGCGCGACTTGATTGCTGCCTGGGAGACCGCGCCCGAGGACTACGCTGCAGTACTTGCCCGTTTCGCCATCACCGCGACTCCGGACGAGTCTTCCGTGGATGCGCGGCGGCAGGATGATGCGACGGCGCCAGAGTTGCGCGCTGCAGTTGCCGCACTGGAGGCAGAAAACCATGCCACCGCGATTGCGCTGGCCCGTGCGCAAACCCAGCACCCTGATCCCGCCGTGAGAGCCGATGCGTACCGCATCTGTGCCCTCGCGTATTCCGGACAATCGGATTGGGGCGCGGCGTTCGAACAGTTTCATGAGCTCTTCGCGATTGAACCCAGCGCGCACAACGCCCTTCAACTCGCAACGACCTCGGTGATGGGGGGTGAACTTACGCGTGGGCAAGCGTGGTTCGACAAGGCGCTGGAGATCAACGCCGTGAGCGGCGACACGCCCCCGCCGCGTCTGCGCACTGCATACATGAGCGCGCTGGAGCAGGCAGGGGAACTGCAGGCCCTCATACCGCACCTTGAATGGCTGGCCGCTGCTTACCGCGGCAGCGGGACGACCGATTCCCACCTGCTGTGGACGCGCGGGCTGCCGTTCCTGTCGGTCTTTCTGGACAAGTCGCTGCCCATTCTTCGCGCCAATTTGGCGCACGCCCAGATCGAGGCCTGGTATGCGTCGCTGGCCGCAGCGCTGGACGATGACGGCAAGGCTGCGATCAGAGCCCACCTCGCGAGGCTCGAATCGATTTAGGGAAGGTCTGAATAAGTGGCTGCGACGGCGCATCGCTGCGTTACGGCGTGCTCACTTATTCAGACCTTCCTTAGGTCTTAAGGGCCGCCGCGGCGCCTGTCGCGGTGAAGGCTTTCAACTCGCCGCCGATGCCTGGCCCACCGTGCGCGCCGGCGAAGGCCTGCTCCTCACCACCCACGCGCGGCCGCAGGGCGCATCGCCCCAGCTTGATGCAAATGAGCGGCGACAGCGTCGGCCTCAGCGCCCGTGGCGACACCCACTTGGCCGCTGGCCGGCTTACCCTGCCTTTCCACTCGACGTGCTCGAATTCGCCGTCGATGAGAGGGTCTCCGTGACGAGAGGACGGGCAAGGCCAGATCGAAATCGCCGACAACAACATCACCTTCAAATGCCCCGGCGAGTTCGAGGGGCATCGTTGGCGGACTGGCGCAGCAGGCAAAGAAAAGCCCGCAAGCTTGGCGCTTGGCGGGCTTCGTCTACGCTCCCTCGATCGGGAGGCATGCCTCCGACAGGAATCGAACCTGTATCTGCCGCTTAGGAGGCGGCCGTTCTATCCATTGAACTACGGTGGCGTTGAGGGCGCGAATTGTACCATTGCGACCGCGCTTGGCAGCGCTGCGCAACTCGGGTTTGAACGGGGGCGCGGGCTGCACGCGGGGGCGAGGGGCTTTCGGGGTGAAACCTTTGTCCGGCGGGGTGGTCAGGAGTCGGCAGGCGGTCGCGCTTGCGATGGTTTCGGGCGCGTTGGTATGCGGGGCCGGGGCGGCGCGCTTTTCGCGCTTACGATGGAGTGGGTAGTCGCAATCATTGGATGAGGGGGCAATAGCATGAAGTGGCTGCAGATTCGCTCGGTGGCATTTACCGCCGGGCTGCTGGTGATGGTGGGTATGGCGATGGGGGTTGCGACCGCGGCCACGCCTGAAGTGGGCAAGCCGGCGCCGGAGTTCCGCCTGCCGGATCAGGAGGGCAAGCCGCACGCGCTGGCGGACTATCGCGGCAAGTGGCTGGTGCTGTACTTCTACCCGAAGAACGACACGCCGGGCTGCACGACAGAGGCCTGCAATTTCCGCGATGGCTATGGCCAGATCAAGGCGATGGGGGCGCAGGTCTTGGGCGTCAGTGTCGACGACACCGCTTCACACTTGGCGTTTGCGAAGAAGTACAGCCTGCCGTTCCCGCTGCTGGCCGATGCCGATGGTGCGGTGGCCGAGCGCTATGGTGCGCTCACCAACATGGCGCTGGTTAAGTTTGCCAAGCGGCAGACCTTCCTGATCGACCCGCAAGGCGTGCTACGCCAGAGTTGGCTCAAGGTCGATCCGGACAAGCACGCGGCCGAGGTGATTGCCGCGCTCAAGCAGCAGTCGGCACGCTGATCAGGCGGCTGGCCAACAGCGGCGGCGCGCGCGGCGCCACCGCTGCCTGCTTCACTTCGTGCGGGTGGTGTGGATCGTGATTTCCGTTGCCTCGCCATTGCGCTTGGCCTGGACCATCACGGTTTCGCTGGCGTTGCCGTTGCTGCTGTTGATCATCCAGGTCTGCGTGCCGCCCTCGGACGATTCAAGCACCTGTTTGCCGGCGCCGATTTTCTTGATTTGCGGCGAATAGAACGCAGCGACCTTTTCAAGTGCGTCGGCGGTGCTCAGGGTAGTGGTTACGGCGCCGCCTTCTGCGGTTGTGACTCGTGATGAGGCGCCTTCTACCTGCGTGGCCCCCGGGTAGAACGGAACGCCGGTTTCCTGCTCGCTGATCTTGGCGTTGTTGAGCTCGATCTTCTGTTGCTTGCCGTTTGCGTCCGTCACTGTGGCGCTGATGCCGTTGTTGGACAGATCGACTTTGGCATCCTTGGCGCCGTTCTGGTTCATTGCAGATTCAATTGCGGCTTCGGCGGCTTTTTCTGTGGCCTTTTCTTCGACCTTGCCGCAGCCGCTGAGCAGCAGGGCAAGCGTGATGACGGGCAGGCCCAGGTGTTTCGTGTACATGGCGACTCCTTCGTTGATCTGGTGCGGATTATCGCCATGGCATCGGATTTGCGCACGCGAAGAACGCACGAGTCACCCGATCCCGCCGCAGGCCGGACCGGGCCGCCCGGATCAGAGCGTGCGGAGCTTGGCGCGCACCGCCGCCGGGCTCGGGTTGTTGGGCATCAGCTTGCCGTTGATTTCCATCACCGGAAGCTGGACGTTGCCGCCGCCCATGCCGGCGAGCTTTTCGCTCAGTTGGTCTGCCGCGGCCTGATCGCTATCGACGGCGTAGTCGCTGAAGCGCAGGCCTTCGGCTCGCAGCCAGTCGCGCATGGCATCGCAGTCCTCACAGCCCGCCATCGAATACATCACGATGCGGTTGTCCGGTGCATAGCTCACATCGGGTAGCGCGCGCTCGTCGCCTGTGCTGGCTTCCGCCTGGCCATACTGCTGGGCCAGTTCCGACATCGAGCCGGGCATGCTCTTCATGACCAGGCCGACGCTGACGGCCAGGACGGCCAAGGAGAGCAAGACCGGTTTCGCGCCGCCAACGCTGGGCTCTGGCCCGTGGTCGTTGAGCCCGTCGTTGCCGCGCACGAACAGCAGGATCAGGGTCATCACGAAGTTCACCACCGGGATGCACAGCAGCAGCGTGAGCCAGCCGGTGCGCCCCATGTCATGCAGGCGCAGGACGACGCAGCGGATGCTGTAGATGCTGGCGACCAACATCCCGACCACGCTGAGCAAGGCAAGCTTGCCCAGTGCCGCGAGCAGTGCGAAGAGGAATATCGCCACCAGCGAGTAGACGCTTGCCGCGATGTAGGTCGAGCGGTTGAAGCGGCCGGAAAAGCCGAAGCCGGCAATCGGCGCGTCTTCGCCATCGCCCGCGAAGCGGGTGGCAGGCCCGTTGCGCGACATGACTGTTTGCCCACCGCGTGTCGAATAGGTGGTCGAGGGGCCGAAACCGGACATGGTGGTGCGCGGGCCACCGGGGCCGCTCTCACGGGCCTCGCGCATCTCGCGCACAAGCGCTTCGCGGGCTGCGCGCAGGCGCGGCATGTCGGTGCCGCAGGCACGGCAGAGCGTGCGCTTGGGCTGCACCTCGCTGCACTGCGGGCAGGTGACTTCCTCGGGCGCCGGGTCGATGTTCGCAGCCGCCGTGCTGGCAACGGATGGGGCTGGCGCCGCAGGTGTCGCCGCAGGTTGGGGTGACGGCGCCGCGAGGCTGAAGAGCTCGTCGGGCGGCGGTGCGTCGCTGATCAGCGGCGGCAGGGGCGGTACCGGGGCGGTGGCCACCGGGGCCGCGGCGGCTGCTTCGCGTTCGCGTATCACCGCGGCCGGGGCGGGCATCGGCTCGATCTCGGCGCTCAGGCCCAGCTCGCGAATGCGCATCACCAGGCGCTGCGCGTCGCCGGGTGTGGCATCGCGCTTCACGGCGACGCGGCGGCCTGAGAACACGGTGTCCAGTTGCGCCGGCGTCAGGCGGAAGGCCTCGGCGATGCGACCGCGCACGGCGGCGGCATCGTGGCCGGGCAAAACGTTGCCGGTGAGGATGACGCGAAAGTTCTGAGTCATAGAAAAGTGCGGCTCTGGTGGTCGGGGGTGAGGGATTATCACGTGCGTTCAGGCAGCAAGCCTGCGCAATAATTCAGGCTCCTCTTCGTTCATACTCGCCAGCCGCCCACTTCTAACATTCGTTTGCAAACATGCTGATCCTGCCTCTGCCCGCACGCCCCGACTGGTCGCGCCCGCCGCTTGTCACGCTGGGCCTGATGCTCTTGTGCGTGATCGTTTTCGTGGTCGGGCAGGGCGGCGATGAGGAACGCGATGCGGCCGCGATCTCGTTCTACGCGAACTCGGTGCTGCCCGATCTGGAGCTGCCGGCGTTCATCGCGGACCTGCGCACGCGTGGCCGCTCGGTCGATGCCGACTCGCTTGAGCGCGCGCTTGCCGGCACCGATCCACGGCGGGTGCTCGAAACCATGTCGGCAGATCGCGATTTCATGCGGCGCCTCAAGGGCGGCCAGATCATCACGCCGGCCGACGCCCGCTATGCCGACTGGCGCAGCGCACGCACGCGTTACGAGGCACTGCGCGCAAAGGTGTTCACTGAAAAGTGGAGCCTCAATGCCGGCACCCCGACGCCTGCGACCGTGCTGAGCCACATGTTCCTGCACGGCGACATCATGCACCTGGCGGGCAATCTGGCCGTGCTGTTCATCGTCGGTTACACGGTTGAGGCGGCGCTTGGCGGGCTTGTGTTTCTTGGCCTTTACCTGCTTGGCGGGGTGGGGGCGGCGGTGCCGGATCTGCTCTTTGCTGCGGATCGCGTTGGCTATGGGCTCGGTGCCTCGGGCGCCATCTCGGCGGTGATGGCGGCCTATCTGGTCTTGTTCGGGCTGCGGCGCATCCGCTTCTTTTACTGGTTCGCTTTCTTCTTCGGCACGGTGCGCTGGCCGGCGCTCGCGATCCTGCCGGTGTGGATCGGCAATGAACTGCTGCAGCGCTTCGTGTTCGACCCGCACGGGCAGGTGAATTACCTCGCCCACTTCGGTGGATTCGTGGCCGGCGCCTTGCTCGCCGGGGCCTATCGCTGGCGCCGCGCGGGGGCCACCGCAGAGAGCGTCGAGCGGATCGACGCCGACCTCGCCTTCGCGCAGTTGCATGAGCGCGCGGTGGCCCATGTTGCCCAGATGCAGTTCGATCTGGCCGCGCAACGCTACCGCAGTCTGGTTGAACTGCGCCCGGGCGACGATGCCTTGCTTGCCGAGTACCTGCGCGTGGCGCGGCTCACGCGCGACGAATCGGCGCTGCAGGACGCTTCCGTGCGCTTGATCGAGCGCGCGGCCACGCCTGGCAGTGCGGTCGATGCGCTTGCCTTGGCGCAGGCACTGCAGGGGTCTGCTGCGGCGAGCGTTCGTTTGTCGAATGCCGGCTGGTCACGGCTTGCGCAAGGGCTTATCGCCGGCGGCGCCTTCGATGCGGCAGAGGCGCTGGCGCTCAAGCTGGTGGCGCGCGATGCCGCCGGCGATGTGGCGGCCGGCGTGCTGGGCAGCCTTGCGCGTGCGCTACGTGATGCAGGGCAGGCCGAGCGCGCCGAGCGCGTCAAGCGCTTGCTACTGCAACGCTATCCGCAACTTGCGCGCCTGTAGGCGGGCTTAGGGAAGGTCTGAATAAGTGGCTGCGACGGCGCATCGCTGCGTTACGGCGTGCTCACTCCCGCGCCTATCTATCAGATATGTCTTGGTCGCTGCGCGCGCCGCGCCTTGCGCTGCATCCGTCTCGCTCACTTATTCAGACCTTCCTTAGTTTGATGCTGCGCCGGCCGCGCGCAGGCGCGCAATCAGGGTCTGCAGCCGTGCAGCTTCGGCTGCTGCCGGGTGATCCGGAAAGCGGCTTTGCAGCACGCTGAGCACGCGTTCGGCTTGGGCGTCGTCACGCCGATGCTCAATCAGCACGCGGGCGCCCAGCAAGTAGATGGCCGGGGTGTCGCGATGGCCCGGATGGCGCTGGTCGAAGCCGCGCAGCAACTGTGCCGTGGTGTCGAAGCGGCGCGCATCGAAGGCGGCGGTCGCCAGCGGCAGTACATCGGCCGCGTTGCCGGGGGTGAAACCGGCGTCGTGCTTGAGCAGGGTCTGCAGCACTTCCGCGGCCTGCGCACCGCGGCCCGCACGCAACAGCGCCGGGAGCCATTCACGCCCATGGCGGGCGAGCGCCTGCGCCTGATCGGGCAGTGCCGCCAGCAGGCGATGAAGCCGCAACTGCGCATCATGGTCGTGCGGTGCATCGCTGACGGCGCTGCGCGCTTCGCTCAGCGCTTCGTCGCTCTTGCCGTCGCGCAGCAGGCTCGCGATCCGTTCAGCGCGGGCGGCGCGCGGGTCGGGGGGCGGCAGCAGATCGCCCTGGCGTTCAAAACCCAGTTGCACGTCCACATCCAGCACCTGGTGATACTCGTACACCACGTAGCCCATCATCCGGTACATCACGATCGTGAACGCGGCGGCAACAAAGGCGGCGATCGGCGCGCCGAGCACGGCGGGGATCAAGTGGCTGGTGCGTGCGAGCAATTGCTCGCTGCCGAACGAGAGCAGCAGCAGGCAACCGCACAGGCCCAGGTAGGGCATGCCGATGCCGCTGGCCACCTGCCAGAGCCGAGCGGGGTTAATCGATTCGCCCAGTTCGTTTGTGAGCGCCAGCACCATCGTGTTGGCGGGCCATAACAGGCCGAGCAGCACGAGCACCAGCATCGCCGGGTTGCGGCCGAATTCCGCCCAAGTCAGCGCGACCAGAATCACGCCGATCAGGATCACCGCGATCTGCTTCCACGCCAGGTACTTGCCGCCATGCTGCGATTCGAAGAGCGCGAGGCGATCATCGAGATGCCCGCGCGCGGTGCGCTCCAGCACCAGAAATCCGTAGCGGATCGTGCCGATGAACACCAGCAGGTGCAGCGGGGGCAGCAACTCGGCCACGGTCGCCAGCAGGGCCAGCCCGATGCAGGCGAGCAAGGGCTCGCCGCTGAGCGGATAGCGGAAGAAAGACGAGAAACGCGTCCAGTAGGGCGGAATGCGCGGTGGGGCTGGGTGCATGGCGGTGTTGTAAGGGGCACGTCGAACGCGGCAGGATAGCCGGTGCCGGCGGCGTTGGCATTCATGCAGATCATCGACTTCCGCTACGCTCGTGGCGTGTGCCGGCCTTTGTCCGCACAAGCATGCAGCCGGAGTCTTCTGTGTTCAGCTTCTTCGAAGGTCTCGTCCATCCCTATCCCGACGCCTTGCCGTCCACGCCGCCGCGCGGTTTCTTCGGATTTCTGTGGGCCGGCACGCATGGCCTGCGCCGCTTCATTCTGGCGATGACGCTGCTGACTGCCACGATCGGTGCATTCGAGGCGATGCTCTTCAGCATGCTCGGGCAGATCGTCGATTGGCTCGGCCATGTGCAGCCGGCCATGTTGTGGGAGACCGAGCGCAGCCGCTTGCTGCTGCTTGCGGCGATCCTGTTCGCAAGCCCGCTGGTGATTGCGCTGCAGACCATGCTCAAGCACCAGACGCTGGCGGCGAACTTCCCGATGCGGCTGCGCTGGAACTTCCACCGCCTGATGCTCGGCCAGAGCATGAGCTTCTACCAGGACGAATTCGCCGGCCGCGTCGCCACCAAGGTGATGCAGACCGCGCTGGCGGTGCGCGATACGGTGCTGGTAGTCACCGATATCCTGGTCTTCGTGGTGATCTACTTTGTCACGATGGTCGCGGTCGTCGGCAACCTGCACCTGAGCCTGTTGCTGCCCTTCCTGGGCTGGTTGCTGCTCTACGTCGGCGCGCTGTGCTTCTTCGTGCCACGCCTGGGCAAGGTCGGTCAGGCGCAGGCGGATGCGCGCTCCTTGATGACCGGCCGCATCACCGATGCCTACACCAATATCGCCACCGTGAAGCTGTTTTCGCATGCGCGCCGCGAGGCGGGCTTTGCGCGCGCCGCAATGCAGGATTTCATGCTCACCGCGCACGCCCAGATGCGCCTGGTGAGCGGTTTTGAAATCGTGAACCACACGCTCTCGATGCTGCTGATCGTCGCCACCACCGGCGCCACGCTATGGCTGTGGAGCCGTGGCGAGGCGGGCATTGGCGCGGTGGCGGCTGCCACCGCCATGGCCTTGCGGCTGAATGGCATCTCGCACTGGATCATGTGGGAGATGGCCTCGCTGTTCGAGCACATCGGCACAGTGCACGACGGCATCAACACGCTCTCGCGTCCGCAAGCCATCGTCGACGCGGCCAACGCCAAGCCGCTGGCGGTGAGCCGCGGCGAGATCCGCTTCGAGGATGTGAGCTTTGGCTACGGCACAGAGCGCCGCGTGATCGACCACTTGTCCTTGACGATCAAGCCCGGCGAAAAAATCGGCCTGGTCGGGCGCTCGGGTGCCGGCAAGTCGACCATCGTGAACCTGCTGCTACGCTTCTACGATGTGGCGCAGGGCCGCGTGCTGATCGACGGGCAGAACATCGCGGAGGTCACGCAAGACAGCCTGCGCGCGAACGTCGGCATGGTCACGCAAGACACCTCGCTGCTGCACCGCTCGGTGCGCGACAACATCCTCTACGGCAGGCCTGACGCCAGTGACGAAGCGATGATCGCCGCCGCCAAACAAGCCGAGGCGCACGACTTCATCCAGACGCTGAGCGACCCGAAAGGGCGCAGCGCTTACGACGCACATGTTGGCGAGCGCGGCGTCAAGCTCTCTGGCGGACAGCGGCAGCGCGTTGCGATCGCGCGCGTGATGCTCAAGGACGCGCCGATCCTGCTGCTGGACGAAGCGACCAGCGCGCTCGATTCGGAGGTCGAAGCCGCGATCCAGAGCAGCCTGAACACGCTGATGCAGGGCAAGACGGTGGTGGCGATCGCGCACCGGCTTTCCACCATCGCGGCGATGGATCGCCTCGTGGTGCTTGATCAGGGTCGCATCGTCGAGGAGGGTGACCATCGCAGCCTGCTCGCCAAGGGCGGGCTCTACGCGCGTTTGTGGGCGCACCAGAGCGGCGGTTTTCTGGGGGAGGAAGTCGACGATGCGGAAGCGGCCGAGGCGCTCGGGGTGGCCTGATCGCGGCGGGCGTAACGGCGTGTTCCTGTCAGGCAGGCAGCGGCTCGGTCTTGCACTAAAATCATGGCCCGCGTCGCTGGCTTGAGCCCGGCGCGCCGTTACCCCGACCGAGATTCCCATGCTGCGACTGACCGAAGTAAAACTGCCCCTGGACCACACGCCGGAGGAACTGCCCGAGGCGATCATCAAGCGCCTGGGCATCCCGCGCGGCGAGCTGGGCAGCTTTACCGTGTTCCGCCGCGGTTTTGATGCGCGCCAGCGCAAGAATATCCACCTGATCTACACGCTCGACGTGGCGCTGCGCGACGAGGCGGCGGTGTTCGCCAAACTCAAGGGCGACCACCGCGTGATGCCCACACCGGATACCTCCTACCGCTATGTGGCGCAGGCGCCGGCGCAGCTTGAGTCGCGCCCGGTGGTGATCGGTCTGGGCCCCTGCGGCCTGTTCGCCGGGCTGATCCTCGCGCAGATGGGGTTTCGCCCGATCATCCTCGAACGTGGCAAGGCAGTGCGTGAGCGCACCAAGGACACCTGGGGCCTGTGGCGCAAGAGCGTGCTCAACCCCGAATCGAACGTGCAGTTCGGCGAGGGCGGTGCCGGCACCTTCTCGGACGGCAAGCTGCACAGCCAGATCAAGGACCCCAAGCACCACGGCCGCAAGGTACTGACCGAGTTCGTCAAGGCCGGCGCGCCGGACGAAATCCTGTATGTGAGCAAGCCGCACATCGGCACCTTCCGCCTCGTCGGTATGGTGGAGACGATGCGCGAAACGATCCAGTCGCTCGGCGGCGAAATCCGCTTCGAGAGCCGGGTGGACGACATCGAGGTAGAGCCGGTGACGCTGCCGGACGGCAGCCGTGCCCAGCAGGTACGCGGCCTGCATCTGCGCGGCGGTGAATTCATCGCCACCAGCCATGTGGTGCTGGCGGTGGGGCACAGCGCGCGCGACACCTTCCAGATGCTCTACGACCGCGGCGTGTACGTCGAGGCCAAGCCCTTCTCGATCGGCGTGCGGGTGGAGCATCCGCAATCGCTGATCAACCGCGCGCGGCATGGCGACTTTGCCGGCCACCCGCTGCTGGGCGCGGCCGACTACAAGCTGGTGCATCACGCCAGCAACGGCCGCGCTGCCTACAGCTTCTGCATGTGCCCAGGCGGCACCGTGGTGGCGGCCACCTCCGAAGTGGGGCGCGTCGTCACCAACGGCATGAGTCAGTACTCGCGCAACGAGCGCAACGCCAACAGCGGCATCGTCGTCGGTATCACCCCGGAAGTGGACTACCCCGGCCATCCGCTCGCCGGCATGCTGTTCCAGCGGCACTGGGAAGAGCGCGCCTTTCACGCAGGCGGTGGCACCTACGCAGCGCCGGCGCAGCGCCTGGGTGACTTCCTTGCCGGGCGGCCCTCGACCGAGCTGGGCGCGGTGCAGCCTTCCTACACGCCGGGCGTGAAGCTCACCGATCTGTCGCTGTGCCTGCCGGATTTCGCGATCACCGCGATGCGCGAAGCCTTCCCGGCTTTCGACCGCCAGATCCGTGGATTTGCGATGGCCGACGCGGTGCTCACCGGCGTCGAGACCCGCACCTCGTCGCCGATCCGCATCAAGCGCAACGACGCCTTTCAGTCGGTGAATACCATCGGCCTCTACCCGGCGGGAGAGGGCGCCGGCTACGCGGGCGGCATCCTCTCGGCCGGCGTCGATGGTATCAAGGTGGCCGAGGCGGTGGCGCTGGACATGGTGGGCGCCGAGGCGGCAACCGGCGGCACCCGCGGGTCGGGCGACTGGGCGTAGCACCGGGCGCCGCGCCCTACTTTGGCTGGGGGCGTGTCATCAAATTGTCTTGGCTGGGGCGCTAAGGTCGCGGGCCCGCAGGTGGTGCGCTGGATCCATGCTGGCGACATTCGGCGGGCTCACCGATCCATCGACCCCTGAGACCCCAGAACATGAAACGCACCGCGCTTTCGATCGCACTTGCCGGGCTGCTTGCCCCGGTGGGCCATGTCTACGCTGCACCCACAGTCAGCTTCAGCAAGCTGTGGACCTTCAATCACGCCAGCGCCAACGCCGGCCAGACTTCAGAAATTCCGGCCTTCGATGCGGCCACCAACACCCTCTGGGTGGCTGGGGTGAATGGCTTCGATGTGCTGAGCGCCAGCACTGGTAGCCTGGTGCGCCATGTTGACCTGAGCGGTGTAGGCGGCGTGAACAGCGTTGCGATCCACAACGGCCTCGCCGCAATCGCAATTGAAAACAAGGCTGATCGCACCCTGCCCGGCATCGTGCAGTTCTACGACACCTCGCTGGTGTCGCTGTCGAGCGGCTTTTACCCGAACACGGTGACGGTCGGTGCGCTGCCCGACATGCTGACCTTCACCAAGGACGGCAGCAAGCTGCTGGTTGCCAACGAAGCGACGCCGAATGTCTACGGTGCAGTCGGCACGGCAAACGGCGGTGCGGGCGACCCTGCCGGCTCGGTGAGCATCATCAACGTGGCCACCCGCAGCGTCACCAACGTGGGCCTGGCCGGCGTGCCGGTCAGCGGTAGCGCGGTACGGACCAACACCGGGATGGATTTCGAGCCCGAGTACATCACCGTCAGCGCGGATGGCAGCAAGGCCTGGGTCACGCTGCAGGAAGCCAACGCGGTCGCCACGCTGGATCTGAACGCCAACAGCTTCAGCAGCATCGTCGGGCTGGGCACCAAGGACTTCAGCCTCGCGGCCAACGCGATCGATCCGAATCACAAGGACAAGAAGGTCGAGCTGCGCAGCGCCAATGTGCGCGGCTTCTACCAGCCGGACGCGATCGCCAACTACCAGCGCGGCGGCAAGACCTATCTGGTAATGGCCAACGAAGGCGATACGCGTGAAGACGACGGTGACAAGCTGCGCGCCAAGGAAAGCGGGCTCGGCGGCGTGCCCGGCGATCTGAAAGAACTCAACATCTCCACGCCCGACTCCACCAACGGCAATCTCTTCACCTTTGGTGCGCGCTCGTTCTCGATCCGCGATGAGGCTGGCAAGCTGGTGTACGACTCGGGCAACATCCTCGATGCCGAAGCGATCCGCCTTGGCATTTACGACGACGGCCGCAGCGACGACAAGGGCGTGGAACCCGAAGGCGTGAGCCTGCTTGAAATTGGCGGCCGTACGATCGCTTTTGTCGGGCTTGAGCGCACCACGCAGGGCGCGGTGTCGATGTTCGACATCACCGACCCCAACTCGGTCAGCTACCTCGACACCATCGTCACGCTGGGTGATGTTTCGCCTGAAGGTATCGTCAGCTACGAGCAGGGTGGCAAGTACTACCTCGCGATTGCCAACGAGGTCTCCGGCACCACCTCGCTTTACCAGGTGGCCGCAGTGCCGGAACCGGAGCAGTACGCCATGCTGCTGGCGGGCCTCGGCTTGATCGGTGTTGCAGCACGGCGCCGCCAGCGCGCGTGAGTTGTAGCAGATGATCGGCGGCGTGCTGCGCCACGCCGACCGAAACAAAAAGGGGCGCCCACGGGCGCCCCTTTTTTTCACAGCAGACGGATTACTTGTCGCTCAGTGCATCCACGCCCGGCAGTGCCTTGCCTTCGAGGAATTCGAGCGATGCGCCGCCGCCGGTGGAGACGTGCGAGACCTTGTCTTCCAGGCCCGCCTTCTCGACTGCAGCAACCGAATCGCCGCCGCCGACGATGGTGATCGCGCCGCCTGCGGTGGCCTCGACCAGCGCGTGCGCCACGGCGTAGGTGCCCTTGGCCGATTCGTCGATCTCGAACACGCCCATCGGGCCGTTCCACAGCACGGTCTTGGCGCCGCGGATGATTTCGGCGTAACGCGCGGCGGACTTGCTGCCGATGTCCACGCCTTCCTGGTCGGCCGGGATCGCGGTGGAGTCGACTTCAACCAGGCCGTCGAGCGTGCGTGCGTCGAAGTCCAGCTTCTTGGTGATCATCGTGTCGATCGGCAGCACCAGCTTGTCACCGGCCGAAGCGATCAGCGACTTGGCCAGTTCGACCTTGTCGTTTTCGCACAGCGACTTGCCGACTTCCAGGCCCTGCGCCTTGAAGAAGGTGAAGGCCATGCCGCCACCGATCAGCAGTTTGTCGACCTTCGGCAGCAGCGCCTGGATCACGTCGATCTTGCCCGAGATCTTCGAGCCGCCAATGATCGCGACCAGCGGACGCACCGGCTTGTTAACAGCCTCACCCAGGAAATCCAGTTCCTTCTTCAGCAGATAGCCCGAAGCGCGCGGCAGGTTCACGCCGACCATCGACGAGTGCGCACGGTGTGCGGTGCCGAAAGCGTCGTTGATGAACACGTCGCCCAGGCGGCTCAGCGCGGCGCGGAACGCAGCTACCGCTTCCGGCGTGGCCTTGACGCTGTTGCCAGCGGCATCCTTCGCCTTGCCTTCTTCTTCCAGGTAGAAGCGGACGTTCTCGACCAGGGTCACGTCGCCCGGCTTCATCGCGTTCACAACCGCCTCGACTTCCGGTCCGACGCAGTCATTGACGAACTTCACCGGCTTGCCCAGCAGCTCTTGCAGGCGGCCAGCCACCGGCTCGATCGAATACTTGGCAACCTTGGCGCCGTTCGGGCGGCCCAGGTGCGACATCAGCACAACCGAAGCGCCTTTTTCCAGCGCGTAACGGATCGTCGGCAGCGCGGCACGGATGCGCTTGTCGCTTTCAACCACGCCGTTCTTGATCGGCACGTTGAAATCCACACGGATCAGGGCACGCTTGCCGGCGAGGTCGAGGTCTTCGATGAAAAGTTTGGTCATGGATGTTCTCGCATGAGAGGTAGAGGGAATGTTCTTGCTTATGCTGGTGCAGCCAGGTTTCAACACATCGCGAGGCGCGGCCGCAGCGGCGCTTCGCAACGAGGCATAGGGCGCTTGCGTGCCCTTGGCGGCCTGACCCTGCCGGTACCTGGTACAACCGGTGATTCAGCAAGGGACGGCTGCAGACCGGGCAGCACTTTAACGCATCTGGCGGTGCGGGGATTTGGTTAGCGTCAGGAGATTGCCTCGTGTGGTCGTCCCGAGTTGCGCTTTTCGCGCGCCCGACGAGATATCCCGCAGTGGTTTATCAGACGTGCGTTGGCCGGGAGTCCGTCCCGGCCGCCGGGTTCCTTTCTCTTGCTTGCCCAAGAGAAAGGAACCAAAGAGAAAGGCACCCGGCGTTCGCGGTCAGACACTGCGTGTCTGACTTCCCTCGCGTGCTCGCGAAGTCGGGCGGCTGCGGAACTCGCGTCGGGCTGCGCCCGCCGCTCAGACAGTCCTCGCCGTCGGCGCTGCGCGCCGATACCCCGACCCCGCTGCGCTACTCGGCGCTCTCGACGGGGCCCAAAGTCAAAACAGTTCCAGTGCAACGCGTGCGATTCGTAGCCTGGATGCAGCGAAGCGGAATCCGGGGCTTGTGGCGTGACAAATTCAACCGCACGTCATCGAGTCCCGTCTTCGGCCTACATTCCTCCTACGAAATACCGCCGACGATGAAAATTCGGCGCCGTTCATTCCCCTCTGAAACGCCGAGCAGCACAGAAGCGTCGGGTTCCGACGCACGTAGTGCGGCGGTGGCGAGGACTGTTTGAGGCCCGCAGGGCCGAGTTCCGCAGCCACCCGATGCTGCGAGCAGCGCAGGGAACCCCTTGCGCAGCAAGGGGCGTTGAAGGGGGCGGCATTCTTTGCTTACTTTCTGGTGCTGTTGCCAGAAAGTAAGACGCCCGCCGGGGCGGGACCCGGCTTTGGTGGCAGGGCGGCAAATTAAGGAGACGCCTTCATCGCAAGGCTCCCGTCCTTGCCCGCGAGTTTTCACGCGCTCAAATGGATCGTTGCATGACCACGCTGACGTAGTTCGTCTGCGGTCGCCAGTCGTGCATTCCGACTTGAACGTAACCCCAACGTGAGTACATCGCGATGACGTCGGCGGCCGGTTCTGCCGTGTCGATGGCCATCACGATTGCGCCGTGTTCATGGGCCAGCGCGAGCGCGGCCGAATGCAGTGCGCTGCCGATACCTTGAGCCTTGAACTTCGGGGCGACCGCAAACTGGCAGAGCGTCCAGGTGTTCGGGTTGCGGTAGAGCGCAACGCTCGAATCGGGCTGCGGTGGGCGAGTCGTGATGGTGCCGACGAGATGGCCGTCGATTTCGGCGATCAATCCGTGGCCGGAGGCAAAACGCTTGGCGGTGTCCTCGGGCGATTGATGCGTCGCCCAGTAGCGCAGGCCTCGCGCGGCTTGACTGGCGTAGCCGGCGCGGATGACCTCGTGCGTCAGGGCGATCAGGTCATCCGAGTTGCACAGCGGGCGGACGATCAGCGACTGGCTCATCGTCCGCTCCACTGGGGCCCGCGAGGGCTCACTTGCCCCAGCTGTCCTTCAGCCCAACCGCCAGGTTGAACACCGGTTTGCCCGCCGCCGAGTCCTTGTGGTCGGCGAAGAAGTAGCCGTGGCGTTCGAACTGGAAGGTGTCGCCCGGCTGCGCGGCGGCGAGGCCCGGCTCCAGATACGCGGTGATGACGCGCTTGGAGTTGGGGTTGAGCGCATCGAGGAAGTCGCGGCCGCCGGCGTCCGGCTGGGCTTCGGTGAACAGGCGGTCGTAGAGGCGCACTTCGGTCGCGACGCCCTCGCTCGCCGAGACCCAGGTGATCACACCCTTGACCTTGACGCTGTCGGCGCCCGGCGTGCCGCTCTTGGTGTCCGGCACCAGCTTTGCCAGCACGGCAGTCACCTTGCCGTCGGCATCCTTCTCGCAGCCGGTGCATTCGATGATGAAGCCGTATTTCAGGCGCGCCATGTTGCCGGGGAACAGGCGGCGGAAGCCCTTGGGCGGCACTTCTTCGAAGTCTTCGCGCTCAATCCAGAGTTCCGGCGTGAGGTTGAACTTGCGCTCGCCGAATTCGGGGTGATGCGGGTGGGCTGGCGCGGAGCAGGGTTCAACCTTGCCGGCGCCGATCACCTCATCCCAGTTGGTGAGCTTGAGCTTGAGCGGGTCGATCGCGGCCATCGCGCGCGGCGCCTTGGCTTCAAGGTCTTCGCGCAGGCAGCCTTCGAGCACCGAGTAGTCGATCCAGGTGTTGTGCTTGCTGGCGCCGGTGCGCTCGGCGAGCATCTGCAGGCTGGCAGCGGTGTAGCCGCGGCGGCGCAGGCCGACGATGGTGGGCATGCGCGGGTCGTCCCAACCGTCGACGATCTTCTCGTCGACCAGCTGCTTGAGCTTGCGCTTGCTGGTGATGATGTAGGTGAGGTTCAGCCGCGCGAATTCGTACTGTTTCGGCAGCGGATCGGCCAGCAGGCCGGCGTCGCGCAGGTGCTCCAGCAGCCAGTCGTAGAACGGGCGCTGGTCTTCGAATTCGAGCGTGCAGATCGAGTGGGTGATGCGCTCGAGCGCGTCCTCGATCGGGTGCGCAAAGGTGTACATCGGGTAGATGCACCAGGCGTTGCCGGTGGCATGGTGCTCGGCAAAGCGGATGCGGTAGATCGCCGGGTCGCGCAGGTTGATGTTGGGCGCAGCCATGTCGATCTTGGCACGCACGATCATGCTGCCTTCGGCGTGCTTGCCCTCGCGCATCTCGCGGAACAGGCGCAGGTTCTCTTCGAGCGGGCGATCACGCCACGGCGAGTTCTTGCCCGGCTCGGTCAGCGTGCCGCGGTTGGCGCGCATCTCGTCCGGCGTCTGCTGGTCAACGTAGGCAAAACCGCGCTCGATCAGCGCCTCGGCGGCGCGATACATGAACTCGAAGTAGCTGCTGGCGTAGAACAGGTGGCTGGTGCCGTTCTGCTCCCAGCCAAAACCGAGCCACTTCACCGCGTCGAGGATCGAATCGACGTACTCCTGCTCTTCCTTCTCCGGGTTCGTGTCGTCGAAGCGCATGTGGCACACGCCGCCGAAATCACGCGCCAGCCCAAAGTTCAGGCAGATCGACTTGGCATGGCCGATGTGCAGGTAGCCGTTGGGCTCCGGCGGGAAGCGGGTGCGGATCTTCGCCGGGTCGGGCTGGCCGGCGCCGTGATGCGCGGCGTCACCCGGCGTGCCTGCCCAGTTGCGGTGGGCGTAAGTGTCGGCGTCGAGATCGCGCTCGATGATGTTGCGCAAAAAGTTGGCTGCCGGCGCGTTGGCCGGGGTGTTCTTGTCGGTGGGCGTGCTCACGGCGGATCGCGGATTTCTGAAATCGGAAGCCGCGATTGTAACGGTTGGCGCCGCTTGCAGCGGCGTGTGACAAACGCCTCGTTTGCGCATATGCCGCTGCGTTTTTTGGCACAGGGTGCTGGCTATAGTGCAAAGCGCATGATCTACGCGTAAAGTTCAGCCCGGCGCCTTACGTTTCTAGCCTTTTTGATGAATAAACCATTTCGATCGAACCATCAGGGATTTTGCCTTCCGCGGAGGGGCGCATGACGCCGATTCTCGCCAGCGCGCGTGTCCTGGTGGTTGATGACGATCTGACGACGCGTTCGATCGCCATGGCGGCGCTCAAGGAGGCGGGGTTCGAGCCTTTTGAAGCCAGTGACGGGGTTGAGGCGCTGGAGCGATTTGCCGAGCTTCAACCGGAACTGATCCTGCTCGATCTGATGATGCCGCGCCTGGACGGTTTCGAAACCGCGCGGCGTTTGCGTCGCACCCCCGGTGGCGAGCGCGTGCCGGTGATCGTGATGACCGGGCTGGAAGACTCCGGCGCGATCGAACAGGCCTACCAGGCCGGTGCCACCGACTTCATTTCCAAGCCGATCAACTGGATGCTGCTGCGCCACCGCATCCTCTACGTGCTGCGTTCGGCGCGCGCGATGGACGAACTGGCGCGCAGCGAATCGAACCTTGCCGACGCACAGCGCATTGCGCGCCTCGGTAGCTGGGAGTGGCATCTGCGCGAAGGCTACGTGCGGCGCTCGGAGCAGTTCTTCGCGCTCTTTGGCGACGATCCGGTGGCCTTCCCGCCGGCGATGGACGCGGTGCTCGAGCGGGTGTTCCCGCAAGACCGCACCATCGTGCGCGAGGCCTACGCGCAGGGCAAACGCGGTCAGCCTTTCCGCATCGAATACCGCATCGTGCGTCACGATGGCGCTTTGCGCACCGTGCTCGAACAAGCCGAGCCGATTGCCTCGGCTGACGGCGGTGTCACCCGCTTGCAGGGCACCACCCAGGACATCACCGAACAGGTTGAAGCCGAAAAGCGGATCCGCTACCTGGCCTACTACGATGGTTTGACTGGCCTGCCCAATCGCCAGTATTGCCGTGAGCTGCTCAAACAAACCGTTCGCCGCGCAACGCGCGCGCGCCACTGGGTGGCCGCGATGGTGGTGGACGTCGATCGCTTCGGGCGAATCAACGAAAGCCTGGGCCAGAGCGTTGGCGATCAGGTTCTGCAGATCGTTGCCCGGCGCCTGACCGATGCGGTTGCAGCCTTGCCGGGGCGCGAGGATTCGCGTTCCAGCGCGGCTGTGGTGGCGCGCATCGGCGGCGACCAGTTCGTGGTCTTCATTGACGGTGCGCCGGCAGGCGAGGCGCCCGAGGCGATCAGTGCGCGCTTGCTCGAAGCGGTGCGCAAGCCGATCCTGCTCGCGGCAACCGAAGTTGCGCTTACCGCGAGCATTGGCATGGCGGTGTTCCCGGAACACGCGGATGACGCTGATGCGCTGCTCAAGTGTGCCGACATGGCGGTGAGCCTTGCCAAACGTGAGAACCGCGACGTCGTGCGGTCCTTCTCGCAGGATTTGCGTGTGGCGGCGGAGCTTCGTCTGTCGCTTGAAAACGAGATGCGCAAGGCGCTTGAACAAGGCGAATTCGAGCTGCACTTCCAGCCGGTGATCTCCTGGCCGGAAGGCACCGTCCTCGCGGCTGAGGCACTGATCCGCTGGCGCCACCCCAAGCGTGGCTTGCTGGCGCCGGGCGAGTTCATCCCGCTCGCCGAAGAAACCGGCCTGATCGTCGAGATTGGCGAGTGGGGCCTGCAGGCTGCTTGCAAGCAGATGGCGGCCTGGATTGCGCAAGGGTCGGCGCCGCACGCCGTCGCGGTTAACCTGTCCGGTATCAGTTTCCGCCATGTGAGGCTGCTCTCGGCAGTTAGCGGGGCTCTGGCGGCAGCGGGCTTGCCGCCGAACCGGCTTGAACTCGAAATGACCGAAAGCGTCCTGATGCAGGACGTTGAGTTGACCTACGAAATCCTTGCCGAACTCAAACGCATGGGCTTGCGCCTGATGGTGGATGACTTTGGCACTGGTTATTCGTCGCTCGCCTACCTCAAGCGATTCCCGATCGACGTGCTGAAGATCGATCGCTCCTTCGTCAAGGATCTGGAGCACGACAGCTCGGACGCCGCGATCACCTCGGCCGTGCTGGCGATGTCGCAGGAGCTGGGTCTTGCGGTGGTGGCTGAGGGCGTTGAAACCGAGGCGCAGGCGGCAGCGCTTGCGCGGCGCGGGTGCAAGGCAATGCAGGGCTTCCTGTTCTCGCGCCCCTTGCCGGCCGCGCAGTTCATCGACTGGATGAATCGGGCGTCGCGGCGCGTCAAGTCCGCCTGATCCTGCCGGGCGTGATGCGGCGCCCGATGCCGCAGCGATCCGTGCGCGGATGCCTTCTCAGGTTTTCCAGCGAACCTTTTCGCGCATTGCTGCGGCCATCGCGGCAACGGCGGCGTCGTTCTCGGCCACGATGGCGAAATGGCCCTGGCCGGCTGGTTCGGTCAGCGCGCGGTAACCCTGCATGGTGCGGGTTTGGGGTTTGCGGACCTTGTCACCCGGGATCAGGAACAGCGAGACCATGCCCTGCGCGGTGTCCAGCACCACATGCCAGCCGACGCCCTCCGGCCCCGGGCAGAGTTTCATGTAGCGCACGGTGCCGATCGGCTGCGTCAGTTCGCCGCCGAAATGCGCCATCACCGTGCGGAACTGTTCCGGGTCCGCCAGTCGCGGCGTCGTGAAGGATTCGGGCTCGTGCATCACATGTTCAATCGCGAAGCGCGGCGCATCGTAGCTGCCGTGTCCGCGCCACATCGTGATGCCAATACCGAAGGTGAGCACCACCGAGGCTGCCATTGCCCAGCTGCGCCAGGGCATCTGGCGCTGGCCCCGGAGCTTGAGCAGGATGCGTTCGTCGAGCCCATCTGGCACGGGCACGTCCAGCGTTCGCGCAATCCGTGTTTCCTGGGCGTCGATCCGCCGCGCAAAGCTCTCGCAGCCGAGGCATTCCGCTTCATGGGCACGGGCGGCGGCGCTCAGCCGTTGCGGGTCCGCCAGTTTGAGCCGACGGTAGGCCAGGCAGTTCATTTCGGTCGGCGCGTTCATTGTTTTCCTCGCTTCTTCTCGGCCGGCACCGTTTCAAGCGTGTGGCGCAGGGCTTGGCGCGCTCGGGTCAGCCGGACCATGATCGCCCCTTCGGTGGTCTCAAGCATTTCAGCGATCTCGCTGCAGGAGTAGCCGCCCAGGGTTTGCAGCAGAAAGGGTTCGCGCAGAGACAGGGGCAGGGTGTCGATCAACTGTTCCATTTCAAGCAGCGCAATCGACGAATGCTCGGCCGGCAGATCCAGGTCTTCCGGCGCTTCGTCGGCGTAGTCGAACTGCTTGCGTTCGTACAGGCGGGCGTGTTCATTGCGCAGGATCTGCAACAGCCAGGGTTTTGGATTGTCCTTGTCACGCAGGGAATCCCAGGCATTCCAGGCGCGCGTGCAGGTTTCCTGCACCAACTCTTCGGCGACGAAGCGGTCGCGGCACAGCCAGTAGGCAAAACGGTAGAGGTCGGCGCTGTAAGCGCGGACAACCCGTTCGAAATGGCGTTGGCGGAGGATGAGTAGCATGCGGATTCCTGTGGTTCCTGCATGACATGACCGCGCTGCCGACGAAAACCTTACATTCAGGTTTCAGGCGGATGACGCGGAAGGTGCGCATCATGGGGGAGGCGAGGGCCGATGGCCAGAAGCGATGAGCTGCGCGGTTTGCGCAATCTGGGGCCGCGCTCGCAGCAGATGCTTGCGACGGTGGGCATTCACAGCGCGGCCGAGCTGGCTGCGCGCGGTGCCGTGCGTGCGTGGCTTGATTTGCGGCGGCAGGGGTGCAAGGTGAGCCTGAACCTGCTTTGGGCGCTGGTTGGCGCCCTTGATGGGCGGGACTGGCGCGAGGTTGCGCGAACCGATCGCCTCGATCTGCTAATGCAGATCGAGGCTTTGGAGGCATCACGCCAACTGGGCCTTGATTGACTCAGGCCTGTTGTCGCCCGCGCCGGCACACTTCTGCGACCAGTGCGGCGTGCGTCTCGGGCACCGGCTGTTCAACCCGGCGGTACACGCTACCGTTGGGCGTGCGGGCAAGCAGGCCGTGGTTGACCAGTTCGCGGCGGATCAGCACATGGTCTTCAAAAGCCAGCGCGGCGCCAATCCATTGATTGATTTCGCGCTCGCTCATCGCAAGGCGGGCTGGCAGTTGTGCCCACACGCCAAGCACGCATGGCAGTCGGTGCGAAGCCTTGGTGGGCCAGCGCAGCAGACGGCCGGCGTCGTCGAAGAATCGCAGCAGCGCCGCAAGGTCTTTGGGGGCGGCGGGCGGCACCGGGGCGGGGCGCGCAAGCGGCACCGAGCGTTTGTGCTCGGCGCGATAGCTCTGGAAGTTGCGATAGCCGGTCGCGCGCGAAAGCGCGTTGAGCAGCTGCAGATGACCCGGCGGGCCTTCGATCTCACCGAGTTGCTGCGCCAGTGAGCGGGCGAGCGCCGAAATGTCGTCGGCGTAGTAAGGCAGGGTATTGCGGGACACGATCAATCCTTTCATCGTGCCGGCCCCGAAAGCGGGGTGTCGGTGGTCGCCGTTCCGACGCGGCACAGAAAAGATGCGCGTCAGGTTCTGGTGCATGGCAGGTTTAGCTTCCCTCGCGGGGGCGACGCCTCGGTGATCTGCCGACCGGGCGCGCAGTATGCCGCCTGCCCGGCGGTGCCGCAAGCGCCGCAGTACAATTGCGCCTTGGCGCGCGCAGCGCGGGCGGGCACTTGGCGGAGCGTTCATGCTGTATTCGGTTCTTGCGATTAGTCTTGGGGCTGCGTGCGGGGCGGTGCTGCGCTGGCTGCTCGGCACCTCACTCAACGCGCTGTTCCCGACCGTACCGCCGGGAACCTTGATGGCCAATCTGATTGGCGGCTATCTGATCGGCGTCGCGATCGTGGTCTTTGCCGATCAACCCGGCCTGGCCCCCGAGTGGCGCCTGTTCGTGATCACCGGCTTCCTCGGGGGGCTCACCACCTTTTCAACCTTCTCGGCCGAGGTCACCGCATTGCTACAGCAAGGCCGCCTCGCCTGGGCGCTTGGCGCGGTGTCGATTCATGTGGCCGGTTCGCTTCTGATGACGCTGGCCGGCATGGCGAGCGTGACACTGCTCAAACGCTGGTGAAGGAGACCGCCATGCAAGGTGTGTTGCTCAACTTCTATACCGAACAGAACCGCAAGCATCACGGCACGCCGCTGGCCGAATGGCTGCTCGACGAGGCGCGCCGCATCGGAGTGTCGGGCGCGACGGTCGTGCATGCAGCCGAAGGCTTTGGCCAGGCTGGGCGCTTGCATGCGGCACATTTCTTCGAACTGGCCGATCAGCCGGTGGAAGTGTCGATGGCGGTTTCCGACGACGACGCAGATCGGATGATTGCGCGCATACGCCAGGAAGGCCTCAAGATCTTCTACGTCCGTATTCCGGCGGTGTTCGGCTCGACACTCGACTGAGCGAGGCTGGTGGATCAGCGGATCAGCGGATCAGCGAAATCGCGATGATCCCCATGCCGACGCCGATCATTGCGTCGAGCACGCGCCACGAGAGCGGCTTGGCGAACAGCGGGGCAAGCCAGCGGGCGCCGTAGCCGAGCAGCATGAACCAGCTTACGGATGCGGCGATGCAGCCGAGCCAGAATCCGGCCCGGTCGATACCGTGCTCGCGCCCGCCGATCGAGCCGATCAGCACGATCGTATCGAGGTAGGCGTGCGGATTCAGGTAGGTGAAGCCCAGCACCAGGAGCATGGCCTGTTTCAGCGGCATCGGTGGCGCGTCGGCAGGCATCAGCGCGTGTGCGCTGAACGCGGCGCGCAGCGAGCGCAGGCCGTACCACAGCAAGAAGGCCGCGCCGCCCCAGGTGGCCGCCTCAACCGCCACCGGGAAGTGTTCGATCACCTTGCCCATGCCGGTGACACCAAGGCCGATCAGGAAGGCGTCGGACAGCGCGCAGATCAGGATGGTGGGTAACACGTGCTGGCGGGTGAGTCCCATCTTCAGGACGTGAGCGTTTTGGGCGCCGATTGCCATGATGAGGCCGGCGGTGACGATGAAGCCTTGGAAGACGACTTGGGCGTGCATGGTGTGTGTCGATGGTCTGGTTTTCATGATCAGGTGGCCTGACCCGGCGCGCTTCGATCGAGCGGCAAAGCAAGGATAGCGGTCATGGCAGATCAGGATTAGCAATTGGAATATTGTTGAGCGCTCATTAGATCTGCTAATAAAATGAATGCATGAAAATCGACTTCTCCCTGCTCGAATGCCTTGAGGCGGTGGTGACCGAAGGCAGTTTCGAGAAAGCCGCGCGCAGCCTTTCGATCACCCAGTCGGCGGTCTCGCAGCGGATCCGATCGCTCGAAGACCAGGTCGGTGCGCCGCTCTTGCTGCGTACCCGCCCGGTAACGCCAACACCGGCGGCGCAGCCGCTGCTGCGCTTTGCCAGGCAGACCCAGGTGCTGGCGCTGGACGTCTGGCCGGAGCTGCTGGAGAACGTCTCTCGCGGCCGCGTCCGCATTGCGGTGAACGCCGATAGTCTGGGCTCGTGGGTGCTGCCGGCGCTGCAGCCCTGGGCCGAACGCAGCGCGGCGATGCTCGACTTCGTGGTGGACGACCAGGAGCACACGCAGGAATGGTTGCGCAGCGGCGAGGTGATTGGCTCGATCGCATCGGCGCCGGTGCCGGCTCACGGCTTTCGTTCGGTGGCGCTGGGGGTAATGCGTTACCGCTGTGTCGCGTCGCCCGCGTACATTGCGCGCCACCTGCCCGGCGGGCTTGATCGCCGCTCAGTGCGCCGCGCGCCGGTGCTGGTGTTCAACCGGCGCGACGCGCTGCAGGCCGAGCATCTGCGGCGGCATCTGCGGGTAAAGGATGTGCAGTTTCCCAACCACTTCGTGCCCGCCTACGAGGCTTTCATGAACGCGGCGCTGCTTGGCTACGGCTACGGTCTGCTGCCTGAAGCGCAATGCGCGCAGGCGCTTGCGGACGGCAGCCTGGTCGATATCACGCCGCAGACGCAGGCCAGCGTGCCGCTGTACTGGCACACCTGGGGCATCGAGTCGGAACTGGTTGCAACGCTCACGCGGGCGCTGGTGGACGGGGCTGCGCGGGCCTTGCACCCGATGCCCGCCCCGCGCTCGCGCAGCCGGCCGGCCTGATCAGCCCCCCAGATGGCCGACCTTCACCCAGATCAGGCAGCCCTCGCTTGAAAACGGCTGGTGATGGGAGCGGTGCGGGCTGCGAACCCAGGTGCCGGCCGGGTAGCGGCCGAATTCATCTTCGAATACACCGTCGAGCACCAGGATCTCCTCGCCGCCCCAGTGCTGGTGCGGGTTGAAGCGAGTGCCGGGCGCCCAGCGCACCAGCGCTGTGTGGGTAGTACCGAACTCGGCCAGCGGGCACACGCTCAAGCCCGGCACCAAGCCGGGCCGCCAGTGGCGCGCATCGGGCGTGAGAACGCACTGCTGCGTGTCATGCGGGTCGAGGTGCCGAAGCTTGACGAACAGCGTGCAGCCTTCTGCCGAAGCGGGTGCGTGCGCGCTGCCCGGCGGGTTCTTGATCCAGCTGCCAGCAGGGTAGTCGCCGCCTTCGTCGGAAAAGACACCGTCGAGCACCAGGATTTCTTCGCCGAGCGGGTGGCTGTGCGGCGCAAAACGCGCGCCTGCTTCATAACGCACGATGCTGGTGGCGCGGGCAGCTTCACCGCCGTCGCGCTCGATCAGCCGCCGTGTCACGCCCGGCGCGGGCGATGCATGCCAGTCAAGTGTGTGGGTCTGGATCACGCAGCGGCGTGAAAGGTCATGGTTGATCTGCATGGTGCTGTGACCCTGCCTCGGAGCCAAGGTTCGCGCCGGGTGAATCATGCCGGGTCAGCAGTGCGTCAGCCGCCTGGGCCATAATGCAAGGGTTGCAGGTGCGCGAACCCCGAAGGACCCCCGATGACCAACCATTTGCTGGCCGAAGACCCGGCCGATCAGTTTTCTCCGCTGGCGCAAGGCTATGTGCTCTTCCGGCCCCGCTACCCGCGCTCGATCTACGACTATCTGCTCGCCTGGGTGCCGCACCACAAGCTGGCCTGGGATGCCGGGTGCGGCAGCGGGCAGGCAACGCTGGATCTGGCTGAGCGATTTGATCATGTGGTGGGCACTGACATCAGCGATGCGCAGATTGCTGCGGCGCCGGCGCATCCGAAGATCGAATGGCGGGTGGCACCGGCCGATGCCAGTGGCCTGGCCGATGCCAGCGTCGATCTGATCACCTGCGCGCAGTCGCTGCACTGGTTTCCGCTCGATGCTTTTTACGCCGAGGCCAATCGTGTGCTGGTACCCGGCGGCATGATCGCGGCCTGGACCTACGGCACGGTGGAGGTCGATCACGAGGAGATCGACGCGCTGGTGCAAGCCTTCCGTACCGAAACCCTGGGCGCGCTGTGGAACCCGGAGCGTGCGCACGTCGATACCCGGTATGCGCAGTTGCCCTTCCCGTTTGAAGAGATCCAGACCCCGCCCTACACCTTGTCGGTGCAGTGGACCCTGGCACAGCTGCTCGGTTATCTGCGCAGTTGGTCGGCCTGCGGCCGCTATGTAGCGATGTATGGCATCGACCCGACCCAGTCGCTTTCGCAGAAACTGCTGGCCTTGTGGGGCCACCCGCAGGACACGGTGTCGATCAGCTGGCCGCTGACGCTGCGAATCGGCCGCAAGGCGTGATCTGCCGGGGGCTCAGCGGATCAGCTCGCTGAGCCCGAGGAAGCCCTTGATCACCAGCGCGTTGGCGATGTCGATGAAGAACGCGCCCACCATCGGCACGATCAGGAAGGCCACATGCGAGGGGCCGAAGCGATCGGTCACCGCCTGCATGTTGGCGATTGCCGTGGGCGTGGCGCCGAGGCCAAAGCCGCAGTGGCCGCCGGCAATCACTGCGGCGTCATAGCTGCGCCCCATCACCGGGAAGGTGACGAAGATCGCGTAGCAAGCCATCAGCGCGGTCTGGCTTGCAAGAATCACCAGCATCGGCAGCGCAAGCGCCGACAATTCCCACAAGCGCAGCGACATCAGCGCCATTGCAAGAAAAAGTGCGAGCGCGACGTTGCCCAGTACCGACACCGCGCGCTCGAACACCTGGTACAAGCCCAGCGCCGCCAGGCCATTGCGTAGCAGCACCCCGACGAACAGCGCGCACACGAAAACCGGCAGCTCGAGCGCGCTGCCCTTGAGTGCACCGGCAATCGCGTGGCCGCCGAGCAGGCAGCATGAAATCAGCGCAAGCGTTTCGATCAGCGCCGGTGCGGTGATCAGGCGCACGGTATCGGGCGCTTCGAAGGTTGTCGGTGCGTCGCCGCCCTGCGGGCCGCGGGCGGGCAGCCTGACCCCCCGGGTCAGGAAACGCGCGACCGGGCCGCCGATCAGCCCGCCGAGCACCAACCCGAAGGTGGCGCAGGCCATCGCGAGTTCGGTGGTGGAGGCGAGGCCATAGCGTTCGCTGAAGACGCTGCTCCACGCCGCGCCCGTGCCGTGGCCGCCGGACAGTGTGATCGAGCCGGCGAGCAGGCCGATCAGCGGATCGAGCCCCAGCAGTTTTGCCAGCGTGATACCCAGCAGGTTCTGCAGCATCAACAGCCCAAGCACCACGCCGAGGAATACCGCCAGCCGCCGGCCGCCCTGCCGCAGGCTGGCCAGATCGGCGTTGAGCCCAATGCAGGCAAAGAAGGTCAGCATCATCGGGGCTTGCATGCTGGCGTCGAACTTGACCTGGAAGCCCAGGGTCGAGTGCGCCACGAGCAGCCCCAATGCAACGATCAGGCCGCCGGCCACCGGCTCGGGGATCGTGTAGGCCTTGAGCAGGCCGATCTTGCTGACCAGCATGCGCCCGGCAAGCAGCACCAGCGAGGCGGCCACCAGGGTTCCATAAACGTCGAGTTGCAGCATCAGCCATCCTTTCACGACCGGGTGCCAGCAGTGGCAGGCAGATCGTAGCGACTCGCCCTTGCCGCGGCCAAGCTTTCGATCAAATGCCGGGCAGGCACTTTTTCGGGTGCGGGCGGTCACAGCCGCAGAGGATGAGCGGAGCGGGGCATGCAGCGTTTGCGCGATTGGGGATGGGCGTGCGGGTTCGCGCTGGCACTGTCGGCCTGCGGCGGCGGCGCGCTTGATTCGGGCAGCGTGGCGAATCCAGCGCCGGCGCCGGCACCCGCTTCCACCGTGGTGGTGCCTTACGGTGCGGCCCCCCAGCAGTTTGGCTACCTGGGGCTGCCGCCGGGCGCTGGGCCGCATCCGCTGGTGCTTGTGATTCATGGCGGGTGCTGGCAGCGGAGCATTGCCTCGGCTGGCTTCATGAACGATTTCAGCGGCGCCTTGCGCGATGCTGGCTGGGCGGTCTGGAACATCGAATACCGCTTGCCGGGCGACGCCGATTACCGCTGGCCCGACACCTTCACCGATATCGCGGCCGCGCTCGACTTCACGCCCACGCTTGCAAGCCGCTATCCGCTTGATCTGAGCCGCCTTACGGTGGTCGGGCACTCGGCCGGCGGGCACTTGGCGCTGTGGGCCGCGAGCCGGAACCGCCTGACCTCCGATAGCCCGCTTTATTCGGCCACGCCGCAGTTACCGCAGCGCGCGCTGGGCCTGGCGGCGATTACCGATCTGCAGCGCTACCCGGGCGAGGGCCGCGGCTGCGCCAGCGCGATACCGCGCTTGCTGGGCGAGCAGGAACCGAGCGAGTCACGCCTGGTCCAGACCTCGCCGCTCTTGATGCTGCCTGCGGCGGCGCAGGTCAGCCTGATTACGGCCAGCGGTGACGCCATCGTTCCGGCGGCGCAGGCGCAGCGCTATCGCGATGCCGCTGAGGCGGCGGGCGCCAGTGTGACGGTCAGCACGGTGGCGGGCGATCATTTCACGACGATCGCGACCAGTGGCTCCGCTTTCGAGGCGGTGCTCGCCGCGTTGCGCAAGCCCTGATCAGCGCACTGCGTCGCAGCCGAGTTCCTTGAGCATGGCCTGATTGCGTTCGACGGCGGCGGCCAGCGCGGCACGCTGGTTGCCGTCCTTGAGGGCGTTGCCGCTGGGGGCGTTTTCAAGGCGCTGTTGCTCGCTGCGCAACTGCTTGCAGGCCTGCTTGAGCTCTTGCTCGCGCTTTTCGGTTTCGTCGGATTTCGCTCGGCGCGGAGTCCGTTCGCTTGAGGGCTCGGGCATCTCGGGGCCCGAAAAGCCCGAAGGCGGTGTCAGCGGCACCTTGCTGGGATCGGTCTTGGGCGGGGGGATGTCGCTGTAGTGAACCTTGCCGTTTTCGTCCGTCCATTTGTATACGCCCGCGTTCGCACTGGTGGCGGCGCAGAGCAGCAAGGCGGCAAGGGTTCGGTACATGGGGCCCCCGATTCAAATAGCGGTGGTGCATGCCACGCCACCGCTGTTTCGTTTGAAGTGGCTGTTTTACCAGACGCGGCAGCGCTTCTCTTTCACCATCGCCTGCCCCGGCTTGCAGGAAAACGCCTGCTGAAATTCCGGCATGTTCACCACCACGCCATTGATCCGGTACTTGCTGGGTGAATGCGGGTCGGTCATGGCGTGGATACGCAGTTCCTCCGGCCGGGTGTCGCCGCAAGTCCATTGCGCAAAGCCGACGAAGAAGCGCTGCTCTGGCGTGAGGCCATCGCGATTCTCCAGCACCTTGTTGGCCGTCTCGGCCTTCCAGGCCGACCACGCGAGGATCAGGCCGCCCAGATCTGCGAGGTCTTCGCCCAGCGTCAGGCGGCTGTTGATGCGGATATCGTCGATGACCACGTACTTGGCGTACTGATCGCTGACGCACTGGGCCCGGGTTTCGAAGGCTTTCGCGTCTTTCTTCGTCCACCAGTCACGCAGGCGGCCTTGCGCGTCGAACTTGCGTCCCTCGTCGTCAAAGGCGTGGATCAGCTCGTGGCCGATCGTGCCGCCGGTGTTGCCGTAGTTGGGCGCATCGTCCATTTTCGGGTCGTACAGCGGCGCTTGCAGCACGGCGGCCGGGAAGTTGATGCTGTTCATCTGCGGGTCGTAGTAGGCGTTGACGGTTGAAGGCGTCATCAACC
Source organism: Niveibacterium sp. 24ML (assembly GCF_026586805.1). GTDB lineage: Bacteria > Pseudomonadota > Gammaproteobacteria > Burkholderiales > Rhodocyclaceae > Niveibacterium. Next base: position 34,722 of record NZ_JAPFHA010000025.1, on the reverse strand, counting down.
ATTCGCCGCGATCAAGCGGTTTGCCGATCTTCGCCAGCTGGCGTTGCGCTTCGAAGCGGGTGCCACGGGTTACGTTGCCGGTGTAGTCGCCGCGGCTCACGGTGAAGGCATCGTAGTTGCGCCAGCGATCCGGGTAGCCGATCTTGTTGACGATGGCACCCAGCTTCTCCTGGGCGCGCTGCTTGGTCTGCGGGCTCATCCAGGTGAGGCTTTCGATGTCCTTGGCCATCGCCGCTTCGATCTGTTTGGTCATCTGCAGCGTCTGTGCTTTGAGCTCGGCGCTGAAGGCGCGACTGACGAATTCCTGCCCCAGTGCTTCGCCCAGCTGCTGATCGGTCAGCGCAACGCAGCGCTTCCAGCGCGGTTGCTGCGCCGGGGTGCCGCGCAAGGTCTTGCCGAAGAAGGCGAAGTTCTCGTCTACAAAGGCCTTCGAGAGGTGCGGCGCCAGGGCGTTGGCGGCTTGCCAGCGAAGGTAGTTCTTGATCGCGGTGAGTGACTCGCGCGCGAGCAGGGCATTGAACTGCGCATAGAAGCGCGGCTCGGTCACGTTGAACTGATCGAGCCCCGGTTGCTTGAGCCCGGCAAGGTAGCTCGCCCAGTTGAACTGTGGCGTCATGGCCTGCAAGCCGCGTGCGTCGCGCAGGTTGAACTGCTTGTATGGATCGCGCTGTTCCACCCGGCTCAGCGTGGCCTGCGCCAGCGCGGTCTCGATTCGCATCACGTCGGCGGCGTTGCGTGCCGCCACACCGGGGGCGTCGTCGAGCAGCGCAAACATCCGCGTCATGTGTTCGACATATTGCTTGCGCAGGGTGCGGTTGCGGGCGTCGGTCTTGAGGTAGTTGTCGCGATCGGGAAGGCTCAGGCCACCCGAATAGGCGAATGCAATGACACGGCTGGCGTCACCGAAGTCCTGCGCCGCGCCAAAGGCGAAGAACGGACTGCCGCCCGGCAGATCCTGATGCAGGTCGGCCAGCAGCGCCGGCAGGGCGGCCTTGTCGGCGAGCCCGTCGATTCGCCGCAGCAGTGGGGTGAGCGGCGAAACGCCGGCCGCTTCAACATGCGCTTCGTCCATGCAGGCGGCAAAGTAGTTGCCCAGCTTCTGCTGCAACGGCGTGTTGCCATTCGTGGCAGCGGCAAGGCGTTGCAGGATGCCCCACTGGAAGCGTTGCCCCTCGGCAGCCATCTTGCTGTAGACGCTCCAGCGCGCCTGGTCGGCCGGAATCGGATTGAGCTTGTTCCAGCTGCCGCACGCAAACTGGTAGAGGTCTTCGCAGGGGTTGGCGTTGCGGTCCATCGCACTGACATCGAGGCCCGGCGTGTAGGGCAGGGTGTCGAGCGGGGTTTCGTCGGCCACGCTGCCAGCATGGGCCGCACAGGTCAGCGTGCCGAGGCAGGCAATCAGGACGCCCGTGCGGGCAAAGCGATAAGGCATTCAAAGCACTCCAGATGGCGGTTGCCGCGCGGTGCGGCGGCATGTCGGTCGATGTGCCGCTTCGCGGCTTGGGCCGGATTATGCTTGATGCGCGGCTGGCGCCGCTGTGCGCACCGTCATTGTCAGTCAAGCTCGGCGGTGTTCCTTGCGGGTAGCCTGGCGATCAGCCGCCCGACCGCCGCATCGACTTCTTCAACCATCCTCGCGGCCGGTATGCGCGCGATCTGCGCCAGGCTGCGGCCTTCGCTCAGCCACAGTTCAACCACCTTCCAGCCCAGGTAGTAGGCTTCGCGTTCGAGCCCGGTGTTGCCGTGCCCGTGGGTGACGCGCATCAGCGTATCCGGGTCTTCGCGGATCAGCTGCGGGCGGATCGCCTCGTAGATCTGGCGCTGCATGCTTTCCGCGTCGCGGAACCAGCCGGGCAGGTATTCCACATAGCGCTCGATTCGCCCGCCGGGCACCAGCGCGCGCGATGCATGCATCGCCAGGCCTTCAGACAGCGCCACCGCGGCGACCGTTTGTGCGCCTTCGCCCTCAAGTGCGCCGAGCGAGATGTGCACCGCATGGGTCAGCTCATGCGCCGCGGTGATAGCTCGGTGCTCGGGGGCATCCTCGATCGGAATGGCCACACGCACTTCGCCCCGGTTGCCGAGGGTAAAGCCGTTGCCTTCAAGAAAGCCGACGTAGGCCACCAGCCGCAGACGCATCGGTTGATCGAGCTTGAGCAACTCGGCCGCAGCCCGCGCCTGCCGCTCGGGGGAGGGACGCATCCCCGCGTAGCCCGTGACGATGCGGTCCATCACCTCGGGATAGCGCGGCCAGGCCGCGTCGAGCAGCGCGCGCGCCATTGCCATGCCTGCGGGGTCGTTCGGCATGGCGCTGAAGCCGTACTGGGTTTGCCAGAGCTTCCAGCGCTGGTCGGCATCAAGGCCGGGCTTGCTGGCCTCGTTGTAGAAGCCGATGAAGCGCTCGGACAGATCATTGACCTTGATTTCGACGTGGCTTGCCGGGCTGGTGGGCGCGGGCGTGGCGGTTTGCTTGCGGGGTTTCGCCTTGGCGGCGGCCGCCAAGGCAGGCGGGGCGGCAAGGCCCAGCGCGGCACACAGCAGCGTGAGCAAGAGTACGGATCGTCGTTTCATCATGGTTCCGTTTGTCGGGTCAGGGCGGATGCTGCCCTGACAAGGCTTGGCTTGTCACGATCCGGGTGGCGGCAATTGCAAGCGAATCTTGCGCGGCGCTGCTTTGGGCGACGGCTTTGTCGGGGGCGTGGCAGCCAAGCCGGTAGAATCACGCCCTTCCTTGTACTGCCCGGATGTTGCGATGCCTCTGCTGACCCTTGATGCTGCCTGCCTTGCCTTTGGCGATGTGGCCCTGCTGGACCATGCCGAACTGGTGCTGGAGCCGGGCGAACGCGTTGCGCTGATTGGCCGCAACGGCGCCGGCAAGTCGAGCCTGATGCGCACCCTGGCCGGCATGGCCAAGCTCGACGACGGCATCGTCTGGCGCCAGCCGGGGCTCAAGGTTGCCTACGTCTCGCAAGAGCCGGATTTCGACCTCGATCGCGACGTATTCGCCACCGTGGCCGATGGCGTGGGCGATGCGGCGCGGCTGATCGCGGCCTACCACGTCTGTGCGCAAGAGGTTGCGCATGGCGACGAGGCGGCGCTGATGCGGCTGGAGGAGCTGCAGCACGCGCTTGAGGCCAGCAACGGCTGGACGCTGCACCACAAGGTCGAGCAGGTGATTGACCGGCTCAAGCTCGATGGCACGGTCAAGGTTTCAAGCCTCTCCGGCGGGGGCGTCAAGCGCGTGGCGTTGGCGCGCGCGCTGGCCGGTGAGCCCGACCTGCTGCTGCTCGACGAGCCGACCAACCACCTGGATATCGACGCGATCGGCTGGCTTGAAGATCTGATCCGCTCTTTCCGCGGTGGCGTGGTGGTGATCACTCACGACCGCGCCTTCATGGACGCGGTGTCGACCCGCATCGTCGAACTCGATCGCGGGCGCCTGGGCAGCTTCCCCGGCTCATTCTCTGAATATCAGCAGCGCAAGGCCGATCTGTTGGTGATCGAAGCCAAGGCGGCGGCCGATTTCGACAAGATCCTCGCCCAGGAAGAGGTGTGGATTCGTAAGGGCATCGAAGCACGCCGTACCCGCAACGAAGGCCGCGTGCGCCGCCTCGAAGACCTGCGTCGCCAGCGCGCGGCGCGGCGCGATCGCATCGGCAACGTCAGCCTGCAACTCGATCGCGGCGAGCAGAGCGGCCAACTGGTTGCCGAACTCACCAACGTGACCAAGCGCTTTGGCGACAAGGTGGTGATCCGCGAATTCTCGACTCGCCTGATGCGCGGCGATCGCATCGGCCTGATCGGCCCCAACGGCGCCGGCAAGACCACGCTGCTCAAACTGATCCTCGGTGATCTGGAGGCAGACGAAGGCCAAATCCGCCGCGGCACCAAGCAGCAAATCGCTTACTTCGACCAGTTCCGCACCCAGCTCGATCCGGAAGCCTCACTGACCGATGTGATCAGCCCGGGCAGCGACTGGGTCGAGATCGGCAAGACGCGCAAGCACGTGATCGGCTACCTCGAAGATTTCCTCTTCTCGCCGCAGCGCGCGCGCTCGCCGGTGAAATCGCTCTCGGGCGGCGAGCGCAACCGCTTGCTGCTCGCGCGCCTGTTCGCGCAGCCGGCGAACATTCTGGTGCTCGACGAGCCGACCAACGATCTGGACGTCGAAACGCTGGAACTGCTCGAACAACTGCTGGCCGAATACGACGGCACCATCTTCCTGGTCAGCCACGACCGGCTCTTCCTCGACAACGTCGTGACGCAGACGATCGCCTACGAAGGCGATGGCCGCTGGGGTGAATACGCCGGTGGCTACTACGACTGGAAGCGGGTGCGCGAAGCGGCATCGGCCGCCAGCCAGGCAGCAGCCAAGGAGGTGGCGAAACCCGCCCCCAAACCCGCGCCTGAAGCCAAGCCCGCGGCGCGTCCGAACAAACTCTCGTTCAATGAAAAGCGCGAGCTGGAGCAGCTGCCCGGCAAGATCGCGCAGCTGGAGAACGAACAGGCCAGCCTGCAGCAGCAACTGGCTGACCCCGGCATCTACAAGTCGCAGCCCGAGAACGTGCCGCGCTTCAACCAGCGGCTGGAGGAGATCGAGCTTGAACTGCTCAGCCTGCTTGAGCGCTGGGAGTCGCTTGAAGGCAAATCGGCGTGATTGGCGGCTAATGAGAATTAATCGCATGTAATTTATCTACGTCAAGTTCTGGTTGAGGCTGCCGTTGTTACCTTCGGTGCCTGACCAAGCAACCGGATGACGTCGATGCCAAAACGCCTTGCTTTGCTTTTCTGCCTGCCGGGCATTGCCCTCGCAGCGCACCCCCTTAGCTCTGACGATGCCGGTACCCAAGGTGCTGGTGCGTGGCAGCTTGAGCTCAATGCGGACTACCTGCACGAACCGGAGACCCGCACGCAGCAGCGGTTCGCCAACCTGACGCTGAGCACCGGCCTGAGCGATTCGTTTGACCTCTTCGTCAACGGGACGGCCTTGCGCAGCGAAGCGGAAGCCGAGGGCGGCAACGCCGCCGTGGCGCGTGGCGCGGGCGATGCCAGCCTGGGCGCCAAGTGGCGCTGGTTCGAGAACGATGACATTGCCCTGGCGCTCAAGGCCAGCGCGAACCTGCCAACCGGCGACGCAGAACGCGGGCTTGGCAATGGTCTGCCGTACTACTCGGGCGCCGCGATTGTCAGCGTCGAGGTGGGCGAGTGGACTTTGATGGCCAACGCAGTGGGCCTCTACTTCACGGGCGATGTGGATGATCAGCGCAAGTGGCAGTGGGCCCTGTCGACCGCCGCCGCCTACCAGCTCAGCGACGCTTGGCAGCTGGTGGGAGAGGTGGTCGCCTACTCCGGTGATGCGCCGGATTCAGTGGGCAATGCGGGGCTGCTGACACTGGGTGCAATCTATCGCGTGCTGCCAACCCTGGATCTGGATGTGGGGTATCGGCGTGGCCTGATGGATTCGGCCGTCGACCACGGCTTGGGGGCAGGGCTTGCCTTCCGCTGGTGAGCGATCTGGTCCGAGCTCACGGGATTCTTGAGTAGCCCGGTGTCTTGCCGCCTGCGTTTGCGGCCAAGCGGCGCACGCTCTGGCCGCCGTACGATGCCGTGAGCTGTCTTGAAGCGGCACGGCAGTGGAGCGGCTAGGGGCTCAGTCCGCCATGATGCGTTCGTAGCGCTCGTGCCACTCTTTTGCCAAGGCCTCGTTGCCGATCTGCTCGTACAGGTGTGCCACACGCCAGGTGGCTTCCGCGATGATGTCGCCGTCGCGATCCATTGCCAGGTTGAAGTACTTCACCGCCGCGTCGTCGCCGGCTTCGGCGAGTAATCGGCCTGCCGCCATCGCGGTCTCGGCACTGCCACCCGCTTGCTCTGCCGCGTCGCGCAGCAGGGGCAGGGCTTCGTCCTTGCGATCGAGCGTGAGCATCGCCAGTGCAAAGCGGTTCTTGTCTTCCAGTTTGAGCGTGCGCGGATCGCTGCCTGCGAAGCGATCGATCACCATCTGCGCGGCCTGTACCTTGTTGTGGCGTTCGCGCCAGTCCGCTTCGGTGCGGCGCAGCCAGGCGGCATCCAGATCGGCGGTGATCGACCCCAGCGCGTCGCGCAACAGCACCTGTGCCGCCGAGTGAGCTGGCTGCGCTGGCACCACCGGCTTGACGCGCAGTGCCTCAAGGCGGTCCCGCAGGCAGGGGTGGGTATCGTCGTAAGTGGTGCGCTTGGCCAGCGCTTCCCACATCCAGGTCTTGAAGTCCGCCGAGTCGCCCGCCACGCGTAGCGCCATGCGCAGGCTGGCATGTGGCAAGAAGCCAGGCCGCGGCTGGTGGTCGGCCTGCGCATACAGGCCCGGCCAGAAGGTTTCGCTCATGAAACGCCCCTTGACGCTGGCCGCTACCAGGGCCGCACCCATGGTGCTGCGCCCGACAAAATGCGCGGCGGCGCGGTCAGCTTCGTATTCCTGCTGACGCGCGAGCACAAAGCTGTACGCATTGAACCAGGGGAAGTACCAGCGGAAGAAGCGGGTGAAGAGCTTGTCAAACCAGCCGTCTTCCTCTGAGAACGCAGTGGCCAGGCGCATCCAGACCAGGCGCGTGCGGTAGATCCAGGCGCCCGACTTGCCGTGTGCGCCGGAGAGGTGGCCGTACTCGTGCGCCACGACGGCCGCGAATTCCTTGGGTGAGAGTGCCTGCATCAACGGCAGGCCCACGGTGAGGGTGTTGCGGTACCAGCCCAGCACGCCCAGCCGCGGCGTCTGGACGATCGACGCGTTAAATTCGTCATCGACAATGATTTCGTGGATCTGCGGGCCCGGTTGTTTGGCGCGCAGCTTGTCGATCAGGCGCCAAAGATGGGGCGCCTCGTCGCGGCCGATCCGGCGGCCTTTTGGCGGGTCGAGCCGCACCCACAGGCCGCGCACAACCAGCGCCGTCGACACAATGGAAAACAGCGCCAGCTTGCCGCCGATGAACGGCTGGTGGGCCAACACCAGCGCGATCCCGCCGATCACACCGGCTACGCAGAGCGCGAGCATGCCCACCGCGTAGGCGTAGCCCAGCGTCGCCAACGCCTTGACCCGAAACCGATAGCGCTCGGGCGCAATGTCGCATTCGCGCTCAAGGCGCGCGACAAGGTGGCGAAAATCGGTTTCGGTCATCAGGGAACTCATTGATCAGGCAGCGAAATTGCATTATCCGATAGAAACGCAAAATGTGGTTTCGCATGATGAGACTTGGCGTGGCGTTGCAGCGTGGCATTTTTCTCGCTGCGCATGACCTGGCATCGGCGCACCGCTAGACTGCAGGCTCGCAACTTGATGGAGCCGGCCGAACAGGCCGGCCATTGCCCATGACAGCGCCCCGCCTGTGGGACATTTCCCCGCCCGTTTCTGCCGCGACGCCGGTCTTTCCCGGCGATACCCCGTTTTCCCAAGCCTGGACCTGGCAGCTCGGGCTCGACAGCCCGGTTAACGTCAGCACGCTCACGCTTTCACCGCACACCGGCGCGCATGCCGATGCACCCCTGCATTACGACCCGCAAGGGGCGGCGATTGGTGCTGTGCCGCTTGATGCTTATCTCGGGCCCTGTCGTGTGATCCACGCGATCGGCCGTCGTGCGTTGATCACGCCGGATCTGTTGGCACCGCAGCTCATCGATACCCCGCCGCGCGTGCTGGTGCGCACCCGTTTTCGTGCTGCGGTGGAGGCATGGGATCCGATCTTCACCGCCTTGGCGCCCGAGACCATCGACTTGCTTGCAGAGTTGGGCGTGAAGCTGGTCGGCATCGATACGCCCTCGATAGACCCCGAGCAATCGAAAACGCTCGATAGCCATCAGCGCGTGCGCGCGCACGGCATGGCGGTGCTCGAATGTCTCGTGCTCGATGAGGTGGCGGCGGGTGACTACGAACTGATCGCGCTGCCGCTGAAACTGGTCACTGCCGACGCCAGTCCGGTGCGCGCGGTGCTGCGGGCGCTGGCGTGATTGGCGCTGCGGCGTTTCATGACGCGCTGTGGTTCACCTCGAAGGCACGAAGCACCACAAAGAGACCCAGACTCAAACAAGAAATCGCTTTTCTTCGCGGCCCTTTGTGCACCTTTGTGCCTTTGTGGTGAAGGGGGTTGAATGATTTCCCGTGATGATTGCTTGAAGCGTGACGCCGCCGACCCGCTCGCGCCCTTGCGCGAACAGTTCTCGCTGCCGGCGGGCGTGATCTACCTCGATGGCAATTCGCTCGGCCCGCTGCCACGCGCCACGCCCGAGCGCCTGGCGGCGGTGATCCGCGGCGAGTGGGGGGCTGATCTGATCAAGAGCTGGAACAGCGCCGGCTGGATCGATCTGCCGGCGGATGTCGGCGACCAGATCGCGCCGCTGGTCGGCGCTGGTGCCGGCGAGCTGATCGCAGCGGATTCGACTTCGGTGAATCTTTTCAAGGTGCTCGCCGCCGCGCTGCGCATCGTTGGCGAAGCCGACCCGGCGCGCTGCGAGATCGTTTCGGAGCGGGACAACTTCCCGACCGATCTCTACATCGTGCAGGGCTTGTCGGAGCTGGTCGGCGGCCGTTACACGTTGCGCCTCGTCGATTCGGCGGACGAGATTCCGGCGGCGTTGGGGCCGAAAACCGCGCTGCTGATGCTTACCCAGGTGAACTACCGCACCGGCGCGCTGCACGACATGGCGGCGCTGTCGGCGGCCGCGCACACCGCCGGTGCGCTGACGGTGTGGGATCTGGCGCACTCGGCCGGCGCGCTGCCGGTGGCCTTGAATGAGGATGGCGCCGATTTCGCGATCGGCTGCGGCTACAAGTACCTCAACGGTGGGCCGGGCGCGCCCGCTTTCGTGTGGGTGGCGCCGCGCCATGTCGACCGCTTCCGCCAGCCCTTGTCCGGCTGGATGGGGCACGCGAGGCCCTTCGACTTCGTGCCCGGTTACGAGGCGGGCGAGGGCGTGGCGCGCTACCTGTGCGGTACGCCATCCATCCTCGCCATGAGTGCGCTCGAATGCGGCGTGGAAACCCTGCTCGCCGCCGAGCCCTACGGCGGCATGGTTGCTCTGCGGGCCAAGTCACTCGCACTGACCGAACTGTTCATCGAACGGGTCGAGGCGCGCTGCGCAGGCAAGGGGCTCACCCTGGTGACGCCGCGCGAGGCGGCGCGTCGCGGTTCGCAGGTGAGTTTCGCCTTCGATTCGGCGTGGCCGGTATGTCAGGCGCTGATCGCGCGCGGGGTGATCGGCGACTTCCGGGCGCCGGACATCCTGCGCTTCGGCTTTGCGCCGCTCTACATCCGCTTCACCGACGTGTGGGATGCGGCCGAGGCGCTGGCGGCGGTGCTGGAGACCGGTGAGTGGCTGGAAGCCCGCTTTGCCGAACGCAGTGCGGTGACCTGAACACGGGCCGAACCACAAAGAGCACCAGGATGCGCAAGGATCGCTAAGGAAAGCGGGCGCTTTGTGGCCCTTTGCTTTTCTTCGCGCCTGTGCGGTGAGGGGCTTCAACCTGGCCGGAGCGGGTCGAGGTTTGTTTTTCCGTTGGGCCGGTACCGCACGGCGGACGCGCTGGTCGAGGCGTCCCGAGCTTCTATGAAACCCCGCCCGACGGCTCAGGAGCCGGAGAGATATGCGAGCAGCGGGTTGATGTGGAGGACCGCGTCCAGTTCTGGTGTTGAACTTCTTACCTGAGCGCTTCGCGGTGCTAAGCGAATTGCGGCAGCGTCAGGTGCCGTGACGATGGCGATCAGAAGTCGACCGCACGCTGAGCCAGTGGTGCAGACATGTGTCTGCGCGCAAGGCGTTCAAGCGTGCCATCCTGCTTCATTTTGCCAAGCGTTTCGGCGAAGCGTTCAGCAAGCTGCGGCCCGATCTGTGTCCTGGAAAGCACGAGCCCCGCGGGCACGAACGGCGCCCCGGCATCCAGCAAACGCATGCCATGGACGACGGTGCCACGGGTGAAGTAGTAGTCCCACGCGGCTTCGCGCACGATGGCAGTGTCGACGCGGCCGGCGGCGAGCAATCGCAGGCCCGCCTCTTCGTCGCCCGAGTCGGACAGACGCTGTGACTGCGCCAGCGCTTCGATCCAGGCGTCAAAGGGTGGCCCGTAGCGGTACCCGCGTGTGGCGGCCAGCGTCAGGTGGGGTGATGCCAGCGCCTCCGTGCCGGACTGCGGCGCATCGGGGGCGCCATCGCGGATCACCAGCATGTTGCGGGTTTGCATGTACGGGAAGATGTACGCGATGCGTTCGCGTTCGGGGGTCCGGATGCCGGACACCGTCAGATCGAGCTTGCCGGCGTTGATCGCCGTCCAGATCCGGATTCTTGAGTCAAATACCGCTTCGAACTGACAGCCGGTGCGGCGCCCCAGTTCGTCGACGACGTCTTTGTCGAGTCCGCGCCAGGCAGGGTCGCCCGCAATTTGATAGTAGAGCGGCGGGATCGGGTAGAAGCCCACGCGCAGCGGGCGCGAACAGGTGTCCAGCGGCGTGCCGCCTGCGCTGCCAGAGAGCAGGACAAAGAGTGCGCTTGCAATCAGTTTGGTCTGCATGACAGCAATAACGACGGTGGCGCTCAATTGCTTGAGCGCCACCGTCGCAGAGAATGCCAAACAATTACCGCGTGCTGGCGGGCGCGGCCGATGCAGCGAAATCGCCGCCCAGCGCAAGGTGCAGGTTCACCCTTTGAACCAGGGTTTCACTTTGCAGGCGAAGCAACTCGCCCTGTGCGCCGAGCAGTCCAAGTTCTTCGTTGATTACCGCGCGCATGTCGCCCGAGCCCACTTTCAAGCGTGTCTGCGCCAGTTGTACCTGCCGCTGGTTTTCGCTGAGTTTGCGTTCGGCGAGAGGTTTGCGTGCGGCCAGCGCGATATTGCTGGCGAGCGCGTTTTCCACGTCTGCGAACGCGCGCTGCCCGGTGGAGGCGTAGCTTGCAACGGCGCTCTTCTGTTCGGCAGTGCGTACGTCAACCTGGGCTTGCAGGGTACCGCCGGTGAAGATCGGTACCAGCAGGCCCGCGCCGAAGCTCCAGACCGGGTTGTTGCGCTCTTGCAGCACAAACAGCGAGCTATCGATCGAATTGACTCCGGCAGTCAGCTTGATGGCCGGCAGCCGTGCGGCCTTGGCCTCTTCGGTGCGGTAGAAGCTCGATGCCACGCGGCGTTCGGCGGCGATCACGTCTGGCCGGCGTTCAAGCAATTCCGATGGCAGCCCGGCCGGGATATCCGGCGGCAGCGTGGCAAGCCGGCTGGGGGCTTCGAGCTCGGCAGCCGGGTAGCGCCCGACGAGCACCTCGATTGCCCGCAAGGATTGCGATTCGGTCAGCTTCAGTTGTGCAACGGCGTCGCGCCGTGCGGCGAGTGCTTCCCGCGCGCCCGACACCGCAGTGTCATCGGTGTTGCCGACACGCTTGCGGGTTTCTTCGAGCGAGAGCAGCTTCTCGGTGGCAGTGACTGATTGCTCTGCCAGCTGCCGCTGCTGGCGCGCTTCGCTGGCGAGGAACCAGGCGCGGGCAACCGATGCGGCAATCGTCTGCCGCGCCCAGGCATAGTCGGCCTCGGTGGCGTCGTACTGCGCCCGCGCGGCAGCCTGCTCCGAGCGAACGCGGCCCCAGAGATCAAGTTCCCAATTCACGGTGAGCATGCCACCGGTGAGGCCGCTGCCGTCCGACATTTTTCCGCCGGCCCGGCCGTATGCGCTGACCGAAGGCCACAAGGCGCCGCCCACCGCGGCGACGGTGGCGTTGGCCTGTTCGATGCGTGCCGCGGCAATCTTCAGGTCGGGGTTGTTGCGCAGGGCCTCGTCCACCAGCGCGAGCAGTTGCGGGTCCTGGAAGTTCGCCAGCCAGCCGGCGCTGAAGGTGCCCGATGGCGCGCCAGCCTTCCAGCTTTGTGGCACGGCCGCGGCGGGCAGGGTCTGCTCGCGCAGTTCAGAGGGCTTGGGGGGCGACTTGATCGCGCAGCCGCCCAGTGCCAGCGCGAGCGCCAGCACCAGCGGGGCCTTGCGATGTGCGGAGCGAGTGGGTTTCCGCATGTCAGTGCAGCTTCAGGACAAGGTAGTTGGTGATGGAGCCCACGCGCAGAATGACCTTGCGCAGGATGTGAACCATCTTCGCGTGTTCGGTGTAGATCGCGCCGTGACCGACCGCGCCGGCCGCCAGGAATACGTCGGCGGACTTTGCGTCCATGTCCAGCTTTACCGCAAAGCGGTTGGGCGCTGCCGGTGCCATGCCGGTCTGCGGCAGATTGCCGGACATCGTCATCTGGCCCTGGCCTTGCGCCCACACGATTGAATTGACCTTGGCCTTGAGGATCTCACCCGGCAGCGTCGGCAGGGCAATTTCTGCGTTGTTGCCCGGCTCGACATTGAAGAGTTCGTTCTGGTGGTAGAGCGCGATCACCTGGTATGCGTCTTCCACGAAGACCATCGCCGGCTGCAGCGGCATCGGCACCACCCATGACCCCACGCGCAACTGGTTGTTGATCACCGTGCCGTCGGCCGGGGCGTGCATCGTCGTCTGCGACAACTCCCACTTGGCGTTTTCAAGCTGCGCGCGGATCGCGGCGACCGAGGCCTGTTCGCCATCGACCATGGTGCCGATCTGCTCTTTGATCTGGCGCTCGCTTGCCTGGGCTACGGCCACTTCGGCCTCAAACTGCTTGACGTTCGCTTGTGCCTGCTCAAGATCGAAGCGGTTGCCCGCCTCGGTGCGCACCAGTTCGGTGTATTCGAGCACCCGTTTCTTGGCCAGATCCAGTTGCGAGCTGACGCTGGCGGTCTTGCTGCTGGCGGCTTTCAGTTGCTCGTTCAGGTTCTTGGCGTTGGCGGTGGCGCTGGCCAGTTGCGACTGCAACTGCTTGACGTTTTGCTGGTAGGGCGTGGGGTCGATGCGGAACAGCACATCGCCCTTCTTGAGATGCACGTTGCCTTCCGCCGGGACTTCGATCACGCGGCCACGCACCTGCGGCACGATCTGCACGGTGTATTTGGTCACCCGAACATCGGCCGACGAGGGGGCAACAACGTTAAGTGTGAGGATCAGCGCCGAGAGCCCGACGACCGGGATCGTGCCGACGATGACTTTCGAGGTGGTGTTCCACGGCAGCAGCTTGAACTTGATGAAGATCAGCCAGACGAAGAAGCCATAAATACCTAGGAGGATCGCTTCCATTACGCAGCCCCTCCGGCTGTGACGGCACCCGCCGCGAGCTTGATGCGAAGCGCTTCAAGCTCGCGTGGGAGTTTTCGTTTGGTGGCCATGTATTCGAGCTCTTCACGAATGTGGTTCAGTTCCATGCGCGCCAGTTCCTGATCGGTCTCGGTTTCAAGTTGCTTGACGCGTTCGGCGAAATAGTCGTCGTGCTTGGTGGTGCCGTAAGCCGCCTGGTAGCCCATAGGCTTGGTATAGGCCCACAGCCAGGCCAGGGGCCACAGCAGGCCGCCAAAGACCAGCGACAGCAGGCAAAGCGTGGTGATGCCCTCGGTCTGTGGGTGGTGCTTCTTGTGCGCAATCTTCTCGGGCAGGATGTGAACCAGCCAGAAGGCGACCACCGCTGCCGGCGGCAGGGCAATCAGGATGAACCAGGCGAGGATGGTCGCCGCCTTGTCCTCCAGTTCTGGCGATAAGAGGCTTGCGTGGGCGCAAAACGGGGCGAAAAGTGCCAAGGCGGCGAGCAGGGCACGCAGTGAGCCAGGCAGGCGTGTGATCGACATGCGTCGGTCTCCGGGGGCGTGGGTGAGTCAATCGAATCGGCGCGCGAGCGAAGGGCCGCGGGCCGATCTGCTTTCTAGCATACTTCGATGGCAGTAAACCAAATGCGTGCGGGCGTCTTGCCTTGCCTCAAAGGGGCTCTGCGGGCGGTTCGGCGATAGATAGCACCGGGGCGTCGGGTGGCACGCCGACGCGCTGCATGACATGGCCAATGTCGATCCGCAGCAGATCACTGATGGCGCGGAAGTCGTCTGGCAGCGCCGGGTCGTTCCAGCCGTTTGCCGCATGGCGCGCAAGGTCACAGGCCAGCGTGACCGTTCTGACCCGAGGATTCTCGGCGTTCGCCGGGTCCATCAGCGTGATCAGCAGTTCCGGCAGATCGTATTCGCGTACCAGGGCGAGTTGGAGATCGGCAATCGATATGCCCATCGTGGACTTCTGTGCAATCGCGCTGCGCATGCCCGGGTTGTTTTTCTGCAGCGCGTAGGCCGCCTGGATCAGTTCTGGCGCAAAACACCAGCAAAGGATCTCGGCGACCTCATGCAGCATTGCGGCCACGGTGATTTCGTCGACATCGATGTCGTGACGCAGCAGCGCCCAGTCGCGGGCATAGTAGGCGGCGCGCTTGGCGCGGTTGATCACCTTGAGCACGCCGAGCAAGGCGCGCGGGTGCGCCGCGAGTTGCTCTTCGATCGTGGGCAGCTTGTCGAAGCGTCGGAAAAAGGGTGTGACGCCGAGCATCATCACGCCGCGCTCGATGGTGGTGATGTCGTGGTTCTGCTGGCGACCGCGGTTGCGCTGAAGGTGGATCATCAGCTTGAGCACCATCAGCGGATCCTGCAGGACGCTGCCGGCGATCTGGCGCGCCGAGATGTTCTCGTCGTCCTCTCTGAGAATGTCGAAGTCTTGCGCTGTCTTCCGCAGCACCGGGAACTCCACGCTGCGCAGGTAGGCGACGTAACTCTTGAGTTCTTTGAACGGTTTGCTGATCATGGTCTCCGACCCTGCTGGCGCCTCAAGGCATTTACGGCACCTGCGCAGCCGGGCTTGAGCCCTTGCGGGGGCTTGCAAGCCCTGAACCCCAAAGTACCCTGCGCTGCGGCGTATAATCGTTCGTTAATGTCAAATAAGTCACGAACTTCGTGGCCTCAGGGGGCGGGGATGAAGTCGTTCAAGGCGTTTCTGATCGAGCAGGATGCTGAGCGCAAGGTCACGGCGGGCTTCCAGACCCTGAGCGAAGACCGCCTCGACAAGGGTGACGTGCTGATCCGTGTCGCCTACTCAAGCATCAACTACAAAGATGCCCTCGCCGCAACAGGCAAGGGCCGCATCATCCGCCGTTACCCCTGCATTGGCGGGATCGATCTCGCTGGCGTCGTTGAGCGCAGCGCGGCCCCGCGCTTCAAGCCTGGCGATCAGGTCATTGCGACCAGCTACGACCTTGGGGTTGCGCACCATGGCGGCTATGCCGAATACGCGCTGGTGCCCGGTGGCTGGGTTCTGCCTTTGCCCGATGGCATGGAGATGCGCCAGGCCATGGCACTGGGGACTGCTGGTTTTACCGCTGCGTTGGGTGTGCAGCGCATGGAAGAGAACGGCCTCAAGCCTGAAAACGGCGCGGTGATCGTGACCGGCGCCACCGGCGGCGTAGGCAGTCTGGCGATCGACATGCTGGCCGGGCGTGGCTACGAGGTGGTGGCGCTGACCGGCAAGCCTGAGCAGGCGGACTGGCTCAAGTCGATTGGCGCTTCGCGGGTGATCCTGCGCAGCGAACTCGATCTGGCAAATATCAAGCCGCTGGATAAAGGTGTCTGGGCTGGTGCCGTAGACAACCTGGGTGGCGACGTGCTCGCGTGGATCATCAGCGGCATGAAACCCTGGGGTACGATCGCCAGCATCGGCCTGGCGGCCAGTACGGATCTGAACACGACGGTCATGCCTTTCATCCTGCGCGGTGCAAGTCTGCTGGGTATTGATTCCGGATACGCACCGGCGGCGATCCGTGAGCGCGTGTGGGCGCGACTGGCGAGCGACCTGCGGCCCCGCCACCTGGACGCCTTGACGCGGGAAGTGGCTTTTGAGACCTTGCCGGCCGAATTTGAGCATTTCATCGCGGGCAAGGCGCATGGCCGCGTTGTTGTCCGAATCGATTCCTGACTTTTCCGGATTCACCCCCGACATGAACCAAGCCCCCGAGCAACACGCCACACAACTGCCCCGAGTGTTGATTGTCGATGATTCGCGCATGGTGCGAGCCTCGCTGATCAAGCAGGTGCGCGCGAACTTCGAAGTGCGCGAAGAGGCCGACGGCGAAGCCGGCTGGCAAACGCTGCTGCTCGATCCGACGATCGAAGTGGTGATTTCCGACATCGGCATGCCGCGGCTCGATGGTTACGGCCTGCTCGAACGCATCCGCACCTCGCGGCTGGCGCGCATCGCGGAACTGCCGGTCATCATCATTTCGGGTGAAGACGAAGAGGAAGCCCGCGTGCGCGCGAAGGATGCGGGCGCGACCGACTTCATCAGCAAGGGCACGCCGACGGTTGAACTGCTCGCCCGCCTTGAAGCGTTGGTAAAACTGGCGCAAACCCGCCGCGATCTGGAAAAGAGCCGCGAGCAACTGGTGCGCAACTACCACGGCGACGTCGCCGTGATGGCGATCGAGATCGACCACTACAACGATCTGTCGGCGCGCTACGGGCACCATGTGGCGCAACTGATTCACCGCAAGATGTCCAAGCTGCTCTCGGCCAAGGTGCGCAAGGAAGACACCGTCGCACATCTGGCCGAAGGCCAGTTCGCGGTGATCTCGCCGTCTGCTGATCTAGATGCCTGCGGTGCCTTCGCACTGCGCTTGCGCCGCGCGATTGAAACGATCGTGATGACCTACAAGGAAGAGCGCATCCGCATCAGCCTCACGATCGGTCTGGCCAGTGCGGGCGGTGATTCGCACATGACGCTTGAAAGCCTGATCGCGCTGGCCGTGCAGCGGGTTCAGGACGGCAAGCTGATGGGCGGCAATACCGTGGTGTCCGATTCGGGCGAAGTCACGCCCGAGAACGTCGGCCGCTTCAGCCGCCTGGCGGTCAGCGTGGATCACGCGCTGACGCAACTGCGCACCGGCCAGACCGACGAAGTGCGCCGCCGCGTGCGCGAGCTGGTCAGCACGATGATGCCGCTGCTCGAATTCATCGACGCCGAGTTCCGCGTCGGCATGCCCTTGGCCCTGCTGGCCGAGCGTGCCAACCTGATCAACATCGAGCGTACCGAGATCGGCGCACCGATCCGCCCGCACCACTGATCAGCCGGCCGCACGTCAGTGCGGTGTAAGGCGCCCCACCGAAAATCCCCTCCCTTGTGAGGGGATTTGTTTTGGTCTTCGGGGGGAGAGCATGACAAGCAGCAAAGCATTCCATCGGCGTTCGATCGAACAGCGCGATGCATTCTGGGCTGAGCAGGCGGAGCTGCTCGACTGGCAGACACCGCCGCAGACGATCTGCGACTTTTCCAAGCCGCCGTTCGCCAAGTGGTTTGTCGGCGGGCGCACCAACCTGTGCCACAACGCGGTGGACCGACATGCCGCCCAGCGGCCGGACGCGCCGGCGCTGGTCTACATCTCGACCGAAACCAACCAGGAACGCACCTACAGCTTCGCCGAACTCAAGCGCGAAGTGGAGCGCATGGCGGCGATCCTGCGGGGGCTCGGGGTGGGGCGTGGCGACCGGGTACTGATCTACATGCCGATGATTGCCGAGTCGGCCTTCGCAATGCTGGCCTGCGCGCGAATCGGCGCGATCCACTCGGTGGTGTTCGGCGGCTTTGCGGCGGGCAGCCTCGCCACCCGTATCGACGATGCGCGGCCCAAGGTGATGGTGACGGCCGATGCCGGCATGCGCGGAGGCAAGGCTGTCCCGTACAAGCACCTGGTGGACGAGGCTTGCCGTCTGGCCGCGAACCCGCCCGAGAAGGTGCTGATCGTCGATCGCGGCATCGATGTCGGCTTCCCGCGTGTTGAAGGGCGCGATCTGGACTACGCCACGTTGCGCGCGCATCACCTGAACGCCGAGCTGCCCTGCGAATGGCTCGAATCGTCGGAGCCTTCGTACATCCTTTACACCTCGGGCACCACCGGCAAGCCCAAGGGCGTGCAGCGCGATACCGGTGGCTACGGCGTGGCACTGGCTGCGTCGATGAAGCACATCTACTGCGGCAACGCAGGCGAAACGATGTTCTCCACCTCCGACATCGGCTGGGTGGTGGGGCATTCCTACATCGTCTACGGCCCGCTGATCGCCGGCATGGCCACGATCATGTTCGAAGGCACGCCGATCAAGCCCGATGCCGGGGTGTGGTGGAGCATTGTCGAGAAGTACAAGGTCAGCGTGATGTTCTCGGCGCCGACCGCGATCCGTGTGCTCAAGAAGCACCCGACCGAGCTGATCCACAAGTACGACCTGAGCAGCCTGCGCAGCCTCTACCTGGCGGGCGAGCCGCTCGACCAGTCAACGCACGAATGGATCATGGGCGAACTCAAGCGCCCGGTGATCGACCACTACTGGCAGACGGAGACCGGCTGGCCGATGCTCTCGGCAATGCCGGGCGTCGAGCAGACGCCGATCAAGTTCGGCTCGCCCAGCTTCCCGGTGTATGGCTTCGATCTGCGCATCTTCCGCGAAGACGGCTCTGAGGCGGGCACCAACGAGAAGGGCGTGGTCGGCGTGATGCCGCCGCTGCCGCCGGGTTGCCTGTCGACCGTTTGGGGCGACGACAAGCGTTTCGTCAGCACCTACTTCACGCTGTTCAAGGAGCCCCAGGTCTACTCCAGCTTCGACTGGGGCATCCGCGACGAAGACGGCTACTACTTCATCCTTGGCCGCACCGATGATGTGATCAACGTGGCGGGCCACCGGCTTGGCACGCGCGAGATCGAAGAAGCGATCCAGGCGCACAGCGCTATCGCCGAGGTTGCGGTGGTGGGGGTGAACGATCAGCTCAAGGGCCAGTTGCCGGTGGCCTTCGCGGTGCTCAAGGATCCGACCCGCAACGACACCGAAGAGAAACGCGCGGCGCTCGAAGCCGAGGTGATGAAGACGGTGGATCAGCAGCTTGGCGCGATTGCGCGGCCGGGCCGGGTGCACTTCGTCACCGGCTTGCCGAAGACGCGTTCGGGCAAGATGCTGCGGCGCTCGATCCAGGCGCTGGCCGAAGGGCGCGATCCGGGGGACTTGACGACGATCGAAGACCCGACCGCGCTCTACCAGATCCGCGCGGCGCTCGGGCTCGACTGAAGGGCACCTTGAATGCAAAACGGCCGGGTAACTGCCCGGCCGTTTCGTTTGAAGCGTGCGGTGAGCTTACTGCTTGGTGAGCACAGTCACTGCGGTGCCCTCGGCGGTGATCGTGCCGCTGACGGTACGCGGGGCGAGCGAACCATCAGACTTCTCTGCCTGCACGGTCCAGTTGCCGGCTGGCAGTGCGTAGGCGTAGTTGTCCGCCGCGTTGTGGATCACCACTGTATCGGTGACACCGCAACCGCTGATCTTGTGCACCACCACGCCGTAACGCGGGCGACTGGTCGCGACGCAGCTGGCGATCTCGTCCCAGGTGGTCAGGCGCAGTGCCTTGGTGGCCTTGCGCACGCTGATCATCTGCTTGTAGTACTTGAAGATGTCGGCGTTGTCGACCTTCCACTGCCAGTTGATCTGGTTGATGCTGTCAGGCGACTTGTAGCTGTTGTGGTCGCCTTGCTTGTCGCGCAGGATCTCTTCGCCCCCGTGCAGGAAGGGGATGCCCTGGCTGCTCAGCACGATGCCGTTGGCAAACTGCTGCACCCGGCGCAGGTAGGGCGAACTGCGTGCCACCCCGTTGGCGTCGGCCCAGAGCAGGATCTTGTCGCGCAGCGCAAGGTTGTCGTGCGCCGAGACGTAGTTGATCGTCTGCTCCGGGTCCATCGCGAACATCGGGTCCCAGGTGTCAATCACGGTGCCGGCGTTCTTGCTGGCGCGGATCGCGCCGCGGCCACCGACTTCGATCCGCCAGGTATCCGGGTTGGTGTTGAAGGCGTAGCAGTCGCCCGCGCCGCAGGCGCCGCTGTCGTTGGCACCCTTGATCGCATCACGGAACTTGGGGTTGAACACGCCGACATGGCTGTTCCAGATCCGCCCCACCGTGCCCAGGCGCACGCGCTGTGCGTCTTTCGGATCGGAGGCAAAACCGTTCCACGGCTCGCCGTAGATCAGCAGGTTGCGGTCGGCGAACTTGGCGTTGAGGTTGTTGGCCCACTTTTCGACTTCGGCGTAGCTGAAGATGCCGATCAGGTCGAAGCGGAAGCCGTCCAGGTTGTATTCGCGCGCCCAGTATTCCAGCGAGTCCTGGATCATGCGGCTGACCATTGGCTGGTCGGCGTCGATCGAGTTGCCGGTGCCGGAAAGATCGGTCGGCGTGTAGTACTTGCTGGTGATCGGTTCGAACATCTCCTTCGCGAAGCTGTGGTTGTAGACCACGTCCATCACGACGCGGATGCCCGCCTTGTGGAATTCATCCACCGTCTGGCGGAATTCGCGCACCCGGTTTTCGTAGTCGAAAGGCGTCAGGGAGTAACGCTCTTCGGGCACGTTGAAGTTGCGCGGGTCGTAGCCCCAGTTGTAGCAGCTCGTGTCGGTGACGATCGGGCAGGAGCCAAAGTCATACACCGGCAGCAACTGGATGTGGGTGACGCCCAGTTCCTTGAGGTGGTCGATGCCGGTCTTGGCGCCCGCCAGCGTGGTGCCGCCTTGCACCATGCCGAGGAACTTGCCGCGCTTTTCAACCGAAACGCCTGAGTTGGCGGCGATCGTGAAGTCGCGTACATGCATCTCGTAGATCACCGCGTCCTCCCGCGCGGCCAGCGGCGGGCGTGGTGCCCAGCCGGCCGGCAGGGCGCTGCGGCTCAGATCCATCACGATGTTGTTGTTGGTGTTCGGCTCGGCCATCTTGCCGTAGGGGTCGCGCACCGATACGCCGTTGATCATGAAGGAGTATTTCTTCAGGCGCTGATCACTGGCCACCGACTTCTGATACACGTCGGTGTAGCCGTTGAAGTCGGCCACGCGGCTCATCGGGTAGGTGACGCCATCAAGGACCAGCTTGACGTCGGTCTTGTCGGGCGACCAGATTGAAAACACCGTCTTGCTGGCCGACCATTCGGCGCCCAGAGTCGTGGATTCGGACGGGGGCAGGGTGCCGCAACTGCTCACCGGCGTGGCGCTGATTGCCTTGGTGTCGCTGTAGAAATCGATCACATAACTCTTCGGGCTGGCCACGGTGTAGTCGGTGGCGGGGAAGGCCTGTGTCCAGTCGCCATAGCGGTCGATCTTGAAGCGCGCGCCGCCGCCTGCATCGCCGCCAGCGAAGTACTGACAGGTCTGGTAACGGGTGCCGCCCATTGCTGTCATCTGCGTCTTGCCCCAGGCGTTGGCCGTGCCGCGGAAGTACCACTGTGGTGCGGCGGCCGGGGTGATCACCGAAAGCGCGCCGCTCAGCGGCGATAGCGCGCCAACCGCGTCGTAGGCTTGCACCGTGTAGCTGTAGCTTGTCGAGGCACTGACAGTGGTGTCGGTGTAGGCGGCGCTGCTGGCGGTGCCGATTTCTGCGCCGTTGCGGAAAACCTTGTAGCCGACCACGCCGACGTTGTCGGTGGAGGCCGTCCAGGTGAGCGCAACGCTGGTCGCCGTGACGGTGCCACTGACCGGTGTGCCGGGCTTGGTGGGGGGGATGATGTCGGCGCCGCAACTGGCGACTTTGGTGACCGTGATGGCGTGGCTGACGCTATCGAAGTCGATCTGGTAGCTGGTATTGGCGCTGACGCCGTAGTCGGTGCCAGGATAGGCTTCCGTCCAGTTGCCGAAGCGGTCGATCTTGAAGCGCGGGCCGCCGTTGGCGTCGCCGCTGGTAAAGGTCTGACAGGTCTGGAACGCGTTGCCGCCCTTGGCGGTCATCGCGGTGGCCGCCCAGGCGTTGGGCGTGCCGCGGAAGAACCAGTCTGCGTTGGCGGTCATTGGCGCGCTTGCCGCGCCCAACAACAGCAGTGCTGCAATCGGTTTGATCACGGGAGTTTCCTCGTGGTGCGTGTCGGTTCGTCGGGCTGGGCGCTGTGGCGGTCTGCTGCTGCGAATCAATCGTCGCCGTCGAGGCCTTGCCGTGAGGGATGGCACGCATGGCAGCGTGTGGGACGCCGCCATGCGTGGTCTTGCGGAGGGTTTAGAACTTGAAGCTGCCGTCAGCGCGTGTTGCGGTACAGGGCGACGTGGTGGTCGTCGTGAACTCGCGGTTGCCGCTGGCGGTGCTCTGGTTGCCTTCCCAAACCGTTGCGCCGGTGCTCGGGTTGTACTTCACATACTTGTACTGCGTTGCTGCGCCGGCCGGCAGGTCAACCGTACCGGTCCACGTGGCGTTGGCGCCGGTGCCCTGAATCGTCAGTGCCTTCGACGAAGCGGGCGACCAGCTGCCCAGCGGGGTCTGGTTGCCGACGACGTAGAGGTTCTGGCCGAAGGTGGTATTGGCGTTGGCGATGCTGAAGGTCACCGCGACGGATGTGCAAGTATTGCCACCCGACGTTGTTGCGACAATCGGCGGAGTCACCCAGCCGGAAGTGTTGCCGGCAAGGTCATAGGCTTGTACCGAGTAGCTGTAGGACGTGCTGGCGGCCAGGCCATTGTCGGTGTAAGCCGTACCGGTCGTCGAACCCAGCAGCGCGCCATTGCGTGACACGCGGTAGCCTGCCACGCCCACGTTATCGGTTGATGCTGACCACGCCAGCGAGACGCTGCTGGCCGTTACGCCGGTGACGCGCAGGTTGGTCGGTGTTGTCGGGGCTTCCGGATCGGGGCCCGTGCCTTCCTTCCAGACCGAATAGTTCGCGCCCGAGGCCACTTGCGTCCAGGCGCCCGAGGGGCTCCATGCATTCGGGCCAATCTTCATCGCCAGCTTGTAGTTCGTGCCGGTAATGATTGCCGCGTACAGGCCAGAGGCCGCCTGCTGGATCGCCACGGCGGAAGTCGAGGTCACGCCGGCTGCCTTGCGGGCGTCAAGCAGTGCCTTGATGTCGTTCTTCAGGCCCCAGTTGTACACGTGAGCGTAGTAGACCGACGGCACGCCCGGGTGGGTCAGCACGTAGGCGTAGCCCTGCATCACCTTGTCGCACGGCACCGGCCAGTGGTTCTGGCCGACCGAGCAGGATTCCGACGGGCCGGTATCGTGGTTGTCGACGAAGGTCACCATCTTCTGTGCCCACCAGCCGATGCCGCCGGCCGGCTTGCCCGAAGCATCCTTCAGTCGCCAGTACTCGTTCGCGGCCAGCGCCTGGTTGAGCAGGCCCTTGGTGGTGAAGTCGAACGCACCGCACTTGCCGCTCGCGCCATCGACAAAGTTCATCAGCAGCTTGCGGTGGGCGTCAACGTCGGCGTAGTTCAGGTCGGTCCACACTTCGCCAACGCAGAAGTCGGCCGCCATGGCGTCCTGATACATGCCGGCGTAGTAAGGGCTGTAGCCCTTCGAGTAGTCGTAGCGGATGCCGCTGAAGCCGGCCGCCTTGATGCGGGTCGTTAGCCAGGTCTTGATGTCGTTCTGCACGAAGGCTTGCGTGTGATCGAGGTCACGCGCGGAGCCGTAGCTGGCACCGGTGTCGGCGTTGCCGCACTTACCGGCCCATTCGTCGTTGCTGACGACGGCACGGCAATCCCAGGTCGGGTTGGTGAAGTCGCCCCAATCGTTGGTGCCATCGCGATGGTTGATGACGATGTCAGCCACGCTCTTGATGCCTTGCGCCGCGAGGGCCGAGGTAGCGGCCTTCAGTGCGGCTTCACTGCCGTAGTAGGAATCGAGCTTGTTGAGCTGACTCGGCATGTAGCCTTGCTTGGCGTAAGGGCGGGAATCCGATGGCGGCGGGAACCAGACGTGCGTGACGCCCAGCGTCTTCAGGTCGGCTGCCTTCGATTGCAGATCGGCATACCAGCTGCCGTTGGCCGAATTCCAGTGAAAGCCCTGGAACAGAACGGCGGAACTGGCTTTGTCTTGTTCGGTTGCTGCCTGAACGGGGGTGATGCAGGCGAGTGCGCTACTGACGGCGAGCGCCGTCAGCGCAAGTTTGTGAGGCAATTGCATGGATAACTCCAGAGTGGGGGGACATCGGGAAATAGCGGGGCGGGGCGGCTCCGCATGAAGCCGCCCGGCCTTACTGCAGTGCTACATGCTTAGAACTTGAAGCTGCCGTCAGCACGCGTTGCGGTGCACGGCGCCGTAGTCGTCGTCGTGAACTCGCGGTTGCCGCTGGCGGTGGTCTGGCTGCTTTCCCAGACCGTTGCGCCGGTGCTCGGGTTGTACTTCACATACTTGTATTGCGTCGCCGCGCCAGCGGGCAGGTTCACCGTGCCCGCCCAGGTGGCATTGGCACCGGTACCCTGGATCGTCAAAGCGAACGACGATGCCGGCGACCAGTTGCCGAGTGCGGTCTGGTTGCCCACGACATAGAGGTTCTGGCCGATGGTGGTGTTGGCATTGGCGATGCTGAAGGTCACGGCCACCGAGGTGCAGCCGGTGCCACCGTTGGGCGTGGTGACCGACAGCGCAGGGGTGCTGTAGGCGGAGGTGTTACCCGCCGCGTCGTAGGCCTGAACCTGATAGCTGTACGTGGTGTTGGCAACCACTGAGTTATCGGTGTAGCTGGTGCCGGTGGTGGTAGTCAGCGTGGCGCCGTTACGTGCGATCCGATAGCCCGTTACGCCGACGTTGTCGGTCGACGCTGCCCAGGTCAGCGGAACGCTGGTTGCTGTCACGGTGCCCTTGGCGAGATTGGCCGGAACGGTCGGAGCCTGGGTGTCGCCGCCGCCTGACTTCCAGACTGCGTAATTCGCGCCCGATGCCACTTGAGTCCAGGTGCCCGACGGTGCCCAGCTGTTCGGACCGATCTTCATCGCCAACTGGTAGTTTGTGCCGGTGATGATTGCCGCGTACAGGCCAGAGGCCGCCTGCTGGATCGCCACGGCAGAGGTGGAGGTCACCCCTGCGGCTTTACGCGCATCGATCAGCGCCTTGATGTCGTTCTTCAGGCCCCAGTTGTACACGTGGGCGTAGTAGACCGACGGCACGCCCGGGTGGGTCAGCACGTAGGCGTAGCCCTGCATCACCTTGTCGCACGGCACCGGCCAGTGGTTCTGGCCTACCGAGCACGATTCGGACGGGCCGGTGTCGTGGTTGTCGACGAAGGTCACCATCTTCTGTGCCCACCAGCCGATGCCGCCGGCCGGCTTGCCTGCGCCGTCCTTCAGGCGCCAGTACTCGTTCGCGGCCAGTGCCTGGTTGAGCAGGCCCTTGGTGGTGAAGTCGAAGGCGCCGCACTTGCCAGCGGAACCGTCGACAAAGTTCATCAAAAGCTTGCGGTGAGCGTCGACGTCGGCGTAGTTCAGGTCGGTCCACACTTCGCCCACGCAGAAGTCGGCCGCCATCGCGTCCTGGTACATGCCCGCGTAGGTGGCACCATAGCCCTTCGAGTAGTCAAAACGCACACCGGTGAAGCCAGCTCCCTTGAGGCGGCTCGACATCCAGGTCTTGATGTCGTTCTGAACGAAGGTTTGCGTGTGGTCAATGTCGCGGGCCGCGTCGTAGCTGCCGCCGGTATCGGCGTTGCCGCACTTGCCGGTCCACTCGTCACCGCTCACGACCGCGCGGCAGTCCCAGGTCGGGTTGGTGAAGTCACCCCAGCCGGTGCTGCCCACACGGTGGTTAACCACTACATCCGCGACACTCTTGATGCCTTGGCCAGCGAGTGCCGAGGTTGCGGCCTTAAGCGCAGCCTCCGTGCCGTAGTTTGAGTCGAGCTTGTTGAGTTGGCGGGGCAGGTAGCCCTGCGTCGACGCGGCATCCGATGGGGGCGGGAACCAGACGTGAGTTACGCCAAGCGTTTTGAGGTCGGCTGCCTTGGCTTGAATGTCGGCATAGAAGCCGCTGGTTGCCGAGTTCCAGTGGAAGGACTGGAACAGGATTGCGCTACTGGCCTTGTCTTGTTCGGTGGCGGCCTGGAGGGAGGGTGCTGCAAACGCACTGGCGACGGCGAGGACGATACCCAGTACGCGGTGTTGCTGTTGCATGTAAATCTCCTTTGGTTGCTGTCATCTGGCTTTGCGGGCCGGGCCCTTCTGTTTGAGCCCTGGCTCATGCAAGCCGGTTTGCCCGGGCCGCGCGACATGGGCGCAGCCTCGTGTTTGGACTCAGCGGCAAAGTGATTCAGCCGCTGCGAGCCGGTAGTAACTTGAGTTCTAGGGAGCTTTGCCTTGCGGCCCGGACAGGGCGTGCGGCGGCTGCAGCGTGGCTGCAGTGCGATGCAATTCGGGACGAACTTGCGGCGGCTGCCGGTGGACGGCAGCAGGCGTCGCGCGTGAACGCAGTTGCAACATCATGGAACGCTCCAAACGATATTGCCGGCCCTGTTCTGTTATCTGCACTCACGTCGCGCAGCCGGGCTCGAAGAGCCAGACCCGTGTGTGCTGACAGGGCATCGGGTGACATCCTTCAGTGAAGATGTCTTTATGGTGCCATCAGTAAACATCACAAATTCAGTAAAAGCAAGCAAATTGCATTGGCATATTTTCCCATTCATCCGGAACCCAAACGGCGCCTGCGGTGTCAGGAATCCTTCAAGGCAGTTAAGATGGGCGGTGCCTGCGGGCTTCGAGGGCCCGCCGCCAAACCGAACCCGGATCCATGACGCTTCTGACGATCTGCTTGTTGCCCTGGTGCGCTGCGCTGCTGCTCGCTCGATTGCGAAGCGCGACGGCGGCATTTGCGCTTGCGGGTGCATGTGCGCTGGTGGTGCTCGGCTTGCTGGGGCAGATGGCGCAAGCCGTCTGGGCAGGGCAAACGCTGCAGAGCTCGGTGGCGTGGCTGCCTGCGTTGGGGGTCTCGGCCACGCTGCGGATTGATGCGCTTGCCTGGCTCTTTGCCACGCTGGTGAGCGGGATCGGCGCGCTGGTCATCCTCTACGCCCGCTACTACATGGACGGCGACGAACGCTTGCCACGCTTCTTCGCGCTGCTGTGCGCCTTCATGGGGGCGATGCTCGGCGTGGTGCTTGCGGGGGATCTGGTGTTGCTGGCCATGTTCTGGGAGCTGACCAGTCTTGCCTCATTCCTGCTGATCGCCTTCAACGCCCCTGATCGTGGTGCGGTACGCGGGGCGCGCGCGGCGCTGGCGGTGACCGGCATGGGGGGCCTTGCGTTGATGGCTGCGGTGGTCATGCTGGGGCGCGCCGCAGGCAGCTTTGATCTGGCCACCGTGCTGGCGGCCGGCGATGTCGTGCGTGCCGACCCGCGCTATCCATGGATTCTCACCTGCTTCCTGCTTGCGGTGTTTTCAAAGTCAGCCCAGTTCCCGTTCCAGTTCTGGCTGGCGCGGGCCATGGCGGCCCCCACACCGGTTTCGGCCTACCTGCATTCGGCCACCCTGGTCAAAGCGGGCATCTTTCTGCTCTTGCGCTTCTATCCGGTTCTGGGTGGCACGGATGCCTGGTTCTTCGCGGTCAGCACAGCGGGGGCGATTACCCTGCTGTTGGGGGGCGTGGCGGCGGTGTTCCAGCATGATCTGAAAGGCTTGCTGGCGTATTCGACGGTGAGCCACCTGGGGCTGATTACGCTCTTGATCGGTTTCTCGACCCCGACGGCAATCGTGGCGGCGGTCTTCCATGTGATCAACCACGCCACCTTCAAGGCCAGCCTGTTCATGGCCGCGGGCATTGTCGATCATGAATGCGGCACGCGTGATCTGCGCAATGTGAACGGCATGTGGCGCTACATGCCCTTGACCGGTTCGCTCGCCATTGTTGCGGCCGCAGCGATGGCGGGGGTGCCGCTGCTCAACGGGTTCTTGTCCAAGGAAATGTTCTTTGGTGAGGCGCTGGCGCTTGAGGGCCATGATCCGATTGCGCTGCTCGCGCCGCTTGCCGCCTTGCTGGCGGGCGCGGCCGGGGTTGCCTACTCGGCGCGCTTCGTGCATGACGTTTTTTTCAACGGCGCGCCGATCAATCTGCCGCGAACGCCACATGAGCCGCCGTTGTGGATGGCGGCGCCAGTTGCCGTGTTGGTGCTGTTGTGCCTTCTGGTCGGCCTGATTCCCACACCGATCATTGGCGCGCCACTCGCGGCTGCGGCGCATGCAGCGCTGGGCGGCTCGCTGCCGAGCTATTCCCTGGCGCTGTGGCATGGCTTCAATGGGCCGCTTGCAATGAGTGCGCTTGCTTTGGTGAGCGGGGTGGGGATCTATGCAGTGCTGATGCGCAAGCGTGCCTTGCATCAGCGGCCGTTGCCCGATCCTTGGGGATATCGTCAGTTTGAACGCCTCTTGCTCACGCTGGCGCGCAGCGGTGTCGTACTGGTGCGGCAGTTACGCGGCGACCGGATGCGCTTGCAGATGGCGGTGCTTGCCCTTGCCGCCGTGTTGGCTGCGGGCTGGCCCTTGTTGGGGGGCGGATTCGAGGCTCACCTGCCCGAACTGACCGCGGCGATCCCGCAGGGCGGGATCATCGTCTGGGTGGTCGGCGCCGTATTCGCGATTGCGGCCACCAGCGCGCGTAACCAGCCGGTGACGGTGTTGCTCTTTCTCGGCGCGGTCGGGCTTGCCGTGGCGCTGGCCTTTGCGGGGCTGTCGGCGCCAGACCTTTCCTTGACCCAGTTGTTCGTGGAAGTGGCGACCGTGCTCTTGCTGCTGCTTGCACTGCAACGCCTGCCGGTTGAGGCGCCGCCAGTACGCAGTCTGGGTAAGCGTTTGCGCTATGCCGCGATAGCCGTGGCTGGCGGCGGCGGAACCGGATGGCTGGCGTGGGAAGCGATGCTGCGCAAGCCTCCCGCGATCTCTGACTACCAGCTTGCCAACGCGGTCAGCGGCGCCGGTGGCACCAACGCGGTCAACGTGATCATTGTCGACTTCCGCGGGTTCGATACCTTGGGCGAAATCACCGTGCTGGCGGCGGCGGCATTGATCGTGTGGGCGTTTCTCGCGCGCGAGCGGGCCGGCGTGCTGGGGCGCTTCCAAGGCTCGTTCATGCTGCCAACGGCGGTGAAGATCGTGATGCCCTTTGCGGCGCTGGTGGCGGTTCATCTGTATCTGCGCGGGCACAACCTTCCGGGCGGCGGATTCGTTGCCGGCTTGCTGCTCGCGATTGGCCTCGTGCTTGAGGCGCTGGCCCTGGGTTCTTGGCGTTCGCCCCATGCGCGGCCGGTGCGCTGGCTTGCTGCAGGCCTCGGACTGGCCTTGCTGACCGGTGCGGCGAGCCTCGCGCTGGGCTATCCCTTCCTGACCAGCGCCTTCGGGCATCCGGTGCTGCCGGTGCTGGGGGAGATTCCGCTTGCGAGTGCGGCACTGTTTGATCTGGGGGTACTGGCCGTGGTGGTCGGCGCCACGGTCATGCTGATTCTGGCCTTTGCCTTTGGGCGTGAGGAGGGCAAGAAATGACGCTTGAGCTGATGCTCGCTTCGCAGATCGCGATTCTGGTTGCCTGTGCGCTCTACTGCCTGATGCGGGGCCGCCTGTTTGACGTGATCGTTGGAATCACGCTGCTCTCATACGGTGTGAACCTGTTTCTCTTCGCCATGGGGCGGCCCGCGCCGGACAAGGCGCCCATCGTGCCGGCGCATGGCGGTGCGCTCTCGCCGGCCGATTATGTCGACCCCTTGCCGCAGGCGCTGGTTCTGACCGCCATCGTGATCGGTTTTGCGATGACCGGCCTGATGGTGGCGCTTGCGCTCCGTCGCAAACAAGCTGACGGTGACGACGCCGGGGCGGAGCAATGACGGTGGGCAGTGTGCTGCAAGTGCATCTTGCCGTATTGCCGATCCTCCTGCCCTTGCTGACGGCAACGCTGGCGCTGGCATGGCCGCGCGCATCGCGCCCGATCAGCCTTCTCGGGGCCCTGGCGGTACTGGCCGCATCGATGGCCTTGGTGTTGCAGGCCGCGGGCGGAGTCCAGACCGTCTATCTGCTGGGCAACTGGCAGGCGCCCTTCGGCATTGCGCTGATGGCGGACCACGTGAGTGCCTGGGCGCTGCTGGCCACGGCCTGGGTGCTGTTTGGGGTGCTGGTCTTCTCGATTGGTGGCGCGCAAGACGAAGGGGCGTTCTTCCACCCCTTGTTCCACGTACTGTGGATGGGCGTGAATGGCGCGTTTCTTACGGCAGACGTTTTCAACTTGTTCGTGTTTTTCGAGGTTATGCTCGTCGGGTCGTATGGCCTCGCCCTGCAGGGCGCCAGCGGCGGGGCTGTGGGCGCATCCTTGCGTTACGTCGCCATCAATCTGGCTGGCTCGGCCTTGTTCCTGATTGCGGCAGGCGTTTTGTACGGCGTGTCCGGGACTCTGTCTTTCGCCGATCTGGCGGTGCGGCTGCCGCAGTTGCCGGCGGCCGACCGCCCGCTTGCAGTGGCAGGGGTGGGCTTGTTGTCGGTGGTTTTTCTCCTTAAGGCCGCTGCCTTGCCGTTGTCGGCATGGTTGCCGCAAACCTATGGCCGTATCGCCCCCGTTTCGGCCGCCGCCTTCACCTTGCTGACAAAATTGGGCGCCTACGGCCTGCTGCGCCTGATGACCCTTTGGGGCGGTGCGTTGGGTGACTGGCCGCTTGCCGGCATCGTGCTGGCCTGTGGTGCCGGGACACTTCTGCTGGCTGGTTTCGGGGCGCTTGCGAGTCTATCGCTCACGCAAGTCGCAACCTGGAGCGTGCTGTCGTCGAGCGGCTTTCTGATGCTGGTTTTTGCGAGCGCTTCGCCACAGGCTGCGGCGGCCGGGCTGCTCTACCTGCCGGCCAGTGCGGTGTGCGCGAGTGCGTTGTTCCTGGTAGCTGATCTTCAGCGGCGCAATTGCCTGGGCGCATCCAGGCTGTGGTTACTCGCGGCGGCGGCGGGCGTGGCCGGCCTGCCGCCTTTCGCCACGTTCATTGCGAAGCTGCAGGCCCTGGACGGTGTGCTGGCTTCACCGGTGCTTGCCTGGATGGCCCTCGTTATCCTGTTGGGTGGCTTGCTGTCGGTGGTTGGCCTGGCGCGAGTGGGGCTGCGGGTCAGCAATCGCGGTGGCAAAGCAAGCCTTTCAGAACAACTGGCGCTTGCCTGGCTGTGTGGTGGCGCACTGCTGCTTAGCGTGTGCGCCGGGCCTGCGCAACGCTATGTTTCTGAGGCGGTGACGCAAATGGCAACTCCGGATGCCTACATTCAAGCAGTGCTCGGGCAGGCCCCGATGCGGAGCGTGCCATGAGCCGCAGTGGCCTGCGCTGGGGATGGTTTCTTACGCTCTGGGTGGCGTGGCTGCTGTTGCACGGGCAAGCCTCGGTCGGGAGTGCCTTGCTGGGTGTCATCGTGGCGTGGGGCGTCGTGGCCTGGCTGGTGCCCGGTTTGCCTTCAAAGCGCATTCGCCCTTGGGTCCTGATTCGCTTGGGCGCTCGCGTCCTGATCGACATCGTTGCTTCAAACCTGTCGGTCGCCTGGTTAGTGATGACTCGCCCAAGTCGCACGCGGCCTGCCTGGGTGTCTGTGCCGCTTGAATTGCCTGACGACATTCGGGTCGTCATGCTGGCGGCCATTGTTACGCTCACCCCCGGTACCTTGTCAGTCGAGTACGACGCAGAACACGCCAGCTTGCTCGTCCATGTGCTCGATACGGCTGAGCCTGCCGCCGTTGCCGCAGAAATCAAAACGCGCTACGAATCCTTGCTGCTGGAGTTGTACGCATGACGGAAACCGTCTTGCCATTCGCCATACTCGCCTACCTGCTCGCGCTCCTGCTGTGCGGTGTGCGCCTGCTTCGCGGGCCCTCGGCGGAAGACCGGGTGCTCGCCCTCGATACGCTGTACGTAGTGGCGCTCGCACTGATCGCGGCCCTGAGCATTGCCTTAGGCCACCCCTTCAACTTTGAAGGTGTGCTCGCGATTGCAATGCTCGGATTCGTCGGCACCGTCGCGGCGGCGCTTTACCTCTTGCGTGTGAAAGGGGGCAGCAATGCCGATGTGGGCTGATATCTGCGTCGCGGTGCTGCTGATCGTCGGGGCCCTTGCCGCCTTGATTGGCACCTGGGGCATGCTGCGCCTGCCCGACTTCATGACCCGTCTGCATGCGCCGACAAAAGCCGCAACACTGGGTGCAGGCTGTGCCCTTGCTGCGCTGGCCTTGCGCTTCTACTTCGTTGAAGGCGGTAGCAGCTTGCGCTACCTGATCCCGCTGGGGTTCGTTTTTGTCACCGCCCCGGTCAGTGCTCACATGCTTGCGCGCGCCTGGCGGGCGCGTCACCCGGTGACGCCCAAACCTGACCCCGCCATGCCTAGCGCTTCGCCGTAGCCTCGAATGCCCGGTCAATCGACGTTCTGACAACGTCGTAGAGCGGCCGCATCATGGGTTTCATTTCTTGCGCGATCTTGTCAGGCCGCAGGTATGACGGCACCCTAAGGCCACGGTGTTCGATACCGCCACCGACTTGGCGAATATCAAAACCGATCCGGGCAAAGTGCATTGCCAGGCGCGGCTCGGTCAGCACGAACACGTGATTCAGGTTCTCGCGCAAAGAGATCGCAACGCACGCCAGGTACAGGCTGACCGGGATGAACGGGAACCGGGACGCGGGCCCGTTTGAACGGAAATCGTCGTCGCTGATCGACACCGGTTTGTCCTGTTCGTCTTTCCGGCGGCGGAAGTCGGAAATCACCGCCAGCCGTGATACCTCTGCGACCGAGGCGCGTGGAAGCGTCGCCGGATCGATGATCGTGCGATCCAGGGTGTCCTTGCAGTGTTTCTCAAATGGAAGTGGCGCTGCCGGATTCTCCGGGTTGGTACGAATCAGGCGTACACACCCCACCGGGCGGGCGTTCTCGCCCCGTGTCCGCAGAACACAGTGCATCGACTGCGCATCGTACGGGTCGGTTTCCTGCCGGGTGTCGCGTTCGGCCTCAAAGTGCAGATCCTTGCAATAGACCTCATGCCGGACAAAGAATGCTTCGCGCTTTACGGCTTCATCCAGCGCAGGCACCACCTCGAAATACTTGCTGAAGCTGTCGCCAAGGTTGCCTGGAACCAGTTCTGCGGACATTGCGGTATCTCCGGGCGAAATCGCTCTTTCAATTCTAGCGCCATCACGCTTGCGGGCTTCGTGAAAACAGGCCGGACTTCGATCGATATGTGTTGGCCGTCATGCTTGTGATCAACTATCGTCTGACAAGTCAGAAGCTTGCATGGAGGGCTGTGCCGTGATCGACATCGAGAAGGTGAACGCTGCATTGTCGGCCTGGTCGGCAATGCTCGGTGGTGAGGTCATGGGCGGTGCTGAAGCGACGGCCGCCTACGGTGTCGACTGCGGCGCGGCCGAGCGGGTCGTGCTTGGTGCCATTCGACTCCAGCACGGCGACAAGGAGAAGCTCCCTGCGATTCTAGAAGTCGCTCGACGCACCGGTGTCCCCCTGTACCCGATCAGTACCGGCCGTAACTGGGGGTATGGAAGCTCGCTTCCCGCACGGACAGGCGCGGTCATTCTTGACCTCGGCGGGCTCAATCGCATCCTCGACTACGATCCCGAATTCGGCACCGTCACGCTTGAACCGGGTGTCACGCAAAGACAGCTTTGCCAGTTCTTGGCGGACAAGGGATCCCGCTACATCGTGCCGACGACCGGCGCTGGCCCCGATGTCAGTCTGCTCTCTAATGCGCTCGAACGAGGTTACGGCATCACGCCCTACGCCGACCACTTCACCGCCTTGTCCAATCTTGAGGTTGTGCTGCCAAACGGGGAATGGCTTCGTGCGCCCTTCGGGAGCCTCGGCGTACCGACGCTCGACCGGATCTTCCGGAACGGCATCGGCCCGAGCTGGATCGGCTTGTTCACACAAAGTCCGTTCGGGATTGTCACAAGCGCAACGATCACGCTTGCGCCAAAGCCTGAGCGAACGGCTGTGTTCCTGTTCTCGCTCAAGCGGCAGGAAGATTTGCCTCGCATTGTCGAGCGTGTAAGGGCGGTGCTTCAGGCTTGCGGCGGGCTTGTTGGTGGTGTGAATTTGATGAACCACCAACGCATGCTTTCCATGACTATTCCGTACCCGCGCGAGCGCTTGTCCGGTGCGCCGATCATGCCTGAAAGCCTTGCCGCAGAGCTCGCGCGCCAGAACATGATCATGCCGTGGACAGGGTTTGGCACGCTTTACTCGTCCGCGGCGTTGCTGCCGGCAGTCAAGAAAGAAGTGCGTCGCGCGCTCGCAGGGGTTGCGACGCGGCTTGTGTTTCTGACGCAGGACAGAATCCAAATCCTGCGAAAAGGCGTCGCCTTGGCGCCTGCTTTCATTGCCAATCGCGCCGAAGCGAGTCTCGCGACGTTGGCGAAGTCACTGGACCTGATTCAGGGAATCCCGAATGAGACAGCGCTTCCGCTTGCTTACTGGCTGAGCGGCAAGCGTGACGATGGCAATGCACCGCTCAATCCGGCAAAGGACGGTTGCGGCTTGCTCTGGTACGCGCCCCTGGTTCCGATGAACGCATCCTTGGTCAATGACTACACGATCTGGGTGGTCAAGCGGATGCGAGAGTTCGGCATCGAACCACTGGTGACCTTGACAACCATCTCGGACAGCATCTTCGACAGTACGGTCCCGATCCTGTTTGACCGTGCCGACCCGCGTGCGGCCGAGAACGCCAAGCAGTGCCTTGCCGCCCTACTAGAAGAAGGGCGGCTGCGCGGCTATACGCCCTATCGCGTGGGGATCGATTCGCTGCCGTGGTTGCTTGGCAAAGGCGGGGAGTCCGCGAGGTTCGTGGCGGATCTCAAACGGCATCTGGATCCCGCCAATATCCTCTCGCCCGGACGCTACACGACATAGACGGCGCCGACATTTGCGGTGCCGTGAATCGCCCCGAGTTTTGTGGAGGCTGTTTGGTTTAAGTCAGGCGGTCACAGCAGCCTGATTGGCGAGTTGCCGGTAGTAGTTTGCCTCAGCTTCTGCCGGCGGGATGTAGCCGATCGGTGCGAGTAGTCGGTGATGGTTGAACCAGGCG
>NZ_JAPFHA010000024.1 GCF_026586805.1 Niveibacterium sp. 24ML | reverse complement strand
CGCGGCCCGAGGCTCACCCGCGGCGGCAGGGCTTGCCGCACGTATCTCTTGTTCGAGCGCAGCCAGATCGGCATCGAATGTTTCTTCGAACAACTGGCGTTGCTCGGCCGAGTAGGACTCGGTGCGCGCACCGAATTTGAGGCGCTTGAGCAGTGCGTTTTCGTGCGCGAGTTTCTCGATCGTGGTTTGCTTGAGCGTCACCTGGGCGATCAACTCGCGCGCCAGCGTACGCAGCTGAACTTCGGTGAGGGTGTCGAGGGATGACGTCGAAGTCATGGTGCACATCGTGCCCCATGAGGAGGGCGCCCGCCATTGGCGCAAGCGGCAATTGCCACGACCGCCAGCAGGCGGATCAGAGCGTGCGGATCACGCCTGCGTCCCCGACCCGGTGCCAGGGCAGGCCCACCACCAGCGCATCGAATTGTTCGCGCGACAAATCGCGGATCGCCGCCGCATCCCGTGGCCAGGCAAAGCGCCCCTGGTGCAGGCGCCGCGCAGCGAGCCACACGCCAAAGCCATCATGCACCAGCACCTTGATGCGGTCGGCACGGCGATTGGCAAAGAGATACGCGTGGTGCGGCATGATGTGCCCGAACACCCGCACCACGCGCGCGCTCACCGAATCCGTGCCGGCGCGCATGTCCAATGGCTCGACTGCGAGCCAGATCGCCTCGATGCGGATCACCGTAGCCACTCGGCAAGCCACGTCCCACATTCGGCCGCGGCGCTCGCGGGCCAACTCACGCTCACCGTGGCCGTGCCGCGACGCAGTTCGATGCGGATCTCGCTCGCTGCTGATGACTGCGCGGGCGACGGTGAGGATGTCACCGGCGCGGCTGTCGGGATCACCAAGGGAAGAAAGGCCGGCGCTTGCGCGACCGCCGGCAGCCCGCGCTGGGCCGCGCGCCGCCAGCGATGCACCAGGTTCGCATTGACCCCGTGACGCAAGGCCACCTGCGCTACCGAGGCGCCGACCGCTTCGCTCTCGGCGACAACCTTTGATTTGAATGCCGCACTATGCGCACGACGCGATCGACGTTGACTCTCTTGCATGGTGTCCACCAGTTTTCTTAGTGGACACTATCCTTCACGCCATCGGACGACGGCTCAAGATGGGTTTGGCGGACGGATACGTTGGGTCGGCAAGCGCGTCAGCACATCCTTGAGGTAGGCGTAGGGGTCGTGGCCGTTGAGCCGGGCCGATTGCACCAGGCTCATCACGGCGGAGGCCCGCTGGCCCGCGTGCAGGCTGCCGGCGAAGAGGCAGTTCTTGCGTCCGAGTGCGACCGGGCGGATCGCGTTCTCGACGCGGTTGTTATCAATCGGCAGCGCCCCGTCAAAGCCACTTGCGCCACCGAGGCGCCGACCGCTTCGCTATCGGCGACGACTTGGGCATTGAATGCCGCACTATGCACGCGACGGGACCGACGCTGACTCTCTTGCATGGTGTCCACCAGTTTTCTTAGTGGACACTTTCAGTTCGCGCATGCGGCGGCCGACTCAGTCGGCCAGCCGAGAGTGCCCGCATCGTTGGCACCCAGAGGGTTGTTGGCGCGCAGCAATATTGCGTCATGAGGGGGGCGGTCGGATCTGAATTGCGGGGCTTTTCCCCGCTTCATCGCCGTCTTTGGCTGGCGCCGCGTATCGATAATCCGCTATACGGAGTCAATGCGCCATGGCTGAAGACAGCGATCTCGAACGAACAGAACCAGCATCAGGCCGACGGCTTGAGCAAGCCCGCGAGGAGGGCAATGTTCCCCGTTCACGTGAACTCGGGAGCCTTGTCGTGCTCATGGCGGGCGTTCTGGCGCTGTGGGCGATGGGCGGGTGGCTGTTTGATCGCATGTTCCACCTCACGCGTGCGGGTCTGTTACTCGAACCCGCGCAGGCGAAAGATCCGGCGCAGATGCTGGTGGCGCTATACGAAATGTTTGCCGCCGGGTTGGTGACCCTGTTGCCGCTCTTTCTGGTGCTCACGATTGCCTCGATCGCATCGCCAATTGCGGTGGGCGGCTTCAACTATTCCAGCAAGGCCTATTCCTTCGACTTCGCGCGTCTCAATCCGGTGTCCGGTTTGATGCGGCTGTTCTCGGTCCACGGTTTGTCCGAGATGGTCAAGGCCATCCTCAAGGCGCTCTTGCTCGGCTATATCGGCTTCACGGTGATGAAGGCGCGCGGTGAAGAGTCGTTGCACCTGATGCAGATGGCGATCGAGCCGGGGCTGGTTGACTTCGCACAGATTCTGCTCGGTGCGTCGGTGACGCTGGTGTCTGGCCTGATCCTGATTGCGCTGGTCGATGTGCCATTTCAGCTCTGGCAGTACCACAGCAAGTTGAAGATGAGCAAAGACGAACTCAAGCAAGAGTTCAAGCAGTCGGAAGGTGATCCGCAGATCAAGGCGCGTATCCGCCAGCGCCAGCGCGAGATGGCGCGGCGCCGGATGATGCAGGAGGTGCCTACGGCCGATGTGGTGGTCACCAACCCGACCCACTATGCCGTTGCGATTCGGTATGACGGCGCCTCGATGCGTGCACCACGGGTGGTGGCCAAGGGCTGCGACCTCGTGGCCCAGCAGATTCGCGACGTCGCGCGTGCCAACCAGGTGCCCTTGCTCGAAGCGCCGCCGCTTGCGCGTGCGCTCTACCGCCATGCGGAAATCGGCGACGAAGTGCCGGCGGCGCTCTACACCGCGGTGGCAGAGGTGATGGCCTGGGTGTTCACGTTGCGCCACTCGGCCTCGCTCGGTACCACGCCGCCGCCCGAACCCACCCACATCCCAGTGCCGCCCAAACTTGACCCGGGCGCCGCGGCCGCGGGAGCACCCCAATGATCCTCATG
This sequence comes from Niveibacterium sp. 24ML, assembly GCF_026586805.1. Taxonomy (GTDB): domain Bacteria; phylum Pseudomonadota; class Gammaproteobacteria; order Burkholderiales; family Rhodocyclaceae; genus Niveibacterium. The sequence continues at coordinate 71,284 of NZ_JAPFHA010000024.1, read as the reverse complement.
CAGCGAAACACGCCCAGCCGCGCGTGCTTGCACACGTTTTGAAGGAGCCGACTGATGGCTAATCCAAGTACTTCGCTGGATCTGAAGGCGGTCTTCTCGCCCAGCAACATCAAGCAACTGGCGGCACCGATCCTGATCGTGATGGTGCTGGGCATGATGGTGCTGCCGCTGCCGGCCTTCATGCTCGACCTGCTGTTCACCTTCAACCTGGCGGTGGCCGTGATGGTGCTGCTGGTTGGCATGTACACCCGCAAGCCGCTCGATTTTTCGGCCTTCCCGACGGTGTTGCTGACAACCACCTTGTTGCGCCTGTCCTTGAACGTGGCGTCAACGCGGGTGGTGCTGCTGGAGGGGCATACCGGCCCGGATGCAGCAGGCAAGGTGATCGAGGCCTTCGGCCACTTCCTGGTCGGTGGCAACCTTGCGGTGGGGATCGTGGTGTTCATCATCCTCACGATCATCAACTTCGTGGTGATCACCAAGGGTGCCGGTCGTATCGCCGAAGTCGGCGCGCGTTTCACCCTGGATGCCATGCCCGGCAAACAGATGGCGATCGATGCCGATCTGAACGCGGGCCTGATCGACGACAAGGAAGCCAAGCGCCGCCGCTCTGAAATTTCGCAGGAGGCGGATTTCTACGGAGCGATGGACGGTGCGTCCAAGTTTGTTCGGGGCGATGCCGTCGCCGGCATCCTCATCATGGTGATCAACCTGATCGGCGGGCTGATTGTCGGCGTTGTCCAGCACGATTTGCCGGCCGCCGAAGCAGGCCGGGTCTATACCCTGCTGGCAATCGGTGATGGCCTGGTGGCGCAGCTGCCGGCGCTGGTGATCTCGGTTGCGGCAGGTATGGTGGTGTCGCGCGTCGGCGATGATCAGGACATTGGCGGGCAGGTCGTTGGCCAGGTCTTTGCGAATCCGATGGTGCTATTGCTGACCTCGGTGATCCTCGGAATGATGGGTCTGATTCCTGGCATGCCCAACTTCTCGTTCTTGCTGCTTGCCGGCTTGTTTGGTTGGGGCGCATGGCACTTGAGCAAGAAGGCGCAGAACGAAGCCGCGGCGGCGGAATCTTTTGCACCCGCGGGCCCGGCGGCGCCGGTTGAATCGAACGAGGCGAGCTGGGCCGATGTCACGCCGGTCGATGTGCTGGGCCTGGAAGTGGGCTACCGGCTCATTCCGATGGTCGACAAGGGGCAGGATGGTGAGCTGCTGCGCCGCATTCGCGGTTTGCGCAAGAAGTTCGCACAGGACGTGGGCTTTCTTGCAGCGCCGGTGCACATCCGCGACAACCTCGAACTGCGGCCCAACGGCTACCGGATCACGCTCAAGGGGGTCGAGATCGGCTCGGGTGAGGCTTACCCGGGCATGTTCCTCGCGATCAACCCGGGCCGAGTCAGTGGCAGCTTGCCGGGCAACCAGACACGCGATCCGGCCTTTGGCTTGCCGGCGATCTGGATCGAGGCGGGCTTGCGCGAACAGGCGCACGCCATGGGTTACACCGTCGTGGATGCCAGCACGGTGGTGGCCACTCACCTGAACCACGTGATCATCGGCAACTCGGCCGATCTGCTCGGGCGGCACGAAACCCAGGCCTTGCTCGACCACATCGCCAAGGATTCGCCCAAGCTGGTCGAAGATCTGGTGCCCAAGCTCATGCCGCTGCATGTGCTGCAGCGCGTGTTGCAGTACCTGCTGGAAGAGGGCGTCAACATCCGCGACATGCGCACGATCATCGAATCGTTGGCCGAGCAGGCCACACGCACGCAGGACCCGCTGGAGCTGGCGGCGCGGGTCCGTACCGCGCTGGGTCGTGCGATCGTGCAGCAGATGTTCCCGGCCGGCGCCGAACTGCAGGTGATGGCGCTCGACCCCACGCTCGAACGCCTGTTGTTGCAGGCCATGCAGTCGGGCGGCGGCGAAGGTGCACTCGAACCCAGCCTGGCCGACAACCTGATGCGCGAAGCCGCCAACGCGGCCCAGCGGCAGGAAGATCTGGGTCTGCCGCCGGTCTTGCTGGTGCCCAATCAGCTGCGCTGGCTGCTGTCACGCTTCCTGCGGCGCGCCGTGCCGAACATGCGCGTGCTGGCCAATTCCGAAGTCCCCGAGTCGCGCAACATCCGCGTCACCGCCATCATCGGCGGCAAGAACTAAGGCGCTTGCGTCTCACCTCACGGATGGCGCCCGCGGGCGCCATCTTCTTTGCAAGCTCGATGCGGCAGAAATGGCCGGTTTTTACCGGCGTGTTCTGCCGCTTGCGCTAGCGCCCCTGCCGCAATAATCCAATCCAAGCAGGTCCAAGCGTTTCTTGTGGCAACTGGAACGCGGCTTGCTCAGAACCGAGATACCGCTCGTGGCCCGCGCCGCGATCGAACTGTGGCACTGGAGGTGAGAGATGATCAACGTCAAGCGTTACTACGGCCGCACTGCACGTGACGCGCTTCGGCTGGTGAAGGAAGAGCTCGGCAACGATGCCGTCGTGCTCTCCAATCGCGCGGTTGATGGCGGGGTCGAAATCCTTGCCTTGCCCAGTGAAGAAGTGGGGGCGGTGCAAGCGAGCATGCGCGCCCATCAACAGCCGCAGGCGGCGGCGCCCGCACCCGCCCCGGATCTTCGCGCTGCCGTGCCGGCCGCAAGGGCGTCACAGCACAGCCCGCAGCCCGCGCTGCGGCCCGAAGCCCGGCCCGAAGCGCGCGCCATGGCCGCGCGGCAGGCGCCGGAGCAAGCCGCGGATGAGTCGGATTTCCGTGTCAGCCTGAGTACCCGGATCGCCCGCGCCAATGCTGCCGATGCCGCATTGCCCCAAGGCTTGATCGAGGGTGTGCCGCATGCGGTGAGCGACCCGCGTGCGCAGATCCGCCCCTTCATGCCGCCGCGGGTTGACCGCAGCGGCCGGCCGGTTGAACCGCCGCTTGAGCGTACCTCGCCGCCGGAAGATCCCTGGGCGCAGCGTGCCGAGTTCCGCGCTGAAACCTACGACGACCCGCCACGGCCGCGGCGCCCGCAAGCGGAGCCCACGCCGCCGCGGCGCGACCGCCAGATCGAACAGCGCGCCGCCGAACTGGCCGCACGCATGGCTGCCGAGAGTGCGGATGCCGAGAAGGTGCGCGCGCTGGAAGCGGCCAACGCGAAGATGGCCGAAGAGATGGGCGCGATCCGCGGCATGATCGAACGCCAACTGGCCGGATTCGCGTGGGGCGAGCTGACCCGCGGCGCGCCGGTTCGGGCACAAATCATGAGCGAACTGCTGGAAGCGGGCTTCTCCGCCCAGCTTTCGCGTGAGCTGACCGAAGTCGTGCCGGGCGAGGTCAGCGCCGACCAGGCGCGCACGCTGGTGCGCAGCCAGATCAGCCGCCGCATGCTGACGCTCGAATCCGAATCGGATCTGATCGAGCGCGGTGGTGTGTATGCGTTGGTGGGCCCGACCGGCGTGGGCAAAACCACCACCGCCGCCAAGCTGGCCGCGCGCTGCGTGGTACGCCATGGCGCCGAGCGCCTAGCACTGATCACCACCGACGGTTACCGGATCGGCGCCCATGAACAACTGCGCATCTACGGTCGCATCCTCGGCGTGCAGGTTCACACCGTCCGCGACGCTTCGGAACTGCGCCGCACGCTGCAGGATCTGGCCGGCAAACACATGGTCCTGATCGACACGATCGGCATGAGCCAGCGCGACAAGATGGTCGCCGAGCAGGCCGCCATGCTCTCGGGCGCCGGCTGCGTGCGCCGGCTGCTGCTGCTCAATTCCACCAGCCGTGGCGACACGCTTGAAGATGTGGTGCGTGCCTACGAGGGCCCGGATCTGGCTGGCTGCATCCTCACCAAGACCGACGAAGCCGCGTCGCTGGCGCCGGCGCTGGACGTGATGATTCGCCATGAGCTGCGCGGCTACTACATCGCCAACGGCCAGCGTGTGCCGGAAGACCTGCATCTGCCCAACCGTGCCTGGCTGACGCACCGCGCCTTGCGTGAGCTGGCGCCAGATTCGCCCTTCCGGCTGACCCCGGAGGATGCCGGCCTGCTCAGCTCCGCACCGCGTTCGAACGGCGGGGAAGGAGCGCGCGCATGAAGGCCGGATTCGAAGACCAAGCCGCAGGCCTGCGCCGTTTGCTCCGCACTGCGCCGCCGCAGGTGGTTGCGGTGGCCGCCTTTGGCGCCGGTGCCATGCGCTGGCTGGCCGGGCAGGCCCTCACCCGGGCCCAGGGCGGACGGCAAGTGACCGTGTTCGACGAGGTGGCCACCAGCGGAAATCTTGCCGACGCTTTGGGCGCCGCCGGGCGTTTCGATCTGCTGCAGGCGGTCGAGCGGCATGTGGCACTCGATGCGGTACGCGTGGATGCCGGGCCGGGGCTATCGCTCTACCCGGCGGCGCGCTTGGCACGTGCGCTCGACAACGCCGACCGGGTGACGGCGGAGCGCTTCGCCGAGGCATGCCGGTCTTTGCAACGCGGCAGCGACTTGTGGCTGATTCACGCGCGGCCGGATGACCGTGTGCTCTCGCCGCTTGCGAGCGCGGCGCACCGGATGGTGGTGGCGGTGGATGGATCGCCGCGCGCGATCACCGAAGCCTATGCGCTGATCAAGCGGCTGGACGGCGGGCCCTGGCCGCAGATCGACCTGGCGCTGGCTTCGCCGCGTGATGAGGATGAGGCCGAAGCCTTGCTGGCGAATCTGGTGCTGGTGGGCCATCGGCAGACCGGGCTTGCCTTGCGGCGCGTGCATGGGCTGGAGGCCAGCGCAGTGGCTGCCGCGGCGGTATCGGGCACGGCGGTGGATGGGGTGTTTCTGGACCGCGTGCTGGGCTTGGCGCGGCGTCGGCAGCGGGCGTCGATGGCGCTGGCCATCTGACACCTTGGGCTGGGCCTGAAAAAAGATCAAAAAGGGCTCAATTTCCCTCTCAGGCGGCCGATAGTACTGACAGTAACGGCAGGGAGGCGTCGTCCGGCGCCTCAGACGAGACCGTAATCGAGAGAGCCAGAGAAGATGTATACCGCATCGGGAACGCTAGACAAGAATCAACTGGTGACGCAATACGTTCCGCTGGTCAAACGGATTGCTTACCACTTGATGGCCAAGTTGCCTGCCAGCGTGCAGGTTGAAGACATCATCCAGAACGGCATGCTGGGCTTGCTGGATGCGATCGGGCGCTACGAAGAGGGCCTCGGCGCGCAGTTCGAGACCTACGCGGTGCAGCGGATACGCGGCGCCATGCTCGACGGACTGCGCGAAAACGATTGGTTGCCACGCAGCCTGCGGCGCGAAATGCGCCGGATCGAAGGCGCGATCCATCAGCTCGAGCAGCGCCACGGGCGCCAGCCCACCGAGCGCGAGTTGGCCGAAACGCTCGGCATGAGCCTGCCCGACTACCAGAAAATGCTGCAGGAAGCGCGTGGCTACCAACTGGTGTATTTCGAGGATTTCAGCGACGAGGAAGAGGAAGATTTCCTCGAACGCCATGTCGCCGGCTCCGAGGCCGATCCGTTGGAAATGCTTGAGGACAAAACCATGCGCGACACCCTGATCAAGGCGATCGACGACCTGCCTGAGCGCGAGAAGATGGTGATGGGTCTTTACTACGAAGAAGACCTTAACCTTCGCGAGATCGGCGAAGTGCTCGGGGTATCGGAGTCGCGTGTCTGTCAGTTGCACAGCCAGGCGATCGCGCGCCTGCGCTCACGTATCACGGGTAACGTGCGCGCCAGCGCGGCTGCTGCGCGCGGCCGCCGGGCATCGGTGTAAGCCGGGATCGCGTTCGTGGACAAAATCAGCATTGCCGGTCTGCTGCTTGGCCTGATTGCGATTGTTGGCGGGCAAGTGCTCGAAGGCGGGCATGTCGGCTCGCTCGTGCAGCCCACGGCATTCATGATCGTGATCGGCGGCACGCTGGGCGCGGTGATGCTGCAAAGCCCCTTCAACGTCTTTCGCCAGGGCTTGCGGATGGGGGCCTGGGTGTTCAAGCCCCCGGTGCCGCCGTTTCGCCGTGTGATCGAACAGATCGTTTCCTGGAGTTCCATTGCACGCAAGGAAGGCTTGCTTGCGCTCGAAGGCCAGGCAAGCGGCACCAAGGATCCGTTTGCGGCCAAGGGATTGCAGTTGCTGGTTGATGGTGTTGAGCCGGAGCGCTTGCGCGAGGTGCTGGAAGTCGAGATCGGCGCATGGGAGCAGCAGCTCAAAACCAGCGCCAAGATCTGGGAGGCCGCAGGCGGCTATGCGCCGACCATCGGCATTCTGGGGGCGGTGATGGGCCTCATTCATGTGATGGAAAACCTCTCCGACCCGTCCAAGCTCGGCGCGGGGATCGCGGTGGCATTTGTCGCGACGATCTACGGGGTGGGCTCGGCCAACCTGATCTTCCTGCCGGTGGCCAAGAAGCTGCTGGCCCATGTCGGCCAACTCGTTGCGGTGCGCGAGATGATGGTCGATGGCCTGGTGGGCATCGCCCACGGCGACAACCCGCGCATCATCGAAACCCGCCTGCAGGGCTACATCACCTGAGCTGCTGCTCAAGTTGGCGCGGTTCCTGCCGTTCTAGACTTCATCGCAGTCAGGATCGGACACCGCCATGGCAGGCCGCCGCAAGCACGAAGAAGAGCACGAGAACCACGAACGCTGGCTGGTTTCCTACGCCGACTTCATTACCCTTCTGTTCGCCTTCTTTGTGGTGATGTACGCCCTGAGTTCAATCAACGAGGGCAAGTATCGCGTGCTCTCCAATTCGCTGGTCAGTGCGTTTCGCAGTGTGAGCACGAACGCCGATGGCATGCAGATCGTGCCGCGCGCATCCATTGCGGGCGCAGTGCCTCAGCAAAGCAAGGTGCAGAAGGCTATGCCGGACGAGACGCCGGCGCGAGCCCAGGCGCGGCAGCAGATGAAGTCGATGGCCGAGCAGGTCCGGCGGGTGCTGGAGCCGCTGGTGCGTGGCGGGCAGGTCACCGTGAACGAAGGCGTGCATGGCATCTCGATCGAGATCAATGCCAGCGCACTGTTCAATCCGGGTGAGGCCCTGCTGGGGGCCGAGGCCTACGCGGCGCTCAGCGCGGTGGGGTCGGTCGTGGCGCAGGGGGACTTCCCGATCCGCGTTGAAGGGCATACCGACAACATTCCGATCGCGAACAGCGCTTTTGCATCGAACTGGGAGCTTTCAGCCGTCCGTGCCAGTTCGGTGGTGCGGCTCTTCATTGACGCTGGCGTGGATGCCCGGCGGATGACCGTTGCGGGCTATGCCGATCAGCGCCCGGTGGCCGACAACAGCACCGCCGATGGCCGCCTGCGCAATCGCCGGGTCAGTATTCATGTCGAATCGATGCTGCCGCCGGTGGCCGAAGGGCCGACGGTCGGCCCGGTGACGCCGTCGTCGGGTGGCGGCGCCTTGGGGGCGACACTGCCTGAATAGGGTCTGGTTCGGGGCGCTGTAAGGGGGGGCAGCCGGTTTTCGCGCTGCGGGCGGATCAGGCCCGGCCGAACAGGCGCCCGCTTGGGCGCGCCGAAGACATCCCGCTGGCGTCGTATAGATTGGGGCCGCTGTTTGCGAGCAGGATCGCCATGGCTTGCTGGCTTGCGCGCAGCTGATCGCGGATGAAGGTGCCGTTGCGCTGGTTCATCGCTTGCGCGGTGGCGGCCAGTTCGAGGTAACGCGCCCAGGCCTTGCGGCCTGCATCCGGCAAGGTTTCGATGAAGCTTGTCACCTTGCCGTGCCGTGCATCAATGCCAGCCCGCCCAAGCAGCATTGCGCGGGCGTTCTCCGATTGCTGCAACTGGCGCACGGCCGCCGTCTTGTCTTCCGCCAAGGCCAGCAGCGCTTCGACGCGGGTGGCGAGCAGCATTTCGTGCTCGTCTTCCAGTAAACGGACAAACCGCTCCAGCTGGCCGATTGATTCGGCCAGCAGAGCGGAAAACTGTGCCTGGAGCAGTGCGTTCGGGTTCAGACGTTGCTTTCAGCGCGGGGCGTTTCAGGCATCACGCTTGGCGCGGTTGTGCCTGAAGCATCTGGCGAACACTCTCAAGCAGCCCGTCGGCTACCTTGTCCGGGTTGACGCGGAAGCGCCCCTCGGAAATGGCTTGCTTGAGTTCGCCCACTTTGGCCGCGTCCACTTCGGGCACGTTGGCAATGGCGCCTTCGAGTTGCTGCAGGCGGGCTCCGAGCGACGAAACGTCGACTTTCGAGCCGCCTTCGGCGCCTGGTTTCGCTACACGCTCTTGCGGACCTCGCGCCTTTACTTCGCCCGCTGGGGCGGCGCCCTTGTATGAACCTTCGATTTTCATGATGTCGCTCCTGTTATGCCTTTTCAAAGCGCCCGCGGGCGTGGCGACCTGTAGGGTTGCACCACCCGTGTTTGCTTCTTCGGCTTGTTGTCAGGTTTAACGGCGCTATCGCACGGAACTTTAAACATTTTTTGATGCTGAATGCCTACTGGCCGACCTCAACGCGGCCACCGGCGCGGGCCACGCCTTGCAGCACCCGGCCCGAATCGAGCCGCACCTGCACCACTTGCCCTTCGGCCGCGGCGGCAAGCGCGACGCCTTCGTTGGCTACCTCAAAACCGCCGCCACTGCTTGTGACCCGAACGCGCTGCCCGCGTTCCACGGCTTGCACCACCAGCAGCTGGTTGCTGCGCAAGGCAAGCCCGCCGGACACCGGCTGACGCAGCGTTCGCCCGAGCGCCTGGCTTGGGTCGGTCAGCACGCCGGGGGGCTGGCTGGCGATATCGCCGGTGCGGATCTCCCAGTCTGCCGATTCAAGCCTGGCCCCGGCCGCGAGCGGGCGGGCGGCAACCAGATAGCTGCCTTCAATGACAACCCGCGCCGGCACGTACATCGCCCATGACGGCGCCGCGCAACGCACGCCGACGGTGGTTTTGCCCCAGGCGCGCTGCCCGGCCGGCAAGCCCAGTTGCAGGGCCGGGCATGGCTTTGCATTACGGGGGATCGCGTTCTCGCCGATTTGCACGCTGACGCGGCCGGGGAAGGCGGCCGCTTCGCGGGCGAGGTAGGTGGTGACGGCGGAGTGGATGGCCGCCTGGGCTTCGCTCATGGCCGCCTGGCTCGCGCCCGGCGTGAGGGCGGCGAGCAGCGTGGCGCAGGGCAGGGCGGTGAGGTAGCGGCGGAGGCTCGGTCTCATGGGCCCGATTGTCACACGGCGGCCGATTGCCGCGCGAGGCGGCAAGGCTTGCCGGCCCTGGCGGCAGCAAGTGCATGAATTGCCGCCCGAATGCCTGTCTATTCGCCGCAAGGGCTGATGCCGACGGCGCTGACAATGCTGGCACGGAAGCTGCAAAGCATGGCTTGGGTGAATCGGCCCGCCTTTGCAGACCGAGCCACCAGGAGAAATGCGATGACCATGACCGCGATTGACCGTCACCTTGGATTCCAGCAAGCCGCACTCAATGCGCGTGCCTATCGCCAGGAGTTGCTCGCAGCCAACATCGCCAATGCCGACACCCCGCACTACAAGGCGCGGGACATCGACTTCAAGGAGGCTCTCATGGGGGCACTGAATGGCAAGGTCAAGCCGCTTGCACTGGCAACCAGCGCGCCGCGGCATATCGAAGGGGGTGAGAAATCGCCGATGACGCCCTTCGTCAAGTACCGCACCGAGCATCAATCGGCAGTCGATGGCAACACCGTCGATATGGATACCGAACGGGCCGCGTTTGCGGAGAACGCCGTGCAGTACGAGGCCAGCCTGACCTTCATCAACGGGCTGATGCGTTCGATGCAGCAGGCGATTGCCGGCCAGTAAGCGGAGATCGCGATCATGAGCATGCTCACCGTATTCAATGTTGCCGGGTCTGCGCTCAGCGCACAGTCGGTTCGCCTCAACGCCGTCGCCAGCAATATGGCCAACGCGGAAAGCGTGGTTCAGGCAAACGGCCAGCCCTACCGCGCCAAGCAGGTGGTGTTCCAGGCCACCCCGATGGGCAACGGTGCGTCGATGGGCGTGCAGGTCAAGCAGGTGGTGGAGTCGGCCGCGCCGCCCCGCACCGTGTATGACCCGAAGAACCCGGCTGCCAACGCCGATGGGTATGTGCAAATGCCCAACGTCGATGTGGTTGAAGAGATGGTGAACATGCTCTCGGCGTCGCGTTCGTACCAGACCAACGCTGAAGTCATGAACACCGCCAAGACCCTGATGCAGCGCACGCTGCAAATTGGTCAGGGTTAAGCAGGAGTAGCACATGTTCATCCAGTCAAACACCAGCAAAACGTCTGGCAGCGGCGTCGTCAGTTCGGATCTGCTCGATTCGATCAACGGCAAGCGCACCGCCAAGACCAAGGAAGAGGAAGCGCTCTCGCAGGATCGTTTCCTGACCATGCTGACCACGCAGTTGAAGAATCAGGACCCGTTGAACCCGATGGACAACGCCGAGATGACTTCGCAACTGGCGCAGATCAGCACGGTCGATGGGCTCAAGAAGGTCAACAGCACGCTTGAGTCGATGCTTGGCAGCTTCCAGCAGAACGAGACGATGCAGGCGGCGGCCATGGTCGGCCGGGGTGTGCTGGTGGCTGGCAAGGGCTTGCAGCTTTACGAAGGGCAGGCGCTCGGTGGCGTCGATCTGAGCAAGCCGGCCGACAAGGTGGTGGTGACGATCCGTGACCCGCAAGGCCATGACGTGCGCCGGATTGATCTGGGCGACATGGAAGCCGGCTCGCACGTTTTCACCTGGGACGGCAAGACCGATGCAGGCGAGGCTGCCGCGGCCGGCAACTACACCGTCAGCGTGAGTGCGACGCAGGGCGACGCCAAGGTTGATGCGGCCGCGCTGCAACTGGGTACGGTCAGCAGCGTGGTGCGCGGCGCCAAGAACATCGAAATCGAGGTCGGCCGTCTGGGTACGTTCTCGATGTCAGACATCAAGCGAATTCTGTCCTGAGCGGGCGAGGAGAAGAACCATGGCATTCCAGCAAGGCCTCAGCGGGCTCAACGGCGCATCGAAAGCGCTTGATGTCATCAGCAACAACGTGGCCAACACCAGCACGATCGGCTTCAAGAGCGCGCAGACCAAATTCGGCGATGTGTATGCCGCGGCGCTAAACGGTGCGGCGGCCGGTGTGCAGGTGGGTATCGGCGTGAACGTGGGCGGGGTGTCGCAACTGTTCAACCAGGGCAACATCACGCCGACCGGCAACCCGCTGGATCTGGCGATCAACGGCAACGGCTTCTTCCGCGTGCAGCAGCCTAGTGGCGCGATTTCATACACCCGTAACGGGCAGTTCGAAATCGACAAGAGTGGCTACATCGTCAACACCGCCGGCTATCGTTTGCAAGGCTATCCGGCCAATGCGCTGGGCGTGATCCTGCCGGCAACGCCGACCGACATCTTTCTGGATACCGCCGACTTGCAGCCCAAGCAGACCGAATCGGTGCGCCTGGGGCTGAACCTGGATTCGCGCCAGGCCGTGCCGTCGGTGCCATTCACCAGTACGCCCGCAGTACCGCTGCCCGATCCGCTCTCGTACAACTCATCGACTTCGGTCTCGATCTTCGACTCGCTGGGCAATTCGCACATCTACACGATGTACTTCGTCAAGGCGGGCGGTGGCTCCTGGAACATGCACACCTCGGTGGATGGCGCTGCGGCGACCGGGCCGGTTGCGCTGAACTTCGATACTTCGGGCGCGCTCTCGACAACCATGCCGATAGCCGTGACGGCGACCATTGCGCCGTCCTTCGGCGCGGTGTCTCCGATACCGTTTAATCTGGATTTCACTGGCTCCTCGCAGTACGGCAGCGCGTTCGGCATCAACCGCCAGACGCAGGATGGCTTTGCCTCGGGCCGGTTGTCGGGCATCACGATTGCGCAGGACGGCACGATCCAGGGCCGTTACAGCAACGGCCAGTCGAAGATCCTTGGGCAGACCGTGCTGGCGAGCTTTGCCAACCCGAACGGCCTGCTGTCTCTGGGCCAGAACCTGTGGGGCGAGTCGCCTGAGTCTGGCCAGCCGCTGGTCGGCAGCCCTGGGTCTGGCAGCCTGGGCCTGGTGCAGGCGGGCGCGGTAGAGGAATCGAACGTGGATATCACGTCGGCCCTGGTCGACATGATTACCCAGCAGCGCAGTTACCAGGCGAATTCGCAATCGATCAAGACGCAAGACCAGATCCTGCAGACCCTGGTGAATCTGCGTTAAGGCCTGGCTGAGGAGAGGTTGTTCCCGCACGTAGCCACAGCAGCACAGCCAACGGAAACGGAAATTCAAAATGGACCGTGCGATCTATACCGCGATGACGGGCGCCAAGAGCACTTTGCTGCAACAGGCGTCGGTCGGACACAACCTCTCCAACGCCACCACCGACGGGTTCCGCGCCGAACTTCACCGCCTGCGCGCGGTGCCGGTCCAGTCGCCCGCCTTGCCAACGCGGGCGTTTGTCGTGGATGCCAGCGTCGCCAACGACTTCACCCCGGGTGCGCTGCAGGCGACCGGGCGTTCGCTGGACATGGCCATCAACGGCAAGGGCTGGTTCGCAGTGCAAACCCCGAATGGCGAGGCCTACACGCGGGGTGGGCACTTCGAGGTCGACGCCAATGGCCAGTTGGTCAACGAGCGTGGCATGCCGGTGCTGGGTGACGGCGGGCCGCTTGCCTTGCCGCCCGATCACCGCTACGAGGTTGCGCCAGACGGCACCGTCAGTGCGGTGCCAACAAGTGGTAACCGCAATGCCGCACAGGTGGTGGGCCAGCTCAAGCTGGTGAACCCGGACGAGGCGCAGATCCGCCGCAGCGACGATGGCTACTTCCGCCTTGCCAGCGGCGACCCGGCCGATGCCGACCCGAACGTGCGCGTGGCTGGTGGTTTTGTCGAAAGCAGCAACGTGAACATCGTCGAGCAGATGGTGCAGATGATGTCGCTGGCGCGGCATTTCGAAACCCAGACGAAGCTGCTGACCACGCTTGATACGAACGCACGCACGGCCGACCAGATTCTCTCGTCGCGCTGAGCGTCTTGAATTGCGGCCGGCTTTGCCCGCTTATCCGGCCTAGCCGCTTGCGCCGGTGGGCAGAGAATCTGTACCAGCGCGCAGAAGGAGAAACACCATGATTCCCGCACTTTGGGTTGCACGAACCGGCCTCGATGCCCAGCAGATGCAGCTGGACGTGATCTCGAACAACCTCGCCAACGTCAGTACCAACGGGTACAAGCGCGCGCGTGCGGTGTTCGAGGACCTGATCTACCAGACGATCCGCCAGCCGGGTGCGCAGTCCTCGCAACAGACGCAGATTCCCTCCGGGCTGCAACTGGGCACTGGCGTCAAGCCGGTTGCCACCGTTCGCGCGATGACTCAGGGCAACTTGCAGCAGACGAGCAACACGCTCGATGTGGCGATCCAGGGCCCGGGCATGTTCCAGATCCTGCTGCCGGACGGCACGATCGGCTACACGCGCGACGGGTCGTTCCAGAAGGACAGCACCGGGCAGATAGTGACTTCGAACGGCTATCCGCTTGATCCGGCGATCACGATTCCGCCCGATGCCCAGTCGGTGACGATTGGCGGGGATGGCACGGTGACCGTGACGACCCAAGGCAATGCCACGCCAACGCAGATCGGCACGATCCAGATCGCCACCTTCGTCAATCCGGCGGGCTTGCAGTCGGTGGGCGAAAACCTCTACCTCGAAACGGCATCGAGCGGCACGCCAACGCCGACCACGCCGGGCACGAACGGGGCAGGGGTGCTCAATCAGAACTATGTCGAAACCTCGAACGTGAACGTGGCCGAAGAACTGGTGGGGCTGATCCAGACGCAGCGTGCCTACGAGTTCAATTCCAAGGTGGTGACCACGGCCGACCAGATGCTCGCCCGCCTGGGCCAGATGTAAGGGGCTGATCATGTGCCTTGCCAAGTGTTCAAGGCTTGCCCTCGCGGCTGCCGTACTGCTGCTCGGCGCGTGTGTCACGCCGCCGATGACCAACGTGCAGCAGCCGATGTCCACCCGCCCGCAGCCGCGCCCGGTGACCGAGCCGGTCGGCGGTTCCCTCTTCAGCACCAACGCCGGCCAGCGCGGCATGTTCGAAGACCGCCGCGCGCGCATGGTGGGCGACACGCTCACGATCAACCTGGTCGAAAAGACCGCCGCAACCAAGAACGCCAACAGCAGCGCCAGCCGCGAATCCGAGATCGGCGCGAGCGTGCCGACGATGTCGAAAGTGCCGCTCAAGTACCTGCAGGGCCTTGATCTGGCTGCCAGCACCAACAACACCTTTGCCGGCAAGGGCGCGTCCTCGGCCAACAACAACTTCACCGGCACGATCACGGTCACGGTGATCGATGTGTACCCCAACGGCAACCTGCTGGTTTCCGGCGAAAAGCGGGTGGCGATCAATCAGGGCGACGAGTTCATCCGATTTTCGGGCGTCGTCAGCCCGATGCATGTGACGGTGGCCAATGCGGTGGATTCGACCAAGGTGGCCGACGCGCGGATCGAATACAAGGGCAGCGGCTACATCGATGATGCGCAGCAGATGGGCTGGCTCGCGCGCTTCTTCCAGGTCATCACGCCGTTCTGACGGGGATCATCATGCGCGCACTCATCCATGCCTTGCTCGCCCTTGCGCTCGCCTTGCCGGGCCTTGCGGCAAACGGTGCCGAACGCATCAAGGACATCGCCACCATTGCCGGTGTGCGCAGCAACCCGCTGGTGGGCTACGGCCTGGTGGTCGGCCTCGACGGCACCGGCGACCAGACCACGCAAACGCCGTTCACCGTGCAGAGCATTGCCAACATGCTCTCGAACATGGGCATCACCCTGCCGCCGGGCGTGAACCTGCAACTCAAGAACGTGGCCGCCGTGATGGTGACGGCAACGCTGCCGCCGTTTTCCAGGCCGGGTCAGGAACTGGATGTCACGGTGTCGTCGCTGGGCAATGCCAAGAGCCTCAAGGGCGGCACCTTGTTGATGACGCCGCTCAAAGGCGCCGACGGCAATGTTTACGCCCTGGCCCAGGGCAACCTGGTGATCAATGGCGCAGCCGGGGGCGGGGGCGGTTCTAAAGTCACCGTGAACCATCTTTCAGCCGGGCGGGTGCCGGGCGGCGCAACGGTGGAGCGTGCCGTGCCGATGCCGGTGGGCAGCGCCGAGCTGGTGACGGTGGAATTGCGGCAATCGGATTTTGGTACCGCCACGCGGGTTGCCGAGGCGATCAATCGCAGCATGGGAAAACCGGTTGCAATGCCGCTGGATGGCCGCCAGATCCAGGTCAGCGCGCCGGTTGAGCCGGAGCGCAGGGTTGCCTTCCTCGGCATGCTTGAAAACCTTGAGGTCACGCCGGAACAGGGCATCGCCCGGGTGGTGGTGAACTCGCGTACCGGTTCGGTGGTGATGAACCGCGCGGTGCAACTGCAGGACTGCGCGGTCTCGCACGCGAACCTGACGGTGACGGTGACCGCCGACAACCAGGTCAGCCAGCCAGGGCCGCTTTCTCAAGGGCAAACGGTGGTGACGCAGAACGCCCAGGTCGATATCAAGCAGGATGGTTTGAACCTGCGGCGCGTCAAGGCCGGCACCAATCTGTCTGACGTGATCAAGGCACTCAACGCGGTGGGCGCCACGCCGCTGGACATGATTGCGATCCTTCAGGCAATGAAGGTGGCCGGCGCGCTGCGTGCCGAACTCGAAGTGATCTGAGGCCGCCTGATGGCTACCCCGATCCAGGATTCGGTTTTCGATACCCGCCGGCTGGGCGATCTGAAGCGCTTGTCGAGCGAACGCACGCCCGAAGCGGTGAAGGCGGTTGCGCAGCAGTTCGAGGCGCTCTTCGTGCAGATGATCATGAAGCAGATGCGCGAAACCACCACCTTTGGCGGTGCGAGCTTCGATGGCGAGACGGCCCAGTTCTATCGCGGCATGGCCGATCAGCAACTGGCCTTGCAGCTCTCAAAAGGCGGCGGCATCGGCCTTGCCCGCTCGCTGGAGCGGCAACTGGCCAAGGGCATGGGGATCAGCGACGAAGCCATGCGCAGCATCGCTGCGCCGCCCCCGCCGGCAATCATGCCGGGGGCCAGGACGGCAAAGTCTGCCGAAGCGCCTGCCGCCGGGCAGCGTTTGCCGGCGGAAACCGGCGGCCCGGTGGGGTTTGTCGATCGCATCTGGGCGCATGCGCAGAACGCGGCGAAGATGCTTGGCGTGCCCACGCAGTTCGTGGT
The DNA here is from genome assembly GCF_026586805.1 of Niveibacterium sp. 24ML. Lineage (GTDB taxonomy): Bacteria > Pseudomonadota > Gammaproteobacteria > Burkholderiales > Rhodocyclaceae > Niveibacterium. Next base: position 55,140 of record NZ_JAPFHA010000024.1, on the reverse strand, counting down.
GGGCCATGCGGCGCTGGAAACCGGCTGGGGCAAGGGCGAGATCATGCGAGCCGACGGCACGCCGTCCTTCAACCTGTTCAACATCAAGGCTGGCGCCGGCTGGAAGGGCGCCACCGTGGATGCATCGACGCTCGAATACGTGGGCGGCGTGCCGGTGCGCAGCACCGAACGCTTCCGCGCCTATGGGTCTTACGAAGAGGCGTTCCGCGACTACGCCAATCTGCTGGTCAGCAACCCGCGCTACGCACAGGTTGCCGGCCAGCCCGACGCGGCGGGCTTTGCCAAGGCGATCAGCCGCGGCGGCTACGCCACCGACCCGATGTACGCCGACAAGCTCACCCGCATCATCAGCGGCAATACCTTGCGCGCTTCGCTCTCGTTCTAGCGCACGGCGCGCCGTGCGCGCCGCCAAGGCCTGTGTTTTCGATGGTCGCCACGAGCGGCCATTTTTCATGCGCGCATCCCCGGTTTGTGCCGCCATGCGCTTCATTTGCAAGGCTTTGGAGCGTGCCCGCCGAATCAGGCAAAGGAATTGCTTAGTAGTGCCGTAAGAAGCATAACGAGGCATTCATCATGGGCAACGGCGTTCTGAATATCGGCATATCGGGCATCAACGCCGCGCAGGCGGGTCTGGTGACGACCGGGCACAACATCTCGAATGCCTCGACCCCTGGATTCAGCCGGCAGCAAACCGTCCAGGGCACCAACGTCCCGGTGTATTCGGGCGTGGGTTACTACGGCCAGGGCACCAACGTCCAGACGATCAAGCGCAGTTACAACAACTACCTTGAGCAGCAGGTGCTGACCGCCAACGCGCGCTACCAGGAACTCAACACCTACTACGAACAGGTCAAGCAGATCGACGACCTGCTCGGTGACCCGTCGGCCGGTTTGTCCCCCTCGATCCAGGACTTCTTCAAGGGCGTGCAAAGCGTTGCCGCGTCTGCCACCAGCATTCCGGCGCGCCAGTCGATGCTGTCGCAGTCCGAGGCGCTGGTCGCGCGCTTCCAGACCTTGAACACCCGCATCGAAGAGTTGCGTACCCAGGTCGGCGGCGAGATCGAGGGCACGGTGGTCGAGATCAACAGCCTCGCCCAGCAACTCGGCGAACTGAACCAGCGCATCATCTACGCCGCCAATCTGGGCTCGGGGCAGCCGCCCAATGACTTGCTCGACTATCGTTCTGAACTGGTATCGCAGCTCAACGATCAGGTTCGCGTGACGACGATTGCGAACGACGATGGCTCGCTCAACATCTTCATCGGCAATGGTCAGCCGCTGGTGGTGCGCTCGGATGTCGCCACGCTGCGGGCGCAACCGGCGCGGGAGGATGTGTCGCGCATCGTGGTTGCCATCAGCTTGCCGACCGGCGGGGGGCAGGAATTGCCGGACGCGGCATTTTCTGGCGGCAAGCTTTCCGGTTTGCTCAATTTCCGCCGCGAATCGCTGGATGCGGTGCAGAACGGGTTGGGGCGTGTCGCAATCGGCATCACCGAAACCTTCAACGCGCAGCACAAGCTTGGCCAGGATCTGGATGGCACGCTGGGGACCAACTATTTCGCGCCGCTTGCCGGCCGCGCGATCTACCCGAATGCGCCTGCCAACTCAGGGTCTGCGCTGATTGACGTGCCGATCACCAACGTGGCGGATCTGACCACCAGCGATTACTCGCTCACCTACACCGCCGCGAACACCTTTCAACTGGTTCGCAAGTCCGACGGGCAGGTGTGGACGGCAAGCGGCGCAAGCCCGGCGGCGGGGCTGGCCGCAGTGCTGGCGGCTGCGCCACCGCAGGGCTTTTCGATGACGCTGTCCGGCACGCCGACGGTGGGGGATTCCTTCTCGATCCAGCCCACCCGCGCCGGCGCGGATCAGTTCGCCGTCGCGATCAAGGATCCGCGCCTGATCGCCGCGGCGGCGCCGATCCGCACGTCCGCCACCAATGCCAACACGGGCACCGGCTCGATTTCGCAAGGCGTGGTCAGCAGTGCCGCCAACCTTGCACCGCCGCCCGCTTTGTCGCTGCCGGCTACATTGACCTACAACGCGGGCAGCGTTTCGGGCTTCCCGGCAGGTTTCCCGATCACGGTGACGCAGGTGGATGGCACGGTGGTGAACTACCCGCTCGGCGGTTCGATCACCTATTCCGATGGCGCCCAGATCGCGTTTGGCGGTATCTCGGTGGCGATCTCCGGCACGCCCAAGGATGGCGATACCTTCACGGTCGAGCGTAATCCGGGCGGCGTGTCAGACAGCCGCAATGCCGTGCTGCTGGGCGCGCTGCAGCAAGCGAAGACCCTGGTGGGTGGCTCTGCCAGCTATGGCTCGACTTACGCCCAGCTGGTTGCCGAAGTCGGCGCACAGACGCGTGAGGTGCAGGTGACCTCGCAATCGCAGAAGGTGGTTGCCGAGCGTGCGTTCGATTCGCAGCAGGCGCTCTCGGGGGTGAACCTCGATGAGGAGGCTGCCAACCTGATCCGCTATCAGCAGGCCTATCAGGCCGCAGGCAAGGTGATGCAGATCGCCAGCAGCCTGTTCGACGAAATACTCGCCCTCGGGCGCTGAGTTCTGACCGGAGTTTCGCCATGCGTGTCTCAACCTCGATGATCTACGACAACGGCACCACGCAGTTCCAGAACCGCGCGGGCGATTTGCTGAACCTGCAGCAGCAGGTGTCAACCGGGCGTCGTGTCGTGGCGCCGTCCGACGATCCGATTGCCTCATCGACGGCATTGGTGGTGGAGCAGGCCAAGTCGGTCAACGCCTCGTATTCCATCAACCGCGGTGCTGCGAGTGATTCGTTGCGCATCGTCGAGAGCAAGCTTGGCGGCGTCAATGACCTGATTTCATACGTCAAGGAACTGGTGGTGCAGAGCGGCAACGGATCGCTGAATGCGGCAGACCGCAAGACCATTGCCGTCGACGTGCGGGCCCGCTACGAGGCGCTGGTGGGGCTGGCCAACAGCAGTGACCCTGAAGGCGGCTATCTGTTTGCCGGCTTCCAGACCAACACGCAGCCCTTCGTTGGCAATATCGCCAGCGGTATGGTCTACCGCGGCGACCAGGGCTCGCGCGCCTTGCAGATCAGCGATTCGCGGGTGATTCCGGTGAGCAACTCGGGCAACGAGATCTTCATGGACATCCCGAACCTGAACGGCGCGTTTCACACCTCGGCCGGTGCCACCAATACCGGCGCGGCGGTGATTGACGATGGTTCGGTTGTGGGTAGCTACTCCGGAAATCAGTACCGGATCGACTTCACCAGCCCCGGCAACTACGACGTCTACAACGTCACGCTGGGCGGGCCGCCGATTGCCTCGGGCGCCTACCTCTCGGGCACAGCGATCGCGTTTGACGGCATCCAGATGTCGATCTCCGGCACGCCTGCAACCGGCGATACGTTCAGCGTCGACCCCGGTGGCTATACCGACATCTTCAACACGCTCAAGACCTTTGTCGGTGCGCTCGAAAATTCCAGCGGCCCGGCGCTCAACACCCAGGTCTTGCAGACGCTGGGCAAGCTCGACAAGGCGCAGGACAACGTGCTGCGCGTGATTTCGTCGATCGGATCGCGGGTGAACGAGGTGCAGGCGGCCGAATCAGTTGGCTCGCAGGCCGATGTTCAGTACGCGGGCACCATTTCGCGGCTGGTGGACCTTGACTACGCCAAGGCCAGTTCCGACCTTGCGCAGAAGACGACTGCGCTGGAAGCCGCCCAGCAGGCCTTCGTGAAGACGACCGGGCTTTCGCTGTTCAACTACCTGGGCTAAGACCAATGCGCCGCCAATTGATGACATTGCTGCTCGCGCCCTTGGCTGCGTGCTCGAACGTCAAGGGCGATTACCCCTCGACCCCGATCATTCCGAATGCGGCGATCAACGTTGCCGACGGCCTGACGATTGCCCTCGAAGACCTGGTGATGGGCGGGGCGGTGATCGGGGTGCTCTACTACGTCGTCGACCCGCTTGCGCCGAACTGGACGGTGACCACACTGCGTCTGAGCGACGACCGTTATCGATTCGACTTGCGGATGAAGCGGATACACATGGGGGGCGAGGGCGAGGCCTATCAGCTCTTTCAGTCGCGCGCTGAAGACCTGATGCGTGGCCAAGGCTACAGCGCCTACACGATTGCCCGCTATCAGGAAGGCCAGGAATCGAACTGGATCTCGGAGCGCGTTGCGAGTGGCGACATCGTTCTGAAGCGCTGAGGGCTACTGGCCGCTGGCGAGTTTCAGGAACAGCCCAACCGCCTCGAAGCCGCGCTCATAGAAAGCGCTCAGGGTGTTGGCGAGCAGCGGCAAACAGACGGCAATCGTGAAGATGCCCACCGTCAGCGTGATCGGGAAGCCGAGCGCAAACAGGTTCAACTGCGGTGCCGCACGCGTGAGCACGCCCAGAGCAATGTTGGTGATCAGCAAGGTGGTGATCGCGGGCAGGGCGATCAGCAGTCCGGTCGAGAAGATCGCTGCGGCACTGCGTACGATGGCCTTGGCCGCGTTGCCCTCAAAGCCAACGCCGCCCGCCGGAAGCCATTCGTAGCTCCGCACGACGGTCTCGATCACCAGCAGGTGGCCATTCATCACCAGGAAGAGCAGCGAGGCGAACAGGCCCAGAAACTGCGCGATCACCGTTGTCTGGCCGGCGGACTGCGGGTCGAAGAACATCGCGAACGACAGACCCATCTGCATGCCGATCAGATCGCCGGCCAGGTCGACGGCAACGAACATCATCCGGATCGTGAAACCGATGGCGACGCCGATCATCATTTCGGTTGCTATCGCACCGGCAACCAGGAAGGAGCCGGGCGCAATCGGCGCGGCGGACGGAATGGCCGGTGCGACACCCATGGCGATCGCCAGCCCGGCGATCAGGCGGATCTTGCGCGGCATGCCGACGTTGTTGAAGATCGGCGCGCTGACCAGCATGGCCAGTATGCGGATCGCCGGGTAAGCGTAGATCGCAAGCCAGCCGAGCCAGTCAGTATCGCTGAAGCTCACCATCGGGGCAGGGGCGCGCGCTTGGCCAGGGTGATGGCATCAACCGATGATGCCGGGGATCGCGCCGTAGAGCCGGCGGATGTAGTCGGTCATCGTTGTCAGCATCCACGGGCCGGCGATCAGGAGGGTCACAAACATCACCATCACCTTGGGCACGAAGGTCAACGTCATTTCGTTGATCTGCGTGGCCGCCTGAAAGATCGAGAGCACCAGCCCGACGACCAGCGCCGCGAGCAAGGGTGGGGCTGACACCATCAACACCACTTCAATGGCGTCCCGGCACAGCGCGATAACGGTAGTCGGGGTCATGACCTGCTCCTAGGCAAAGCTCTGGACGAGGGTGGACACCACGAGGTTCCAACCGTCCACCAGCACGAACAACATCAGTTTGAAAGGCAGCGACACGATCACCGGCGACATCATCATCATGCCCATCGACATCAGGACCGAGGCCACCACCATGTCGATGATCAGGAAGGGCAGGAAGATGATGAAGCCGATCTGGAAGGCTGTTTTGAGTTCGCTGGTCACGAACGCCGGGATGATCACCCGCATCGGCAGTTCTTCTGCCTTGTTGACCTTCGGCGTCTTCGCAAGCCGCGCGAAGAGCGAAAGATCGGCTTCGCGGATCTGTTTGAGCATGAAGGTGCGCACCGGCACGGTGGCGCGCTCAAGCGCCACATCGAACTGGATCGTGCCTTCGGCCAGCGGTTTGTAGGCCTCGGTGTAAACCCGGTCGGCCACCGGGCTCATGATGAAGAAGGTAAGGAACAGCGACAGGCCGACGATCACCTGGTTCGGCGGCGAGGTCTGCGTGCCCATGGCATGGCGCAGCAGAGAGAAGACGATGACGATGCGGGTAAAGCAGGTTGTCATCAGGATCAGCGCCGGGATGAAGACCAGCGAGGTCATCATTACCAGTGTCTGGATCGTGATCGAATAGGTCTGGCCGCCGCCCGCGGCCGGGACGCTGGTGAAGGCGGGCAGGGCTTGCGCGAAGCTGGGGGCCGCAAGCAGGGCCAGCGGCAGCAGGATCAGCGCACGGCGGACATCAGGCTTCACGGCGGCCTCCCTTGAGCAGCGTGGCGAGCTTTCGCTGAAAGTCGCTGTCGATCGGTGCCGCCGTCACGCGGGGCACATCGTCGGCATTCAGGGTGTCCAGCGCATTGACGCGCCCGGGTGCAACGCCCAGCACCAGCACCTTGCCGCCGACTTCAACCAGCACCACCCGTTCGCGCGGCCCGACCGAAGCGCCGCCGATGATCCGCACCGCGGCCTGACCCGTGCCGGTGCTTGCCTGAACCCGCTTGGCAAGCAGCATCAGGCCGTAGATGCAGGCAAGCACCACCGCCAGGCCGAACATCATGGTCAGCACGCTTGCGCCTGCGTCGGCCGGCGCAGCGAAGGCGGCGCTCGGGGCGAGCAGTACGGGAACGAGGCGGTAGCAAGGCTTGGGCATCACGGAATCACCGGCTGGACGTGCGATGCCATTCTGCTATCCGGCAATAATTGCCGGCCCGCCGATAAGCGCGGGAAACCCCGCCCTATTCGCGGGCTGGGGCGGGGCCTGCCGACGCGGCACAGCCAGGGGTTACCGCGCGGAATGGGGGCGGGCGTCGAACGACCGGGGCGCGCCTGCTGGCGGCTGGGCGTGCGCCGGCTGGCGTTTCAGCCCGCCAGTTGGGCGATCCGCACGCAGTTGCGGCCGGCGCGCTTGGCTTCGTAAAGCGCTTTGTCTGCCGCGTCGACCAGGGTGTCAAAACCGATCGCGGTGTGCGTGGCGGCGACGCCGACGCTGATCGTGCAATGCAGGGTTTCGTGCGCCGTGTGGCATTCGAGTCTTGCGACTGCATCGCAAAGCCGTTGCGCCACCTTCAGGGCTTCGTCTGCGTCGGTGACATCGGCCAGCAGCACGGCGAACTCTTCGCCACCCCAGCGCGCCATGATGTCGGCGCTGCGCAGCGTGGTGCCGACGCACGCCACAACGGCGGTCAGCACATGGTCACCCGCGGCATGACCGTGCTCATCGTTGATGCGCTTGAAGTGGTCGATGTCGATCATCAGCACCCCGACGCAACTGTTGATCCGCTGCAGGCGCGAGATCGCGCCAACCGCCAGCGGTTCAAAGGCGCGCCGGTTGAAGACATGGGTCAGCGCATCGTGCGACGCATCGCGTTCGAGTTGCAGCACGGTGCGTTCGCGAAGAAAGAGCGCACTGAGGATGCCGGTGGCCTGGATCAGGACGATTCCGAGCAGGATCGTGAGTGTCTGCGTGGCCGAATTGGCCAGCACCGAGGGCACCGTGCCGGTCAGGCTCCAGCCCGCGCGCAACAGGAACAGCGCTGCACCGGTGGCGGCCAGCAAACCCAGCGCACGCTGGGCGGGCGTTTCTTTGCTGCTGCCCCGCAGCAGCACGCGGGCGCCCAAGCCCTGCAGCGCGGCGAGTGCGCCGGACAGCAGTGCGGCCCTGTAGGTGAATGCAATGCCGATGAAACCGGCCAATGCCAGCGAAGACACGCCAAGGGCGGCGATGATTGCAAGCTGGCGGCGTTCTTGCCGGGCATCGAGAACCAGACAAGCGGCATCGATGATCAGCGCGACAAACGCGAGCACCGAAACTTGCAGCGCAATCATTGCCAGCGCCGGCGGGAAGTCCCACAGCAGGATGCCGGCGGCAAGGCTGACGCCCAGTTGCAGATGGGCGATCAGCCACGCGCGCTCCGGTTGCCGGCGTGACGAGGCGCGTATGGCCAGACCGAAGGCCAGCGCCGACACGCACACCGTGATCAGCAGTGACACAAGCAGCGAGCGTGTGTCCAGCATGATGACTTCTGCCGCGGGCAAACTCTACCTCCAGTGGTGTGATGCGGGTGCCCCGAGTACGGAAAGAACCGGCGTCGGGGCTGACACTGGAGCCTGGGCCAGGCGATGGCTGCGATGGGCGATCGATTGGAACGCCCCAGATTCTACTTGTCTGGCACGGCTTGCGGCGCGTTGCCGGGGGCTGCGCCTCGCGCAAGGTGTGCGCGCGGATGGGGGCGAGGGGCGGGCGAGGGGGCAGGCGGGCGAGGGGCCGCGCCTGCGTGGTTCAGAGGCCGCGTACTTTGCGCATCCGCTCCGACGGCGTAATGATGTCGGTGAGGCGGATACCGAACTTGTCGTTCACCACCACGACTTCGCCCTGCGCGATCAGCGTGCCGTTGACCAGCACGTCCATCGGCTCGCCCGCCAGCGCATCGAGTTCCACCACCGAGCCGTGCGCCAGCTGCAGCAGATTGCGGATTGACAATTTGGTGCGGCCCAGTTCGACGGTGATCTGGACCGGAATGTCCAGAATCATGTCGAAGTCATTCATCGACGTGGGCTTTTCTCCGGCGCCGAATTCGGGAAACGCTGCGCGTGCCGGTTCGGGCGGTGGCGGTGCGGCCATCGCTGCGTCGGCCACCGCTTGCTCCTGCATCGCTGCGGCCCAGTCGTCTTCACTGATTTGTTCTTCTTCAGCCATCATGGCCTCCCAGTTTGGCCGCGATCAGATTGATCTCGCGGTCCTCCGGCGGCACCAGTCGCTCAATCCGCACGGCGTGATAGCCGTGGCTGATGCCGTGTTTGCCTTCGAAAGCCGGTACGCCATCCACATGGCCTTGCACCAGTTCCGGAATGTCGAGCGGGATGATGTCGCCCACCTTGAACTGCACCACGTCGCGCAGTGCAACCGTGGTCTTGCCCAGGTCCACCGTCAGGGCCAGCTCGATGCTCTGGATCTGCTTGGACATCAGCCCGACCCAACGCTTGTCTTGCGTGAGGTGGTCGGACTGCATCGTGCTGTAGAGCAGATCGCGGATCGGTTCCACGGTGGAGTAAGGCAGGCACAGGTGCATGTCGGCTTGCGTGCCGCCGAATTCAAGCGCGAAGTTCATCGACACGACGATCTCGCTGGGCGTGGCGATGTTCGCGAACTGCGGGTTCATTTCCGAGCGCACGTACTCGAACTGGATGCCGAACACCGGCGCCCAGGCCTTTTCCATTTCGGTGAATACCACCTGCAGCAAGCCCTGGATGATCCGCTGTTCGGTGGCGGTGAAGTCGCGACCCTCAACCCGCGTGTGGAAGCGCCCGTCGCCGCCGAACATGTTGTCGACCACCAGGAAGACGAGGTTCGGGTCGAACACCACCAGGCCGGTGCCGCGCAGCGGCTTGACCATGATCAGGTTCAGGTTGGTCGGCACCACCAGGTTGCGGACGAACTCGCTGTACTTCTGCACCTTGATCGGCCCGACCGACACTTCGGTGTTGCGGTGCATGTAGTTGAACAGGCCGATGCGCAGGTTGCGCGCGAAGCGCTCGTTGATCAGCTCCATCGTGGGCATGCGCCCACGAACAATGCGTTCCTGCGTTGCAAGGTTGTAGTTGCGTATGCCGCTGGTGTCGGCATCGCCTTGGTCGACTTCATCGGTTTCACCGGTGACGCCACGCAGTAGCGCATCGACCTCTTCCTGCGAGAGAAAGTCTTGTGCCATGGTTGCGCCCCGTTCTGCCCCGTGTCGCCCTTACTGGATGATGAATGAGGTGAAAAGCACCGACATCACCGGCCCGCCGTCACCCCCGTGGTCGTTCTTTTTCTTCTTCTTGGGCGGTTCATAGCCCAGCGCGGTGTTGGCAACTTCCTTGATCTCGTCGGCCAGGGCTTCACGCCCTTCCGGGCTGGCGATCTCGGAAGCCTTCTTGCCCGAAAGCAGCATCAGGACGTGGTGGCGGATTTCCGGCATCAGCAGCTTGGTCTTGTCGCCGGTCGCGGTGTCCGCGACACGGAAAGTCAGCACGACCTGAAGGTACTGCTCGCCGTTTTCCGGCTGCAGGTTCACCACAAAGGGTTCAACCGGGATGAACACCGGCGGCGCCTTGGGGTCCACCTTCACGGCCGGCGGTGCTTCTTCCGCATGGGCGTCCTCGCCCTCGGCGTCGGCCTTTTTCTTCTTGCTCATCATCATGAAGGCGCCGCCGCCGGCAATGGCCAGCACCAGCACCGCAACGATGATGATGATCAGCATCTTCTTGCTCTTCTTGGGGGCGGCTTCGCCTTCTGCGGCGGGTTTGGCCGGCTTGCTCGACATTTTTCAGCGTCCTTCAGGTTCAGTCGGTAAGGCCTTGCAGCTTCATGCACGGGTGTTTAATGCGGGCAGGTCACTGTCAGGTGTGATTATTCCCTCTGTCTACGGCGCTTTAAGCGCCGAACTGAGGCCCTACCGGCATTCAATTCAGGCGAAGGTGTCGATCATTCCGAGCCCGCTGCGCAAAACCGGACGGCTCGCGACGCCACTCAGCGGCTCTGCGTCGTCATTGCCGTTGGCGGAAACACCCGCGCGCGTGCCACTTCCCCATGCCGCGCGTTCCTGCGACGGGTCTTTGCCACTGTTCGCGCTGACGTTCACCTGGCTCAGGTTCAGGCCGGCGTCGGTCATCAGTTCGCGCAAGCGTGGCAGCGCTTGCTCGATGGCTTCGCGTGCTGCGGGCGTGGCGGTGACGAAGGTGGCGCTGGTCTGCTCGCCGTCGAGCCGCAGGCTGATCTCGACACGGCCCAGATGCGGCGGCGTGAGGATCAGTTCCGCCCGCCCCAGTTCCTTGCCCGCCATCCAGACCATGCGGTTGCCGATGTCTTCGGTCCAACCCGGGTTGCTGACCGGCGTGCGTACTGCAAACTGCGGTGCTTCGGCGCGCGGCGCTTCGGGTGTGCGACTGGTCAGCGCATCGTGGAAGGCGTGCACCGGCGGCTGCGGTGTTGTGTTTGCGGGGGCCAGGGATTCGGCGCCGGCTTTGCTGGCGCTGGCCTGCAGTGCGTCGGCAGGTGCTTCGAGCTTGCCCGGCTTGTCTGCAACGCTCAGCCCCGGCGCCTGCAAGGGTGTGCTGCCAGTGGGGGCTGCACCGGCCTCCGTCACGCCGCCCGCCAGTTTCGCCTCGCTGCCGGTGCCCGCGTTGGCGAGGGAGCCTTGCCCGGTCGGGCCGGCGATCAGTGCCTGCGCGGCAGGATCTGCCGTTGCCGGCAGGGCATTGCCGTCTGCGGACACGGCCCCGGCGGCAATTGCCGCCAGCCCGAGCGCGCCGTCTGCATCGGTCTGCGCCGTGGTGCCGGGCGCCTGTGTCGGGTTGGCGGCAGGCGCGGCGTTGCCAAATGCGGCCAGCAGCGCAGCACTCAGTTGCGCCAGCTGCGCCGCGTCGTCGACAACGGCAAGGCTTGCCTCTGCCGCCTCGGTCTCGGCCACGGCTTTCGCATCGCCGGCTTCCTTGCCTTCGGCGCTGGCCTCAGCCGTGGCGGGGCCTTGCGCTGCTTTGCCCTCAGCGGCCTTGCCTGCTTGCACGCGGGCATCGAGCGTGTTTGCGAACCGGTTCTGCGTATCGCGCTTGGCCTCGGCGTCGACAGGGCGCGATGGCTGCGTGGGGGCTACCGGCGCGGTCATCTTTGCCGGTGCCGGCATCGGTGATGGCATGAAGCTGTTGGTGACGGGCATTCTGGGCTCCTCGGGGCGCTTGTTCCGCTTGGGATAACGCCACTTCAGCAAGGCGCGTGCCAGTCTAGTCCGCAGGGGGGTCTTCGGCGTCGTCGGACTTGTCGCGGAAGAGCTTGGCCGAGTGCTCGTCGGTCATGCGCTGCTCGTCGCGGTTTTCCTTGCGCAGCGCGGCGGCCTGATGCCGTGTTGCGAGGGTGTCGAAGGCCTTTTTGCGATTGCGCTCGTCCACCCAGGCCTGTTTGCCGGCCTCTACCTGCAGCCGCGCACGCGAGACGACTTGCTCCTGCTCGAACACGGCTTCATCGAGTTTGGCGAGGAAGACCGAGTAATTGCGCCAGGCATCCGGCGAAATGCCGGACTGCGCGGCGCTGCGAAACCGGTTGTGATACTCCTCGCGGTACTCGACCAGCATGGCGAGTTTCTGCTCGTGCGCTTGCCCGCTGCTGAGCAGTTCGCCGAGTCGTTTTGCCGCATCGTCCATGCGGCTCTGGGCCAGTTCGATCAGGGTTTCGAGCGCGGAGGGCATTGAAGCGATGGTCGGGCCAGGTGGCAGACTGAGACTCTAAATATATACGCCCCGGATCGGTCTTGCGCAAAACCTCGGGTGCGCCGCGATCTGCTGGCGGCGTGGTTCAGGTTTCGACGCCGAACAGGGTGTGCAGCCCGGCCAGGCTGGCTTCGTAGCTGGCGCGTTCGTTGATGCCTTGCTGCAGGAAGGCTTCCAGTTGCGGATAGGCGCGCACGGCTTCGTCCAGGACCGGGTCGGCACCGGCCTGGTAGGCGCCCACCGCAATCAGGTCACGCGAACGCTGGTAGCGCGAGAACAGCTGCTTGAAGCGCCGCACCAGCTCGAAGTGCGAGGGTTTGATCAGGTTGTGCATGGCGCGCGAAATGGATTGCTCCATGTCGATTGCCGGGTAGTGCCCCTGGTCGGCGAGTGCGCGTGACAAGACGAAGTGGCCATCGAGGATGGCGCGCGCCGAGTCGGCAATCGGATCCTGCTGGTCGTCGCCCTCGGCCAGCACGGTGTAGAAGGCGGTGATGGAGCCGCCCCCTTCGGCGCCGTTGCCAGCGCGTTCGACCAGCGCGGGCAGGCGTGCAAACACCGATGGCGGATAGCCGCGTGTAACCGGCGGCTCGCCGATCGCAAGAGCAATCTCACGCTGCGCCATCGCGTAGCGGGTCAGCGAATCCATGATCAGCAGCACATCCTTGCCCTGATCGCGGAAGTGCTCGGCGATCGTGGTGGCATAGGCCGCGCCTTGCAGGCGCATCAGCGGGCTGGTGTCGGCTGGCGCGGCCACCACCACCGAGCGGGCACGGCCGCTGGCGCCGAGGTTGTGTTCGATGAACTCCTTGACCTCGCGGCCCCGTTCGCCGATCAGCCCGACGACGATGACATCGGCTTCGGTGTAGCGGGCCATCATGCCGATCAGCACCGATTTGCCCACGCCCGATCCGGCGAAAAGCCCCAGACGCTGGCCGCGCCCCACCGTGAGCAAGGCGTTGATGGTGCGGATACCCACATCCAGGCTTGAATCGATCGGCGCGCGGGTCAGCGGATTGACCGGGCGGCTCTGCAGCGAGCGCGTGTGCTTGACCAGCAGTGGGCCCAGGCCATCGAGCGGACGCCCGGCGCCATCGACGACGCGGCCGAGCAGTTCGTCGCCCACCGGCAGGTGTTTGGCGCGGTCAGAGGCGCGACGGCGCGGTTCAACCCGTTCGCCGGTGCTCAGCTGCGGCTGGGCCGGGTCATTGGGGACGACATGCACGCCGGGGGCGAGGCCGAAGACGTCGTCGGTCGGCATCATGAAGAGTTTGTCGCCGGTGAAGCCAACCACTTCCGCCTCGACCGATCCGCCGCCGGGGATCAGGATGCGGCAGCCCGAACCGAGCGGCAGCTTCAGGCCCGAGGCTTCCATGACCAGCCCGTTGATGCGGGTCAGGCGCCCGGCCACCTGGTAGGGCGATGCGACGCTGGCCATCTTGCCGCAGTCCTGCAGGTAGCCACGCCAGGCTTCAGCAAGGCGGGCCATCAGTCATCGCTCCAGGGGTGTGCGGTGGACAGGTTTTCCACCACGCGGCGCCAGCGGGTTGCTGCGGTAGCGTCCAGTTGCGTGCCGCCGATCTCGATGCGGCAATCGCCGCGTTCGAGCGAGTCGTCTTCAACCACGCGGTGCCCCACGTGGGCGTAGTGCTCGCTCAGGTAGTGCTTGACCAGGGCGGCGTCCTCCGAGTGGATGTGCACCGTGCCGTGCTGCTGCGGCAACTGTGCGAGTGCCTCGCGCAGCACCGGGATCAGCGATTCGGGTTTGCGCGCGATGTGGTCGCGCACCACCAGCCGCGCAACTTCGAGCGACAGGGCCAGGATCTCGCTGCCAATGGCTTCGTCAAGATTGCCCAGGGTTTCGTCGAAGCGGGTCAGCAACTGGTGCAGTTCAGAGGCTTCAAGCCGGCCGCGCGCGCTGCCTTCTTCGTAGCCAATGTCGTAGCCGGCCTTGTAAGCATCCTGGTGAATCCGCTCGACCTCTTCGGCGGTAGGCAGATGAACGCCGGGTGCGATTTCAAGTGGCCCGCTCGGCAGGTCCGGCGCGGTCTCTTCGGCAGGTGTTTCGGCTTCGGCCGGCGCGGCGATTGCCGGTTCGGTCTCGGCTTCAGCCGGCAGCGGCTCGGCCGGGGCCGGCGCTGCGAAGTCCTCGAACTGCACACGCCGGTAGGCCCCGGTGGCCTGGTTCGCGCGGATGATCAAGTCGAGCGCCATGGCTAGTCAGCTCCGCGATCAGACAAAATCGTCGCCGCCCTTGCCGCCCAGCTGGATCTGGCCTTCCTCGGCCAGACGGCGGGCGATCTTGAGGATTTCCTTCTGCGAGGCTTCCACTTCCGACAGCCGCACCGGGCCTTTCGATTCCAGATCCTCGCGCAGCATCTCGGCCGCACGTTGCGACATGTTCTTGAACACCTTTTCGCGCATTTCGGGGTTGGCGCCCTTGAGCGCGATGACCAACTGGTCGGACTGCACTTCGCGCAGAATCGTCTGGATGCCGCGGTCGTCGACGTCCATCAGGTTGTCGAAGACGAACATCTCGTCAAGGATGCGCTGGGCCAGATCCGGGTCGTACTCGCGCACGTTGTCCAGAATCGCGGTTTCGGCGGCGCTGCCAACGAAGTTGAGAATGTCGGCCGCGTGGCGCACGCCACCGATCGAGGTCTTTTTCAGTTGGGTCGAGCCCGACAGCACGCGGGTCAGGGCTTCGTTGAGTTCCTTTAGCGCGGCCGGTTGCACGCCGTCGAGCGTGGCGATGCGCAGCAGCACGTCGTTGCGCTGGCGCTCGGAGAAGTGTTTGAGGATTTCGCCAGCGTGGTCGAATTCCAGGTGCACCAGAATCGTTGCGATGATCTGCGGGTGCTCGTTCTTGATCAGGTCGGCGGCAGTGGCGGCATCCATCCACTTGAGCGATTCGATGCCGGCCGTATCCGAGCCCTGCAACACGCGCGAGAGCAGGTTGGCGGCACGCTCGTCGCCCAGCGCCTTGGTCAGCATGATGCGGATCTTCTCGTCGTCCGCCTGTACCGGCGAGCTCTTTGCGGCGTAGATCGCCACTTCGTTGATCAGTGCTTCGATCACCTCGCGCCCCTGCGGCACCAGCTTGGTCATGGCGAGGCCAAGCTTTTGCACTTCGCGCGGCGACATATGCTTGAGTACGTCGGCCGCCTCATCGGGGCCGAGCGTGAGCAGCAGCAGTGCGGCTTTGTTGATTCCCTCGTCAGCGTCGCTCATTTGGCGAACTCCCCATCCATTCCTTCATCAGGGTTGCGATGACCTTCGGGTTCTTCACCGCGATTTCGCGCACCTTCGCGATCTTGCGTTCGAAGCTCATGCGGGCGATTTCTTCCAGCCGTACCTCCGGCGGCAGGAGCTGGTCGTCCGGGATCTCTTCGGGTTCGCTGAGACTGACCACGTAGCCTTCCTCCTCTTCGGCCTCGCCTGCGGCCTCGGAACCCGCTTCGCCGGGAGCCGGCACGGGCGGCGGGGGCGGGGCAACGGTGCGCACCAGCGGGCGCAGCACACGCAGCCACAGGAACAGCGCAAGCATGGCGAGCAGGGCCCAGCGGCCGATCTGCATTGCCAGCTCGCGCAGTTCGGGGTCTTTCCAGGCCGGCAGATCGTCGCCACGGCGCGCGGCATCGGTGAAGGGCGCATTGGCCACGTTAACCGTGTCGCCACGCGTTTCGTTATAGCCGACCGCTTCGCGCACGAGATCGTTCACCTGCTTCATCTCGGCTTCGGTCAGTGGCACCGTCTTGACGTTGCCCTTCGGGTCGCGCTCGGACTTGTGGTTCACCACCACGGCGACCGACAGCCGGCGCACTTGGCCCAGCGCGCGCTTGGTGTGCTGCACGGTCTTGTCGAGTTCATAGTTGGTGGTGGAGTTGCGGGTGGTCGACAGCGGCTGCGCCTGGTTGGCGGCGCCCGGGGTGCCGGGGGCTGCGGGCGTTGTGATCGGCGCGGTTGCCGGCACCGGCGGCTGGTTGGTCAGCGCGCCGGGCACGCCCGCAGGTGCGGGCTGCATGGTGGAGGCGTCGGCCAGTTGCTGGCTGCGGATGGCCTGGTTCGGGCTCGGGTTCGGTTTGTAGGTTTCGGCGGTCTGTTCTTGCTGGTCGAAGTCGACGTCGGCGGTAACCTGCGCGCGCAGATTGGTCGGCCCGACGATCGGTTCGAGGATGCTCTCGATCCGCCGCACGAAGCGTTCTTCAATTTCGCGCACATACTTGATCTGGGTGGCATCGAGCCCGCTCGGGTCGGCGCGCGTGGTGAGCAGGTTGCCGTTCTGGTCGATCACGCTCACCGCCGATGCGGTGAGCTGCGGCACCGAGGCCGACACCAGGTTCACGATGCCGGCGATCTGGCCACCGTCGAGCACACGGCCGCCGTGCAGCGTGAGCACCACCGATGCCGAGGGCTTCTGTTCGTCGCGCAGGAAGGCGGTCTGCTTGGGGATCGCCAGATGCACCCGCGCGTTCTGCACCGCGTTGAGCGAGCCGATCGTGCGACCCAGCTCGCCTTCAAGCGCGCGCTGGTAGTTAACCTGCTCATGGAACTGCGACATCCCGATCCGGTTGCCTTCCATCAGCTCGAAGCCAACCGAGCCGCCCTTGGGCAGGCCCTGGCTTGCAAGGCGCAGGCGCAGCTCAGCCGCCTGGTTGGAGGGCACCAGGATTGCCGAACCGTTGTCGGTCACCTTGAACGGAATGTTCTGCGCCTGCAGCGCGGTGACGATGGCGCCGCCATCCTTTTCCGCCAGGCCTGAGAACAGCACCGCGTAGTTCGGCTGCTTGCTCCACAGCCACATGCCGGTGAGCAAGGCGATCGACATGGCAATCGCAATCGCGCCGGCAATCTTCTGGCGCGCCGTGAGCTTGTTGAAATTCTCGCGGATCAGCTCCAGCGGGGACTGGGGCGGCGCGGGTTGCTCGGCAGTCAGTTCGGCATCGGCCATGGTTTCGACCTCTTGGGCGCAAAGGCCCTTTTCTGGATGACCGCATTGTCTTGTGCCGGCGGCAAGCGCAAAGTCCGTTTAAGCGGCAGTTTTTGCCGCCTATTCGCCGGTTCTTGCCGGCGCGCTGCCTTTAATCTGCGATTCGGGCCGCTTTGCTCCACCACATCATGCAAGAGACGATCCAGCCACCCCTCGATGCCGCGCAGCTTGCCGAAGCCTTCCGCCAGTTCTCGGAAGCCTCGGCGCAGCTCACGCACGCCTACTCGGGGCTTGAACGGCAGGTCGAACGCCTCAACGAGCGCTTGACCGGCCTGCTGGCCGCCTTGCCGGCGGGGGTTGTGCTGCTCGATGCCATGGGGCGGATCGAGCAGGTGAACGACGCGGGTTGCGCCATGCTTGCCGAAGGCCTGGTCGGGCGTGACTGGCTGTCGGTATCGAGTGCGATGCTCCGGCCCACCGAATCGCCGACCGAGTTCGAAGCCGGCTTGCCCGATGCCGTGCGGCGGATTGCCATGTCACAAACCGCGCAGGATTCGGCGGGCGGCCGCATCGTCCTGCTGCACGACGTGACCGAGGCCTGGCTGATGCGCCGCAACGCCGCACGCAATGAGCGCCTGGCTGCAATGGGCGAGATGGTCGCCGGACTCGCTCACCAGTTGCGCACGCCGCTGGCAGCCGCCTTGCTGTATGCCGGCAACCTCGCTGAACCCACACTCAGCCCGGCCGACCGTGCGCGCTGCGCCGATCGCACGCTGGATCGCCTGCGCCACCTCGAACGCCTGATCCGCGACATGCTCAGTTTTGCGCGCGGCGAAGTGCTCGGCACCGAAGACTTCGATATCTGCGAACTGGTGGCCGAACTTGAACACACCATCGAGCCGGTTGCCGCGCGCCGCGCCGTGGCCTTTACCAGCCGCTGCGCCTGCCCCGGCCTGCGCTTTGCCGGCCACCGCAAGGATATTGCCGGCGCGCTGACCAATCTGCTGGAAAACGCGCTGCAGGCGGTGGGCGAGGGCGGGCGGATCAGCCTCGCCGCAGCGCACGCCAGCGGGCGTGTCGAGTTCACCGTAATCGACAACGGCCGTGGCATCGATGCTGCGCTCGAAGCTCGCCTGTTCGAACCCTTCTTCACCACCCGTGCCGATGGCACGGGCCTGGGCCTGGCGATCGCGCGTGGCGTGGCCCGCGCCCACGGTGGTGACATCACGTTGCAATCAACTCCGGGGCAGGGCAGCACGTTTGTCCTGTCGCTGCCCCTGCCGATCCGCGAGGACGCCGCATGATCGAAACGCTCCACATCCTCGTCGTCGAAGACGATCCCGATATCCGCGATGCCGTGGCCTTCACGCTCGAAACCGCCAGCCATGTCGTGACGGCGGTGGGCGACGGGCCGGCCGCGTTGGCCGCGCTGGATCGCGGTGCCTTCAACCTGGTGGTCAGCGATCTGCGCATGCAGCCCATGGATGGGTTGCAGCTGCTCGATGCGATCCGCGCCGGGCATCCGCAACTGCCGGTGATGCTGATGACCGCCTACGGCGATGTAGGCACCGCCGTGGCCGCCATGCGCGCCGGCGCCTGCGATTTCCTGCTCAAGCCCTTCGAGCCGGCCGTGTTGCTCGAACAGGTGCGCCGCTATGCCACGACGGTGCCGGACGAATCGGAAATGGTGGCCGAAGATCCGCGTACCCGCGAAGCCCTGGCTTTGGCCGCCCGCGTTGCGGAAACCGACGCCACGGTCTTGCTGACCGGCGAATCCGGTACCGGTAAGGAAGTCTTTGCGCGCTACATCCACCGCAATTCGCGCCGGGTAGGCGGGCCCTTCGTTGCGATCAACTGCGCGGCGATCCCCGAAACCCTGCTTGAAGCAACGCTGTTCGGGTACGAGAAGGGCGCCTTCACTGGTGCGCAAACCGCCCAGGCTGGCAAGTTCGAACAGGCAGAGGGCGGCACCTTGCTGCTCGATGAAATATCGGAAATGCCGCTGCCGCTCCAGGCCAAACTCCTGCGAGTGCTGCAAGAGCGAGAAGTCGAACGGGTCGGCGGCAAGAAACCGATCGCACTGGATATCCGGGTGCTCGCTACCAGCAACCGCGACATGCTGCGCGAAGTGCAGTCCGGCCGCTTCCGCGAAGACCTTTACTACCGCCTCAACGTGTTCCCGATCGCCATCCCCAGTCTGCGTGAGCGACCCCGCGACGTCGCGGCGCTTGCGACGCACTTTCTGCAACGCCACGGCACGCGGATCGGCAAGCTCGCGCGCCTCACGCCGGACGCAGCGGCAATTCTTGCCGCCTGGCACTGGCCCGGCAACGTCCGCGAGCTTGAAAACACCCTGCAGCGCGCCGCGATCCTCGCGCGTGGAGAGTGGGTCGAAGCGGCTGATATGCGCCTGTGCCTGCCGCAGCTTGGCAGCTCAGCAGCACCGGCCAGTGAGGCTCAGGTCATTGCCCCAGCCCCGGTCATCGACGAAAAACCCAGCAACATGAAGGATCTGGAGCGGCAACACATTCTCGATACCTTGAAATCAGTCGGCGGCTCACGCAAACTGGCAATTGAAAAGCTCGGCATTTCCGAGCGAACCCTGCGCTACAAGCTCCAGCAGTACCGGGCGGAGGGCGCCGACATCTGAACTTGGCACGGGCTTTGCTGGTGACGGGTACGGAGAGGACTCAAGATGGAAACGCGCGGTATTGAACAGATGATCGGTCAGATGCGCGCCACCGCGGATGCGGCGGCGAGCAAACCCGCGTCAGCCGATGGCGCCGAGAGCGTCGACTTCTCGCAGGTCCTGCAAGGCGCGTTGCAGCAAGTCAGCCAGGCACAAACCGACGCCAGGGCCATGGCCGAACAGTTCTCCGCCGGCGACCCGAACGTCAACCTGCAAGACGTGATGGTCAACCTCCAAAAGGCCAGCCTCTCGTTCCAGCAAATGGTCCAAGTTCGAAATCGCCTGGTAACTGCCTACCAGGACATGATGAACATGCAGGTTTAGGGGTGTTGCTGCGCGTTTCGCGTTGTAACAAAAACCGTTGAAAAACAAAGGCGTGAGGCGGTTTTCTGTTTCTTGAAACTCCCTGGAACACCTTGCTAGTGAGTTCGGTTGGGGGTATGGTTGGTGGTACGGAAGCCCGATACCCCCAGTGCCATGAAAACCGCCAGCGACGTCCTCAGTGCCCTCGACCAATCCCGCAAGCTCACTGATGACGGCATCCCGCGTGCGCTGACTGATAAAGGAGCGCGTGCGTTGCGCAGCGCTGACAAGCTGCTGAAAGTCGCTGATGGCGGTGGATTGTTCCTCGCCATCACTCCGGCGGGTGGAAAGATCTGGCGATACAAGTACCGGCTAAATGGTCGGGAAGGGTTGTACACACTCGGAGCTTTTCCCTCTGTCGGGTTGTCGTTGGCCCGCAGCATGCACCGAGCTGCCCGTTGGATCGTCGCGCAGGGCAGGCACCCGCTCGACTGGATCGAGGCCGAACAGCAGCGGATCGCATTGGAGGAATCCAAGGCTGCAGGGAACACGCTTGGGGGGGTGCTTGATCGTTGGCTGGCTGTTGCCGATCAGACCGCGCGCCCTTCGACGGCAAAGCATCGACGTGCCCAGTTGGCGCGTGGGTTGAATCAGGAGATAAGGGCGCGCCCGATTGCCGAGATCACGCGCCGCGAACTGATGGCGGAGCTTCAACAGCTTGACATCGAGCGCCCGGTCACAGCGAAGCAAATTCGGATGTACCTGCAGCAGGCATTCGACTTCGCCATCGACCACGAACTTGTGGGTGCGAACCCCGTACCCCCGTCGACCGCGCTCCGGATCGGCAGAGCACGAAGGGTAGTTCCGCGCAAAGCGATGCCGTTGTCAGCGATGGGACGCTTTCTGCGCGAGTTACGCGATACCCCCAAGACTGATCGGACGACCAAGGCTGCAATGCGCCTGCTGATCTTGACGTGGTGCCGCACGAACGAGGTTTTGCAGGCACGTTGGTCAGAGTTCGACCTTGAGCGCGCAACGTGGCTGATTCCCGCCGAGCGGATGAAAGCCGGAACGGCGCACGAGATCCCGCTTTCGCGCCAGGCGGCGGAATTGCTGCGAGGCATGCGCGAGCTACGAGGCGCAAGTGAATTTGTGTTTCCAAACCGACGATCGGACGGGCGCGGCATGTGTCGCACCGTTCTGACTGAGTGGTTGCGACGGCACGGATTCAAGAACATGGCGGACGCTCACGGGTTTCGTGCGACTGCTTCAACTTGGGCGAACGAGACGGGTCGCCATTTGCCGGACGTAATCGAAAGGGCGCTGGCACACGGCGAACGGAACAAGACACGCGCGGCCTACAATCGTTCCACCTACTCCGGTTTTCATCGTGAGCTTCTCCAGGAGTGGGCTGACTTGCTAGATGCGTTTGAGGCTGAAGGTGATGCATGTAAGGCGGAATGAATGATGGGCACGGATGTCAAAAAGCCGCGGTCGCACCAAAAACATGGTTTTTTGCCGCTCGGGCAAATAGAACAAGCTGTTTTCGATCGCAGGCGGCAGCGTGGCGACCCAGTGTTCAATGAGGTCTCGGAGTTCTCTGCCGCCCTAGCGGGGCTCGCGGTTCAATATGGGCAGCGCTGTAACCTTGCGGTGAAGACGAAGAGCGGCAAAAAGGTAAAGGATGACGCAAAGCAACTTCGCTATCAGAGCGTGGCAGATGCTGCAAGCAAGCTAGAGCTTGCGTTGGCCGAGCTCGGCTCCGTAGAACTTGAGGCGCTGAGTTGCCTACGAGATGCGGCGGCCTCGCGTCTCATTCATTGGAAAGAACGTGACGGGCGCAGCCTGTTGAGGTACGTGGAGGACGCGTCGTTACAGGAGGAAGCAGAGGCGCAGGCAAAGGCGTTATCCCGTAAAGGGCCGACGAAGCAAGGGAAGAAACTTGTGGCTGAGCATTGGGCGGCGCAGCAATTTGTGATGCTGTGCCACAGGTCAGGTTGGTCACCGGTGAAGGTTTCAAACGGTCCAACGGAGACGCTGAACCCCGACGGCGGGCGCTACTCCGACTCGACGCTTTGCTTGGGGGCTGTCTTTCACCGGGCAGGGATGAAGTATCCGTTGTGTCTATCCCAAGCGAACACGGTGCTGCGCAAGCTGCGCAGGGTCTATGTGGTGGAGGAAAGGCATCTCGTGAGTAGTCCTAGGACTCGCGAGGAACCGTTCTACGACTACGAGGACGAATGCCATGCAGTCTGTCTTGATTGGGTGATCGATCTTTGACTTGATTGTGCCCGTTGCATATACGTACGCTGACGCGAATTGAGCGCTGCGCTGGTGTGGCTGACCAGCGCGCTGTTCACACCTGACGGATTTCTCCCGCTCTGCGCGATGCAGGGCCGGCCTCGGCCCCTCCGTGACATTCGCCCGGCTGGGGCCAAATCACCGACGGCACTCGGCCAAGACCGAACACCCAGCGCGAACAAGACAATCGCGCCATTGATTGATGGCAGCAGACCTTGGCAAAGCGGTGCTCACGCCAGCAGTAGAGCCATCTATTCACCCACCTTCCGCAGACGCACGAAAACCGTCGCCCCCGGGTATTGAGTCTTCCAGTCAAGCCAGAGCTCATCATCTTCTTCGCTAACGGTTCGGATCAGCGAGACAGAGCCGTTCTTATCGAATGACCCGATACACCCTTCGCAGCCTGGGATTGCATTGACCACACTGCTGAACGAAACATTGACATCCCGGTCACCGTTTGTGGTGCCAAACGCGCTGTACCGCCCCTCAGCGTGGCCCGGGCCTGCTGCGGCGAAAACGTATTCCATGCGACCACGCGGGCTACTGCCGTCCACGATCCACTCGCCGCGCCATGTCCCGACAAGGCGGGCCCACAGCGCATCCGTCACCGGAATGACCGAGTACCCCTCCATCTTGCGTAGGCGGTGGACGACGGTGACCTCGCCGTATTGGATCGCAAACTGACGAAAGAGATGACCGCCTTCTTCGCTGACGGTTTCGTTGTACGGAACGCCGGCACGATCTACGGCGCGGATACAACCGACGCAACCCGCTACGGTGTCGAACTGCCGGCCACTGAACGGAACGTTGATCGACTTGTCGCCGTCGGGCGTGTCATATGCGCTGTAGCGGCCTGCGACATTGCCCGGACCTGCCGCAGTGAGGGTTTGATCCAGGCGGCCACGCGCGCTGCCGTCCGCAAGAATCCATTCGCCCCGCCACTTGCCGATCAATCGTGGCCACAGCGCCTCGGTGACCGGAACGGGTTGCCCGCGGATCGCGAAGGACTCGGCTGACGGAAGCCTCTGCATGTCTTCATTGTGGCGGACGTAACCACGGCTAAAGAAAGCACCGGCGGCGACCAACATCTCGGGCGTGCGCTGGTTCCAGTAGTGGAAGGTATGCGCGCCCTCATCTTCCCGGTAGTAGAACGAAACACCCCGCGCTTGAAGGGCGCGCGCCAGGGCGCGGTTGCCGCCGAGCAGTGGGTCTTCGGTGCCGCAAAGCTGGACAAAGGAAAAAGGGAGGCGCGTGATGGGCGGCACTTTGTCGAGAAGGTCTTGCGGGTAGAAACCACTCAACGCGATCGCGATTCCAAACCGATCGGGATGGCTCAGCGCCAAGTGAAAGGCGCCGAAGCCGCCCATCGACATACCGGCCACACCGGATTGCGCGACGTTGGGCGACAAGCCGTACCGGTCCTTCAGCCAGAGGGGCAACTCTTCCGTCAGGAACCGCTCGCTGACGCCGGTGTAGTTAAGCGTTCCGCTGCTCGGCATCACGATGACGAACGGACGAATGAGATCTTGGGCCAGCAGGTTGTCCATGAAATGATGGACTTGCCCCGTCTTGTACCACTGGTCCGCGTCCATGCCTGCGCCATGCAGGAGCAACAAAACCGGATACGGCTGCCCGCGTTGAAATCCGGGTGGTAGGTAGACGTTCAGTTTGACCGGGTGGCCCCACGCCTTTGATGGCACCGCGACCGCGTCCACCTTGCCCGCCGGAACGCCCGCGCGAGCGCTCCAGTCGCCATCACCGACAAAGACGTACGAGTGCCGGCCGCCTTGGCCATCCGCATCGTTCTGGGTACCGACGGGGTCTGTGATCCATGCGCCATCGACCACAAACTTGTAGAGCCATTGCCCTGTGGCAAGGTCGAGCCGAACGTGCCACT
Source organism: Niveibacterium sp. 24ML (assembly GCF_026586805.1). Taxonomy (GTDB): domain Bacteria; phylum Pseudomonadota; class Gammaproteobacteria; order Burkholderiales; family Rhodocyclaceae; genus Niveibacterium. The sequence continues at coordinate 30,971 of NZ_JAPFHA010000024.1, read as the reverse complement.
TCCCGTCCGTCCCCTTCGCCATGGGGACCTTGGCCTTGTCCCAATCGGTCATTTCGCCCGCCAAAAACACGGTCTTGGCCTTGGGCGCATCCAGTTGAAAATCGACCGCGACAGCGGAGGCTGTGCAGGAGAAGAGCACAGCGCAAAGCGTCACGCAACGGGCAACAATACTTAGCATGGCAGGTGGCCTTTCTATAGCTCACACGTCGGCCGGTGTGAGCCTTTCTCAGTGCAACGCTGCGGTGGAGGGCAATAGCCAGAGATCCATCATTCGCTACTATGACGCTATTCTCCGTCCTCCATGCTGGGGCGAGCGCGCTTCTGTAGTCTCGAAGTTCCATGAAAGGACACCATGCCCGGAAAAGATGACGCGACCGCCTCGTGCAACCATCGTGGCAGACAGCGCCGACCGGGTCGGAACCGCCTCAGTGTTGGTGGCAGCCCAATGCGAAAGCGACCAGTGACACGAATCTCCGAGCGGGCGGATGATCGCTGATGCAGCTCTGGATCGGCTGCTCAATGGCTCACATCGAATCGTTCTGAAGGGTGAGTCCGTGCGTGCGACGCGCGCGTGGCAGATGTAACAGCAACGGCTTCATGCCCACCAGCGGGGGCGGCGCGATGCCCCCGTTTCGCGGTGGCGACGTCATCAGAATTGGCAGGTCAAACCAGCGTTGCGTTCCATGGACGTACAGCGAGCGCGTTCAAATTTGTCAGCGCCAGCATGCGTAGACCTTTCCGTCGTTGCGTCGTCGTGTCTGGCTGCGCGTCAGCCAACTGTCGGCTTTCCATGTAACGACCGAGTCTCCATCCCACGAGCGGGCCGTTTCAGGCTGGGCATCCTCCCTGGCTAGACTATTTCTGGATATGCCAATGTCCTGGACATTTGGTCCCGCCTGTGGCGCGCGATTTTGTCCGTGCAGTCCGTCGGAGGCTCGCGCAGCATTCGGGGTGTTCACAACCTTTATAGGGACACCGCGATGGCGATGCGAGTATTAAAAATCAGGGACGTCTGCGAGAAACTTGCGGTGAGCCGCACCGCTTTGTGGAGGCTCTGCAAACGTTCTGACTTCCCCCTGCAGGTGCAGCTCGGGGGGCGGTTGAGCGGGTTCCTTGAGCACGAAATAGACGAATGGCTTGAGGTCCAGGCGGCTGCACGGGTGAAGGGGATGGCTGGTCATGGCAGCTGAGCGCCTCGGGCGCGCGCCAGCGCCGGGTAATTCCGAGCTTCAGGACCACACTGTGGTGCTCCGGCAATGGATCGACGAGGTTGTCGGCAGGTGTTCACGCTGGATAGCGAGCTTGAGGGGCGTGACTTTCGGCGTTACGGGCCATGGATACATACAGCAGATTGCTGGTCTCAGATCGCAGCATTCGCGGCCGCTAGGTCCCGATACATTGTGTACAAGAGGCGCCTCCCGCGCTGCTTCCATGGAATGCCTTTCGACCCCGACCATCCCCGCCGGAGCTCCGCGTCGCGGACGACCGCCTAACTCGTTTCAGCTCCGGGGGTGAGCATGGGATTTTCACCCGGGAGTCGTTTGGCAGCCATGGGTCGTGCTCAGTCAAGGTCTGTGAAGACATGCGCCGAATACGAGCGGCGCTATTTTCAACTCGACAAGCGACTCTGCCGCGCGGCTGGCCAGCAGTGGGTCTCTGCTGGAGATTTCGTCGAAGCTTTGATCGCACTCCGGCCGACGCTCGCAGCGCGCACCTGGCGGGTATACAAGGCCGCGGCACTTTGGGGGCTGGAGCGCTACAAAGATCGCGATGATGACTCAATTGAGCGACTCTCCTCAGTCGGCTCAAAAGGGCTGCCGCCGCGCTCGAGGCGCACTTCAGGCGCGAAGTCGAAGGGCGTCAGCATTGAAGCCCAAAGTGCCGTGCTCGCTGTACTCGACACCATGCAGGGGCGAGGATGCGGCACCGCAAGGCGCCTCGCGGATATGCTTATCGCGTCGCTGGCTGTCGGCCTCAGACCAGGTGAGTGGGCGAGCTCGCAGCTCGTGAGGCTTCCGGGCGAGCCCGCCGCGCTAGTCGTCCAGAATTCTAAGGCCACCAATGGCCGTGGGTGCGGCGTCGAGCGGATCATCCTCGTCGATGAGCTATCGCCAAGCGCGACTTCCGCGATTGAGCGCGTGATCGGCTTCATGCATCGGGAGGCGCGGACTGACCATGAACTGCAGCGCGCGATGAGTCGGCTCCGCTCGCTGCTGCGCAGCGTGCGTAAGCGGGCTGCGCAAGGCATGACTGGACGTGCAAAATCTCAGTGTCTGGGACTTTGCCTTTACTCGTGTCGTCATCAGCTTATTGCCGATGCCAAGTGCTCGGGCATGGCTCAGCCTCAAATTGCCGCGCTGGTTGGGCACCGTTCTCCCGACACTGCCAGCGAGCATTACGCGCATAGCTCCCAAGGCCAGTCGCCTCTTGTGGTGCGACCATCGCCTGAAACCGTCGCAGCCGTCCGGGAGGTCACTGCGCGTCAACGGCCCAAGTCGCCTGCTAAAGAGGCGTCCAGTCCAGATCCGACATCGTCTTTGGGAGGCTAAGCGCTGATGTCGTGATGTATGCAGGGGGCCTGAGCCGTCAGCTAGACCGACCGCAGTTCGCATCAGGGACATCCATCGTTCATTGGGCTACGCCTTCAGCCCATCCTTCAAACGCGGTTGTACCGTGCGCCGGTAGGGTCGATGCACATTCTGCGCCGTTGCAAAACTCAATGCGCCGGCGGCGCGGCAGGTCATCGCTTCACCCATGTATGGATGCGCTCGGGCAGCCTTGCCAGCTCCGGGCCACAGACAAGCTCTACCCGCAGGGCTTTGGCGAGGCGACGCTCGGATTCCCCTACAGCGCGATAGCTGGCCAGCATGGCGCGTGTACCCAGGCCCCCAACGCGGCGGGAGATTTCGGCGAGTTTGAAAAGCGCGTCATTGGCTTTGGGTGCCTCAGGCCTGTCCATTCGGGCGGTCTTGCATTCGATGACGTGCAGGCGATTGCGTGCGAGGAACGACACATCGAGCTCGTTCTTTGCCCCAGAGCGGTCAATCACCTGAAGGCCGGCGGCCTTGTCACGCAAACCAAGCTCACCCGTTACCTGGGTGATGACTCGGAACACATGCTCTTCCAGCCAACCGCCTTTGGCGAACGTACGTTCCGCCTCGCTTGCAAAGCTGATCCGGTTGCCGGAAAGCTGCAGCACGCCCGCTTCAGCGAACTGGCGCAGCAAGGTGTCAAGGCTCCGGCTGTCGGACAGCGCCGGGGTCAGATCCACATGGAGCCGGCGCGCATCCTCAGCCTGCTGGGCCAGCCAGTTCAGCTGCGACAAAGGGCTCTCTAGGCTACCCACCTGAACGATCAGGGTTCTGAGCAGATCACTCTGGCGCTGAAGCGGTTGTGGGCGCTCGATGCCGCCATCAATCTGAAAGCCATAGGCCCTCAGGTAGTGGCGCAAACGCGCCTGGTGTGCGAGGGCATGGCGGGCCACTTGTTCGTCCAGCCACGACACCTCGTCGGTATCTACATCCACATAGAAAACGCGCCAGCCGGCGATCTTTGCCACTGACTGAGCCGCGAGCGCCATCAGCTTCGTGCCGCCGGTGAGGTTGACTGCAATTAATTCACCATCGCGCTGTGCGGCAAAGGACAGAAGTTCGTCTTGCATCTTCGCAAAATCGTGCTCATTCGATAGCGACAGACGCGATACCTTCACGCCTGATTCGCGCAGAACGGGCTCAAGATCGGCCGCCCGCTCTGCCATCTTCGCAGTTGTGCACAAGACCGCCTCGACTGGCTTGAGTGCCGCATCAAGCGCCGGTAGCACATTGGGTGCAGCCTGTTCCGAAACCAGCATCAGGTGAATGTCCGCAAGCGGCATCATTGAATCCTTCAATCAATTGGCGTGGGGGGAAATGGGTCATCAGCGGCGATGCATTCAAACACAACGCTCTCCGGTGGCAGCGCAAGCCGATACCGACGTGGGCGGTTGCCACCGTCTTCAATCAGGTATGGGCCCGCGGCGGGGCCCAGTGCCGCCCGAACCTGTTTGCGAAGCCGAGAAAGGTGCTGAGAGAAGTACGCCTCATCGGCCCCTTCAGTCAGCGCAGCCTCAACGCTGGCTGGAATCTGCATGCTGCCACACGCTGCGGCGATATCGCGCAATGCCTCCGCAGACCAATCCGTGTCAGCAATATCCTTAAGTGGTGCCCGCATCGGTTCTGCCCCCGACCGGGCTCGATGTGCAAACAGCGTCAGCAACGCAAATTCAGCTGGCGACAAGCGAAACGTTTTGCCCGCTGCGCGAACGCGCAAGGACGCCGCATCAAGTCGAAGCTCCGGCGCGCCCAAGGCCGCCTGCGCAGCCGCCACGGTGGCGCCAAACGAAGCGCGTCCATCCAGCAAGTCTGCAGGTAAGCCATGGCGCAAACTCACAAACGGAATCTCTGCCAGTTCAACCGTCGCATGGCGCGCGTTGTAAGTGACTTCCCGATCCCCTCGCCGCACATGGATCGGATGGTCGTGCGGGGTCGGATAGTAAAAGTCGCGATTACTCTCGAAAGGGTCGGATACCAGCACATGAGAAAGCCGATCCTGCGGACGGCCAAATAGCGAAAGCGCGTAGCCGATGTAAAACCCCATCGTTTTGCGCCCCCCCGCGATCGACACGTGCACCGCCGTATCGGGCGATCGTGTCAGCGTCCGCAGCGCTTCAGTCATGAAGTCTGCTGCCGCAGTGTTCTGGGCCGGTGTGCGGATATCCTCCATCGGCTTGCCCAACTCGTCGTGCATGACATGGATGGAATTCTCATCAAACGCAATCGGCGGCAACGCATAGTCCGCACGCAAGCGATGAAACCACCCCGTCGTAGGGGTCAGCAGATTCAAGCGCGCATGCTCTGCGCCGGTCACCGTCGTAATCAGATGGATTTCATCCGGCACCCACGGCGATTCGCCCTGACATGCCAACGCAAACAGCGTCTCGGTCACGATCTGGGGCGAAAGGCCGGTCACGGCCACAAGGACTTTTCGGGGCATGAATTTGAACGAACACGAGTCAAGTACCAACGAATGATGGCAGATGCCCGGTCCGGGCGCCCAAGCGGCAAGCTTGCGGTTGCGCTAGCCATGATCGCCGGTATCCCGCCCTGCAGGCCTGGCCATCACAGCGCACCAGTCGGTCGTGACCGGCGCGCAGTCTCACCAACATTAACCCGTGACGCAGGCTTCCCAGCTACCGGCGTCAGTCGCCTGCATCCATTTGGCGCGCTCTGCTCATCCTCGGCGCCGAAACACCTAGGGGCTGCGTTTGGCGCAGCAGGCAGCTCCGCCGCCTCATTGCTATCTTCCCAGCCCAAGCGGTACGCAAATTCGCCGTACTGCCAAAGCAATATCAACAGCAGCACCACAACCGCCAGCGTCACGCCGGTGCGCTTAAGTTTGCTCGAACCGACTCTCAAAGAAGTACTCCTCCTACTGCTGCGCAATGCCAGACCCGTGTGGCGTTCGCATCTTTCAAAAGTCGCGAACCCCTGAACCTTCTCCATCGCTACGTTCGCAAATCCCCTCGGGTTCGGGGTTCGGTATTGGCCGGTGTCGCAGCACCCCTGACATATGCCGCAGGTCTTAATCCCCTCGGGTTCGGGGTTCGGTATTGGCCTGTGCAGAGCGCTTGCCCGTTTTGCAGGTTGGTCTTAATCCCCTCGGGTTCGGGGTTCGGTATTGGCCGGCGGCGGCGAAAGCCAAAGCCAAGAAGTAAAGTCTTAATCCCCTCGGGTTCGGGGTTCGGTATTGGCCGCTGTTGCGCACGAAGCTGCGCGCCTTCATTCGTCTTAATCCCCTCGGGTTCGGGGTTCGGTATTGGCCGAATGGAAGCGATCCGGTCGTCCGTCGATATTGCGTCTTAATCCCCTCGGGTTCGGGGTTCGGTATTGGCCTAGGGGGAAGCCATCAAGGAATTCTTGGCTGTCTTAATCCCCTCGGGTTCAGGGTTCGGTATTGGCCACGGCGCCGAATTTGAAATCATCAGCGTCCGTCTTAATCCACTCGGGTTCGGGGTTCGGTATTGGCCCTTTCAAAGGGGCAACAAAATGAACACCACCGTCGTAATCCCCTCGGGTTCGGGGTTCGGTATTGGTCGGACAGCATTGACTCCGTGCTCGCAAAGATGCCGTCTTAATCCCATCTGGTTCGGGGTTCGGTATTGGCCGATTCCAACGGTAACTACATACTGGATGTCGAGTCTTAATCCCTCGGGTTCGGGGTTCGGTATTGGCCGCTTCGATTGCGCGATCATCAGCGAGACTTTGGTCTTAATCCCCTCGGGTTCGGGGTTCGGTATTGGCCTCGCCGCAGCCGTTGTAATCGCCTCCGCAGTCCTATCTTAATCCCCTCGGGTTCGGGGTTCGGTATTGGCCGTGCGCTATTCAATGACGTGGCCGGGCGTATCGGTCTTAATCCCCTCGGGTTCGGGGTTCGGTATTGGCCAGAAAACCGGGCTCGTTGTGAGAGAATGCGTCTTAATCCCCTCGGGTTCGGGGTTCGGTATTGGCCCGCCCGAGTACAAAACGCATCGTTCTATCGCGTCTTAATCCCCTCGGGTTCGGGGTTCGGTATTGGCCGAAACAAACTTATACAAAGGCAGTGCAAGCCGGTCTTAATCCCCTCGGGTTCGGGGTTCGGTATTGGCCTTGTGGTCGCCAACGCCCGGACTTGGATCAGGTGTCTTAATCCCCTCGGGTTCGGGGTTCGGTATTGGCCCCGCATCAAAACCAATAATGTTCCACGCTTCAGTCTTAATCCCCTCGGGTTCGGGGTTCGGTATTGGCCACGCAAGCCGGGTTTAACGTTTTCCGGCTCAGTCTTAATCCCCTCGGGTTCGGGGTTCGGTATTGGCCATCAAGAAGATTTTTTCGGGAAGCTGGCGGGTCTTAATCCCCTCGGGTTCGGGGTTCGGTATTGGCCCCCTCCGCACAACTAATTAAATCCCTGACACGTCTTAATCCCCTCGGGTTCGGGGTTCGGTATTGGCCATAAGGCGGGCGCTAACTTGTGGGCCGCGCTTGGTCTTAATCCCCTCGGGTTCGGGGTTCGGTATTGGCCACCCGGTGCCGGGAAGCCACGCCGCCTAAGGGGTCTTAATCCCCTCGGGTTCGGGGTTCGGTATTGGCCCGTTACCCGTGCCGCGAAGGGCAAGGCAAAGGGTCTTAATCCCCTCGGGTTCGGGGTTCGGTATTGGCCCCATCGTGCTGCTGGATGATGGAAGGATGGCTGTCTTAATCCCCTCGGGTTCGGGGTTCGGTATTGGCCACCGGCACCTGCCGGGCTGATTGCGGAATCAGCGTCTTAATCCCCTCGGGTTCGGGGTTCGGTATTGGCCTTTGAACCTCAAGCAGTTGTTCGTTTTTATTAAGTCTTAATCCCCTCGGGTTCGGGGTTCGGTATTGGCCTCAAAGCAGTGCTCTTCAACAACCCGGATGAGTCTTAATCCCCTCGGGTTCGGGGTTCGGTATTGGCCTCAATATTGACGCCATCGTAGCCGAGGCGGTGAGTCTTAATCCCCTCGGGTTCGGGGTTCGGTATTGGCCCGGGTACTACGTCTATCGCTCGGATGTGGGCGGTCTTAATCCCCTCGGGTTCGGGGTTCGGTATTGGCCTCTTTCTTTGCAAGGAGCCGTCGATTGGGGTCTTAATCCCCTCGGGTTCGGGGTTCGGTATTGGCCCTGATCCTGCGTCGCCTTCGGCTCCTGCCGAGGTCTTAATCCCCTCGGGTTCGGGGTTCGGTATTGGCCACATCCAGAAGCTCGAACGCTCGGTGCTCGAGTCTTAATCCCCTCGGGTTCGGGGTTCGGTATTGGCCCCCAGCGATGGGACATGCGAGGCCGCAGGCGGTCTTAATCCCCTCGGGTTCGGGGTTCGGTATTGGCCCGACCTTCGTCACCTTCCCGGGTGGTGATCTGATCGTCTTAATCCCCTCGGGTTCGGGGTTCGGTATTGGCCGCGCATCCCGTGGGGCATGGCACACGATCAGGCGTCTTAATCCCCTCGGGTTCGGGGTTCGGTATTGGCCGAAGGCCCGCGCCTGTGCACGCCGGGTGAAGTGTCTTAATCCCCTCGGGTTCGGGGTTCGGTATTGGCCGAAGAAATGGCGCGCATTGTTGGCGGGCGCTTCGTCTTAATCCCCTCGGGTTCGGGGTTCGGTATTGGCCCCGGGCGTGAGCGCAGCCAAAAAGGTGGCCAAGTCTTAATCCCCTCGGGTTCGGGGTTCGGTATTGGCCCATTGAAACGCAATCGTGGGCCGGCGATCAAAGTCTTAATCCCCTCGGGTTCGGGGTTCGGTATTGGCCCGCTCCGTTCTCGCTACCGCCGTCATCGACGTCTTAATCCCCTCGGGTTCGGGGTTCGGTATTGGCCCCCACTGCGGCGCCAAAGTGAAGCCGCCGAAGTCAGTCTTAATCCCCTCGGGTTCGGGGTTCGGTATTGGCCAGACGATCAAGCCGGACGGTGCAAAGCTGTGTCTTAATCCCCTCGGGTTCGGGGTTCGGTATTGGCCACATCGGCGACGAAAGCTGTCATGGGGATCAAGTCTTAATCCCCTCGGGTTCGGGGTTCGGTATTGGCCCGAGGGGCATCATGAGTCATCCGCGTGCTGCGGTCTTAATCCCCTCGGGTTCGGGGTTCGGTATTGGCCAGATCAGTGCGGTCTGCCGCTCGAAACGGTTCTGTCTTAATCCCCTCGGGTTCGGGGTTCGGTATTGGCCCCGAGAATGATGGCAGTAAAACTGCCTATTCCGGTCTTAATCCCCTCGGGTTCGGGGTTCGGTATTGGCCCCCGAAGCCCGCACCTTCACCTCGCAGGAACCGTCTTAATCCCCTCGGGTTCGGGGTTCGGTATTGGCCTGCTTAGAGGCGCGGCAGGACGGGCAGCGTCCGTCTTAATCCCCTCGGGTTCGGGGTTCGGTATTGGCCGGGAACTACGTAGCGCACGTAAGCTACACGAAGTCTTAATCCCCTCGGGTTCGGGGTTCGGTATTGGCCGTAATCTGGCGTCGCTCGCACCACCGCCGCCGTCTTAATCCCCTCGGGTTCGGGGTTCGGTATTGGCCATTAACGACGGCGGCATCGAAGCCGCCCGCGTTGTCTTAATCCCCTCGGGTTCGGGGTTCGGTATTGGCCAAGGCAGCCAAGGCGAAAGCCAAGGCAGCCGGTCTTAATCCCCTCGGGTTCGGGGTTCGGTATTGGCCCGACGCGATGGGTGAAGGGCACGCGCTGTTCGTCTTAATCCCCTCGGGTTCGGGGTTCGGTATTGGCCGGGCACATGAGCGTGGCAATGGCGAAAGCATTGTCTTAATCCCCTCGGGTTCGGGGTTCGGTATTGGCCGACTCAAATTCTGTAAGAATCTCGGCATCGGGTCTTAATCCCCTCGGGTTCGGGGTTCGGTATTGGCCGCTGTTGCGATGGCAGTAAAACTGTCCGAACGTCTTAATCCCCTCGGGTTCGGGGTTCGGTATTGGCCACGCACTGGATGATGTTGAGATCGCCGCAAGGTCTTAATCCCCTCGGGTTCGGGGTTCGGTATTGGCCATGGATCTATACCAAGCGGTGTTAGCGCAGCGCGTCTTAATCCCCTCGGGTTCGGGGTTCGGTATTGGCCGTGATGGGAATCAAGACATTGGCCCCTGTTAAGTCTTAATCCCCTCGGGTTCGGGGTTCGGTATTGGCCCTCGGCAAACGGCCACGTGGCACGTGCCAGCACGTCTTAATCCCCTCGGGTTCGGGGTTCGGTATTGGCCGTTACCCACAGCTAGCCCACCTCTAACCGCGTCTTAATCCCCTCGGGTTCGGGGTTCGGTATTGGCCCGAAAAGCCGGTGGTGGTGGTGGAACTACGATGTCTTAATCCCCTCGGGTTCGGGGTTCGGTATTGGCCCAGATGGCACTGTCGGCCGCGTCGCTGATGAGTCTTAATCCCCTCGGGTTCGGGGTTCGGTATTGGCCGGCGGCAGGTGCCGCAGCGCCGGCGAAGGTGTCTTAATCCCCTCGGGTTCGGGGTTCGGTATTGGCCCGCTCAGTCTGAAAATGGTTTTGAAATCAGTTGCTTGGAAAGGGGGGTGTGGGGCATTTCGGGGGGGCTCATGCCACGCTGATTTCGGTGTGCTCGGGCGCTTCGGTTTCAAGGAGGAATTTAGCGGCAATAGCGGCGTCGAGCAATATGCCAGAAGGTAGGCTGTTGCGGCCGAGTGACCATACGGCGCAGCGTTGGGGGATGTGATAGGCGCGGACGTCGTCGCAGGTGGGGTCGATCAGTTCGCGCAGATCGGCGAGGAGGTGGTCGAGCTGCCGATCTGAGGCGGTGAGGATGAAGGCGGAGTACTGAACCGGGATGCCTTCTTCGCGCATGAGTCGGTGCACTTGGCGGAGGCGGCGCGGTTGGCTGATGTCGTAGGCGATGAGCCAGGCTTTGGTTTCGGATTTGCTCATGTGTGGCGCTCGCGCAGGTGCCGTTCGAGATCGCCGAGGGCGTTGCCGATGGCGTGGTAGAGGGGGGTGCTTTCGCGCTCAAGGCAGTAGGCGGCGGCCCGCCCCGGGGTGCTGTCGCGCAGGGTTGCCAACGGGGTGTTGAGCAGGGCGCTGTGCAGATGCCAACGCAGGATGCTGCCAAGGAACTCTGTGAGGTGGAAGCCCTCTCTGGCGAAGCCGATGAGGTAGGGGTCGCCGACGTGGTTGTAGAGGTGTTGGGCGAGCAGGCCTGAGGCGCTGCGTTCGAGACTGCGCAGCAGCGGCCCGACGGGTTTGCCGAGCCGTTGCTGGTGCAGGCTGCAGAGTGCGGCGCGTGCGCTTTCCGGGGTGTGCGTGCGTTGGGCGATTTTGGCCTTGATGAGCGTAGCGAGGAGGGTGTTGTGCTCGGTGATGTGGCGCCAGGCCATGAGTTCGGTGAGGCCGTCTGTGTGGGCAAGGGCGCTTCGCAGAAGTTCGCCGAGTGTTGTTTCCCGCTTTCTTGGTCCGAAACACCAGGCTACGGGTTCGCCGTGCTTGTCGTGGAAGACCACGGTCACGCCGGCGCGCAGGCAGGCGAGCAGGGCTTCGGTTGTCCAGGTGGCGGTGGATGGACTGATGACGCGTGAGAGGCGCCGCAGCGGAAAGAGGGTGCGGGCGCGATTGGGGGCGCTGACGTGGAGCGCAATTCCTTGGTCGAGCTTGATGCTCCAGGTGTTGGCGGCATCGAGGTAGAGGGGGTGAATCATGCGAAGGGCTCGTCTTCGTCACAGTCGGGCGCGGGTGCAAGGATGGGCGCTCGCGTCTGGAGTGCCTTGGCAATTGCGCGGGCATGGCGTTGCATGGCGCGCCCGCAGTCGGTGGTGACGGCGCTGAGCGCTGGATAGATTTCTGCCCTTGCGGCTTTGCCGATGATGCAGGCGCCGGCGCCATCGCGGCCAAAGTGGTCGGGGCGGAGGCGGCGTTCGCGGAAGGCGATCCAGACCCATTGGTCGATACGGGGGCGCCAGGGTTCCATGAGGTCGCAGGCGAGGGATGCGCGGCCGTGCGCCGGGGTGTGAAGCGCGCCGATCATGGGGTCGAGCCCGCTTGCCCAGGCGGCGGCTACGGCGCTTGAGTAGAGCATCGAGTAGCCGAGCGAGAGACAGGCGTTGACCGGATCGGGTGGCGGGCGACGGCGGCGCGCATTGAATTCGAGCGATTGAGCGAACAGGTGTACGTAGGCGCGGAAGTAGGCTGCGGCGGCGGCGCCTTCGAGGCCGCGCAAGCTGTTGATACTGCTTGCGGTGGCGATTTGTTCGAGCGTGCGGCCAAGGGTTTGGTTGCCGTCGTGCAGGGGTTTGCGCAGGTCAGGGCGTTCTGCGGCGGCGCGGCGCAGGAAGCGCTGTTGGCGTAATACTTTGCCGCGTACGAGCTGCCTGACGAAGGTGATTGCATCGGCTTCGTCGGGGGTGATGCGGCATTGGGCAATGCGGGTGCGTGCGTCGTTGTGTGGCGTGCCGAGCAGATGTGCAACGCGCTGGCCGCTGCGCCCGCCAAATGCGACTAATCCGATGCCTTGGTCAGCCAGGGCGGCGAGGGTGGCTGAACCGAGTTGCGTGTCGCTCTGGAGGACGATGCGTTCAAGCAGTTTGCCGGGGATCGTGCGTGCAAGCGTGCCGTTCTGGCGTAGCTCAAGGGCGCCTGCATTCCAGCGTAGCTCGAACCCGCTTCGATCAATGACGAGGGTGCTCATCTTCAGCCTTGGTAGAAGTAGTTGGCGGCGACAGGCGCCACGGCGCGGCCAAGTGCTTCGATGCGGGCGCGTGGGTCGAGCTGGACAAAGATGATGCGGTCGGTGGCGGGGTCGATCAGGCTGCGCAGGGCGGCCATGAGTTGTTGCAGTTCGCCAGTCGTGAGCCAGCATTCAAAGAGTGACTTCTGGCCACCGATGGCGTTGCCTTTGACTTCGCGCCGGGCACGGTTGCGTGAGCGGTTGCTGGCGATGTCGTAGGCGACGAGGAACAGGTGGCGTTGCATGTGTGTGCCCTGATGGCTCCTGAGTGGTTGAGAGGAGTCTAGGGGGCGGGCAGGGCGCTGGGAGAATCGGCAAGCTTGCGGTGTGTGCGGGCTTTACCGGGCCTACTGGGTGATGCAATAGCGCCCGAGGCCAAAACTGGTTTTGCCGCCGATATGCAGGGCTTGCCCTAGAGTGAGCAGTTCAATGAAGGGTTGCAGCTTGCCGCTGAGGGTGATGTGGCCGACTGCGCCGCGCAGTTCCATGTGCTGTTGCTGGCGGTTAGACCAGCGTGAATTGCTGGCCCAGCTTAGGGTGGAGTTGCGAGTGTCGATGCTGCGCGCGGCCTGGGTGAGGGCGGGGAAGTCCCAGTCGAGCGGCCACCCGAGTTGCAGTTCGGCGAGGTCGGCGATTCGGCGCACGAGCGCGGTTGTGATTTCGGAGGCGGTGATTTCGTTCGGATTGAGTTGTTTGCCTTGGCGCTTGAGAAACAGGGGCGTTTGGAACTGCAGGGTGAGCTGGGTGGCGTGTTCGTCGGGCTGGAGGAGCGGCGCGTCTTCATGGCATTTGGTGAGGCGGGCGGTGCCGCGCGTGGGGCCGAGCCCGGCGAGCAGGGCGCGTTGCCATGCGGCGATGAGCAGATCGCGCTGTTTGATGGCGCTGCCGATGAGGGTGACGCCGAACTCAAGCTGGGCGCCCGTTGCCAGGCGCCCTTGCGTGTCGGGCGGTGTGAGTACGAATGCCGCTGGGATCTGCCGGTACTGGCGCCGCGCGCGATCGGGGGGCGATGGCTCGAAGATGCGTTCGTAGGCGCATTGGTGGCGGAGGGGGCAGCCATCGCAGGTGGGTGCCCCGGTTGCGCAGGCGAGCTTTCGCAGCGAGTGGCCGAACACGCCGCGCAACGCTGAGCCGGCGAAGGGTGGGAGTTCGATGGGGTGCTCAACTTGCGCCACGAAGCGAATCCGTTGGTAGGGAAAGGGCGCGGGGAAGCGGGGTGTGGTCATGATAGTCGCGTCAGTAGTGCGTATTCGCAGGCCCGTTCGGTGAGCTCGTCGGCGCTGAGCAATTTGCCTTCGGGCAGCCGTTCGTTGATGCGGAGCACGAGGGCTTGGTCGCCGGGTTCGAGCATGGCGTTGATGCGGGCGAACGGCACGGGGATGCCGAGATCGGCGGCGATTCGGTCGGCAGCTCCTTGATGCCCTACGGCGCTGATTACGCCTTGGCGGGCGAACTGGCGCGCGGCGTCGAGCGAGAGCGGGCCCTCCATGCGCCATGTGCCGTAAGCCGTGAGCACCGGGGCGTTGAGCAAGTAGCGGCGGGTCACGCTTGGCTGAGGGCGCTTGGGGTGCACGCAGGGCGTACGTTCAAGGGGCGCGCCGCGCGCTTCATGCGAGACCCCGCAGCGCGTTGAGTTTGAGTTTTTTGCGCTCGTCCTTGATGTCTACCTTGACGAGTTTTGGCAACCACGCTTCGATGGCGTCGGCCGCAGCGCGCTTTTCGTCGGCGCTCCAGTCGGTGCCTTCATGGGCCGCTTTGGCAAGGGCGCGTGCCTTGTTGTGGAAGGCGGCGTTAGGGGCTTCCCTGAAGGTGGGGAACTGCTCGTGTTTGGTCTGGAATTCGGCGATGAAGGCGTCAATCTGTTGCTGGTTGGGCGTCATGGTGGCCAGGCGTGCTGCGTGGGCGGCGGCGGCTTCGCGATCTCGCTGTGCCTGGGCGGCGAGTGCTTGCGCTTTGGCGTCGACTTGCATTGCGCCATAGCCCACGGCGGTTTTGGCGCCGAAACCGAGCCACTCGAAGGCGTGCTGCAGGGCTGCGGTGATGAGGTGCTGCCAGCGGCCATTTGCGGCCAGATCGGGGGCCAAGCGCTCAAGGTGCGCGAGGTCGCAGCTCACGAGGAAGGTGAAACCGGCACCGGGCGGCACTGTGAGGAAACTGATCGGGTTCGGCGCGCCGGAATCGTGTGGTGTGTTGCTGTTGCCGGCTTTGCGATCTTTCTTCTGCTGGTAATAGTGGCTCTGGTGCGGCGTCATGATGTCGACGGCGAGGCTGTTGCCTTCGATTTGCGGGATCACGTCCCAGAAACACAGGGCGCCGCGCACGTGCTCGGATTCGCCGTCTGTGGGTTCGCGGCCAAAAAGTGCGTCGATGGGGGAGAGGTCGACAAGTTGGCGCCCGACCTTGATCTGGTGGATGCGTTCCTCTGTCCAGTCTGCCGAGTCGCCCCATTCGCCCGAGGCCAGTTCGTGCGCGGCCTGACGGAGGACGCCCTTGACGCCGCTGCCGGGCAGGTACGGCAGGCCGTAGGGGTTGAGAAAGGCGAAGCCGTTTTCGAGCGGGTGTTCGTTGCCAAGCCCGGTTGTGAAGGGGGCGATGGCCTTGGCAGTAAGGCTGAGGCGGGCGTGTTCGTTGCCTGCCGCCGAAAAGGCGGCACGCTGGCGGGCGAGGAGGGCGGCCATGGTGGCTTTGTCGTCGCGCGTGAGGGTGGTGGCGCTGCGCAGGGCGGCCGTCTTGTTTTCCTCTTTTATTTCGCGCTCTTGACGATCTTGGCCACGGACTTCGTACTTCAGATCGTGGGTCTGCCAAAGGACGGCGCCGGTGCGCCGATTGATGCCCCAGAGTTTGAGGTACATGCCGAAGCGCAGCCCCGGCGAGGCTGCGCTGAAATCAGTGCCGAGATAGGCGGGTACGGCGGCGATGGGCATGTCAGTTCCCCTTTACCCGGGCGGGTGCCATCTGGCGCAACCAGCGTAACCATGCGAAGGCTTCTGCTGTGATGGCCTGGTAGTCGCTGGGTTTGGCCTGCATGAGGGCTTGCATGAAGGCTTCGAAGCCGGGATCGCGGGCTTCGGCGACGTATCTCTGTTTGACGAGCCACGCGCGAAGCTGGTCGGCTACCAGTTGGTTGGCACCGCCTTTTTCGTGGCAGAAGGCGAGCACCTGCATCAGCCCGCTGTTCATGATGAGCGCGGGCAGGCTTTTGGCGACATTCACGTGTTCTTTTTCATAGCGGATGCTGCAGCCCCAGGCGTCTTGCGCGCGTTGTTGTTCGAGGGTGAGTTTGGTGGCGGTGCTCATGGTCAGGCCTCCACGACACTGGCGACGACCAGTCCGCGGCCGGTGGTGGCATCGCCGCCGATCTGGAGCAGCCGCCCGTGGAGTACGGCCTTGATCTGTGCCATGACGGCTTCGGCGGGCAGGGTGTCTTTGCCGCTGCGCGTTTGGCTGGCCATGAGGGGCGCGATCATGAGCGATTCTGGTGGCAGGTTTTCTGTGTAGAACAGGCCGCCATCGCTGGCGGTGCCGGTTTCGGCGTCGATCCGAACATGCGGTTCGACCAGCATGGCGTGCTGGGCGAAGTAGGCGAAGTCGCTGTCGTTGAGGACAACGAGATCGGTGCCGAGCTTGCTACGGAAAAATGCGTAGTCTTCGCTGGCCGGCAGCGCTTGGGTGGCGATGCTTTCGGCGAGCTTTGGCAAATCGGGTGAGGCCTTGGCGTCGTACTCAAAGGCTTCAAGGTGCATCTTGCTGTTGCTCAGCAGGGCTGGATTGGCGATCAGGCATTGGCCTTCGACGAGCTCTGGCACCGCCCAGTGAACGCTTGTAGCCACCAAGCCGAGCAAGCGTTGTGCGCGGGCGAGGGCCTGCGGGCAGGTGGCATAGACGTAACCGCCGCGCAGGGAACGGATCGGCAGCGCGACCAGTTGTGCATCCCCAAAACTGAGCGCGCCGGCGTGCAGATCGGGGCTGCCTGCGTCGGGGCCGAAGAGCCGCGTCGCGATGGCTTCGTCACCGCCGAGGGCCTTGAAGCCATGGCGCATGGCACCTTTGATGCCGGAGCCTGCGAAGCAGGGGTGGCCGGTGTGGCGTTCGCGCTGGATCGGGTTGTCGATGACGCCAACGGCTTGCCCTGCGCCCATGTGCACCGGGCTGACGGCGTAGAGGAATACGGCTGCATGCTTTTCAAACATGAAATGGGTCTCCGGATATCAGAAAGCGGCGAATGCAAAACGGTTGAAGCCTTCGGCGCGACGCGATGCATCTTGGCAGGGGTCGTTCCAAAGGCCGTTTTCGGCAAGCTTGCCGAGCGCGTCGGCGCTGGCGTCAAGTTGGTCGAGCCAGTAGACGCTGCCGGTGGGGGCGGTGCGCTGGGCGGCTTTGGGTTGGCGCTGGGCGATGTCCCAACCGGAAACGGTTTCTGCGCGTGGTATGGCCGCACAGACGAGTTTTGCCGAGATGCCGCCGAGTGTGAAGTTGCCTTCTGCGTCGATACCGGGGGGTTGCCAGCCTTGCGGGAACAGACCGGGGCTGGTCAGCACGATGCGGCAGCGCCGGGCGCGAGCAAGGGCGGCGAGGTCGGCTTTGGGCTGGGCTTTGTCGGCGCCATGAAGGGCGGCGCCACGGCCATCGCCGCCAAAGCGCAGCAGACCACCGGCGGGCAGCTGGGCGCCCCGCACGCTCGCAAGGAAACCGACATCAAAACAATGGGTTTCTCGTTTGGCCATGGAGACGGCTTGTGTGGAGAACAGGCGACCATCTGCCGCACTGCCTTGTTCGGGGTCGAGGCCAACGCCAACGCGATGGTCGATGGCCCAGAGATCTGAGCTTCGGACGAGGTCGGCGGCCGTTGGTGTTTGCCCCGCGAGATATTTGATCCAGCCCGATTCGGTGAGCCAATAGCCGTTGCCTGGTTTGCTGCGCTCGGGTTCGGCCAGCACCGGCAGCCAGCTTGTGCTGGATGACACTTCGAGCCCGCCGGGGAGCACTGTGGGCTGAAGCCGGCGGACGAGCGGCTGTGCCGTGGGCGATTCGGCAATGATCAGATCTGCCGGCGGGGCGATGAGCATTTCAATGCGCCCATCCAAGTGGCGACGGGCAAGCTGGAATGCGGTGAGCGTGAAGCTTCCGGGCGCGGCAGGGGTGCCGAGTGCCGGGTGTTCGAGCTTGCCTTGAGCGAAGGCGACGAAGTCGATGCCGTCGTCGGCGAGGATGCGTGAGCGCAGCGCGCCAGCGGCGACCGATGGCCAGGGCGGCACGAGCGATTCGCCGTAGCTGCCGGGGTCGCCAAAGAGTTTGTTGCCACGCAGGAACAGGACGTCGAGCGGTTCAATGAAGCAGGTTTGCGAGGTCATGCGGATGCTCCGCTACGGGTTTCTCGGGCAAGGAATTCGGCCACGCTCAGAAAGTTTCCCAGCCAAGCAAGCCCTTGGCCTTGCTCTTGTTCGAGGGCAAGGTGGGTGAGGCGCTGCGCCAGGGTTGCTGCGTGCGCGGCGCGCTCAGCGGGCGCCTGGCGCGCGAGCTGATAGGCCAGCAAGCTTTCAAGCATGCTTGCGTTGCCTTCGGGTTCGGGCAGGTCGGTGAGCCACTCAAGCGTGTTGTATACGGCCCGGCGCGACACGCCGTCGCCGGTGAGGAAGTCGCGCGTGTCGATCAAGAGCTTGACGGGTTCGCCCCACTTGGCTGTGAGGCGAAGTGCGCCACCTGAGCGCTTGATGACGGTGACGGAGAATGCATCGCGCCCGCCCTGGTTCTTGGCGCGTTTTTCTGCTGCTTCGAGTTCGCGGCGCACGGCTGCCAGGGGTGCCTGGTGGTGGGCGATGACTGCGCCGCAGGAGGCGGTGGCGCACTCCCCCATCATGCGCATGAGTTTGCGGTCTTTGAGAATTGCGAAACCCTTGCTGAGTGTGAGTCCGAGCGGGTCGCGCCCGCCTTCGTGGTCAGGGTCGGTGCCGGAGTAGGCATGGCGCAGGCGTTGCATGGCGGGCAGCATGTCGGCTACTGGCAGCATGGCGAGCACGTCGTCACCGCCGGCGTAGATGACTCGCCCTAGGTGTTCTTCTTCGATGACGTGGCGCACGACGCTGAGTGAGAAGTCGTTGAGCGCACCGGAGATGGCGAGGTGTCGGTTGGGTGACAGCGCCCGCTTCTGTGTGCCGTATGCCTTGATGGCCGGATTGCGGGCGGCGTGTTGATCGAAGCCTGCGTGGACCTGCGGATGGAAGCTTTCACGGTAGCTGATGGCGTAGGTGGGGTCGCCCGAGAGCATCTTGCCCATGCGGTCGCCATCCATGAGGATCAGGCCGTAATAGGCTTCGAGCTTGACCTCGGTCTTTTCGCCTTGCGCGAGCGTGCGGCGCACAAGCTGTTCGGCTTGCGCGATAGCGTGCTCGTCCTTGTCGCCGGCGTCTTCGAGCAGTGCCGGAAGCCGGCGAGCGTCGCCGAGCGCTGGATTGTTGGCGTGCTGCTTCATCAGCCGACGCGGCAAGGCAACCGGCCCGCATTGCTCAAGGGCCTCGCTGGTGCCTGCGGCGGTGAGGCCTCCGTGCTTCAACCATTGGTCGAGTTGGTGCGCGAGCGCCATCGTGTGGGTTGAAACGACGAAGCGCCCGATGTCTTTCTTTTCGCCGTTTTCGCCTGCAGCCAAGGCTTTGCTTGCCTCTTCAGCAAAAACGGTGGGCCATAGGCGTTTGATTGCCGGCAGGGCCCCAAGGTGCTCGCCAGGCTTGGCCCACGCGGGGCGCTTCTTGGCGATCTTCGCCCATAGCGTGTCGTTCTGCTGCCGGTATGACCTGGCGAGTTGGGCTCGGTCAGTGGTGAGCCATTCGGTCTCGCCGGTCAGTGAGCAGCGCCAGCCGGTTTGCTGGGTTTGGGCGAAGGGGCGTACGGCTTTTGCTGCGGCCAGTAGCCGCTCTGCCAGGTCGTAGATGGCGGGATAGAGCACGCCCGGGTTAGGCGCGAAGAAGACGCTGGTGTCTGCAGGATCTGTGCTCAGACGGGCCTGTTTCTGAAGAACTTGCCATGCGGGCGACGCTAGAAAGCCGGAGGGCTGACCCGCTTCGACGCCGAAGAAAGGGGCCATGGCGCTGGACAGCGCAACGGTGTCGAGATCTGTTTGCCGTGCGTTGTCGCGCGGGGCAATCAAGGAGAATGGAACCGCGGCCCAGTGCACCTCAGGGAAGCCCTTGAGTTGCTCACGCATCTGTTCAAACGGGGTGTGCGTCGTTTCAGTGTTGTAGCCGGCTTCGTGCAGCAGGCGCTGAACGACGTCGTCACCAAGCCGGCACAGCCAGGCGCGGACGGTGCCTTCGATCTTGCTTGCAAGGGCTTTCGCCTGACTGCGCGGCACGACCGCGACGAATCGGTTGGGCAGGGCGGCGGAGAACAGGGGATTGCTGTCGGTGGCGCCGCGCATCCATTCGCATGCTTCGAACAGCGTGTCGGGCAGGGCCATGGTATCGCGTAGCCACATGTCGACCTGCGGGACGCCACGAAGGCGCGGGAACAGCACGGCGTCTGGACCGAGTTCTTCGCACACCGTGCGCATGGCTTCCCATGAAAGCCGCGAGAGCAGATGGGAGCCAGCCCACAGATCTGAGGTGCTGCGGGCTGCTGCAATGAAGGGTTGCACCGGGCCAATCGACATGGCAAGCAAAGCGGCCTCGCCATCGGTGTCGGCAGCAAAGGCGCCTGCGAAGGCGGATGTCAGATCGAGGTGGTCCCAGATTGAGTGGTCGGGCACGCGGGTGTCGGCCGGAAGCAGGCGCCAGAGCGCGCCAAGCTGGCCGTTGTCCGCCGTTTCCTTGAGTTCTGGCCCGAAGCGCCAGAACGCAAGCAGTACCTTGCGCAGATCTTCTTCGCTGTCTTTGGCGCCGAGCGCAACAAGCAACTGGCTGAAGTGCTCGAAGCTGCGTGCCTTGATGTCGCCGATTTCGGTATCCGAAAGTCCGCCATGCTGGCCGAGGTCAAGCTGTGTGCCGGTGAGCGGGTGCGTGAGGACGGGGTTGCGTGTCCAGCGTACTTGCGCACCTTCAGCCACCTTGAGGGTCTTGAGGTCGCCTGATTTGGTCTGAACGGTGATTTCCTGCATCGGCCATTGCGGGCGGTCGGCAGCCGCTGCCCACCAGTCGGCCCGCTGGACATGGCGGTAGATCGTTCGCTTGAGCCCTTGCTTGAACAAGACGCTGGCGAGTACGCCGTCGTTATCGTTCTCGATGTGCTCGGGGAGGGGGTCGGCACCGATAGCGAGCAGGCGGGTGAGTGCCCGTGAGGTGCCACCTTCGTGTCCGGCTGGGTCTCGCAGCAGAACCAGGGCCTTTTCGGCCGGGTCGTGGATGCGCGCGGCAAGTTTGGTTTGCCAGAGGATGTCGTTATTGTTCATGGTCTCAGGCTTTGACACGAGTTAGGTTCTGGGCCGGTGCGTCGAGGAAGGCATGAACCTTCGCCCACACTGATTTGATTGCCGCCGTGTCGGGGGCGAACGAGGCAGGCGGCAGGCAGGGCATGTGGAACACGACTCCGACGAGTTTGCCTTCCGCCGTTGGGCGCACCTTGAAGCGCAGGCTATTGGGCAGGCGAGCGTTGTTGCCCCATGCTCGTACCGAATGGTTTTTGATCGGATAGCTCAGCCAATGGCGTTCATGAATCTCGCCGTCGGAACTCTGGTTCGGAAACTCGAACTGTGTGCGCAACGCGATCTTGAGGATGGCCAGATCGCGCATCAGGCTCCGCCAGTCAGCGGCCGGCTTTGTTTGCCAGATCAGCGCGCCTTTTGTGTCGCAACCGACGGCGTGCGGCCAGTCAAGCTGGAGGCAGTCTTTCCAGTCACGCACCGGGACGATGCCAGAAAGGGGGCTGCCATCCGTTGGAACCAGACCATACGATCCCCAACTATTGCGGCTGCGTCCGCCGACGGCGCCGAAGCGGTCCATCAGACAAAGGGCCTGCTCGATCAGTGGCGCGTGTTCGTCCGGGAAGGCAATGGCGAAGGTGGTGTGTTCGCCCGATTGAATTGCGGCGTTCGCTTTGAGCGTGGCTGAGCGCCCGCCTGTCGGGGGGGCGACCGGGCCGTAGCCAAGGTATAAGTCGGCGGGCGCGGCGACGCCCACTTCGCGGTGGCTCACGCCAGCGAGTGGTTCCCATTGCGACTTTTTCAGCTGGCCTTCAGTCCATTGCCCGAGCCGAATACGGATCAGACTTTTGCGGGCGGAGATCTTGTCGCCACTTGCATTGAGGTCGCTGTCCAACCAGGCATGCCCGAACAGCAAACCCTCTGCGTGCCGCATGGCCGCTTCGTCTGGAGCGAAAGCCTTGGTGGCTGCGAAGGCGGCGCGCCACCACTGCCGCAACTGGGCCTTGAAGGGTGGGGTGCGCCATTGGCCGTCCTGGTTGGCGTTGCCGAGGAAGGCTGGTGTTGCGAACGTAAGCAAGAACTCGTGGCGTTTCATCGTCTTGTCCGGGGGGCTGGATGGGTTGATCGGAGTGTAGTAGAGGCGGGAGCCCTCCCGCCTAGTGGCAAGCTTGCGAAAGATCAGACGATCAACGAACAAGTCGGCAAGCAAAGGGATGAGCCCCCGTTTGATGACGGCGATGTGATGAGAATCTCCCGTCATTGCTGCCCCGGCTTGCTGAATCCATGGAGGCGACAAGTGGTCTGACGCAGGGACTTCCTTCGCGCAGTGCTCAGCCGGTAAGTTGTTTCAGGCAAGCGTGGATTTCGGTCATCGCATCCAGTGCGCCAAGCGGAATTTCAACATCGTGTGCGCGAGCGACACGGCTTTCACGCTTGTTGATCCGAATGAGGGGGCCGAGCATTTTTTCGCCAATGCGCCGGATAGACGAAATCGCGGTACCGGCACCGAGTTCAATGGTCACAATGCGCTCGGATTGGGCGAGCCATTGTTCGAAGCGCGCCTCCTGCATGCGGCTGCGGTGATTGAGCCAGGCCCAATCCGAGAACATCAGGATATTCGGGCGGGCGATTGCGCCGCAGTCAAGGCAGCGCGGAGGGGCATTGCGCAACGCACATTCGACCATGTCCACCTGGGGCGGAAAGTCGTCCGCGGGCCATACACGCGCAGCACAGCCATCGACGCATTGCAGGTGGTGGATCGAGCCGTGGATTTCCCAGATCTGGTTGGCTGAAAAGCCGGCTTTCTGGAACTGGCCGTCGACGTTGCTGGTGACCACGAAGGTGGGTAGTGGCAGCGCTGCGCCGATTTCAAGAAGCAGCGCGAAGCCCTTGTGCGGAATCGTCTCGCGGTACAGAGCCAATCGATGCCCGTAAAAACCCCAAGCGAGCGTCGGGTCGGTGCGAAAGTGCGCGGGATCCGCGATGTCCGCAAAGTGCAGCTTGCGCCGCCCTAACGCGGGGTAGGCTTTCCAGAAGCCCTCGGGGCCGCGGAAATCGGGCAGCCCGGAATCCACGCCCATGCCTGCGCCAGCGGTGATCAGCAACGCGTCGGCCTGCTTGATCCATTGCGCGGCGCGCATGAGGTTTTGCAGGAGATCGGTACTCATGCGTAGTGCCACGGTAGAAAGGGCAAGCGCGATGATGCAGACGGCGCACTGACGATGCAGTGGGCAGCGCGCTTGTTTGCCCGTGTGGTTCGCCCTGCACTGACCTCAACGCTGGCGAGAGTGCGGCAGCGCACATCGGAGACGCGGCCAGTCGAAACAGCGGCATGCCACAGAGACCGGTCGGCGCGGACTGTCATACCGGTGTTGGTGTACAGGCAAGGGCCATCGGCACCCTGGTTTGTGCGGGATCGAAGGTCATCGATAGACGTGGAGTTCATTGCGTGTGTGTGCCAAGTAGATCGGAAGCAATTGGGCTGCTCTCCAGGTGCTGAAGCAGTGCGTCCACGACAAGATGATCGCCCGGGTTGTTGAGGAGCTCATTGAGGTCCGCAAGCGGAGCCAGATGCACGGCCTGAGACTCCCAGCCCATGTCAGCTGGCGTACCGCCGACCCGCCGTGCGAGGTAGTAGCGGTTGTGCGTTTTCGTGCGTTTGGTGTCGATCAAATGGGCCAGAAGTTCGACCATGAGACCCGATTCCTCGAAGCACTCGCGCACCGCGGTCTGGCGTAGCGCACCACCCTTGTCGACATGGCCTTTGGGGAAGGTCGCGATATTGCCGGCGAACTGATTACTCGGCGCCACCAGCCACACGCGCCCATCCGGTTCGAGCACGACCGTGCCAGCAGCGGGGCGCTTGCCGGGCGGCACCTCGAAGGCGGGTTCCTTGAAGCGGGCAGCGGCGGCGAATGCATGCCACTGCGCTTCGGTTTCCGGTACGCGCTCCCACGACAGGATTTGCACGTCGTTCAGATACAGCGGCATCGCACCGGCCGGCACCACCGTCGCGAGTTGCGTCGCGTCATGCCAGTAGCTGAGCAGCGACGGTTGATGCGGACGGCGGATGAAAACCGTCTCGCCTGCTTCGTTCTTGCAAGGGTGCGGGATCGGCATGGAGGTCTTTGGGTGGTGGCGTCGAACGACAACCGGAACAATCTGACGCATTCGATTATCGGTGTCGAGATAGCTCAAGAGGTGAGCCTATGCGGCCGCAAGGAGGACGCGTGAAGGCTCTAGGATTCTGCTCATCGCGTCGGCAAACCGCGCTGATTGCGTCGCGAAACGTGAGGTCCATCGACAGTTGAGTTCGCCCCCTCATGCGATGCAAAGCAGAAACGCGTGAAGGCGCTCGCACGCGTATTCCGGGGCCGCATAACTTAGCCACACCTCTTCGCCAAAATGCTGGCGCGTTCGCATGACGATCTTACGAACGTCGACCATGCGGAGCGAACCGGTGTTGATGATTGTCGTGTGGGTTCCCATGACAGCGCCGGGTGACGCTGGACTTCGCGTGATGCTCTCGAGCGCAGTGACATACGCCTCAATGAGCGCGCCCGCACTGGCGCTTTCGCAATGTGTGATCGTGGCGATACGGCCCGGCGCATCAAGCAACATCAGCAGATCCACCCAGTCGACGCACACCAGCCCTTTTGCCATGAAGGAAGAAAACACCGCCATGGCAAAGCGCATGGCGTGCGCCTGAATGTCGCCAAATTCGACGGACCACGAAAGCGCAGACGGGGAGGCAGGTTCCGATCTGCCATTCAAATCCGTTACGCGAATCGGCGTTTGCCTCGCGTTTACCGCTGCTTGCAGCAATGTGCCGATCTCGTCGGGGGCGGATGGGTCATCGAACACGAACAGCAAGTCGCACGGCGTGCTGGCAAACGCATCTTCATAAGCGACGCGGCTAGGGGCGACATCTGAGCGCCAAACGAAGGTCAGGAATTCGTCGCGACCGGGCCAGCCTTCCCGGAACCCGGCAGCAAGGTTTCGCGCAGCATCTGCTTGAGATGGCCGCGAGTAGATCCCGATCGTCCAGCGATAGCTGTCGTCTTGAAGGGCGACCGGTTTCAGGGCGTGCATGGCGTGTCGCCTGGTTTTGAAGGGTGAAGTGGGCATTGGTCGCGGCGAGTTCCAACCAGACCGAGCGGATCGGGTCGGCTGATCAGCGGCGCGGCGGGATCAGTCGGATGAGCGCTCGCGCCACCAGGTGGAGACCGTCGCGAAGTGTGCCCGCGGGACGCACCTCAAGCGGCGCATGACCACAATTCGGGCAGCTCACGAAGTGGTCATACCCGGGAAGCCGAACATCGCTTCGAGGCGCTGCGACGCGGGACCAGTTGCACGTTGAGCAGCGGTAAGCCACGGGTGCAGGCGCAATGGGCATCAGCATCAAGCCTGGGCGTTATGGGCTGTCTGATGCGCTCTCCGGCGGACCCACTCCGTATAAACCGACAGTGCGGCGGTCGCCACCATGCCAGCCGCGAACGAGAGGGCGAAGGCGGCCAGGGTTTCAAGCGGGCGGTTGTCTTGGTACATATGCGCTCCGTGATCGAGATCTGCCCGCAATCGGGCGTGACTGTCGTGTGACGTGATCTTGATCGCGGGGTGCGACATTCCGCGTCGCACCGTGATCGGCATGCCTGCTGGACGAGCTTCCTTCGCCGATGCCGAGGGACTGATTGTGCAAGTTAGCGGTCTGAGCCCTGGATACGCGCTGTAATCAGATGCGTTGCCCGATTGGACGTGACCAGTTCTAGATGAGTCCGCGCGCGTGTCAGCCCGACGTACAAGCGTCTGCAAGTCGCCGGGTCGAACGCGTCGAAGTCGATTTCGGTGAAGACCACAGCTTCTGCCGATCGGCCCTTGAAACGGAACACCGTCTCAAGTTCAAGCTCGCCGGGCGTCCGTTTGGCGTTGCCTTGTGCGTCGAACTCCCCGGTGGTTTTGTTCAGACGCAGCCCGGCGAGTTCGCCAAGTTCGCGCAGCAGAGACTTGTTCTGCCCATGCCAGCTCAGCACGACGATCTGATCCGACCGGTAACCGGCCTCGATGCAGCGGCGAACGGCTGACTCGGTGGCCTTGGTGAGCGCCTGGTCGTTACCTGTCGCGTAGGCTTCAACGCCGGGCGCAGTGCCCGCGACCGGCCCGCGTGCTTCGATCGGTTCTGGCGTGAGTTGCAGCAGGTTGATCAGATTGACGATGGCTCGTGGGCTTCTGAAGTTCTCGCGCGTTCGAATCTGTACCGCATCCTCCAGTCCGAAACGCTCGTGTGCGTAGAGTCGTTGTTGTT
Source organism: Niveibacterium sp. 24ML (assembly GCF_026586805.1). GTDB lineage: Bacteria > Pseudomonadota > Gammaproteobacteria > Burkholderiales > Rhodocyclaceae > Niveibacterium. The sequence goes on along the minus strand of NZ_JAPFHA010000024.1, from coordinate 5,060 downwards.
CATCGTGCAGCACATAGAACTGATGTTCGCCATGGCCCATGGCATCCACGATGTCGACCCACTCCGGTTTGCAATCCTGCGCCTCATCGAGAATCACCAGATCGTAGTGACCGCGCTGCGTGTCGTAATGCGCGGCCAAGCGCTGGATCATCCAGTCGAAAACACCCTCCTGCTGAAAGTCCACCGTTTCTCTGCTGCGCTCGATCAGGTCTCTGGCAAGCCCGTGCAGCGTATCAACATGGCACGAGGCGGGCGCAATGCGGCCGACGTGGTCGGCCAAGGTGCGGTTGAAGCAGACATAGAGCGCTCGCTTCTTGCGGCTGGCGGCATCGCGCAGCAAGGTCAGGGCAAGTTGTGTCTTCCCGGACCCTGCTGCGCCTTCAATGACGTACGCCCTTGAAGGGACTTCGATGCGCGGCACCCAAGTAGCAAGGCCGCTAGCCATGTGTTGGCGGATTTCCGCGTTGGCGGTCGCGATTCGGTCGACATCGGGAACGAGCCGGAAATGCCCCATGAGATGTTGTTCGATCTCGACCAAGGATTCAGGGATGAGCCGCGGCCGCCCGAACTCATCTCGGAGAATCCGGCGGTGTAGCTCGGGATAGGCATCGCAGTCGATGACGCGCTCGGCTGGAATGCTCAAGCTATCGGCGGCGTTCCAGCGATGATGCGGAAGTACCAGCAGATGATTGACGGTAGGGTGCAGTTGGGCGCGTCGAAGCGAGGCGACTAGCGCGGCGTGCTGGCGGGCCAGTTGCTTTCCGACGTCCTTCTGTTGGGCGCCGTAGCGTTTCACGACACCGTCGCCGCTCAGCTCGAGCTCGCCCGCCTTGATCTCGAGTGAGACCACGCGGCCGCTCGGCGTCAGCACCACCACGTCGTATTCGCCGAAGAAGTCGCGCTCCGCATGCACAGAATGCGCGTGCAAGTGGTGGAAGACCACAAATCCATCCGGCAAGGCGCTGCCCAGTTGCTGGATGCACTCGTGCTCGGCGTACTCCCCGGCGGTGACGGGTTGGAAGTGCGCTAGGGGCGGGCAGATGCGGGCCATGACGTGGTATCCGTTATCGGTCACGAACAGGGTAACGCTACCCGGTGCCCGAAGAGCCCCACCTGGCTCAAATGAGTGGCTATGCGCCAGAGGCTTGGTCTCCTGAAGATCCGCCTTGCGCGATGCGATTCTTGGCCTATTCCTGTCCAATCATGTATTGGCGTGCTTGCCGTGGCTGAAACGCAGCAGGATCTGATCCAGTGGCGTTTCTGACCCGCTGACGGCGCGTTCAACCCACAGCGAACTCAGTACTCCGCGAACCTTTCTGAGATCGTGTCCAACGACATCCAAGATCGCGCACCAATCGTCGGGGCTTAACTTTTCGGCCTCACGGCCTTCACCCCAGCGTTCGTCGAGATCTTCAGGCCCTGCGGGCCTTGGGGCACGGATCTCTACGACTGGCCCACCCTGAAACCGGGAGATGAGCGCGTCGTCGATGCCCTCTAGCTTGCAGGGCGGCGCATTGGCGGTGACGATCGTCACCTTGCCTGCGTTCTCGCGGGCGTTCAGCAGGTGCAGGAGCTCTTCCTGGGTCCGATGTTTGTTCGCCAGGTGTTGGACGTCATCCAGAAGCAACCAGTCCGGTTTGCGGTACTGGTTCTTGAACTTGTCGAACGACTTCTGTTGATAGCATCGGACGACGTCCCCGTAAAAATCCTCACATGCCAGAACGGGTACGCAGAAATCGGGGTCGATCTCATGCAGTAGTTCGGCTGTTGCGCGGAGCAGGGTTGTCTTTCCGGTGCCCGGTTTGCCATAGATGTAGGCGACAGTCTGATGGTCATAGTGCTCGGCCCGCAGGCATACGCCGAAGGCGGCCATGACTCCGACTTCGTTGGTGGCATCCCGCAGAAACTTGGGCCGCACCTCCCACCGCCGTTCAAGCGCGCGGACCAGTTCCAGTTTGGGCTTCGTCTCATCGTTCTGGTTTGTTGCTCGGGAGCTTGATTTGCTGCCCTTCAGCGCGCGTGCGAGGCGCGCCGCCGTCACGAAGGCCGACAGCTTGAGTTTCTTTGACATCCTGGTACTCGCTGTTGCGTTGAGATCCAACAGCGTAGGGCGGGCTTGCGACAGCGCGTGACGCAGCGTTACGGAGTGCGGCGCGTTTGGGAGTCGCTCTCTGTGTAGCCTGCCTTGCGGGCGATCGCCAGAACGGTCGCCGCCACAGCAGCGAAGTCCTCTTCGCGGCAAACGATGACCAGATCATCCGAGACTGAGTGCTGCGTAGCCCCCTCCGCGCGGAATCGCTCTGCCTGCTCAGGTTCGAGTTGCAAGGTTTCGCCATCGAAAATGGCTTCGCGCGCCAGGGTCACCATCAGGCGTGAGAGCAATCCAGCCGGTTCGTCCCTGAGTGCGAGTTCCAGGAGTCCGTCGAGGTGGGAGCGCCATGCGGCGTCGTTCCACAGGAGGAGCGACTGCCGTGGCCCGATTGTCGAGACCCACGTTGACTGAGGATCCAAGGTGGGAAACCAAAGAGGGCTGGGTGAATCGACCGCTACACCGTCAGCGGTTCGGGCTTGGCGCACACCAGTCACTTGCGCGGCTTGGTGCGCGGGCTCAGTTCCAGTTCGCGGTAGAGCCGATACACGCGCTTGTTGTTCAAAACGTTTCACCTGGGTGATCATCCGCCCCGCTCCCGCTCCCGCTCCCGCTCCCGCTCCCGCTCCCGCTCCCGATAACCCGAACCAAGAGTTGGCTGCGCGCGGTTCAATGAACGGGGTCGGATCGGCACTTTCCTAGAAACTGGACTATTCCAATCGCACCACAAAGTCCTTCGACCCCATGGCCATCTGCATTTCCTGAATCGATTTGAATGGCGAGCTCTGAATTACCGCCACCATTCCGTCTAGCGCGCTCTTTACGGTGGAAACATCGCCAGATGCCATGGCTCGGTCTAGGACATCGAACTGCTTTTGGATGACCGCAGCGCGTTCCTGAAACGTGAGCTTCATTAGTAGCTCAAATGCTGTGCGCTGATTCTGAAGCGCTTCGATGGCGACATCACGTTTTGCCGCGATCTCCGTTCGTTTCGTGGTCTCGACTTCAGCAGTTTGAAGGTAATCGGTAACTTGGGAAAAAACGTTGGTCACGCCGTCAACGACGTGCGTAGGCGCTTTCTCCAAAGCTTTCAGCACTGCTGGAAGAATGGGTTTCTCCCCTCTATTTGTGTTTGGGATGGCGTTGCCTTTTTTAGTTAAAGACAATAACTTCTTTCCAAGATTCTTCATTGCGAGTTACTTCCTTTTAATAGCAGTCGGGCCTCCGCCACAGACCCTTCACTTTCAGTTGTGACCAAGCCATCCTCGTCGAGAATCTTGACCTTGATCATGCGGTACAGCGCAACGCCGAACAGATTTAGCAATGAATACAGGTCTTTTTCACTCTGTGAGAAACTGGTGAAATCGAGTGGGTCTTGGAACTTTGCGCCTTTCACTTTTCGCAGTGCCTTGGTTATCATCCCGGCTTGGTTCCAAGCCGCCTCAGCCTCTCCTTTTTGCGCTAGCTTGATAGAAACCATTTTCTCGGCGTTAGAAAGTACCGATAAGTATCTGGCGCGTAGATCAGATATTACCGCCCGCATCTCTTCAGATCTTTCTCGGATAGAAACCAACAACGCGTTTCCATTTTCAACCTGCTCGATCGCTTCGCGAATTTCAGACTCCATCTCAAAGGCCTCAGTCAGAGCCTTTTCGGACTTCGATGCCGCTGAATATCCAATTATTGCGAGAGCAGGACCCGCAATGACGCCACCGAGAATGGCGGTTCCTCCAGCCATTCCCATTCCTCCTGCTGCAAGGGATCCTCCACCAAGCCATGCGAGAGTTGCATTTGTTGCCGCGACTCCGGTCAAACCGCTGATTGCAGTCGTTGAGCCAGCAACAACACCAACGCTCGAAGCTAATCCGCTGGCGCCAACGCCAATGAACACTCCGGACGAGACTGCTCCGATTCCGTCCTTAAGCAGGTCAGTGGCTTGATACGAAGAAACCTTAATTTCTTTGAGCTCGGGGGCGCTCACGGCTACATGGGTCGCACCTAGGCTGATCGGTTTGTGGTTGGCGTGATTGATCTGCTCGACGACGGCGATAAATCGCTGCATGTCCTCTGAATCGATGTCGAGTCGTAGCTTGCCAAGAGTCTCTAGCGACCTGGATACGTTGACTTTGGTCTTCTGAAGCCTCTCGGAGGCAATTGCAAAGTCGCGCTGTGCGCTTGTCACTACAAGCTTTGCATGATCGAAATTGGTCTTGGCGTCGTATCCCTTTTTCAGCCCAAGTGCGCCAGCTGCAGCGGATAGGCCGCCAAGAATCCAGGGTACAGCAATTACTGGTAAGACCATGATGATCGATCTCTCTATTGAAGGGTGGTCTCAGGAAAACTGGATAAAGCGTTGGCCGCTACGGAAAAGGCCGAGCATGCTTTCGGCCCAAGATGCAGCTCGTTCAACGAGGTGGTCACCGAGTTGGAATTCACTTGCGGCTTGACTGAGTACACGTTTTTCGGCGTCGGCAAAATCGTCGTCCACAAGCGCAATAAGCATCAGTTCCAATAGGACGAGGCGCTTATGCTCATCAGATTGGAATGCTTTTAACGCATCAGCGATGGGCAAGATGGCGCCCGGGAGTGCTATCTGCATTTCTGAGAGGATGGAATCGAGGAGCGCCTGCTCCTCAAAGGAGATTCCATCGTGCGATGCTGCGATCGCGTGCGCGAGGGAGTAGAAAGCAACTTTTTCGGATTCAGCCAATCGGTTCAGGTACATGATGGTCGCTCGTGAGAGGTAGGTCGGAAGCGATATTGCTCAAGGTTTATCTAGTCAACGATGCTTCCTAATGCTCTTGGATAAGCGTAGCAGTCGATAGATGGCGGATGTGGGCCAGCTCGCGAGTCCGGTTGTAGGAAACGTCATCTGATTGCGTAGTAACGGCTAGCAGGGTGATGCAAAACCCCGTGAACGATTCGGGGATGCAGTTGTCGTAGGGATAAGCGTCCCACCCCAGGCAGAGCA
>NZ_JAPFHA010000023.1 GCF_026586805.1 Niveibacterium sp. 24ML | reverse complement strand
AGCAAAAAGGGAACGTGTTCAACACGTTCCCTTTTTACCGGATCAGCGGGCCTACGGGCTTAACTGACTGGCATTAGGCCTGGAGCCGCCCTTTTTTGCCTTAGTCGCGTGGGTCGAGTTTGAAGGGGTTGAAGTTTGTCTGGCGGTCGTACCAGTCTTCGTTCTCGGCCTTCTTCAGTTTGTTGACGATCAGGTAGGTGATCGGCGTGAAGGCGACTTCCACGCCCGTCTTGGCAAGGAATTGCGAGAGCATCAAGGCCGGTACGAGTTCGTTCGGCATGATGCCGCTGTTCCAGAACGCCAGCGGATAGAACAACGCCGAGTCGACCGCTTCACCGAAGATCGTCGAGCCGATGGTGCGGCTCCAGAGGTGCTTGCCGGCGGTGAGGATCTTCATCTTCGCGAGCACGAAGGAATTTACGAATTCGCCGCAGGAGAACGCGATCAGCGAGGCGAGCGCGATGCGCCAGGTTGATCCGAACGCTGTCTCGTACACGGCCTGATTCGGCCAGCCGGGGGCGGGCGGCAGCGCAACGATCACGTAGGCCATGATCGATGCGAAGGCGAGCCCTGCAAAGCCTGCCCAGATGACGCGGCGCGAGTAGGCGTAGCCATACACCTCGGTGAGGATGTCGCCAAAGATGTAGCTGATCGGGAAGAACAAGACCCCGGCGCCGAAGGTGACAGCGCCAATCAAGGGCAGATCGAGCTGGGCCGCCTTGGCGGGGCCGACGAGGTTGGAGCAGATCAGGACGGTGACGAACGCCACCATGACCAGGTCAAGATATTTGTACTGCCGGATTGGGCGATTCATTGGGGACTCTCTGTTCTTGTTGGGGGGACTGCGCGCCATTTTGGCATGCACGTGCCGTGCCAGGAACAGCTGAGCTTCAGGGCAGCAGAAACACTTCGATCTCGATCCTGTGGCGCGGATCCGGGTCGTCGCGCAGGCGCCCGATGCGCGCTTCGACGCGGCTGCCCTCGTCCATCGCCTGCGACACTGCATCGTTCTCGGCGCGCGGCAGATACCCGATGCGATGCTGCTGCCAGCGCACGGCGATTGCGCGCGCATCGTGCGGGTTGTCCGGCTCGCGGCTCAGGTCGAGCCGGTCACCTGTGCGAAAGCGCGGCCACAGGCTTGGTGCCTCGTAGTGGGTGTAGCCAGCCAGCGGCGCGCGCTGGACAAGCACGCGAAGCTGCGGTTCGCCGGCGCAGATCGGCGCAAACGCCAGCAGCGCAGCCGCGATCAGTAGGCGTCGAACGCGCCGCGAATCCATTCGATGTGCGACAGGTGAAGCCGGTCGAGCAAGACCACGTCGAAACGGCAAGGCCGGCCCGCCCAGGCCTTGCCTCCGTTGGCCAGGAACCACTCCGCCGCACGCACGATCTTGGCCTGCTTGCCCGGGGTGATGCTGGCAGCGGCGCCGCCAAAGCGCGGATCCGTTCGCATGCGTACTTCAACGAACACGAGCATTTCGCCGTCGGTTGCGACCAGATCGATTTCGCCCATCTTGCACCGCACATTGCGCGCGATGACCTTGAGCCCCTGGCGGGTCAGCCAGGTTTCCGAAAGCCGTTCGGCGAGAGAGCCATCGCGCAAATGCGGTGCAACTTGCGGTAGTGTGGTCTCGGCCGCAGAATGCCGGCCGCCCAGCACCTTTGAGAAGCCTTCATGGATTCGTCGGATCAGTTGCACGTTTTTCCTCCTGCTGCACGTGTTTTGCTCCCGAATCCGGCGCTGTATGTCGTTGCGACGCCGCTCGGGAATCTATATGACATAACGATGCGGGCGGTGGCGGTGCTTGGCAAGGTGGATGCCATCGCCGCAGAGGACACGCGTCACACTCGGCGCTTACTTGATCACTTTGGCATACGCACACGCTTGCTTGCGGTGCATCAGCACAACGAGCAAGCGGCGGCAGACGGCCTTGTGGGGCTGCTTGAGCAGGGGCAGCAAATTGCGCTGGTCACCGATGCCGGCACGCCCGCGGTGTCCGACCCCGGGGCGCGTGTCGTGGCGCGGGTGCAGGCTGCCGGGTATCAGGTGGTTCCGGTGCCCGGCCCGAGTGCAGTGACTGCCGCGCTCTCGGCATCGGGCCTGGTCGAGGGACGCTTCCTTTTCGTTGGCTTTCTGCCGCCGAAGTCGGCCGCCCGGCGTGCCGAGCTCGAAGCGCTTGCCGGCACGCCGGCGGCGCTCGTCTTTTACGAGGCGCCGCATCGGGTTGTCGAGTGCGTGGCCGACCTTGCGGCCACGCTTGGCGGGGCCCGTGAACTGGTCGTGGCGCGTGAGCTGACCAAGATGCATGAGCAGATCGCCCGCATGCCGCTGGCCGATGCCGCCGCCTGGTTCGCGGCCGACAGCGACCGCTGCCGTGGCGAGTTTGTGCTGATCGTGGCCCCCCCGGTTGCGTGCGAAGGCTTGCCCGCCGACGCGGAACGTACCCTGCGCCTGCTCTTGGACGAAATGCCGCTGAAGACAGCCGCGAAACTGGCGGCGCAACTCACGGGAGCGAACAAGAACGCCCTGTACGAGCGCGCGCTTGCCCTGAAGGACGCCGGCGCCTGAGAAGGCGCCAGTGCTTGCTTCCGCGCCTTGAGAGGCAGGCGCTGCCGGCTTGAGGTCGGGCGCTGGTAAACTGCCGGCTGCCTTAACGATTCAGGACGTGCGCCATGCAGACCCTCACGATTACCCGCCCCGACGATTGGCACCTGCACCTGCGCGACGATGCCGCGCTGGCTGCAGTCTTGCCGGACACCGCCCGCCGCTTCGGCCGTGCGATCGTGATGCCAAACCTGCGCCCGCCCGTTACCACCGTTGCCTTGGCGGCACAGTACCGTGACCGAATCCTCGCGGCTTTGCCGCCGGGCCTAAAGTTCGAGCCGCTGATGACGTTGTATCTGACAGACAACACGTCGCCAGGCGAGATTGATGCGGCGCGCGCAAGCGGATTCGTGCATGCCGTGAAGCTCTACCCGGCGGGCGCGACGACCAACTCGGATGCGGGCGTCACCGCGATCAAGAAGGTCTACCCGGTGCTCGAACGGATGGAACGTGTTGGTTTGCCACTACTGGTTCACGGGGAGGTGACCCATGCTGACGTGGATGTCTTCGATCGCGAGCGCGTGTTTATTGATGATGTGTTTGCGCCAGTCACGGCGGACTTTCCGGCGCTTCGCACAGTCTTCGAGCACATTACGACAGCGGACGCCGCGCAATTTGTGAGCGAGGCGGGCGACAACATCGCCGCTACGATCACCGCGCATCACCTGCTGATGAACCGCAATGCCATCTTCGCCGGTGGCATTCGGCCGCATCACTATTGCCTGCCGGTGCTCAAGCGCGAGACCCATCGCCAGGCGTTGCTTGCCGCCGCTACTTCGGGCTCGAAGAGGTTCTTCCTCGGCACGGATTCGGCGCCACACGCCAAGTCGGCCAAGGAAAGCGCTTGCGGCTGTGCCGGCTGCTACACCGCGAACGCCGGCATTGAGTTGTACGCCGAAGCCTTTGAACTGGCCGGCGCGCTCGACAAGCTCGAAGCCTTTGCCAGCTTCAACGGGCCGGACTGGTACGGTTTGCCGCGCAACACCGAAACCATCACCCTCGCCAAGGAGGCGTGGCAAGTGCCGGCGCAACTTGATTACCTGAACGGCGATCCGCTCGTGCCGCTGCGCGCGGGCGAAACGATCGCCTGGAAAATGCTCTGATCGCAACCATGCCGACCGCCCTTCGCTCGCTCAGTACCGTGCTCGCCATTGCCAGCCTGCCAGTCTGGCTCGCAGGCTGCGAAAACAATGCCGCTGCGTTCGAGGTCGAAGGGCGCAACAACGCCATCACGCTGGTGCGCGAGCGCAACTACATCTGGAGTGACGAGGTGAAGCAGGCGCTGGTGGTCGCGCGCTTCCCGCAGTGCCAGCACCGTTGGGAGATCGTGCCCGGCAACCCGAGCGGGCCGAAGATGTCGATCTTTGCCGTGCGCGATGGCGTGTTTGTGGGGGTTCAAGGCAAGCACTGGTACGCCATCGGGATGGAAAAGTGCGAAGTCAGCAAGATGGAGCCCACCGGAGAAACGCCGCCAGGCCAGTTGATCGGCGTCTTCCGCCGCAAGGACGATGTACTGGTCTTTGAACTGGACCCGGCGGTGAAGGCGGCGGCTGAAGCCGCGGCCGCCGAGCAGTCCCCCGCGCAATGACGGGTGGCCCGGCCGCCCTGGCCGGGCGACTGCTGTTCGAACCCTACGCAGATCAGCTTCGTGCCTCGGGCGCGTATTTGCCCTCGCGCGAGGCGCTCGATCAATCCTTGGACGCCTGTGGTGCGCGGCCCTGCCTTGCCGACGGCACGCCGATCCGCCTGATTGCATCGGCCCATGCGGAGGGCTATGAAGCCGGCATCGCCCGTACCGGCGGGGTGCCCACCCGCAGCGACGACTGGCATGACTACTTCAACGCGCTGGTCTGGTGGCGCTTTCCGCGCGCCAAGGCGGCCCTCAACGCGGCGCATCTGGCAGAAATCGACTCCCGCGCACAAGGCGCGCCGCGCGGGCGCCGACGCGATGCGCTGACCCAGTTTGACGAGTGTGGCGTGGTGGTGAGTGCGTCCGACCCGGCATTGCTCGACTGCCTGCGCCAGCACGACTGGCGAGGCCTCTTCTGGGATGCGCGCGCGGCCTGGGGCCACCGGATCAGTGTGACGGTGTTTGGCCACGCCAGCCTCGATCAGTTGCGTGCGCCCTTCCTTGGCCTGTGTGGCAAAGCTCTGTTGTGGGAGGTGTCGCCGGCCTGGTTTGCGAGCGAACCGGCGCTGCGATGGCGTGAGCTCGACGCCTGGCTGGCTGATTGCATTGGCCGGCAAGATGTCTTTGGCGCGCCCCGCGACCTGCGCCCGCTGCCATTCCTGGGGGTGCCCGGTCTGGTGGCGGCGAACGCGGCGGCGGACTACTACGACGACACGCGCCAGTTCAGGCCGCTGCGCGTGCGGCCCCCGGCAACGCTCTAGGCGCGACCGGATGCCCTAAGGATGGCCTGATGAATAAGTGGCTGCGACGGCGCATCGCCGCCTTGCGGCGTGCTCGCTTCCGCGCCTATCCCTTTGATATGTCTTGGTCGCTGCACGCGCCGCGCCTTGCGCTGCATCCCTCTCGCTCACTTATTCAGATCTTCCCTAAATGAAGGCCTGCGCTTCGGCCAGCATGGTGGGGGCGTCTTCGAGGATATCGCTCAGGGTTTGCCGATCCAGCACGATCTTCTCGAGCCATTCGCCCGGCACCGCGGTGGCGATGTCCTCTCCGGTCATGCCTTCCATTACGCTTTGCGCGCAAACGCTGGCAATCGCAACGATGGCGGCGAACGGACTGGCTTGCTTGGAAAGTGGATACGCGTAAGCGCCCAGCGCGTTCTGGATTGCCGCCGGGAACTGCCACAGCCGCGCCAGTTCCGCGCCCGCCGCGCAGTGGTCGGCGCCAAGGCGATCGCGTTCGGCTTCGCAGCGTTCGGCCGGGCTGGCGTCAATTAACTCAGCCGCAAGTGCCTGCGCTTCAGCCGGGCTGGCCAGATGCAGGAGCAACTCGCCGATCCGGTGCATCAGTGCGGCGGTGTAAGAGAACTCCACATCGATCCGCGCACGCCGCGCGATCGAACGGGCCAGCGCCGCGCTGAGCAGGGCGTGGCGCCAGAAGGGTTGCAGCTTCACGCCGGGCACCGCCTTGAAGGTGGTGGTCATGCCCGAGGCAATCACCAGCGTGCGCAGCGCATTGAGCCCGATACGCGTGACCGCATCCTCGATTGCGCCGATCTTGCGGCTGGCGCCGTAGTACGCGGAATTGGCCATGCGCAGCACCCGCGCCGAAAGCGTCGGGTCGTGCTTGACCGAATCCGCGAGATCGCTGATGTCGGCACTGTCGTCGCCCATGGTGCGTACCAGATCCTGCATCACCTTGGGCATCGCCGGCAGGTCTGGGATGCGTTCGAAGAGTTTCTCAATTGTGCTCAAGGTCGTTCTCCGCAGGAGGGTCCACCCTGAATATCGGCGTCGCCCGCGCGGACTTGAACGCAAAAACGCCGACCCGGCCTGAGCGGGGTCGGCGCGGGCTGAAGCGCGCTGGCTCAGTGTTCCTTGAGCGGGCAGGTATTCAGGCCAAGCAGCGGGTACAGCGGGCAGAAGCCGAACAGGCCGGTTGCCAGCGGCACAACGCCGATCCAGCCCCAGGCGCCGACCACGCCGGTAGCGGCCAGGCCAATCAGGGCAATGCCACCGCCGATGCGCAGCACTTTATCGATTCCACCAACGTTGGTTTTCATGGCGCTCTCCTTGAAGCGGTTTGGGTGAGCGCATTGGAGCCCATCGGCAAGGCGGGCGTCTGTGACTGAGGTTACACAGCGCCGGGGTCGCCGGCGATGCGGCGCAGGCCGGCCGGGTCGATCAGCTCGATCTGCTCGCGCGACAGGCGCACCAGGCCCTGATCGGCAAAGCCCTTGAGCAGGCGGGTGACGATTTCGCGCACGCTGCCCAACTCGTCGGCCAATTGCTGGTGGGTCACATGCAGCATGCGCCCATGCCCGAGCAGATGGCTGGCCAGGCGGGCATCCAGCCGGCGAAAGGCCACTTCTTCGATCAACTGCATCAGATCGGCAATGCGCTCCGAGAACAGGCTGAAGATGAAATCGCGGAAGGGCGCTTCGGCCAGCAGCGATTCAAACTCCGATTGCGGCAACACCAGCAGTGTGGTGTCGCGCTCGGTCACGCCGCTGGCGTTGTAATCGGTGTGGCCGAGCAGACAGCCGGTGGAAACGATGCAGGTTTCGCCCGGCATCACCCGGTAGAGCGGCAGCTCACGCCCTTGGGGTGATCGCTTGATGACCCGGATCGCCCCTTCAAGCACGAAGGGAAAGCCGCCGCAGCGCTGGTGTTCGTCGAACACCTGGGCGCCTGCCGGCAGCTTGATCTGCTGGCTGCTCAGCAGCAGGCGGGCGCGCGCGGCGGGCGTGAGCGCGTCCAGTGCCGGGTAGAGGGCCAGCGTGTCGCGGCTCATGCGTCGAATACCGCGATCACCGGCGCGTGGTCGCTCGGGCGTTCGAGCACGCGGGTGCTTTTGTCGACGCTGCATGCGCCCAGCGTTGCCACGAGCGGTGGTGTCAGCAGGATGTGGTCGATGCGCAGGCCGAAGTTGCGGCGGAAGGCGTTCATCCGGTAGTCCCACCAGGAAAAGCTCTTTTCCGGGTGCTCGAACTGGCGGAAGGCATCCACCAGGCCAAGCCCTGTCAGCGCGGCAAAGGCTGCGCGCTCGGGCGCTGAAACATGGATCTCGTCTTTCCAGTCGGGGTGCGCGTCGCGGTCTTCGGGCGCGATGTTGAAGTCGCCGGTCAGCACCAGCTTCGGGTGCTGTGCGATCTCGCCACGCAGCCACTCGGTGAGCGCGGCAAGCCATTCGAGCTTGTAGGCGAACTTGTCGGAGCCTACTGCTTGACCATTCGGAAAATAGGCGCCGACCACGCGCACGCCTTCAATGGTGGCGGCGATCACGCGGGCCTGCGGGTCGGCAAAGCCCGGAATATTGCGCACCACCGCGTCGAGCGGTGCCCGCGAGAGGATCGCGACGCCGTTGTAGGTTTTCTGGCCGTGGGTTTCGAGACGGTAGCCAGCGGCTTCGATCTCGGCGCGGGGCACCGCCGCATCCTCGCATTTCAATTCCTGCAGGCACACGACATCGGGCGCTTCGCGCGCGAGCCAGTCGATCAGATGCGGCAGGCGGACCTTGAGCGAATTGACATTCCAGGTGGCAAGCTTCAAGGCGGTCCCCAAAAAGAAAAAGACCCGCCGATTCTAACCGGCGGGTCTGTTTATTCCCTTGCCTGTTTACTTGGACTTGGCCGGGTAGCCTGCCGCGGTGAGCGCTGCCGCCCAGCCGGATTCAAGATAGCCGTCGTAGGGTTTGCCGCCGACCACCAGGCTCGGCACCATCACCTCCTGCGGCGTGGCCTTGCCCAGCATCTTCGCGGCGGAGTCGGCATCGGCTTCGCTCGTGATCTTCACTTCGGTGAAGGGCACGCCGCGCGTCTGCAGGTACTTGCGGGCTTCGCCGCAGGCCGGGCAGCCCTCCGCCTGGGTGTACAGCGTCACCGGAAAGCGTTCGGCGGCCTGCCGGGTGGCGTAGGGCAGCTTGTCCATGTCGATGCTGCTGCTTTTCATCATGCGCTGCTCGACCTTTTTGGCGTCGGGCGGCGGCGGTTGGTCCGAGTAGTGAACCTTGCCTGCCGCGTCGACCCAACGGATCACGCTCTGGGCTTGGGTTGCCGGGGCGGCGCTCGCCAGCGCAATCGCAAATATCGCGATGAAGTTGATTTTGGTGTTCATGCTGTAATCATACCGTGGTGGCGGAGTAATGCATCAGGCTTTGGCGCGCGGCCCCGGAACGCGGTGAAGGATTCGAGCGCCGGGCGCGAACCGCCGACGCCCAGTACTTCCTGCATGAAGCGTTCGCCGGTGGCGCGGTCAAGCACGCTGCCGGTCTTCTCGGCCGCTTCTTCGAAGGCGGAGTAAGCGTCGGCCGAAAGCACCTCGGCCCAGTGGTAGCTGAAGTAGCCCGCCGAGTAGCCGCCCGCGAAGATGTGGCTGAAGGCATTGGGGAAGCGTTGCCACGCCGGCGGATGGATCACCGCCACTTCCTTTCGCACTTCTTGCAGCAGCGCGAGCGCATTGCCGTCGGCGGGGTTGAAATCGCTGTGCAGGCGCATGTCGAAAAGTGCGAACTCAACCTGACGCAGCATTGCCAGCCCGGCGTGGAAGTTCTTCGCCGCGAGCATGCGCTCGAACAGGTCGCGCGGGATCGGCGCGCCGGTGTCGACATGCGCGGTCATGCCGGAGAGCACTTCCCACTCCCAGCAGAAGTTCTCCATGAACTGGCTCGGTAGTTCAACCGCATCCCACTCGACGCCGTTGATGCCCGACACGCCGGGTTCTGCGACACGGGTGAGCAGGTGATGCAGGCCGTGGCCCGCCTCGTGGAACAGGGTGATGACCTGATCGAAGCTGTACAGCGCCGGGCGGCCCGCTGCCGGTGGCGAAGCGTTGCAGACGAGGTAGGCAATCGGCGTTTCGCGGCCGGTGGCGGTGTCGCGCAGTGAGCGGGCTTCGTCCATCCATGCGCCGCCGCGCTTGGTGTCGCGCGCGTAGGGGTCAAGATAGAAGTGGCCGATGTCTTGCCCGTCGCGCGAGAGGGTGAAGTAGCGCACCGCCTCATGCCATACCGGCGCCTTGTCCGCCCGGATGCTCACGCCGTAGAGGCTGCTGACCACGCCGAACAGGCCGGCGAGCACCTTGTCTTCCGGGAAGTACTGGCGCAGCGCTTCTTCCGAAAAGTCGTAGCGCGCCTGGCGCAGCTTCTCGGCGGCGTAGCCCATGTCCCACGGCTGCAGATCGCTGATGCCCAACGAGGCGGCCGCGAATTCGCGCAGCTCGGCGAGGTCGCGTTCTGCCGAAGGGCGTGCGCGGCGCGCAAGATCGAGCAGGAAGTCGATCACTTCGGCCGGCGAGTTGGCCATCTTGGGCACCAGCGACACACTGGCGTGGCTGGGGTAGCCCAGGAGGCGCGCGGCTTCTTCGCGCAGGGTGAGGATGCGCGCGATGAGCGGGCCGTTGTCCCATTCCGGGTGGCCGATCTCGGCCGAGAATTCCGACGCGCGGGTGGCGTTGGCGCGCCAGATGCGCTCGCGCAGGCCGCGGTTATCGGCCTGGCGCAGCACCGCCATCACGCAGGGGCCTTGCAAGGTGAGGCGGTAGCCGCTGACGCCGGCTTTCTCGGCCACCGCACGCGCGGTGGCTACGCTGTCGGGCGGCAAACCGGCGAGGCCGCTTTCGTCTGCGAAGTCCTCGTGCCAGGCATTGGTGGCATCGAGCAGGTTTTCCGAGAACTTGGCCGAAAGCCCGGCCAGTTCTTCCTGGATGGCCTGGAAGCGGGGCTT
The DNA here is from genome assembly GCF_026586805.1 of Niveibacterium sp. 24ML. Lineage (GTDB taxonomy): Bacteria > Pseudomonadota > Gammaproteobacteria > Burkholderiales > Rhodocyclaceae > Niveibacterium. Next base: position 65,741 of record NZ_JAPFHA010000023.1, on the reverse strand, counting down.
GTCCGCATCGGGCAATTCGGCGCCCGAGAGGCGGAAATCGCGCACCGCATCTTCGACCACCTTGCGGCGGGCACGCGGCCAGCTCGCGAAGTCGGCCCGCGCCGCAAGTGCCTTGTAGCGTTCAAAGAGGGCGGCGTTCTGGCCCACTTCGGCAAAGAAGCGCGTCACTTCCGGCAGGGCGTTGTTGTACGCCTCACGCCAGGGCGGCAGATCGAGCACCGAGTGCAGGTGGCGCACCACGCCCCAGGCACGGCTGAGGCGGTCTGTCATGTCAGAGAGCGGGGCAACGAAGCCCTCCCAGCTGGCCGGCGCCTCCGGGCGGGTGAGCGTTTCGATCAACGCGCGCGCCTCGCTCAGCAGTTCGGTGATGCCCGGCTGCACATGCTCGGGCGTTACAAGGTCAAAGCGCGGTGCGCCGGAGAAGTCGAGCAAGGGATTGTTCATGTTTTAAACTCACAAGTTGTCACGCTATTGTGCCGAAAAGACAGCTTGGGCGGCGAAGTGCAGAATGTCCGCCTGAGCCCGCCTTCGGGCCTAACCCTCTTGGAGGTTGATGCTGATGGATACCGCCCAGTCGCAACGCCAGATGCTCGGTCAGGAAATCGAGCGTGAGCTCGCCGACGGCAGCCTGAGTTTTCCGACCTTTCTGGAAGTTTCGCAGAAGATCCAGCAAACCCTCGAAAGGGAAGACGCCGGACTCGACGCCTTGGTTCCCCTCATCATGCTCGAGCCGGTGCTTGCCGCGCGCGTGGTTGGTCTGGCCAATTCGGCGCTGTTTGCGTCGAGCAACGGCCCGGTCAAGGATGTGAAGTCGGCGGTGATGCGGATCGGGCTTGCGGCGGTACGCAGCCTGGCGCTTGCGGTGGCTACCGCGCAGCTGGCGCAGGGTGAGCAAATGGGCGGCGCGCGGCGGCTTGCGACCCTGCTGTGGGATCACACGCTCGATGTGGCAAGCTGGTCCTACGCGATTGGCGCAACCTTCCGTACCGTGCGTCCGGACGAAGCCATGCTCGCTGGCCTGCTGCACGACATCGGGCAGTTCTACCTGATCGGCAAGGCGGCCGATTACCCTTCGCTGCTCGATTCGGAGAGCGAACTTTCAGACTTGCTGCTGTGCTGGCACAGACCGGTTGGCGAGGCGGTGCTGCGGGCGCTGGGCATGTCGCCTGAGCTGGCCGATGCGGTGAACGACCGCGAACTCTACGGTTCGATGTGGCCGCCGGCGACGCTGCCCGATGTGCTGATGGTGGCAAGCCTGCTGGCCGACACCCCTAATCCACTCACCCACATGAGCGAGGACGCACGGGTGAGTTTGCGCAACGTGGTTGCGCATGGCATTCCAGAGGACGTACTGGAGCAATTGCATCTGGATGCTGCGGAAGAGCGGCGCAAGGCGCTCAACGCATTGCGGGTGTGAAACCGGCACCTGCCAACAAAAAGGCCCGCTGTCAGAGCGGGCCTTTTGCTTGCTGCGGCGCGTTTCAGCCGAGCGACTTGCCGGTGAGACGTTCGTAGGCCTCGACATACTTCGCACCGGTGCGTTCGGCGACTTCTGCCGGCAGCTTTGGGCCGGGCGCCTGCTTGTTCCAGTCCAGGGTTTCAAGGTAGTCGCGCACGTACTGTTTGTCGTAAGACGGCGGCGAAATGCCTTCGCGATAGCTGTCCGCCGGCCAGAAGCGCGATGAATCGGGCGTCAGGGCTTCATCGATGATGTGCAGCGTACCGGCCGCATCGAGGCCGAACTCGAACTTGGTGTCGGCGATGATGATGCCGCGGCCCGCCGCGTAGTCGCGTGCTTCTGAATAGAGCTGGATCGCCGTGTCGCGCACCTTCGCCGCCAAGTCCTTGCCGAGCAGCTTTTCGCACTCGGCAAAGTCGATGTTCTCGTCGTGCGTGCCCATCTCGGCCTTGGTCGATGGGGTGAAGATCGGCTGCGGCAGTTTGGCCGCCTGCTGCAGGCCGGCGGGCAGGGCGATGCCGCACACCGCGCCGGTGGCTTGGTAGTCCTTCCAGCCGCCGCCAATGATGTAGCCGCGCACCACCGCTTCAACCGGCAGCGGCTTGAGGCGCTTGACCACCAGCGCGCGGCCGCGCACCTGGTCGCGCTCGTCTTCGGCCACTACGGTTTCGGGGGCGATGCCGGTGAGCTGGTTCGGCACCACATGCGCGAGCATTTCGAACCAGAAGTTGGCCATCGCGGTGAGCACCTCGCCCTTGCGCGGAATCGGGTCGGGCAGCACCACGTCGAATGCGGACAGGCGGTCCGTGGTGACGATCAGCAGTTTGTCGTCGCTCACGGCGTAGATGTCGCGCACCTTCCCGCGCCCGAGGAGCGGCAGGCTGCGGATGCTGGATTCGAGTAAGGGCTGGCTCATGGCAACGGCGTCCGGCAAAAACCGCGATTATACCGGCGCGTTGCGGTGTCGGTGGCTGCGACGGCCGCGGCAATTCGTGCGTCGTGGCGCGGCTGTGCGGAACCTCGCGGCTGCTTTGCCTGCCTCAGGCTAAAGTGGCGGCCCCGGCAGGGCTTTGCGCTGCCGTGCGCCAACTGATTTCCTGCATCCAAGAGATCCCGATGAGAAGACCCTTGTTTTCCGCCTTGCTGCTGGCTACTGCGCTGGTGAGCGCGCCGCTTGCAGCCAAACCCGCCAAGCCTGCCAAGCCGGCTGTCGCCGTGGCGTCCGTCGCGGCGCCGCAACGCATCCAGAGCATCGAGGGCATCACCGAATACCGCCTTGGCAATGGGCTGCGCGTCTTGCTGGCGCCGGATGCCAGCAAGCCAACCGCCACCCTGAACCTGACCTACCTGGTCGGGTCGCGCCACGAGAACTACGGCGAAACCGGCATGGCGCACCTGCTTGAACATTTGGTGTTCAAGGGCACGCCTTCGCTCAAGGATGGGGCGCTGGTCGCCGGCCTCAAGGCGCGGGGTATGCAGTATAACGGCACCACCTCGGACGACCGCACCAACTACTTCGAGACCTTCTCGGCCAGCGACGACAACCTCGACTGGGCGCTGAAGATGGAAGCCGACCGCATGGTCAATTCCTTCATCGCGCGCAAGGACCTCGATACCGAGATGACCGTGGTGCGCAATGAAATGGAGGCCGGCGAGAACAACCCCGCCGGCGTGCTGTTCCAGAAGATGCTGGCCAGCGCCTACCAGTGGCACAACTACGGCAAGACGACGATCGGCGCGCGCAGCGACGTCGAGCAGGTCAACATCGAACGCCTGCAAGCCTTCTACCGCAAGTACTACCAGCCGGATAACGCGGTGCTGGTGCTCACCGGCAAGTTCGACGAAGCCAGCGCGCTGGCGAAGATCCAGCGCTACTTCGGCGTGATCCCGAAGCCCACGCGGGTGCTCGAACGCACCTGGACGCGCGATCCGGTGCAGGACGGCGAGCGGCAAGTGAGCCTTTCGCGGGTGGGCGATTACCAGATGGTCGCTGCCATCTACCACATCCCTAATGGCCCGCACCCCGACGTGGCGGCGCTGACGGTGTTCGCCTCGGTGCTCGACGATGTGCCCTCGGGGCGCCTGCACAAGGCGCTGGTTGAAACACGCAAGGCGGCGCAGGTGGGCGCCGGGCCATCGGTGCAGGCCGAGCCGGGCAACTTCAGCCTCTACGCGGTGGTGGACAAGGCCGGCGATCTGGAGGCCGTGCGGCGCATTCTGCTCGCCGCGCCGGAAGAGGTGCTCGCCAAACCGGTGACCGAGGAAGAACTCAAGCGCGCCAAGCTGGGCATGGCCAACAGCTACGAAAAGCTGATGAACAACCCCGAGCGGCTGGGCGTGGCCTTGTCCTCGGCCATTGCACAGGGCGACTGGCGCCTGCTCTTCCTGCAGCGCGATCAGATCGAAGCTGTCACCCTAGCGGATGTGCAGCGCGTGGCGGCCAACTACTTCAAGGCCAGCAACCGCACGGTCGGCATTTTCGTGCCCACCGACAAACCCGAGCGCGTGGCGATGCCGGAAGAGGCGCAGCCCGCCGTGCTGCTCAAGGACTATGTGGGCCGCAAGGCGGTGGAGGCGGGCGAAGCCTTTGACCCGAGCTATGCGAACGTCGCCGCACGCACCCAGCACAGCGCCTTGCCCAATGGCGCCAAGCTTGCGCTGCTGAGCAAGACAACGCGGGGCAACACCGTCACCGGCCGCATGGTGCTGCGCTTTGGCGACCCGGAATCGCTCAAGGGCCTATCCACGGTTGCTGAGGCATCCAGCGCCATGCTGTTGCGCGGCGCCGGCGGCATGAGCCGCGAACAGATTTCAGACCGGCTCGAAGCTCTCAAGGCCACCTTGTCGATCGGGCGATCCGGCAACGCGATCAGCGTCAGCTTCGAAGCGCGCCGCGACACCCTGGCCGACTTCCTCCCGCTGCTTGCACAGATCCTTCGCCGGCCCGACTTCCCGGCCAGCGAGTTCGAGCAGTTGCGCGCGCAATGGCTCACCGGCATCGAAGCCGGGCGTCGTGAGCCGCAGTCAATCGTGTCGCGTGCGCTCGGGCGGCACGACAACCCGTATCCGAAGGGCGACTGGCGCTACGCCGCCACGGTAGAGGAAGACCTCGAGGCCATCCGCAGCGTGGCGCTCGACGCACTGCCGCGCTTCCACGCCGAATTCATCGGCGCGCAGAACGCACAGATCGCCCTCGTGGGCGACTTCGACGCAGCTGCGGCCAGCGCGCAGATCGGGCAATTGTTCGGCGACTGGGTGGCCAAGCGCCCCTTCGCGCGCATCCCGCAGCCTTACCGCAAAACCCTCGCGGCCGAGCTGAGCTTCGAGACCCCCGAGAAAGCCAACGCCGTGTTCGTTGCCAGCCTGCGCCTGCCGGTGAGCGAGGGCGATCCGCAAGCCGCGCCGCTGATGCTGGCCAACCGGATTCTCGGTGGCGGCGCCATGCGCAGCCGCCTCGGCGATCGCCTGCGACAGAAAGAAGGCATCAGCTACGGCGCCGGCAGCGCGCTGGGGCTTTCGGCCGAAGATCGCAACTCAGGCCTCACCCTGCATGCGATCTACGCCCCGCAGAATCGTGCGCGGGTGCAGGCCGCCGTGCGCGAAGAGCTTGAGCGCCTGCTCAAAGACGGCGTCACCGCCGAAGAACTGGCCGACGCGCGATCAGGCGTGCTGCAGGAAATCTCGATTGCCCGTACGCGCGATTCCGTGCTGGCCTCGGAATTCGTCGGCCACCTCTACCTTGGCCGCAACCAGCAATGGGAGGCCGACTTCGTAGCGCGCATCCAGGCCGCCAGCGTGGCCGACGTGAACGCCGCCCTGCGCGAATTCGTGCAAGCAGACGCCTTCGCCGCCGCCTACGCCGGCGACTTCGCCAAAGCTGCCGCTACACGCTGAACTGTCAGCCGCGCCAACAAGCAATCGGCCGCCCGTGGGCGGCCGATTGCTTTGGAATTTGTGCCTTAGGGAACGTCTGATCAATCCCTGTTCTCAAGAAAGCTGAGTGCTTGCCGCGCGCTGCGTGTTGAAATTTGAATGAAAACGGGGCAAACCGTATCCATTCGCGCGGGTGTGCCCCGAAACTGCCAGGGAGCGGTGCGTCCGCCGCACTCGCGTCCCACCGCCTCGCGGGCCAAACTGCGTCGCGTTGGCGCGCTTTGGCCCGGTTTTCGCCAAAACTGAGGCCGCAGCACACGACAAGCGCTCCGCATTGAGGAAATCAGGGGCTTGATCAGATGTTCCTCAATTTCGCGGTGGGCGTTCCGGTGATTCGCTACCGTCGACGCCGGGCCAGCGCTCCAGCCAGCGTACCGCGATGAGCAGGCGATAGCCCAGCAGAATGCCCAGCGCAAGAGTTTCCGGCAGCGGCCGCCATGCTCCCGGTTTGACCAGCCACCAGAAGTGCAACAAAACCAGCACGGCAATCGGATAAGTCAGGCGATGCAAGGTTTGCCAGTGCTTGCCCAGCCAGCGCATCATCGCCGGCGTCGAGGTGATTGCCAGCGGCCACAAGAGAAGTAATGCCAGCGCACCGACCGCCAGGTAGGGTTTTTCGCCTAGATCGGTGCGCAACAGCGCCATGTCGTAGGCGATGTCGAATTCGAGATAGACCCCAGCATGGCCCAGGGCATAAGCAAAGCACCAGAGACCGAGTTGCCGCCGCAGGCGAACCAGCCAGTTCCAGTCGGCCAGGCGCTTGCCATAGCGACGGCTGGTCCATTGCGCCAGCGTCGCTAACCATTTGCGCAGCGGTGTGATGGCCAGGCTGAGCAACAGCAGAATCAGCGCGCTGCGGCCGCTGACGTGGGTCATGGTTTCCAGCGGATTGGCCCCCAGGCTGTCGCTCAGATAGGCGGCCAAAAGATAGAGGGCCGGCAAAGCCGACAAAACAAAGACGCTGCCGCGTACCCAGCCGAGGTGTGCTTTTAACCAGGCGGCGAGCATGGGGGTTTAGTACAGACTGCGCGCGTCTGCGCCCTGGTAGAGATGGGCGACCTGCTCGGCGTAACCGTTGAGGTAAAGCGTCGGCCGCTTTCGCAATTCGCCAATGCGGTTCTCGCGGGACTGGCTCCAGCGGGGATGTGGCACGTCCGGATTGACGTTGCCGAAGAATCCGTACTCGGAGGCCGAAAGCTGCTGCCAGAAGTTGATCGGCTGCTCGGCAAGCAGGCGAATGTGCGTAATCGCCTTCGGGCTTTTGAAACCGTATTTCCAGGGGACGACGATGCGCAGCGGCGCGCCGTTCTGCTTCGGCAAGGGCCGGCCGTAGAGTCCGGTGACCGCCATCGTCAGCGGATGCATCGCCTCGTCGATGCGCAGGGCTTCGCGATACGGCCAGGGCATCGAACCGGGGCGCTGGCTGATCATTTCGGAGGCGCGCTTCAGGCTGATGAATTGCACATACTTGGCGCGACTGGTCGGCCGGGCGCGGGCCAGCAACTGGCACAGCGAAAAACCCGACCAAGGGACAACCATCGACCAGCCTTCGACGCATCGGAAGCGATAAATCCGCTCCTCGGTTGCGAACAGTTTTGTCAAATCTTGCAAGTCGACCGTGAAGGGTGCCTCGACCTCGCCTTCGACGCTGATCGACCACGGATCGAGGGTCAAGGCCTGCGCCAGAATCCGCACCGCTTTCTTGTCGGAAGAAAACTCGGCGTAATTGTTGTAGCTGGTGATCTCGGCGAGTGGGGTCAGCTTGTCCCCCTCCGGCAGCTTGCCGAAGGCACTACCCGGCAATTCGCGGGGTGTCGCCTGTGCGGCACGGCCCAGCCAGCTACCGCCGAGCAGGGTGGCTGCCTGGAGAATCAGCCGCCGCCGGTCAGCAAAGTGAACGGGCGGCGTTACGTCGTTCTCAGTCAGGTCGGGACGCTGACGAATGAGCATGGCCTTACAGCGGCAGGTCCGGTGCCACGACCTTGATGAACGGCGAGGTCAGCGCCTTCATGAAGGCGACCAGTTCTTCCTTCTCCTGCTGCGTCAAGCCGAGCGGCTTCATGTTCGGCGAAAGGTTGGTAGTGACCTCGCCACCGCGGTCGTAATGTTCGACCACCTGCATCAGCGTCTTGGCCGAACCATCGTGGAAGTATGGAGCTGTGCGCTCAATGTCACGCAGAGTCGGAGTCTTGAAGGCTCCCTTCATCAGCTTGATCGGCTTTTGCGCATAGCGGCCCATGTCCGGCTCGGCAACGCCGAACGAGGCAAGGCCAAGGTTGTGGAAGCCATTGTCGGTAAAGTTCGGCGCTGCGTGGCAAACGGCGCAGTTGGCCTTGCCGACGAACAGCTTGAATCCATTGACCTGCTGCGCGCTCATCGCCCTCTTGTCGCCCTTCAGCCATTTGTCGAACGGCGAGTTATTGCTGATCGCCGTCGTCCGCTCGTAAGTGGCAATCGCCTTCGAAAGGGTTGAGGCGTCGATCGGCTCGCCTGGGTAGGCCTTGGCAAACAGTGCCTTGTAGCCGTCATTCGAATTCAACCATTGGAACAGCTTGGCGGTGTCCATGTTCATTTCGACGTTGGCTTCCATCGGACCCATTGCTTGATCCTCTAGATCCTTCTTGCGGCCATCCCACATCTGCGTGGTGTTGAATGCGGTGTTGATGATGGTCGGCGAAGCACGGCCGAGCACCATGCTCTTGACGCCCTTGGCGGTCGGCAGGGCATCCGACCAGCCGAGCGACGGGTTGTGACAGGTGGCGCAAGACATATTGCCATCACCCGACAGACGCGGATCGAAAAACAACTTGTGGCCAAGGTCGATACGCGCGGCGTTAGGCTTGTTGCTTTCGGGATACGGCGCAGTCTTCGGCAGTAGCCAGCCTTTCAGGCTGGGGTGCCCGGCCTGAAAAACATAGGTCTGGCCTTCGGCCGATACCGTGCCTGCTGCGGCCAGCGCCAAGGCGGCGCCCATCAAGATTTGCTTCATCATCAACCTCCTCCGGGTTGTTCGCTGATGTGAATTATTTGTAGACGCGGATCGACCACAGGAAATTGAGTGTGTCGTTGATCTGCTCATCGGTCAGTTGATCGCCCCAGGGCGGCATACCCTTGCCCCGGTTCATCGACTCGCCGCCCTTGCGCACGACTTGCGCGATGTAGTCGCGCGGTGCGACCGACAGCGTCAGGTTGAACGGACGTGGATCGTGCAGCTTGGCGGCGCGGCCATCGCCCTTGCCTTCCTTGCCATGGCAAAGGATGCAGTAGTTTTCATAGACCAGGCGGCCGCGAATGACCGAGGCTTCGACGGTGTCCTTGAAATGGCGGACGATGCAGTCATCATCGACCATGCCTGGCGAACAGGCCTTGACTGCTTGCTGTGGATCAAGGCGCTTTTCCTGAGCGTAGCCCACCCCCGTGGCCAGCATGCCAGCCAGCAATACAGTGACGAGTTTCACTTTTCCACCTCGATCACCATTTGCATTTGCGGATGAATCGAGCACTCGACTTCAACCTTGCCTGGCTTGTCGAAAACAACCTTCTTGGAGCTGCCTTGCGCATAGGAACCAAGGTCGAAAGATTTGACGTCGGACAGCGAGAAAACGTTGTGGAAGAAGGGGTCTGAGTTGCGGAACTCCACCGTGTCGCCAACCTTGATTTTCAGACTCTTCTTGGAAAAGGCCTTGTCCTTCTGGTCGACCAGATAATCGTTGGCCAGGGCGGCGCTCGACAGGCTGGCGACGAGCAACGGGAAAATGATCTTCTTCACGGTATCTCCTTAGCGTGGGGAATTCAGATTGAAGTGACTGGCGGTGAGCCGTTGGTGCTCTGCAACGTCGTGCAGTTTTTCGGATACGGCCGAGAGCTGGGTCGACCAGCCGTCGAGCGATTCGGATTTTTCTGCGATATGGTCGATTGCTGAGGTGATGCGCTGTACCGTCATCGCTTGCTGGCGCGCCAGTTCGTCCGCCTGATGCAGAGCGGCTCGCATTTCGTTGGCGCGCTGGTTAGCTTCCTGCGACTGGCCGCGCAATTTTTCGACCTGGATACTGTTTTCGTGCGCTTCATGGCTGGAACGGTCGAGAAAACCGAGGGCGTCATCCGCCGATATCGAAATGTTCTCAGCCAGCACGGCAATTTCCGAGACGGCGCTCGAGGCCCGCTCGGCCAGCTTGCGGACCTCGTCTGCGACCACCGCAAACCCTCGACCCTGCTCACCGGCGCGGGCGGCTTCGATGGCGGCATTCAAAGCGAGGAGGTTGGTCTGCGATGCGATATCGCTGATGTTGCCGTTGATCCGGCTGATATCGCGGGCCTTGACGGCGAATTCACGCGTGCGGGCCAAGGTGCCGCCAAGATTGGTCTCGAAGGTGCGAAACTGGCTGGCGGTTTCTTCCAGGTCATTCGCCGCTTGCATCGAATTGGTTGCTAGGTGATCGGCATCCAGGGTAATCGCTTCGATCTGCCGTGAGATGGCCTGGGAAGACTCGGATACCAAACGGGCCACTTGGGTCGTTTGTGCCATGTTTTGACTGAGATCGACCGCCAAGCCGCAAAAGCCGCCGGCCATTTCGTTCAGCGTACTTGACTCCTGACTCAACTGCTGCGAACCCTCCTGCAGTTCGACGACTACGCCGCGCAGGGTACTGAAGGACCGATCCAGGGCACGGGCAGCCCGGGCAATTTCATCGCGGCCGCGCGTGTCGAGATTGTGTTCGAGGTAGCCATCGGCCAAGTGGCCAATCGCGGCTTCCATTTCGCCCAACGGCTTGGAAATTAGCTGTGCGGCCAGCAGCGACAACAGGATGCCGAGAATCACGATTACCACCACGACGCCGGCAATCATCGAGGCAACCTGGCGGGATTTTTCGTTTTGCTCGTCGATGCGTCGGCGAAGGCGTTCTTCGCTCTGTTGCGTCAGGGCGGCCGCCAGGTCCTCGATGTGCTTGGCCTTGAGCGCCACCGTCGCCGCCAATTCGTTGGCCCGCATGTCGTCATTGGCTCGGGCGGCCCTGATTATCTGCATGCGGATCGGCTTGATCGTGTTGATGTCGGACAACATCTCGCGCACCTGCGGGTTGTCTTGACCAATCAATTGCTGAAGCCTGTTGACCGTTTCCTCAAGTATCGAAGCTTGGCGAATCGACTCCTTGGCCAAGCGAGTCGCTTCTGCCTGGTCGGTCGCCGCAATCACTTGGGACTGATAGCGCTCCATCGCCATGATGGCCAGCCGGGTGTTGAACGCCGCGCTGACTTGGTTTTCGGCCGAACGCACGGCTTCGGAAAATTCCGCCAGCGTTCGGGTCTGCGTGACGCTGCCCATTACAAAAATACTGACCATCCCGAGCAGCAGCAGGGCCGAAAGCCCTAGCATTTTGCTGCGCAGGGAATAGTTCGCCAGAAACAGATAAAGCTTACTCAAGGTTTTCTCCGTGCCATGAACGTTTCCTGAATAGCTGCCGCAATCAGTTTCGGGAATGCTGTATGTCGGAAAGCTATCTGAAGCTGCCCTTTTGGATTCAGCATTCGGCGCCTGGCCTGTGGGCTCGGGACGCAAATGCATGATTGTTTTCGCCTGCGACTCATAGGCCCAAAAAGCGCATCGGGTCGATCTTCCACTTCTGTGGGTCTTCGTGGCCGGTGATGCGGTCGCCGCCGCCGCTGCCGAGCGGGCGTGAGAGGTCGAGCAGGTAGGGTTCGATGTAGCCGTTGGATTTGGCGGAGAAGAACACCTTGACCACCGGGGTGAGCAGGCTGTGTTCGTTCTGCTCGGTCACGACGCCGAGTTTTCCGGATTCGAGCCTGACCAGGGTGCCGACCGGGTAGATGCCGATGATCTTCATGAAGGCCTGTACCAGCGAGGGCTCGAAGTGGAATTTGCTCCATTCGTAGAGCTTGCGCAGCGCGTCGGTGGCCGACATGCCTTTGTGGTAGCAGCGGTCTGCGGTGATGGCGTCGTACACGTCGACGATGGCGGCCATCTTGGTGGTGGTGGCGATCTGTGCGCCGGGCAATTTGTCGGGGTAGCCGCTGCCGTCGATGCGCTCGTGGTGGTGCAGGGTGATATCGAGCGGGATTTCGCCAATCTCGGGAGTTTTCAGCAGTACATCCCAGCCGTCTTTGGGGTGGCGCTTGATCAATTCGAATTCCTCGTCGGTGAGCCGGCCCGGTTTGTTGAGGACTTCGTCAGGCACGAAGGCTTTGCCGGTGTCGTGCAGCAAGCCGCCCAGCCCGGCCTGGTGGGTGAGTTCGGAATCGAGGCCAACGCCGCGGCAGAAGGCGATCAGCAGCGTGCCGACGCTGACCGAGTGCAGGAAGGTGTAATCGTCCTTGTTCTTGATGCGCAACAGGGTCAGCAGGGCGCCGCCGTTGCGCAGCACCGATTCGGTGATGTCTTGCACCATCGGCTCGACGGCTTCCAGTTCCACTGCCTTGCCCAGTCGCGCATCGTGCATGACGTTGCGTACCAGCGCGCTGGCCTGGTTCTTGATCTGCTTGGCGCGCGCCAATTCGGCGGCGACGTCTACCTTCAGCGGTACGACGATCTTCTGGCTGGCCACTTCGATCATCTCGCGCTCGATGCTGGCCTTGACCTCTTCGGCGGTTGGGGCGTCCTGCACGTCGAGCCCGCGCGCGGTGTCGATGTACACGTCGTGGATGCCGGCTGCGACGATCTTTTCGATCTGCGCTTCGCTGTCGAGCATGAATTTGTTGCGCAGGAAGGGGTGTTCCATCCAGCCGCAGTCGAGGTCGTGGAGGAACATGCCCACGCGTAGTTGCTGGGCGGAAATCTTCTTGATCGCGGACATCGTCGAAGTTACCTGGGTCGGACTGCGGATTCTCTGGATAACGGCAGCGCGCGCGGATTCCTGAGCGCAAGGTGCGCTTGTGCCGCCGTGCAATAATTAAAAGCAAGACTCGGGATGGAGGCAGCATGGATCGCATGACCTTTCTGTGGGCCTGCACGGCGCTGGCCTTGTTGGGGCTGGAGATGTTCGCGGGCACGATTTACTTGCTGGCCTGGGCGGCCGGTGCCGGTGCCGGGGCGCTGGTGCAATGGGCAACCGGCTCGTGGATGCTGGCGGCGGCGGTGGCCGCGGCGGTGATCGCGATCGGGTCGATGCATGCGCAGCGGGTGCGGGCTGCCCGCCGCGCGCCGATGGCAGATCTGGATCTGGGCGGCGACGTGCAACTGATCCGGCCGCTCGGCGGCGAGCGCTGGCGCGTCAGCTACCGGGGGGCGGAATGGGATGCGCGGCTTGTTTCGGGCGCCGAACGCGCAGCCAAGGGCGCGGCTGGCAGGGTGAGCGGCCGTGAGGCCAATCTGCTGCTGATCGATATCACTTAACTAACTGGGGTGTAAGCATGGAACTGGGCTCGTTCTTCTTGCTGGGCGTTGTGGTCGTCGCCCTGGTATTTGCATCAAAGGCGTTGGTGGTGGTGCCGCAGCAAAGCGCGTATGTCGTTGAGCGCCTGGGGCGTTTCAATGAAACGCTGGAAGCCGGCCTGCATGTGCTGGTGCCGTTTGTTGACCGGATCGCCTACCGGCTCACGCTCAAGGAAGTGCCCTACGACGTCGATCCGCAGGTCTGCATCACGCGGGACAACTCGCAAGTGCAGATCGACGGCATCCTCTACTACCAGGTTACCGATGCGCGGATGGCTTCGTACGGTACGTCGAACTTCGAAACGGCGATCGAGCAACTGGCCAAGACCACGCTGCGTTCCGAGGCCGGCAAGCGTGATCTGGATAAATTGCTGGAGGAGCGCAGCACCATCAACCAGTCGGTCGTTGCCGCGCTGGACGAGGCTTCGCCGGGCTGGGGCGTCAAGGTGCTGCGTTACGAGATCAAGGACATCGTGCCGCCCGAATCGGTGCTCAAGGCGATGGAAAAGCAGATCACGGCCGAGCGTGAAAAGCGCGCGCTGATTGCCAAATCGGAAGGCGAGAAGGCGCAGGCGATCAACGTGGCCGAGGGCGAGCGCGCGGCCGCGATTGCGCAGTCAGAAGGCGACAAGGCGGCGCAGGTAAACCGCGCGCAGGGCGAAGCGCAGTCGATCATGCTGGTGGCGAAGGCCAGCGCCGAATCGATCCGCATGATCGCCGATGCAATCGGCTCGGAAGGGGGCGAACGCGCGGTCGCGCTCAAGGTGGCCGAACAGTATGTCGCCGCGTTCGGCAACATCGCCAAGCAGGGCAATACCGTGGTGGTGCCCGCCAACATGGGCGATCTGGCCAGCCTGATCACCGGCGCGATGGCGGTGATGCCCAAGGCCGCCGCGAAGGGCTGAGCCAACTGCGCCCGGCGGCGGCCGCTGTGCTGCCCGCGGCCTTGCGGCAAGTTTGATGGCGCGCAGCCCGGCGCCTGGCGCCGCCGGGCCAACTGCCCTGCCGCAGGCCTGGTTAGCCAAGCGCCGTCTTGAGCGCGCTGACGCGTGCCTCGATTTCCGGCATCAAGCGCTGGTAGGCGCGCCCGGGCTGCTGATGCCGGCGCATTTCCGTTTCGCCTTCATGCGGCAGCCATTCCGGATGTCCGCCAGCCAGCAGGTTGGCGATGTACACCACGTCGGCAAGGTTGCGCAGGGCCTCCGGCTGCTGCCGCGGTAGATCGTGATGCGTGACGGCTTCTATGAGCGCGCGTGGCGTGCGCAGCGATTCAAGCACCGACACGCCGATGTCCTCGTGCCACTGCATCACAAGCGCTTCAAGCACTTCGGGCTTGTCGCGCAGCGCCGGGTATTGCGCCGCGCGATACAGCATGTAGAAGGCGCCAATATCGTGCACCAGCGCGGCCAGCATGGCTTCGCGCGGGTCGAGGCGGGTCATCTTCTCTGCCAGCACTTCTGCGGCGCAGGCGGCGGTAATCGAATGGCGCCATAGCTCGTCGCTCAGTGTTGCGTAGTCGGCCATGCTGCGGGCGGCCAACAATTGGCGTGCGGCAATGCGTGAAGCCCAGAGCGCAACCTTGTCCGCGCCCACAAGCGCAATTGCCGCGGCCGGATCGCGCACGGCGGGCGCGCCGCTGTGGCTCGCAATGGCGTTGGCGAGGCGCAGGATCTTCAGGCAAACCAGCGGTTCAGCGCTGATCAGGGCGAGCAGGCGTCCGGCGCTCACGCCGGGGCCCTCGGCGAGTTTGCGCAGGCGCACCGAAATGTCGAAGCAGATCGGGAAGCACAGGTCGCCCGAAAGCTCGTCAGCGATATCTTCGAGCATCTTGAACCCGTGGGCGCTGAACGTGGCCGGCGTGTCCGCGCTGCTCAGGGGGTTGTTGCTGTACTGCATGGTGGATCTCTCTTGCATGGAGGGGGTGTGCCGCCGCACACAGGCTGCCGCGGCACGGGGTGGGATTACTTCAGCGCTGTGCCAAGAAAGTCGAGCAAAACCTGGATGTTGGCGGTGCTGGTGAATGCGCTGCCGCCGTGGCCGGTGCCGGCCAGGGTGTCAAAGCGCACGCTGCGGCCGGCTGCGCGCAGGGCATCGGCCAGCAGGCCACTCTGGCCGTAGGGCACGGTGCAATCGAGCGCACCTTTTTGCAGCAGGAAGGGCGGGTCGTCTGCGCTGATGTAGCTGATCGGGTTGGCGCGCGCGGCGAGCCCCGGCACGGTCTGGATGGCCGCGCCCAGGTAGCGCGATTCCGGCGACGAGGCGAGATCATGCGTCTGGTCCGAGGTGCCGCAGCCCTGGCTGGCGGCCTGGCGATCCATCTGAAGGAAGTCGGTCGGGCCAAACCAGTCGATCACCGCCTGCACGCGGCTCGATACCGAGGCGTTGCCCAGGCTGGCATCGTCGAACTCCGCCTGGTCGCCGGTGGTGCCCAGCATCGAGGCCAGGTTGCCGCCGGCCGATTGGCCAAACGCGGCAAAGCGCGCCGGATCGAGCCGGTAGGTGGTGGCCGATGCGCGCAGGAAGCGCACGGCGGCCTTGGCGTCGAGCACGGCGGCGGGGAAGATCGCCTCGCCCGAGAGGCGGTAGTTGATCGTCGCCACCGCATAGCCGGCGGCGAGCAGGGCGTCTTTGACCGGGGTGTCGAGCATGCCCTTGTCCCCCATCATGAAGGCGCCGCCATGGATGTTGATCACCAGCGGGAAGGGGCCCGTGCCGGCCGGCACATGAAGGTCGAGTTTTTGTGCTGCCGAGCTGCCGGCATAGGCGAGGTTGGTGTAGCTGGCGGCGGCGGTGCTGCTGCCACTGTCCGTAGTGGTGGTGCTCGTGGTGGCGGTACTGATGGTGGTGCTTGCGTTGCTCTCGCCGCTGCCGCCGCAGCCGAGCAGGCTGCATGCACCGAGGCTCAGGATCAAGGCTGCGCCAAGCAACTGGCGGGATAGCGCGCGGGGCGAGGTGATTTCTGTTTTCATTGCAGGGCTCCAGCGTGGATAGGGCTTGGGCGTGCGGCGACTTGTCCGCCGCGCCGCTTCTGCACAGAATCCGCGGCATGCCGAGTGCGGCCTGTGTTGGGTGAGAACAGCGCAATCCGCGTGCCAGTTCGGCGCGAGCGCCCTGTTCGCCGTGACATAAGGCGCTGCGGGGAAAGCGGCCGACCGCGCGCGCACTGGCGACTGCGGAATCTGCATGCCGCACTGCAAAAACGGCAGTCGTGGCAAGTGGACTTGCGCTCGCGCCTCAAGGGCGGCGGACCCCGGACGGGCGGAACGAAACTTGCAATGTGGGCGTTACGGCGCGGGCCACTTGCCCGCGCGGGTTTTCGGAGAGCAAGGGCCAAGATGACAGACGAACGCACTTCCCGGCCCGCCAAGGCGGGGCTTTCGCGTTACGCCCGGCCAGCGCTGGCAGCGGCCGTCGCGGTGGCGGCGATTGCGGCGGTGTCGCTGGCCACGACGGTGTGGTTTGCGCGGGCCGGCCTGGATGCCGCTGCCAATTCCTTGGTCCGCGGCGAGGGGCATGCGCTGATCGCCACCATCCTCGATGACACCCGCGCAACCGAACGTCCGGTGACCATGACCCCCCTGGATCGCGAAATCACGCGGCGTTACAGCGCGGGGCTCCGTTATGTTGCAGTGGTCATCCGCGGCCATGTGATCGGGGCGGCCGGTACGCCCCTGCTTGAAACGCCGGGCAGCCTGCAGCGGCTGGAGTTGGGGCAGATGGTGATGCGCGGCCAGCGCGTGCGTTTGGTGGGCGCGCTGCCGCCGGTATTGCCGCGCGCACCAGGTGATGGCGAAATCGGCGATCCACATCGCCCGCCCGAGCAGCGGGGTGCGTTCCGGGGCTTTCTGGTCATTGAATTCGAAACATCCATCGTGGCGGGGCTTCAGGCCACGATGCTGCGCACGCAAATCATGGCGGGGGTTGCGGCGGCGGTGCTGCTGCTGATTGCCGCCGCGCTCTATCTGGCGTTCTTGAAGTTGGCGCGCGCCGAGGACGCGGCCGAGCGTGCCCGGCGCCTGGCGGCGCTGGGGCAGATGTCGGCAATCATTGCGCATGAACTGCGCAACCCGATCGCTGCGCTCAAGGGGCATTGCCAGTTGCTGGCCGAAGACTTGCCGCTGGGTACGCCCGAGGCGAACAAGGCGCGCCGCATCGAGGACGAGGCGCAGCGCCTGGAACGCTTGACCGCCACCTTGCTTGACTACGTTCGCGAAGGCCCGCTGGATCTGCGCGACATCGCGCCCGCCGAGTGGATTGCGACGGTGTTGCAATCGCTACCGGGGATCCGGGTCAGCGCCGATCTGAGCGAGGCGCCCGCCACGCTGCGGATCGACGCCGCGCGCCTTGGGCTTGCGCTGAGCAATTTGCTGCGTAACGCGGCGCAGGCCGCGCCCGACGAAGCGGTGGCGCTGTACGTTGTGGCGCGCGAGGTGCCGCGCAGCGTCGTGATCGAGGTACGCGACCGCGGCGCCGGCATCCCCTCTGGCGAAGAAGAACGCATCTTCGAACCCTTTGTCACCACACGCGTCAGCGGCACCGGCCTGGGGCTGGCGGCGGCGCGCCGGGCGGTCGAGCAGCACGGTGGTAAGCTCGACGGCGCGAGCCATCCGGACGGCGGCGCGGTGTTCCGGATTACGCTGCCGCGCAATTGAGTGAGGATGTGATGGCCCGGATTCTGGTGGCGGACGATGACGAAGGTGTGCGCAGTTTCCTTGTCGAAGCCCTCGCGCGAGACGGCCACCAGATCGTTGAGGCTGCCAACGGAATCGAAGCGCTCGATGCCTTGCGCGGTGATGCGTTTGATCTGGTGCTGAGCGATCTTCGCATGCCCGGTGTGGACGGCATCCAGGTACTGCGTGCGGCGCGCGCCTTGCTGCCGGCGCCCGAGGTGTTGATTCTGACTGCCTACGGTGCGGTGCCGACCGCCGTTGAAGCGATCAAGCTCGGGGCGAGCGACTTTCTTGAAAAGCCGGTGGCCAGCCCGGCCGCGATTCGCGACAAGGTGAAGGGCATGCTGGCGCATCGGGTGTCGGCTGCATCGAGCGCAAGCGCCGGGCCGCCGCAGTTGAGCTGGGGCGCGCCGGCCATGCAGCCGGTGGTGCATGCGGTGGAGCGGGTTGCGCGCACCGCGGCAACCGTGCTGCTGCAGGGCGAGACCGGCACCGGCAAGGAGGTGCTGGCCCGCGCGATCCATGCCGGCAGCCCGCGCGCATCCGGCCCCTTCATGGCCATCAACTGCGCGGTGCTGACTGAATCGCTGCTCGAGAGCGAATTGTTCGGCCACGAAAAGGGCGCCTTCACCGGCGCGCATGCCCTGCGCGTGGGGCGGATCGAGCTGGCGCGTGGTGGCAGCTTCTTCCTCGATGAAGTCGGCGAGCTGCAGCCTCCGATGCAGGCCAAGCTGTTGCGCGTGATTGAGGAGCGCAGTTTCGAGCGCGTGGGCGGCTCGCGCGCAATCACGGCCGATGTGCGCTGGATTGCCGCCACCCACCGCGATCTGCGGGCGATGGTGCGCGACGGCCGCTTCCGCGAGGATCTGTATCATCGCCTTGCGGTGTTTCCGATCCGCCTGCCGCCTTTGCGTGAGCGGCCTGAAGACATCGAGCCGATTGCCCGTGCGCTCTTGCAGCAGTTGGCGGCTGCCGCCGGGCGGTCGTCGATCAGCCTGAGCGACGATGCCCTGGCCCGGATCAGGGCGGCGCGATGGCCGGGCAATGTGCGCGAGTTGCGCAACGCGCTCGAGCGCGCCCTGATCGTGGCCGATGGCGAGCGGCTGTGCGCGGCCGATATCGTGCTCGAACACGATATGGACGAGCCCGCCGTGGCGGGCGACGCGCACGAATCGCTGGAGCAGATTGAGCGCCGCAGCATCGCGCGCGCGCTCGACGCCGCCGGCGGGCACCGTGCCGAGGCCGCGCGGCGCCTGGGTATCGGCTTGCGCACGCTGTACGACAAGATCAAGCGCTACGGACTTTGATGCCGCCGCGGCGGCCCGCCCGGCGGCTTGTCGCGCCGGCCGCCGCATGCCTGCCGCTGCCATCTGCCGGCGTGCAAGCCGGCCCCCTGAATTGAACCCTCAACAACTGGAGTGATGTTTTACATGTCTTCGATTGCCCCGCAACCCGCCGATGCTGCGCCGCCGTGGCGCCATGTGCTCGGCGCCGACCTGGCGGCGCACGCCCAAGACCCTGCCGCGATGTTCGTGCAGGTGGCCTCCCTGGATGCCGAACACCGGCCCAGCGTCCGGAGCATGAGCTTCCGGCGCTTTGGCCCGAACGGTGAGCTGGTGTTCGTGACCGACACACGCAGCGCCAAAGTTGCCGCGCTGAATGCGGACGGCTGGGGCGAGGCGTGCTGGTACTTCCCGGACGCCCGCGTTCAATGGCGTCTGGCGGGGCAAGTGGCGGTGCATGGCGGGGCGGCGCCTGCCGACTGGTCGGCGCTGCGGGCCTCGCTCTGGCGTGCGGGCAGCGACGAGGCGCGGCGGCGCTTCCAATGGCCCGCGCCAGGTCAGCTGCGTGCGCCGGCTGCGGCGTTTGTGACCGCGCCACCGCCGCTGGTGCCGCCTGCGCACTTCGCCCTGTTCGTGCTGGCAGCGCAGCGTGTTGAACGTTTGTGTCTGCGCTCGAGCCCCCATGCGCGGCGCAGCTGGGCGCAGGCGGGCACGAGTTGGGCTGTGACGGATGTCAATCCTTGATCTGATCGGGCGCTTCACCGCCCGGCCGGATGCCGCGCCGGGCGAGCGCTTCACGCAACAGGTACTCGATCTGCGCATTGGTGCTGCGCATCTCGGCCGCGGCAAGCCGCACCAGGGCATCCCACACCGCGGGGTCGATCCGCAGCGGGTAGGCCTTTTTGCCCGGCGATGCCATCAGGTGTAGAGCGTGCCGCTGTTGACGACGGGCGTGACCTCACGCTCGCCGCACAAGACCACCAGCAAGTTGCTGACCATCGCGGCGCGCCGTTCGTCGTCCAGCTCCACCATCTTCCGCTCTGCCAGTTGGGCCAAGGCCATCTCGACCATGCCGACGGCGCCTTCGACAATCTTGCGCCGTGCGGCAATCACCGCCTCGGCCTGTTGCCGCCGCAGCATTGCGTTGGCGATTTCCGGCGCGTAGGCAAGGTGGGTGAGCTTGGTCTGGTCCACCACCAGGCCTGCCATCGCAAGCCGCTCGCCAAGCTCCGAGGCCAGCGTTTCGGCAATCGATTCGGCGCCGCCGCGCAAGGTGCGCGAGGCCGGCACATCGTCGGCATCCATCGTGTCGTACGGGTAGGCGCTGGCAAGGTGGCGCAGGGCCGTCTCGCTCTGGATGCGGACGAAGGCTTCATAGTCATCCACGTCGAAGAGCGCCTTGGCGGTGTCGTCGACCCGCCAGATGATCGCGCCGGCGATTTCGACCGGGTTGCCGCGCTGATCATTGACCTTGAGCTTTTCAGTCAGAAAGGTGCGCGCGCGCAAGGACAGCTTCTTGCGGGAGAAGAACGGAATGCTCCAGCGCAGGCCGCGGCCGCGGTCGGTGCCGGTGTAGGCGCCAAAGAGCTGCAGCGTTGCGGCTTCGTTCGGTTGCAGCATGTAGATGCCCGGCACGATGAAGGCCAGGCCGAGCGCCAGCAGGCCCAGGCGCCATCCGGCGGAGGTCAGCTCGGTTTCAGAAGGGTCGCCGGAGGCGATGCCGATGAGCGTTGAGACCGCGCTCAGCAGCAGCCCGAGGGCGACGATCAGGGCGATGTAGCCGGAGAAGGCGATGCCGGCGCGTTCGTTGTGGGCTGGGGTCATTGCAGTCTCGCGAGATATCGAAGTGATATCACTATTGGTTGCCGGCGCTTGAATGTCAAGGCGCGGGGACCGGCAACCGGTAGAATGGGCGGCGGAAGTCCGCCAGGCAGTCGCGGTACCGCAAGGTATCGAGGAAAGTCCGGGCCCCGCAGGGCAGAATGCCGGCTAACGGCCGGGCGCTATAAGCCGAAAGGCCCAAGGCGACGGAAAGTGCAACAGAGAGCAGACCGCCGATGGCCCGACGAGACCAGTCATCATTCGTCGCGAGCGGTTCGGCGTGGTGTCGAGTCGCGCAGTCGTACGCAAGTACGGTGAGCAACGCAGGCGCCACGACGGATCGCGCAGCAGATTGATGGCTGCGTCGAGGATCAGGTAAGGGTGAAACGGTGGGGTAAGAGCCCACCGCGGACGTGGTGACACGGACGGCACGGTAAACCCCATTCGGGGCAAGGCCAAATAGGGGAGCGTTGAGGCGGCCCGCTGAGCTCCCGGGTAGGCTGCTAGAGCTTCGCAGCAATGCGTCGACCAGAGGAATGACTGCCCCGCCATCGCAAGGTGGCGCGACAGAACCCGGCTTATCGGCGGACTTCCACTTCCACCGAATCCTTCAGTCGTGTGCAGCACCCGGCCGCACGGAATCCCGCTTCGCATATTCCGCCCAATCGCCCGCGCGATGGGCGATTCGCGGCGTTGACGACGCCCCTCTAGGCACAATTTCTCAAGTCGTTTCTGCGCTAGTGCGCGTATCCCATTGGATTGATTGACTATTTCCTGAGCGGTTTTTTGCCCGCAATCGGTAAGTCATTGTGTTGTTTGAGAAAAGCTGCCAGAGGCTCGCTTGACCGGGGTGTTTCTTTTACCTAAAGTGGTGCGAAGTGGACAAAAATGGGAAAAAGTGGACATTGACTGCTCGCAGAGGTTGCGAAGTGGGAATTCCGCTCCCGATGAGTTGAAAGGGCTTGAATGTTTCAGGGCGCTGCCGCGCTGAGTCTCGATGCGAAGGGTCGCCTTGCGATCCCGTCGCGGCATCGTGACGCCCTGACAGCCCTGTCCAGCGGTCAGATGGTCATCACCGCCCACCCGCACCGCTGCCTGTTGGTCTACCCGGTGCCTGCGTGGGAGCCGATCCGCGACAAAGTGCTCGCGGCACCCAGCCTTGAGCCGAAATCAGCCCTGCTCAAGCGATTGCTGGTCGGCTTCGCGCGTGATGAAGAGATGGATGGCGCCGGTCGGGTGCTGATCGCACCCGAGTTGCGCCAGTTCGCCCAGCTCGACAAGCAAGTCTGGCTGGTGGGCCAGGGCAACCACTTCGAGTTGTGGTCGGACGCCGGGTGGCAGAAGCAGCAGGAAGAAATGCTCGCGCTGGGCGCGGATCTGCTGCCGCCGGGCCTGGAGACTTTGTCGCTGTGAGTGCGCCCATGTCCCATGTGACGGTCCTGCTCGACGAGGCCGTCAATGCGCTCGCGATTCGCCCCGATGGCATCTACGTCGATGGCACCTTCGGTCGCGGCGGCCACAGCGGCGAGATCCTCAAGCGTCTCGGGCCGGCTGGCCGCCTCGTAGCCTTCGATCGCGATCCGCTTGCGATTGCTGCCGGGCAGGCCCTTGGGGATGCGCGTCTGACGCTGGTTCACGAGGCCTTTTCGGAATTTTCGACCTCGCTCGATCGCCTTGGCATCGCGCAGATCGATGGCGTGCTGCTCGATCTGGGCGTGTCTTCACCGCAACTTGATGACGCCGCTCGCGGCATGAGTTTTCGATTCGATGCGCCGCTCGACATGCGCATGGATACAAGCCGTGGCGAAACCGCCGCGGAATGGCTTGCACGGGCCTCCGTGCAGGAAATCACCGAAGTAGTGAGGGGGTACGGTGAAGAACGGTTTGCTTACCAGATTGCAAAGGCGCTTGTTGCTGCTCGGGCAGGGCAACCTGTTACAACCACACGGCAACTTGCCGCGCTCGTGGAAACGGTCGTGCGCACGCGCGAGCCGGGGCAGCACCCAGCGACGCGCACCTTCCAGGCTATACGGATTCACGTCAATCGCGAGCTTGAAGAGCTGTCGCTGATCCTGCCTCAGTGCGTGAGTCGCCTCGCGCCCGGTGGCCGGATTGCGGTGATTTCCTTTCATTCGCTTGAAGACCGTATCGCCAAGCAGTTTCTGCGCGATGCATCGCATTCGGTGGAGCCGCCGCGCGGCGTGCCGGTGCGTGCGGCCGATCTGCCGCCGCCCTTGATGCGCCTGATCGGGAAACCGGTCCGCCCGAGTGCGGCCGAGGTGGCGGCAAATCCGCGGGCGCGCAGCGCGATCATGCGGACGGCGGAGCGCATGGCGACATGATCCGGCTTAACGTGATCCTGATCGTGCTGGTACTGGCAAGCGCGCTGGGCCTGGTCGCGTCGCAGCACCAGTCGCGCAAGCTGTTCTCCGAGATCGAGCGTCTGCAAAGCCGGGAGCAGGCGCTCGAGGTTGAGTGGAACCAGCTGCAACTTGAACAAAGCACTTGGGCAGCTCACGCCAGGGTCGAGAAGGTCGCGCGCGCGCGCTTGCACATGATGACGCCCGATGCGCAACACATCCTGGTGATCGATGCCGACGCCGGAGGCAAGCCGTGAAGAAGAATTTCACGTTCAACCACAATCCCCTGTTGTCGGAAAAGCTGCCGGTCTGGCGTGCGCGCTTTGTATTGGCTTGTCTGTTGATCGGGTCGATTGCCTTGATCTGTCGTGCGGCCTGGTTGCAAGGCGTGAAGGGTGATTTTCTTCAGGCCAAGGGCGAGTCGCGCTATGCGCGCGTGATCGAGCTGCCGGCCGATCGCGGCAAGATCGTCGACCGTCATGGCGAACTGCTGGCGGTGAGTACGCCGGTGCGGTCCGTGTGGGCGATTCCGGACGACATCACGCTGACGCCGTCGCAATCGCGCGAACTGGCGCGACTGCTGAACCTGGACGTTAATGAACTCAACCGCAAGGTCGCCTCGGACAAGGACTTTGTGTACATCAAGCGGCAGGTGGCGCCGGATGTTGCGGACCGGGTGCTGGCGATGAAGTTGCCGGGCATCCATGCGCAGAACGAATACCGCCGCTTCTACCCGAGCGGCGAGGTGGCCGCGCACGTGGTCGGCTTCACCGATGTCGACGACAAGGGGCAGGAAGGCATCGAGCTGGCCTTCCAGAGTGATCTGCTCGGTCATCCGGGCAGCCGCCGGGTGATCAAGGACCGGCGTGGCCAGATCGTCGAAGACGCCGAGTCGATCAAGCGTCCGCGCGAAGGCGAGGATGTGGTGCTCGCGCTCGACGCGAAGATCCAGTACCTGACCTACAGCGCGTTGAAGCAGGCAGTCACCCAGCACAAGGCAAAGGCCGGCAGCGCGGTGGTGATCGATGTGAAGACCGGCGAAATCCTTGCGCTGGTTAACAGCCCGACCTACAACCCGAACAACCGGGTTCGTCTGTCTGGTGCGCAGCTTCGCAACCGGGTGCTGACGGATACCTTCGAGCCCGGTTCGACCATGAAGCCCTTTGTGGCCGCCGCGGCGCTCGATAGCGGCAAGTTCCGCACGGACTCCATCATCAACTGCGCGCCCGGTCGCATGACGATCGGGTCGGCCACCATCTCGGACGCGCATCCGCACGGGGCGCTGACGGTGGCCCAGGTGATCCAGAAGTCCTCGAACATCGGTTCGGCAAAGCTGTCGCTTTCAATGACTGCCGACGAGATGTGGAAGATGTATGACGCGCTGGGCTTCGGGTCGCAGCTCAAGCTCGGCTTCCCGGGCGAGGCGTCGGGGCGTTTGCGGCCGGCCCGCGTGTGGCGGCCGATCGAGCAGGCAACCATGTCCTACGGTCATGGCATCTCGGTGAACCTGATGCAGCTTGCCCAGGCCTATCTCGCCTTTGCGCGCGATGGCGATCTGATCCCGCTCTCGCTGACCCGTGTCGAGGCGCCGCCCCTGCATGGCCGCCCGGTGTTCACGGCGCAGACGGCGCGTGAAGTTCGCGCCATGCTTGAAAGCGTGACGCAGACCGGCGGCACCGCGACCCGCGCGCAGGTGCCCGGTTATCGCGTTGGCGGCAAGACCGGCACCGCGCACAAGATTGAAGGCGGCGTGTACGCCAACAAGTACGTGTCCTCCTTCGTCGGTCTTGGCCCGATCTCCAACCCGCGCCTGATTGTGGCGGTAATGGTCGATGAGCCGACCGGCGGCGAACACTACGGTGGCGCGGTGGCGGGCCCGGCCTTTGCCGAGGTCATGGCGGGTGCCTTGCGCGCCCTGGGTGT
This sequence comes from Niveibacterium sp. 24ML, assembly GCF_026586805.1. Taxonomy (GTDB): domain Bacteria; phylum Pseudomonadota; class Gammaproteobacteria; order Burkholderiales; family Rhodocyclaceae; genus Niveibacterium. The sequence continues at coordinate 40,905 of NZ_JAPFHA010000023.1, read as the reverse complement.
GCCGCCTGATGCGCCGATCCGCCCGATGCAGGTGGCGCAGACGCGCCGCCTGGATGGCGAAGCTAAGGAGGGCATGTGAGCAGCCGTGAAGCCCGCCTGATCCTCGATGCGCTCACGTCGAGTGGCGTTACGGTCAGCCGACTCTGCGCCGACTCCCGCACGGTGCAGGCCGGTGACATCTTTTTGGCCTATCCAGGGGCCAAGAGCGATGGCCGCCGATTCATCGCCGATGCCGTCAAGCGCGGTGCCGCAGCCGTACTGTGGGAGCGCGAAGGCTTTGCCTGGGATCCGGCTCTGCTGGTGCCGCATCTTGCGTGGGACGGATTGGCGAAAGTGCTCGGCGACCTGGCGCACCTGGTGTACGGCGAGCCTTCAACGCGCCTGCGCCTGATCGGCGTGACCGGCACCAACGGGAAAACCTCGATCACCCAATGGCTATCGCGCAGTTTCACGGCAATGCATGAGCGTTGCGGCGTCGTGGGCACGCTGGGTATCGGCTACCCGGACGCGATTGAAGAAGGGCTCAACACGACGCCCGATGGCATCGTGCTGCATTCGGCGCTTGCGGATTTTGTGGCCGACGGTGCGCGTGCGGTGGCGATGGAGGTTTCGTCGATCGGTATCGATCAGGCGCGGGTGGCCGGGGCGCGTTTTGATACCGCCGTGTTCACGAATCTGACCCGCGATCACCTCGACTACCACGGCACCATGGAGGCGTATGCCGCCGCCAAGGCGCGACTGTTTGCCTGGCCAGGGCTGCGCGCCGCGGTCATCAACCTGGACGATGAGTTTGGCCTGGATCTGGCGCGTGACTGCGGCCCACGCCTGAGCAACACGATCGGCTACACCTTGGGCGACAGCCCGGAGCATCTGCCTGAGGGCGTGCATCCGCTGGTGGCTGTTGATCTGCATGGCACGGCCACTGGCCAGCGCTTCACCGTTCTCTGGAGTGGCATGCGGGCCGAGGTCGAAGTCAGCATCGTTGGCCGTTTCAACGTCAGCAACCTGCTGGCCGTGATGGGGGTGCTGCTGGCAGCGGGCCACGCGTTTGAAGACGTGGCCGGCGTGATTGCGCAGCTGCATCCGCCACCCGGCCGCATGCAGGCGGTGGGTGGCGTCATGCAGCCGCTGGTGGTGGTCGATTATTCCCACACGCCGGATGCACTGGAGCAGGCGCTCAAGGCGCTGCGCCCGGCCGCACAAGCGCGTGGCGGGCGCCTTGTGTGCGTGTTCGGTTGCGGCGGTGATCGTGACCCCGGCAAGCGCCCGATGATGGGTGCGGTCGCAAGCCGCCTTGCCGACCGTGTGGTGCTGACTAGCGATAACCCGCGCAGCGAAGACCCGCAGGCCATTCTGGCGCAGATCGCCGCGGGCGCAGGCCCGAGTGCGGTGGTTGAAGCCGATCGCGCTGGCGCGATCCGGCACGCGATCGATCAGGCCGCCGCTGACGACGTGATCCTGCTTGCCGGCAAGGGGCACGAACCCTACCAGGAGATCGCAGGCAAGCGCCTCGCCTTCTCCGATATCGAGCACGCGCGTGCTGCGCTGGATGCATGGGGCCTGCCCCCGGGGGTGCGTTCATGATGAAGCTGTCGGACTTCGCTGCGGCCATTGGTGGCACGCTGGTCGGCAACGACACGGAAGTCCTTTCGGTGGGAAGCGACACCCGCGCCCTGAGTGCGGGCCAGCTGTTTGTGGCGCTGCGTGGCGAACACTTTGATGGCCACACATTCTTGGCGCAGGCAGCCGCCGGCGGTGCCGCCGCTGCGCTGATCGACGCCGCGCACGCGACGGACGATCTGCCCCTGCCGTGTGTGGTGGTGCCGGACACGCGCCTGGCCCTGGGGGCTTTGGCGGCCTGGTGGCGCGCGCGTTTCGCGCTGCCGCTGATCGGCATTACCGGTAGTAATGGCAAGACGTCGGTCAAGGAAATGTGCGCGGCCATCCTGCGCGCCCAGGTGCGGCTGGATGGCGGTGACGAAAGTGCCGTGCTGGCGACCGTCGGAAACCTGAACAACGATATCGGCCTGCCGCTGATGCTGCTGCGTTTGCGCCCCGCGCATCGCTTCGCGGTGATCGAAATGGGCATGAACCATCCGGGCGAGATCGAGTACCTCACGCGCATCGCGCAGCCTACGGTTGCGCTGGTCAACAACGCACAGCGCGCGCACCTGGCAGGCATGGGCGGGCTCGACGCGGTGGCAATCGAGAAGGGCGCGATCTACCTCGGGCTGACCGACGCCGGCGTGGCGGTGGTCAACGCCGACGATCCGCACGCCGACCTTTGGCGCGCGAGCAATGCGCAGCGCACGACGGTGAGCTTCGCGACCGAGCGCGACGCCGATGTCCGCGCGCGCGCAGGCCTCAACCCGCTTGATGCCCGGGTGAGTCTGAGCACCGCGCAGGGCAACATCGACTTCACCTTGCATGTGCCTGGCGCGCATAACGTGCGCAATGCGGCTGCCGCCGCTGCGGCCACGCTGGCCGCCGGCGTCAGCCTTGCGGCCGTGGCCGATGGTCTGGGGGGCTATGGCGGCACCAAGGGCCGGCTGCAGGTGCGCGCCGGATACGCGGGCGCCACGATCCTGGACGACACCTACAACGCAAATCCGGACTCGGTGCGGGCCGGCATTGATGTGCTGGCCATGACGCCGGGGCGCAAGGTGTTCGTCTTCGGCGACATGGGCGAGATTGGTGATCGCGCGGCGCAGTACCACGATGAAGTGGGCGGGTATGCCAAGAGCCAGGGGGTCGATCTGCTCTTTGCGCTGGGCGAACACGCCGAAGTGGCAGCGCGTAATTTCGGCGAAGGCGGCCAGCACTACGGCAGTGCGGAGTCGCTCATTGCCGCCCTGCGCGCGGCGCTGACCCCGGATACGGTCGTGCTCGTCAAGGGTTCGCGGTTCATGAAGATGGAAAGAATTGCCGACGCTATTGCGTTGGCTGGCTGACAGGCAGGACACACCAGACATGTTGCTTCAACTCGCGCTGTGGCTCGGCGAAGACATCCGTACCTTCAATGTGTTCGGCTACATCACGCTGCGCACCATGGTGGCCGCGCTGACTGCGCTGGTCATTTCGTTCATCTTCGGGCCGCCGGTGATCCGCTGGCTTGCGGCAAAGAAGATCGGCCAGGCGGTGCGTGACGATGGTCCGAAATCGCACCTCACCAAGGCGGGTACGCCGACGATGGGCGGCGCGCTGATCCTGATCGCGATTGGCATCACCACGCTGCTTTGGGGCGACCTGACCAACCGTTACGTTTGGGTGGTGCTTCTGGTCACGCTGGGCTTTGGGGCGGTGGGTTGGGTGGATGACTGGAAGAAGGTCGTGCATCGTGATCCCAAAGGGCTGGCATCGCGCTGGAAGTATTTCTGGACCTCGCTGATTGCCGGTGCCGCCGCGCTCTACCTGGGCTTGACGGCCACCGTGCCGGCGCAGACCGAGCTGATCGTGCCTTTCTTCAAGTCGGCGGTGTATCCGCTGGGTGTCGCAGGCTTCGTCGTGCTGGGCTACTTCGTCATCAATGGCACGAGTCATTCGGTCAACCTGACCGATGGTCTGGACGGGCTGGCGATCATGCCGACCGTCATGGTTTCTGCCGCGCTTGCGGTGTTCGCCTATGTGGCCGGCCACATCGGTTTCTCGAAATACCTGGGCGTGCCCTACATCGCAGGCGCTGGCGAACTGGCGGTCTTCTGCGGCGCCATGTGTGGCGCCGGTCTCGGCTTTCTGTGGTTCAACGCCTACCCGGCGGACGTGTTCATGGGCGACGTCGGGGCGCTCGCCCTCGGCGCAGCGATGGGCACGGTGGCGCTGATCGTGCGGCAGGAAGTGGTGCTGTTCATCATGGGCGGCCTCTTCGTTGCCGAGGCGCTCTCAGTCATGGTGCAGGTGGCCTACTTCAAGTATTCCGGCGGCAAGCGGATCTTCCGCATGGCGCCACTGCATCACCACTACGAGTTGGGCGGCTGGAAGGAAACGCAGGTGGTGGTCCGCTTCTGGATCATCACGCTGATGCTCGTTCTGTTCGGTCTCTCGACCCTCAAGCTGCGCTGAAACAGGGGTCTGCCGGTGGAGTTGAAAGGTCTTCGCGTACTGGTGCTCGGGCTCGGTGAATCGGGTCTGGCGATGGTGCGTCATCTTTCACGGCAGGGGGCAGTGGTGCGGGTGGCCGATACCCGCGCTGCGCCGCCGGGTGTCGACGCCCTTGCGACCATGCCGCAGGTTGAACTGCGCCGCGGCACGTTCGAAGAAAGCTTGCTTGATGCGATTGAACTGCTTGCGATCAGCCCGGGTATCGATCCGCGCCAGCGCTTGCTGGAAGCGGCTGCGGAGCGGGCGATTCCCGTGGTCGGCGAGTTCGATCTGTTCGCCTGGGCACTGCGGGCAAGCGGACAGACGCCGCGCATCATCGCGATCACCGGCACCAACGGCAAGACCACGACCACCGCGCTGACCGGGGCGCTTTGCCAGGGCGCCGGCCTGGATACCGCCGTCGCCGGCAACATCAGCCCGGCGGTGCTCGATGAGTGGATGCGGCGTGAAGACGCGGCGACCCCGGCGGATGCGTGGGTACTCGAGCTTTCGAGCTTCCAGCTTGAAACCTGCCATGACTTCGCGCCAGATGCCGCCACCGTGCTGAACGTCACCGACGACCACCTCGATCGGTATGCCGGGCTCGATGACTATGCCGCGGCGAAAGCGCGCGTCTTCAGCTGCTGTGCGGTGCAGGTCATCAATCGTGACGACGCGCGGGTTCGGCAGATGCAGCGATCAGACCGCGATGCGGTGAGTTTCGGGCTCGGTGCGCCGGATCACGCTGATGCGTGGGGCGTGCTCGCGCATGACGGGCAGGATTGGCTGGCGCTCGGCGAACAAAGGCTTTTGCCGCGCACCGAGCTGAATCTGGCGGGTGCCCACAACGTCGCCAACGCGCTGGCGGCGCTTGCCCTCGGCCACGCGATCGGCCTGCCGGTTCCGGCCATGCTCGATGCGCTGCGCGCCTTCCGCGGTTTGCCGCATCGTGTTGAATTGATCGCCCGACGCGCCGATGGCGTTGCCTTCTACGACGATTCCAAAGGTACCAACGTCGCCGCCACCGTGGCGGCGCTTGAGGGGCTTGGTCTCAGGGTGGCCCTGATCGCAGGCGGTGATGGCAAGGGGCAGGACTTCACGCCCCTGCGCGAGGCCTTCGCGCGGCATGCGCGCGCGGTTGTGCTGATCGGCCGCGACGCCGGCGCGATTGCCGCGGCGGTCGAGGGCTGCGGCGTGCCTTTGCTTCGCGCCGATAGCCTGCCTGCGGCGGTGCTGCTGGCAAACGAGCAGGCGCGCGAGGGGGATGCGGTAATGCTCTCGCCGGCCTGCGCGAGTCTCGACATGTTCCGTAACTACGCCCACCGCGCCGAAGTTTTCTGCGACGCGGTCTGGGCCCTTCCGGGAGTGGCGCGGCGATGACGATGCGTGAGCGTTTCGCTGGATTCTTTGCCCGATCCGAGCCGGCCTTGCCGATGGGCTCGCATGCGGCCCATCGCGCCGTCGGGCGCTTGAGTGGCGTGCAGCAGACGCCGCGCGAGCTCGACCCGTTCCTGATCTGGGCGGCCGCCGCACTCCTGCTGCTCGGGGTGGTGATGGTGTTCTCTTCATCGATCGCCATGGCGGAGGGCAACCGCCATACGCAGTATCAGCCCACCTTCTTTCTGGTCCGCCATGTGATCTTCCTCCTGATCGGATTGACTGCGGGGGCAATGATCTTTCAGGTGCCGATCGCAACATTGCAGAAGAGCGCTTCGATCCTGTTCGCGATTGGCGTGGTGCTCCTGCTGCTGGTACTGATTCCCCACGTCGGCCGCGAGGTCAACGGTGCACGCCGCTGGATCGGCTTTGGCTTTGCGAACCTGCAGCCCTCCGAGCTGATGAAGCTGGGCGTGGCGATCTACGCGGCGGACTACACCGTGCGCAAGCTGGGCGACATGAAGAGCTTCCGGCGCGGCTTCCTGCCACTTGCCGGCGTCGTACTCTTCGTCGGCTTTCTGCTGCTGCGCGAGCCGGACTTCGGCGCCTTCGTCGTCATCACCGCCATTGCCTTCGGCATTCTCTTTCTGGGCGGCATCAACGTTCGCATCTTTGGTTTGCTGATCGCGGTTGCCATCGTCGGCTTCATCCTGCTGATCTGGCTCTCGCCGTACCGGCGCGAACGCGTGCTGGGCTTCATGGACCCGTGGCAAGACGCCTTCGGCAAGGGCTACCAGCTATCGCATGCGCTCATCGCGTTCGGGCGCGGCGAGTGGTTCGGCGTGGGCCTTGGGGGCAGTGTTGAAAAACTGTTCTATCTGCCCGAAGCGCACACCGACTTCCTGCTCGCGGTGGTTGCCGAAGAGCTTGGCTTCGTGGGCGTCATGACGGTGGTGGTGCTCTTTGCCATCGTTGTTCAGCGTGCGTTTTCGATCGGCCGGCAGGCCCATTCGATCGATCACCATTTCGCCGGCCTGGTTGCGCAGGGCATCGGCATCTGGATCGGCGTGCAGTCCTTCATCAACATGGGCGTGAACATGGGTTTGCTGCCAACCAAGGGGCTGACCTTGCCGCTCATGAGCTTTGGCGGCTCTGGCCTGCTCGCGAACTGTGTTGCGCTTGCGGTGCTGCTCCGGATCGACTGGGAAAACCGCCAGCTGACGCGCGGGGGGCGCAGTTGATGCGGCCAGCGCGCACCCTGATGGTCATGGCTGCCGGCACCGGTGGCCACATCTTTCCGGGCCTCGCCATTGCACAGGCGATGCAGGCACGCGGCTGGTCGGTGCGTTGGCTCGGTACAACGCAGGGAATGGAGAGCGAGATCGTGCCGCGGCATGGCATCGAGCTCGATGCGATTGCGTTCTCGGGGCTGCGGGGCAAGGGCATTGCCCACGCCGTGCGCGGCGCGATCGGCTTCGTTGCCAGCCTGTTTCGCTGCATTCGCCTGGTGCGCGCCGCACGAGCCGATGTTGTGCTTGGCATGGGTGGCTACGTCACGGTGCCGGGGGGAATCGCCGCGCGCCTTTGCGGCAGGCCGCTCGCGCTGGTCAACGCAGATGCGGCGCCGCTGCTCTCCAACAAACTCCTTGGCCCCTTCGCGCAGCGTGTGCTGTTCGGCTTTGCCGGTGCGTTCGGCTCGCTCGCCGGAAAGGCCGTTGTAACCGGCAACCCGGTCCGGCAGGAGATCTGTTCGCTCCCTGAGCCGGCCGCGCGCTATGCGTCGCGCAGCGGCGGCCTGAACATCCTGGTTGTCGGTGGAAGCCTCGGCGCGCGTGTCCTGAATGAAACGGTTCCGGAGGCGCTCGCCTTGATGCCGCCGGACCAGCGTCCGCGCGTCACGCATCAGGCTGGCAAGGCCAACATCGAAGCGCTGCGTCAGCGCTACGCCGCGCTGGGCATCGAAGCGGAACTGTTGCCCTTCATCGACGACATGCCGCAGCGTCTTGCCAACGCCGATCTGGTGGTGTGCCGCGCCGGCGCAATCACTGCGGCCGAGCTTGCGGCGGCCGGGGTTGCCAGCATCCTCGTGCCATTGGTCGTGTCGACCACCTCACACCAGCGTGACAACGCAGAATTGCTTGCGCGGGCGGGGGCGGCCATCCACCTGCCGCAGTCGCAGCTGACGCCAAAGCAACTGGCAGCCGCAATTCAGGGGCTGGACCGTGCGCAATGCCTTGATATGGCGTCCAAGGCGCGAGGGATCGGCCGGCCAGACGCAACCGAGCGCATTGCCGACATCATCGATCAACTGGCTGTGGGGAGGCATGCATGAACGCGCCCGGTTTGAGCACTGCAAGCCTGTACACTAGTGGGTTTTTCTCGCCCCGGTCAGAGTCATGAAACACAAGATCAAACGCATCCATTTCGTTGGTGTCGGGGGAACCGGCATGAGCGCGATCGCCGAGGTGCTCGCCAGCCAGGGCTACGCGGTGAGCGGCTCCGATCTGGCCGACAACGCGACGACGCGTCGCCTCGCAAGCCTGGGCATCCGCATCGTGCAGGGGCACGCCGCCGAGCATGTGGCCGATGCCGACGCAATCGTTACCTCGACTGCAGTTCAGCGCGACAACCCTGAGGTGCAGGCGGCCCGCGCGCGTCAGATTCCGGTGGTGCCGCGTGCGCAAATGCTGGGCGAACTGATGCGCCTGAAGCAGGGCATCGCCATTGCCGGCACGCACGGCAAGACCACCACGACAAGTCTGGTCGCAAGCGTGCTGGAAGCAGGCGGCATGGACCCGACCTTCGTGATTGGCGGGCGTCTGAACGCGGCCGGCGCCAACTCGCGCGTGGGCACGGGCGAGTTTCTGGTTGCTGAGGCGGACGAGTCTGACGCTTCCTTCCTGATGCTCAGCCCGGTGATTTCGGTGGTCACCAACATCGACGCTGACCACATGGAAACCTACGGGCATGACTTTGCCCGCCTCAAGCATGCTTTCGTCGACTTCCTAAACCGCCTGGCCTTCTATGGTGTGGCGGTGGTGTGCGTTGATGACCCGAACGTGCGCGAGATCCTGCCCTTCGTTTCGAAGCAGATCATCCGCTACGGCCTGAGCCCCGACGCTCAGGTGCGCGCAGAGAACGTGCGTGCGGTGGGTGACCAGATGCACTTCGATGCGGTGCGGCAGAACGGCAGCACCGTGCGTTTCCCGGTCACCCTTAACCTGCCTGGCATGCACAACGTGCTCAACGCGCTTGCCACCATCGCGGTGGCGACCGAGGTGGGCGTGTCGGACGAAGCGATCGCGCGCGGACTCGCGGGCTTCCAGGGGGTCGGGCGGCGCTTTCAGCGCTACGGCGAAATCGCCGCACGCAGCGGCGGCAGCTTCACGCTGGTCGACGACTATGGTCATCACCCGGTCGAGATGGCGGCCACGATCGCTGCCGCGCGCGGTGCGTTCCCTGGGCGCCGCCTGGTGCTGGCCTTCCAGCCGCATCGCTTCACTCGCACCCGCGATTGCTTCGAGGACTTTGTCCGGGTGCTCGGTACGGTTGATGCGCTGCTGCTCGCCGAAGTCTATGCCGCGGGTGAGGCGCCCTTGCAGGCCGCCGATGGCAGATCGCTGTCGCGCGCTTTGCGCGTGGCCGGCAAGGTCGAGCCGATCTTCGTTGAAGACATCGCGCAAATGCAGGAACGGATTCTTGAAGTCGCCCGCGATGGCGATGTGGTGATCACCATGGGGGCGGGCTCGATCGGTGCCGTTCCCGGAAAGCTGGCGCAGGTGTAATCGATGAGTGACGTCAAGCAACTTGGCAGGGTGGCGGTGCTGATGGGCGGCCCCTCGGCAGAGCGCGAGATCTCGCTGATATCCGGCACGGCCGTGCTTGATGCGCTGCGCGCGCGGGGCGTTGATGCACACGCGTTCGACCCTGCGCATCGCGAACTGTGGGACATCAAGCGCGAAGGCTACGAGCGGGCGTTCATCTGCCTGCATGGGCGCTTTGGCGAGGACGGCACTGTTCAGGGCGCCCTTGAAACCCTTGGCGTGCCCTACACCGGCAGCGGCGTGATGGCGTCGGCGCTTGCAATGGACAAGTGGCGCACCAAGCTGGTCTGGCTTGCGGCGGGGGTGCCGACGCCGCGCTACCGGATGCTCGGACCGGGCACCGATGCGGCCGAGGTCATTGCCGATCTGGGCCTGCCGCTGATCATCAAGCCTGCGCGCGAAGGCTCCTCGATCGGGGTCACGCGTGTCACGAACCTTGCGGAGTTCAGCGTGGCGTTCGAGTTGGCGTATCAGCTCGATCCGCTCGTGCTGGCCGAGGAGTTCGTCGTGGGTCAGGAGCTGACCGCTGCGGTGCTGGGCGAGCGCGCGCTGCCGCTGGTGCGCATCGAGGCACCGGAAGGCAAGTACGACTATCAGAACAAGTACTTCACCGATGTCGTGAAGTATCACTGTCCGTCGGGTATCGATGCCGCGCTCGAGGGCAAGATCCGCGAGGCTGGGCTGCGTGCCTTCCAGGTGCTCGGGTGCCGCGGTTGGGGCCGCGCCGATCTGATCGTGCGCGCGGACGGTAGCTTCGCCTTCCTTGAAATGAACACCGCACCGGGGATGACCTCGCACTCGCTGGTGCCGATCGCCGCACGTGCTGCGGGCCTGGAGTTCGAGGACCTCTGTGTCGAGATCCTCAAGGGGGCGCGCCTTGGCTGAGCATCAGCCCGCATTCGGCTCGCGGCTGCCGGGCGCGCGTCAAGCGCGCGACGGGGCGCAGTCCAACAGCCTGTGGCACCGGCCGGAGTGGCTCAACCGCATTGCGGACGTGCTGCTGCTGGGCGCTTCGGTTGCGCTCGGCTACGCCGCCATGCGGGCAATGCTTGCGATGCCCTTGTTCGGGTTCCGCGAGGTGGTGGTGATGTCGCCCCTCTCGCAGGTCACTACGGCCCAGTTGGAATTCGCCGCGCGCTCAGGCCTGCGCGGCAACTTCTTCAGTGTCAGTCTTGAGGAGGCCCGGACCGCCTTCGAAAAGCTGCCCTGGGTGCGCCGCGCCGAAGTGCGCCGCGTGTGGCCCGCGACACTTGAGATCAAGCTCGAAGAACATGTGGCCGCGGCCTACTGGCGCTCGGGTGAATCGGGTGATACCCGCCTGGTCAACCAGCAGGGCGAAGTCTTTACGGCCGCCAGCAACGCGCGTTTGCCTACGCTTTCGGGGCCGGAGGGCAGTGCAGCGCAGGTGCTGGCGCGTTACCGCGAATTTGCGGCGCTGCTGGCCCCGGCAAGCGGCGTCACCGCAGCGCTCACTTATTCGCAGCGACAGGCATGGCAGTTGCGTCTTGAAGACGGTTTGGTGATCGAGCTTGGGCGCGACGATGCGAAAGCCCCGCTGGCTTTTCGCCTGGCCCGCTTCGTCGAAATATGGCCGCGGGCGCGTGCCCAGATTGGCACACCGGTTCGCGTGGCGGACCTGCGTTACCCGACAGGATTTGCGGTGCAGCTTGCAACCGCATCAAGCAACAAGGCAAACCCATGAGCAAGGAATACAAGGATCTGATCGTCGGCCTCGACATCGGTACATCCAAGATCACCGCGCTGGTCGCCGAACTGAAGGCTGACGGCCGCTTCGAGGTGATCGGTGCGGCATCGCAGCCATCCAGCGGCTTGCGCAAGGGTGTCGTGGTCAACATCGAAGCCACGGTCGAGGCGATCTCCAAGGTAGTGCAGGAGGTCGAGATGATGGCCAACTGCAAGATCCGTGAGGTTTACACCGGCATCGCGGGTAGCCACATCCGCAGCTTCAACTCAAATGGCATGACGCCGATCAAGGATCGTGAGGTCACGCCGCTGGATGTCGAGCGCGTTATCGAAACCGCCAAGGCCATGCCGCTTCCGGCGGATCAGCAGATCCTCCACATCCTTACGCAAGAGTTCATTATCGACGGCCAGGATGGGGTACGCGAGCCCATCGGCATGAGCGGCGTGCGCCTTGAGGTCAAGGTCCACATCGTCACGGGGGCGGTCTCTGCGGCGCAGAACCTCGTCAAGTGCGTTCGCCGCTGCGGACTTGAGGTCAATGATCTCGTGCTGCAGCCGCTGGCATCGAGTTTTGCGACCCTGACTGAGGACGAAAAGGAGCTTGGCGTTTGCCTGGTCGACATCGGCGGCGGCACGACCGACATCGCCGTCTTTACCCAGGGCGCGATACGGCACACAGCAGTGATTCCGGTTGCGGGCGATCAGGTCACCAACGACATCGCCATGGCGCTGCGGACGCCCACCGCCGAGGCCGAGGAAATCAAGATCCGCTACGGCGTGGCAATGCCGGCGCTGGTTGATCCCGAGGCGATGATCGATGTCCCCAGCGTGGGCGAGCGCGCCGCGCGAAAGCTGACTCGGCAGGCGCTTGCCGATGTGATCGAGCCGCGCGTCTCCGAATTGTTCGAGTTGGTTCAGGCCGAACTGCGGCGCAGTGGCTACGAAGAACTGCTCTCGTCGGGGCTGGTGCTCACCGGCGGCTCGGCCGTCTTGGCGGGTGTCGTCGAACTCGGCGAAGAGATCTTCCACACACCCGTGCGTATCGGTATCCCGCATTACCAGGGCAGCCTGGCGGACATGGTCTGTCATCCCCAGTATGCGACTGCCATGGGCCTGTTGTTCGAAGCTGCGGCCCAGCGCCGCAGGGGGCTGCATGCGCGCGAAACGCGCAACATGAAACAGTCTTTTCAAAGGCTTATGGCCTGGTTTGCGCGCAATTTCTGAGGCTGCGAGTCAAAGTATTTCACGGCACCGCTCATGCATCTGGCACGGTGCCGATATTTAGTTGTAAACTTTCATTGGCGTACTATATTTAGGTGGTTGTCAAATTCCCCGACAGCAGGGGCAACCACCCGCGCCAGGGCTGAATCAGGAGGCTAGGCAGATGTTCGAGATCAGGGAAAAAGAAGCGGTCGGTACAGTGATCAAGGTGATCGGTATCGGCGGTGCTGGCGGTAATGCGATCGACCACATGATCCGCGAAGGGGTCAAGGGGGTCGAGTTCGTCTGCGCCAATACCGACGCCCAGGCTCTCAAGCGCAGCAGCGCCGGCACCAAGATCCAGCTTGGCGATTCAGGCCTTGGCGCCGGCGCCAAGCCCGAGGCCGGCCGCACCGCAGCGCTTGACGCGCGCGAGCGGATTGCCGAGGCACTGACCGGCGCTCACATGGCCTTCATTACCGCGGGCATGGGCGGTGGTACCGGCACCGGTGCAGCGCCGGTTGTTGCCGAAGTCGCGCGTGAAATGGGCGTGCTGACTGTCGCCGTTGTGACTAAGCCATTCGACTTCGAGAACCGTAACCGCGTGGCTGACAGCGGCATCGAAGAGTTGGCCAAGCATGTGGATTCGCTGATCGTTGTGCTCAACGACAAGCTGATGGAAGTGCATGGCGACGACGCGAGTGTCGAAGAGTGCTTCCGCTCGGCTGACAACGTGCTGCGCAACGCGGTCGGAGGGATCGCCGAAATCATCAACATCCCCGGCCTTGTGAACGTCGATTTCCAGGACGTCCGCACCGTGATGGCTGAAATGGGGCGCGCAATGATGGGCTCGGCCGAAGCGGCCGGCATTGATCGCGCGCGCATCGCGGCCGAACAGGCTGCATGCTGCCCGCTGCTGGAGGGCGTTGAGCTCTCTGGCGCCCGCGGTGTGCTGATCAATATCTCGGCTAGCCGCTCGCTGAAAATGAGCGAAGTACGTGAAGCGGTGAATACCGTGCGTGCCTTTGCTCATGGCGATGCCTTTGTGATCTACGGCACCGTTTTCGATGAAGCGATGGAAGACCGCATTCGCGTGACCGTGGTTGCAACCGGTCTTGGCGTCGCAAAGGCTGCGGCACAGAAGCCGCCGATGCATGTCATTCGCACCGGAACCGACAACGTTGGCATTGAAGTGAACTATGCCGACCTGGAGCAGCCGGCCGTCATCCGTCGTCAGCATCGCCGTACGACGGTCGAGGCGATGAGCGCAAACGGTTTTGGTACGCTCGATATTCCGGCCTTCCTGCGCAAGCAAGCTGACTGAAGCCTCGTGCCAGCAAGCCAAAACGCCCCGCCTGGTCGGGGCGTTTTGCTTTCATGCTCTGCTTGAATGACTATCCTGTTCATAGGGGGCGTTAATCGCCGCCTGTGATCAGCGTGATAAAATGCTTGCCAATCAATAATTTGCCGGGGGTGGGTATGCTGCGACAGCGAACGCTGAAGACGATCGTCACGGCGACCGGCGTCGGCTTGCATAGCGGCATCAAGGTCACGTTGACCCTGCGCCCGGCGCCGGCAGATACCGGTATTGTCTTTCGTCGTGTGGATCTTGATCCCCCGGTGGATCTGCCTGCTTCACCTTATTCCGTTGTCGATACCCGGCTTTGCTCTGGCCTGCAGCAAGGCGAGGCGAAAATCGGTACGGTGGAGCACCTGATGTCAGCCCTCGCCGGGCTTGGTGTCGACAATGCCTATGTGGATGTTGATGGCCCGGAGATTCCGATTCTCGATGGCTCGGCCGCGCCCTTCGTTTTTCTGATCCAGTCGGCCGGGATCGAAGAGCAATCCCAGCCCAAGCGCTTCCTGCGGGTGCTCAAGCCAGTCGAGGTCCGCGAGGGCGACAAGTGGGTGCGACTTGATCCGCATGAAGGCTATCGGCTCGCGTTCTCGATCAAGTTCAATCACCCTGCGATCGACCGAACCGGCACCGAGGTCGCCGTCGACTTTGCCGAGCACTCCTACACCCGTGAGATCTCGCGTGCCCGCACCTTCGGCTTCATGCATGAGGTTGAGTACATGCGCGATGCCGGCCTCGCGCGCGGCGGCAGCCTCGATAACGCCATCGTCATGGATGAGTACCGCGTCCTGAATGCGGATGGCTTGCGCTATGCCGATGAGTTCGTCAAGCACAAGGTGCTCGACGCAATCGGCGATCTCTACCTTGCAGGGCATCCCTTGCTGGCTGCGTACTCGGCCCACAAATCCGGCCATGCCCTCAACAACCAGGTGCTACGCGCATTGCTCGAGGACAAGACTGCCTGGGAGATCGTGAGTTTCGAGCGCGAGGAAGATGTGCCGGCTTCGCTCAACCATGCATTCGCCCTGCAGATTGCCTGATCAGGGCAGGGTGGCACCTGCCGCGGGCCGTTCCTCGGTTCGTGGCGCCGGGGTAATCAAGGTTGTGGCGTTTAGCCACTGAAACTCGCAAAGAACTGGCCGCGTCACTGGTCAGTGCTTACCTACCCAGACCATCGGCACCCTAAGCCTTCGCCGCGATGCGCGGCTGCGCGCATGGCCGCCGAGTACGCCTCGCGGGCATCGCCTGCTCCTTCCACGCCTTGAGCCTCAGGGCCAACAAGCCTTCGGTCAGACGAGTCCAAGGCTTGCGTCAGGACTGAAGCTGGCGCCAACGCACACACCTTTACAGCGCCGATCGCGAAGAGGAGACTTGTTCTGTCGCTCGCCTCCCGGATGCCTGCTGCAAGCGTGCTCGTTTGCTTGCATCGCGGCGGCCCGAAGCGTCGCCGACAAGTGGCGGCGCCAGTTCGGGCCGTTTGCCAGGGCTGAGTGATTCGCAGCGCTGGCGCCAATGCATTGCGCCGGGTGCGCGGCACTCGGCGTGATTCCAAAAAACTGTTGGAGCTTGGATCATGACCGGCGTGTCGCTGAAACAGCTTTCAGTCTTTGGTTTCCGGGTTCGTGTTTGTCTGTGTGTTGTTGCAATGGCTTTACTGGCAGCGGCAAACCCGGCCGTCGCCGCAAAGCCTGAGCCGGCTGCGGCCAAGGGTGAGCTGACGATTCCCCTTGAAGAAGCGATGAAGCCCTGGACCGGCGACCTGGACGCGATGATCGAGCGCAAGGTCATTCGCGTTCTGGTGGTCTACAGCAAGACCTTCTACTTCCTCGACAAGGGCGCACAGCGCGGTGCCACCTATGACACCTTCCGTGTCTTTGAAGACGAGCTGAACAAGTCGCTCGCGAAGGAAGGCAAGCTCAAGAACAAGTACATCAAGGCCAAGGTGGTCTTCATTCCGGTTGGCCGCGACGAACTGCTGCCGGCGCTGGCAGCCGGCAAGGGCGATATTGCGGCGGCGAACCTGACGATCACCGATGCGCGCAAGCAGTTGGTCGACTTCTCTGCGCCGGTCTACCCGGATGTAAGCGAGGTGGTGGTGTCCAGCCCGGGGGCGGCGCCGCTGGCAAGCGTGAATGATCTGGCCGGGAAGACGGTTTTCGTGCGCAAGTCGTCCAGCTACCACGAGAGTCTGCTTGCGCTCAACCAGACGCTCACCAAGGCGAAGAAGAGCCCGGTCGTGATCAAGCTGGCGCCTGAGAGTCTGGAGGATGAGGACCTGATCGAGATGGTGAACGCGGGTTTGATCCCCTTGATCATTGTCGATAAGCACAAAGCCGATTTCTGGAAGCAGGTGTTCCCGAACATCAACGTCAATGCGGCGGCGGCCGTTCGTTCCGGGGCGACGGTGGCTTGGGCGATGCGCAAGGGCAGCCCGCAGCTCAAGGCGGCGCTTGATGGCTTCCTTAGCCGCCACGGCCAGGGTACGGCGATGCGCAACACCATCCTCAATCGCTATCTCAAGAGCGCCAAGTATGTGAAGGACGCGGCGTCCGAGGCCGAGCGCAAGAAGTTCTTCGCCCTCAAGGGCTTCTTCGAGAAGTACGGCGAGAAATACGATGTGGATTGGCTGCTGATGGCCGCGCAGGGCTATCAGGAGTCGCAGCTGAATCAAGCCGCCAAGAGCCGGGTCGGGGCGATCGGGGTGATGCAGGTGATGCCTGCAACCGGCAAGGACCTGGCTGTGGGCGACATTCGCCAGACCGAGCCGAACGTCCACGCCGGCATCAAGTACATGCGCTGGATGATCGACAACTACTACGGCGATCAACCGATGAGCCAGCTGGACAAAGCCTTGTTCTCGTTTGCTTCGTACAACGCCGGCGCAGGCCGCATCTCGCAGTTGCGCAAGGAAGCGGAAAAACGCGGCCTGAATCCGAACGTCTGGTTCCACAACGTCGAGTATGTGGCGGCCGACAAGATTGGCGCAGAGACGGTGACCTACGTTGGCAACATCTACAAGTACTACATTGCCTACCAGTTGGTGGAAGAGGCGCGGCTTGAGCGCAAGGCCGCCCTTGAGCAAGTCAAGGATCAAGCGCCCGCTGCGCAGTGAGCGCAAACGCCCGGCAGCATGCATTCGTGCTGCCGGGTCGGTTCAACCGGGCGGCGTCTTAGCGTTCAGCCGGAATCGCCGCCACGACTGCGCAGAGCAGCTTCCAGCACTTCGCGACTGATTCGATGTTCACCCGTTCGCCCGGCGCGTGGGCGCCGCGGATGTCGGGGCCAAAGGAAACGATGTCGAGTTGCGGGTACTTCGATTTGAGAATCCCGCATTCGAGCCCAGCGTGTATCACTTTCACGGCAGCCGGGCCGCTCGCGAAGCCGCGCTGGTAGACCTGCTGGAACAGTTTTAGCAAATCCGAATCCGGGTTCGGCGCCCAACCGGGGTAGGCGCCTTCGGTTTGTACCGCAGCACCGGCCAGCGAGAAGAGGCTTTCGATTTCGGCCGCGAGCGCCTGCACGCCAGAATCGAGCAGCGAGCGCACCATCAGGTTGGCAAAGCCGGTGCCATCGGAGATTTTCACAACGCCGAGGTTGTTCGAGGTTTCCACCACGCCAGCCACCCGCTGGCTCATGCGGCGCACGCCGTGTGGTGCGGCGTGCAGCGCGGCGAGGATGTTGCGTTGGTCGGCGCCGCTCATTGCGCTGTGCGCGATGCCGTCTTCCGGGCCGAAGCGGACGCTCACGCCTTCATCCACGC
Organism: Niveibacterium sp. 24ML; assembly: GCF_026586805.1. Classification (GTDB taxonomy): domain Bacteria; phylum Pseudomonadota; class Gammaproteobacteria; order Burkholderiales; family Rhodocyclaceae; genus Niveibacterium. The sequence goes on along the minus strand of NZ_JAPFHA010000023.1, from coordinate 23,606 downwards.
CGGCCAGTTCGCCACGCACCAGCACGTCAAAATCTTCAATGCGGCTGGCAACCCGCTCGGCCAGTTCGCGCGGCAGGGCAATGCGGGCACGGGCTTCGCGCGCCAGCGCGTTGCGGGCGCTGCCGCCTTCGAGTTCAACCAGGCGGATGTCGTTGCCGAAGCGGCCTTCGAGGCTGCGCAGCAGGCGCACCAGAATCTTGATCGCGTTGCCGCGCTCAAGGTGGATGTCGACACCCGAGTGGCCGCCGCGCAATCCACCCACATCAATTTCATAGTTCGCGAAACCGCTCGGCAGCGCTTCGCTGGTGTAGCGGAAGCTCACGTTCACATCGACCCCGCCGGCGCAGCCCAGGTAGAACTCGCCCCACTCTTCGGTGTCGATGTTGATCATCAGGCTGCCTTGCAGCAGGCCCGGCTCCAGCCCCAATGCGCCGCCCATGCCGGCTTCTTCGTCCACTGTCAGCAGTACTTCCAGCGGCGGGTGTGGCAAATCGGTGGATTCGAGCAGCGCGAGCGCCAGCGCAACGCCGATGCCGTTGTCGGCGCCCAGCGTGGTGTTCGGTGCGACCAGCCAGTCGCCCTGCAACTCGGCCTGGATCGGATCACGCTGGAAGTCGTGCGTGGTGGCGTGGTTCTTCTGGCACACCATGTCGAGGTGGCCTTGCAGGATTACGCCCGGGCGGTTTTCCATGCCGGCGGTGGCTGGCTTGCGGATGATCAGGTTGCCGGCGCGGTCGACCATGGTGGCGAATCCGCGCGCGTCGGCCCAGGTGCGCAGTGTGTCGCGCAAGGCGTCTTCGTGCTTGGATGGGCGCGGCGTGTTGAGCAGGGTCGAAAAATGGCGCCAGACGGCGGCGGGTTCCAGCTGATCTAGTAAGGGCATCGTGGGTCCAGAAGGTTCGGTCGGTTTGCGTCCGTGGCGCTGTGTCAGAGCCCGGCGCTGATTGGGTTTCATCTGCAGTCCTGCCTTGCGGGGTGTTGGCTGCATGTGGCGTTGATGCCGGAGTGGGATCTTAGCCGAGCCGGCGAGTCGGGCGACAGTTGTGGGGCGCTTGCGTCGGTAGAATTGCGACATCAGGGTTTGCGAGGCTTCCGAAATGTCATTCCTAACCGCGCAGGGGCAGGGCGTCTTCGCCATCGATTCGGGCTATGTGCGGCCGCTGCTCGACGCGATTCATCTTGTCGTGTCCGACGACGGCCGCGCCGCGCTGGTCGATACCGGCACCGTGCATGCGGTGCCGCGGGTGCTCGCCGCGCTCGCCGAGCTGCGCCTCGCGCCCGAAGCGGTGGACTGGATCTGCCTCACCCATGTGCATCTGGATCATGCCGGTGGCGCCGGTGCGCTGGCGGCGGTGCTGCCGAACGCCAGGCTGGCGGTGCATGCGCGCGGCTCGCGCCACATGGCCGATCCCTCCAAGCTCTGGGCCGGCACGGTGGCGGTGTACGGCAAAGACAATGCCGAGGCACTCTACGGCGAACTGATCGCGGTGCCCGAATCACGCATCGTCGAGGTGGGCGAGGGCGACACCGTGCGCTTCGGTTCGCGCGCCTTCCACGTGCTCGATACGCCCGGCCACGCCAAGCACCATGTCTGCTACCACGACCCGGCGAGCGAAGGCATCTTCACCGGCGACACTTTCGGCCTCACCTACCGCGAGATGGACGGCGCCGATGGCCGTGCCAACGTATTCGCCACCACCACGCCGGTGCATTTCGACCCCGATGCGCTGCACACCTCGATCAACCGGTTGATGGCGCTCCAGCCCGCCTGCATCTACCCCACCCACTACAGCCGCAGCGCCGATGTGCCGCGCTTGGGCGCCACGTTGCACCGGCTGATCGACGCGCATGTGCAGGCTTGCGAGGGCATCGACCCGGCCGCACCCGATGCGCATGCGCTGCTGGTAAAGCGGCTCGAACAGATTGCGCTGGCCGAGGCCGCCGCCGCCGGCTGGGGCGTGCAGGGCGAGGCCGCGCTGCAGTTGCTCGAAGGCGATCTGGACCTCAACGCACAAGGCTTGCTGGTATGGCTGCAAACACGAGCGCAATGAATACCGAATCACCCCTGCCGCAAACCGCGGCGCCCGATCTCGATCGCCGCTTCGGCGGCGTCGCCCGCCTCTACGGCGATGACGGGCGCGCGCGGCTTGCCGCCGCAAAGGTGTGCGTAATCGGCATCGGCGGCGTCGGTACTTGGGCAGTCGAAGCGCTTGCCCGCAGCGCGGTGGGCGCAATCACACTGATCGATCTGGACGTGATCGCCGAATCCAACTCCAACCGCCAACTGCACGCGCTCGACCCCGACTGGGGCCTCGCCAAGGTCGAGGCAATGGCGCGCCGCATCCGCGCGATCAACCCGAGCTGCCGCGTCAGCACGGTGGATGATTTCGTCACCGAAGACAACCTCGCCCAGCTCGTGACTGGTTTCGACTACGTGATCGATGCGATCGACAACGTGCGCGTCAAGACCGCGCTTGCCGCGCATTGCGTGGCGAAGAGCCTGCCGTTGGTGATCTGCGGCGCCGCCGGCGGGCAGATCGACCCGACGCGGGTGAGCGTCGAAGACCTCTCGCGCACCGTGCAGGATCCGCTGCTCGCCAAGGTGCGCGCCAACCTGCGCAAGCAACACGGCTTCACGCGCGATCCGAAAAAGAAGTTCGGCATTCGCGCGGTTTATTCCACCGAACCGCTACGCTACCCGGACGCCGCCTGCGCGCCTGATGCCGCAGCGCCGCAGGGCCTCAACTGCGCGGGTTTTGGCTCCAGCGTGTGCGTCACGGCCAGCTTTGGCTTCTTCGCCGCGGCCGAAGTCCTCAACGGGCTTGCGGTCCGCTAGTCCGAATCACCTTCCGGAGTCTCCAGCATGAGCACCGCCATCCTCCTGTTTGCCCACGGCGCCCGCGATCCGGAATGGGCGCGCCCGATCGAAAAGCTGGCCGATGCCATCCGCGCGCTGCGTCACGGCGTGACGGTGCAGCCCTGCTTCCTTGAATTCATGAGCCCCGATCTGGCGAGCGCGATCGACACGGTGATCGCCGCTGGCGCCAGCCGCGTCGAGGTGGTGCCGGTGTTCCTTGCGGCGGGCGGGCATGTGAAGCGCGATCTGCCGCAGATGCTCGATGCCGCGCGTGCGCGCCATCCGGGCGCCACGATTGTGCTGGCCGGCGTGCTGGGCGAGGCCGAGACGGTGATCGCCGCGATGGCCGCGCATGTGGTGGGCCTGGCCGCTTGAGCTTCTGAACACCTCACGCCCGCGCGCGTGTGGCGACCGCGCGTTGCCCTCAAGAGCGCCGCTGGGGTGCCGTTGACCCGTTCGGACACGCAGCGCTGCCAGCCTTTGGCGCGCGCATTCGAGGCGGGCGCATGTGATTGATCGCAGGCAAAACGGGTTCGGTGGGCGAGACGCCAGCGGCGGCGCAAAGCGCTCGCTGTGGCCGGCTGCCTGGCTGGCGCTGGCGGTTGCACTGCTGGGTAGTGCGCTGAGCGTGTGGGTCTGGCGCTCCGGTCTCGATGGGGAACGCCAGGCCTTCGAGCAGGGCTTCCATGCCACCGCGCAGGAAGTCATTACGCGCATGGATACCGATGTCAGTTCTGCGCTCACGCTCGGCCGCGCAATGGCTTCGACGGTGCGCCTGTTGCCGGCGCTCACGCCGCAGGCCTGGCAAACGCTGCTGCGCGATGTCCAGATCGATCAACTGGAGCCGCCGCGGGTGGCGGTGCTGCTGGTGAGCCTGGCCAACCCCGAGGCGGCCGACATGCAGGTGGTGTCCGCATACCGGCTCGATACCCAGCGCAGCACCGACGCCGCCCTGGACCCCTGGATGCTGCGCCTTGCGCAGACTGTTGCCGGGCGGGCTTTGCGCGATCGTGATGCGGCCGTGGCCAGTGGCGGCGACGGGCGGCCCGGCGGTAAGTCCTTGCTGGCACTGGCAACGCCGGTGTCCGATCAGTCAGTCTTGCTGCAGTTGATTGACGCACGGGCCTGGCTGGCCACGCGCGGCGCCATCCTCTCGCAGGACGCAGCGCTGCGTGCGATGGAAGTCCCCGGTAGCGGGCCGGCGGTGAGCATCGTTTCATCCCTGAACTATCCGGAGGATCCCGAATTCACCGAGGTCGGCGTGTTCGCCCAGGGCGATCAGCGCTGGGCTTTCGAGGTGGCTTCGCTCGCGCCGCCGCCGGGGCTTGTCCAGCGCGTGCATCTGCTGCTCTCCGGGCTTCTGCTCAGCAGCCTGCTGGCGGTGGGGGTCTTCACACAGGCAGCACGCAAGCGTTTGGCCGATCGACTGGCCTACCGGGTGCGGCGTGATCTGGCACTCAGCGAGGCGCGCTTCGAGCGTGCGCTGGCTGCCAGCCACGATGGCATCTGGGAGTACCGGCCCGGCGAGCGCACCTGCCTGCTTTCGGCCAACGCTTGCGAGTTCCTTGGGCTTACACCGCAAAGTGCCGGTTTTCCGCTGGCGCGACTGATGCGGTGTGTGGCCCGCGCCGATCGGCATGAGCTGTTTGCACGGTTGCGTGTCGCAGTGCGCGCTCGCGAACCCTTCGACCTTGAATGCCGGGTTCGTGCGGGCGATGGCGCGCAGCGCTGGGTGCGCATCCGGGGCGACCTGGGGGCCTTGCGGGCGAGCGGGCCGCAGACGGTGATCGGCGCGATATCCGATGTGAGCCTGTATCGCCGCCTGACCGAGCGTCTGGCGCAGGAGCAGGCGGCGCTGGCGCGTGTGCTCGATGTGGTGCCGGTGCCGATCTCGGTCAAGGGGCGCGCCGGCACGATCCTGCTCGTGAATGCCGCCTTTGAGCAGACCTTCGGGCTCACGCGCGATCGCCTGGTCGGCATGAAGGCCGCCGATCTCGATCTGGGGGCAGTAGCGCAGATGCTGGCGCAGGCTGACGCCGCGCTCAAGGATGTGGGTGATGCTACGGAGCTCAGGGCCTGGCTCGACCTGCCTGCTGGCAGGCGCCACTTCCGCATGGCGCGCTGCCTGTGTGCAGGCGGCGATGGCGCCGAACTGGTGGTGGGCGCCTACATCGACATCAGTGACGAAACCGCGGCAGAGGCGCGCCAGACCGCGTTCCGCAAATACCTGCAAGGCCTCATCAATGCCATGCCGCACGCCTTCTTCGTCAAGGATGCCGCTTCGCGTTTTGTTCTGGTCAATCCGGCCTTCTGTTCCTTGTACGAGCTCAAACCCGAAGAAGTGCTCGGCAAGACTTCGTTTGATGTTTTCGGGGACGCGGCGATTGCCCGCGTGCAGGTCGAACACGACCAGCGCGTGCTCGCTGGTGGCAGTATCGAAGGTGAGGAGCTGCGCTACACCACCCGCGCTGGCACACACCGCGTGATTCGCGTGCACAAGGCGCTGTGCGCCGATCAGGATGGGGCGCAACTGATCGCCGGCGTGGCGACCGACATCACCGACCTCGTTGCCGCGCAGGACGGCCAGCGCGAGGTGATTGAACGGCTCGATTCGCTCTATCGTAATGCGCCTTTCGGGCTTGCGCTGATCGAGTCGGACGGGCGCATTTTGCTTGCCAACCCGAGCTTTCGCCGCATGTTCGCCCTGGACGACGATTTCCTCCGCACCCGGCGTATCGGCGCCCTCAGCCCGCCCGCGCTGCGCGAAGCGCACCAGGCGAGATTCGCATCGCTGCTCGCAAGCGGGCGGCTTGCACCGTTCGAGACCCGTTACCGCGATGCCAAGGGCAATGAACTGGCGGTGCGCGTGGCCGGCGCGGCGGTCGGGCACAACGGGCAGGGCTATGGCTTGGCCTGGGGTATTGTCGAAGACATCAGTGACCGGGTGGCCGCCGCTGCGGCGCTGCAGGAGTCCGAACGACGCTGGCAGTTCGCGCTCGACGGCGCCGGCGACGGCGTCTGGGATTGGGATCTGGTGAGCGGACGGGTGTTCTTCTCACGCCAGTGGAAGGCAATGCTCGGCTATGACGAAGCCGAGGTTGGCGGACGGATCGAGGACTTCGCTTCGCGTGCACACCCGGATGATCTGGAGCCGTCGATGGCGCTTGTTCAGCAGCATCTGGATGGCCTCACGCCGATGTACCAGTGCGAGCTTCGCATGCGCTGCAAAGACGGCAGCTGGAAGTGGGTGCTCGATCGCGGCAAGGTCGTTGAACGTGATGAGCGCGGCAAGCCGCTACGGGTGATCGGCACTCATACCGACATCTCGGCGCGCAAACAGGCCGAGGCCGACTTGCGCCGCAGCGCGACCTTGCTGGGGGCGATCAGCGATGTGCAGGAAGCCTTCATCCGCGAATCGGATGCCGCGCGCGCCTTCGATGGCCTGCTGCAGCAGGTGCTGGCGATCAGTGACAGCAGTTTCGGCTTCATCGGCGAAGTGCTCTACGACGGCGAGCAGCCCTACCTGAAAACCAATGCCATCAGCAATATTGCCTGGGATGCGCAGACGCGCGCGTTCTACGCCGAGCACGCGCCCAGGGGCATGGAATTCCGCAATCTGAATACCTTGTTCGGCGCCGCGCTGCTGACCCGGCAGGTGGTGATTGCGAACGATCCGGCGAGTGATCCGCGCGCCGGTGGTTTGCCGGCCGGCCATCCGCCGCTGACGGCCTTCCTGGGTATGCCGGTGATGTACGGCGAACAACTCGTCGGCATGGTCGGGGTGGCGAATCGGCCTGGCGGCTACACCGATGCGCTGTGCGAAGACTTCCAGCCCTTGCTGCGCACCTTCGGCGAAATCATCTCTGCCCGCCGCACGGCGGCCGCGCGCCGCGCTGCCGAAGCCGAACTGGCACAGCACCGCGACAAACTGGCCGATCTGGTGCGCGAGCAGACGATCGACCTGATTGCCGCCAAGGAAGCCGCTGAAGCCGCCAATGAAGCCAAGGGCATGTTCCTCGCCAACATGAGCCACGAACTGCGCACCCCGCTGCATGCAGTGTTGTCGTTCTCGCGTCTGGGCGAAGGCAAGGTTGGCCGGGCTCAGGATGAGCGCCTGCGTGAGTACTTCCAGCGCATTACCACCAGCGGTGAGCGGCTGCTCAACCTGCTCAACGATCTGCTGGACCTCGCCAAGCTGGAGGCCGGGCACATGCAGATCGAGCCGCGCCCGGTCGAACTCTCGGCCCTGATCCGCGAGGTTCTCTCCGAATACGACGCCTGGTTTGCCGCCAAGCGGCTTGAGGTCGGGCTCACAACCGAATGCGCCGAGCTGCGCGCCTGGGCGGATGCGTTGCGCTTTGGCCAGGTGGTGCGCAACCTGTTGTCGAACGCGGTGAAGTTCACGCCGGAGGGGCGCCGGATCGAACTTGCCTTGTCGCACGCGAATTTGCACGGCACCGGGGGCGTTGAGCGGGCCGCGATCGAACTGGCGGTGAGCGATCAGGGCGTTGGCATTCCAGAGGACGAACTTGAAACCGTGTTCGACAAGTTCGTGCAGAGCAGCAAGACCCACACCGGCGCCGGCGGCACCGGCCTTGGCCTGGCGATCTGCCGCGAGATCGTTGCCGCGCACGGCGGCGTGATCTTTGCCCGCAACAACCCCGAGGGGGGCGCGCGATTCACTGTGCGCCTGCCCGCCGTAGAAGACCTACAAAAGGAGTAGTCATGCCGAGAGCGCGGATACTGGTGGTAGACGATGAGCCCTTCAATCTTGAGATCATCTGCGACTACCTTGAGGATTGCGACTACCAGCTCGACACGACGCAAAGCGGCGCAGAAGCGCTGGCCTGGCTGGAGGACGCCGGGCGTCACTACGATGTGCTGGTGCTCGATCGCATGATGCCCGACATCAGCGGCATGGAGGTGCTGCGTCAGGTCAAGCAGCACGAGCGCCTCAAGGCGATCCCGGTGATCATGCAGACGGCGGCTGCCACTCCCGATCAGGTGCGTGAAGGCCTGGCCGCTGGCGCGCATTACTACCTCACCAAGCCCTTCGAGGCCGATTCCTTGCAGGCGGTGATCCGCACCGCGCTCGACGACCAGCGGCGCAGGGCCGAGCTTTCCGCGCGTATCAACGAACACATTGTGGCCATGCAGATGATCGAGCGCGCCGAGTTTTCGGTGCGCTCGCTGGAAGAGGCGGCGGCGGTTGCCACCACGGCGGCGCTGGTCTGCCCGCGGCCGGAAGCGGTGGCCATGGGCCTTGCCGAACTTCTGGTGAACGGGGTAGAGCACGGCAATCTGGGGATCGACTTCGTCGCCAAGGGGGCGCTGAAGGAGTCCGGCACCTGGGCGGATGAGGTCAACCGCCGGCTTGCCTTGCCTGAGCACGCCGAAAAACGGGTGCGCCTGACCGTGGCCAAGGAAGGTGGCCGTTGGCACTTCCATGTACGCGACGACGGCCCCGGATTCGACTGGCAACGCTTCATCGAACTGGACCCGGCGCGCGCCTTCGCGCCCAACGGCCGCGGCATCGTGCTCGCGAAGCAGATTGCTTTCGATGAAGTGACTTACGCCGGCTCCGGCAACGAAGTCCACGCCTGGCTGGCGGCTAACACGGAGGGCACTGCATGAGCGCATCCGACACGACCTCGACGGCCGGCTTTCGCGTGCTGGTGGCGGACGATACGGCAGCTAACCGAACGCTGGTTCGCGCGTACCTGAGCCGCTTGGGTTTTGAAGTGCTGCTGGCTGAGGATGGCGCGCAGGCCCTCGAGCTCTTCGAACGGGAGCGGCCCGACATCGTCTTGATGGACGTGATGATGCCGGTGATGGACGGCCTCGAAGCCACCCGCCGTGTGCGTGCCAGCAAGCATGGGCGTGGCGTGCCGATCGTCATGCTCTCGGCGCTGGGCGCCGAGGGCGACGTGGTCGGTGGGCTCGATGCGGGGGCCGACGACTACCTCGTCAAGCCGCTGTCCTATCAGATCTTTGCGGCAAAAATGCGCACCGTGACCCGCGGCCTGCATCTGCAGCGGCAAAGCGATGCCGCGCTCGAAGAAGTGCGCGCGATCTCTTCGGCGATGAGCGACGGGCTGATGCTCTTCGATCCCGAAGGGCGGGTGGGCACGGTGAACCCGGCGGTGTGCGCGATGCTGGGGCGCGACGAAAGTGCGCTGGTCGGTTCGCTGGTGTTCGATCTGTTCCTGCCGCCGGGCGATCGCCTGCTGCGCAGCGTGGTGATGGCCAATCGCAGCGGTGCCGAGCAACGCCGCGCGCGCGAAGTGGCGGCGCTCAGTGCCGACGGCGTGGTGGTGCCGCTGGAACTGGTGCTATCGACCATGAACGCGTCGAACGGAATCATGTATCTGGCGGTCTTGCGCAACATCTCGGAGCGCAAGCAGGCCGAGCGCGAGCTGGCGGCCTACACGAACGAGCTCAAGCACTATCACGACGACGCCGAACGCGAGAACGGCCTTGCGCTTGAAATCCTCGAGCGGCAGATCCGCCGCGGCGGTCTCGACGACCCGACGCTTGCGCACAGCGTGGTGCCCGCGCAGCGCTTTTCGGGTGACGTGGTGCTCGCCCAGCGCGCGCCGGACGGGCGCCTGTTCGCCGTGCTGGCCGATGCCACCGGGCATGGTCTGGGTGCCGCAGTCAGCGTGTTGCCCGCGGTGGCGGAGTTCTACCGCGCGGTGGCCGCGTCCCCCAGCACTGCCGAGCTGGTGGCGCAGCTCAACCATGCGCTGTGCGAATCACTGCCGATCGGGCGTTTCGTGGCGGCGGCGCTGGTGTGTGTGGACCCGGCAACGCGGCAGGCGCATGTGTGGGTGGGCGGCACGCCCGAGGTGCTCAAGGTGGCTGCCGACGGCACGGTCGTGCAGCGCTTCGCATCGACCTCGCTGCCCTTGGGCATCGACAGCCTCACGCCCGAATCCGCCGAGTGTGAAAGCACGCTGCTGGGGCCGGGTGAACAGATCCTGATTTTCTCTGATGGCTTGCTCGAGGCCGTGGGGGAAGACGGTTCGCACTTCGGCTACGAAGGGGTGGAGCGTGCCTTGCGCGGCGCGGCGGCGGATCAGCGTGTTGCCGCGCTGGTGCAGGCAGCGGCCGCGCACTGCGGTGGCGGTTCGCCGCATGACGATCTCTCGCTGCTCTTGATCAGCGCCGGATGAGGCCGGCCCGCGCGGGCGCCGGATCGGTCCTGGTCCGGCCTTGCAGTTTGCCGGCGTGCCTGACCAGCGCTGCGCGGCGCATGCGCGGGTTACCACAGCTTGACGGGCATCGCATCGGGATTACTACTATCATCGCCGCATGACTCCACCCGTCTGCCCATGTTTGGCTTGATCGAACGCCTTTCGCGCTGGCTTGACCCGTGGACCAGCTCGCGTGCCGAGTGGTTTGTCGGCTTCGGTGGCCTCGCGGTCGTTCTGCTGGCGCTCTTTGTTGCCTGGCAGCCCTTCAATGAAGCGCGCCAGATGCGCGAGCGCGAGGCGCTTGCCAGCGTGGGGCGCGCCACCGCCGAAGTGCAGCAACGCGTGTTGCGCGCGCTGGATCTGACCGACTACGTGCTTGAGCGCACCGCCCGGCGTGGCGGCGAGGCCAGCTTGCCGGCGCCTCACGAATTCCCGCTGGGGGATCTGGCGAGCCTGCTGGGCAAGCCCTTCGTCCTCGACCAGGCCCGCCTTTGGGGTGAGGCCAAGCTCGATGCGCCGGATGCCCTGCCGCCCGGTGAGTCCCTGCTCGACGCCAAGGGCGGTGAGCTCAATCTCTTGTTAGGGGCGCAGCAGCGCATCTTTGCGGTGCGCGTCTGGCGTGCGGCGGGCGAGGGCAATGCCCAGGCGCGCGGCGCAGCGGTTGAATTGATGCGGCCACAACTGGCAAAGCTGCTTTCGGTGGATCCGCCGCAGAAGTGGCGGACTGCGATGCTGGCCGACCGCACCGGCCGCGTGCTGCTCGCCGATGGCGAGGCGGTGACGCTGCCTTCCAGCGTGCTGACTGCGATTGCCAGCGGGCTTGAAACCGAGATCGGCAGTGACACGGACGGGCGCCTTTTCGGCGTCCGGCAGCTGGCACAACTGCCGCTGTGGGTCGTTGTTGCGCTCGATGCGGAACGCTCGCGCAGTGCGGTGGAGTTGCCTAGCCGCGCGCAGGGCATGGGCTTGATCCTGCTGGCAGTATTTGTGCTGGCAGTCACGCTGATGCTGATGGGGGCAACCCGTTCGATGCGGCATGCGCGCCTGCGTGCCGACCAGCAAGCGGCACTGTTTGAAGCCTCGCCCGATCCGATGATGCTGGTGCGTCAGGAAATTGATGGCGGCTTCATCTGCGAGCGCAGCAACCCGTCGGCGCGGCGCATTTTCGGGGGCGAGGCGCTTGCGGGCGGCGCGCCGGTTTCAAAGCTGCTGGCCGGGGAAACCCTGCGCCGCGCACTGGAGCAGGCCGCGCGTCATCGCCACGACAGCCAGCGGGTGTTCAACCTGAGCGTGCCGCTGGCGCGCGCGGACGCCCAGGTGGAAATCAAGGTCATCGAGTTGCCTGCGTCCGACGATAGCCGCCCCCGCTTTGCCATCATCGGCCGCGAGTTGACCGCCCAGCGCGAGGCGGAATGGGCGCTGCGCGTGCGATCGCTGCAGATGGAAGCGATCATTGATTCAGCGATGGATGCAGTGCTGATCACCGACTCGGACCGCCGGGTGGTCATGTACAACAAGGCCGCCGAACGGATGTTCGGCTATACGGCCGACGAAATCATCGGGCAGGACGTGCTGCGCTTGCTGCCCGAACGCTACCGTGATGTGCCGGCCGCCAAGATCATGCTGCAGGCGCGGCGTCGGGCCAGTTGGCGCTTGCGCGGCGGAGCCCGCCCCTTGCTCGGGTGCCGCGCCGATGGCGATGAATTCCCGGTCGAGCTGGCCTTGTCGCGCGTCGAACTGGGCGACCGCACCTTGTACACCCTGATCCTGCGCGACATCACCGAGCAGGTGGGGGCCGAACTGGAAATCAACGTGCTCAATGCCTCGCTCGAACAGCGTGTGAATGAACGCACCGCCGAACTGCAGCGTGCCTATCGCGAGATGGAGGCCTTCTCCTACTCGGTTTCGCACGATCTGCGCGCGCCGCTGCGGGCGATTCACGGCTACACCTTCCTGTTGCAGGATGGCGAGGGCGATCGCCTCTCGGCCGAGGGGCGCGGCCTGCTTGACCGGGTGATGAACGCCTCGGTCCGCATGGGTGAGCTGATCGACGATTTTCTCGATTTTTCGCGCATCGGGCGTGCCGAGCTGACACGCCAGAAGGTCGACATGGGGCGCCTGGTGGCCGAAGTGGTGGCCGATCTGCGCGGGCCTTACCTGGATGTGCGTGTGTCCGTGGGCCTGTTGCCGCCGGCTTATGGCGATCCGCGCTTGCTGCGGCATGTGTGGAGCAACCTGATCGGCAATGCGCTGAAGTTTTCGTCACACACACCGGAACCCCGCGTGCACATCGGCGTTACCCAGCGCGACGGACGCGCCTGGTACTTCGTATCGGACAACGGCGTGGGCTTCGACATGAACTACGCCGACAAGCTGTTCGGCGTTTTTCAACGCCTGCATTCCTCGCGCGAGTTCGAAGGCACCGGCATCGGTCTGGCCATCGTCAAACGGGTTGTCGAGCGGCACCATGGCGCGGTGCACGCCGAAGGTGCGCCGGGCCAGGGCGCCACGCTGTCGTTCTGGCTGCCCTGAGCCTCAACTTGGTGCGCTGGCACGGCGATTGCATTGCGTGCTTCCCGAATGCCACGGCCGGTTGATACATGCTTCGAGTCCTGATCGTCGACGAATCCAAGGAGCGCGCGCTGGATCTATGCCAGGGTGTGGCGGCCGCCGGGCATCTGGTTGCCGCCGTCTTGCCGGATGCGGCCGCGCTGGCCGAGCGGGTGCAGGAGATCAAGCCCGATGCGATCCTGATCAGCACCGAATCGCCCAGCCGCGACACGCTGGAACATCTGGCAACGCTGGATCGCGATTATCCACGGCCGGTGATCGTGTTTGCCGGCGATGACGACGAATCCATCATCCGGCGTGCGATGCGGGCCGGCGTGTCCGCCTATGTGGTCGACGGGCTCGCCCCCGAGCGGATTGAGCCTTTGATGAAAGTGGCCGTCGCGCGATTCGAGGAATTCCAGTCATTGCGCCGCGAGCGCGACGACGCCGAGCGCAAGCTCTCTGACCGCATTGCCGTGGATCGCGCCAAGGGCATCCTGATGAAGGCGCGCGGCCTGTCGGAAGACGAGGCCTACCACGCCTTGCGCAAGCTCGCGATGGAGCGCGGCCGCCGCATCGGCGAGATCGCGCAAGACGTGATCGAGTCCGCCAAGCTGCTGATCGGTTAATGCGCAGCGGCGATTGCGCCGCGTTCAGCGCCGCAGGCACCCCGCCCAGCTGTGCGTTGCTCCTTCTGCACCAAGACTGTGCGATGTCCGGGTGATTGCTGCTGCACTAGCACTGCTGTGGTGCGGCATTCATCCGGTGCGCCGCGGGCGTGGCTTGCACCGCCCAAGTGCTGAACTCCCCCCCGCCAGCCCTCAAGCGCCCCGCTTAAAGCCTGCTCCGCCGCACTGCGCGTTCATAAAGTCAAATAAAAACAGAAGCTTGCGATATCTGGCATGGCCGTTGCGATGGCTTTTGCAAGGCGATCGCCAATGGCGGTGATCGCAGCGAAGCTTGCCCTGCCAAAGACGGCGCGCAGCTCGCAATGGACAACGGCGTCCCCCGAGCGTGCCAAGCACGCACGGCGGGCGCCTTTTTGTTTTGCTGATTCCTGAACCTAGCTGCGGAGAGACCACCATGATCGATCGCCCCTCGGACAACGAACTGAGCCGTCGCGGCTTCCTGCGTCAAACCCTGGCCCTCGGTGGCGCGGCCGCCGCCGCGAGCGTGGTGCCTTTCAACGGCGCTTGGGCGGCCGGCTCTGACGCGCCCGAGAAGAAGGAAGTGCGCATCGGTTTCATCCCGCTGACGGACTGCGCCTCGGTCGTGATGGCTGCGGTGCAGAAGTTCGACGAAAAGTACGGCATCAAGATCATCGCCACCAAAGAGGCTTCGTGGGCCTCGGTGCGCGACAAGCTGGTCAACGGCGAGCTGGATGCCGCGCATGTGCTCTACGGCTTGGTGTACGGCGTGCATCTGGGCATCGGCGGCCCGAAGAAAGACATGGCGGTGCTCGCCACGCTCAACCACAACGGCCAGGCGATCACGCTGGCGAACAAGTTCCGCGACATGGGCGTGACCGATGGCGCAGGCCTCGCCAAGGCGGTGGCCGCCAAGCCCGGTGAATACACCTTCGCGCAGACCTTCCCGACCGGCACCCACGCGATGTGGCTGTACTACTGGCTTGCTGCACAGGGCGTGAACCCGATGAAGGATGTGAAGGTCATCACCGTGCCGCCGCCGCAGATGGTGGCCAACATGCGCGTGGGCAACATGGACGGCTTCTGCGTCGGCGAGCCCTGGAACAACCGCGCGATCATGGACAAGATCGGCTTCACCGCGGTGACCACGCAGGACATCTGGACCGATCACCCGGAGAAGGTGCTCGGCACCACCGCCGAGTTCGTGCAGAAGAACCCGAACACCGCGCGTGCGATGACCGCCGCGATCCTTGACGCCGGCCGCTGGATCGATGCCTCGCTGCTCAACCGCCGCAAGACGGCCGAGACGATTGCGCAGAAGTCCTATGTGAACACCGACATGGACGTGATCCTTGAACGCATGCTGGGCCGCTACCAGAACGGGCTGGGCAAGAGCTGGGACGACAAGAACCACATGAAGTTCTTCAACGACGGCGCGGTGAACTATCCCTACCTGTCAGACGGCATGTGGTTCCTCACCCAGCACAAGCGCTGGGGCCTGCTCAAGGGCGATGTGGATTACGCCGGCGTGGCCAAGGCGATCAACCGTCTCGACATCTACAAGCAAGCGGCCACCGCGGCCGGCGTGGCGCTGCCCAAGAGCGAGATGCGCAGCAGCAAGCTGATCGACGGTGTGGTGTGGGACGGCAAAGACCCGAAGAAGTACGCCGACAGCTTCAAGGTCAAGGCCTGATCGTTTGAACCGCGGCGCGCACCGGGCGCGCCGCATGCAAGCCCCTGAATCGAGGAGAGACACATGAGCGCACTGACACTGTCCGCCAGCCCCGCCCATGCGGGCGCGCCCCCGGCCGCCGAAAAGCCGGCCGCTGCCAACGAAGTAAGCACCCCGGCGCGCCCGGAAAAGCCGCAACGCGAACCGCTGCGGCCAAAACTCCGCGCGGCGGCCAAGCGCGTGATACCGCCGGTGATGGGCGTCGCGCTCATGCTGGGCATCTGGGCCATCGTCGCGATGAAGGCCAGCGGCATTCCGAGCCCGCTGCAAACCTGGGACGCGGCCGTGACCCTGTTTGCCGACCCCTTCTACCGCAATGGCCCGAACGATCAGGGGATTGGCTGGAACGTGCTCTCGTCCTTGCAGCGGGTGGGCATCGGCTTCGGTTTTGCGGCGCTGATCGGCATCCCGGCCGGCTTCCTGCTCGGGCGCTTCACCTTCCTGACCAATATGTTCGATCCGATCATTTCGCTGCTGCGCCCGGTCAGCCCGCTGGCCTGGCTGCCGATCGGCCTGCTGGTGTTCCAGAAGGCCGACCCGGCCGCGACCTGGACGATCTTCATCTGTTCGATCTGGCCGATGATCCTGAACACCGCGCAGGGTGTGCAGCGCGTGCCGCAGGACTACATGAACGTGGCGCGCGTGCTCAACCTTTCGGAGTGGAAGATCATCACCAAGATCCTCTTCCCGGCGGTACTGCCTTACATGCTGACCGGCATCCGGCTCTCGATCGGCACCGCCTGGCTGGTGATCGTGGCGGCCGAAATGCTCACCGGTGGCGTGGGGATCGGCTTCTGGGTGTGGGACGAGTGGAACAACCTGAAGGTCGAGCACATCGTCATCGCGATCTTCGTGATCGGCATCGTCGGTCTGCTTCTTGAACAGGCGCTGCTGCTGCTGGCCAAGCGCTTCTCGTACGGCAACAACTGAGCCACACCGGAGCCCAATCATGAGCAAACCCATGGTGATCGTCGAGAACGTCGGAATGGCGTTCGATACCAAGAGTGGCCGCTTTACCGCGCTGCGCGACATCGACCTGCAGATTGCCGAAGGCGAATTCGTCTCGCTGATCGGCCACTCGGGCTGTGGCAAGAGCACGCTGCTGAACCTGATTGCCGGCCTCACGCTGCCCACGTCCGGCAACGTGATCTGTGCCGGGCGTGAGGTGGCAGGCCCCGGCCCCGAGCGGGCGGTGGTGTTCCAGAACCATTCGCTGCTGCCCTGGCTGACCTGCTTCGAGAACGTCTACCTTGGGGTCGAGCGGGTGTTCGGTTCGCGTGAGCGCAATGGCAAGCTCAAGCTGCGCACCGAGGCGGCGCTTGAGATGGTGCACATGGACCACGCGATGCATAAGTATCCGCATGAGATCTCGGGCGGTATGAAGCAGCGTGTGGGCATCGCCCGAGCCTTCGCGATGGAGCCGAAAGTGCTGCTGATGGACGAGCCTTTCGGCGCGCTCGACGCACTCACCCGCGCCAGCCTGCAGGACGAACTGATCGGCGTGATGGGCAAGACCGGCGCCACCGTGGTGATGGTGACGCACGACGTGGACGAAGCGGTGCTGCTCTCTGACCGCGTGGTGATGATGACCAACGGCCCGGCCGCGACGATCGGCGAGATCCTCGACGTGAAGCTCGCCAAGCCGCGTAACCGCCTGGAGCTGGCGCACGACGCGCAGTTCGTCGATTGCCGTGCGGCGATCCTGGAGTTTCTGTACCAGAAGCAGATGAAGAAGGCCGCCTGAGTTCGCGCCGGACTCGACCCCTGAAGGCCCACGGCACTGTCGTGGGCCTTTTTTCTGCCTCTTTGTGTTTTGTCGGCGTGTCGGCCCCTGCCGTCGCGGTGCGCTTCGGGTAACCTAGCGGCACAAGAAATGTGCCGCGCCCGCCACGCGCGCAGCGGCCGCACAGGGAGCAGACAAAGCAATGAACAATGGTTTCGGCGATCGCGAACGCCGCACCGCGGTGCGCATTCCGCTCGGCAGTGAGGCCTTCATCCAGCCCACCCCGCCGCACCCGCCGCGCAAGGCTCGCTGCGTTGATCTGAGCGTCGATGGCATGACATTGCACACGGTGTACGTGCCCCGGCCAGATGAGATCTTCGAGGTGATCGTGCGCCCGCACGACGGCCCCCTCGCCGCCAGCCCGATGCATGTGCGCGCGCAGGTGCGGCGTTGTTTCCCGGTGAATGGTTCGCAGATCTACGAAGTGGGCGTCAAGATCCTGGAAGTCTTGAAGTAGCCGCCTGCTCACCCCAGCGGTGGAGGATGCGCGCGATGTCGCCGCGCTGGCGCAGCATGTCGACGGCACGGTTCAGTTGCACCTGCGCGGCCTGCGGCAACATTTGCGACGGCCCGTGTGAAGGGGGCGACCGAATGTTGATCGCCAGGCCGGATGCCGCGGCGATTACACGGACCACGTCGACATACGCGCCGGCGGGCTCATTCTTGCGGACAAAGCTGTAAGGCGGGGCTTCGAGCTGCGCGGCGTCGATCGCCAGACCGGGCATGGGTGTCCGCGCCGCAAGCAGGCATGCCGGGCGGAGGCGTGTGATCAGCGGCCGGATCAAGGGAAGGTGAAGAGCACCCGGGTGCCCGGCGGAACGGACGAGGCGGCAACATAGCCCAGCGTGCCGGGGCGCTCGATCACCCGGCGGCCGACTTCGCTGGCCGGCAGTTCGGGCGGCGGCCGCCCTTGCGCCGAGAACACCACCCGCGCCCAGTAGGCGCGGACCCGGTTGCCGTTCATGCCGGCCACGCCGGTGTAGAAAATGTCGCGCGCTTGCTTATCGGCGTTGTCCACCGCGAGCAGCGTGTGCTCGCCGGCCTGGATCTGCTTGCGCCCGAGGAAGAGCTCGCGCACATCGGCGGCACTCAGTTGGTTGATCGCCACCGATGCGCTGACGATCACCGCCACCCGTTCTTCGCCCGTGGTTGCCGCGCTCGCCGCCAGGGCCGCGTTGGCCCAGAGCAAGCTGGCTGACAACAGGAGTCCGAATCCGGCGCGCATCAGAAGACGAAGTCCAGGTTAAGGGTGAACAGGCGCTCGGACTTGGGGGATTCGCGCGAATACCCCGGCCCGATGTTGCCTTGCAGGCCGGTGCCGCCAGACGCGGGGCGGACCCATTCGATGGCCCCCTTGAGCATGGCGCGATCGAACAATTCCACATTCACGCCCAAGGTCGCCGAGCGTTGATCGCTATGCTGGTTTCGGTATAGCACCCGCAGCAGGGCTTCGGCGGCGGGGATGCCAGAGCGGATTTTCTGGCCGTGCGTCCAGCGTTCGGCCAGCATCAGGTAGGGCAGGGCGCGCCCGAAGCGGTGGCCGGCTTGCAGATAGGCGCCGCTGCGGTCGATCAGGATGCTGTCGTTCCAGGCGCGCGCCCATTCGGCCTGGACGAACCAGGTCTCGCTGTCGTAGGCCAGCCCAAGCGCCAGCGCGGTGTTCGGCTTGTCGTCGACGATGGCCGCTTCGCCGGCCGCCGGGTCCAGCTTTGCCAGCAGTTGCAGTGCCTGCCCCACGACGCCGCTGGGTGCAAACGTGACCCGGTTGTGCGCGAGCGAGGCCGATGCCAGCCAGCTGCCGGCTTCCCACTGGGCGCGCAGGAATCCCCCGCGATAGACGATCTCATCCGAGGCGCCGGCGGTTGAGGCCACCGCGCCGCTGGTGACTTCCCCGCCGCCGGCGCGGATCATCAGGCGCCCGTCGCGCAGCGGCATCTGCCAGCTCAGATCGGCACCGTCGAGCCGGGTGGTCGGCTGTACGCCATAAACTTCGCGCGGTGGGCGCGGCCAGGCGTTGGCAAAACGCACATAGCGATAGTCGGTGGCAAGGAAGGTCGATGACTGAAAGCGGCCGACGCGCAGCGCGAGCTGATCGCTCGCCTCCCAGCGCAGGCTGCCCACGCTCACGCGCGGGTCCCAGTTTCCCTCGGGCAGGTATTCAGACAGCACCTGAAGCGTGGCCGACAACTGCGGCAGGATCTGTGCATCCAGTTGCACGCCAAGGTTCGAATCCAGACTGCCGCTGGTCTCACCGGTGCGGCCGGGGCCGTCTGGCTGTTGTGTGCCCACGTAGTCGGCCACTTCCGAGCTGTACGCCGAAAAGCCCGCGGTGCCAAAGCCCGATACCCTGAACCGCTCACCGAACCCCGCTTGTGCCGCGCTTTCATCCTGCGCCGCCGCATGCCCGATCGGGCCGAGCAGGGCCACAGCGAGGCAGGCGAAACGGAGGCACACGGTGGTGGGCATCGGGGTGGGCAGGCCGATTCGGGTGGGCGATGTCGCGGTTAACGGCGAATTGGCCGGCAAGTTGAGAGAAGGCCACCCCCCGTGTCGGTGCTAGATCAGGATGCGCGCCTCCCAGGCTGCGAGCGTCTCCGCGGCGCGATCGGCCGTATTGCCTAAAACGCACGAAAGCGTGCCGAACTCGGCCGGCAGCGCTTGCGCCGTAGCACTGAAGTTCAGCGCGATCACACAGCGCGATGACGGGGTGGCGCGCTCGAACAACCAAAGCGCAGGGTGTTCGGCGTCCAGCAGCCGATAGTGCCCGCACGTCAGCGCGGGGGTTTGCGCTCGCAGCGCGATCAGGCGGCGGGTGTAGTGCAGCACCGAATCGGGCTCGGCCTCGGCCGCCGCCACGTTGTGATCGGCGTAATCCGGGTTGGGCGCGATCCAGGGCGGGGCGCTGCTGAAGCCGGCGTTCGGCGCGGCCGACCATTGCATCGGCGTGCGCGCGTTGTCGCGGCTCTTCTTGCGGATCATCGCCAGCGCGGTGGCCGCATCGAGCCCGCGCTCACCCGTGAGCCAGCGCCACGCGTTGAGGGTTTCGATGTCGCGGTAATCGTCGATCGAATCGAAGGCGACATTGGCCATCCCGATTTCGTCGCCCTGGTAGATGAAGGGTGTGCCTTTCAAGGTGAGCAGCAGGGTCATCAGCAGCATGGCGGATTCGCGCCGGTAGCGGACGTCATCGCCGTAGCGGGACACCGTGCGCGGCTGGTCGTGGTTGCCCAGGTAGAGGCTGTTCCAGCCATGCGCTTCCATGCCCGCTTGCCAGCGCGACAGCGTGGCGCGCAGCGCCGGCATCGTCATCGGCGTGCTGTCCCACTTGCTGGCGCCGGGCGCGTGGTCGAGGTCGACATGCTCGAAGTGGAACTGCATGTCGAGCAGCGGCGCGCGTTCGTCGGTGATCTCGCGCGCGAGATCCAGCGGCATGCCGGGCGTCTCGCCAATCGTCACCAGATCGGTGCCGGCAAAGACTTCGTGCCGCATCTCGGCGAGGTAGTCGCGCAGCCGCGGGCCGTTGAGCGCGCGATCCATGCCGCCCTCGTTGCCGCCTTGCCCCAAGCCATCGGGCTTGGAGATCAGGTTGATCACGTCCATGCGGAAGCCGTCGATGCCCAGCGCCACCCAGCGCTGCATCATCGCGAACAGGGCATCCCGAAATTGCGGGTTCGCCCAGTTCAGATCCGGCTGCTTGCGGGTGAACAGGTGCAGGTAGTACTCGCCGCTCGCTTCGTCCAATTCCCAGGCCGGGCCGCCGAACACCGATTGCCAGTCATTCGGCGGGCCGCCGTCCGCCGCGGGCGGGCGCCAGATGTACCAGTCGCGCTTGTCCGAATCCTTCGCGGCGCGCGATTCGACGAACCACGCGTGTTCGTCCGAGCTGTGGTTCGCAACCAGATCCATCACCAGCCGGATGCCGCGCGCGTGCAGGCCGTCGCGCAGCGCGGCCCAATCCTCCAGCGTGCCGAACTCTGGCTGGATCGCTTCGTAGTCCGAGATGTCGTAGCCGTTGTCGTCGTTCGGCGAGGCATACACCGGGCACAGCCACAGCATGCCGATGCCAAGGCTGGCGAGGTAGTCGAGCTTGGAAATGATGCCGCGCAGGTCGCCCACGCCGTCGCCGTTGCTGTCGCAGAAGCTGCGCGGGTAAATCTGGTAAGCGACGCAGGTTTTCCACCAGGGCAGGGTCATCGCTCAAGCCTGCTGGCGCTTCATCAGCGCAATGAGTTGATCGAGTGCCTTGCCCCAGCCTTCTGCAAAGCCCATCGCGGCATGGGCCTGGCAGTCGGCAGCGGTTGCATGGCGGGCGAGGGCGCGGTAGCGGGTGCCATGGCCTTCGGGCGTGAGCGTGATCTCGGCGGTGATTACCGGGCCGCCGGCCGAAGTGTCGGCCGGGCGGTAGTCCGGCCCCAGCGCGTTAGTCCACACCAGGCGCTGGTTCGGCTCAATCGCGAGGTAGCAACCCTCGTGCGGGAAAGTCTGCCCCTCGGGCGAGCGCATCACGGTGTAGAAGCGCCCGCCTGGGCGCAGGTCGATCTCGCTGGCGATGGTTTCCCACGGCGCGGGCGTGAACCACTGGGTGATCAGTGTCGGCGTCGTCCAGGCCCGCCAGATCGCCGCCGGCGGCAGATCAACGACGCGCTCGAACACCAGATCGAGGGCTTGGCTTTGGGTTTCGGGGGCGTTGCTCGGCATCGGGGTGTCCTTGCTCAAGGGTGAGGCAGGCCTTACTCTCAGCGTGGCTCCCGGTGCAGTCAAGGCGTTCGTCTCCCCGCAGGCAATGCGCCGCGAAGTGAGCCATACTGAATGCATAAAACCGCAGAGGCGGATCATCCAGTGAATCAACTTCGTCGGATTCTGCTGCTGGCCTTGGGCTCCCTCGCGCTGTTGTCAGGGGTTGCGCACGCTGACCCTCTCTGCCCCCGCCCGCTGCGGCTGGCGTATTCGATGCTGCCGCCCTTGTACTACCAGGATGAACAAGGCGAGGGGCGTGGCATCGAGGTGGACTTGGCGCAGGCCTTGTCGCACCGAACCGGCTGCACCTTCCTGCCGACTTATGAATCGCGGATTCGCCTGTGGGCGGCCTTCGATGCCTCGCAAGTGGATATCTCGCTGTCAGGTGTTGCCACCGCAGAGCGTGAGCGATTCGCGGTGTTCCTGCCGTATCTGCACTTGCGCAACGTGCTGCTGTTGCGCAACGCCGCGCGCAGCCCGGCGCCGGCGAGCCCCAACCCGATGAACGACCCGGAAACCACCCTCGCCGTGACGCGCGGTTTTCACTACGGCCCGTTCTGGGAGCCCTGGATCAGCCAGGTTCAGTCGCGCGGGTTGGTAAGCCAGGTCGCCGAAGAAGGCGACGCCGTGCGCCTGGTGGCGATCGGTCGTGCGGATACGACGATCGTGCGTGAGATCGCTTGGTCTTACTACGCCAGCCAGTACAGCGACCGGCCGCTGCGCAAGCTCGACGTGGGCGCAACCGCCGGCGTGATGTCGGTGGTGCTGTCGCGCAAGACCCTCGACCCCGCCGTCCACAAGGCCATAGCCAAAGCCTTGTCAGAGATGAAGGCAGATGGAAGCCTGCTGCGCATCCTGCAGAAACACCTGCCTGCAGAACTGGCGGACAAGGTGATCGACGGCGGGCAGTGAGCTTAGCGAAGCTCCTCGCGTGGGCGGCTTGACGCGTCGGCTTGCGATTGGCGGGGTCGCAATGCGAGCGCAGTGCCGCTCAAGCCGGGTCCCGCCGTGAGCGGAAACCCGGCCAACGCACCGTCGGAAGGTGCCTTACTCGATTCTTGCGCCTTGGGCTTCGCTGTGCTCAGCCCAACCTACGCAACCGCGGGGAGCTAAGCATCGGTGGAAGCCCCCACAGCCCCAGGCGACCAGAGACCGCGGCTCAATCTCGCCCTAAACGTTGGTCGTGTTTGGCCAGCGCAAGGTAAATGATTGGACTGCAGGCGAGCCAGACCCCAACGAATATCCAAATAGCAAAGTCCCCTGCGCGGATGCCGCAATGACCAAGTATTGCTGTAATTATTCCAGCCCAAGGGCCAGCCAGACAAAACGCAAACGCTGCGCGGCGGGTTGTTTTCACGTAATTCTTCCGACA
This sequence comes from Niveibacterium sp. 24ML, assembly GCF_026586805.1. GTDB lineage: Bacteria > Pseudomonadota > Gammaproteobacteria > Burkholderiales > Rhodocyclaceae > Niveibacterium. The sequence goes on along the minus strand of NZ_JAPFHA010000023.1, from coordinate 732 downwards.
ACTGAATCCTCCGGGACTCCGGGGTCAGGACTCCCATGTTACAGAGGACGGTCCTGATGCCGCTTGGGCTAAGCGCAGCGATGCCCAACTCCTTCTCGAATACCGCCACTTCGCAGAGACCTGTCAGCAAGAAGCCAGCATACGGTGGGCTGACTGGGTAGAGTGGGAGTCTGTCTCGCGAGCCAAGCGCCGGTCTTGTTGCCTTAGCAGGCCGATGCAAAACGCTGAGAAGCCGCGCCAGCCCTCGCCTCCTGGATTTGGTTTGCCATGACTTCAATCCCGGAATTGGATTCCCAATTCACTTTCGATGCCCATCCAATAGGTCGGAGAAAGGGTTCTGACCCGATTCCGGGTGCCGCGTCATGCCGCGCTCCCCGCCGTTTGCATTTTCGCGATGCGCAGCAAGTTGTACGCCGCCGCCGACAGGTAGGCGGCGATCTGGGTTCGGGCTTGGCCGATGAAGCGCGTCTTTCTCACCCCGCCGACGGTCTTGAGCCAGCCGAAGATTTCCTCGATGCGCTTTCGCTTGCGCTGGCTGACCTTGTAACCGTCGCTACCGGTGGTACGTCGGTCGAGCCCCGGTGTCTGACGCCCGTCGATGCGCGCGATATGCGGCTTGATTCGGTGTTCGCGCAGGTGCGCAACGAAGTCCTTCACGTGGTAGCCCTTGTCGGCCCCCAATGTTTTGGGATGCATCTTCCTGCGTCGGGCGCGGGTGAGCAGTTGGCGCGC
>NZ_JAPFHA010000022.1 GCF_026586805.1 Niveibacterium sp. 24ML | reverse complement strand
AGGACTGAAGTCATGAAAAACCGAATCGCAACGGCCATGCCAGGCGTGACGTCACAGCGTTTTGCATCGGCCTGCTAGATGCTGCGTTCCTTTAGCGGTCATCAGACACTACCGCTCGATTTGCGGATGATCCATGTCATGCAATCATGAACCCCATCTAATTGACAGTACAGGATGGCCCGATCAACCGTTTTGTTTTCGCTTGACACGTATGGCGACATGGAGGCTGTCTTGAGGCGACTGATGCCTCGGAGTGATTCAACCTTTTGCCGGAATCGGGTGTCGCTTGCTCGAAGACAAAGGGCATTAGCGTTATCACTTCGCAGGCGATTTTGCTCTGCGACAGTTGCGTGGTAAGGCCGAGCCGCGCCATAAACGGTTCCGCCACGCACACTGGCGGGTATCAGAGTCTCTGGCGGGTAGCCGAGACTGTGCCGCACGAGGGCGCCACGGCAGGCAAAGTGTTGAGCGGCAAGGGCCGGGACGGCGTAGGAGCCTCCTGAGGTTTCATATGGGCGGACTCGGGTGGCGGCAGGGCGGAAACGAAATGTTTCCTCGTTCTCTGTGTGGTCGACGAGCATCGTGCGAATCCCGTGCCTATTCTGTATGGCAATTTGGGAAGCATCCCGTAAGTCGCCGCTGCAGCCTCCGACAGCGAGGTTCCAACGACCATGACGGTTTGCTGAAGTAGCGGGATGCGCATACAGAATAGGCTTTCGATCGCTGCCAGCATGAGCCGGCGCCGTTTGGGTTAGGGCAGCGTGCCGCATCAACCGACGAACCCCATTCGCTGCCCAGCGCCGGGACGCATGCGGAGCTCGTCTCGCAGGATTTGGATTATCTCCACTGCATCGATCGTATCCTCGCGCATGCGGGCTTGCCGAACGAGTACTGCGAAATCGCCGGGGGTGAGGCCGCGTAGGCTACGAAGCTCGGCGAGGTGTGGGGCCATTTCGGCTTCGTTGATTCCCATTTGAGCGGCGGTTTGCCGGAAGATCTGCACGGCCTGATCCGCCGTCAGCGGGTCGAAGCGAATCTTGTGTGAGAAGCGCCGTAGCGAAGCCGGATCCATCTGATCGATGCGGTTCGTCGTGCAGACGAAGATCCCCTCAAAGCGCTCCATCTGTGTCAGAAGTTCGTTCACCTGGGTGACCTCCCAGTTGCGGTGTGCGCCGGCGCGATTGGCGAGAAAGCTGTCTGCTTCGTCCAGCAGCAGCACGGCGTTCTCCTGTTGGGCTTCCTCGAACATCGCAGCGATGTTCCGTTCCGCTTCACCGACCCATTTGCTCAGGATGTCCGACGCCCGTTTGACGAGAAGCGGGCGTCCGGTGCGTTCGGCAAGCTGCCTGCCCAGTTCCGACTTTCCGGTTCCTGGCGGTCCATACAGGCAAAGGCTCGCGGTACGGTAGCGCGTCAGTGCATCGAGCAGCGGTTCAATAGGTACGCTGGTGTTCAGATACTGCAGGTCATAGGGCAGAACCTGGCGCGGTGACGCGGCAGGGCGTGCGTGTCCCAGCAGGGCTGCGCTACGCACGAGACTGTCGAGGGCCGCTTCGCGTTGGCGTTCGCGCGGGCCGCCAACCATGGCGGCAAGGCGCGCAGCGTGCTGGAACTGTGCAGCGGTAAGACTGGGGTGCTCGGCCAAAGCGCTGAACCAGGCATCGTCACCAAGATGGCCAAGGTGCTGAGATGCGAGTTGCTTGCGAACCTGCCTTGGCGGCTTTGGCACCGCGATCGCGAGATCGAAAGCCCTGAGCAGACTGGCGTCAATGCCTGCAGCACGCTCTGTGACCCAAATGGCGGGCACTGCACTTTCTTCAAGGAGTTGCTGCCACAGGTCATTTTCTGGAAGGTGAGGGCCCTCGTCCTCGCCGTCCAGGAAGTTCAGAAACGATTGAGACCGCTCGGCAAAGAGGCCGTCAACCTCGTCGAACAGCAGGACTGCGCGCTCCGCCTTGCGCAGAAGGCGTTGGCTCAGGCGGTAAGCGCGGAGCCGCTCCGCGCCACGCACGACGCTCCCATCCGGTTTGCTCAGGGCGATCTCGTAGAGCTCTGCGTCGCAGGCCTTGGCAAGCACCTTGGCCAGTTCCATCTTGCCCGTGCCCGAATCTCCATGCAGCAGCACATTAACGCCGCAATGACGGCCCTCGATGCCGGCTGTCACCGCCGCGGCACCCAACTCCAGATCGCGTGCGAGGTGAATGTAGTCCGCCGCGCGGAGGGCGGTTCCACTTGTCGGGCGAACGATGCGCGACCGCAGAGCGCTCGCGTCGGGATGGTCATCCAGTAGCACCGTGCCGAGTTCTTCGAGCAGGTTGATCCTGTCGTCAACGCCTGATCTGTTCGATGCGCTCACTTCCAGCACGCCCCCAGCGACCAGTGTTGCCTCGGGAAGAAGGGCTGCTTTGAAGGCGCGCGCAGGCATCCCGCTCAGATGGCGCATCACGGCGGCGAATCCGTCCGTTGTCTCCTCTTTGTCGAACAGGGCGAGCAATTCCCTGAATGCAGGAACTTGTGACACTGCGGCTGCAAAGCTCAGCAGGAACTGTTCGGCCGTAGTCAGCCGAAGGAGCTTCGCAAGCATGGCGACGTTGCGCAGCAGCGGCAGCGCCTCATCGACTGGCGTCGCCATAAGTTGCTTGCGTGCTTTCGACAAGGCCTTCGTGCGTTGGCGGACGTGCCGTTGGCGCCAGCGCGCAGTACCGTAGTCGTCGTCCTCGAAGCTCGGCGCGTCCAGGCTCAGACCGGTGATCTGCGCGAACTCAAGGCTCGTGACGACATCAGAATCCAGGTTCTCGTGTGCGCGATAGACCAAGCCGAGGTCGAGAGCCCAAACGCCCAGAAGCGGGCGATATCGTTCGAGCGTGGGGCCGCAGGTAGTGCGCTTCGCATTGCGTGGCGCATGGCTGTTTCGGAAGCGAAGGGTGGGTGCGCGCATGGACCAATGGATCGCGTTGTGACCCAACCATGATGCGTCCGGGGTGCGACAACTGACGTCGCAGCAGCGTGAGGATGGCTCCTGTGTCGATGCGACGCCCGCTGTCGCAGGGGGCCGAGAATCAACGGCTTGGGGCCTGCCGCGTGGGTCGCCCTTGCCGCCGACGGCGCCCTTGGGCGGCTTTGGGCAGTTCCCATTTCGCCGGTCAGAGCCGCTCAAGTGCATTTGCTTGGGCTGGTGCGGACGATTATTGAGCGCCGTCTCGCGGTGCGACGCAGAATGTCGCAGTCGATTCGCAAACTCACCTCTTTCCGGAGTGTGGGCTTATGGATCGCCGAGAAATCGCTGTCGTCAATCAAATCGGGCTTGCGTTACGTGGCACTGCAGTCTGCGTGTGGATTTCGGAGGCGTTCTCGGTTGAAGCCGGGGCAGTGCACTTCCGTGATATTGCAAGCGGTGTTTGGTCTGGCCCGCCGGTTCGCTTCAACCCGTTTACAAACGCGGCGCATGCCCAGCTGCTTCGGCGGTGGTTCAACTGGCGGCTTGCATTGCTGCAGAAAGTTCGTGATGCAACGTCCTATCGCACCCTTCGCTGGCTTCAGTCGCAAGGCGCGATGACGTTTGCCACTGCTTGCGTTGATCACCTCGCCGATACAAGCGGATTGACGAACGTGCTCTACCTGTCTGGAAGGGTGGCTGAGCGACGCTGCGTCGTTTGTGGTCTCTCGTTGGGCGCTGACTCGAGCCCCGAAGCAATGACACGCTGCCCCGAATGTGGGGGCGCGGCTTGGCCAGACGTCAGCATGTTCGGTCAGAACACACACGCTGAGGCATCCACGTTGTGGCAGGAAAGACTTGAGCAGGCAACGCTGCTAGTGCAGATCGGCGAGTCCTACCTCTCGACGCCCATGGTTGGAGGGCGCGCCACGCTTGACGTGTTGGCCAATGGACTCAATTGGCAGACGCCCGAATCTCGAGCATTTCTTGAGATCGGCAGCTTGGAAGCGCTTCTGGATAAACACGCCGGCGGGACCCCTTGGCCAGAGGGATTGGCTGCCAAGTCGCCCGCGGGCGGCATACACAGAACCCTGATATCGCTCTGCCGTGTTCTTGCTTCAGCGCCATTCGATGAGCGATAACTAATTGATGCGTTGAGCCGCAGTGCTGAGGCGCGAGGCGTAAACCCGTTCATCATCTTCCTGCCCGGTCATGACCCCTGAACTCGAATCACGGCTCTACGCCGCCTACCCGTCGCTGTTTCATCGCGAAACGTGGATCGATACCGAGTCCGCGATGCAGCGCGGATGCTGCTGCGGCGATGGCTGGTTCGCGATCCTTGATGCCCTTTGCGAGTGCATTGCCTGGAGCGTCGAGCATGAGAACATGCCGCCGGTTGAGGTACGGCAGATCAAGGAGAAGTTTGGCTCGTTGCGGTTTCGATACTCCGGCGGGGATGACCGCACGCGGGCATTGGTCGTGTTGGCGCAGGCACTATCGGTGAGAGTCGATGAGGACGCGTCATTCAACGAACGAGCGGCAACGCGCTACGTCGACTTGCGCGATTAGGCGAGTCTTTGTCTGTGAGCGTGGTGATGCCATCTAGGCATCGCGAACGGGAGCATTGCCGATTGCGCCCGCGGGTTTCATCCGGCTGGTCTGTCGAACGGATACATCGGTTTCGGGTGCCGTTGCGTGCGTCGCATGCTCCGAGAGCATCCAAATTGTTTGAATTCGTTCGGAATATGGATCCGAGCTCGTCGTTGGCCGATCTGCGCCCAGGCTTGAATCTCAATGAAGTATTGATGGCATCGGCAACCGCTGGTCTTCTCTGCGATGCATGGGTAGGGCGACAACGTGCTGCAGTGGGTTGCTCGGCGTGTGTTACAGCAGTTCATCCAGGTCATCAAATTCGGAGAGCGAGTGGAGGACATTGATGGTGCGGCCGATCGTCGTGTGCTTCGTGATCGCTTGAATCCAGTGCAAGGCGCCTAAGGCTGAGGCGACGCGGATGAGGCGGACGCCGATTGCAATCGGCAACCAGGGTGGCAACTGCTCGTCGTCGCTCATTTTTGTATCGGATCCTTCCTAAAGGTGGCCGAAGGTTCCTCTGCGTGCGAGGATCAATGGCGCTTGCCATTGACCACGGTGCAGCGCCACTCATGGTTGCACCTTGCTCTAGCAAGGCCACGAAGATCGCGCGTGAGCAGCTGACCACGCGACGTCTCGCTCTTCGCAACAACCTCCCGAGTCAGGGCCGCCACGGTGTGGATGTGGTTGATGCCAGCAGCCAGCTTCATGCCTTGCATCATGGCGCTCAACACAAAAGGGCGTGAGCCAGACTGAGTGGCAAACAAGTCTTCTAAGTCGAAGACCACAAGAAGATCCGGTGGGCCTTGTTTTTCGCATTGCATCATTGCAAAAGCTTCCCGTGCTGCCGCCTGGCGCAAGGAGCCCCCTTTGCCGAGCACCAAGACTTCGGCAATTTGTGCAGACTCCAAGTACCGAGTGCGTCGATAAGCCTGCACAGCTTCGTCAAGCAAGTGTTCGGCATCGTTGCGCGAGTCGAACCTCACGAGCAGAAACCGCTCGCTCGATGCACGTGCGAATTTGGCGACGGCGCTTCGCTCGTGAGCACGCAGTGGAGACGGAGCTAAGGCTGCCGCGGTGTGGGGCGCAGGGGTCGTTGATGCGTCATGGCTCATCGTCCGCGGGTGGGTCGTCAAGGTGCTAGGAGTAGGAGCGCTCTGCGGTGCTTCGTTGGCCGCCTGCTCCATCGCTCGGTGCGTCATTTCGACGCCTTTGACCCAGGCCGACATACTTTCCACCGTCGGTCGCGTGTGCGTGAGCGACTGACCTCCGAGGACCTCACCAATCGAGGCTACGGCTCCGGCTGCGTCAAAGACCAGCCATGCCTGAATGCGGGGGCTGCCAAACGACGGTGGGCGGCCAAAATAGACGGCATGTTGATCACCGCCAAATGGCTCTACCCAGTGTTTCCATCGCGGAGCCAGTTTCAAGATGCGCTCAACAAGTTCTGCGATCTCTCCTGGCAGTGCGAAATTGCGCGCGGGGTCGGGCAGCATGGGCGTTTGCGGCGGTACGCGCTGCCGGAAACAGTCGCCCAGCTCTTCAAGGTAGCGCGGGATGCCGGCAAGATCTGATAGCCCGTGGACGACGGTTTCATGTTGTAGGTGCCATGCAACGCGTCCACCCGATGTACACGAGTCGGCAGCGACCTCAACGAGCAACTCCCCATAAGGTTTTGCGCCGAGGTAGGCCCGCCGGAATCTGGGCATCGAGCCAACGCAATCATCGTCCGGCCATGCTGCGCCGTATCCGAGCCAATCCTGGATTTGCCTGATTGCGGTCAGTGCGGTGTGGGAATTTGTCGGCATGGGGTTTCGTCATGAAGGAAATGCGGTAACCACGCGACGCTCCTGGCAGATAAATGCCGATAGGCGTGCGTACGCAACGTCGCGCCGTCCGTTGCCGGTGTCGATAAAGATGCTCGCCCCGTCTTTCATCGCGCAAGGCATGGGTGTGTGACCGCAGAGGGTCATGCCGGATGTCTCAGGCATTGGCGCAACGCGGTCATTTGGAAGGATTGGCTCTCCGGACTGCTTGGCCTTCGCGGCGGCTATTCGGCTTGTCAGGCCGTGAACCAGATCGAGTTGCGAAAGCAGCCTGTCGTCATCGTCTGCGTCTGCCATCAGCCATCGTTCGAGTCGGGGTGTGAGCTCCGCATGGATCACCGAGTCCGTGAAATCGCAGCCATGAATCCTTAGTGCGAACGGTAGGGTTCTGAGCTTGCGCTCGATGGATGCAGGTTCACTCTGTCTTGCGGAGGCCTCCAGCCATTCAAGCTGCCAGGAACCGCCTGCACCATGACATTCGGCCCGGATCGCTTCAAGAAAGCGACCTAGTCCGTGATCACCCTCGCCAGCGCAGCGCCGCGCGCGATTGAGCCTGTCCAGCAGCATCAACTCGTGATTGCCCATAACTGAGAAGAACCAGGGGCGGTCCAACAGGGCGAGCGCGTCAATCGAACGCGTGCCGTGATCGCAAAGATCACCCACGGCAATGACTCGGTCACAACTGGGATCGAAACGAAGGACTTCGAGTAGCCGGTCAAGTGACGACAGCTCGCCGTGCAGATCGCCAATGACGATGTCGCGCCCGGTTTCATTTGCATGCAACGAAGTAGGGCAGAGGTTCAGGTTGGTAAGGAGCTTGGATGGCGCTGGCTTCATGCTCTGATTGTCGCTGAACAATGCGACAGAACGCGTCGCGTTGCGGAGCGCGGGGTGATTGGGCTGGTGATGTGGCGTGGCCTGGCGCCACGGAGCGCACCGTTGGTCTGCCAGAGACCATACCGTGCTCCGCGCGCCCAGCTTGTTACTGACACTGAGGAGTGCTTGAGCTTTCGTTCGGTGTCGTATGGGATCCGACGGGGCCAACACTGCGTCAGCGGTGAACCGCCGCTCCGCTAGATCGCGCGTCAATGCGACGTAAGATGTCGCGACGTAAGAGCAGCATGACGTCTGCCGGAATGGCTGGGGTCTTCCGGCACAGGGTTCTATCGAATCTCGCTTCGACTGGTATGGAGACCGAAATGAATAGCTGGCTTGTGAAACTCAACCGTACCTCGGGTAAGGGCAGCAACCCGCAGATCGTCGTCAAGGTTCTGGCGACCAATCGCGCTGCAGCTGTTGCCCAAGCACGGCAGATGCATCCCGAGCACCAAAGTGTCTCATCCGCGGTGGATGAAGGTCCGGTCTGACGTCGCGCATTGCTGTCCAGTTGATAGCGGTGAGTGGCGCCCGGTGCTGGGGTGTTTCCCTGTCGGGGTGTGAGTCGCCGTTGGCGAGCGAGAGCGTTTTCGTTCTTCTATACAAGAAAGGCAATCATGATACTGGCAGAGATTGACGCTGCAATTGAGAAGGCCCAGGATGGGATTTTGAAATACGTGAAGTTGATGGATATGGTGGATCGGGTTGATGTGTCCGAGGATGCCGACTTTCAGCGCCAGTACAATGCTTTCTATCGAGTTCAACGACGGCCTGTGGCGTGGTATCACCACTACTACAGTCTGATGCAGCGGCTAAAAGGGCAGAATCCAGAGTTTGGCGAGGTCCTTGACGAGATTTACAAAGTCACGGGGCGCTACGAGCCATCCTTTGCGAGCAAGTTAGTAGCTACGATCGATCCGGCCAAGCCGGTCTGGGACGTGCATGTTCTGAGAAACACAGACTTGACGGCGCCCAGTTATGCGAACAAGAACAAGCTGGCTCTGGCAAAAGAAGCATACGCGGCCATGGAGCGTTGGTACGCGCATTTCCTGGCTTCTCCCGAGGGAGCTCTCTTCCTCAACGAGTTTGACCAGAGAGTGGCTAATCCGCAGAGGTTTACTCCGCTCAAAAAGGTCGATTTCATACTTTGGCAACACCGTACGCCTTGACTCGGATTTTCTATCTCATGATCTGCTGAGAAGCAGATTTTCTTTCAACGCAGTGATGACGCCGTTGTAAATGAAAGGGGAGTGAATGCCTGCCGCATCAAGCTCAAAAGTAATTCTGGATTTGTTCCGGCTGGCGCAATTGATCCCTGTTGGCCGAAATGCTTCAGTGACGTCGTTGGTTACTGCGTTGGGTGGAAATAGGGCGGACCCCGCAGTTATCCGTAAAGTCCAGCGTCAGCTTGAGCGCCTGCAGAAGATGTATCCGAATGAGCTGATTTCAGACGGAGCGAAGCCGCAGGGGTGGCACTGGAAAGCGGGATCGCCGATCGGTCTGAATTTTCTGACATCGGACATGGCGATCGCGCTCTCGCTGGTCATGCGCTACATGCAGCAGTTCCTCCCCGCTTCGACTCTGGAGGCATTGGAGCCATTGCTGAAGAAATCAGCTCAAGTTCTCGATCAAGTGAATCGGACTTGGAGCAGCAAAATTCTCATAAAACGTCCTGGGCCGGCTCGCAATCAGCCCTCTGTTGATATGAATGTTCAAAGGGCTGTTTACGATGCCCTAAGAAGTGGCAATGAAGTGCTGGAGATTTCCTATAAGAGCCGCATGGATCCGGAGTCCGAGCGGCGCAGGATATGGCCTCAGGGCTTGATGATGAAGAACGATTTGCTCTATCTGGTTGCGTCGAAGATTCCTGGAAACCCTAACGAATCGGCTTCTCCGCGTTGGTATGCCATGCATCGCATCGAATCTGCCATTCGGGTCGCACCCAATGCGAGCGAGATATGTCCTGACTTGTCCTTGGCTGATAAGGATGCAGAGGGGTGGTTCAACAACGGCGGGACCGAAAGCAATGCGAAAGTAATTGAGCTTGTTCTGCGCGTTGATGAGGTTGCGGCGGTTAACTTGATCGAGTCCCCCTTGCGCGATATGGTTGGGAGCTCTGAACTTTTGGGAAACGGTTGGGTGCGGATCAGAGCCAAGGTGCAGAAAACGACAGATCTTGTGACCTGGTTACGTGCTTACGGGCCGCGTGCCGTTGTCGAGGCGCCGCAAGATTTGCGTGAAGAGATGCGGGCGGAGGCACAGGCGATATTGAAGGCGTACACAGATTCTGTATCTCGCTAGACGCGCGCAGCGCGCCGTATTCTTTGATCTGCTATCAACCAGAACGTGGCTCAATACGGATCCTCAAGCTCCTCGTTGCTCCTACTAAGGTGTAGGGCTGTCTCACATATCGGTTATCAGTAAATGACTTATATCGAAGATCTAATTGCAAGATGCCAGGACGCCAAAGAGGCTAAGCCGATCCAAGAGATCGTTATTGCCGACGACCTGTCGGTCTTGGATGGAATTGATAAGGCTGTCTATGTATTTGAGGAGGTAGATGGTGATCCAGAGCGAACTTTCTCGGAGTTTTCGCGCTACAAAGATAAGAAGGCGCGAGCCTGCGCTAAGCTGAATTCGCCATCAAAAGTCATGTACGTGGGGTCGTCAACAACTGGAGTTAGAAAGCGAATCGAGCAGCACAAGGGGCAGGGACACAAAGGCACATACGCATTGCACCTGAGTCATTGGTTTTCCGGAAAGTACAAGGTTACCGTTCTTCAATACGACGTTGCGGATGGTGTCCTCCAAATTATCGAGGATGATATTTCAGACCGGCTGAGGCCTGCATTTGGAAAGCGAGGGGGAAACAACAAGTGAATCGTCTCGAACCATTCGCTGCCGGTGTTACGAACCTGGTCTGTCGCGGCGTGAGTCGAGTTATCTGCAAATCATTAAAGAGAAGGATGAGAATGATCTCCCTCCCGAGCGGTCAACAGTTTGATGAGCGAGCCCTGATTGCTTATATCGCGTCGTCGGGGCGTGATTACATCATCCAGGGGCAGCAGATGTGTGACTTTGCGGCGCACACAAAGCCGCAGTCACTGGATTACTGGCTTCGGCAGCGATTTTCCCGCCACAGAGATACAAAGCAGGCTGAAAACCTTGTCTTGAGTGCCCTCGTTGCGACGGGGTTCTTCGTGATCGAGCGTCGCCTTCGTTGTCCAGATACTGGCAACTACTGCAAAGGCGTCCGCCTCTTGCAGGATGGTTAGCAAGTATCGAATGCGCTCCCGTTCGATCGAGTATCGTTGAGGGCCTGCGCTTAGGCCGACTTTGCTTTTCGTGTTGATGGATGCATCGTGCTCCTCCAAATTGGTCAGCGGGCTTATTGCATGTCGGGCGCAGAGCGGTTTTCTACCATCGATGTCGACTTGGTTCAGCGCGGTACCAGGTAACGACAATGGATCGAGGCGCAGCGCCTCAGTGCGTTTCTACCGGCGCGACTGACTTCGGTCACAGGGCCCCCGCGGCTAAGCATTCGTCAAGGCTTCCTCCCCGGAAGTCAGTCATCGTCAGGCTCCTCGCGTTGGTTGTGAACGACCGATCGCTGCACGCTATGTCAGGTGCGTAGCTGTGGGAGCCGTGGCCTGTTGACAGTGGCCGCAGTGCTGGGTTACGTCGTAGCCAAGCATGAACAACGCTTTCTCTGCTAAAGCGAATTCAGTAGATGGGCCGAAGTTGTCAAATGTTTCCTGAATCGCTTTCGATGCTGTGCGAGCGAACGTAGCCCTGATTTGATCATTAATTGTCGGTGCGCTCATGGCCGGAAACTTGCTGCCCGGCCTGGACGGGTCCCGCTTCGACTCCACCCCTCGGGGGAAACGGAACGGAGCGGCAACTGGATTTGGGTGGAAGAGCCGTCGGGTGATAAGGCCCAAGGCGGCGCCAACTCTCCCGTCAAAGATGAGTACGTCCTGCTTTGGGTTAAGAAAGCCACTAGAAAAGTCCAGCGCGGCGGCTGAGAAGATTTTCGTGCTGCCCGCGTTCATTGGGTATTGCCCCGGATTCTGTCCAAACTTGATCAATGGTGCGTTCGAACTCGGGCACAGCAGCGCCGTCGCGTCCTTGATGTCTTGTATCAAGGTGCCGCAGGAATAGGTTCTGTTAATCCATGATCTTGTCTTCGGGGAGCGGTGGAGAACTCCGCCCCAATCCAAAATTCTCAGGCAACACTCTTGGGCCAAACGCTGGCTGTTTTGTGAAATCGCGCTTTGCAGTGCGATCGCTAGTTGTTCAAACGTTCCGCCGGCGTATGTAGTCCAAGAGTAATGCGCGGCGGCGTTCTTGATGCTGTGGCACCACCAGGATCCCGGGGTGTTGCAGTTGGCGTGGTTGGTCCAGTCGTCAAAAGACCTGTGGGCGCTATGTGGATAGCAGTGAAAGTGTCTGCCGTGAAGTATGGGGTTTTCTGACTTCGGCAACTCTGGTGTTTCGCTCCACCAACGTTCTAACGTCGAGATGCAATCATTGCTCAGAATTTTCTCGCGATTAGCACCGTCACACGCCCTTGCTTTTCGGATTTCGTCGAATGGTTCAATATTGGACGCTGCGGGAAACCAGTCAGGATGTGTGTCCGGGAGAGGGCGCCATTTTGATATGTCATCGCCTTTTGGTGGGATCCAATTGTTGTCGAGTAGAGCGGAGACTGTCATTGTGTTGGTTCTCATTGATATCTTATCGTTTTCTGGCATCTGAGATACGGTTTAGTGGTTCAGCTGCCTTGTAGACGGTGAGGGAATGCTGGCGTGTTACGCACATTCCGCGCATTCACTTCACATTGCGTCAATAGCGTTCTGAAGCTTGAGCGACCTCCGAGGCGATGGATTCGCGAAGTTTCTTCGGTTCGAGAACTTGAACGCGCGAGCCAAACCCAAGCAGCCACCACCGAAGTTCATTTGTAAGTTGAACCGGCGCTTTGAGACGGACCGTGTTGATGTCTGGTCTTTCGAGTTCTTGATCGGGGCTGATTGGGGTTTCGAAGAGGTGCTCGCCTGCGCCGTCGTAGAACTCCGCAACGAGTTGGATCGGTTCCGCGTCGCCAAAGCCAAGCAAGCCCTTGTTGATCAATTGGTCGACGGAGAAATTGGCCGGTCGGTTGGCGGGCTCGTCGAGCACCTTGGCGCGCTGAATGCGGTGCAAGGTCAGCAGCCGGAAATCGCTATACGTGTAGAAGGTACAGATCAGGTAGGTGACTGCACCGCGCTGGACGATGGCGAGCGGGTGCACGACGCCCTCTGAATCACGCTCGGCATTGCGTTGCCTGAACTTCACCTCCAGTTGGCGTTCGTTGAGCAGCGCTGAGAACACGGCTTCCTGTACGTCCGCCTTGATGGTCGGGGCCTTGAGCCTTTGAACGGGTGAGATGACCCGAACCTTGCTCAGCCAAGCACGGTTGGAGCGCTGATCGGGCAACTTGCTCAACGCATCTCGGGCGAGATCGAAGTGAGACTTGAGGCGTTTGACGGTAGCGGGGGGCAGCACGTGTTTGAGGTGCTGCTCCACCATCACCATCATCAGAGCCTCGGCGGGGTCCAGGCCGGGCAGATCAAGCCGCGGGGCATCAGCCTTCCAACTCCACCCGAAGGGTTTCTCGCGCTCATCCGATATCAGAGGGAATAGGGCGGAAAGCTCAACCAGATCGCGCTGTATGGTTCGCTCGGTCACGATGAAGCTCTCGCTGGCGAGGCGCCGGCATAGCTCGCCTGCGGTGATCTTCTGCGGCGCGCGAGGTACCAATCTGAGCATGCACCAGTGACGTTGCATCGTCTGGCGCATTTTTCCGCCTTGGTCCTGCTTGGTGGTTGGTGATTGCGGCATGGCAGTGGTCGAGTCGTGTCCTTAGTGAGCGGTGCCGTCGATGACGAGCACCTGTGCCGTGAAGAAATTGATGACGCGAGCGATGACGGGGGCGCCGGTCGCGCGCTCGATCGCCTCGGCGTAGGCGGCCAGTTGTCCGGCGTATTCGGTCGCTTCTTCCGGCCAATTGCCGCTGCGTACCCGGTTGCTCTTGTGGTCGATCAGGATCCAACCGCTCTTGTTGCGCAGCAGCATGTCGATGCGGCCTCGCATGACCTGACCATTGGGAAGCAATGATTCGACGGGTACTTCGACCATCAAGGCATCTGGCGCCCATCGTTCCGTGATTGCTTGCTGCAGACTGGCGATACCTGTGATGACCGCGCTGGCATTGAGTGCATGCGCGACGTTCCAGCGTTCGAGAAGGGCCCGCACCGCATCGGGTTCGCGCCATGCGGCCTGGCTCACACACAGATGAGCGATGGTAGCGTGCAGGGCTTCGCCCAGGGTAGCCATATCCGGGGAGCCAAGCACCTGAATGGCTTGGCCATACGGCTGCACCGTCAACTGAAGCGTGGCGTGATCCGCTCCTGTGGTCTGGGAAGAAGGGCTCACGAACGCGGGCAGCGCTTCGGTGGCCGGCGGGTGTTGTGCGAACCAGATCGGCGGTGTTGAGGTTGGCCGTGCGAAGGGCGTGGCATCCTTTTCGCGGTCGAATATGCGGACCGCACTTCTGATCGCCGAACCGTCAGCTGCGAGCGGCAGGCCAAGTGTGCCATCGTCGCGAGGCATGAGCCAATTGGCCTGGAGGGTCTCAAGCCACGGTCGGACCTTATGCTTCGTGGGAACGGCAAAGATCAGCAAATCACGCGCGCGCGTCATCGAGACATAGAGCAGGCGCTTGGCTTCCTCGGCGGCAGCCTCAGCGAAAGGGCCGCCACAAGCCTGCTCGATTTGGTCCGCCACCGCGATGCCTGATCGCTGATCACCGAATGGCCAGATCCAATAGCGCAGCGAACGCCCGGCAAGAGGGTTCTCGAAACAGGTAGCCTGATCGTTCTGCACCGAAAGCCCCCACGGCGATGAGCGCACTTCGTGGTGCAGGTCGGTGCAGATCACTGCAGCCCACTCCAGGCCCTTGGCGGCGTGATGCGTGAGCACGCGCACGGCATTGCCGCCGTGCTCGGACTGTGTGTCCTCTTCTGACGCGACCAGGGCATCGAGGTGCAGCAACAGACCGGGTAGGGTGGGCGCGATGCGACGGCTGTGGCAGCTGGTTTCGTAGTCGTTTGCGATGGTTTGCAGCGAGGCGAGGTTCGCCAGGCGTCGCTCGCCACGCTCGGCATCCGGGCGCCACTGTTGCACGTAGCGCGGCAGGTCGCAGGTCGTGATGATCTGTGCGAGCGTTTCCGCGGGCGAGCGTTCGTAGCGGGCTTGCCGGCGCATGGCGGCAAGTGCTGCGAGCACCGGGTTCGCGTCGTCTCCGGCTTCGCGCCAGCGATGGGCGTTCTCCGGATCAGCCTTCAACGCGGTCAGGCGTTGTGCAAGCAAGGCGTCACCCGGCGGGCACTCTGTCAGCGAGATGATCTCCGCGCTCGCCAAGGTGTCTGCCGGATCGTTGAGTCGTCGCAGGCAGGCCCAGGCGAGTGAGGCCTCGGGTGTGGCGAGCAGCCCGCTCTGCGCCACCGCAACCGGAACGCCAAGAGCTGACAGCGCATCCGCGATCATCTTCACGCTGACATTGGTGCGGGCCAGGATCGCGAGGTCGCCACAATGCATGGGGCGGGGTTTGTTCGTCGCCTTGTCGACCACGTTGGGGGCGCGCGCCAACAGGTCTGCGACACCCCGCGCGAGCGAATCGGTGTAGGTCTCGACGTTGCTGCCCTCGAGGTGCCACCACTCGAAGGCTTCGTTCTTGAGCTGAGCGGCGCGTGCCGGCTCGAGCTTGACCTGTTCCTCGGTGAGCGTCGACGAGAACGCCGGCGTAAAAACCTCATTGACCAGGGCTACGAGTTCGGGTCGCGACCGGTAAGACCGGGGTAGCACGGACTGTGTGGCGCCCAAGGCCGGGAGCGCCTTAAGCACGGACTGCATCAGTGCCACATCGCTCCCGCGGAAGCCGTAAATGGCCTGCTTGAGATCGCCGACCCAGACCGTGCGCTTGGCCAGACCTGCCAGTCGTGCAAACAAGGCGAGCTGTAGCGGGCTGGTGTCCTGGAATTCGTCGACCATCAACAGATCGATTTCCTGGCCCAATGCTTCGGCTACCTCCGGTCGCTCCAGCGCTTCAAGCAGCAGGCGCTCCTGGTCGACGAAGTCGATGACACGTCTGGCGCGTTTGGCTTCCGCGTAGCTCGACAGGATGTCTGCGGCGAGCGCGAATATCTGCTGCGTCCAGCATCTGATGCCGTCTTGCAGCGCTGGGTGCGATGCGTACTGAGCGGCGAGCGCCTGCACAGCCTCGAATTCGTCCCGCAAGGCAGCCGCTGCCTTGGCTTTGCTGAGCTTGACCCAATCGCTCCATTTCAGACGATCTGCCTTGAGATCCCTGCTGGCCGCTCGAAGCAGGGTCTCGTAGCCGGCCGTGGTGGCTGTGTACTTCTGCTTCTGTGCGGCTACGATTGCCTGCAACGCTCCTTCAATCTGCTGACCCAAACGGGTCTCCAAGTCCTTGGTGCGTGGCTTCGGAAAGTGCGCCAATAGCGTCTCGATGCTCTCGCCGGCCATGGTCGGCAGCGCAGCCGGGGCAATGTTGTTGGTGCGTACCTTGTCGAGCAGCGCGCGCAGTTCGCTGTGCCAATCTTCGACGCCCAGTCGCGCGGCGAGCGAGGCCATCTCGTTCGCGATGTCCGCGTCTAGCGTCGCGTCGATGGTTTCGCGGAGCAGGGTCTGCGCATCCGATTCCTCGATGACCTCCAGTTCGGGCGGCAGTCCGAGCTCGAACGCGAAGCGCTGCACGAGCTGGCCGCAGACGCTGTTTACGGTGCCGATTCGGGCGAGGCTCATCTGGTTGGCCAATGCGAACTGGCCCTTGCCGATCAGGCTGGCGCGGACCCGCTCGCGCAGTTCAGCCGCTGCCTTGCGCGTAAACGTGGTGGCGATGACTGCTTGGGGCCGGATGCCGTCATCAGTCAGCCGCTTGAAGAGCATCTCGGTCAGCGTATAGGTCTTGCCGCTGCCGGCGCCAGCGCTGATGAATTCGATCTGCGCGCTCATGCGTTCTCTCCCCAGCCGGCGAGCCGCAGATAGCGGTTGTAGGTATCGTCTGGTTTCTTGGGCGGGAGGCCCCCGTCGTCGTCCGGGGGGGCGGTCCCGTCCTCGTCTTCGCTGGTTGCTACCGTGACCACTTCGATGAGCCCTTCATCGAGTTTCGCACGCCGCTGTTTCCAGCTGACTTCGAACCGGTTCCAGAGTTGTGCGGCGTTTTCGTCCGTCTTGTTCTGAACGACGCGAGCGCCAGGAAAGTAGTCTTTGCTCTGGCTGATCAGGTCGGCGCGCGACAGGATGTAGTACGCCGTTGGCAGATAGCCCCCTTGGCCAAGCAACTTGGCGTACATCGTCAGCTGAAGATGCGTGTTCTTGGCCAGCGCCTCTTCGTGGCGCTTTCCACTGAATTTGAGGTCAACGATCGCGCGCTCCTCTTTCTTGTTCTCTACCAGCAGATCAACGTAACCCATCAAGTTGCCGCCGCAAAAGCGGCCGGTCACCTTTGCCTCGGTTTCGACGTGGCAAACCTTGGCTTTGGCAAATTGCTCAAGCAACTCTGGCATGGCTTTGAGCGCGTACTGCCGCAATTTGGTCAGCTCAAGGTGACGACCCGGCATACGCAAGACGGCGCCTTCCTGATCGATCAGGCGATCCAGTGTGTCGTTAATCCACTGGGCCAGCGCATCACGCTTGCGTCCGAGGGATGCCCAATTCGGGTCGGCAAAGAGTTCTTCGGAGAGCCGATGCAGCAACAGCCCGAACAGCGTGCTCGGATCGGGGATCGATCTGAGCGAACCGTCGCGGAGCTTGGCAACGTAGTTGAGAACCCATTGGTAGGGACTATCGATCAGGGTCGAGACGCTGGAGTGAGACTCCGTCTCGCGTTTGGGGATCTTGATGCCTGGCGGTAGTTGCCACCAGCGCATCAGTGGCGGCAGTGGACGTGATGTAACCGGCGCGCGCTGCTCGGGATGGGATTCAAAGAGTGCATCGATCGAGATTTCCTGCAAGGCCGGGAGGGCATGCAGCGCCATCTGGACGACCGGGTGCACTTCTTCGCCTTCCGCTGGCAGCACGAGGACCAGTTGTTTGCGCGCGGCTAGCACCGGGCGGATCCAGTCGGCTGCCTGCCGCGCGAGTTGCGCGTCGACTGAAGTCAAGTGGATGCCCCGCGCGCGCAAGGCGGCCTGTTCGCTGGGCGTCCATGGCGGCAAAGAGATCGTCGCGGGGGGACCGGCGGACCACCAGATCACGGTGTCGTGTTCCTCCACGACCGACGCGGGATGAGTCGCCACCGGCGTGTGTCCGAGTCGGGCGGATTCGCTGCTGTCGGGCGCCGCTGCCGAGGCCAAGTCGAGCAACTGCTGGATCTGGATGGCGTTCAGGTGGCTGGCGCCGGATTCAAGCAGCGAGAGTCCCTTTACAAAGTCGAGGCACTGCACCACCGCCGCCTGAATTGCCAACTGCTCGGACGTCTCTGTGGCTGCATAGGCCCGCTTGCGCAGACTCTCGGCGAGGCGTGTCGCGCGTGTCGTCAGCGTTTGCACGGCGATGCCCGGTTTGGATTGATAGCGTTCGCCGTAGAGCCAGAACGCAATGGCGTCCCGGATCGCGAGGTGTTCTTCGGGTGTAGCTTGCTGCAGCGCCCGATCGATCGCCGCCTCCCACGCGGAGCTCCCCATGCCGGGTGTTTCGCCCACGCAAGCAGCCAGGCGGGATGCGATGCGCTTTTCCAGCGGGGCCAAGGGGTGTTCAAGGAAACCGAGCAGGGCGGTGACATCGAGTGGTGCCCAGCAGATCTGCAGTGCGAGGGGCAAGAGCTGCAGCGCAGGCCGGGCAGGGCTGCGTGATCGCCATGCGGGTGGCGGCAGGCCTGCCGCTTCGCAGGCTTGGGCCAACTCGCTGCTCCCCTGTGGTGCAACGATGAGCGCGTGCTTGGCTGACTGGGCGTAGGTAACGATCGCGCGCGCCTCCCGTACCGCCGACTTCATCCTCACCAGCCTTACGCCGCCATCCGGGGTTCGGTGCTCGCCCTTCATCGATTCGGCCTGATGCGCGTCGAGCATCCGTCGCATGCTCGCTTGAAGCCGCCCGAGATCGCTGTCGCTGCTGGAGGAGAAAGCGGGTTGGTGCAGGACGATCTTGAAATGCTGCAAGACGCTTTGCCAGCGCCATGAGTAGGCGTCGAGGGGCTCGAACAGTTCGAGCGATTCGATCTGTGTCGGGTGCTGTGCCAAGGCTCGTTCCACCGCAGCGAGGCGTTCGCCGATGCCTGCCGGCACTGCGCCGGCAGCGCAATCCTCGACCGCGCTCAGATCGGCAAGGCGTTGGCCGTCACCGGGGGCGACGTCGCCCGACCAACCGGCCTCGATCAAGTCGTCTCGCCAATGGACTAGGGTGTTCGCAACGCCGAGCGGATCAACCCTGAATGACTCGGAATAGAAGCGCTGCCCGTCGTCTGCTTGCTCCAGCGCGTGCGCGTAACGCATGACGCGCGAAGTGTGGCTGACCGACGGCGTTGCGAGGCCGAGTTCCAGTTCCAGCTGCGCCAGCAGGCCCTGCGGGCCTGTGGTCCATTCGCCGAGGCGGTTGCCCGGTGCGAGGTGGCTGGCGCCGTCCAGCGCTAACCCCAGTCGAATCTTCATGTCTTGCCCTTGCAGGTCATGTGATCCCGTTTGTCAGCGAGGGAAGGATACGCCGCAGGAGCTTGTGGACACCTTGCTTGCGTCGCCAATCCACCAGTCACAGTTACCTTTGACCTGCGTGTCGGTCACCGTGATCCACGGGAACCAGGTTCCACCGTCGGAATAGGGCCCGCGGTGCTCGTAGAGGATGCTCTCTTGCATGTCACTCAAGCGCACCTTGCGGGCGATGACATTGTTGTAGAACGGGTCAGCGGCCCCCCAGGTGTTGTTGATCTGGTGGTAGTAGAGCCAGCCATCGCGCATCACGAAGTCAAGCGCCAAGCCATAGACGATGCCCGTTGCGCCGGGGCTGTTGGGCAGTGCGATGACGGGATCGGTGAAGTGTCCGGACCCGTCATTGCGCAGGTACCCGTTCGGCAAGGCCCAAGAAGCCGTAGGGTTGGCCGGGTCAGAACCGGGCGGCGTGCCGGAACCCACGAACAGATCCGGTACGCCACGCCCGGCGTCGATCAACTCGACACTGTAGATGCCGCCTTTGTCTTGCAGCGTCGCGGGTACTCGCGTGAGGTCTTGCGTAAACGTGCCGCTGCCCTGGTTCATCAGCGCATAGGGCCGGCCGTAATGGGTATCAGCGACGATGATGTCGGGCTTGTCGTCGCCGTCCAGATCCGCGGCGGTGGCGCCGTGGAAGTAGCCGGAGAAGGGCAGCAAGGCGTTGTCGTAACGCCCATCGGCGCGGCTGAGCAAGATCCGAGCTGGCTCGCCGGGGTATGGCACCGCGTCGTAGCCGTGGCAGGCAAGGAATACGTCGGGACGCCCGTCGCCATTGAAGTCGGCCACGATCAACTTTCGCGGATGCAGGCAGCCGGTGGTGTCGCTGAGAAGATCGCTGGTGCGGTCCTGCCAGACGCCATTAACCAGGCGCCAGAAGTGCACATGGCCGGGTTTTGCCTCCCCGATCGGTTTCTGGGCATCGTACTCCAGGGTTGCATTCACAAACGACCAACTGCCCTCCTGAAAGAAGTCCGCAAAGGTACCCGGGAAGCTGGCGTTTTGTACTGGTCGGCTCATGCCGGCAAATGGGTCGCCCGCGCGCTGACGATTGGCGTAGGAAGAGCCCGTGGCGGGCCGCGGTACCGTCAGATCCGCGCTGGCCGACGCGCTACCGCCGGCACCATCGCAGCGCAGCACATAGGACTGAACGCCGCCTTCCGCACCTGCAGTGACGCTGACACTCCCAGATGTGGCCAGCGCACCACCTAGTCCCGCCAGTCCGGCGCACGCAGTGGCGTTGGTGCTGCTCCAGGTCAGAGTCGTCTGAGTACCAGGCGCAACCTTCGATGCGCCGAGCGATAGCGTCACGGTCGGGGCCGGCGTCGCAGGCGGGGCGCTGCCGCCGCCACCACCACAAGCCACCAGCGACGCAAGGCTGAACAGCGGAAACCACCGCACAAGGTTCTGGCGCGGCGCCTTGTCATGGCGTGTGCTTGTTGTTGTCATGGCGATTCTCCTCAATTCCAGCTGGTCAGGGCGTTCCAGGTGCTCGAGTCGCGTTCGCGGAGCGCAAGCAATGATTCGTAGTAGTTGCACAAGGCGTATGTTGCGACGCGCACGCGCTCGTCGCGATCCGGGGCGGGGCACTCGGCAGCTTTTCGCTCGACATAACTTTTGTCGCAGAAATGCGGAATAGCCCCGCCGAGTTGCTTCTCAAGGGCCGCTGCGCGCTCTTGCAGTTCGGCCAGGCTTGGCGTGGGGCGGTGACTTGAGGTGTTCGGGTCGCTCATGGTGGGCTCCATCGGTATCTGATGAGGCCATTCTGAACGCTGGGTGCGACGCTTCATGTCGCAGGCGGTCATGTGTTTACTCGGGTCATCAGGCAGACATACGTTACGCGAGCCGTGATTCTCCGAAGCAGTGGCACTGGTTCGCACCAATGGGCGATTTCGCGCGGCCCCAGGCCCCAGACGGCATCTCGATACGGATCGAGGGCTTCAGAACTTGCCCAGTGCGCCAGGCTTCGCTCGATCGCCTCGAAGCGCCCGATATCGAGCCCATCACCATTCAACACTGGGAGCAATGCGATTTGCACCAATGGCACTTGCGGCACAGGGCGTGGCAGGTCTGAAGAGGCACTCAGACGGTAGCTGCTGCTCTGGTGGCGAACTTCCAGATCCTTGACCCGTTCTCGTTGGGCAATGAGTTGCTCGAGAGCGGCATCCAAGGCGTATTCGATCGTGCTCAGATCGTCCTCGGGGCGGAACACCCGCGGTGCGAGAATGCAAGCACGCGCACCGAAAGAAGGCGCTTGGGTGATTAGCCACGCAGGTTCGCCGTCGATATGAAGTGGTGCTTCATCTGGCTGGGTCAGCATCTCGACGCACCACCCGTAGGCTTCGAGCCGTTCAGTCAGGAATTTCGCGGGCGACTCACCCTGGGTGAGGTGATAAGTCAGGCTTTCCGGCGAATTGAACGTGAGTGTCTCTGTCTGTTCTGGGGAAGCTTCCGTCTTGTGGAGTGCGTTCATCAATCGATCACGCAAGTTACGGGGTTGCTCGAGCCTGGAATGCGCTGCGCCGCGGGCGAGCGCGGCGACGATGGACTGAAAGGTCGCTTGATTTGGGTGTTTCGTCACGGTGAGGCGGCGTGCTTTCAGGGCATAACGCAGACATAGCCGACGCAGCCAACAATGTCGGCCCCGCTTGGGTCGTGTCGGAACTTCTCTAGCGGACCCCAGCCAGCGTGGCCAATTCCAGTCTTGTGCCATCGCTGCACGGCAGGTATGAAGTCTGAGAACCGCTGCGCCGACGAGTTTTTTTGTGATGGCGCTTTGAAAGCGAACAGACTGTCCTTTGTTCCCCTGGCAATGTATGACTCTCTTCTTAGAAAGCTTGGAAAACAAGGCGGACTAGGAGTCCGAAGGACCTTTGCTGTAGGCGAAACAATCGCGGTCATCAGGCCAATTCGAATGAGCGGCCTTGGTTGCCCGTAGAACGATTGCGCCGTCCTCTTTTTGAGGTCTTCATCCATCAGATCCAGCAGAGGCAGCGTGCCCCGTTGCCACGGTTGGTGAATGGAGTGGTGCTTTAACTCAATTGCAGCGAGCGGCGTGAAGTTGTTGTCGAGAACGAGGATGTCGGCGCGATCACTGCCGGTGTCAGGAGCCGCCTCTGTGACTGCGATCCAGTCCTTGCTGACCAGATAGGCGTATAGAGCCGCTTGGACTGAAAGCTCGCCCTTGCCGATCGTCGTCAAGGGGAGAAGCTGGCATTTAACGGTTGTAGGCGGGAGTTCATTCCAATCGGACGGCTTCACAAGGGGCTCTCGCGTGGAAAGTTTGTAGGGTCCCGCCGTCGGATCTGCCGCTGTGCCACGCGCCAAGAAATTCAGGATGTCATTGTAGAGCTGTTGAGCGGTGGTCATGCCTACCCTTGGTTCATCGTTCTATCGTTCAAGCCCACTTCAACGGCGCGCTGATCTGCCTCTGAAGGGTGTCTGCCTCCAAGCATGACTTTCATCAATTTTCGGTGTCGGGTCGGGGCGATTTGTCGCGAGCTTCTTGCTGCCGACTATCTGGCTTGCATCATTGCGGATCGGGCGGGGAGGGCTGCAGCACTCGCGATGCAGCGGAAAGCTCCGCTGACCTGCAGCGACGTTTCATGCGCGCGAATGGGGATGCCTCGATCTCACGCTCACGAAGCAACTGGGTTGGCGTTTTGGGAATGTCATGCTCCGTCGGCCAGGTGCTGTCGTAATCAAGCCGATGTGTCCTGTGGTGCTGGTCGGAAGATGTGACCAGATCGGTGGGCGCCAATTGCGAACCCGATAAGGTATCGGACGCACCCGATGCGCACGTCGGTGTTGATAGCGCTGGAGGCGGAAATTCTTCCGGCGCGCCGTCGAAGAATGGCAGGCTGCCTTGCGTGACCGTCCACAGTCGCCATTCGGGACGTCCGTCTGGCAAATCGGCGCCGGGCTGCAAGGCGAGCGCGGCGGCAAGGGTCTCGCGCAGATACGGTAACGGTCCTGCTGTAAGCAGGCGCTCGGCGAGCGGGCGGCTGCGTCTTTGCAAGAGGAACAGCGCGAGGTCCGAAGGATCTGCGCGCGTGACGACCTGGCAGAGCGCCTGATCGGAGGCGCCGCAAAGGTGTTGGTGCAATGTCGCTGCGTACTCTGCGGGGACCAATTGCTCGCCCGGGAACGAGGCAGGCAATCCTGCGCAAATCGCGGTTAGCCCTTGTTCGATCTCGCCCACGGTGAGATCAGGGGAAATGGCTCCAATTGCGCGCAGACGCTCCTGCACAGCCAGGATCGCGTCGATTGCGCCTTCGGCGACCGATAAGCGAGTGGGGCCCAATCGCGTCATGATGCCGCTGACACGCTTGCGTCGGGTTTTGGTCATGACTGCGAAGACTGTGCCTCTCAGATACTCGCCGCCTGCCTTCAACGCCTCGGCCACGGTGTTGTCGGGAATTTCCCGAATCAGCAGGTAGCGTTCGTTGTCGGTGAGTTGGGCCACGCGTTCAAACGTGGGGTGCAGCCATCCGCCACGCTTCCGGGCTAGAAGGCGAGAATCCAGAAGGCGCCCGACGGCGCCGAGTTGGGCTGCGTCGAGTGAATACAGCAGTTCCGCGATGTTGATGGCATTCATGATGAACGAGCCTTGGCTGGTGTGACAGCGGGTTGGGGTCGGGCTGCGGTCAGTTTCCTTTTGCCCGATTTCGGCCGCGCTGAGCAGGCCCGACTATTGTGCGCGCCGGTCAGATCGCAGCGCTCGAACACGACCTGAAAGGTGAGCTGACCTTTGCTCATGACGCGTCCGCCATACGCCGTGCGTCGGATTTCCGGGCAATCGCACGACGCATCTGTTCGTCGCTGCGCCGCCGCATGCGCGCCAAGGAAGATGCCTCAATTGCATCGATGCGGCGCTGTTGCGCGGCGGTGAGCGGTTCGGGTGGGGGCGGCTCTGGCCAATCTGCGTAGTTTCGCGCGCTCTCCTTTATCAGCGCCAACATCTTTTCATGTGCATCAGGATTTGGATCGGGATACGTTCGAGCCTCCCACCCGTACAGCTCAAGATTCCTTAGGGTGGTCCAAATCATGTTCGAACCGGCGGGGCCGGAGGCGACGGAAGCTACTTCGGCAGCGACAGGAAATAGCGTGTCAATCTCCCAAGCATCCTGGTTGTAGAGTTCCCAGGTGACTATTTGCCAGAGCCGGCGCTCTGGGTGGCCGGGCGCTGGAGCACCGTCACCATCCAGGATGGCAAATATGCTGTCGAGCAACTCGCGCAGGTACGTGCACTCGCCCGCTACCAGCATGCGCTCGATGAGGAGAGGACTGCGCAGTTGCAAAAGGAGCAACGCGAGATCCAAAGGGTCAGCGGCCTGGACGACGGTGCTGAGGACGGCGTCCGACGCGATGTGCAGGTAATGGCCAAGCACCTCTGCTATGTCGGCGCGAATCTGACTTGGCCTTGCGCGGCTGCCGGCCAAACCTGCACGTATGGCGGGGATGCCTCGTTTGATCTCATCGTCAGAGAGCTCGCGGGAGATGGCACCGATTGCGCGTTGGCGTTCCAGTTCCGCGAGTACTGCCTCGACCGCGCGATTGGCAACCGACTGACGGATACAACCGAGGCGCCTCATCTTCCCGATGATCCGGCGCTTGCGGCTCCAAGAGGTATCGCGCAGGAATAGGTGCCGAAGATTGCGGCTGGCTGCCTTGAGGGCTTGTACCAATGTGTTGTCGTCAAGTTCTAGGCTCAGTCGGTAGCGCTCGTCACCGCTCAGTTGCTGCAGGGTCTCGAAATCCGGGGATTCGAAGTCGCCACGTCGTTGGGCCATAAGGCGACTGGAAAATACGCTTTGGGCGGTGCAAAAAAGCCTGTCGTCCAGTGAAAACAGGAGTTCAGTGAGTTCATGGGGCGTCACGCTCGTTCCTCCGGTTAACTGCAAATCATGGTGTGCGCGACGGGTTGCGTGGTCTGCGTAGGCCATTTGGAAGTGGGTGGCCGCAGCGCGGGTTGGAGCGACGCAGAGAGTGCGAGACGCAGCCCCATGAGGTCAGCGAGTCGGCAGTGTTCACCGATGAGCCAGGTCGCAGCCTCAGCCTCTTCGCTCTGGTCAGAGCGCGTGTCATCGGGTCGCAAAGCGATGCCTGCGAACAGGTATTCAAGAAACAACAGATCGATGACCGTCGCGCCAAGCCAGGGGATCGCTTCGGTGTAGCCGAGCGCCCAATCAAACTTCTGTCTCGACTCGAAAAGAAATGCCTCAAGCTCAGCCCCAAGATGGCAGGCACCAAACGCAATGCCCTTGCCGACCCGGCGACTACGCCGGCTACCAGCAAGTGTTTGCGCAAGCTTCGGCAAGGGAATTTCACTGGTCGGGGTGTGCAGGCTGCCGGCACGCCCGTGCGCTGCAAGGTAGGCGACGCGGAGCGTCTGGCTTGCAAGAAAGTGCCTGAGCCAGTGCGCCAGTTCGGCGCAGGAACCAAAGCTGCGGTAGCAAACGCCAACTCCGCGGTGGGCGGCCCAGCCATCGATGAAGGGGCGCACCGAGGGGCCTGGTTCCAGACTGCTTACCCATGCCGCTTCCAACACCAGGACAGATGGCGCGCTCATGCTGCGAACCCGAACCGGACTTTGGCGCCGTGCCGCCCGGAAACCTCATTACGCAGGGCGTCGCACAACCACTCTGCAGTCGGCGTTTCTTGCAGGTGGCGGGCTTGTTTGAGGACGACCGCGAAGTCACCCGGCGTGAGCGCCGTCATGCAGAGGATGTCGCCCCGGATCGCGCCAAGGGTTTGCGCATCAATGCCCAGTTGCGCTGCGACTTCGCGACAGGCCTGCCATGCGGTCGCGGGGGGCATCGGGTCGAAGCGGATCTTGTGGCTAAAGCGGCGCCGCGAGGCCGGGTCCATCTGGTCGAAACGATTGGTGGTGCACACCAGCAGACCTTCGAATTCCTCGATCTGGGTCAGCAGTTCATTCACCTGCGTGACTTCCCAACTGTGCTGCGCTTGGCCTCGGTCGCCCAGAAAGGAGTCGGCTTCGTCGATCAGCAGCAGCGCATCGTCTGTTTGAGCACGCTCGAACAACTCGGCGATGTTCTGTTCCGTGCCGCCGACGAAGGGGCTCAAGATGTCCGATGCGCGTTCAACCATCAGTGGTCGATCCAGCGCGTCGGCTAGATGCCGCGCGAAGGCCGTCTTGCCCGTACCTGGCAGTCCGTAAAAGCACATTGTTGCCGCGGGGTGGTGGCGCAGCCCGGAAAGGACTGCGTCGATGGAGTGGTCTGTCGTGATCCATTCCGTACTGAACGGCGCCGACCCGGTTCGCTTGAGCTTGAGCGGGCGCCTGTGCAGTACACGGGTGCTCTGGCGCAGGCTCACCTCAGCGGCGGTGACGGCGTTCTCGGCGTCAACACGAGCCGCTACCCCGGCTGCCCGTTCGAACTGGGATGGAATGAGACAGGGGTTACTGGCCAAGGCATCGAGCCACGATTCAGAAGGTGCAAGCCCCCCCAGGTGGCGGGCGGCGATTCGCCGACGCGCGGATGGCGGTGGATTGCGGAATTCCAATGTGAAGTCGAAACGGCGCAGAACGGCGCGGTCAATCTTGTGGACGCGGTTGGTAATCCAGATGGTTGGGGTGCGCGATTGCTCCAGTGCGCGGTTGATCCAGGCCTTGAATCGAATGCTCTGGGCCATGTCGGCCTTGCTGGGTGCGGTCTCCTCGGACTGAAAAACGTCTTCGACTTCGTCGAACATCAAGATGCTGCGGCGAGTCGGGGCGAGTAGTTGTTCAGCGAAGCGATAGGCGCGTAGCCGATCACTGGGGGAGAGTGGCGATCCGGACGCGTCGGCGTAGGCCACTTCAAGCAGTTCGAAGCCTGTCTGCTGCGCAAGTAGTTGGCAGAACTCGGTCTTTCCCATGCCTGGCTCACCGTAGAGAAGTACGTTAAGGGCGTGCTGCGCGTGGTTTTGCGTTGCGTTGAGCATGCCGACCAGCGTGCGCATCTCGGCGTCGAGATGCGCAAAATCTGGCACTGCCAGCGTGGGAGTCGCTGTTGGCGTGAGGAAGTACCGCATCAGTCGCGAGAGTTCCAGGTCTTCTTCAATGAGCGCGGCCCCGAGCCCTCGCAGCAAGGTCAGCTTTTCGCGAATCGGGCTACCGCCGGCCTCAATGCCCACGATGCCCGTCGTGACGAGCGTGCTGTCTGGCGTCAGGGCCTGTTTGAAGCCATCAGCATCCAGTTGCGACAGCAAGGAAAAGACGGCGCAGAGATCCGCCGTCGTGACTTTCTGATCGGGTATCGCGTTCCCAAATTCACATAGCGCAGCGCGCAGTGCCGTGAAGGTCAGGATGAACTGTTCGTGGAGGCCAAGGCCGAGTAGTTCGCCGAGCGCCGCAACATTGCAGAACAGCGGAGCGTCGGCTGGGATAGTTTGGTCGAACATGACCGCACGCTGCGCCAGAAGCAACGCACGAAGCGCGCTGACGCACGCAGCCCGATCGTCCTTGTGCTCGCGACTGATCGCAGCGATCGCAGCCCATGACAATCCCGAGCAGGCGAAGAGGTCGACGTCGAGGATCTGGTCTTCGCGTTCATGCCAGCCAAAGTGCAACATCATGTCGATAAGCCACACGGCAATCAGCGGTTGGTAGGTCGCACTCGGCCCGATGAGGCGCCTGGTGCCTGGTTCGTGCGGGCTGCGCAAGTGTTCGATGAGTGTGGGCATGGCGACCTCCTTGACTGGTCGTCATCTTCGCTTCCAGGTGCGACAGGCGGCGTCGCAGCGGTGCGACATTGATAGTCGCAATCTGGTGATGCTCTGTGCGACAAAAGCTGTCGCAACTTGCTGGATGATCAGGGTCTTTGGATAGACCGGAGATCGTCATGAATCAGCACGCACAGCACGGCGCCCCGGGGTTCGTCGTTTGCGGCAGTGAGCCCCCCGCACAACATCCTGATCTCGTCCTGGAGTCCCTTCGCCCGATGCTGTGCGTGTGGGTGATGGACCTCGCGTTGGCGTACGTTCGTGCGGACCGTGTGGTTGATATGGTTGAAGATCCTCGCGGCGACCGAAGGGTTCGTGCCTTGTTCGGAGAGGGCATCTCGGCTTGCGTTGAGGCGCTTTTGGAGCACTCGAACGAGGATGAAGAGGACGAGCAGGAGATCTTCTCGATCGGCGCTCGTCGGAGGCGGCGGAAGTCGGGCAAAGCGCAGGTCTTGCGCCAGCACTTTCACGGGATGCGGGAAGCAGCCGTGCAGCAAGGCGTCTCCTTTGCCTCACCGATCTGGCACAACCTTGGCACGCTGACGCGCTTGCTCAACCTGACAGCCGCCGAACAGTTTGTCTTGCTGTTTGCCACCTGCATGGGTGGGATCACTCATTTCAATCGGGTTGTCAGTGCGCTGTCGATCGAAATGGATACGACCAATCTTGCGTTGGCGCTCTCGGGGCTATCGGGCTTGCCCACAGTTGAGGTTGCCGACGCGCTCAGCGCAAAGGGCTCTCTTCGCGCGACAGGATTGATCACGATGCCGGAGTCGGCGTGCGATCTCGAGAGCAAGGTCTGTATCCGCGAGGATTTGCCGGACTTGATGCTTGGCCAGACGGTCTGCGAAGAGGATCTGCTGGCGCGTTTTGTGGACAGGCTTCCTCCTGCCACGCTCAGCATTGCGCAGTTTCCGCATCTTGTTGACGACACCGAGATCGTGACCGGCCTCATCAAGCAGGCTCGGGCGACCGGCCGGGCCGGCACGAACATTCTCTTGTATGGCCCGCCCGGCGTCGGCAAGACCGAATACGCTGTCGCGCTCTCACATGCACTCTCACTTAGCGCGTTCGAGGTGAAGTACGCCGATCAGGATGGCGATCCCATCGGTGGCATGGGTCGCTTGCGCGCTTATAACCTTGGACAGCGCTTGCTCAGCCGAAATCGCGACGCAGTGCTGATCTTCGACGAGGTCGAGGATGTGTTCGAGAACAACCCGCTGGCAAGCCTGTTTGCTGGCGCGCGTGTCGAGTCCCGCGGCAAGGCCTGGATCAACCGCTCGCTCGAGAACAACGCTATCCCTGCGATCTGGATCACCAACGAGCTGGACGGTATCGATCCCGCGTATCTGCGACGCTTTGACTACACAGTGAAGTTCGCGGTGCCGCCGTTCTCGGTGCGCAAACACATCGTCGCACACCACCTGTCCGCGTGGCTCGACGCCTCCGACGACACGCTGCTCTCTGCAATCGCCGCACGGGACCACACAACACCAGCGCAACTCCAGAACGCTGCGCAAGTTGCGCAAAGCCTCGTCGGACAGCCTTCTGATCCGGCAGGAGCCGAGTACGGTCGCAACCTGATTCTGCGCGCCCTCGATCGGTCGGCCGCCCTGCTTGGGCAACCGAAGCCCTCATGGGCGTCGGGGCGCACGACGGCCTTTGATCTCGCTTACGTCAATGCTGACGTCGACGTATCGCACCTGGTGGCTGCACTGGCGCGCCGGCCCTGCGGACGCTTCTGCTTCTACGGGGCGCCGGGAACCGGAAAGAGCGAGTTTGGCCGTTATCTCGCGGAGGTGATTGATCGCCCTGTTATCGTGAAACGCGGTTCGGACTTGCTTTCTAAATGGCTCGGCGATACCGAGAGCCGCATCGCTGACATGTTCGAGCAGGCCAGCCAGCAAGGCGCCGTGCTCATCCTGGACGAGGCGGATTCGTTCCTAAGGTCGCGCGAGCATGCCGAGCACTCTTGGGAAGTCAGCCAGGTCAATGAACTGCTGACACAGATGGAGGCCTTTGAAGGCATCTTCATCTGTACCACCAATCTGGCTGAGCATCTCGACCCGGCATCCCTTCGCCGCTTCGACTGGAAGGTGCGTTTTTCACCGCTCACCAGCCATCAGCGTTGGGCGCTGTTCGCGCAGGAGTTCATTCGCCTCGGTGGCACCTTCGATGCTGCGCAAGGCGTTGAACACGGGGTGTTCAGGCTCGAGGGCCTGACTGCCGGCGACATCGCCACGGTGGTACGCCAATACCGCTTGCTCGACGTCACGCCCACCGCCAACGAACTCATCGCTCGCCTTGATAGTGAGATCTCCCTCAGGGAGCGCGGACGCGCTGCGAACCCACGATCAACCGAGAAACCGCACGCCCACGATCAAACTCGCCAGGAGGCACGCAATGAATACGCCTAAGAAACTCGACCCGAAGTTGCGTGAAATGCTGGTCAATATCGCCAAGACCGGACCGAACCACCTCGACGCCCGCGCCGAAGCCGTCAATGAGCACAACACCGACCTGCGCGAGATGTACGAGCGCCTGATCGAAGAACCTGCGAGTGCGTTCAAGCCGGGGATGCTGGTGCGCTGGAAACCCGGCCTGCGCAACAAGCGCTGGCCGCAATACAACGAAGCGGCGGTCGTCGTCGAAGTTTTGTCAGGGCCGATTCTGGACGACACCAAGGACGCCGGTTTCACCTATTTCCGTGAGCCACTTGACGTGATCCTAGGCGTGCGCGACCCGGATCACGATTTCCTGCTGTTCCATTTTGATTCGAGGCGCTTTGAAGCGACTAAGGACTGAGTTTGCTGTTGGGCAATGTGGTGGTGCCAGGAGCGCTGGCATCATTGCAAGCGTCCGTTGCTTGTCTATCCAACAATCAAGAGGCCTTTCATGCCAATGCTGATCGAATACCTCGACTCGCTTGCACTTCGTCTCGGGCGTTCGGTGCTGTTTCTCGGACAAATGCCGGGCACGCATGACGAATCGGACTTTGACCATTGGATTCGCTCGAGTTCGGCAAAACAAATCGTGCGTTGGCTCGATGCGGAGGGCATTGGCCACGGTGTGTGTGGAACGACATCGAATTCTGGCTGGATCGAAGGTGGCCCCAAATACCTGTATGTCGACATCCCGTTCGAGATCGAAGACCCGCAGTACCGGAGGCTGTCGGATTTTCTGCAGGACGACCCCGAGGGCAAGACCCGCTGGCCTGATACCGGTTTCTACGTGTATCCATTGGAAGACGCGCGCAAGATCGAGCAGGAGCGCCGCGAAGAGATGCTCAGGTACGTGCCATCGCGCGAGAGGCCCTCGGCGGCGGCTACGTGCATGTGGCTGGATACGCCCATCGGCGTGCTTCACCATGAACTCAAATCCGATCGTGTTGGGGACCGAAGGATGTTCTGGGCATTGGCGCAGGAAATGTGGCCGGAACTGGCTCCGTTCGAATACAGGGATGTCATGTCGGGACTAATCGTCCCCAATTGGAAATCTGACGGGCAGGGGTGGGTTGTCTACTACGATCTCTATGGAAGTAAGTTCTCGGATTACCCCGAGGAAAAGAAACGCATGATTCGGGAATGGTTCCACTTGCCTGCGGGCACGATATTCGAACTAGGCGGGGACTGGTGATGGCGCTCTGATGACGTTCGCGCGGTCTCGCTACATTGCATTACAAACCCTTCACGGTACATCGATCTCACTCTGATTCGACGTCAATGGCAACGGCGTGGCGGTCCAGATCGTATTCCTCAAGATCCCGCGTCGATCTCGTTGATCGTCTTTGTTGTGAAACAAGACCAGCGACCGATATCGAGAATCGCTGAGATCGTCCACGCCAGATTGGTTCAGCGGGCGCCAGGATTCTGACCTTGCGTCCTTGTGCTGCGCCGACCGTCATCGGCGCAGCACTGCGATCTGAAACCTCTTCAAAGACTGGTACACAGCTGCTTCCGATGTCTATCTATTGACGGAGGCGCGCTTCGGTGAGGCGTTCTATGGCACGAACGCCGGCAACCATTCGCTCGCGAGCGGAAGGATTCGCCGAATGGATAGTGATCTTCGGCGGCACAAAACCCCTCAGAACGATCGCTTCTTCGATCCAGAGAATCACATCGTATCCAGTCCCCCGGTCATCGTCGCCGAGATCATGGTCGAGGCTGATTTCTTCGACGCCACCGGCTTCGAGAAGCGCGATGGTTTCGTCCGGCCAATAGGTGCGTATCCAGCCTTCAGGGGTCTGCCGCTCGTCGTCGAGAAATATTCGCATGGTTTGTGCATGCCTCGTCAATCTAGGCAAACTCCTTTTGAGAATCGCTCGCTGGTCGTTTGGCTTCTAACGAGATACGGTGGATTCACGCTTTGCTGCGTTTCACAAAATCACTCGGAGCCATGAAACGGAATCTCTTGCCGTTCTTTGGTCGAACAGCAACGACGAGTGAGTCCTTCAGTTCCTTTCGTCCCGTGTTGTCTTCGCCCATTTCCCAGTTCAGATCGAAAGGGCGTGTGGCCTCAGAGAATAGATCTCCAATGCCCTCTTCGGACTCAATGTAAGAATGATCCTTATATGCCAAGCACTCAAGTAACGCAGTTTCGAGCAGAAGGCTCCCGAGCCAATCGACCGATGTTCTGTAGCCATAGAACCAGTTGATTCGGCCTTCAAAGAGCTTTGCGATGGCTTCGTCATTTCCGCCAAACGTGCAGCTACTGACGATAACGCCCTCAAGTCGTTTGTCATTGATCCCCTGTTCTCTGATCTTGCTCAGTAGCGTCATTCCGGACGCGCCCCCAACCTTCTTTTGAGTGCCATGGGCTGCGACGTAGAGAACGATTCGCTCCTCACTCACGGTGAGGGCACGCTCGAGCGCTTTGGAAAACGACGATGAATCGTAGAAGTTGAAGCGATACGACTTGATGTTTTCGCACAGCCTCTCAATACCTTCAAAGAACGGTGCAGATGAGGCTTGACTTGGGTTTGCGTCAAGATCCCACCATAGATCTTCAAGGATTATCAATGCGACGCGAGATGATTTCTCGTCCAGTTCTGTGTTGGCGTTCTTCGCCAAGCGCCGAAGCGCTCGCGAATGTGGCTCACCGTTCGCGTACTTGACGAATTCGTCGTATGCAAGTTCGCTGACTTCTAACCGCTTTGTCATCGTTGGAATCCTATGTGGGATGATTCAAGAAATCTAGTTTCAGTTCTCTGCACTTGTTTTGACTTTCAATGGGTCATCACTGATTATCCTGAAAGATCCGAACACATTCTTCCATCGTTGCATTGTGCAGATCTAGCACCGGCTGAATGCTAATCGTACCGTCTGACTCAGCCGTTTGATAGCCACCAGCCAAATTCCAGACCAGCGGAATTCCCTGAATCTTTGCGAAATCGAACACACGTGCGTCGCGATAACGCATCTCGGCGCTGCTCAAGAATCCCCCGAGCGGATCGTTCTCGTGCTGATCTGCTCCGGCCTGGTAGATGATGAGGTCGCAGGCGCTCAGTGCCTCAAGTAGCTGCGGCAAAGTAGCGAGAAATGCTTGCTTTTCCCTTGGATAGTTTGCGAGGCCGGTGATGTGCGTAATCTGCGCATCCAGATTTAATCGCCTGACAATATCTTCCGTTCCATCGCCGCGGTGCTGGTCAAAGTCAAGAATCCCAATTTTCTGAACATTGGACTTTGTGAGCAGCGACTGGGCTGCGATCATGAGGCCATTGAAGGTGCAGAAGCCCCAGCAGTAATCGTAGCCGGCATGGTGAAATCCGGATGTGGGTGAGACAGCAATGCCGCGGCTCAGCGCGTGGCGAGCAGCGTTGAGCAAAGACCCGGTGGTCCAATACAACGAGTCCAGAAATCGCACATCGTCCGTTTCCATTCCGTTGGGCACCTGCATTGTCAAAATGTCTTGTACGAAGGCGGGCGAGTGCGCGCGGCACAAATCTACAATCGTTGCGGGGGCATAACCGTGAAGTTCGATCGGATACCGCGCGAGCCATTCGCGCACAACGTCGCGCGGCTTACCAGCCGAAGGGCTCTCGACGGGAACGTCAGACACCAAGCGCGGATCGAAGAAAACTGGGATGCGGTTCATTACGTCTTTTAGTGCGGTATTGCGCCCAATCGCTGAGCGCTAGATACACCAATCTTACGATCTCGTACGACAGATTGTGTCGCAGACGGATCGGAATATTCGCGGGGGCTTATCCCATATCGCACCGCTCATTGAGTGATTGCAAACGCGCCAGGTCCAACGTGTGGAGTGTGTGATTCCCTCTGGGAAAGTTGGCCAAGGGACCCGCGTGGGCGACTATTTGTATGTTGTGTGCATACGTTGACGCCGGTTGGCCGCTGCGCTGGCGTAGTTGCCCGGCGCGCTTAACGATTGACGGATTTCTCACGCGCAGCGCGACGCGAGGAGGACGTTCCGTCATTGGCACTCGCGTGATCGGCGAGAGGCAATCGACGACACTTTTGCCTGCTACCGACTGAATCGTCCCAAGCGGTCGCCCGCATTCGTGGTCCGATACTCCTGCAGGGCGATCCAACCTGCGTTGGCGGCAGCAGCGACCGGACAGCTGATGTTCGCCAGTTCACCGCACCACCATCGGATGTCTTCGAACGCTGCCTGAGAGCGCTCAAGTACTTCGAATCAGGCGTTGAACAGCGGAGGCAACCCCTTGAGTCCTGAATGGGTTCAAATGAATGGTCCCTGTTGTGTTTGTGCGCTCTGTGTGGATGGGGGTGAGCCTAAACCGCTGCGCTCCCCACCCGGGCATGACTTCCGGCAGCGCCGAAAGTCACCTCGATGCCAGCGTCGATCTGCCGTTTGAGCTCATCGACGTGAGAAATGATGCCGACCATTCGCCCCTGCTGCTTGAGGTCGATCAGAGCCTTCATCGCCATGTCGAGCGATTCCGGATCCAGACTGCCAAAGCCCTCATCGATGAACAGGGTATCGAGCTGGATACCGCCGGCGTAGGCTTGCACTACGTCAGATAGCCCGAGCGCAAGGGAGAGTGCCGCCATGAAGCCCTCGCCACCGGACAGGGTGCTGGCCGGTCGGGCACGACCGGTGTAGTCGTCGAACACCTCAAGATCCAGCCCGGATGCGCGACGCGCATCGGCCACGTCGTCGCGCCGTTGCAGGGTGTAACGGCCACGGCTCATCGCGCGCAAGCGCAGCGACGCTTGCCGCAGTACATCGTCGAGCAAGGCGGCGAGCACGAAGCGTTGGAAGGTGAGCTTCTTGCTGTTCTCGCCGTTGGCGATGCCGGAGAGGTGGCCCATCACCTTGTAACGCGCTTCGATTGCGCCCAGTTCCTTCCTGAGGCGTTCGAGCGATTCCTGGGTCTTGCGGTCGTACTCAATGTGCTGTTTGAGGCGGTTCAGTCGCCCGATCAGTTCCTCGACCTCACTTGCCGCATGTGCCTGAGTGGCCTTGGTGCCGACAAGATCCGGGGGAGCTTTCCCCTCAACCGTGCCCTCCGCGCGCGAGAGCCTTTCCCGGGCCGCGGCGAAGGCGTCATCGTGCGTCCGCAATTCCTTCTGGATCAGCTCGATTTGATTGGGGGGCAGGGCAGCGGCCAGCAGCGCGTTCTCATCGGCAAACCCGTGCGCTTGCAGTGCTTCATCAAAGGCATCTCGTGCTTTTTCGGCGCGCAGATCAGCAGCGGTTTGTGCCGTCTGAAGTGCGCCGAGCTTTGACTGCGCCGCCACGAGCGTCTGCGCGGCGGTTTGATGTGCGGCGCGCGCATCCTCGAACAGCCTCAGCAGGCCGTCCGAGCGATCTCGGGCTGCTTTGATGCTAGCTTCGAGTGCGGCGAGCGTGCGCTGGTTTTCCGGCACGTTCGCGCTTAGTAGCGCCAGTTGCGCCTCGGCTGCGGCCTGTGCGCGCGCGCTGGCCTCCGAATCCTGCCGTGCTTGCTCTACTTGGGCCTGCAGGGTGGCAAGTTGCGCATCCGTGTGTTTGAGCGCCTGCTGCATCTCCGTCAGCGTCGTGGCCGCCACCTGCGCAGAAGTGCGCTCGGCTTCCAGCGCACGCAGCACTCTAGCGGCTTCTTCGGAGTGCGGAAGGTCCGACGGGAGCGATTCTTTCAGCGTCGACACCCGGGATTCCTGTGCCGCGAGCTCGCTCTGCGCTGTTTGAAGTGCGCGACGCGCCTCTTCAAATTTGGCCTCGGCTGCTTGCCGCGCCTCGTTCGCAGTCTTGATCTGCCCTTCAGTCGGCAAGTCTACGTTCCGTTCCGCTGGCTGCGGATGTGAGTGACTGCCGCAGACCGGGCAGGGGCTGCCGTCTTCAAGATGCTGTGCGAGTACGCCAGCCTGACCCTTGCGCCAGCGCTCCTCTAACGAGGAAACCGTTTCACGGCAAACCTTCAGCTCCGCCTGTACTGCGTCGCAGAGAGACTGTTGACGATTCGCTTCCGCCTGGCTCTTTTCAAGCGCCAGGCGCGCCGCGTTGAGAGACGAGAGCGAAGTAATCAACTGCTGTTGTTGTTGAATCTTCAAGTCCAGCGGCTCGACGCTGGCCGCCATACGGCCACTGGATTCGAGCGACGCCAGGTGCGCCTTTCTCTGCTCGCTCAGGGCGTCGAGGTCTCGCTGGTGTTTGGCCTGCGCTGCAGCCGTGCGGGTGGCCGCGTCGTTTGCCGCCGCGTGCGCTCGTCGGGCTTCGTCCAGTCTTCGGACAGCTTCGCGTAGCCCTTCGAGCCGAATGACTTCGCCCTTCGCGGCCTCACGTTCTGGCCCACGCGCTTCCTCTGTCGCCAACACTGCAGCGGCTGCATGCGCCTTGCCCTCTGCCGCATCGGTCTCCTGCGTCGCAGCGGTCGCGTCTCGTAAGGCATTCACTGCCTGCGCGGCGGCATCGGCAAGACTCATCTGGGCTGGTGCAACCCTTAGCGCACGGCCAGCGGCTTCCAACCGCTGTCGCTGGGCCTCCATCTGTGCAGCACGCTCGTTGAGCGTGGCGTGCGCCGCCAGTGCGGCATCACGTTCGCTGAACAGATTTGCCAGTGCTTCGGCGGCAGACAGGGCGGCAGCCGCCGCTTGCTCGGCCTGTCGCAACCGCGATTCCTCTTGCGCCATGTCTTTGATCTGCGCATCGCCGGCCTGGATGCGGGCGACAAGCTCGTCTTCGGACACTACCTCGGCCTGCTCAAGCAGGGTCGCGCGTCGCTCCGCTGCGGTAGTCGCCTGCTGCGCCAGCTCCCGTGCGGCAATATTGAGTCGTTCCTGCAGGCGCCGATAGGCCTCGGTCGAGAACAGCGCCTCAAGGATCTTCTCGCGATCCTTGGAGTCGGCCGTCAGCAGCTTTCGGAACTGGCCTTGCGGCAGCATGATCACCTGACGGAACTGCGCCGCTTCAAATCCCAAAAGCGTCTCGATGCGTGCGGTGACCTCAGTCGTTTTGCTGACGAGGGGCGTCCACTCAGGGCTGCTGTCAGCGGTGCCGGCTTCTGCGACATGCAGTTCCGCCTTGGCGGGCGACTTCACCAGTTGGTCCTTGCGGCCCCGTAGCGCCGCGCGTTCCTGTTCGGGCGAACGTCTCACCCGGTAACGCTTGCCGCCCAACTCGAACACGAACTCCACTTCCGTATGGGTGTCGTCCGACGCGTGATGGCTGCGCATCTCCTTGGCTGCGCGCTCGCCGCCGGATGTGTCGCCGTAAAGCGCAAAGCAGATCCCGTCGAGAATCGAGGTCTTCCCCGCGCCCGTCGGGCCGTGGATCAGGAAGAGTGCGTCGGAGGGCAGCCGAGTGAAGTCGACGATTTCACGATTGGCGAAAGGGCCGAAGGCTTGAAGGGTCAGGCGAATCGGCTTCATCAGACGGCCTCCCGTTCTTCACCCGCTTGCGCGGCGATTTCGCCATGCAAGAGTTCAGTCGCCGAAGCATCGAGCTCAAGCCCGGTCATCTCCTGGTAGAAAGTGCTGAACAACTGCTCCATGCTGATCTTGCGGTGGTCCGCGCCGCTGGCGGCACCCGTTCCGCTCCCGGCCAGTTGCGGGCGCTCGATCGACAGGGCGTTCGGGTAGGCCGCCCGCAGTTTGCTCATCGCATCCAGAATCGCACCGGTGTCGGTAATCCGGGCCAGCACATAGTCGTCACGCCCGGGGTCGCGTTCGGCGCCGCTGACAATTTCCGCAAGCGTTCCGGTCAGGATGCGCAGATCGCGGCGCGGGCGCAGCGCGATCCGCCTGGTGCGCGCCGCGCCGTCCGCCCCAATTTCGATCAGCGACACGCTCTTTTCATGGTCAGCCTCGGCAAACGAGTACTTCAGCAGCGAGCCGGAATAGTTGATCCGCCCATCACGCATCGCCTGCGGCCGATGAAGGTGGCCGAGCGCGACGAAGTCGATCCCGTCGAACACCTCGGCGCCCACTGCGCCGGTGCCGCCTACCGACAGCGGGCGCTCGGATTCACTTGCCGTGCCACCGGTGACAAAGGCATGCGCCAGCACCACCGAGCGGCGCGATTCGTCGTGGGTCGAACGCACACGCTCAAGCTGCACCCGAAGCGCCGCATGGTGATCCGCAATGGAATCGTCGGCCAGGCAATGGCGCGATACCGAGGGCTCCGCATAGGGCAGAGGATAGAAGGCCACTTCGCCGTGCGCGTCGCGCAGCACCACCGGCGTCAGGGCCGCATCGAGCGAGCCACGCATTGTCAGGCCCGCCTGCTCCAGCAGGCGCGAGCCGAAGCCAAGGCGTTCCGGGCTGTCATGGTTGCCTGCGATGAGCAAGGTCGGCACCCCTTCGCCAATGACGAGGCGGGTCAGGGTGTCATCCAGCAGCGCGACGGCGTCCGAAGGCGGCACCGAGCGATCGTAGACGTCCCCCGAAATCAGCACCGCGTCCGGGCGTTCGGCGCGTACAAGCGCAACGAGTTCATCCAGCACATGCGCCTGGTCTTCCAGCAGCGACACGCCGTGATAAATGCGGCCAAGGTGCCAATCTGCGGTGTGGAGGATCTTCAAAACTGCACTCCTTAAGAGTTGGGGAGGAAACGCACGCCACGCGAAATCGGCGCGCTTGGCGAAGCGCTGCAGGTCATTGCGCGCCATCTCACGATCAAAGGCGGGCGTGCGGCCAGGCGGTTTTCCCGGCACTTCTGGATCGAAGCGTGATTCTGCCGTTACGGGTGGCTCGTGGAATGAGCCCGATCAGGATGCGGTGTGCTGCGGATTCCGTCCCCACGCCGACTGGGCTCTCGCGTATCAGCATTTGTGCTGCAAATTCGGGCAGCGCGTTTGCCGCCCTGCAGTTAAGGGCCTCGGTGCCTTATCCACAGCTTTGTGCACAGAGATATCCCCGTTCGCTGTGGATGCTTCTGGCCGCTGGTGCCATCACGGCGCTGGCCGTGCCGATCACCCCCACAGTGCGCCGTTGATGTCCGCGTTGTTTAGCGTGTCTGATCCGCAAAATCTTCCATCACTCCCCCCGTTACTGTGCGCGAAATAAATGGGGTACGAGTCGCGCGAAATCCGGCCCGGTTTGGCATCCCCGGCTGGCCTCTCGTGGCGGGGCCGTATCGGTGGAGGAGGGCGCCGTGGCACCCCCATGTGGCTCATCTGGCGAGCCTTGCAGGCGCGAGAATCGGTCTGCCTGTGAAGGAACCAATCAGGGCAGGGCCTTGCGGCCGTTGACGGCGCGGGCCTCGCCGTCGGTCTGGCGCGCATTCCGACCCGGGTGATGCCGATCAAGGGCCAGCTCGCGCGATTTGAAGCCTGCTGGCGCGTCGCGTACAGTGCTCCCGGCTACTGTGACGACAGCCTTTTGGCGCGCGAACGCCGCCGCATCGCACTTCTGGCCGCGTGATCGAGCCGTCGGAAGCACATCACAAATCAAACGCAGGGCCGATGCCGCTGCGCACGACAGAACAACCGCAATTGCGTGGATTCCCGAAATGCCCCTGACCCTGCCACAGCTCGAACGCCACCTCTTCAAAGCCGCCGACATCTTGCGCGGCAAGATGGATGCCTCCGAGTTCAAGGAATACATCTTCGGCATGTTGTTCCTCAAGCGCTGTTCCGACGTGTTCGAGCAGCGGCGCGAGGAAGTGGTCCTCCTCGAAATGGAAGGCGGCAAGACTGAAGCCGAGGCGCGTGCGTCGGCCGACAACACCCGCTGGTACAAGAAGGAAGGCACCTTCTGGGTGCCGCCGCAGTCGCGCTACGAAACCCTGCTCAACGATGCCCACCGCAACGTGGGCGACTGGCTGAACAAAGCGATCAGCGGGCTGGAAGAAAACAACGCCGCGCTCGATGGCGTGGTGGCGCACATCAACTTCACCAAGCAGGTGGGCCAGAGCAAGATCCCCGACATCAAGCTGCGCCAGCTCATCACGCATTTCGCCACCTACCGCCTGCGCAACGAGGATTTCGAATTCCCCGATCTGCTCGGCGCCGCCTACGAATACCTGATCGGCGAATTCGCGGATTCGGCCGGCAAGAAGGGCGGCGAGTTCTACACGCCCCGCTCGGTGGTGCGGATGATGGTGCGGCTGATCAAGCCCGCGCTCAAGCACGACATTTACGACCCCTGCTGCGGCTCCGGCGGCATGCTGATCGCCGCCAAGGAATACATCGACGAACACGGCGAAGACGGCCGCAAAGCCAACCTCTTCGGGCAAGAATTCAACGGCACCGTGTGGTCCATCGCCAAGATGAACATGCTGCTGCACGGCATCACCACCGCCAACCTGCAGAACGACGACACCCTCGCCGAACCCCGGCATGTTGAAGGCGGCGAGCTGCTGCACTTCGACCGCGTGCTCACCAATCCGCCGTTCTCGATCAACTGGGGCAACACCGAAAAGAACGCCGACGGCACGCCCGCCTGGAAGCCCAAGTTCGAGGCCGAGCGCTTCCCCTACGGCCAGGTGCCGCTGGGTGCCAAGAAGGCCGACCTGATGTTCCTGCAGCACATGCTCGCCGTTACGCGCGATGGCGGCATGGTCGCCACCGTCATGCCGCACGGCGTGCTGTTCCGCGGCGGTGAAGAAAAAGCCATCCGCGCCGGCATCATCGAATCCGACCTGCTCGAAGCCGTCATCGGCGTGGCGCCCAACCTGTTCTACGGCACCGGCATCCCCGCCTGCATTCTGGTGCTGCGCCAACAGGTGCAGAACGGCGCCCACCGCGTCAGCGGCAAGCCCGCCGAGCGCCAGGGCAAGGTGTTGTTCATCAACGCCGACCGCGAATTCTTCGAAGGCCGCGCGCAGAACCACCTGCTGCCCGAGCACATCGAAAAGATCGTCACCACCTTCGACGACTTCCGCGCCATCCCCGGCTTTTCGGCCATCGTGGATAACGCCACGCTCAAAGAGAACGGCTACAACCTCAACATCCGCCGCTACGCCGACA
This sequence comes from Niveibacterium sp. 24ML, assembly GCF_026586805.1. Classification (GTDB taxonomy): domain Bacteria; phylum Pseudomonadota; class Gammaproteobacteria; order Burkholderiales; family Rhodocyclaceae; genus Niveibacterium. The sequence goes on along the minus strand of NZ_JAPFHA010000022.1, from coordinate 43,717 downwards.
ACGCCCCGCCGCCCGAGCCGCACGACGTGCGCGCCCACCTGGTGGGCGGCGTGCCCAAGGCCGAGGTCGACGCCAAGGCGCCCTTGTTCGCCGCCCACGGCCTCAACCCGCTCGACCTGCTCACCGCGCGCCCGAACGACCCCACGCGCAAGTACTTCGACTTCAAGCCCGCGCTCACCCAGCGCCAGGCCCTCAAGCCCGCCATCGAAGGCAACGCCGGTCTGGTGGCCAAGGAAGCGGCCATCAGCGAAGCCTTCGAGCACTGGTGGCAAGCGCACAGCCCCCGCATCACCGCGCTCGCCGGGCAGATGCAGGCGGGCAACGACGGTGCCGCCAGCCTCGTTGCGCTGCGCAATGATCTACTCGCCAGCTTCAGCCAAAGCCTGGAGGCCATCGGCCTGCTCGACCCCTTCCAGGTGCGCGGCATCGTCGCCGGCTTCTGGTACCAGACCAAGTACGACTTCCTCACCCTCATGGCGCGCGGCGCCAAGGGCGTGGCCGATGCCTGGCGCATCAGCATCGTCACCGCGCTGGAAGACAAAGCCAGCAAAGAAAGCCCGCTGGAGCACAAGCTCGTCAGATTCCTGATGAGCGATTTCGTTGACGCCATTACCGAACTCGAAGCGAAGAAGGCCGAACTCGATAGCCAGATCAAGGCCGCCACGCCGGCCGATGCCGAAGGCGAAGAGGGTGACGCCGCCGCAGAGGAAGGCGCCGACGATGAAACCGCCGTCGATGAAGCCCAGCTCAAGGCCTGGAAGAAAGACCTCGCCACCGTCAAAAAGCAACTCAAGGCCCGGCACGACAGCTTCAAGCAGCACATCGATGCGGCCGTCGGCGGCCTCACACCGCAAGCCGCGGCCGACTTGCTACTGACCATCCTGCACCACGACATGCAGGCCATCGTCGAGCGCTACATCGCCGCCCAGCGCAAGCAGATCGTGGCCGCGTTCGAGAACTGGTGGGACAAGTACCGCGTCACGCTGACCGAGATCGAGGGCAAGCGGGATGAAGCAGCGAAGGCGCTGCAGGGGTTTTTGAAGGGGCTGGGGTATGTCTGACGTGTGCGTCGAATACCCGCACGACTGGGCTTCTCGGTCGCTCGAACAGATCTCCTTCCGCATCACGAGTGGAGGGACGCCGACGTCTGGTAGTCCGAGGTATTACCGTGAGTATGGAGGCCTTCCGTTCGCCAAGACGGAGGACCTCACGCGTGCTGGCAAGAAATTCATTGACGGTTGCGAGTTGGCGATTTCCGATGCTGCTCTGAAGGAGACGGCTGCCAAGAGGTATCCGGCCGGCACCATCTTGGTATCGATGTATGGAACGATCGGACTTACAAAGATTACCGCCGTGGAGATGGCTGCGAACCAAGCGCTGTGCGCCTTGATTCCTCCCTTTGCCTGCGATTCCGACTACCTTTACCACCATCTTGACCACATTCGGGCTGAGTGGCTCAAGCACTCAGGTCAGACCACACAAGCCAACATTAGTGGGGCTGCCGTACGAGCACATGTTGTCCCGTTGCCGCATCCGGCTGAACAACGCCAGATCGCCCAAGTTCTCGACACCCTCGACACCGCCATCCACGAAACCGAGGCGATCATTGCCAAGCTCAAGGCCGTAAAGCAGGGCCTGCTGCACGATCTGCTGACGCGCGGCATCGACGCCAACGGCGAACTGCGCCCGCCCCAAGCCGAAGCCCCGCATCTCTACAAACAGTCGCCGCTGGGGTGGATTCCGAAGGAGTGGGATGTTTCCAGCGTTGGAGCTGAGTTCATTGTCGATGCTGGAATTACCCTGGGCCAGCATCGTGTGCCTCGGATCAGGCCACGTCCCTATTTGCGCGTCGCCAACGTTCACCGGGCCGCCCTAAAGCTCGACGATATTGCCTATCTCGAAGCATCCGATGCGGAGGCGACAGAAAAGTCATTGAGGCCCGGCGACCTGTTGGTGGTCGAAGGTCACGCCAGTACCGACGAAATTGGCCGCTGCGCGATGGCTGATCAAGACGTTTCTGGATTCCTATTTCAAAACCACCTGTTTCGACTGAGGCCAAGACGCCTGAACAACAACTTTTCATTGCTCTGGATGAACTCTGAATTCGTGCGGGCATATTGGAGAACAGAGGCTGCAACCAGTTCAGGGCTCAATACGATCAACCGTACGAAGCTGAACGCTGTGAGCATCGCAGTACCAATTAGAGAAGAGCAGCGCGGCATTGCGACCATAGCGGCGAATATCAATGCCCGAATGTTTGGGGAGTGTGCTACCCGTGAGAAATTGCGGCAGCAAAAAGCCGCTCTTATGGACGACCTCCTCACCGGCCGCGTCCGCGTCACACCCCTGCTGGAAGGTGCCGCGCCATGACCGAGCGCCCCGTCTCGCTGACCCCGCCCCCCAGCGGTTATGCCGACTGGCTGGCGGCGCTGAAAACCCGCATCCACAGTGCCCAGCAGCGCGCCGCGTTGGCGGTGAACCGCGAGCTGGTGGCGCTGTACTGGCAGATCGGGCGGGACATTCTGGAGCGGCAGCGCCGCGAGGGTTGGGGTGCCAAGGTGATCGAGCGGCTGGCGCAGGATTTGCGCAGCGCCTTCCCTGACATGAAGGGTTTTTCGCGCGCCAACCTGATGTACATGCGCGCCTTTGCCGAGGCCTGGCCGGATGAGGCAATTCTCCAACAGGCTGTTGGACAATTGCCCTGGGGCCATAACCTGGTGCTGCTCAGCAAGCTCAAAGCCACGCCGCAGCGTTTGCTTTACGCCCAACGGGCGGTGGCGCATGGCTGGTCGCGCGCGGTTCTGGAAATGCAGATCGAAACCCGGCAGGTGGAGCGCGAAGGCCAGGCGGTGACGAACTTTACCGAGCGCCTGCCGGCCCCGGACACCGACCTCGCGCAGCAGTCGCTCAAAGACCCGTACCTGTTCGATTTCTTGCGCCTTGGGAATGAGGCTCACGAGCGTGAGATCGAGGCTGCGCTGGTGCAGCACATCACCCAGTTCTTGCTGGAGCTCGGCGCCGGCTTTGCCTTTGTGGGCCGGCAAGTGCACCTGGAGGTGGGCGGCGATGACTTCTTCATCGACCTGCTGTTCTATCACCTGAAACTGCGCTGCTACGTGGTGATTGAACTGAAGGCCGACAAGTTCAAGCCAGAGCACCTGGGGCAACTGGGCTTCTACCTCACTGCGGTGGACCGGCAGGTGAAGAGCGCACACGACGGCCCCACCATTGGCCTGCTGCTGTGCAAGAGCAAGAACAAGGTGGTGGCCGAGTACGCGCTGGGCGACACCAGCCAGCCGATGGGCATTGCCGAATACAAGCTGCTGGAATCGCTGCCGGCCGATCTGCAAACCGGCCTGCCGAGCATTGAGCAGATTGAGCGGGAACTGGGCGCGCTGCCCGACGACGGTAGCGGAGAGGACGACTGATGGGCTGGGAACTCGACGACGTTGAAAAGCCCTTCGTGGCCCAGTTGAAGGCGCTGGGTTGGGCGCACATCGAAGGCAGCCTCGACCAGCCCGCCGTCAGCGGGCGCACCGGCTTTACCGAGGTGATCCAGGAAGCGGCCTTGCGCGCCCAACTGCGCGCGCTGAACCCCGGGCCAGACGGCGCCCCCTGGCTGGACGATGCACGGCTGGCCGAAGCGGTGGCGGCCATCACCCGCCTGGGCACGCACAAGCTGATGGAGGCCAACGAGCAGGCCACCGCCTTGCTGATTGGCGGCCTCACGGTGGAGGGCCTGCCCGGCTGGGACGGCGGGCGCGGCCAGACGATCCGATACATCGACTGGGACAACCCCGTGAACAACCGCTTCACGGTGATCAACCAGTACCGCGTGGATTGCCCGCCCGGTTTCAACAGCGCCAAGCAGTTCATCGTGCCGGATTTGGTGCTGCTGGTGAATGGCATGCCGCTGGTGGTGGTGGAGTGCAAGAGCCCGTCGATCCCCGAGCCGCTGGCCGATGCGGTGGACCAGTTGCGCCGCTACAGCAATCAGCGCAAGGCCGCCTTCGAGGTGGACGAGAACGAAGGCAACGAGGCGCTGTTCGCCACCAACCAGTTGCTGGTGGCCACCAGCTTCGACGAGGCGCGCGTGGGCTGCGTGGGGGCAGCCTTCGAGCACTACGCCCAGTGGAAAACGGTGGTGGGCCCGGATGGCACCGGCTCGGAGACCGAGGTGGCGCAGGCGCTGGGCAAAACGGCGCTTTCCGAACAGGAGCGTTTGATTGCCGGGCTGCTGGCCCCGGCGCATTTGCTGGATGTGGTGCAGCACTTCATGTTGTTCATGCAGGCGGGCGGGCAAACCATCAAGACGGTGTGCCGCTACCAGCAATACCGCGCGGTGAGCCGGGCGATTGCCCGCCTCAAGCGCGGCCAGACCCGCCTGCAGCATGGCGAGAGCGACCAGCGCGGCGGCATCATCTGGCACACCCAAGGCTCGGGCAAAAGCCTGACCATGGTGTTCCTGGTGCGCAAGATGCGCGCCGATGCACAGCTGCGGCGCTTCAAGGTGATCGTGGTCACCGACCGCAAGGACTTGCAGGGCCAGTTATCGGTGACGGCCACGCTGACCGGCGAGGTGGTGGAAGTGGCCGATAGCACCCGAGGCGTGAAGGCGCTGGCGCGGCGCAAGGGGCCGGGGCTGGTGTTCGCCACGATCCAGAAATACCGCGACCCGGACAGCGCGGGCGATGCGCCGCTGAAGTCGGACGACTTGCCGAAGGTGGAAGAACCCAAAGCCACCTACGGCAAAGGCGACAAAGCCGACGAGAAGTTCGAGGTGCTGAACGAGGACGACAGCATCCTGGTGCTGGTGGACGAGGCGCACCGCACCCAGGCGGGCGACCTGCACGCCAGCCTGCTGGCGGGCCTGCCCAACTGCGCGCGTATTGGCTTTACCGGCACGCCGATCATCATGGGTGAGAAGAAGCGCACCCACGAAATCTTCGGCGAGTTCATCGACCGCTACACGATCAAGGAAGCCGAGGCCGACGGTGCCACGGTGCCGGTGCTCTACGAGGGCCGCACGGCCACCGGCGCGATCAAGGACGGCGCCAGCCTCGACGAGCTGTTCGAGGACTTGTTCCGCCAGCACACGCCGGAGGAACTGGAGGCGATCAAGCAGAAGTACGCCACCAAGGGCCACATCTTCGACGCCCCGGCGCTGATCGCCGACAAGGCGCGCGACATGCTGCGCCACTACGTCACCAACATCCTGCCCAACGGCTACAAGGCGCAGGTGGTGGCCTACAGCCGCCTGGCGGCGACGCGCTACTTCGCGGCCCTGAAACTGGCGCGTGACGAACTGCTGGCCGAGGCGCAGGCGCTTCCGCCCGAAGACAAGGCGCTGGACGACGAGGCGCTGTGCCAGCGGCCGCCGAAGGTGCAGGCGGTGGTGCAGGCCTGGCGCTACCGCGACACGCTCTCACGCATTGAGTTTGCGCCCATCATTTCGGGCAGCAACAACGATGACCCGGGCTGGAAGCCATGGACAGACGGCGCGGCGCACGAGCAGCTGATCAAGCGCTTCAAGAAGCCCTTGTTCCATGCCAAGCCCGAGAAGACCGACCCGCTGGCCTTCCTGGTGGTGAAGTCGATGCTGCTGACCGGCTTTGACGCGCCGATCGAGGGCGTGATGTACCTCGACCGGCCGATCCGCGAAGCCGAGCTGCTGCAGGCGATTGCGCGGGTGAACCGCACCGGCTTCGGCAAGCGCTGCGGCATCGTGGTGGACTACTACGGCGTGGCGCAGCACTTGAAGGAGGCCTTGGCCGCCTATGCCGATGAGGACGTGAAAGGCGCGCTGGCCAGTCTGAAGGACGAGGTGCCGGTGCTGCGCGACCGGCACCTGCGCGTGGTGGACCTGTTTCGCAAGCAGGGCATCGATTCGCTGGACGACACCGAGGCCTGCATCGAAGCGCTGGGCAGCGAGCGGCTGCGCGCGGAATTCGCTGTGAAACTCAAGGCCTTCCTGGCGTCGCTGGATACCGTGCTGCCGCGCCCCGAGGGCCTGCCTTACTCGGGCGACGCGAAGCGGCTGGCCTACATCTACGCCCGCGCACGCAACCGCTACAAGGACACGCCGATTCTGGGCAAGGATGTTGGCGCCAAGGTGCGCAAGCGGATCGACGACCATGTGATTTCGCTGGGCATCGACCCGAAGATTCCGCCGATCCAGCTGACCGACGCCGAGTTCGAGACGCACGTGGCGCGTGCCGCAAACGACCGCGCGAAGGCATCCGAGATGGAACACGCGATTCGCTCGCACATCCGCAAACACACCGACGAAGACCCGGTGCTGTACCGCAAGCTCTCGGAGCGGCTGAACGAGATCCTGAAAACTTTGGGCGAGCAGTGGGACGAGGTGGTTGCGCAGCTGCAGAAGCTCATCGACGAGTTGCGCGCCGGGCAGGCGGCAAGTGCCGATGCGCCGGGCGACTTGCCCGAGCATTGCGCCCCGTTCCTGCGCACGGTGCTCGACGTGGCCTGTGCGGGCCAGACGCCAAGCGCCGCTGAACTCTTGCGCCTGAAGGATGTGACGGTGGAGTTGGTGGAGCTGCTGTCGCAGGAACTCAAAGGCAATCCAAGGATCTGGAGCCCGAACAAGCTGCCGGACCAGGAGAACCTGCGTGATGGCGTGCTGTTCGAGCACTTGATGCGCCTGAGGCCGCCCCTGGTGGATGCCGATCGGGCGGGGGTGCTTGCCGACAGGTTGATGGAGCAGGCGCGTGCCAATCACGACAAGCTGGTGCAGGTGTGAGCAGCGATCGCCGCGCCGCCCCAAGATCGCTGCTCACCCCCACGGCGGGGGGCTCCCATGAGCTGATGCGCGACGGGCTGAAGTTGCAGGAACTCACGGTGGACGAACTGCGCTTCAACGTGCGGCACAGCGCACGGCGCAAGACGATGCAGATCACCGTGGAGCGCGACGGCGAACTGGTCTTGTCGGCGCCGCCCGAAGTGGGCGAGGCCGCGCTGCGCACCTTTGTGCTGGAAAAACGCTTCTGGATCTACACCAAGCTGGCAGAGAAGGATCGGCTGCAGCGCGAGGTGCCGCGCAAGACCTTTGTGAGTGGCGAGGGCTTCCTGTACCTGGGGCGCAGCTATCGCTTGAAGCGATTGGATGACCAGGACGTGCCGCTGAAGCTGGCCGCGGGCCGTTTCTGCCTGCGCCTGGACGCCTTGCCCGCTGCGCGCGAGCACTTCATCCGCTGGTATGGCGAGCGCGCACGGGTATGGCTATCGGCCAGGGTGGCCGACTACCGCTCACGCATGGAGGTGGCACCGGCCGGCGTGAAGGTGCAAGACCTCGGGTTCAGGTGGGGTTCTTGCGGCAAGGGCGACTGGCTGTACTTCCACTGGAAGACGATCTTGCTGCCAGCCCGTATCGCCGAATACGTGGTGGTGCACGAGATGGCCCACCTGCACGAGCCGCACCACACCCCGGCATTCTGGCTGCGCGTCGAGCGTGCCATGCCCGACTACGCGCAGCGCCGGGCCTGGCTTGCCGAGCATGGCATTGACGTCGAAGGGCTCTGACTCCGGCGGCCGTTTCTTCTTTTGGGCGCGTCTTGATCTGCGCAATTTTCCGGCCGCTTGGCCATCTCTGCCCGATGCGCACAACGCGTCTGCGACGGAGCGGGAAGGAGGCATCAGATTGCGCGGCATGCACGAAGCTACGGCCGCGTCGGACGTACTTCAGGTGAATGCTTGATCAGGCATTCGCCTCGTTGGCGATGCCGTACAACACCTGCCCAGTCGGCCCGGCACCCACGGCGCCCTCGCAATGACCTGCCTGGTCGTCGAAGAAGAAATCCGGCTCGAACTCTTTTAGGAAGGGGCCCTTGGGCAAGCCACCGAGAAAGCAGGCTTCATCGACTTCAATGCCCCAGTGGAGCAGGGTGCGGATCGCGCGCTCATGTGCCGGGGCGCTGCGGGCGGTGACCAGTGCGGTGCGGATACGCACCGTGTCGTCGACGTCCCGTGATTGCAGCGCGTGCAACGCCGCGAGGAAGGGCTTGAAGGGGCCGGGCGGCAAGGGCTCGTGAATGCGGATGAGTTCGTGCTCGACGAAGCGTTCAAGACTCTCGCCCTTGAACACCCGTTCTGCCTGATCGCTGAACAGCACGGCATCACCGTCGAATGCGATGCGGATTTCGTCCGGATTGCGGGCTGCATCGGCTGCGGACGCGGGGTAGACCTGCGCCGCCGGGTGCCCAGCCAGCAAGGCGGCCCGCACGTCCTGCGGATTGGCCGAGAGAAACAGCGACGCGTTGAGCGGCGCCAGGTACCGATGCGGCGAGCGCCCGCGGGTGAAGATGCCGCGCTCGATCGCAAGCCCATAGTGTTTGGCGGCGCGGAACACCCGCAAGCCACTGACCGGATCATTGCGCGAGGCGATGACCACCTCGACGGGCTGCACCGCTGCTGTGTTGAGCCGAAGAAGCTTCTGCACGAGTGGAAACGCAACGCCGATCGGTGGCGGGTTGTCCAGGCGCTCTAGTTGCAGGGCACGATAGGCCTTGTCGTTGCCCCCTTCGAAGACCGCGTTCTCCGACTCCAGATCGAAGAGCGCGCGGGACGATATGGCGACTACGAGTTTTCCGGCGAGGCTAGGGGGCATGTTCGTTACCGCGATTTCTGCGTCGATTGAAAGGCCAGCAGGGCGGGGCGCCACGCTGAAGCGCGCGCCAAAGGCGAGTTTGGGCGCTTTGCTGCTGCGCTGCGGGTCAGGGTGTCCAGTCCCACGCCAGTCTAGTCCAGTCCAGTGAGTCGATCTGCGCGAGTACCCAGGGATCCGTCGGCAGCCCGAACGTATCCTGAAACCAGACGGCGGCCAGAGACGAATAGCACTGTCCCGGATCACGGGCGAAGTCGGAGGATTCGAACACGGCAATCGTGGTGACAAAGCCCACGCGGTGCCAGCGCTCGCATGTGCCGTCGGCACGTTCCACTTCCCCGAGATACCGCTGCGGGGTGAGCAGGGCCGGCGGACCGAAGTGCGCCGGCAAGCGTTCGCGCGCACGGTGCAATGCATACGCGCCGCGCTGCTCGACTTCGTCGCAGAACTGGCCAGGGAAACCGCACAACATGCCGTCGTAGGTGCCGAACTGGATCAGGTCGGTCAGTTTGACGACCCGATCATCCGCAAGGGCACGGGTCCAGCGCGGGTGGGTCAGCGGGTGGCCGCGCGAGCGCCCGGTGTCGATGCTCGGCGCGTCTTGGCTGCAGCGTTGGGCCATTTGTTTGAACACTTCGTGTTCGGTGTCGACGGAATCGCCGTGCATGTTTGGTCTCCTGGTCGGAAAGCGCGATACGTTGGGCGGGACTGCGCCTAAAGCCCATCGAAAACCTCACGCAGGGATGCTGCGCCGGGGCGGGTGCGATCCATGAAAGCCACGATATCGGCTGGCGCGAAGCGTCCGTTCACCAACGGCAGCACTGCATCGAACGGGCGTCCGGAACTGCGTGCCCAGCGCAACAAGGCTTCCAGCGCGACGACCGCATCGCCATCTGCGTTTGCCGGATCGAGGCGTGGCCGATTGCCGGGCGTGCGCGGGCGGCAGAAGTAAGCGGGGGTCGACAGCATGAAAAGCCTCCCAAGGTTGATGGATCGCATTCTTTCGCACTGCTGGCTCATGCGGTGAGCCACTCCTGCTGCATCATCGCTGTCATCGTCAAAACGAAACCCTGACATGGACCGCACCGAACGCTTCTACAAGATCGATCGCCTGATCGCCGAACGACGGGTGGTGAGCCGGGACGAATTGTTGGCCGAGCTCGAGGTCTCGCTCGCAACGCTCAAGCGCGATCTGGAATACCTGCGCTCGCGCTTGGAAGCGCCCATAGTCTGGGACCGCGATGCTGGCGGATATCGCTACGAGACCGACGCAAGGACGCCATCGTTCGAGCTGCCCGGCATGTGGTTCTCGGCGGCGGAAATCCACGCGCTGCTGTCGATGGAGGCTTTGTTGGAATGCCTCGGTCCGGGGCTCCTGACGCCGCATGTGCAGCCCTTGCTGACAAGGCTGCGCGCGATGCTCGATCGCGAAGACATCCCGCTTGAAGTGGTGAACAAACGCATCCGTGTGATGCGTTTGAGCGGTCGTCGTTATGAGCCCCGCCACTTCACGCCGATTGCCCACGCGGTGCTCAAGCGCCAGCGCCTGGTGATCGACCATCGCCACCGCGGGCGCAACGAGCTGACGCGCCGCGAAGTCTCGCCGCAGCGGCTGACCTACTACCGCGAAAACTGGTACCTCGAAGCCTGGTGCCACCTGCGCGATGAACTGCGCAGCTTTGGGCTGGATGCGATCGAAGGGGTGTGGAGCAGTACCGAGGCCGCCAAAGACGTGTCAGAGCGCCAGTTGAAGGCGGTGCTCGACGCGGGCTACGGCATTTTCTCCGGCGAGAAAGTCGAATGGGCGGAACTGCGTTTCGCACCGGAACGCGCGCGCTGGGTGAGCAAGGAAACCTGGCACCCGGACCAGCAAGGCGCCTTCGACGACGCGGGCTACTACACCCTGCGTATTCCCTACAGCGCCCCCTTCGAACTGGCGATGGACGTGATGCGCCACCTGCCGGAAGTCGAGGTGATCGGGCCCGATTCGCTGCGAGACGAGGTCAAGACGCGCCTGGCCAAATCCCTCGAAGCGATGCTGGCGCTAAAGCGATAGCAAAGCCTCCTGGTTCGTACATCCACGAGGGCCGACCAGAGCAACACATGACGGATTCGAAGCAGCGCGAAAACCTCTACGCCGCTCCGCGCGCGGACTTGCGGGATGAGAGCCCTTCTCGACGTCTTCAATGGGTGGAATGGGGGTGCGCGATCGTGCGCGCCTTGCTGGACCTGGTGATCCTGTGCCTCATTCCGCTGCCCCTGACCATAGCGTTCCTTGTACTGACGGGCGAGTCGCTTGTGTCCTGGGCTATCCCGGTGGGTTGCGTTGCCGGCTTGGTGGCGACGATATGGCTGCGCCAGTGCTTCGTGGTGCCGAAGGCCGGCGCGCCAGTGCGAGGTCTCTGGCGTTTGCTGCGATGAGCGCGGTGCGCGCCCGTCGGGGCGCCCAATCGATCAGCGTTGAACGAATGGAGCAATCGATGAGCAAGGCGAGGCCCCTCAGGAACCCGACGCTCGCGTCGTGCTTTGAAGTGGCGGTTGAAGACCTGATCCTCTGTTCAGAAGCGCATCGCTTCAACATCGGTGCGATGCGTGGCCCTGATGGCGCCCCGGCGATCGAGATCCTGGTGAGCGCGGAACCGCTCGCGGCGTTGATCCGGGCGGCCTCGCGAGGGCTTCGGGTCTACGAACTCATGCAAACCCGGCGTGCCGGTGATCTGCACCACTACATTGAGGTTGGATGCGCAGGAGCCCCGGCGCCGTTCCGTCGCGAACTTCGAAGCGGGTTATCAGGCCGTTGGCCGGGCCTCCTCCGCGCGGATGGGTCGGGGGGCTTGCTTGTTGCGTTCGACGATGTTCTTTGGGCCGACGACCTGGACGATGCTTCGGAAGCCCAGGCGCTGTGGACCACCAGTCGCCGCGAAACCCGGTGGGATGCTTACATCGATCGCTTGCTTCAGGCCACCCGTCGCGCGCAGCGCGCGCTTGAGCAAAGTGACGATCTGCTCGTCCAGCGCGAGCTTGCGCTCATGTGTGCGGGGCGCCATGTCAGCGATCGCCTTGCGGAAATTCCCCGCGCAGGCGGGCTGGCTGCGCATGGACGCGCGCCAGCGGTACTGATGCCGGAAGATGTACGTGAACAACTGTTCGACTTCATCGAGCAGCACGGCATCCGGGAAGTCACCTGCCTTGTGCCGGATCTGCAGGCCTGGCGGGGGCTCATCGCCCTGCAAGTGCTCCGTGCAGAAGCGGAGGGTGTGCCCCCCGAACGCGCTTTGGCCCTGTACGCGCCGGACATGGGCTATCCGTGCTCGGCGGAAGCCGCAGGGGGCCATGTCCATGTGTCCTATGAGGGGTTCGTTGCCTCTGCGCTCACCGTGATTGCGGGCCGCCCCGATCGCACACCCGGCTTCGGCGGTCCGCCAGCGTCACTTGGGGCATTCATTCGCTGGTCGACGCACGAAGTGCGCTTCGTCCTGAGCAAGGAGGACCTCGGCGCGCTCGCGTTCGCTCATCGACAAGCCTTTGGCGCTTGGTGGCTGTACTCGGCGCACGACCGGTAGATCGCGTCGAGCGGCGCAGTGATCGCCGCCGCAATGAGGGCCTGCATGGCAGTTGGATTGGGCAGATCCAGTTGGCTGGAACCGACGTGAGTGCGGCGTGCCGGGTGTGCGGCTTTCTGGGCAAGAAGGGGGCTTTCCTAGTGAGGTTGTTGCCCGATTGCTTTCTTCCCCGCCCGCTCTGAATGCAGGTTTGCCAAGTTGCCATGCCGCGAGGATGCTCAACAGCATTGGAGCAAACCTTGCCGACCAGCGAGGGTGGTGTCCCTAATGAGGGCAAGTCGAGCAGTGAGGGGAGCAGGCGAGGCCGTCAGCCAAGGGCTTGACTGCATTCAGGTTTGCGTCTGTCGGATGCAAATCGAAGGAGCGATTCTTCGCCGGTCGTCGCGCTTTCGGAGTTGATACTCAACGTGTTCTCACAGCGGCACGATCCCATGCGTTGCTTGCCCCGGCGCGGCGTTCTCTGCGGCGTGTCCGGCGATCACTGATAGTTTGTTGCCGGCTCAATAAGCCGTTCTCTGTCAATGAGTTTTGCGGTGAAAGTTATCCTTCCCGCAACCTGACCGCGTCAGCCGGCCCCGGGGCAACATCTCGGGGACTCGGCGACTGCTCACTTGCCGAGTCCCTACCTATTTGGCCAAGCGCGGTGAGCTTGAAGCAGCCGCTTAACCGGGGCCCGAGCGTTGGCGGCCGCGTTGGTTGGCGCATCGTCACAACTGAAATTTTCAGCACTCCCCCCGTTACTGTCTCTAAGAGAAATGGGGAACGGTTATCGGCAATTTTCGTGCGTTTTGGCGTCTGAGTACGTGGCCAATGTAAAGGGCCCAGCAACCCGCCGTCGCCGATCATCGCACCTTGTCGCGGTGTGCTGCCCGCGCTTCGCACGACACTCTAACTTGGAAACTCCCGCAGCGGTCGTGGTGAAACGCCGCGCAGAGCCCCTCCGTGCTTGACGTTCGTGTTAGACAGTCGTAAAAGACAGTTCTAGTGCTGCAAAATAGAGGAATCGATGAAGCGACTCTCTCTTGACGAACTGGCTCAGCTGGTGAGCTTGCCGCCGCGTACCGTGCGCTACTACATCCAGCGCGGGCTGGTGAGCCGTCCGCACGGCGAACGCCGTGGCGCGTGGTACGACCAGTCTCACCTTGATCAGTTGCTGCAGATCCGCCGCTGGACCGAGGCCGGCCTCTCACTTGAGCGGATTGCCGAGTTGCTCGGCGGCGGTGCGCTTGATGTGCCCGAGGCGCCACGACGCGCGGGACAGGTCAGCGTCTGGTCGCGGGTGTACCTCGGGCCCGGGCTGGAACTGCACCTGGACCCGCACGAGGCGGGTTTGAGTCCAGAGCAGGTGAGGGCGCTGGTGGCGGCGGTGATGGAGGAGCTCGCAGCCTTGCGCCGCGAGTGAGCAACCTGGAGAAAACGATGAAACTCGCGCAACGATGCACCTTCGGATTGAATTGCGACGCGCCCGCCGCGGTGCCGCTGACCGGCGTCGCCGTAGACGCCCAATTGATTGGGCCTCTGGCGGTGGTGGAGTTGCGGCAGCGCTGGCGCCATGACGGCGATCGCCCGATCGAGGCGACTTACACCTTTCCGCTTGCCGCGGAAGCTCAGCTTATGGATCTGGCGCTGACGATCGGAGAGCGTCGCTTGAACGGCACGGTGCAGCCTCGTCGTGAGGCCGAAGCGGGCTACGAGGCGGCGATTGCTGAGGGGCAACGGGCGGCGCTGGTGATGGACGCCGGCCCGGACCTTAAGCAGATCGCGTTGGGCAATTTGCAACCGGGCGATGCCATCGAGGTTTGCCTGCGCTGGGTAGAACCCTTGCGCTGGGTCGGCAAGCAACTGCGCTGGCGCTTGCCCACGGTCGTGGCGCCGCGATACGGCAGTCCTTCCGAGGCGGGTTTCGCGCCATGGCAAGCGCCGACCACCTCGCTGCTTGCCCACTACGCGTTCGATGTCCAGGTGCGCATTTCAGGGGATCTGGCCGAGGCGAGCCTGGCGTGTCCCACGCATCCAATCACGCTGCGACGCGACGGCGGCGACATGCTCGTGAGCCTTGCTCGCGAAGCCAGTCTCGACCGCGACTTCATTCTGAATCTGGTCGCCGAGGCCGACCCGCGCGCAGAGCTATGGACGTGTCCGACTGCGACCGGCAGCGCGGCGCTGCTGAGTTTCCAGCCCAAGGCATTTGGCGGCGTCGATCTTGGCGGGCGTCATCTTGTGTTGCTGGTCGACTGTTCGGGATCGATGGGGGGTGACTCGATCCGCCAGGTAAAGGAGGGGCTGCTCAGCTTCCTCGCCCTTGCCCGCGAGCAGGATCGCGTCACGCTCATGCGATTCGGCTCTTCGGTGGCGCGAAGCAATGACGCGCCAATCGTGTTGAACCAAAGTGGCCGAGAACAACTCGCGCGCCTGGTGCGCACCACGGTCCACGCCGACCTTGGTGGCACTGAGATCCTCAAAGCATTGGATGCGGCCATCAAGGTGGCTGGCCCGGAAGGTGAAGTGCTGTTGATCACCGATGGCGAAGCGCATGTTGCGCCCCAACACATCGCGGCTGTGACAAGCGCCGGGGTACGCATCTTCACCGTAGGTGTCGGCAGCGCGGTGGCCGAAGGCCTGGTCCGCGATCTCGCGCTGCGAAGCCAAGGCGCTTGCGAGTTGGTAACCCCCAACGAATCCATGGCGGCCGTGATTGCCAGTCAGTGCCGGCGCCTGTCGCTACCGCGCATGACGGCCCATCTGGCGTGGGACACCGAGCCGCTGTGGTGCGAGGCGCCTCCTGCAGCGCTGTTTGCCGGCGACACGGTGCTCCTAGGTCTGGAGGCTACGCAGCTCACGGCACCTCGACTCGAACTTCGACATGAAGAGTGCACCCGGCAACTGGATGTCATCACGCGCTCCGTGCCCGAACCCTTTGTCGATCTGCTGCGCCGCTACACGGCTGCACGCCGCCTGCCAACGCTGCTAGACGCTGAGGCGCAAGCCTTGGCCGTGCGGGAAGGCTTGCTGTGTCGCCACACCGCAATGATCGCCATCGACACCGAAAAGACCGCGAGCGACGGCCTGCCGGCCCTGGTTGAAGTGCCGAACATGCTGGCCGCGGGATGGGGCGGCTTGGGCTCGGTGGTGGCATGCAGAAGTCTTGCCTACAGTGCGGACTTCTGCGCGGATCTCTCTGAGTCCCCGGTGATCCGGCGCGCCAAGTCGGCAGGCCGTGGGCCGGCCACAAGCGAGCCACCCGCCGAGCTGATGGCTTTCCTGCGCGCCGACGTCCGGGTAATCGGACTCGTCGAATTGCTGGAACGGATCGCACGGCATTTCGACAAGGCACCGCCGGGCTCGCTTGACGCGGCGCGCGCAGAGCTGCCTCTATCGTGGCTGATTGTGCTTGAGCACTGGGTCGACCAGGAGCAGCCGGATCTGGATGAGCAGCAGCGCTTCGCCTGCTTTGTGGTCGCCGGTTTGAAGACAGTAGGTGATGCGATCAACCTCGCGATGCGGCTGCTGCTGCGCCGAACCTTCGCCGGTCTGGTGCCAGCGGGGTGTTCGATCGATGGGCTCGAGCGCGCACTGGCTGACGAGCAGCGCCGCGTGGAAACCCTCCGAACCTCGGCGTGATCGGCGCTGAGCGTTTGCTTGGGGACACCCGGCATTCGGTTCCCGTCGAGCGAGCGGAGCGCGGAGTTTCAAGCGCAAAATAGCAGGCTCACCCGGTGAGCCTGGGCACGATCAGAATCGGCGTGTCTTGATCAAGGAGCTTGTCATGAGCCCCCCATGCAACGTGATGAACCGCGACAACCTCTACGCCGCCCCGCGCGCCGTGGTGCGGGACGACAGCCTTGCTCAAAGGCGTGGATGGGTGGAGTGGGGGGGCGCAGCGCTTCGCGCCTTGCTGGATCTCGTGATCCTGTTCCTCATGCTGCTGGCCCTGACCACAGTATTCGATTTGCTGCAGGGCGAGCCGCATGCGTCCTGGCTTGCCCCGGCGGCTTTCATTGCGGGATGGTTGGCGACGATATGGCTGCGCCAGTGCTTGGTAGCGCTGGAAGATGGGGCGCCGGTGCAAGGTCACTGGCGTGTGCTGCGATGAGCGCGGCGCAAGAACGGTTGCGGGCGTGGAAGCCGTTGCTGGATCTGCTTGCACCCGAAGAATGGCGCCGGCCCTGGAAGCTCTTGACGCTTGCGCTGGGCATGGCGTGGCTGCTCTGGGGCGCCTTGACACTCGAAATCGGTGATTGGGATGTCGGCGTGTCGCTGCTGATGGGGGGCTTCACCTACCTGTTGGCGCCGATGGCTGCACGGATCCTGATGCGACGCCAATGGCGGTGCTTACCCTTGAGCCTGCTCGCCTGGTGGTGGTGCGTCGACGGCGTGTACATGGCCTGGCATCTGTCGATGGGCAATCCGATCTACCGCGAAGCCAACGCCTACGCGTCGACCTGTCTGTTCTGGTTGTGCGGGTTCATCTGGTTGCCCCGGGCGCCTCTGTCCGCGGTCTTTCGTAATGCCCAGCGCGTTCGTTTCTGAATAGGCCTCATGAGCGACACTCGTGCCAATGCCGTGTATGTCACCGCGTCCGGCCGGAGCATTTCCGGCAGATGTATGTCTTGTTCAATCCGAGCGACTCTTGCGTTGGCTTGATCTGCGCCGGACCATGGCGGTTGTGAATGTCGTTATCCTGCCGGCTTCGGCATCATCAAAGCGTTTTGAAATTGTGACGAGGCACAAGTGACCAAAGCGAATCAGGGCAGAGAAGATGCAATCAGAGTCTTGGTGTTTGGCTCGACAGGGGTCGGAAAAACCAGTCTCTGCAATCTCTTGGCCGGCAGGAAACAGCCAAGTCATAACGGTGCGCTTGGTGTCACTTCGCAAACCCACACCTACAATCCCTTCAAACTGAGGGGCCGCCAAGTCGTCATCGTGGACACCGTGGGTTTGCACGAAAGCCAGCATGGAACGGTTCCCCCTGAGAAGGCCGCTGCGCAGATTCTGGAATTGCTGAGTCAGTCGAAGGATGGTTTCAGCCTCATCATTCACGTTGCCAAGGTCGGTCGCATCACGCAGGAGCGAGACCAGGACTACAAATTCTTTGTTGAGAAGATGTGCGACCGCAAGATTCCCGTCTTGCATGTACTGACCGGCGCGGAGAACGAAGCGCCCAAGATGCAGAGTTGGGTGGAAAGCAATCGCGAAGCTTTTGGACGTTTTGGATATGCTGAAATCATTGCCGTTTGTTGTGCATCTGGAGGTCCTCTTGAACAGCATTACGCGCCGCTTCGAAGGGCGTCACGCGCCCAAGTGACGAAGGCGATTCTGGCTCATGCGCTCCCGGTTCCGTGCTTGCTCTATGGCGACAGAAGTGGCGGATCTATTGGTGACTTGTTTGACAGGCTTTGGAACGGTTTTGTAGAGATTGCTTGTCTGCCTTCCACTTTGCGTCGAAAGGGCAACGAATCAGTCGCGGCGCTGATGCGACGTATGAACGTGCCGGATGAGGTTGTCGACCTACTGCGGAAACACGTGCCTGATCTGATCGAGGAATATGGGCCGGGGGTCATTGAGGGACTTCTGGACAAGCTTCCAGTTCCGGGCCTCGGGAAGGCTGGTCGTTTCGTCTCGGAAAAACTGATCAAGACTTGGCGTCGTAACGCCCAGGAGGGTGGCGATGCACCTGATGCCGCGACAGCTGAGTCAAAGACTGGAAAGGCTAGTTGAACGGCAGGATCCGCGCGCGTGCCAACTCCAGAAGGTCTGGCCAGTAGATCAGGATTACCCATGTCGAGATCATCGCAACGAGGACGACGATGTGGCCCAGCATCCCGCGTGCATTGAATACCCCGAAGTACTGCCCGCCAGCGAACAGCAGATTTTTCTTCTGCCGGCTGTAGTTGCGATATTCGGTTACGGCACGAATGACGATCCAGACGCCATGCCCACACGCGATTGCGAGAACGGTTGTACGGAAGATCGCAAGCAGATCGAGCTCGCCGTGCAGGGCCCGTTTGTAGACCAGAGAAAAGAAGCCGATCGCGATCGCTGCTATAACGCCGACCGTTGCATTGCGCACAGCGGTCTGTTTCTGCTCCATCGCAGCGTCCGATAGCTGGCTTCGAACTTCGTTCAGATTGTCGGTGATCAGCGCCGCGGTTTCAATCTTTGCCTTTTCGATGCGACGATCGATGGCCTCGCCGAACTTATCCGCTGCGTAGTCGATCAATTGCTCGACGTCTTGGCGGGTGAGCGACCGTTGCTTGGAAACTTCGGTTCCGATTGAGTCGATGTGCTGCTGGATTTGCTGGCTCGCGTTATCGATAGACTTTTCGACCACGACGCCGAACTGCTCGATTTCTTCTCTGAACCAATTAGCCATGCCGGCAGACTCGGAAATTGAAAGACGGGTTTGAGGCGGAGCGCGTTTATTCTGACACAAGGCATTGCGCCGTCGCGCCGCAGCGAGTTTGCCGGACACATTGGCGCCGTTGGATTGAGACGTTACGCTTCTCGGGCTGGCCGGCTGCGCGTGATTCGGGGTGCTGGTGGTGGTACCCGTGCCTGTGGTGGCTGCGCGAACTACTCCGGCCTGCCTCACCGTAGGGCGCTTCCCCTGTCAGGAGGAAGCGCGCCGTGTTGCAGCCTGACAGCTGTACGACCGCGAGGCCAATGCTCAGTGCGGTAAGCGTTGCGCGCAATTACGCTTCCTTCGGGAAGATGCGACGCAGGAGCGCCACTGCGCCGATCCCGATCAGCGCGAGCAAGGCGAGGCGCAGCGCGATCGACAGGAAAGTCACGGTGACGGACAGCGCGCCGAGTTGGGCGAAGGTCAGGCTCAGGCCTCCAAGCAGCAGGACGATCCAGAACATACGGCAACTCCTTTTTTGCGTTACGGTGAGGTCATGTTGAATCGCCGAAGCGACAGGTCGTGTCGTTTATCCCAGAGCTTGGAGACTTTTCTTGAGTACGCGTGATCACGAACGCTTTGCGTATCGGTTGTCCGAGATGCTGTTGCTGCTGAACCAGGGCGAGAGCCTTGAGCCGAAGGCATTGGCGGAGCGCTTCGGCGTTGATGTGCGGACGATTCAACGGGACTTGAATGTGCGTCTCGGCGTCTTGCAGCTTGAGAAAGTCGAAGGGCGATATCGACTTGACCCTCGATACCTCGGAAGGCTGGGTGCCCGCGAAATCCGCGAGTTTGTGGCACTGGCTGGGCTGTCCGGCCTGTTTCCCGAGGAGGCGGGTTCAATCCTGCGTGAGTTGTTCGATCTGCGCCTGCACGAAGCGCTGCTCGTCAAAGGGCATCACTACGAGGATCTGAGCGGGAAGGACGGGGAATTCAGGGCGCTGGAACGAGCAATTGTTGATCGGGCCATTCTCGCGATTGATTACCAGAGGGCCGATGACCGAAAGCGGTACTCTGCGCTCAAGCCTTACCGGCTGATGAACCAAAAGGGCATCTGGTATCTGGCGGCCGTTGATGGCGACACGCTAAAGACTTTTGCCTTTACCCGTATCCTGGCGATCGAGCGGCAGGGCGGGACGTTCGATGCGGAGCCTTCAATCATTGAGCGGCTAAAGCGGGAGGATGGGATCTGGTTCACTGAAAAGCCCATCGAATGCCTGATCGCGGTTTCGCCTGAGGTGGCACCCTTCTTTCGGCGACGAAAGCTGATCGCAAATCAAGAGATCGCGTCCGAATTGCCGGGTGGTGGTCTGAGGATTCGTGCGGTTGTCGGGCACGAAAATCAGGTGCTTCCGATCGTGCGCTACTGGATTCCCCATCTGCGAATCGAGCAACCAACAAGCCTGTGGGTCAGATTCCTGCGGGAGCTTCAAGACTTCGCCGCTTCCGAGGCGCCGCAATAGAAGCGACCCAAAATTCCGATCCGACCAGCCTGCTGTATGAGGCGAGAGGCTGAACTCTTGCTCTGCGATTCATAGTCCATCATGGGCTCCGCATTCTCCGATTCAACGCTGGGTGAGTGTGCCGAACTGTCGTTTCTCGGCCAATGTTGCGGCGATCCGCTGATTTCCATCGTGTGCCAATCCATCGAGCAGCAGCGGACACCCTACTGATCGCCCACGGCTAAGACGGCTGCGATCTTTGCGCAGAGCTTCCCAACCCTGTACGGCTGGGTTTGCCTTGCCGCGAGTCGATCACCATGTAACGGGGTGGATTGGCTCTAGGGGGGCGCAACGCAACGAAGAGCTAATGACCTTGCGTTAAGTCAGTGCGACGCCGTTCGCAAGCTCATCCAGTGAGCCTCGCGCCGTCGAGAATCTCCCCTATCGACTCACGGGTAAAGGCTCGTTCACGCCTGGACGAGTCGGCCCGTTGCTTCTAGGGAGAAGACCATGAAGAAGTCCCTGCAGCTAGGGCTAGCGCTTGTCGCTACCGTTTTGTCTGCGTGCGGAGGAGGGGGAGGTGCAAGTTCCCCCGGTACAGCGACACCCCCGCCGATACCCACACCCACGCCTTCGAGTTACACCGTATCCGGTACCGTGGTGGTCCCCTCGGGCCTCATCACCGAGGGTGACACCAACGATACGCAGTCGCCGCTGCGTGCCAACGACACCCCCGCAACCGCAGAGCCGATTCCCAACCCAGGCATCGTCGTCGGTTTTGGTTCCGCGCTGCCCACCGGTGTTGTCGGTGATCGGTTCGAGAAGACGGCCGACGAATGGGACTCGTTCAAGGTGTCGCTGGCAGCCGGGCAGATCGTGGCGTTGGAGGTGTCCAAGTGGGACGCCGTGCAACCCGGGCGCAATGACCTCGATCTGTTTCTGTTCGACAGCAACCTGAAACTCGTAGCCAGCTCCGAAGGTGTTGAGCAGTACGAGGGCTTCTACGTGCCGGCCGATGGCAATTACTTCGTCGTCGTGCGGACCATGCACGGAGCCAGCACCTATCAGTTGTTTGTCGCCAGCGCCGATCAGGTGTCGGCGCAAGCGGCAGCGATGGGCCTTAACCGTTTCGGTGATTTCGTGCCCGGAGAGGCGGTGGTGACAGTTCAGCCTGTCGCACAGGCGAAGGTGGTTGGGATGACATTGGATCGTGTCGCAGCAAACGATCGACCGATCTCAGGCGCGACGGTCGTGGCGGGTCAGGCTAATCGTGCCATGCGGGTGCAGTTTGCGCGGGCGGCGGCCAAAGCGGTGGGCGCGGAGTCGGCCGAGCGTGAGCCCTGGAGCGGCCACGTAATGAGCTCTGAGGAGTCGGTGCGAGCCGAGACGATTCGGCAGATCAAGGCGCTGCGAGCGTCCAGCGATGTGCGCTCGGCCAGCCCGAACTATCGGGTCAGCGCAAATGCCGTCCCAAACGATCCGCTCTACAAGCTGCAGTGGC
Source organism: Niveibacterium sp. 24ML (assembly GCF_026586805.1). Taxonomy (GTDB): domain Bacteria; phylum Pseudomonadota; class Gammaproteobacteria; order Burkholderiales; family Rhodocyclaceae; genus Niveibacterium. The sequence continues at coordinate 22,191 of NZ_JAPFHA010000022.1, read as the reverse complement.
ACTACCCACTGATCAACCTGCCAGAAGCCTGGAACATCACCGACGGATCCCGAGGCGGTGCGCCGGTCGTCGTCGCGGTGGTCGACTCTGGGGTAGTGGTGACGCATCCGGATCTAGCAGGACAACTCGTAGCCGGTTTTGATTTCGTGAGCGACACGCGCGCGTCGCGCGATGGAGACGGCATCGACGCCGACGCTTCCGATCCAGGTGACTTGGCGCACGGCGGCAGGACATCCAGCTTCCATGGCACGCATGTCGCCGGAACGATCGTGGCGAAGACGAACAATGCGCTGGGTGTCGCGGGCGTAGCTGGTGGCGCCCGCGTCATGCCCGTGCGCGTATTGGGCGCCGGAGGGCAGGGCACCACCTATGACATCCTGCAAGGTTTTCGATTCGCCGCTGGTCTGGCAAACGATTCAGGTCGGGTACCGGCACAGCGCGCCGATATCGTAAACATGAGCCTTGGCGGCCCCGGGGCCGTCCAAGCGTTCCAGGATGCGATTACCGACGCCCGAGCCCAGGGCGTGATCGTGGTTGCCGCAGCCGGCAACGAACACTCAGACCGTCCGTCTTTCCCAGCGTCCTACAGCGGCGTGATCTCGGTGAGCGCCGTCGTGCCCGATCGTAGCTTGGCTGAATACTCGAACTTTGGTCCTCGCATCACGGTCGCCGCGCCCGGCGGGAGCCAGTACCTCGATGAAAACGCAGACGGTCGTCCGGATCAGGTGATCAGCACCGTGGGCGTGGATACCGGTGGTGCCCCAGGGTGGACCTATGAGGCGATGCCAGGAACCTCAATGGCGAGCCCACATGTCGCGGGGGTCATTGCATTGATGCGAGCAGTCAATCCGGGTTTAACGCCTGCGCAGATCGATCAACTATTGGCGACGGGCGCGATGACCGATGATATCGGGCCGAGTGGTCGGGATGATCAGTTTGGCTTCGGGTTGATCAACGCATACAAATCGGTGCTCGCGGCACAGAATCTGGTCGTGGCGACGCCCGCCGCGCCAGTGCTGTCGAGCTCCGAGAAGCTGCTCTCCTTTGGCGCCGCGCGGGTGCAGATGAGTTTCGAACTGCGCAATATTGGTGGCGGCGCGCTCTCAGTGACCTCAGTCACCAGCAACGTCCCTTGGGTTTCGGTTGCGCCTAGTTCAGTGGATGCGAACCGGCTTGGGCTGTACTCCGTAACGATCGATCGCGCGAAGCTGCCGGTCGGCGCACATCGCGCGGTGATCACGGTGACCGGGGCAACGGATGTCATTTCTGTACCGGTCAGCGTCGTTGTGTCGGCGGGCGCCTTCCCAGGTAATGCCGGCTTGATGACGGTGATGCTGGTCGATCCGCTGACCCAGAAGCGGCTGTACGGCACGGCGATGCTCTCGACGAACGGAAGCTATGCCTTCTCGATGTCAGGTATTGCGCCAGGCGCCTATGTGCTGCTTGCCGGCAATGATCCGAATGCGAGTGGTTACATCTGCGAACTCGGCGAGTTGTGCGGGGTCTGGCCGCTCAAGGCGAGTCCGCAACTCATCTCCGTGTCGAGCAACCTTACCGGGTTGAATTTTGCCGTGCTGCCGGATGACACCTCAATCTCCAAAATCTGGAGTGCCGCGGTGCAATCCACCAGCCCCTTCGAGCGAGTGATTCAAGCCGCCAGGGCGTCAATGCACTGACTGGCACAGGCTTTCGATTCCCGCGAACCTCATCTCAAATGCACTGCACCGGCCAGTGCGCCCCCGGGGCCGGGGCGCACTGGCGAAGGTCAGGCGCCCAACCTTATCCGGAGCAATCTGATACGGGGCAGGTGCCCAAACGACACGGTTGATATGCCTTTGTGCGCCGCGTACCGTGCTGGACAACCGCTGTAACGACCGCCTTCTAAGAACTTCGCAGACCCGTTTCACTGCTCGTCCCCCCGCAACGAGGGCGCGCGCGCAATCCATTCTCGCGACTTCACGACCTCCATGGCTTAACGGACAATTTCGTTCTCCATCGTTTTCTTGCCTAGCAGCCGCTGTAGTTCCCGTATTTGCTTGAGCACGTCGCCAAGCTCCGAGGCTGGAACGATTTCTTCTCCGGAGCTGTCCGCCGAGAGGCTGCCGCTCTGGTGCAGCTTTCGCCAATGGAACAGCTGGTTCGGATTGGCGCCGTGCTGGCGATGCCACCATCGAGACCGTCTTACCCGCCTCGAAACTCTCTCGCACCATGGCCAGTTTATCTTCCACTGACCATCTCCGCGGGCGCTCCGGCCCGCTCAACACTTCCATCACATCCCGCTTGGGCTCAGTCAAAACACGGTCATATGCCTACCCGATCGATGAGTGCGTGACTGTGTCCGGTGATTCAGGGGGCTGTTTCAGAAGATTCACCGCGCACCCTAATTCCCAGCATCCGGGCGGCGTGTGCCGGGTGGAAGCCACGCAGTGCAAGCTCCCGGATCAGCGCGATCCATTGATTGCGGTGTGCGGGGCGCCAGTGGGATACCGCATCGAATAGTGCGTCGAGGGTGGCTGCATCGAAGTCACGGACGCCCGCGACGCTGATGCTTTCGGCGAAATCGGGCGGAGGTCCGTTGCCTTCATCGAATTCTTCAATCCACTCGCTGTCGTCGACGTAGTCCTCGATTACGGGCGGCGATTCGGGTGCTTCCGGGATTTCAAGCAGTTCGGCGAGAACGCTCTCAGGGATCAGTGCGAGCGCTTCGTGCCGCGGTACTACAGCATCGCTTGTGAGCTTTGCGGCCTGCTCGGCAGAGAGCGTGAGTCGTTCAGTGAGATCACGCCCCAGACCCGTCGACGCGGCGTTGATCGTGGGGGGCAGTGAGGTGGAGCGCGGTCGGCACACACGCACCACTCCCGTTACCTGAAAGCGATTGTGGAGCAGGGCGAATACCTCGCCCGCACGCTCCGGGCCATCCACCTGCAGCCAGGCAATATGGCCTTCTTCCCTCGTTGCCTCCAGACCGAGAACGCGCGTAAGCGGCGCCAGATCGTCCAGCACCCACCATTGATGCATGACCTCGCGAGCGAGGGCGCCGTAGCGCCAGCCAAGCGCGTCGCACAGCGCAAGTTGTTTCGACAGGGCGAGCACGTAACCGGTATTGCCAAACCAGCGCACTAGGTTTGGGCGATGGATTCCAGCACGCCGTGCCGCTTCCGCCCGCTGGAGGCCTGTCAGCGAAACAAGGTCTTGAGCAAGGGCGCGAAGGTCGAGCGGGTCAGGGGAGGTATGCATGACGTTTAGCGGACGTGTTGACGGGTCGATTGTACTTCACTACTATGCGGCTCATAGCGACTCTTTACGGCTCTGGGCGGCTCTATCCGAATCTGGCGGCTCATCCCGATTCGATGCGACTCCGGCCGGTCCTTTTTCAGAGTGGGTTTGTGAATTCCCTGTCGCTGCTATCCGGGCGTCGAATTAGCGGACGTTTGGATTCCTGGCGCGCTGACGTGGAATGCATGTCAAGGCGCTGCGATGGCGCAAAACGGAGGTGATGGATGGAAACGACACTCGGGTTACTTCAGCGCGACATTGAGGAGTTGCGGCTTCGGTATCCGTTCTTGCCTGCGGCACAAGCACCGAACGGCGAGGGCGCTAGCGACGCATTGCTGTCCGCCCTCGAAGGCCCCTCGGTGCCGGTCTTCGACCCGGCCGACCTGGCGCTGGCGACGCCAAAGACTGCGAGTTACGACGACAAGAACGCCAATCGCCGCAAGCAAATCGCTGCGCAGCTCAAGGCACGCGGCGCGCAACGGCTGTTGGGCGCTGTTGCGGACGACGCGCTGGTGCAGCGGCTCGAACACGTCAAGACCACGCACCCGTGCTTCGTGGCCGTGATCGACGACCTCATCGTCGAGGTCGGCCTTGCGCGCCGTGGGCTTGGGGCGCTCAGCGGCTTGCCGATCCTGCTCGATGGTCCGCCTGGCGTCGGCAAGACGGATTTCTGTCTGACTCTGGCGGATGCGCTCGGTGTGCCGATGCGGGTCTTGAGCATGTCGGCCGCGCAAGCCGGTGCGCAGATTGTGGGAAGCGACGAGTACTGGGCGAACACCAAGCCGGGCGGTGTGTTTGAGGCGATCACCGAAGGTCGCTGGGCCAACCCGATCTTCGTCCTCGACGAACTGGACAAGGTTCACGGTTCAAACAGCGGCGGCGATCCGGTGGGGGCGCTCTATCAACTGTTGGAGCGACGCACCGCTTGCTGCTTTCGCGACCTCTCGGTGCCCTGGCTGCCGGTCGATGCGCGGCATGTGCTCTGGATTGCGACCTCGAACGACTTGTCGCGTATCGAAGGTGCACTACGTAGCCGTTTTCGCGTCTTTCAGATCACCCCGCCGAGCGAGGCGGAGCAGCATGCGCTGCTTCAGCGCCTCTATCGCATGGAACTGGCCGACTGCCATGCCGAGGATGTGCTGGCGCCTGAGCTGGCGCTGGCGCACCTGACGCAGCTCGGCGCTGCCTCGGCGCGCGAGGCGCGCATCGCAATGCGCCGCGCAATCGGCTGGGCGCTGCACCGGAAGGAGCGGGTCATCACCCTTGAACTGGGCGCAAGTGCGTCCGCCAAACCGCAGAGGATGGGATTCTTATGAACAGCGGCGTCTCAGCAAGACTATTGAATGGCGATGACCAGTACAACCACGTCCTTGGATTTGTCCTGCCGAACGATTACGACGTGTGCGGTGCGCTGGGAAGTTTGCACAAAGCCCTCATGCCGCCATTCCGCCTTTTGCGTGCGCAATTCACAACCGAACTGAAGCTCTTGCTGCGCGCACTGGAGAAGTTGCAGGCGGATGTGCGCGAGCACTACCTTGAGGAGCTGGCTGAGCTTGTTGCCAAACGGGTGCTGGACGAGCCGGACGAGGGCGAGCTGGAAACCTTCTTGCGCAAACGCCCGGGGTTCTGGCGCGTGACGGTGCGTCATTGGAATGAGTGCCTGTATCGGGTCGGCGCGAAGGTCGCGACCCGGCTGGCCGAGCAGGTGAGTGCAGCCCCGCCGGCGGCAGCTGAGCGTCTGGCAGCTATCCATGCATCCATCGCCGACCTGCATCTGGACGACCTGTTTTCACCCGAAGTCCTGACGGCGCTCGAAGAAGCGGGTGAGGCGGTTGAGGTGCTGGATGTGTTGGCGCTGCGTCAGCAGCTGCGCACGATCTGCGAGAACCCGGACACGAAGGACCGTGATCTTGACTTCTAGTGCTACGCGTTCCGGCGGTGTCCAGGCGCCTGCGTCCACGCGGGTGTTTCTCGACTGCGAGTTCACCCGTTTCGAGCAGCGTCAGTTGATCAGCCTGGCCCTGGTGTCGGAGGCCGGCCCTCGCTGCTATGTGGAGCTGACCGACTTCAAGCCGAGCAGTTGCAGTGACTTTGTGCGCGAGGTGGTCTTGCCGCTCTTGCGCCTGCTCCCGACCACGGCCGAAGGCCCGGCACCGTTGGTGGCCTCAGCGGTGCGCGATTGGCTCGATGCGCAGGGGGCGCTGACGCTGGTGTTCGACTACACCGGCGATCTGGAATTGCTGGATGGCTTGTTGGGTGGACGACATCCTTCGATTGAAGCCACGATCGACATCGGCCCACTCACGTCGCACCCGGCTTTTGCCGAGGCGCAAGAGCGGATCTGGCGCAGTCGCGCTCAGATGCGGCACCACGCGCTGATCGACGCGCTGGCCTTGGCCGAGGCCTGGAAGGCGCTGGGCCAAGCCTTGGGGCAGGGGGCGCCATGATCCTGCTTTGTGGCGATCCGCATGGACGCTTCGACCACATCGTGCAGGCGATCGGTCAGCATCGACCGGTGGCGGTGATCCTGCTTGGCGATATTGAGGCACCGCAGCCGCTCGAACGTTGCCTGGCGCCGATTCTGCAAGAGACGGCGGTGTGGTGGATTCCGGGTAACCACGATACGGATTCGGACGCCTCCCACGACCACTTGTGGGGCAGTGCGCTCGCCGAGCGCAATCTGCACGGGCGTGCTGTGGACGTCGCAGGGCATCGCGTGGCGGGGCTGGGTGGTGTGTTCCGGGGCCGCATCTGGGGCGCGCCGGGCGCCCCCGAACACGCCTCACCCGAGGACTACCTGCGCCGCTGCGGGGCGGGTAATCGCTGGCGCGGCGGGCTGCCGCGCACGCATCGCTCGACGATCTTCCCGTCCGACGTGCAGGCCCTGGGCAAAGCGCGTGCGGATCTGCTGGTGACGCACGAAGCGCCCAGCACCCACCCGCATGGTTTTGCAGCGTTGGATGCGCTCGCGATTCGCCTTGGCGTTCGCCATGTGTTCCACGGTCACCATCATGCGGACTACCGCGCGCGGATCGGCGACATCGAAGTGGTCGGCGTGGGCTTGCGCGGCATCGTGACCGACAAGGGCGAGCGACTTCGCGCCGGCGAATGCACGGCAAGGAACCGTTCATGACCCAACGCGGCTGGTACATCAAACACATGATGTCGTGCGCAAGCGATCTGGAAGTGAGCGTGGGCATCGACTTTCCCGGCAAGTGCGTGACCCTGACGATGGCGCACTTCGATTCCGCCCTGGTGGAACGCTTGGTTACCGTGCTCTTGCCACGCGACGGCATTGAGGTCTGGCGCGACGACAATTCGGGCTGGCACCCATTGCCGGCGACCTGGGACGTCGTGTGTGAGCTCGCAGGCGTGCGCTATCGGCTCGACGTTGTGAAGCTGTTCCAGATCAGTCCAACCGCGCCCCCAAGCTACACGCTGGTGCTGCGCCCCCCGCGCAGGCCGGCATGAATCGATTGGCTGTGTATCTGCTCACCATGTTTCAGGAGACCCCATGAGTCCCGAACTCGACGCGCGGCTTTGCGCCCGCTACCCCAAGATCTTCGCCGACCGGCATCGCTCGGTGCAGGAATCCTGCATGGGCCGGGGCATGGATTGCGACGACGGCTGGTTCAACCTGATCGATGTGCTGTGCGGTGCGCTGCAGTACGAATCCGATCACAACCAGGCCCCTCAGGTGCTTGCAGCGCAGGTGAAGGAAAAGTTCGGCACCCTGCGCTTCTATGTGCGCGGCGCGAACGACCAGCAGCGCGGCATGATCCGCATGGCAGAAGCCATGTCCGCGCGCCTCTGCGAGGTGTGTGGCAGGCCCGGTGGTGTTTTCGCAAGCGAGACCGGCTATGTGAGTACGCGCTGCGCAGCGCATGTTGAGCCGGACAGTGTGGCACGCAGCGAATTCTTGCGCCGCATGGCGGCGCAAATTCACGCATCGGGTGACACCCCATGACAATGCGGATCCAGATTCTCTCTGACCTGCACCTCGAGTTCGCGCCATGGACACCGCCGCAGGCGGACGCCGACGTACTGGTCCTTGCCGGCGACATCCACGTTGGCACCCAGGCGGCCGACTGGATCACCCTTCACCGCAATCGCTTGCCGCGCCAGATCGTGTATGTCGCCGGCAACCACGAGTTTTACCGCGGCGAGTGGGCGCAGGTGATGCGGCGACTGCGCGCCCTGCGCCTGACCGGGCTGCATTTTCTGGAAAACAGCTCGGCCGTGATTGAAGGCGTGCGATTCCTGGGGGCGACGTTGTGGACCGACGGCGCGTTACATGGCGATCCCGAGGGCGCACTGGCTTGTGGCGGGTACATGAACGACTACCGCGCCATCCGCGGTGAAGACGGCGTCCTGCTCTCGCCGTGGGACACCATGCGCTGGCACGCACGCTCACGCGATTGGCTTGATCGCAACCTGGACATGCCGTACGAGGGCCCGACGGTGGTGGTTACCCACCATGCACCGTCGCTGCAATCGATTGCGCCCCAGTACCTCGACGACCCGGTGAGCGCATTCTTCGCCAGCCGACTCGACGCGATGCTCGACGGCCGCGCGGCGCTCTGGGTGCATGGACACACGCACGCCAGCTCCGACTACCGCGTCGGCGAAACGCGCGTGATCGCCAATCCGGCGGGCTACCCCTTGACCAACGGGGGGCGTGAAAACCCGGCCTTCAACCCTGCGCTGGTCGTGGAGGTCGCGTGATGGCTGTTCTCGATTCCGATGGCGTCTTGCATCCGGTGAACACACTGGAAAAGTGCTCTCGGACCCATCTGCTCGACCCGGTGTTGGAAGCCTTTCCCGACACAGAGGTCGTGCTCTCAACGAACTGGCGCGAGGTCTTTCCGTTCGACTTGCTGCTTGAAACGCTCACACCGGGCGTGGCCGCACGGGTCGTTGGGACAACTCCCGTATTCCCGCGCGCCGCGTTGCGCGATATCCACGACCGCATGGGGCCGTTGTGTGAGTACGAGTGCCGGAGCTGGCTTGCCGAGCACCGAAGTGCCGGCGCGCCATGGGTCGCCCTTGATGACGAACGGAGTGCCTTCAGCGAAATGGCGCCGGTGGTGTGGTGCGATCCGACGGTTGGGCTGACGGCGGGGCAGATCGACGGTCTGGTCCTGGCGTTGCGTCGCCGAGACCATTGATGATTTTTCAGGAGAACGTGTTGGCTGACGAAAATGACCCACCTTTCCTGCGCGAGGCGGACCGCGCGCGTGAAATGGCCAATGACATATTCAAGGGGCGCAATCCCCTCAGCAAGAAGACCGAGGCTCGATACCGCGCTTTGTGGGACCTGATCTGCAAACGTGGCGGGATTGACGCTGTGTTGAGCGGTGGGCGTTCGCGCGGCTATTACTACCAGCTTCGTGCGGCTTTGCTGTTTCACCATGTCGAACCGATCGCGACGGCACTCGCGATATTGGAGCAGAAGCTTCGCGGCGTGTCGCCGGAGGACATCGAAATTGCTGCACGTGAAGTTATAGAGGCGGTTGAGGTCCTGCAAAGGCTCGACCCGGATTTCGCGCGGGAGCGTTACAAGGAGAAGTCGGGAAGCTTGTGGAAGGAAGAACGTGCGAAGACCTGTGGAAAGCCCCTGTCGCGCCGCAGCAAGAAGACAAGCATCCGGGGCCTGACCTAGGATCACCCCGTATTCGTTGCGCAACTGGTTCTCTAGCCATTTGAACCATCTGCATGGCTTCAGCGATAGTGTTGCCAAGTGGGACGAAAACCGCGTCAGGCAGTGCCAGAGCGTCTTGCGCGAAACCCTCAATGAGCTGCGTTAACAGGGTGGGAATGCGTCGGATGGGCGGCGGAGGTCTGAAGTGCAGCGGCAGAGCTGTCTGCCGAACTTACCAATCGAAAGGACGCTGATGACCACTAAGTTGTCGCTTTACACAGCCAGCCTGTTATGGAACGTCTGCTATGGCGTATTCGATTCAGCGGAAAGATCGATGCGGATTAGCTCAAGCACTTCAGTGGGGAGGGAAACTGCTGGCGCGGCTGAGATGTTCGTTGCTTCGTCTTCGTCAGCTCGAGTTGGGTCTGTATTGTCCGGATCGTCAAGGCGCTCATCAACGTCGGTCGAAAATTCGGGTTGTCCCAAAAGGACCTCGAACTTCTGTGCACGTGAATGGAGAGTCTTGAAGCGAAACTCGTCGTAGTCGAACGCTAGAAATGGCACGCCGATGTCCAGACGATGCTGTTGCGGGTCAACCCGATACATGCGTTCACCCAGAGAACCGACGCGATCGATGCGGCCGATTCGCTGCTCAAAGCGCGCTGGGTTCCATGGGAGGTCGTGATGGATGATCTCGTCGCAGTTCAGGTGGAGGTCGATACCTTCCGAACCAATCGCAGTGCAAACCAGAATGTCGGGTAACAGGGGCGAATTGAATGCCGCGCATCGGCTGATCCGGGTCTCCGGTTTAACGTTGCCGTGGAGTTCTGTCACGATTTCCTCATCCCGCAGGTAGACGCCCTTCCACAAGCTCTGGCGACGCGAACTGTGTTGTTGCGGCCGGCGAATGCTGCCCTGGGCGTCGCAAAGCACGTCTAGGAAGCCCTGAAGCCGATGCCAGGGTGAGCGCAAGGGATATTCGGTCGAATGAGCAATGACCTCGACGGCTGCCACCCCAAGTCGCTCTGCTCTTGCGCTACCGATGCTGGCCAGTGTGTCGAGCCGGAGGAGGACCTTGCGTAATCCCTGACCGACATCCAGCAAGAGGTGCGCGAACGCAGACAGATCGGCCGATCCCGCGTTGCTCTGAAACTGCGCGCACTCATCCTCAAGCAGTTTCCATAAGCGGGCATGCATCGCCACCGAGTCGTCGACCGAGTGCCAGATTGTCGCGCCGTTGGTGATTTCTCCCAGTGCGTCCGCCATGGGATCGGCATCGGGGCCGTCGTCCGGGTCGTCATCGAAGGACTTCAGTTCCGGATTGGACTCCAGCCGCAGATAGACTCGGAGGGCCGTTTCGGATTCTAGGATGCCTCGGAACATGTCCGTGCACAGGCTTTGCGGCGAGTTAGCAGCGAGCAACAACAAGTCGAGGATCTTGTCGCGCTGCCGACTGTTCAGGCGACCAAGTCTCTCCTCAAGGCGCTCTAAGGCTGCTGAAATCTCTTCCTGATTCGCAATGAGTTTCTCGGATCTTCTATGGGCGGCTTGCCACGAGCGGCTCCAGTAGAGCTCCACTGCGAGGTGGTCCCTGAGGATGTCGCGGCGCATGCGTTTGGTGCCATCGATGCCGATCGACTGGAAGTCTTCCGCGGCAATTCGGTTGCGCAAGGTTTGGACGATTTCGTCTTGCGTCGCCAAGCGTTCGCAGAAGATGAGCGTTTTACTGCCAGCCCGGTAATTGGCCAGCGCCCGATCGACCGTTGCCGAGACCTTGGGGTGTGTCGTCCGGCGCAACGCTGACTCAAAGAACTTGAGGTAGCGTTTGGTCGCAACGGAAACGTCGGCACCCGAAGCTAAGACTTCATTGCTCTTCCGAAACGCGCTAAAGCTCGATGCAAACCCGCTCAAGAGGTGCGCTTTTGCCTCTTTACCACTTTGCAGCGAATCCTGTCGGACACGCTGTTCGACCCGCATGCCCAAGTAGCTCAGCAGGGCGGCCGACGTATCCCCTAGGCCGGCTGTCGTGTAGAGGGCGCTGCGCGGTTGCGCGTAGTTTGGGGAACCGCTTCGCACGTAGTCGCTCCCGGCATGGACATGGCGCTTGTCGCGCGACTTCGTGTGCCGGATGACGACTTTGGACAGGTCTTCCCGCAGATACCGAATCGAGTGGTGGTAGCCGACCAATGCAGAAACAAAGGCAGCAAACTCCTCGGAGCAGGAATTGTCCGCAGCGAAGGCAGACAGGGCGGCGACGCGGCTCGCGCCATCGTGGTTCGGGTGGGCGTTGACGAAGGACTGGAGCATGCCGACGTCCGCATGGTCGAGCCGGCCCCAGGCGCCCTGGAAGCGGGCGCTGGCGGCGAGGCAGCGTGATGCGGGTCCGTCCGGCGCAATTAGTTGGCGAACGGCCTCGAGCGACTGGTCATGCTCTGCGGCGACGAATTCGAAGATCCGTCCCAACTCATCCTGGTGTAGCTGAAACGGCGTTGCCGACATCATCAGCTTGTTGGGGATTGCCTCGCGGAACACCTGCGCGAAGTCATGCGCACAGTTGCCGCCGTTCTTCCAGTTATGGACTTCATCGATGACGCTCAGGACGAAATTCGCATCCCGAAGCTTGGTTTTGACGATGCGATCAGAGAGCTCCTTGATGCATCGCCCGGGATGCTCGCCCATCAGTTCCGCGATGACTTGCTCGGCCCCGACATCGGCAATGGTTGCGTCGGCCACTGCCTCGAACCCCCAAAGGTTGGTGGAGGAGAGCTTGCCGAGCCAGTCCCCAAGGCCCTCCAATTGTTTCTTTTTGCTCGCTGGCGCGTCCGGCAATTGACAGACGAGGTTGGATTTGTTGACCGCTCGAATTACGTCCTGTCGCGTCTGCTCGCGTCGGCGCTTGAGCGCGCGCGACACGATGTATGAAGCGAATAGTTTTGATTGCGGGTTATTCGACTTGGCCCGGCGCAACTTCGACATGGCGACCACGTAGACGTTGGGCTCCATGGCATCCTGCTGCGCGCCGAAGCCGCGAAACAGTTGCTTCAGGAGGTCATACGACTGGTCCGTGACAAGATCCCCGGCCATCTGGTCGAAGCGTTCTGGTTCCAGCGACTTCTGCTCGTCCAGATAGTTGTTCAGCGCCAGCTGCGACAGGTGCGAACTGAGCGCCAGCACGTCCGGATGGAGGTCGTCGAGCCCATCGCAGATGGCCCATCTTTGGCGATGTTTGCCGCGCTTGCGGCGCGCGTCAAACCACTTCAGCACGAGGTACGCGAAACTCTTCAGCATCGTTTCGGATATTCGGGGGACGTCCACGTTCTCGTAGTCGTGCAGGTTCTGCACCAGGTCCCAGTAGCCACCTACTACAAGTGGGCGCAACCGTTTGCACCCCTTGTGCTGCAGATAGTCGCGATTGAAAGTGCGGATTTCCTGTTCCCACTTCGCACTCAGCAGATCGTTGGGAACGACCAACAGCGCCTTGCGGTTGTTGCGACTCGTTTCGAACAAGTGGGTGGCGATTGCAGCCAGCGCGGTATAGGTCTTACCCATGCCGACCTCATCGGCCAGCAGCACGCAAGCGATTCCTCTCTTATGGCGCTCGCGGATGACCGTGGCGGTGTAACGTTGCCGATTCCAGTCTTCCTGGACGCGCGGGTCGGGTGCCTGTTCGTTGAGAAGTTGTTTCATGGTGCGGACCGCAATTGACCCACGACGAACGCGTGGTAATCGGCGGCAAGGGTTTCGGATCCCTTGGCCGCGTCGAGTGCTGATCTGATCCCTGCTACGAGTTCGGTGAATTCAGTGCGTTCGGATACCGGGGTCTGTATTGCCAAGGATTTAACGAAGAGGCCCAGTTCACCCAGTTTGAAAAGGCGATCCGCCAGCTGCTGGACGGGTTCGCGCTGCAACAAGGTCGCCAGGCCCGACAGGGGGTCGATGACCTGGCTACGAATGGCACGCTGGCGGGCTGATGGGTCATCGACCTTGGTGGATTCGGCCAGGCGTCGTTCGAAGCTTCCCTCGATACTGGAGAACAAGGAGAGGTAGCGCTGCATGGCGATCACACAATTCGCCTCGCGATCGACGTCGAGCATCGCGGCCGGTGGGGCAGCACCGTTTCGGCCGTCCAGCCACTGCGTGGATTCCGGGTCCTCTCCTTCGTCGGCACCGTCGGGATTCAGGTAGAAGGCCAGCCAGTCCCAACTGGACGAGTGCATCAAGGCTTGTCGGTCGGCGATGATTTCACCGGCGTACTGGAACGGGAACCAGAAGCTTCGATCGGCCATTTGCCGATTCCGGAATTCGAGCGTGCGGCCGCCGAGCAGCGTGTTGCGGAACTGGCCGATGGGAATGTCCTGGGACACGCCATCAGCAAATGTGAGATGCAAGTCCGCCCAGTGGATGTCGTATTCCACGATCCGCTCCAGCTGCGTGCCGTGCACTATGAACCGGAAGCAGTCGGAGCTCGAGGACGGAGCGAGCACCACGTAATCGATGAATCCCGGGAACAGCGAGTCCTCGACGATCTCCTCAGGATTCGGCTTGGGAGGGGCCTCGGGCGGTAGATCAGGAAGCTCGTCGAAGTGATTGCCCGGCGTGACCGACAAGGCGCGCAAGACGACCTCGCGCAAAGTGGGAGCATTGTCGATCCGCTCGATGAAGCCCAGTTCGCGGTTGTCACCGAGCCAGGCCTTGCGCGAGAAATTCGCGCTGCCGATGTAGGCAATGCCGGCGCCATCCGCCGTCGCTAGGAGCAAGACCTTGGCGTGCAGCGAGCGATCGAGCACCAAGTCCTTGATAGAGTTGCCGCCCTGCCGTTCGATCCGTGCGCGTTCATCAGCGGAAATCGATTCCGGAATCAGGCGAAGGGCCGATTGGTCCGGTGCGAAATGCTTGCCGAAGTGGGCCCGGGAGAGATTCGCCTGATTGGCCGCGTCGGTGACGATTTCCAGGCGGGAGAGCGTCGGGAAGCGGCTGCTGATCTGCTCGGCGAGGCAATGAGGGGCGGGGTTTTCATCGAAAAAGGGGGAGACGGCAAAGAGGCTCGTCGGTGCTTGGTCCGGGAACCAGGCATTCCACCGGACAGCCAGCAAGTCGAGGCCGGAACGTTCGCCGTAGCCAGAAGCGAGCAAATGGCTGGGTACGTTGGGACGGAGCGGCGGAATCCCCCAGACGGCAGTTCTCGCATCCAAGGTTGCCAGCGCAGCGGCCAGCGCCGATTGCGATGACGCTTGCGCCTCGGTCAGGTAGTGCTGTCGAAGGAAATCGATCCACTCGACCAGGATGTGCGTGTCCGCCGACTCGGCGGACTGCCAGGTCCATTCCTGCAGGACTTCGCGATTCCGGAAGATTCCAGTGAAGGTCAGGTTGAAACTGCCGACGACCAGTCGGATCGCCCCACGGGTGACGATGCAGTAAGCCTTGCTGTGGTGGCAGGAAAACCCTGCCGTCTTGCAGGGATGTAGTTCCAGGAATTGCGGCAGGCGACTGAATGGTTTGGTCTTGCGTGCGTCGTAGAAGACCACGGGCCTGATCGTCGAGAGCAGCTTCAGCCCGGAACGGGCCAGGTCCTTTTGCTCTTCCAGAGCGCGGTGTTGCACAAGGTTCAGGAGTTGTTGCTCATCGAATTCAAAGGTGAGGACGATGATGTGCTCAATCGGATCGTCTTCCGCGAGCGCAACGGCTGCCGAGAAGATGTCGGAGAAGTTCAGGAATTCGCCGGAGGGCATCGGACGCGGATTCGCCATCAGTGGATTCCCGCGTACTGCTGCCACAGGTGGGCGCGTTCAAAATGCCAGTTGCGGTGGTAGCGCCATTGCGTGGCTGACACCAGCGTTTCGGGCGCATCGGCGACCGATTTGAAGAACTGCATGAATTTCTGGCCATCGACGCGATCCTGGACGGCGATCGCATCCCCCGTAATGAAGGGGGAGGTTCCCTTGCCTCGCTGGTGCGCCGAGTGGTGGGCAAGGACCGTCGCCACCATCGTCGGATAGTCCGTGGCGTTCTCTAGCGTGCCTGGCAGTGCCCAAAACTCGCGCGGTCCCTGCACGCGGCGGAATGCGCGCGCTGCCTCACGGACATCTTTTGTGACCTGCGATGGCAGGCTGTTGGCGGACAGGCCGATCTTTTTGATGTAGTCCAGGCGTCTGACGTACTCACATTCGAAAACAAACTGGACGAGACCTGATAGCCGTTCGAAGCGGTCGCAAAGCTCGATCCGCCGACAGAGCTCCGGGTGGGCCTTGTAATGCCCGAGCAGGCCCGGGAAGAAGCCGGGGTAAGTGTCGCCATCGCGGCCAAGGGCAAGGATGTCCTCGTGAACCGCGTTCTCCCACAGCGGCGCAATCACGGGTTCGCGGCGACAAAGATCGCGGATCAGGGTTTGCCAGGCCTTCCGTTCCGCGGGCTCGGGTTCCGCCGCCAGGCGAAAACCCCGCGCCCAATCGTCGAGTTTTTTCTCGGCAAACAAGTCGGCGCCCGCCATCCATCGGTTCGCTAGGTCAGCGAAATCAAATCCATTCCGGTGCTGCCAGGCTTCGGCGAGCGCTGAGCCGTTGGCGGACAGCCCGGCACCGTTCGGCTGAAGAATTCGCCACGTCGTGCTCGGGCTGCCGTAATGGCCCAGTGCACCGTAGTTGAGGCGGGCATACAAAGCCGGACGCTTCTTCGCGTCGTCGAGGCATAAGGATTCCTGGCCGGTGAGGGGCTCGTACTTAGTCACATTGATGACCGGGTCGCCACCATGAACGCTTAGGACCCCCCAGAGAATCTCAAGGTCGCGCACCCGACGCGGGAAATTCTTTTGGCCAAGCTTCAGCGAATTCTCCAGGAAGCTGACCGCAAACGCCAAAAAGCCTTGGTAGGCGGGATGGTTCGACAGGACGGTGAAAGGGCGAAAGAGTCCGGAAGAGACTTCACCACTGGGTTTTAGGTAACCCAGCGGGTCAACGGAGTTGCCAGCGGTCTCGGTAATGACGAAATCGGTGAATTTCATGGCGTCAGTGTGGACTTTGCCAAGCTTTGTCTCCCTCTGCGCACATGGGATACGGCATCCCCAAATCCACGCAACCACCACTCCAGCATCGCGCTGTCGACCACCATGGCCGTGATTTCCAATTTCTCGCCCTCAAGTTCAACAACTTGCTGGTCGCTGCTTAACGGCGATTCCAGCAGATGCAAGCCGGCATTGCGTTCAATGCGGAAGGTCAGCCGAACTTTCTCACCTTCACCGAAGCCAAACCGCCCGTCGTCGTCGTACTTTTTGAGGTCAAACTCCTTGGGTCTATCGAAGATCAGCGTCGACATCTCGGCCGACAATATGCGGTGCAGCGCCAGGTTTCTCTCGTTGTCGTAGCCACGGTAGCGGCAAACAAGATAGAGACGGGGCCCTTGCTGAACGAGACCCAGTGGCATGACTTCCACCCTGTTCCGCTTTCCTCCTGAATTCCGGTAATCGAGATGGAGCCAGCGGTTGCTGTACAGCGCTTCACTGACAACGTCGAAGACACCGGAAACGATCTTGGGCGGCAGCAACGGCTGGCTGGTGGCGACGACGCGTATCTTGCCGGGCCACTGCTTCTCGAGGCGGGCCGTGCTCTCCGGGCCGAGATTTCGCCGTGCCTGCGTGAAGAAACCTGCCATGGATTTCATCAGGTGAGGCGGCAGCAGGTTCTTCAGGTGTTCCTCAGCCAGTTGCAGCAGCAGTGACTCCTGCGGCGTGAGGTTGGGCACAGCCAGCGCCTTTGCCTGTTCTAGCCAGCGGTAGCCATAGGGCTTGCTGCGTTCGTCGCGCTCGATCTCGAAATGCTCGCTGAGCATTTCCAGTTGTCGCTGGATGGTGCGCAGATCGCGGTCGATGCCGGCATCCTTCAACTGGCTATGCAACTCTCCGGCAGTGACCTTGCGGCCACGCGGAATGCGACGCAACAGTTCGACCGCCAGCAAGACGGTTTCAAGTGTGTCGGAGCGTTTGGCCATGAGAGTTCACCGCTTTGCCAGTAAAGGCCGACCACAGCCGCACCATGGCGTAGGTATCGAGGGCGCAGTAGTTCAGCAACTGGCGTTCGATTTCGGCCTTGCGGGTGGCGCTGGCCTGGGGGGACAAGGCTTCGAGAAAGGACGCCATCGCCATGCCGCCATCCCGCACACCATCGAGGTCGCCATAGTTCAGATCCGGGCAGAGCGCGGGCAGCACGGCCTTGATGCTCCAACTGCCCTGCTGGCTGGGGTGATAGTAATGCTCACGGGCGACGGGCAAGAGGTCGACGACGCGCTCGTTCAAGGCGAGCAGCGCTTTGGCGAGGCGCGGAAAGCGTTCGGTGAGTTCGCGGACACGGGCGGTTTCGAAGCCGGCGTTGTAGACGAAGATGGGGCCGCGCTCGCCACAGGCGGCAAGAAGTGCTTCGGCAAAAGCCTTGGACGGGTCTTTCCCGGAAAGGTCGAGAAAGGCCTGTTGTTCGAGCTTGCCGGTACGCGACAGGCGATGCACGCTGAACTGGAAGGGAATCTGCTGGTAGGGGCGCGTGCCTTTCCAGATCGGCACAGCGAACTGGATGGTCTCGAAATCCATAAAGTAGGCCGGCAACTTGTGGCTGGCCAGCACCTTTTCCGCCGCCTGCTGATCGAAATAGGTTCGCCCGGAAAGCGTGACTTCCTTGACGCGGCGCTGCTGCTCGTTGAGCAGTGCGTCTGGGATATCGCGGAGTTCGATGACCCCGTTGCTCTTGATGTGCGCCGCCAGCTTTTTGCCAATCCGCGGCAGCCAGCTGACCGGCTGCTCGGCCTGTGGTTCCAGGCCCCGGCAATACGCCAGAAAGCCACATTCGTAAGGATCTGTACACTGACTGCCCGTGTTGATCGCCGGCGCTTTCTTCTTCGCCATGATTTGATGCGCTTCAGCAATCCAGCCACGCACTTCGTCACTGCGGCCAAAGGCTTCGTCGGTCAGATCGTTTTCCAGCAAGAGTCCGTCGTAATCGTCAGCACCGGGGTACACCCAAGCACTGTCGATATGCGCCAACGCAATGGCGCTCAGAGCTACACCGCAGGAGCGAGCAAGATAGGCCTGCACGGCGGCATCATCCCGGTGGTAATCCTTGACCGAGGTGGAGGACTTCACTTCGACCATCCGCCAAGTGCGCTTGCCACCTTGCTTAACTGGCAGCATCACGTCTGCAAAAGCCAGCGCGCCATGGGCACGGAAACCGGCCTCAAAAACAGCCTGGTTCGATTTCAGCAAGTCTTGCGTTCGGGCAAAAGCGGCCTCAAACCCCTCAGCTTGCGGATCGATCACTACACCTTTGCCTTTCGGGTCATAGAGCCGTTGGGCGATATCGCCGACCTGGTGTCCAACCGCAAAGATTGCCTGCGTGGCGAAAGAGTCTTCGCGCAATTCTGGGCGATGGATTTCCAGCCATAGGCGCTTTGGGCATTGGCGGAATGCCATGAGTTTTGATTTTGAAAGCGCCCGCACGGCGGCCTCCCTTTTATTTGCGGGCAATTTTCTCACGGGGTGGCCATTACAGAAAACCGATGGAACGCTTGGCTCCATCCTTCACCACGCATTCCGCTTCGAGGGCCGATACCAGCGCATACGCGGATTCGAGGGGGCGAAAACGATGCTGACGGAGCGCGGCCGCAAAGTCGCCCGGCGTAAGCCGCCCAAGACGCATCAGTCGGGACAGTAGGTCTGGCTGCGGCGACGGAAGACCCAACTGAACGCAGTGCCGGCGCAGCAGTTCCCACGCCTGTTCGGACCGCAGAAAATCGAATTTCACCTTCATATCGAAACGACGCAGCGCGGCCTGGTCCAGCCCGTCCATCAAATTGGTCGAAGCGATGAACACGCCAGAGAATGATTCCATCTGGGTCAGCATTTCATTGACCAGACTCACTTCCCAGCCACGCTGTGCCCCCCGGCGATCTTGCAGGAAACTATCCACTTCGTCGATCAGCAACAGCGCGCCATCCTGTGTCGCCTGGCGAAATGCCCGGGCAATGTTCTGCTCGTTCTCACCGACGTAGGGCGACATCAGGTCGGAGGCGCGCTTGACCAGGAGGGGCACATCCAGTTGCTGCGCCAGCCAGTGCCCGTAAGCCGTCTTGCCAGTTCCCGGCGGCCCGTACAGACAGAGCCTGCCGGAGCGCGCCTTGCCAAGACCATTTGCCACCCCATTCAAATCGGCATCGGCGTGAATGAAGATCGGGTCATAAACCTCAGGCAGCCGACAGGGATCGTGCCGCACAAGGGGCCGGTGCCCCTGCGCCTCTAGGGTGTTGGAGATCAAGCGCTCAAAAACAACCGCTGCCCCTGTCTGTCGGAGGTCGTCACGAATCGAGCGCACCACCGAGGTCGCCTTGGCCACGACCGCCGGGGCCAGGTTTTCCGCATCGGCAATCCGCGAGAGGGTGCCGGCATCGAGCAGATCGCCGCAGTTGTCGCGCAGGATGCGCTCACGCTGCTGCTTCGGCGGTACCGGCAGCTCGAACACCATGTCGAAGCGGCGGATGAAGGCTGGATCAAGCCCTCGAATTGAATTGGAGAGCCACAGCGTCGGCACCGCGTTTTCTTCGAGTATGCGGTTGATCCACGCCTTGCGGACCTGAGCCGTACTCTTGCGGCCAAAGAAACTATCACCATCATTGAAGACGTCCTCGACTTCATCGAACGCGATGAGCGCCAGGCGTTGTGCGAAGAAGCTTTGTGCGGCACGGAAGGCGCGCAGACGGGACTCGCCGTTGACCGGGTCGCCATCGGCATCTTCGCTGGCGACTTCAAACAATTCGCAACCTAGTTCGTCGGCCAGCGCGCGTGCCAGCTGGCTTTTCCCGGTGCCGGGCGCGCCATGCAGGAAGATGTTGACGCCGCGTCGGCCGGTAGTGGTGGCATGGCGCAGATAGGGCAGCAGGATTTCAAGCGAAGGGCTGATATGCCCGTAATCCTGCACACGCAACTGCCCGGCCCCGGCGGCAGAGACCGTGCCGCGCAGCAGGCTGATCGGGTCGGCTTCAGAGGTGACCATCAGATCGGCAAAGCCATCGGAGAGCAGGTCCAATTTGCCGCGCAGTGTGCTGGTGCCACTGCGATCAATCGAAACCAAGCCTGAGCGCGCGAGGATTCCCTGTGCGCTCAAGGAGGCCCGGATCTTCGGTTCGGGCAGGTCGAGAATGACCGACAAAACGTGAAAGACCTTGAGCGACGAAAGTTGCCCCAGCCAGTCGGCGGTGTCATCCAGAAGGCGTTCGTTCTGGATCGACACGGCGAACTCCAGAATCCGGCAGTCGGTAGGGCTCAATCCCACCAGTTCTGACAGACGACGGACGTTGCTGCACAGGAAGGCGGGCTGTGGCGCTTTGGCCCATTGCTTTTCTGCCTTCTGATGCAATTGCCGCAGTTCTCCCTGGACGGCTTTCAGATCAAAGTCATTGGGAAACGGATCGATCCAGTGGGCCAAACCAAGGATCTCGGCTAGCGCGTCGTTCCTGAAGCCGTTGGAGCGCACAAACTCGGGATGCACGCCCAGCGCGATCAGAATGCGCAGCAGCCAGAGACGGATAACGGGGTCGGTATCGACCGCATTGCCCTGATAACGAGTACGACGCCTTGCCATGATGATTCTCCTTTTGATGGGAACCATTATCCGAGCAGCTACGACATGATGTGTCGTATCATGTCCCGGCATGCAGGCCATGCATGGCGCCAAGGTCGCCATTCCTTCGTTGGAGAAATGCTCGTCGACGTTGGCCTCGAAGCGGGTCAATCGCCCCTCATGGCTAGCCCTGCAGCGGCTTCTTGCGTCCGTTCGTTATTGGACTGCAATGCCATTCCGACCAGCCACTCGCCCGGCCACGAAACGAAGGGTTCGGTGACCCATAGTTGGCCGGCAGCGTAAATTCGTCTTCGGTGATCGATGGCCCGGAGATGCTGCGGAGCCTCGATTGCTGTGACAGGCTTGAACTTCCGCTCAGGGTTGAGCGCCGTCGGGCGCGCCCCCCCGGTTTGGCGGTTGTCGTTCAGCATGAACCGAACGCTAGGATGCGGCCTCGGAGAAGGGGGCTTTGTGGAGTTGAACGAAAGCGGGCTTCAAGAGTGTTGCCGAATCCGGTCATCTGTCTTAGGTCAGTGGGAGAGGCTTTGTTCGCGTAGGCAAGGGTAAGGAATGGCAGTCATGTCATCCCATGGTCGAGTTAACGCGATAGCGAGTCACGAGCAAGTATCGATGCCGTTCCTATCCTTCAGTGGAGGAGTTGGCGACTGTTGCTATTGCATCTTCTTTCATCGATTGGGATGAAGTGGGGGTATAAATGGGGGTTCTTGCAGAGATGTTGAAAGAAAGGACTCTGAATTAATTGGGTAAAACGCCGATTAATCTGATAACAGGACATGATGAACATGCAGGTCTAGTATCATTGCTACGCTTATCGTTTGGTAACGAACCTCCTCCAAACACAAAAAATCTAAGCGGCTTTTGTCTCTTCGCGCCCCAATGTGTTCTTCGTGTAACGTTTGACGTGAGGTGCGGTCGGAGCCGCAGGCGGAGGGAACCCAAAGCGCAGCTTTGGGCCGTCCCTCTCGACGGACTATAAAGGGGACTTCCCACAGTCGCTGGTGGCATAAGCCACGCCGGCATCGAAGTGCCAAGATTGAGTTTCTGACAGTCAATCTGAAGCGCGAAAGGGGAAGTCCAAATGAATGCTACGACGATCGGTATCGACCTCGCAAAGAACACGTTCTCGGCGTGTATCGGCGACGCACACGGTCACTTCGGCAAATCCCAGACCTTCACACGCACCACGCTGCTCAGCTGGCTCAAGCGCCTGCCCGCCGGCACCGTGATCGCCATGGAAGCCTGTGGCACCGCTCACTTCTGGGGACGCACGATGCAGGCGATGGGGCTCACGCCGCGCCTGATTGCCGCCGAGTTCGTCAAACCCTTCCGCAAGAGCCTGCGTATCAAGAACGACACGCGCGATGCCGAAGCGATCCTCACGGCGCTGCATGCGCCAGGGATGCGCTTTGTCACGGTCAAAACCGAAGCGCAACAGCAGCGCCTGCTTCACCACCGCCTGCGCGAAGGCTGGAAGCAGGAACGCACCGCTTTGATCTGCCGCATCCGTGGTCTGCTCGCCGAACTGGGTATCCTGATCGATCCGGGTGCTGGCAAAGCGCGGCGCAAGCTCGCCGAGTTGGCGGGTGACCCGGCGTATCCAGCGGATCTGCGTGCGTCACTGCAATCGGTGCTCGATCATCTGCGTGCGCTCGATGCGCGCAT
>NZ_JAPFHA010000021.1 GCF_026586805.1 Niveibacterium sp. 24ML | reverse complement strand
ACCGGCAACTCGCCAATCAGGCTGCTGTGACCGCCTGACTTAAACCAAACAGCCTCCACGAAACTCGGGGCGATTCAATGGAGCCATGAATAGATCAAACAAGTTCTCGCCTGAGGTTCGTGAACGCGCGGTGCGTATGGTGCAAGAGCACCGCGGCGAGTACCCGTCGCAGTGGGCCGTCATCGAGTCAATCACTGGCAAAATCGGTTGCGTACCGCAGACCCTGCACACGTGGGTCAAGCAGCACGAGGTCGACGCCGGCGTGCGCGATGGCGTCACGTCCGCAGAGACGCAGCGGATCAAAGGTCTGGAGCGCGAGGTCAAGGAACTGCGCCGCGCCAACGAGATCCTCAAACTGGCCAGCGCGTTTTTCGCACAGGCGGAACTCGACCGCTGACTCAAGTCATAAGAGACTTCATCGATACCCATCGGTGCCCCCACAAGGTCGAGCCGATCTGCAGACTTCTGCAGGTTACCCCGTCGGGTGACTACCGCTACGCCGCGCTGTGTCGTGATCTATAGAGGCGTTGCGCGCGGGCACTACGTGATGAGGCACTGAGGGCGCAGGTCGAACACGTCTGGCAAGCCAATCTGCAGGTCTATGAGGCGGACAAGGTGTGGCGGCAACTCAAGCGGGAATGCGGTGCGGTGGCCCGCTGCACGGTTGAACGCTTGATGGGACGCCTAGCAGGGAGATGCAATACCCCGTGAACGATCTGACCAGCCGTTTGTCCTAGCGGTACCCGTCCGACCCCAGGCACAGCAACGATGCGCGGCGAAGTCGATCCCCAGTCCTCGAAGTTCCACTATTTCTCGGTCGAATCGCGGATTGCCGCTGAGCACCCGCTGCGGCCGGTGAAGAAACTGGCCGACTCGGCGCTGTCGGCCATTTCGGCGGATCTGGATGCGCTCTACGCCAAGGGTGGGCGGCCGTCGATCCCGCCCGAACGGCTGCTCAAGGCACAATTGCTGATTGCTTTGTACTCGGTGCGCTTCGATCGGCAGTTCTGCGAACAACTCGATTACAGCCTGCTGTTTCGCTGGTTCCTCGATCTGGCGCTGGACGGCGAGGGTCTGGAGCAATCGAACTTCAGTCGCCTGCGCGAGCGCCTGGTCGACACCGACATCGCGCGGCGTTTCTTCGATGAGGTGGTGCGCCTGGCGCGCCGGGACCAATTGCTCTCCTCCGATCATTTCACCGTCGATGGCACGCTGATCGACGCCTGGGCGTCCTTCAAGAGCTTCAAGCGCAAAGACCATGATGAAGCGCCCAAGCCCGGAGCAGACGGCGGCGGCATGGTCGATTTCAAGGGCGAGAAGCGCTCCAACGCCACCCACCAAAGTACGACGGACCCGCAGGCCAGGCTGGTGCGCAAAGGCAAGGGCCAACCAGCACGCCTGAGCTACGGCGGTCACGCGCTCATGGAAAACCGCAGCGGCCTGTGCGTGGACCTGCTCGTCACCGACGCCACACTGGCCGAGCATCAAGCCGCGCGCCAACTGCTCACCCGTGCCCGCCGTCGCAGAATTCATCCCAAGACGCAGGGGGCCGACAAGGGCTACCACTCGAAGGTCTTCGTTGCGCACCTGCGCGAACACCAGTTCAAACCGCACATCGCCCGCGTCGATGGGCGCAAGACGCCGGGGCTCGATGGCCGCACCACCTGCACCGAGAGCTATCGGGTCAGCCAGCGCAAACGCAAGCGGATCGAAGAGATTTTCGGCTGGCTCAAGACCGTGGGCGGCCTGCGAAAGACGCGCTTCATCGGGCAGGCCCGAACCCAGATCGCCGCCTACCTGTCGGCGGCGGCGTACAACCTGCTGCGCATTGCGAAATTGCAGACGGCGGGGAGCGCAGCTCTTTAACCCTGCTAGGGCACGTCTGATCAAGCCCCTGATTTCCTCAATGTGGAGCGCTTGTCGTGTACAGCGGCCTCAGTTTTGGCGAAAACCGGGCCAAAGCGCGCCAACGCCGCGCAGTTTGGCCCGCGAGGCGGTAGGACGCGAGGGCGGCGGACGATTCACTCCCTGGCAGTTTCGGGGAACACCAACTCGAATGGATGCGGTTTGCCCCGCTTTCATTCAAGTTTCAACACGGAGCGCGCAGCAAGCATTTAGCTTTCTTGAAAACAGGGGTTGATCAGAGATTCCTTAGACGCCCGAAGGCTCACGAGCGAGCCTGTCTGAGTATTCTTGCTAATCAGAAATCTTTATGGCGTAAGGCGCTGCGCCAGCTGTGCACTGAGCATCGCCGACAGCCCGTAGATCGTCAGTTGCGGGTTGGCGCCGAGCGAGGTGGGCAAGATGGAGCCGTCGTGCACCGAGAGGTTCTCAAGCTGGTAGTGCACGCCATCCGGGCGCACGACACCGCCTTGCTCGGTGGCTGACATGCCGGCGCCCCCCATGACATGGGCACTGACAACCTTTGCGCGGCGCGCCTTCATCGGCAGCGCGTCGATCGCCGAGTGCGCATCCCCTACGCGGCGCAGCGCAGTGGCGTCCAGGTGCACCGGCAGCACGGTCTTGGCGCCCACCGCGAACTGCAGGTCGGCCATGGCGTGGTAGGCGCGTCGCGCGCCAGCCCAGAGGTAGTCGGTGAGCGGATAGTCGAGTTGCGGATCGCCGTGGCTGTCGAGCACCACGCGGCCACCCTGGCTCTGCTCGTCAAAGCCGTCGCGCAACAAGGCGATCGCCACGTACCAGTGATTCATCTGGCGCATGTAGTGCCGGTGCGCCTGCCCATAGTCGCTCATCACGACCGAGGCGATCAGCGGATGCACCGGCGGCACTTCGAGCTTGAAGCCCATGCCGCCATCCTTGGGCCACAGGTAGTCGTCAACATAGATCGACTGCGGCGCGCCGGAGAAGGCGTCGACCGGCTCGGCCATCAGTGCGGCCGAGGCCACCACCGGGTGCAGGAAGGTGCGGGCGCCAGTCAGCGCGTACGGATCGGGCGCGTCCGAACGCAACAGCAATGCAGGCGTGCCAATGGCGCCGCCCGCCAGCACGTAATGCCGCGCTTGCAGGCGCACGCTGCGCTCACGCCGGACCTGGCCGCGCGCGTCGATCGGATGCGCGATCAACGCGCTGACTCGCCCCTTGGCGTGTTCCAGGCGTTCAGCCCACATGTGGGAGAGCAGCCGCGCGCCGTGGTCCATCGCGGCGGGGATCGTCGTCACCAGCATCGACTGCTTGGCGTTGGTCGGGCAGCCCATGCCGCAATAGCCCAAGTTCCAGCAGCCCTTCACGTTCCGATGAATCGTCACCGGTTCGAGCGCCAGCTTGTAGGCGCCATCACGCAACAGGGCGTTGTGGCGGTTGGGTGGCGTGGGCCACGCGGCAATCGAAAGCCGCTCTTCGCGCTGCTCGAACCAGGGCGCCAGCGCCTCGGGCGTGAGCGCGCCGAGGCCGAAGTGTTCGCGCCAGTGCTTGAGCGTGTTCTCGGGCGTGCGGATGCTGGTGGTCCAGTTCACCACCGTCGAGCCGCCCACGGTGCGGCCCTGCAGGATGCCGATGCCGTGATCCATGGTCTTGCGTCCGGCCGATTCCTGGTAGAGGGCCGGGTAGGAGAGCTGCTCCTTGAGCTGGAAATCGCGCGAGGTACGCAAGCCGCCCTCTTCGAGCAGGATCACCGACAGCCCGGCTTGCGACAGCCGTTCAGCCGTGGTGCCACCACCGGCGCCGGTGCCGACGATGACGACATCCGCCTCCAGCGTCAGGTCTGTTTCAAGCGCAGCGCCGTCGATGTGGCGCGCCTTCCATTTGCCGGCGAATGCATCACCGATCGGATCGGGCAGATGATTGTTCATGAGTTGAACTTCAGCATGGGCGGCCCGGGATAGCCGCAATCAGCAAAGTGCTCGGGATTGCCGTACCACACGCCCATCGTGAGGTCGTGCAAGCCACCGTAGGCCTGCTGCATGAGCGCGAGCGAATGATCACGCCAGCCCTGGATCATGTCACTGGCCCGCGCGGGCGAAACCTGCGCCCACCCCACCAGCGAGCCGGCCACCAGCACCCTGCCGGCGTTGCGGCCGAGCAAGGCGAAGAGCTTGCGCATGTCGTCGCGCACCCGCGGCGGCATCCCCATCAAAGCGGTATCGATGCCTCGCAGCAATGTCAGCGTTTCGTGCTTGGCTCGCGCCACATCATTCGGCCAGGCCCCCGCCAGCATCGCTGGCGCCAGCGCTGCAAGGATCGCGCGATCCTGCGGGCTCAAGAAACCATACGAATGCGCGTCGTCGTCAAGCGTGGCGCTGTCGGGCCACGCAGCCACGACGCCGAGGGCACTGGCGAGCGACGCGCTGATACCCAAGAAGAGGAAACGACGTCTTGAACGATTCAAAGCCATGATTGCTACACCTGACCCCGTCTTTCACTGCGCTCGACGCCCACCTTGCAACGCCAATCCATTTGACGCCGCCAGCCGGGACGAATTCCGAAAAACCGCGCCGAAGCTGCGCTAGCGCAACATCAGCTTGATCAGTCGTTCGGCCAGTGGTTTGCCGAAGGGCGGATGCAGGATGGCCGATGCATTCCATGCCGACTGCCGGAAAACCGAGCGCTGCTGGGAGAAGGTCTTGAAGCCCTCGGGCCCATGGTAGCGACCGATGCCGGAGGGGCCCACGCCACCGAAGGGAATGTCGTCCTGCGCGATATGCAGGATGCAGTCATTGACGGTGACGCCACCGGAGGCGGTGCGATCAAGCAAGGATTCGATGCGGCTGCGCTGATCGTCGAACACGTAGAGCGCCAGCGGACGATCGCGCTCGTTCACATAGGCGATCGCTTCATCGAGCGTGTCGTACGGAATCACCGGCAGGATGGGGCCGAAAATCTCTTCCTGCATCAGGCGCATCTGCGGCGTGCCGCCCAGCAGCACCACGGGCGCCAGCTTGCGCCCGCTGATCGCGCCGTCCGCCAGCAAGGGTTCGATGCGCGCGCCCATGGCCCGCGCCTCGTCGAGCAACGCCCGCAGTCGCGCGTAGTGCCGCTCGTGCGCCACGCTAGCGTAGTCGGGTGATGCGGCATCGCCGTAGAGCTTCTGCGCGAATGCCCGCATGGCTGCGATGAAGGCCTCTTCCTGCCCGCGCGGCAACAGAACATAGTCCGGCGCAATGCAGGTTTGCCCACCGTTCATCGTCTTGCCAAAGCCAATGCGCTGCGCGGCAGTGGTGATATCGAAGCCCGGCGCCACGATGGCAGGCGACTTGCCGCCCAGTTCCAGCGTTACCGGGGTCAGGTTCTTTGCCGCAGCCGCCATGACGATGCGGCCAACGGGCGTAGAGCCGGTAAACAAGAGGTGATCGAAGGGCAAGGCAGAGAACTCGGCGGCCACTTCCGCACCACCGAGCACAACGCTGACCAGGTCCGGCGGAAAAGCCTCGCGTATCAAGCGCGCAAACAAGGCACCGAAGTTGGGGCCGAACTCGCTCATCTTGATCAAGGCGCGGTTGCCCGCGGCCAGCGCGCCGACCAAGGGGCCAATGGCCAGGTACAAGGGGTAATTCCACGGCACGATGATGCCCACCACGCCGAGCGGCTGATAGCGCACCTCGGAGCGGCCGGGCAGGAACCACAAGCTGGTATGGCGCCGCGCCGGCTTCATCCAGCCCGCCAGCTTGCGACGCGCGTAACGCACCGCCTCAAGGCTGGGAAATATCTCGATCAGCCGCGTTTCGGTATGCGCGCGATGGCCAAAGTCGGCACAGATCGCCTCGCAGATGGCCTGCTGGTTGTCCTTGAGCAAGCGGGTAAGGCGATCTAGGCGCTCGCGCCGGACTGCAGCACTGGGCATCGGATCGCGCGCGAAGGCCTCGCGTTGCAAGGCCAGTGCGCTCGCCAGCGCACCTTGCGGCAAGTCGTGAAGGTTCATGTTGTCTCCTCGGCGGCGCTGTCGTGGTCTGCTTCCGGCCGCTCGTATCAGTACGGTACGGTATGGGGGCGGAAAACGGAAGCGCTTAGGGGTATCCCCCTAATCGCTGCAGCAATTTCCGCTCACACCCTGTCGTTTGTGCGGCGCGGGGCCATCGGCTAGACTCGTCCGGTTTTCTTGCCTTGGCGGCCAATTGCCGCAGCGGCTGCCAGCCACTATCGGCATCCGGCTGCTCGCCTCAAGACTTGCGCGGGCAGAGCCCGACGCGCCGCCCCGAATCTGCCGGAGGAATCTTTTCGTGATCCACACTCGCTCGCGCGCCCTGATGCTCGCTTCACTCACTTCACTCGCGCTGCTGGCCGGCTGCGGGGGCGGTGACGACAACAAACCGGCCGTCCCGACGGGCTTCAAGGTCACGCCGGGCGACGCGCGCGTCTATGTGGAGTGGACCCAGGAGCCCAACCTCACCTACTGGCTGTTCAGCGCGCAGGGAGAGGGGCTCACCCGCAGCAACTACCGGACTGGCGCCGATGCGCGCATCCAGACGCCGGTCTACAGCGGCTTTGCGCGAACCGGGCTCGTCAATGGCCTCAAGTACTCCTTCTTCCTGAACGCGACCGACGGCGCCAGTGCGGCGGGCGACGAAACGGCTACGTGGACGGTGACGCCAAGACCGGCGGGCGACAACTGGCAAACGCCCAGCGAGGTCAAGGCAGGCACCGAGTTGAATGCGGTGAGCGTCTTCAATAGCCGTTTCGTCGCTGTCGGTGCCGATGGCGCAGTCTTTCTAAGCTTCGATAGCAAGGCCTGGGAAGCGTCCAGCGTCGCAATACCGACCAGCAAGACACTTTACGGAATTGGCGTGAGCGGTAGCCTTGCGGTTGCGGTGGGTGCGGACGGCACCATCCTCACCAGCACCGACGCAATTACCTGGACGGCACGGACCTCGCCGGTCACCACTACCCTGCGCAGTGTCGCCGCCGGACCTGACGCCTTCATCGCCGTGGGCGATGGCGGCGTGGTCGTACGCAGCACCGACGGCGTGACCTGGACGGCACTGGAGGCATCGGCAAAGCCCGCGGGCCTCACCGCCAACCTGCGCTCGGTCAAGAACCTCAACGGCACGGTGGTCATCGTGGGCGACAATGGCACCGTGATCCAGGCTGCCACCACCGCCGACCTGAGCACCGGCTTGCGCGCCGCTGCGACCAGCGAGAATCTTCGCGATGTCAGTTTCGGCGCCAGCACCTATGTCGCGGTGGGCAGCAATGGCACGGTCATCGCCAGCCGTGACGGCAGCACCTGGTATCCGCAGATCAATCTGCCGGTTTCGGGCGAATTCAGCGCAATCGGCATCGGTAGCCGTTTCATGGCCATTGGCGCCAATGGCCTGGCAGCGATTGCTGTGGTGAAGGACGCCAGCGCGGCGAATGCAGCGATGCTCAGCTGGTCTGTGCCAACGCCAAGCGCAGACGAAAGCCATGTCGCCCCAAGCGGCAACATGAACGCCATTGTTGCCTCCTCGGCTGGCTACGTGGTCGCAAGATCGGACGGAAAAGTTCAAAGCGCATTCTGACCCACGCGCAGCACAAGCAAGACAAAGGGCCCGCTTTTGGCGGGCCCTTCGCTTTTTGACCGGGCCGGCTGTGCTGCCGACCCGGCCAATCAACAATCAAACCGCTTCAAACAGGCCGGCCGCGCCCATGCCGGTGCCGATGCACATCGTCACCATGCCGAGCTTGGCGTCGCCGCGCTTCATCGCCGACATCAGCGTCGCGACGCGGATCGCGCCGGTGGCGCCGAGCGGGTGGCCCAGCGCGATGGCGCCGCCGAGCGGGTTCACCTTGCCCGGGTCGATACCCAGATCGCGGATCACCGCCAGCGCCTGCGCGGCGAAGGCTTCGTTGAGCTCCCACCAGTCGACGTCAGCCTGCGCGACACCGGCGTGCTGCAGCACCTTCGGGATCGCGGCGATCGGGCCGATACCCATGATTTCCGGCGGCACGCCGGCGACCGAGAAACCGCGGAAGCGCGCGATCGGCTTGGCGCCGGTGCGCTTCACGGCGGCTTCCGACATCAGCAGCACCGCACCGGCACCGTCCGACATCTGCGAGCTGTTGCCGGCGGTGACGGAGCCACGCGCGGCGAACACGGTCTTGAGCTTGGCGAGGCCTTCGATCGAGGAATCCGGCCGAGGGCCTTCGTCGTTCTCGAACAGGCGCTCGACGACCTTGATCGCGCCACTCTTGAAATCGGGCAGTTGTTCGCGCACGAGGTAAGGCGTGATCTCGTCCTTGAACTTGCCGGCCGCGATCGCGGCGCAGGCCTTCTGGTGCGAGGCCATCGCGAAGGCGTCCTGATCGTCGCGCGACACGCCGTACTTCTGCGCAACCTTCTCGGCGGTGAGGCCCATGCCGAAGGCGATGGCGCGGTTCTCGTCGGTGCTCGCGAAGGCCACCGGGTTGATCGAGACCTTGTTGCCCATCATGGTCGGCATGATGGTCATCGACTCGGTGCCGGCACCAATCGCGATGTCGCATTCACCGATCATGATCTTCATCGCCGCGTCCGCCACGGCGTTGACGCCGGACGAGCAGAAGCGGTTGATGGTGATGGCGGGCACGGTGTTGGGGAAGCCGGCGAGCAGCGTGCCGATGCGGGCCACGTTCATGCCCTGCTCCGCTTCCGGCATCGCGCAGCCAACCACCACGTCGCCGATCTCGTTGAGATCGAACGCGGGGACCTGCTTCACGACGGCGGACAGCACATGGGCCAGCATATCGTCGGGGCGTACGTTCTTGAAGGCGCCGCGACGCTTGGCCACCGGCGTGCGGGTGGCGGCGACGATATATACATCCTGAATTTGTCGTGTCATCTCTAGGACTCCTCGATTTCACCGCAGAGACGCGGAGACGCAGAGGGCCGCAAAGGAAAAACCAGCGCAGTTCGCCTTTCTCTGTGGCCCTCTGCGTCCTTTGCGCCTCTGCGGTGAATGAATTAGTTACGCAGCGGCTTGCCGGTTTCGAGCATGTGCGCGATGCGCTGCTGGGTCTTCTCGGTCTTGAGCAGGTCGACGAACTGGGCGCGCTCGATATCGAGCAGCCACTTCTCGGAGACCAGCGAACCGGGCTCGATCTCGCCGCCGCACAGCGCCACCGCAGCGGCACGTGCAACCTTGTAGTCGTGCGGGCTGATCATGCCGCCCTCGACCATGTTCACCAGCATCATCTCGAGCGTGGCAATGCCGTTGCGGCCGGCGACCGGGATGCCGGCCGGCGACAGCGCCGGGCGGTAAGCGGATTCATACATCGCCAGCGCGTTCTTACGCGCCACATGCAGGATCTCGTTCACGTTGAAGACGACGAGGTCGTCCTGCTTCAACAGGCCCAGCTCCTTCGCGTTCTTCGCGCTCTTGCTGACGTTGGCCATGGCGATGGTGGTGAACACTGACTGCAGGAAGTTCATCGCGTCGTTGGTCGCGGTGCGCGAAGCAGCCTGCGCGGCGCGGATCGCGAATTCCTTGCAGCCACCACCAGCCGGGATCAGGCCGACACCGGCTTCGACAAGGCCGATGTAGCTTTCCAGTGCCACCACGGCGCGCGGCGAGTGCATCACGAATTCGCAGCCACCGCCCAGCGCCATGCCGGCCACCGCGGTGATCACAGGCACCTTGGCGTACTTGATCGCCATCGAGGTCGCCTGGAAGTTGGCCACCACCTTGTCGAGCGTGGCGAAGTCGCCCGCTTCGAGTACTGGCTTGATCTGCTGCAGGTTCGCGCCCACCGAGAACGGGGGCTTCGGCTGCCAGATCACCAGACCGTGATAGTCACGCTCGGCGCGCTTGATCGCTTCCTGCACGCCGTCGAGCACGTCGGCGCCAACCGCGCACATCTTGGACTTGAACGACAGGATCGGGACGCGCTTGCCGTCCTCGTCACCCGTGGTCCACATCCGTACGCCTTCCGATTCCCAGATCGTCGTGCCGCGCTCTTCGGCTTCACCGAAGACGCGCTCGGGGAAGGGCTGACGGCTGTACACCGGCAGCGCGGAACGGCCCTGGATGGCCTTGGCGGACGAGGAGTAGGAGCCGGCTGCTTCATGCACGCCTTCTCGCTCGAACACCCAGGCCGGCAGCGGCGTGTTGGCCATGGCCTTGCCTTCGGCGATGTCAGCGGCGATCGCGTCGGCGATGGCCTTCCAGCCGGCGGCCTGCCAGGTCTCGAACGGGCCTTGCTGCCAGCCGAAGCCCCAGCGCATCGCGAAGTCGATGTCGCGCGCGTTGTTGGCGATGGTCTCAAGATGCACCGCGACGTAGTGGAAGATGTCGCGGAAGATCGCCCACAGGAATTGCGCCTGCGGGTGGTTTGATGCGCGCAGCTGCGTGAACTTCTCGGCCGGGTTGCGGTTCTTGAGGATCGCGACGACTTCGTCGGCCGGCTTGCCGGTCGAGTCACGATAGTCCTGCGCGGCCAGATCCAGTACCTGGATCTGCTTGCCCTGCTTGCGGAAGATGCCCGCCTTGGTCTTCTGGCCCAGCGCGCCCTTGCCAATCAGCGCCTGCAGCCACTGCGGCGCGGCGTAGTACTGCGCCCAGGGGTCGTTCGGCAGGTTGTCGGTCATCGTCTTGATGACGTGCGCCATGGTGTCGAGACCCACGACGTCGGCCGTGCGGTAGGTGGCGGACTTCGGGCGACCGATCAGCGGGCCGGTCAGCGCATCGACCTCGTCAAAGCCCAGTCCCATGCGCTGGGTGTGGTGCATGACGGCGAGGATCGAGAACACGCCCACGCGGTTGGCAACGAAGTTCGGCGTATCGATCGCGCGAACCACGCTCTTGCCCAGTGTGGTCGTAAGGAAGGCTTCGAGGTTGTCGAGCAGCGGGGCGTCGGTGCCCTTGCAGGGGATCAGCTCCACCAGCGACATGTAGCGCGGCGGGTTGAAGAAGTGCACGCCGCAGAAGCGCGGGCGCAGCGAATCCGGGCAGCCCTCGGCGAGCTTGTTGATCGACAGGCCCGAGGTATTGGTAGCGAAGATCGCATCCGGGCGGATGTGCAGGGCGACCTTGGCGTAGAGCTCGAGCTTCCATTCCATCTTCTCGGCGATGGCCTCAATGATGAGGTCGCACTCGGCGAGCTTGGCGATGTGCTGCTCGTAGTTGGCCGCTTCGATGTACTGCACACGGTCGGCCGTGGCGAGCGGGCTGGGTTCAAGCTTCTTGAGCCCGTCGAGCGCACGCTTGACGATACCGTTGGGGTCGCCTTCCTTGGCCGGAAGATCGAACAGGACGACGGGTACTTCGGCGTTTGCACAGTGCGCTGCAATCTGCGCCCCCATGACCCCCGCGCCGAGCACCGCAACCTTGCGGATAATGAAGTTACTCACGCTAAGACTCCTTGCAGTTGGACAGCTTGCCGACCTCCCCGATCGACCCTGTCATGACAGTCATTCCACCATACGGATGCGTATGGCGCAAGCGCATTTTCGTGACAAAGCCGCACACGGCGGCCCGATATCTGCCCGTTGATTGGCCTCCGGCGCGGCTGAATCCCCAGTTGCGCCAGAAAGCCCGAAGAACCTGTCTTCCCCCTCATGCGACGTGGCCCCCACCTCATCGCGCCCGGCCACCTGGCCGGGTGTACGGCGGGCTGCATTAGCACCCCGCCGCGATACCACTCAAACCGTCATGACGCGCTTAGAACGCCCAGTTCATCTGCATGCCCAGGATGTCCACCGAGCCATCGTACTCCCCCTTGAGCGTGCCGCGAGAGATCGGGTTCGTGGTGTTGATACCCGTGGTGGCGGCTGCAGTTGCCTTGGGGTTGTACTCGGCGTGATAACCGCTCTCGTCGATCGTCGATTCCGACATGAAGATATGGGTGTAGCCCACATCGAACGAGATCGCTTCGCTGAAGCGGTAGTTCGCGCCAAGCGACAGCCAGGTGCGGTTGCTGTCCGGCAGACGCGCGGTGCGGTAATCCGCCTCGACCGGCGACTGGTCGTAGGCGAGGCCGGCACGGAACTTCCAGGTGTTGTTCATCTGGTAAGCGCCGCCGAACGCCACGCGCCACGTATCTTTCCAGTTCTCGTAGGTACTGGAGACGATACCCGGGATCACCGGCGTCGAACCATCGGTGGTGGGCTTGCAATCACCGTTGCCGGTGCGGCAGATATCCAGCGTCTTGAGCGAGGACCAGCCGGTCCAGGACACATCGCCCTGCAGTGACCACTGTTCGTTGATCTGCTGGAAGGCGGAAAGGATCCAGGTTTCCGGCAGCTTCACGTCCACCATCACCGGGCCGTTCGGCGTCTGTGCTGCGATCGCCTGATCAAGCCCCGGCACCGCGATGCTCGGGCGCGTAAAGGTGACATCACCGGTCAAGCGGTGCTTGATTGCCGAGCGATAACTCAGGCCCACGCGGGTGCTATCGGTCGGCTGCAGCGCGATACCGATGTTCCAGCCCCAGTCGTCCGACTCGCCCTTGACCTGGCTGGTGCCTTCCTTGTTGTTGAAGGTGCCGGCGGCGGCCAGTGCATTACAGGTTGCAAGACCGGACGAGGCGCACACGCCGCTGTAGCCCAGCGCACCAAAGTTCACCGCCTGGGTGAGCTCTGCCTCAAAGTGCTGATAGCTCGCGCCGATGCCCACCGAGATCATCTTGTTGATGCGGAAAGCGAACGAGGGGTTGATGTTGATCGACTTCAAGTCTGATCTGACCGCATGAAAACGCCCCATCCAGTCGCTCTCATACTCGGTCTTGAGTCCGAACGGCGCGCCAATGCTAAGCCCCACCGACATGGCCTCGTTCAGCCCGACGGTGATGTGGGTAGCAGGAACCGGGGCCACACCACCGGCATCGCCGCCATCGCCGCCGACATTGCTGGCCGTGATGAAACGCGGCGGAGTCGAGCCACCGTCGTTGAACTTGGCCGTCGGCTTGACCAGATCGAGGCCCAGGCTGACCTGGCTGGGCTGCTTCATCATGGGCATTGCAGCCGGGTTGAAATAGGCGGTACTCGCATCTTCAGCCGAGGCGGCGGAGCCGGCGTAGGCGTTACCGATGCCCTGACCGTTTTGCTCAAGCAGCTGGAATGCCGATGCGTATGCGCCCCCTGCGCTCGCCACGCCCATCAATGCAGTGATGAGCTGGGCGATCTGTTTTCTTTGCATTGTTTCCTCTCCTCTTTTGGTTTTTCACGCACCAACCTTGGGCTGATGTACGGTACAGAACGGTCAGGGCTCGGGCGGCAGCTCCCGCTTGTTGCCCTGACTGTCAATTGCGACATAGGTCAGCTGCGCTTCAGTGACCTTGACCACTTCCGGATGCGTCGGGTTTCGCTCGGCAAACACATGCACGTCGACCGTGATCGAAGTGTGCCCAACTTTCACCACATCGGCATAGAAGCTCAGCAAATCACCAACACTGACGGGCTGCTTGAAGATGAAGGAGTTGACGGCCACCGTGGCCACCCGCCCCCGCGCCCGCTTGACCGCAGGCACCGATCCGGCCAGGTCGACATGCGACATCAGCCAGCCGCCGAAGACATCGCCGTTCCAATTGACGTCCTTGGGCATCGGGATAATGCGCAGTGCGGGCTGCACGTCCGAGGAGTGGGGAACGAAATCTTCAACCATGTGCGGTTTCAAGCTGCCTTGCTCTTCATGTAGTTCATCGGACCGCCGCGGAAGGGCGCAAAGCCGGTGCCGAAGATCACGCCCGCATCGGCAAGATCATCGTCACCAACAACGCCCTGCGCAACACAACGCTGGGTCGCGTCAAGCAGGGGTTTGACAAGCCGCTCGGCCAGCCCAGCCGGCGCGCTGACCGGCGATTTCTGCGCCTTGCCATTCACCCAAGTGTAGAAGCCCTTGCCCGACTTCTTGCCAAGATTTCCACCCGCCATGAGCTCCGACAGCTTCTTTGGCGCTTCGCTTGCGCCGGTGAGCCCCTTGCCGGCCGCCATCGCGATATCCAGGCCCACCGTGTCGGCCAGCTCAATCGGCCCCATCGGCATGCCGAACGCCAGCGCGGCGGCATCCACCGCCTCGGGGGCGAGGCCCTCATCCACGCAGCGCATTGCTTCAAGCAGGTAAGGGCCAAGCACGGCATTGACGAGGAAGCCCGGCGCACTCTTCACCGGCAGCGGCAACTTGTCGATCCTGCGGACGAAGGCCGCGGCCTTTTTCGCCGCTTCCGGATCCGAGTTCGCCGCCGTCACTACCTCCACCAGCGGCATCTTCGGCACCGGGTTGAAGAAGTGGATGCCGACCAGTCGCGACGGATTCCTGAAGGTGGCCGCGATATCTTCGAGCTTGAGCGACGAGGTGTTGGTGGCGATCACCGCATCAGGCTTGGCGCGCGCTTCAACGTCGGCAAACAGCTTCTGCTTCACTTCCAGGTTTTCGAAAATCGCTTCGATGATCACATCCGCCTGGGCAACGCCCGCACCCTGCGGATCAGCGATCAGGCGATCAAGCGTGAAGCGCACCTGCTTCTTGTCACCGCGGAAGCGCTTGGCGTAGTACTCGGCCGCCCGCTTGATGGCCGGCGCAATGCGCTCGACGCTCTGGTCCTGCAGCGTGACCGTCATGCCCTTCGCCGCGCAGACCGCCGCGATATCGCCACCCATCACGCCAGCGCCAATCACGTGCACATGTTTGGGGGCGAAGTCCGAATCCTTGCCGAAGGCCTTCAGGCGATCCTGCAGGAAGAACACGCGGATCAGGTTCTTGGCCGTGGCCGAGCCGAACACCGATTCGAGCGACGCCGAGTGGCTGGATGGCACCGCCAGCGCATTGCCGCCAAAGTTCTGCCAGATGTCGATGATTGCGTAGGGCGCCGGGTAATGCTCCGGCCGTGCGCGCTTGGCCACCTGCTTGCGCGCGCCACTGGCCACCACGCCCTTGAGCGGGCCGAGCATCAACTTCTGCATGAAGGGCAGCGCGCGACGCGGGCGGCCAGACAAGACCACCATGCGGGCGGTGTTCTCCATCACGCGCGGCGGCACGCATTCGTCGGCCAGCCCCATCTTCTTCGCGCGTTTGGCGTCGATGTTCTTGCCGCTCAGCATCATGTCCATCGCCGCGGCAGGACCGACCACTTCGGGCAGGCGCAGCATGCCGCCCCAGCCAGGGACAATGCCGAGCATGACTTCGGGCAACGCCATCTTGGTGCCCGGCTCATCCACCGCCACGCGGTAGCGGCACGCGAGCGCGAGTTCCAGGCCACCGCCCATGCAGTGACCACGCACCAGCGCAAGTGTGGGGTATTTGACGGCGGCCAGGCGGTTGAAGAGATCCCAACCACGCTTGACCAGCACCTTCGCGTCTTCAACCGTTGCGATCTTGGTGAACTCTTCGATATTGGCGCCGGCGATGAAACCCGCCGGCTTGCCGGAGCGAATCACCAGGCCCTTGGGCGCGTCACGGTCGAGTTGATCGAGCAGGCCACCCAGCTCTTCCATGACTTCACGGCCCAGCGTGTTGGCCGAGCCGTCGGCCGCATCCAGCGTAGCCCAAGCCACGCCATCCGGGTCGCGTTGAAGTTGCCAGTGTTTGAAGCCCTGCATGATGTCGTCTGCTCCGAAATGCATGCGATCAGCCATTCAGGCAATCGCATCGAATAAAAAGACCGCCGTCGTCGCGCCCCCCAGCGCCCCGTCGGCGGCATAGCGATAGCTATTCTTCAAACCAGTGCAGGTCGGACACGAAACCGTGAACAACCCCGGCCGATATGACCCCCGCCTGCAATGCTCAACCGTGCGAAACCCGATCGCGACGCTTCGAATCAATCGTCGAGGGCCACGCGCCCGACTTGATCATTCGACCCCGCTGCGAAAACCCCACAACCGTGCTGCTGAAAATGTTGCGGCGGTTGATCAGTGCCAAGGCAAATCGCCTCTCCAGCCCCGCCTGCCTGGGTGCCTGCCGCAACCTCGCACTGACGCAGCGCGAGACCTTGATCCCGTTTTCATGGGTGTAGCGGCGCGGCAGATCGAACGTCAAATCAACCAGCAGCCCTATCCTCATTCTCGGCCACTCCCCAACCTTCGGCCTCCAACACCGTACGCCGGTGTATGGAAGAGCGAGAGATTACACAGTCTCGACCAGCATCGCACCACCCTGCCCGCCACCAATGCAGATGGCTGTCATGGCACGTTTTCCGCCAGTACGCCGCAGGTGCTGCAACGCGTGCAGCACGATGCGCGCGCCGCTTGCGCCAACCGGGTGCCCAAGAGCGACCGCGCCGCCGTCGACATTGAGCTTGTCCTGATCCAGTTCGCCCAGCGGCGCATCAAGGCCAAGCTGCTCCTTGCAGTACGCCGGATCCTTCCAGGCCTCGATACAGGCAAGCACTTGTGCCGCAAAAGCTTCGTTGATCTCCCAGGTGTCGAGATCGTTCAAGGCCAAGCCCTGCCGCTGCAGGATCGGCGTGGCGGCATGAACCGGCCCGAGCCCCATCTGATCCGGCGCCAGGCCGGCCCACTGCGTGTCGACGATCTTGCCGATCGGCTTGAGGCCGTACTTCTGCACCGCCGCTTCCGAGGCGAGGATCAGCCAGGCAGCGCCGTCGGTGATCTGCGAGCTGTTGCCCGCCGTCACGTAGCCGTACTTCTTGTCGAAGAAGGGCTTGAGTTTGGCCAGCCCGTCGGCGGTGGAATCGTGACGCACGCCATCGTCCTCGGCATAGACGTTGCCCTTCTCGTCGATCATCGGAACGATCTCGGCGGCGAAGTGCCCCGCCTTCTGCGCCGCCGACACCCGCTGGTGACTGCGGGCGGAAAACTCATCCATGCGGCGGCGATTGATGCCGAACTTGTAGGCGATGTTCTCGGCGGTCTGCCCCATCAACTGGCCTACGATCGGATCGGTCAGCCCCTTCATGATGCCGATCACCGGCGCGAGGTAGCCGAGCTTGAACTGGCGCAGCGCGGCAATCTTCTGCCCGACGGACTTGGTCTGATACCAGCCGGAGAGCCAGCGAACCATCGCGTCTGAAAACAAAAGGGGCGCGCGCGACAGCGCATCCACGCCGCCTGCCATCACCAGTTCGGAGCGGCCAGCGAGGATGTTGTTGATCGCCGAATCGATTGCCTGCATGCCGGATGCGCAATTGCGCATCACCGTCCAGCCCGGCACGTTCAGGCCGCAGCCCATGCGCAGCGCAATGACGCGGCCGATATTGACCTCGTCAGGCGAAGGCGAAGCGCAGCCGACGATCACCTCGTCAAGCTGGTCGGGACGGAAGGGCTGGCGGGCCAGCAGGGCAGCGCCCGCAACAGTGGCCAGATCGGCTGCTGCAAACGGCCCCGGTGCATTGCGCGCCTTGAGAAAGGGCGTGCGGGCGCCATCGATGATGTAGATCGCTTGCTTCATGAAGTCCCCTGCTACGGTCTGCTCGCCTTTGCGGCGGCAGGGCGGAGCTCCCCGCCCCGCCCTTTGGTAA
The DNA here is from genome assembly GCF_026586805.1 of Niveibacterium sp. 24ML. Classification (GTDB taxonomy): domain Bacteria; phylum Pseudomonadota; class Gammaproteobacteria; order Burkholderiales; family Rhodocyclaceae; genus Niveibacterium. The sequence goes on along the minus strand of NZ_JAPFHA010000021.1, from coordinate 82,460 downwards.
GAATCGAACCTGCGTCAGGCTGCGGCGCGCGAGGCTTCGTGCACCACCTTGTCAGCCGGGCGCACATGCGAGTTGATGTCGCCAATGCCCAGATCGTTGGGGAAGTCGTCCACCCGGATGACCTTGGCGCGCAGCACGTCACGGCGCTCAAGCAGCTCGGCTTCTTCGCGGCTGATCACGCCATTGGCCTGCGCCTGCGCGATCAGCTCCTTCGGTGCGCGCGCGTTGAGCTTGCCGGCCTTCTGCGCGGCACGCAGCTTGGCTTCAACCGCGTCGGCCTTGACCGAAACCTCAAGCGCCATTTCCAGCACGCCAACCGGGTCTTCCTCGTTGCCGCGGAAGAAGAACGAGCCGGCCACCAGGCGATCGCGCGTGGCGCTCGGGGCGATCAGCAGCGCTGCCACCTTGTGGCCCAGCTTGTCAGACGGCACCACGTACGGACGCCCGAGCGGGAAGATCAAACGACGCAGCATCATCGACAGGAAGCGGTTCGGGAAGTTGGAGATCACGCCCTCGAACGCGTTCTGGGCCTTGAACATCGCATCCCAGATCGCCCAGTGCATCAGCGGCGCATCCGCTTGCTGGCGACCCTCTTCCTCATAGCGCTTGAGCGTGGCCGAGCACAGGTACATCTGCGAGAGGATGTCGCCCAGACGCGCCGAGAGCTTTTCCTTACGCTTTAGGTCGCCGCCCATGTAGAGCATCGACACATCGGCGAGGAAGGCAAACGCGGCGGAGAAGCGGGTCAGCTGCTGGTAGTAACGCTTCGTTTCAGGCGCCACATCCGGCGTCGAGTTCCAGTGCGAGCCGGTCAGTCCATACACCAGCGCACGCGCGGCATTGCTGACGGTGAAGCCGATATGGCTGAAGAGTGCGTCGTCGAAAACCTTGAGACCGCGCGCGGTATCCGAATCCTGTGCCGCCTGCATCTCTTTGAGCACGAACGGATGGCAGCGAATGGCGCCCTGCCCGAAGATGATCAGGCTGCGCGTGAGGATGTTCGCGCCCTCAACGGTGATGCCGATCGGGATCTGCTGGTAAGCGCGCGCGAGGAAGTTCTGCGGCCCCATGCAGATGCCCTTGCCACCGAGGATGTCCATACCGTCGTTTACAACGGTGCGGGCACGTTCGGTGACGTGATACTTGACGATCGCCGACACCACCGACGGCTTCTCGCCCAGGTCAATCGCGCCGGCGGTGAAGGTGCGCGCCGCATCACACATGTAAAGGTTGCCGCCGATGCGCGCTAGCGGCTCTTCGATACCTTCGAACTTGCCGATCGAGGTCTTGAACTGCGCGCGAACGCGGGAATACGCACCGACTGCGCGTGCGGTGAGCTTCATCATGCCGGTGTTCGAACCCGGCAGCGAGATCGAACGGCCCGCCGCGAGGCATTCCATCAGCATGCGCCAGCCTTGGCCGGCCATCTTCGGGCCGCCGATGATGAACTCCAGCGGCATGAAGACGTCGTTACCCCAGTTCGGGCCATTGTGGAACATGGCGTTGAGCGGCTGATGCCGTCGGCCGATGTTCACGCCCGGATGGGTGTTGGGCACCAGTGCGCAGGTGATACCGAGGTCTTCGACATTGCCGAGCAGTTTGTCCGGGTCGTAGAGGCGGAAGGCCAGACCCAGCACGGTACAGATCGGGCCCAGCGTGATGTAGCGCTTGTCCCAGGTCACGCGCATGCCAAGCACTTCCTTGCCCTGGTACATGCCCTTGCAGACCACGCCGCGGTCAGGAATCGAAGCCGCATCGGAACCGGCCACTGGGCTGGTCAGCGCAAAAGCCGGAATCTCGATGCCCTTGGCCAGACGCGGCAGGTAGTAGTCTTTCTGCTCCTTGGTGCCGTAGTGCAGCAGCAGTTCGGCCGGGCCGAGCGAGTTCGGCACCATCACCGACACGGCAGACGCGGACGACCGCGTTGCCAGCTTGGTCACCACTTCAGAGTGGGCGATGGCCGAGAAGCCTTTGCCGCCGTACTCCTTGGGGATGATCATGCCGAGGAAGCCCTTGTCCTTGATGAACTGCCACACATTCGGCGGCAGATCGTTGTAGACGTTGGTGGTATCCCAGTCGCTGACCATGCGGCACAGCTCTTCGGTTTCGTTCTCGACGAAGGCCTTCTCTTCGGCACTGAGCTTGGCGGCCGGGATCTCAAGCAAGCGCTTCCAGTTCGGGCGGCCAGCGAAGAGCTCGCCATCCCACCACACGGTGCCCGCCTCAAGCGCCGTCTTCTCCGTATCCGACATGGCCGGGAGGATCTTGCGATAGAGCTTGAAGATCGCGCTGGTGATCAACGTGCGGCGCAGTGCGGGTATCACAAAGGGCAACAGGGCTGCCGCATAGATGCCGATCGTCAGAGCCGTAGTCAGCACCGACCATTCAGCCACCCAGGACATCCCCGCGAACCAGGCCACGCCGGCAAGCAGCCAGGCAAAAAGCGGCGCCCGCCCAAAAGCGAGCGCGATTGCCATGAGAGGAAGCAAGCAAATCAGAAGCCAAAACATCGCCATCTCCTTAAGCGTTAGGCGCGCGCAGCGCCAAAATCCGGAGCAAACGCCCCGTCCCCGACACCCCCTGTCGGCAGCTGCGCGTGCGGGCTAATCAAATCCGGAAGGGGAGCCCGCAAACCCCCAAGCAGGAAAGACATCAACCGCGGCGCCAACTGCGCCGGGTCATCATCGAAACGGCCACTGACAAGTTGCAGGGCATCGATACCGGAAATGGCATACGACACCGCCCCCATCATGAAATGCAGCCGCCACATGATCTCGGCCAGCGGCACCCCGGGCAGTGCCCGGCGCAGCGCATCGGAGTAACGACTGATCACGTCGCTGAACTCCTCGGCCATGAATTTGCGAATGAACTGCGCGGGCTCGGTGTAGGTCCGCCCGAGCAAGCGCATGAAAGTGTGCCCGCCGTGGCGGGTATCGGTCGCCATTGCCAGCACCGGCCCAAAGAAGCCCTCCAGCACCTGGGACGCCTTGAGCGGCAGCCCTTCAGCCTCCAGCTCCATCTGATCGAGCGCATCGAGGCGCATCCGGTTCAACTGCGTCAGCCGGCGATGGAAAACGGCCTGAAATAGCGCTTCCTTGGTACCGAAGTGGTAATTCGCCGCCGCCAGATTGACCCCAGCGTTGCCGGTAATCAGCCGCATCGAGGTGCCCTCGAAGCCGTGCTCGGTGAAAAGCACCTCCGCCACATCGAGGATGCGCTCGCGGGTCTCCCCCCCGCTTCGCGTTTCACCAGTCTGCGTCGCCACACCCCACCCCGCGTTCAAACGTTCGTTTTAATCATACGTCAGATCAAAGCACTGTCAACAGATTTCCGTACGCAGGCGTATGTGCAGCGCAGCATTGCGGCGGCTGGCTTTGTGGGCAATCGCAAGCACCAGCGCCGGAAGCCGGCGAACCGCGGGCAAGCGGGTAGAATAGGAATGATGCGACGCGGATCCAGCCTCCCCCCTCCACCACCTTCCGGCGCTGAGCGCCACGATCTCGAAACGCTCAAAGCGCTCCTCCCCTACCTCTGGCGCTATCGGTGGCGGGTTGGCTTTGCGTTGGCCTGCCTGCTGTCGGCGAAGTTCGCAAACGTCGGGGTGCCGCTGGTCTTCAAGAAGCTGATCGACGACCTTTCGCTAACCGGCGAGCAGGCCTTGATGATGGTGCCAGCGAGCCTGCTCGTCGCTTATGGCGTGCTGCGCTTTTCCACTTCGCTCTTCACCGAATTACGCGAAGCGGTGTTTGCCAGGGTCACGCAGGAAGCGGTGCGAAGGATCTCGCTTGAAGTCTTTCGCCACCTGCATTCGCTTTCGCTGCGCTTTCATCTGGAACGGCAAACCGGCGGTCTGACCCGCGACATCGAGCGCGGCACCCGCTCCATCGGCTCGCTGATCAGCTACACGCTGTATTCAATCGCGCCGACACTGGTCGAAATCGCGCTGGTCGTGGGGATTCTGCTCAAGAAGTACGAACCCAGCTTTGCCCTCATTACGATTGCGACGCTCACGCTCTACATCACATTCACGATCACCGTCACCAACTGGCGCACCGCCTTGCGCCGGGAAGCCAATGAGCTGGACTCCGCAGCCAACGCAAGAGCCATCGACAGCCTCATCAACTATGAAACGGTGAAGTACTTCAACAACGAAGACTTCGAGGCCCAGCGCTACGACAAACACCTGCGCACCTGGATCGCTGCTCAGATTCGCAACCAGTATTCCTTGTCGGCACTGAACCTTGGGCAGGCCCTGATCATCGCGTGCGGCGTCACCGCCATGATGTGGCGCGCTGTGCAGGGCGTGCAGGGGGGCAGCATGACGATCGGCGACATCGTCCTGGTCAATGCATTCCTGATCCAGCTCTACATTCCACTGAACTTCCTCGGCGTGATGTACCGCGAAATCCGGCAAGCCCTGACAGATATCGAACGCATGTTCGGTCTGCTCAAGACCAATCGCGAGGTTGAGGATGCCCCGGGCGCGAGCGAATTACCAAAAGGCTCCCTCGGCGTACGGTTCGAAAACGTGGATTTCTCCTACGAGCCGAATCGGCAGATCCTGCACGGCGTGAACATCAGCGTACCCGCAGGAAAAACCGTCGCAATCGTCGGGCACTCCGGCTCCGGGAAGTCAACGCTCGCGCGACTGCTGTACCGCTTCTACGACGTTACCGGGGGGCGCCTTGTCGTCGGGAACACCGATGTTCGCGAACTCAGGCAACACAGTCTGCGGAGTGCGATCGGCATCGTTCCGCAAGACACGGTCCTGTTCAACGACACGATCCGCTACAACATCGAGTACGGTCGCCCGGGCGCCAGTACCGAAGAAGTCGAGAACGCAGCCCGTGCCGCACAACTCCACGACTTCATCGCACGTCTGCCCGACGGTTACGAAACCCGCGTCGGCGAGCGCGGGCTAAAACTCTCGGGCGGCGAAAAGCAGCGCGTCGCAATCGCCCGGGCGCTGCTGAAGAACCCGCCCATCCTGATTTTCGATGAGGCCAGCTCCGCGCTCGACTCGAAAACCGAGAAGGCCATTCAGGCGCAACTGGAAGCCGCAGCAAAGGGCCGTACAGCGATCGTGATTGCTCATCGCCTGTCCACCGTCATGAATGCGGACGAGATTCTCGTTCTGGACAATGGCAGAGTCGTCGAACGCGGCCAACACACAACCCTGCTGGCTGCCAATGGCCAGTACGCCTCCATGTGGGCGCTTCAGCAGCAAGAAGCGGCGAAAGACGAGACCGCAGCCTAGTCGTCGACCAGTTTCACCCACCGCTCGATCGGCTGCCATTGTTGGCGGTCCTTTGCCACGCGCGACTCCGGCACATCGAACAAGGTCATGCCGTGAGCCGTCAATTGAACGTAGTTCTGCGTATTCCTCAGGTGAGCCAGCACAGGCAAGCCCAGGCCATCAGTGAATCGAGCCAGTTGCTCAGCGGAGCGCGTGCGCGGATCAATACGCATCGCAACGATCGCCACCTGAACCCCGCGAGCAGCCTTCATTTCAGCGAGCGTCTCAAGAAATGCCCGCGTCGCCAGAATGTCGAACATGGAGGGCTGAAGTGGCACCAAGACGGCGTGGGACAGCTTGACCAGGCCTCGCAACTTCTCACCGTGCAGTCCGGCCGCAGTGTCGATCACCGCGTGCGTTGTGCCTTTCGGCGGACGGGCAGGCTGGCCGGCTTCGAGCGCCCAACTCGCAATTCTTGGCAAACCTGCCGGCCGGAGGCTCAACCACATCCGCGCCGACTGCTGGCGATCGACATCACCGAGCATGACCCGGGTTGAACCATCGACCTGACCACGCCAGGCAAGATGGCCAGCAAGATTGGTCGAGAGCGTGCTCTTGCCTACGCCCCCTTTCGGGTTTGCAACCATCAGCACACGCATCGGCACGCCTCTCCAACCTGGAACGGAGTCGGAATCTTAGCCCGGCCCACCTTCAAAACCGACATCGAGCGCAATCCGCCCAAAACCTGCGCCCAAAAAAAACGCCGCTTTCGCGGCGTTACACGTTTCTATCGAAACGTCAGAGCAGTCTTTGACCCGGTCACTCGGGGCGGCGCCCCGCACGGCATGCCGCAATCAACCCAAGCCCAACCAGCAGCAGCGATGCAGGTTCCGGCACCTTGCCGGGCACATCACCGGCAATCGTCTTCAACTTGATCGCGTCATTGCCCACATTCCAGCCAGGATCACCACCGACCAAGGGGTTAAACGCGCCAATCAACCACAGGCTTGACGAGACATTACCTGCGTTGATACCCGTAATCGCATTCGCCGCGACGTCTGCATAGTGACCGATCAGCGTCCAGCCACGGTTGGTCAGGTCACTGTATTTCCTGGAACTCAGCGAAGAAGAACAATTGCCCGCCGCAACACAGGCACCCGTTCCCGTGTAAGCCAAAACGGTCATATCGGAATCAGCGCCTTTCCAGCCGATGGAGAGGCTTGTGAGCGCGACCTTGTTGGACGCGCCAAAATTCATCAATACCGAGTCATAGCGCTCGTTATTGTCGATTGCATGCTCGGGTGAATTACCCTCACTGACATCACAGTTGGCAGCTGCGCCGCTCAAACCGCACGCATCGCGGTTCTTTTCGCCCAAGCCTGAACCCGAATAGACCGACATATAACCGGTCTCAAGCGTATACAAAGACGTATCCGCGCCTGAGCCACCGGAATTGGAATACGTCGTAGCGGTCACAGACGGGCCCGAGCTAGAAACTGTGCAACTGGTGCCGCCAACGACAGCACACTTGGTCGTCGTGTCAAAGGACCAGCTATACGCCGCTGCGGCAGGCAGGCTCGTCGTAACGAGAATTGCCGCTGCCAGCCAGATTTTCTTTGATTGCGTCATTTCAAGCCCTGTCTCTTTCTGCCCCGGGTTGTCGGCGCTTTGAGCAACTATAAGCAAAGGCCACGCCAGAACAGTAACTTATTGATTTTTCTATGCTAAACAATGCCAAAGCAGGCCGACACCATAATGCCGTAAAAAAGACCGACATCACACGCCAAGCTCCGCAGCAAGCTTGCGAGCCTCCTCCGGCATGCCTGGTTTTGCGAGCTCAGATCGAACAGGGGACAGTTCATCCCTCGCTTCCTTGATGCGCCCAACCTTAGCCAACACCCATGCCAGATGAAACCGAATCTCTGCGTCGCGCGGGCTGCGCAAACGCGCATCGCGCAAATAGCCCAAGCCTCGATCAAGTTGCCCGGTCTTGGCCAACACCCAGCCGTAGGTGTCGATCACCTGCGGATCATTCGGCGCTGCGCGCCATGCGCGCTCGGCCGCGCCAAGAGCGCCCGGGTCCCCCAATTGCAAGAGCACCAGTGCGTAGTTGTTCAGCAATCCCGTCTGCGGCGAGCGCTTGATCAAAGCCTCAAGCGTCGCCTTGGCCGCCTTCAGGTCGCCGCTGCGGATCTGGGCTTCGGCAATCGCGATCGGCACCTGCAGGTCATTACTGGACTTGTTGGCCTGCTGGTATTCCTGGAGCAAGGCCAAACCGCGCGCAGGCTCGCCGGCCGCGAGGAAAGCGCGATATGCCCGCAAGGCATTGTCGGCCGTCCGCTCCCGTTCGTAGGCTGTGCGGTGGTGTGCAAGCCCCGCTGCCATCTGCCCCCGGCTCAGCGCAACATCGCCCAGGACTTGATAGCCCGCGGCACGTCCGGGATAGCGCTCGACGATCGCGCGCCCCTGTCGCTCGGCAAGCGCCAAATCATTGTTGCGCAGTGAAATTTCGGCTTGGAGTTCAAGCGCCGGGAGGAAGTCGGACTGCGCCTCAAGCGCCTTGCTGACCGAGATAGCCGCACCCTGAAGATGCGCGGCGGCAATCTGCATCCGCGCGATCTGCACCAGCGCAGCCGGGTCGCCCTCAAGACGCTTGCGCGCCTCGCCGAGCGATTCCTTGGCACGTGCCGTGTCGCCGGCTGCGAGTTGACTGCGCGCCAAGGCGAGCAGAATCGGCAGATCCGAAGGCATGGCCGCCGCCGCCGTGCGGGCGATTCTCACTGCCGTGGCGGAATCACCCGCGGCCAGGGCGTCTTCAATCAGGATCAGCGGCGCGCGCGGATGACGTGGCGCGACAGCCATCGCCTTCTCCAGCCCCTTCTGTGCGCTCTCGACCTTGCCCGCGCGTCGATCGAGCAGCGCCAGGTCAACCAGGGCATCGGCGTTTGCTGGCTGCTCGCGCAGCATTTGTTGCAGGCGGGCACGCGCCGCATCGGCATTGCCATCAGCGATGTCGAGCCGCGCAAGGTTCAGGCGAGCAGGGTCAAAACGAGGATCAACCGCAATTGCGGCCTCGTAGGCTTTGCGCGCCCCTGCGCGGTCACCGGCCCGCGCGCGCGCGAGGCCGAGCAGGTTGAGCACGATCGGGCTGCGCGGGTTTGCGGCAAAGAGACGATCCAGCACCGCCACCGCCTGCGCAGCTTCGCCGCGCTGAAGCAGCAGCACAGCCAGCGACGCACCGATGGCTTGGTCGGCAGGATTCGTCTCGAATGCACTGCGCAGCTGCAAGGCGGCCTGGGCATCGAGCCCCTGCCCCGCAAGCGAGGCGCCAAACGTGGCGCGCATGCCTGCATCGGCGCTACCTTGACTTACCGCCCGCTCCAGCAGGGCGCTGGCTTTAGCGTAGCGTTTCTGCACCAGATAGGCCGAGCCAAGCAGCGTACGCGCCTGCGCATCGGCGGGCACCCGCCGCAAGTAGTCCTCAAGCAAGGTCGTTGCTCGCGCGACATCGCGACTGCTGAGGTAGGCAGCGGCGAGCATCCGCGTTGCACCCGGGTGGTAGGGCTGCAGGCGCAGGAAGCTTTCGAGGTTAGCGCGGGCCTTCTCAGTATTGTTCAGGCTGTAATGCGCCATGCCGCCGATCAGCAGCAGGTTCGCACGCCGCGCCCGAATCTCCGGCGGGATCACGTCAATCGCCTTGACGACTTCCGCCATCTCGCGCGCCACGCCGGCCACGTCGTTCTTGCGCGCGGCAAGCACCCCGCGACGGTAGGCCGCGCGAGGGTCGGCAGGCGCTTGCGTGCGCAGGACTTCGAGATCCTTGGCGGCCTCAGCATCTCGATCAAGCTCAATCAAGATGTCGATACGTGCGAGCCGGGCGTCGACCATCATTGCATCAAGCGTCAGCGCACGCCCAAAGGCATCCAGCGCGGCCGTTTGCTGACGATTGGCCGCCAAGGCCGCGCCGCGCGCCGCCCAGGCTTCCGCGCGCTGCGGCGCGAGGGTGATCGCTTGCTGCGACAGCGAGAGCGCGCGTGGCAAGTCACCCACCCGTAGCGCCTGCGAAGCTTCGGCCATGATCAGCGTTGGCGCGCGCGGATCAATCGCACGCGCCTCATCGAAGGATTTTTTTGCGGCGCGGTGATCGTTGAGCTCGCCTTCAGCGCTGCCGCGAACGATCAGCAGATCCTGACGAACACTCGCCGGCAGGGCTGCAGGAATGCCGCGCGCGATGACTTCGGCGAATCGCCCCTGCGCATAAATCGCCTGCACCAGCGGAAGCTCGACTTCCGCGCGGTCAACACCGAGCTCGATCGCCGTGTTGAATGAGGTTTCCGCGCCCACGGCGTCGCCGACGGCCAGCAGCGCACGCCCAAGCAAGACATGGGCGGCGAGCATCTTGCGGTTTTGCTGCAAGGCATTCTTGAGCTGGATGACGGTGCCGGTATAGTCGTTGCGCTGGTAGCGCGCCAAAGCGTCTTCGTAGAAGCGAGCGGCCTTGTCGGGGTCTGCCGCAAAGGCCTGAAACGGCAGCAGCACGGCCATGGCCCCGGCAGTCAGGAGACCTCGAAGGCTGCGGCGAGCGGGATGGACGGGATGGGGCAAGGTGGACACTCGGTTGACTGGCCCCGCGAGTATAGGGAGTCGGGGCGCGCGCAGCCGTGACTTCTGACCTCTCGGGCGCTGTGGATCTGGCAGAAAGCGCTGAACTGCCATATTCGCGAAGCCGCACCTCGGCTGACGGGGGCTTTCGGCTGACATCAGGGGCCGAACGAAGCCTCACCCACATCGTCCCCGTGCAGCCAAAGCGGCATCGGAGATGCCGTTGCGCGCGATCCGATCGCGATCATGCGTGTTTCTACTGATGCATGTTGTCGGTCAGGTGGTACAGTTTTCGCTCGCTTGACGCTGAATCTCTGGTGATTTCCTCGCTTCCGCCGAGGTTCGCTTCCGATCCACAAGGAGTCCTAAAGCATGATTTCACGTACTGCACTTGTCGCGACCCTGCTTGGCGCGCTGTTCGCCAGCAACGCCCAAGCCCAATCGCTCGACGGAACACTCAAGAAAATCAAGGACAGCGGCACAATCACGCTGGGTATCCGCGAATCGTCGATCCCGCTTTCGTATCTTGATGCCGCGCAGAAGCCGGTTGGCTACCACATCGACATCTGCAACCGGATCGTCGACTCGATCAAGCAGAAGCTCGCGCTGCCGAATCTGAAGGTCAATACCCAGGCGGTCACCTCGCAGAACCGCATTCCGCTGGTGACCAACGGTACGGTGGATCTGGAATGCGGCTCGACGACGAACAACGCTGCGCGTCAGAACCAGGTTGCCTTCGCACCCACGACGTACGTGACCACCGTTCGCATGGCGGTCAAGAAGTCGTCGGGGATCAACAGCCTCTCTCAGCTCGACGGCAAACCGGTTGCAACCACCACCGGCACCACCTCGGTGCAACTGATGCGTGCGCATGAGAAAGGCAAGGGCGTGAACTTCAAGGAGGTCTACGGCAAGGACCACGCCGACAGCTTCCTGATGCTGGCGTCTGATCGCGCCGTCGCCTTCGTGATGGATGACAACCTGCTGGCCGGCCTGATCGCCAGCTCGCAGAATCCGGGTGACTTTGCGGTGGTTGGCGAGCCCCTGTCGGTGGAGCCGATCGCGATCATGTTCCGCAAGGACGATCCGCAGTTCAAAGGCCTGGTGCACTCCGCGGTGCGCGATTTGATCAAGAGCGGCGAGGTTGAGAAGCTCTACACCAAGTGGTTCACCCAGCCGATCCCGCCGAAGAACGCAAACCTTGCACTGCCGATGAGCGACGCGCTCAAGGGCGCGCTGAAGACGCCGAACGACGCGCCGGCCGAGCAGTACAACAAGAAGTAAGCCGTTTGGCGGCATCCCGCCCGGGATGCCGCCACTCCCCAAGCAGCCAGATCGGCTGCCATTCAAGACAGGTTGCCGATTGCGATGAATTACCACTGGAACTGGCATGTCTACCTCGACCAGGTCAGCGCTGGCGATGAGCGGTATCTGGACTGGATCATCTCGGCGTTAGGCTGGACCATTGCCGTGTCGATGTCGGCCTGGCTGATCGCCCTGACACTCGGCGCCCTGATCGGCACCCTTCGCACCGCCCCCAATCGCTGGCTGGTGGCCATCGGCAACGTATGGGTCGAAGGTTTCCGCAACGTGCCGCTGCTGGTGCAGCTCTTTCTGTGGTTTTTCGTCGTGCCCGAGTTCCTGCCCGCCGAGCTCTCGCGCTGGGTCAAGCAGGACATGCCGGCGAAGGAGTTCTTCACCGCGGCGATCTGCCTCGGTTTGTTCACCTCGGCACGGGTGGCCGAACAGGTGCGCGCCGGCATCCAGAGCCTGCCGCGCGGGCAGAAGATGGCTTCGCTCGCGATGGGCTTCACGCTGCCACAAACCTATCGCTACGTGCTGCTGCCGATGGCCTTCCGGATCGTGATTCCGCCCCTGACATCCGAGTTCATGAACATCATCAAGAACTCGTCGGTTGCCTTTGCGATCGGCCTGATGGAGCTGACCTTCATCTCTCGCCAGATGATCGAGGAGTCTGGCCAGGTCTTCGAGAGCCTGCTTGCCGCAACGCTGCTCTACACGATCTGCGCATTCAGCGCGAACCGCGTCATGACCTACATCGAAAAACGAACCCGCGTACCCGGCTACATCGCCGGTGCGAAGTAAGGGGATGACGATGCTCGGCCAACTCGATTTTTCGGTCATCGCCCCCGGCCTGCCCTTCATCTGGGAAGGCCTGCTGTTCAGCCTCAAGCTCACGGTCGTCGCCATGGTGGGCGGGATCTTCCTCGGCACCCTGCTTGCGCTGGCGCGCATTTCGGGCGGCCCGGCTCTGGCTGCGTTCGCAACCGCATATGTGAACACCATGCGCTCGATCCCGCTGCTGATGGTGATCCTGTGGTTCTTCTTCCTGATCCCGCTGTTTACCGGCGCACCGATGGGCGCCGAAAAATCGGCCCTGATCACCTTCACGGCTTTCGAGGCGGCCTACTACTCCGAGATCATGCGCGCCGGCATCCAGAGCGTATCGAAGGGGCAGGTCAACGCCGGCTACGCGCTGGGCATGACCTACTGGCAGTCGATGAAGATCGTGGTGCTGCCGCAAGCCTTCCGCAACATGCTGCCGGTGCTGCTGACGCAAACCATCATCCTGTTCCAGGACACCTCGCTGGTGTACGCCATCGGCGCCAAGGATCTGCTCAAGGCGGCCGAGATCACCGGCAAGAACTACAACCGCCCGATCGAGATGTACCTCTTCGTCGCGCTGGTCTATTTCGCCATCTGTTTTGGGCTCTCGATGCTGGTCAAGCATCTGCAGAAGCGCATTGCCATCGTTCGCTAACGGACCCTCCCCATGTCGATGATCGATATCCGCAACATTTCAAAGTGGTACGGCCAGTTCCAGGTGCTCACCGACTGCAGCACCCAGGTCAAGCAGGGTGAAGTGGTCGTGGTGTGCGGCCCCTCGGGTTCAGGCAAATCAACCTTGATCAAGTGCGTCAATGGCCTGGAGCCTTTCCAGAAGGGCGACGTGGTCGTGAACGGCATTTCGGTGGCCGATGCCAAGACCGATTTGCCCAAACTGCGCGCGCGCGTCGGCATGGTATTCCAGCACTTCGAGCTGTTCCCGCACATGAGCATCATCGGCAACCTGACGATCGCGCAGACCAAGGTGCTCGGGCGCGGCGCGGACGAAGCGCGCGAGCGCGGCATAAAACTGCTCGATCGGGTCGGCCTCAAGGCGCACGCCAGCAAGTTCCCCGGCGAGCTCTCCGGTGGCCAGCAGCAGCGCGTGGCAATTGCCCGCGCACTGGCGATGGACCCGATCTGCATGCTGTTCGACGAACCGACCTCGGCACTCGACCCGGAGATGATCAACGAAGTGCTCGACGTGATGGTCGAGCTCGCCAAGGAAGGCATGACGATGATGGTCGTCACGCACGAGATGGGATTTGCCCGCAAGGTTGCGCACCGCGTGATCTTCATGGACGCCGGGCAGATCGTTGAAGATGCGACGAAAGAGGCCTTCTTCGGCCAGCCGCGCTCGGAGCGCGCGCAGCAGTTCCTCTCCAAGATCCTGCAGCACTGAAGGGCGCAGCCCCGAGGCGAGCGGCCCGCGACTTGCGCAAGCATCGCGGGCCGCCTGCATTGGAAGCGGCGCGGTATCCTGCCCACCTCACCCGGCACCAACAGAACGCCATGCCCCATCTGCTCCTTGTTGCCACCGGCGGCACCATCGCCGGCAGCGCAGCCGATTCAAGCGATACGGCGCACTACCGCGCCGCCGCACTCAGCGCCGAGACCCTGCTCGCTGCACTGCCCGAGGCCGCGTCGATCGGCAGCGTCAGCGCCGAACAGCTGTTCGCGCTCGACAGCAAGAACATGCAGCCCGCGCACTGGCTCGCGCTGGCGCAGCGGCTACGCGAGCGGATCGCCGATCCGGCGATCGACGGCATCGTCCTCACCCACGGCACCGACACCCTTGAGGAAACCGCGTTCTTCCTTCACCTGACCCTGCCACGCAGCAAGCCGATCGTGCTCACCGCCGCCATGCGCCCCGCCACCGCGCGCTCGGCCGACGGCCCGATGAACCTGCTGCAGGCATTCGCCTGCGCCGCGCAGCCCGAAGCGGCCGCGCATGGCCCGCTGGTCGCAGCGGGCGACCGGATCTGGCGCGCGCGCGATTGCCGCAAGCGCCACAGTCATGCGCCTGACGCACTGGGGGGCATTGAATGCGGCCCGGTCGCCAGCGCGATCGGCACATCCATCCAGTTTGAAGCCGCAGCCCCGGCTACGGCGCCCCGCTTCGGCGGCGCCCTGGCCACCGCGTTGCCGCGTGTCGATGTGATCTGCGCTTACGCCGGCGCGCCGGCAGACCTGCTCGAAGCCAGCGTCGAACGCGACGCCAAGGCGCTGGTGCTGGCGCTCACCGGCCACGGCAGCGTGCCGGACGACTGGCTGCCCGCGATTGCCGCCGCGCGCGCCGCGGGCATCGCGGTGGTGCGTGCCAGCCGCGTCATGGCCGGCGGCGTGGCACCGCAGGCGAATTTTGACGACGCCGCCCACGGCACGCTGGTGTGCGGGCGCCTCAGCCCGTGGCAGGCGCGCATCGTGTTGATGCTGGGCATCGCCCAAGGCCACGACGCACTGCAATTGCAGGCTGATCTGCTGGGCGCCTGAGACGGCGGCTAATCGGCCCTCTCGGCCCTCTCCGGCTTCTCTCGCTTGTCCTGCCGACGCTCGACGTCCAGGATCGAAGCCAGCTCTTCGCGCGCCTCTTTCGAGGTCTGGATGAGCTGCTGCTCGTCGTGATACACCGCCTGCTGCCGCGCCAGCAGCATGCGGTCATTGTCGAGGAAGCGCGCGACAGTTTTCGCGATGTCCTCATCTGGCACGCCCAGCGCATCGAGCACCTCACGGCCCATTTCCACGCTTGAAAGCAGAGTTTCGCGCACCTGCACCGTCACACCGAGGTCGATCAGACGGTAAGCGTGGAAGCGGTTGCGCGCACGCGCCACGATCGCCACCTTCGGGTAATGCCGCCGCACCAGCTCGGCCACCTGCAGCGAGTGCTCGACATCGTCGATCGCCAGCACGAACACCTTGGCGGCAGATAGCTGCGCAGATTCAAGCAAGGCCAGGTGCGCGGTGTCGCCGTAGAAGACCTTCATGCCGAAACGGCGCACGGTCTCGACCTGATCCGGATCACTATCGACGGCGGTGAAGCGGATGCCCTGCTTCATCAGCACGCGCCCCACCACCTGCCCAACCCGCCCGAAGCCGGCAATGACCACCGGCGCCGGATCGGTTGGCAATTCGTCGTAGGGCCGCGCAGGCTTCTTGGCTTCGCGGCGCGCAAACCAATCGTTGGCGAGAAAGAGCAAGGGCGCGAGGGCCATCGAAATCGCCACCGCCAGCGTCATCTGCTCGGCCAGTCGCCCCGGCACAAGCCGCCCCTGCTCGACCATGCTGGTCACCACGAACGCAAATTCGCCCCCCTGCGCCAAGGCCAAGGCCAGCGGCCGCGCCGTGCTCGCGCCATCGGGTGCAAGCAGGCGCAAGACCCACAGTACGGCCAGCTTGATCGCGATGAGGCCAAGCGCCATGCCAATCACGCGCGCGGGCATCGTCGCCAGCAGATCGAGGTCGATGTTCATGCCCACGGCCATGAAGAAGAGGCCGAGCAGCAGCCCCTTGAACGGGTCGATGGTCGCTTCAAGCTCGTGGCGGAACTCGGAATCGGCCAGTAGCACGCCGGCGACGAACGCCCCGAGCGACATCGACAGCCCCACCGCCGCCATCAGGCTCGCCAGCCCCAGTGCGCACAGCAAGGCCGCGGCGGTGAACAATTCACGGCTGCCAAATCGGGCGACGTACACAAACAACCAATGCAGCAACTTGCGCCCGACAAGCACCACCACCAGCAGCACCGCCAGCCCCACCAACGGCGCCCGACCCGCCTTGGGCAATCCCACATCGAGCAGGGGGATCAGGGCGAGCAGCGGAATCACCGAGAGATCCTGGAACAGCAACACCGCGAAGGATTCACGCCCGTACTGGGTAGTGAGTTCCTTGCGCTCGGCCAGCGTGGGCAGCACCAGTGCGGTGGATGACAGGGCCAGCGTCCAGCCGATCAGCAGACTGGCCTTCACCGAAAGCCCGAAGCCCCACGCCGCAACAAGGCCGATTGCCACGCCGCAACCGACCATCTGCAAACCTCCAAGCCCGAAGACCTGCCGCCGCAGCGCCCACAGCCGCGAGGGCTGAAGCTCAAGTCCAATCACGAAAAGCAGCAGCACGATGCCCAGTTCAGCGGTGTGCAGCAGGCTTTCCGGATCACTCACCTGGTTGAAGCCGAAGGGCCCCACCAGCACGCCGGTGGCCAGATAGCCCAGCACGGTGCCCAGCTTGGCGCGCTTGAACAGCGGCACCAGCAGCACGGCGGCGCCAATGAGGGCGGCAAAGGTTGTCAGCGAGTTCATCGAAGGCTCACCAAAGTCCAGTCATCGGGGATTGTCACTCACATAGGAAGCCGAGAATCGAAGGCTGGCCCAAGACCCTAGCTTTCGATTCGGTAGTCCCCCGAAAAGCAGGCCAGCGAAAAGTAGAACCGTCCGGCTACGCCCCCCCGCTGGTCGGGAACGATGTCGCCCAAGGCCAAATTGGAGGGCTCGTAGCTGACGCGTAACATTCATTGCGTGGCGCAACTGTGACGCTCAGCGATAGTCGCCCAATGTCACAGTGAAATCCATTCGTAGCGGAGGGTTCGCACAAACCGCTCGACGTAGGGGTTCTCGTCTGGCTTGCCGGACTCAAAGTATTCGAGCCGGACGCATCTCTCAGCCCCCCGGCCCGGAATGGGCGGCTGATAACTCCGGGCAACTCCTCGCACGACAGAGCGAACGCTGGTCACGACTCTCGCGCCCCTCAAAGCTAGCGATATGAGCCAACGCGAGGAGACTCCACCGACAGACACAGATTCATTCACCCTAGCGGGGCCTGCTTTTAGCCAAAGGTGTCCAACGCAAGCATCCGGGGCGGGGATTCCCGCCAAAGGCAGCGAGCATCAACTTAATCGCTCAACGATCTATCGAAGACGAACCACCAGCAATGCGTTGCCACAAGATCTCAGGACTCGTTGTGCGCTGCAAGAGCATTCGCGCAGTAACGATCAACGAGCCCAACGACACAATCAATCCACCAACGTTCAGGACGATATCGCTCAGATTAGCAAGCTTCCCCTGAACAACATTCACTCCTGTTGCATCTAGACTACTACTCCAAGCGACGCCAAAGTAGTCCGTCACCGCGCCGAAGAGTAGTTTCTCCCCCAAATTGGAGATGCTAGCAGCGAGCATTGTCTGAACTCCCGCGGCAAACAAAACCAGGCCAAGACGACACTGAATGTCTCTCTCGAACCTTAATATGCGGAGAGCGCCCATAGCCAGAGCAGCTACACCCACAGAAGAAACGGTGAATCCAAGCCATGGGTGATTTGGCGACAATGGAAACTCCATCTGAGAAGCGTTGTATGCGACTCCAAAGCATGCTGCCACAGCTCTCGAGGCAAACCACTCACACTGGGCGTTGATGTCGCCCGTAAATGCGAAGACGCCCGTCTGCGCCAACAGCCGGCGAATGGCAAAGTCGAAAACAGTAAGCACAACCAAACTCAGCGCGATACGACGAATAGCCTCTTCGAGATGGCTTCTCTCGATGCCAGAAATTCCCATTACACCCCCACACCAAGTGTGCGATTTGCCTGCGAACCACTCGCGCACAGAACAGCGCACAAGTGGCTAAACGACTCAAGGCGCCCGTCAGTCCAAGACGCGCGACCACTTCCCTTGTTCGCCCTACCCCAGAGAAGAACACCGCAGCGCGGCGAATCCTTTGCGCGCTGAGATCAGAAACGTTAAAGCAACAGCATCAAGGAGCTCGGCCATCCCCCTTCATGCCCTGACGACAGTCCATATTTCCGTAGACACCGCTTGGCCCGGCGCTAGCGGTGAAGTTGCAATTGTTCTGGGCTGCAGTATTCGCCCCCTCGCTCCAAAGATAAGCCCCAACAGCGTCTGCAACGGCTGAAGGACTTCGTCGCGCACATGCGCGAACACCGGCTCAAACCGCACATCGCGCTTATTGACGGGTGCAAAACGCCGAGCCTCGATGGTCGCGCGACGGGCACCGAGGGCTAATGGGGCAGGCAGCGCAAACGATGGTTGGCGCAACTTCTCAGTGTTTTGCATCGGCCTGCTAAAGCCCCGCGTCCGTCCCTCCACCCAAGAGCGCTGCGTCCACCACGCGCCGAGTCAGATGCGGCGACATCAGTTCGATGAAGCCATACACATAGCCGCGCAGGTAGGCATTGCGGCGGATGCCGATGCGCGTGACCGCAGAATCGAACAGGTGCGACGCATCCACCGCGCCGATGCGCCGGTCGGTGATCGGATCGAAGGCGATCGACGCGATCAGCCCGATGCCCAGGTCCATCGCAACATAGGTCTTGATCACGTCGGCGTCCATGGCCGCCAGCACCACGTTGGGCTTGAGCCCACGGCCAAGGAAGGCGCGGTTAACCTCGCTGCGACCGGCGAAGGTGGTGTCGTAGGTCACGATGGGGTACTTCGCGATCTCCTCAAGCGTGAGCGGGCTGGCCTTGAGGATCGGGTGGCGCGGCGTCGCGATCACGCAACGGTTCCACTGGTAACTGGGTAGCGACACCAGGCCTTCGGTGTCGCCCACGGCTTCAGTAGCAATCGCCAGATCGGCCTCGCCATCCTGCACCCAGTCGCACACCTGGCGCGGGCTGCCCTGGTGCAGAGTGAGGCGCACGCCGGGAAACTTCTGCACGAAGGCCTGCACCACACGCGGCAGGGCGTAGCGCGCCTGGGTATGCGTGGTGGCGATGTTGAGCTGGCCCTCGGACTCGTTACGGAACTCGGCGCCCACCTTCTTGAGGCTATCGACTTCGCCCAGCATTCGCTCGGCTATCGCCAGCACCTGCCGCCCCGGCTCGGTGATGCCGGTGAGGCGTTTGCCGTGCCGCACGAAGATCTCGATGCCCAGCTCTTCTTCGAGCTGCCGGATCTGCTTGGAAACCCCGGGCTGTGAGGTGAACAGCGCGTCAGCGGCGTCCGATACGTTGAGACCGGCACGCACGACTTCAACGACATAACGCAGTTGCTGCAAGTTCATCGTGACAGAGGCTATATAACGAATTGTTCTTAGAGTCTAACACGGCGTCAGATAACGGAATTAGCCACTCCGCTAAGATCGGCCCTCGATTCCAGCCCCTGCTCAAGTCATGGATATTGCCTACACCGTTGCCGGTTTTGCCGTTGGCGCCATCGTCGGATTGACCGGCGTCGGCGGTGGCTCGCTCATGACGCCCTTGCTGGTGCTGCTGTTCGGCATCCACCCCTCGGTCGCGGTCGGCACCGATCTGCTCTACGCCGCCATCACCAAGGCCGGCGGCACCGTGGCGCACAACCTCAAGGGTACGGTGGACTGGAAGATCACCGGATCGCTCGCCGCCGGCAGCCTGCCCGCGGCCGTGCTGACGCTGTTCATCATCGGCACCTACTTCCCTGGCGGCATCGGCGGCGCGTCGCACATCATTTCAGTGTCGCTCGGCGTGGCCCTGGTGCTGACCGCCATCGCCCTCATCTTCCGCCACCGCATCCAGGCCTTTTCGCTCTCGCACCACGGCGCCGAACGCGATCCGCGCGTGACGACCACCCTCACCGTCATCACCGGCTTCATCCTCGGCGTGCTGGTGTCGATCTCGTCGGTCGGCGCCGGGGCGCTGGGCGTGACGGCACTATTCTTCCTGTACCCGCGCATGGCCTCGGTGCGCATCGTCGGGTCCGACATCGCGCACGCCGTGCCGCTCACGCTGGTCGCCGGCCTGGGCCACTGGTGGCTGGGCAGCGTCGACTGGTCCTTGCTCGGCAGCCTGCTGATCGGTTCGCTGCCGGGCATCTGGCTCGGCAGCCACATTTCGGCGAAAGTGCCCGAAAAATTCCTGCGCCCGGCGCTCGCGGTGATGCTGGTGCTGGTGGGCACCAAGCTGATCGCGCACTGATTTCCTCAATTCCAACAGAGAGATTCACGATGTACCGCTACGACCAATACGACCAGCGCATCGTTGACGAGCGCGTCGCGCAGTACCGCGACCAGACCCGTCGCTATCTAGCCGGCGAGCTGAGCGACGACGAGTTCCGCCCGCTGCGCCTGCAGAACGGCCTCTACATCCAGCGCCAGGCACCGATGCTGCGCGTGGCGATTCCCTACGGCCTGCTCGCCAGCCGCCAGTTGCGCAAGCTCGCCGAAATCGCCCGCAAGTTCGACCGCGGCTACGCGCACTTTTCGACGCGGCAGAACATCCAGTACAACTGGCCCAGGCTCGAAGACACGCCGGACATCCTGGCCGAGCTTGCCAGCGTGGAGATGCACGCGATCCAGACTTCCGGCAACTGCATCCGCAACATCACCACCGATCAGTTCGCCGGCGTGGCGCCGGACGAAGTGGTCGACCCGCGCGCGCTGGCCGAGATCCTGCGCCAGTGGAGCACCTTCCACCCCGAGTTCGCCGCGCTGCCGCGCAAGTTCAAGATTGCGGTGAACGGCGCGCAGAGCGATCGCGCAGTGGTCCGCGTGCACGACATCGGGCTTGAGTTCCTGCGCAACGAAGCGGGCGAACTGGTCGTAAAGGTCTGGGTGGGTGGCGGATTGGGGCGCACGCCGATCATCGGCCAGGTGATCCATGACGCACTGCCCTGGCAACACGTCATCACCTACTGCGAGGCAATCCTGCGAGTCTACAACCGCTACGGCCGCCGCGACAACGCCTACAAGGCGCGCATCAAGATCCTGGTGAAGGCGCTGGGCATTGAGGCGTTCAAGCACCAGGTCGAAGAAGAATGGGCTTTCTCGAAGGACGGCCCGGGCACGCTGACGCAGGCTGAACTCGATCGCGTGAGTGCGTACTTCGTGCCGCACGCCTACGACAAGCTGGCCGACTGTGACCCGGACTTCAACGAAAAAGCCGCGACCCACCCGGCCTTCGCCGCGTGGCTCAAGCGCTGCACGCATCCGCACAAGGTCCCCGGCTATCGCGCCGTCACACTGTCGTTGAAGAAAACCGGCATCGCGCCGGGCGACGCCACCGCCGACCAGATGGACATCGTCGCCAACCTGGCCGACCAGTACAGCTTCGGCGAGCTGCGGGTATCGCACGAACAGAACCTGATCCTGGCCGACGTCAAGCTCAGCGCGCTTTTCGATCTGTGGCAGACCGCTCGCGCCGCCGGCCTGGCAACGCCGAACATCGGCCTGCTGACCGACATCATCTGCTGCCCCGGCGGCGACTTCTGTTCGCTGGCCAACGCCAAGAGCATCCCGATCGCGCAGGCGATCCAGGAGCGCTTTGACAACCTCGACTTCCTGTTCGATCTGGGCGACATCGAACTGAACATCTCCGGCTGCATGAACAGCTGTGGTCACCACCATGTTGGCCACATCGGCATCCTCGGCGTCGATAAGGACGGCTCGGAGTGGTACCAGATCTCGCTCGGCGGCTCACAGGGCAACGAGACCACGCTCGCCAGCGTGATCGGCCGAGCCTTCGCAGCGGCTGACGTGCCCGACGTCATCAGCAAGATCATCGACGTTTACGTCGAGCAGCGCGAAGGCGATGAGCCCTTCATCGATGTCGTGCGCCGCCTCGGGCTGGACCCATTCAAGGCCCGCGTCTATGGCGCACCGGCCACCGCAAAGAAGGAGCTTGCGAATGTCTAATCTGATCAAGAACGGCGCCATCGTCGCCGACACCTGGACGCTGGTGCCCTACCCCGCGATCGACGAAACCGTGCAGAAGCAGGCCGGCAAGGTGGTGCAATTCAAGGTCACCGGCACCGAAGCGGCCTCGCCCGAACTGATTGCACAGGTGCAGATCCCCGCCGGGCAGGTGATCGTGCCGCTGACGGTGTTCCGTGCCCGCAAGGATGAACTTGCCCCGCGGATCGCAGCGGGCGAGATCGGCGTATGGCTGGAAAGCTTCGAATTGGTCGAAGACCTCGTTGCGTCGATCGACGATATCAACACGCTGCCGCTGATCGCCTACGACTTTCCGAAATTCGTCGATGGCCGCGGTTTTTCTGCCGCCACGCTGCTGCGCACCCGCTACGGCTACAAGAACGAACTGCGCGCGATTGGCGATGTGCTGCGCGACAAGCTCTACTTCATGAAGCGCTGCGGCTTCGACGCCTACCAGATCCGCGCCGACCGTTCGGCCGAAGACGCGCTCGCCAGCCTGCGCGACTTCAGCGAGCCCTACCAGGGCGCCGTGGATGAGCCGCTACCGGTGTGGCGCCGCCACGCCCGCGCTTGAGCGGAGCCCGCGATGAGTGAGACGGTTTCCTTCCTCAAGCCACGCGCGAAGAACCCGGCCACCTCGCCGGCGCTCACCGACGAGTTGCGCACCACGATTGCGGTCAAGCGTGCGCGCACGCTCGAACTGCTGCGGGCGGCGGTCGAAGAGTTCGGCGCCGACGGCCGTGTGACCTTCGCCAACAGCTTTGGCGCCGAAGACATGGTGATCACCGACCTGATCCTCGCCGAGCGTCTGCCGATCGAGATTTTCTCGCTCGACACCGGCCGGCTGCCGGCAGAGACCTACACGCTGATGGGCGAGGTCGAGAAGCGCTACAACACCAAACTCAAGGTGTTCTTCCCCGACGCCACGGCGGTCGAACAGTACGTTCGCAGCGAAGGCATCAACGCCTTCTACGACTCGGTTGAACTGCGCAAGGCCTGCTGCGGCATCCGAAAAGTCGAACCGCTGCGCCGCGCCCTCGCCGGCAAGGGCGCATGGATCACCGGCCTGCGCGCCGCGCAAAGCACCACCCGCACCGAACTCGCTCCACGCGAATTCGATGCCGGCAACGCGCTGGAGAAATTCAACCCGCTGTTCGACTGGAGCGAAGAGCAGGTCTGGGCCTACATCCGCATCCACGAGTTGCCCTACAACGCACTGCACGATCAGTTCTACCCCAGCATCGGCTGCGCACCCTGCACCCGATCCATCGCAGTGGGCGAGGATGTCCGCGCCGGGCGCTGGTGGTGGGAGAATCCCGAATCCAAAGAGTGCGGCCTGCACGTCAAGAAATCCTGAGCGCCAAGCGCTCAAGCTGAAAGCAAACGAATGAGTACGCTGACCAAACAAACGCTGTCGCACCTCGACTGGCTCGAAGCCGAAGCCATCCACATCATGCGCGAGGTCGCCGGCCAGTGCGAACGCCCGGTGCTGCTGTTCTCGGGCGGCAAGGATTCGATCTGTCTGCTGCGGATCGCCGAGAAGGCCTTCCGCCCCGGCCGCTTCCCCTTCCCGCTGATGCACATCGACACTGGCCACAACTACAAGGAAGTCACCGACTTCCGCGACAAGCGCGCCGCCGAGCTGGGCGAGCGCCTGATCGTGCGCTCGGTGGAAGACTCGATGAAGCGCGGCTCGGTGGTGCTCAAGTCGGCCGACGAATCGCGCAACAAGCACCAGTCGGTGACCCTGCTCGAAGCGATCGCCGAGTTCGAGTTCGACGCCTGCATCGGTGGCGCCCGCCGCGATGAAGAGAAGGCCCGTGCGAAAGAACGCGTGATGAGCTTCCGCGACGAGTTCGGCCAGTGGGACCCGAAGAACCAGCGCCCCGAGCTGTGGAACCTCTACAACGCTCGCGCCTTCAAGGGTGAGAACATCCGCGCCTTCCCGATCAGCAACTGGACCGAGATGGACGTATGGCAGTACATCGAGCGCGAGAAGCTCGAACTGCCGTCGATCTACTTCGCGCACAAACGGCCGGTGGTACGCAAGGGCGCGCTGCTGCAGCCAGTGACCGAGCTGACGCCGGCCAAGCCGGGCGACGTGGTCGAAGAAGTGCTGGTCCGCTTCCGTACCGTCGGCGACATCACCTGCACCGCGCCGGTCGAATCGGATGCGACGACGGTCGAGCAGATCGTCATCGAAACCGCGACCACCACGATCACCGAACGCGGCGCCACGCGGCTGGACGACCAGACCTCGGAAGCCTCGATGGAGCAACGCAAAAAAGAAGGCTACTTCTGATCGACGACGAATAGTCCTGTTGCGCGCACCGATCCCGCGCCTGCGATGCTCGCCGTACCGGATGTACGGCTGCGCTTCTCGCCACGGCCTCGGCGCGCTCGCGACGGACTCTTCACCATCGAACGCGTCGGTCACTGAATGAAAGAACTTTGAGAATGTCCGCCATGGAACACATCCCGACTCAAGAAAACGGCCTGCTGCGCTTCATGACCTGCGGCAGCGTCGACGACGGCAAGAGCACGCTGATCGGCCGCCTGCTGTACGACACCAAGGCGATCCTCGCCGATGCGCTGACCGCGATCGAGAAGACCTCGAAGAAGCGCGGCCATGAAGTGGTCGACCTCTCGCTGCTGACCGACGGCCTGCAGGCCGAGCGCGAACAGGGCATCACGATCGACGTCGCCTACCGCTACTTCGCCACCGGCACGCGCAAGTACATCATCGCCGACGCGCCGGGCCACGAGCAGTACACCCGCAACATGGTCACCGCGGCCTCCACCGCGAACCTCGCGATCATCATGATCGACGCGCGCAAGGGCGTGCTCGCGCAGACCCGCCGCCACAGCTACATCACGCACCTTGTGGGCATTCCGCACCTGGTCGTGGCGGTGAACAAGATGGACCTGGTCGACTACGACCAGGCCACTTACGAGCGCATCTGCGCCGAGTACCGCGCCTTCGCCGACAAGATGGGCCTCACCGCGCAGGGCTTTGATGTGCGCTTCATCCCGGTGTCCGCGCTGGCCGGCGACAACATCGTCGACCGCAGCGAAGCGATGCCCTGGTACGAAGGCCCGACCCTGCTCGATATCCTCGAAACCGCGCCGCCCGCCGGCACGCACGAGCGCAGTGAATCCTTCCGCTTCCCGGTGCAATACGTGATCCGCCCGCAGGCCTCGGACGACCCCGAGCTGCACGATTACCGCGGCTTCGCGGGGCGTGTCGAATCGGGCACCGTGCAGGCGGGCGATGCCGTCACCGTGCTGCCCTCGGGCATCGAATCGCGCGTCAAGGCGGTGCACATCGGTGGCGAAGCGATCGAGGTTGGCCACACCGAACAGTCGGTCACGCTGCTGCTTGAAGACGAGGTGGACATCTCGCGCGGCGACATGATCGTCAAGTCCGGCAATGCACCGGAAGCGAAGAAGGAACTGCGCGCGATGCTGTGCTGGCTCTCCGAGACGCCGCTCTCGCCCGCCCGCACCTACCTGATCCGCCACACCTCGCGCACCGTCAAGGCCAAGCTCTCGGGCATCGCCTACAAGGTGGACATCAACTCGCAAGCGCATGTCGAGGCCACCCAGCTGGCGGTGAACGACATCGCCGAGGTCGGCTTCAAGCTCGCCCAGCCGATCTTCGCCGACCCCTACACCAGCAACCGCGAAACGGGCGCCTTCATCGTCGTCGATGAGTCGACCAACAACACCGTTGGCGCAGGGATGGTGCTGTAAAAAGGCGCCCAAGCAGGCCATTCAAAGGGCTGTCGTCCGACAGCCCTTTGCTTTTGCGCATGGCACAAACGCCCGGCACGGACTGCGCATTTCGTAAAACTAGGCGCACAATCCGGCGCAATCGCCACCGCTCGGTAGCTGCCCACTCGAAAACCACGCGATATTCATGGTCTCCCGGCTCATCCTGCTGCTTGCTGCCGCAATCGTCTGCGCGACTGCACAGGGCGGCGAAATCCGCTTTCCCGGTGGCGATACGCCGGAGGACAAGCGCTGGGACTTCGTGCTCGAAATCCTCGCGCTCGCCTTGCAGAAAGCGCCGGGCAAAGACAACGAGGCCGACCGGATCATCCGCCTCCCCGCTCAAATGCAGGCGCGGCGCATTGCCGAACTCAGTGCGGGCGAGCTGGATGTCGCCGTCGCGGTCGGCTCCAAGGAGCTGCAGGAGAAGCCGGTGCTCTTCATCCCGCTGCCTTTGCAGCGCGGCATGCTGGGCTGGCGTTTGCTGATGGCGAATGCTGCGGGCGCCGCGAAACTCGCCAAGGTCAACTCGATCGAGGAACTGCGCCCGCTGCGATTGGGGTTCGTGCGGACCTTCGCCGACTACCCCGCGATGCATATGAATCGCCTCACCGTGATCGACGGTGCTGACTACCAAGGCATGTTCAGGATGCTGTCGGCCGGCCGCATGGACTACCTGTCGCGTGGCGTCGGTGAAGTATTCGACGAGCACGCCACGCTACTCGCGCGGGGCGTCAGGGGGATTGAGATCGACCCGCACCTTGCGCTTCATTACCGCGCCGACTGGTTTTTCATCGTCAGCCCGCGGCGCCGCGATCTGGCCGATCGCATCACGCGCGGGCTTGAGTTGGCGCGTCTGGACGGCAGCTACGAGCGCGCCTTCCAGCGCCACTTCGGGCCGATCTTGGCACGGGCAAGACTCGACGAGCGTCTGGTGATCGAATTGATCAACCCCGACTTCCCCGATCTGGGGACCAAGCTGCCACCGGGGTGGTGGTGGCAGCCGGAAGTGCGCCGCCGCGCCGGCACAGCAAAGCCCTAGGGCTCGCGGCGCAGACTCTTCTCGGCCGCGCGGCGGCCCACATGACGCGCCAGCACTGTTTCAATCGTGCCGTCCTGGCGCATGCGCATCAGTGTCTTCGCAAGCAGGGCCCGATCGGCGGCGCTTACATTGGCGTGCAGCATCGACCAGCCGATCCGGTAGGGCGGGCTCGCCAGCGGCAGGCGGCGAACGCGCCCGTTGATACCAGCCGCCTCGATGCTTCCGGCAAGGAACAGGGGCGTCCCGAAGAAGGCCTGAATCCGGCCGGCGGCCAGCTTGCGTGCGAGCGTGTCCGAGTCGTCCGAGACATCGATCCGGGCCGGGTCCAACTGCGCAAAAAAGGCCTTCACCTCAGGCGGTTCAGCCGCACGCCGCAAGCGGCCAACCAAGGCGTCAGTGCGCGCGGCCAATTGCTCAAGCGCTTCGATCTTGCTGTCGGCAGGCAGCACAAGTTCAACGTCAAGCAAGGCAATCTCGATGAAGTCCCGGTCGCTCGGCCGGGTACCGCCGCGGCTGACATTGCCAAGAATATCCGCCATCTGCTTATCCCCCATGAGAATGAGGCGCTCATGCGGCAGGATCTGAACCGAGAGATGGCAACCGCTGCGTGCCGCCACCTCGGCGGCCAGATCGGGTAAGAAGCCGGCAGGCCTGTCCCCCTGCATGTAGAGGTTACGGCCGCCAGCCGAGCCGAGCACCACGTAAGCCCGCTCGCAGCCCGCGGCGGCCCCTTGCGAGGCCGCACAGCAAACCGCCAGGAAGCCCACCAGACACGCTCTGATCACGACCAGAATGCTCCACGCAGAAACCTCAGGGTAATCATGATCGCGCCTCGCAGCGGGCGGCGTCCAGAGCCGGCCACGCGGCGACACCGCTGACGCCCGCTCAGGGGATCGATCGAGACGGGTTTTCAAGTCGCTTTGCGCAAGTCCGTCAAAGCGGCCAGAGCCTGCAGCTTGGGAGGCGCCACTCCACGGGGCGGACGACTTCACCGCGCGGCAGGCACTCGCTCAAGCCGCCTCGCGGCACCCGCCTGAACATTGCCCTCGCCCCAAGCCTGGCGCGAGCGCCGTCCGAGGCACCTTGAACTTGCCCTCTTTCACCGACTCCTTGTCGGGTCGCGCCAGCGGCATCGAATCGCAGACGCTGCTACCGCGAACGCCAGGTCTGCAGCTGGTGCAGGCGTCATCAAGGTCGACGCCCGCAAGCTCCCGAAACCCGCTGCGCGGGCTCGATGCAAGCCCCCGACCGGTGATCCAGCCTCACGCAAGGGGTGAGCACGGCACCGCCGCCCTGGCTTGATTCGGCAAGACGCGCTAAGGCCCGCCCAGGCGCGGATAGGAGAAGAGGAGAAAGTGCAGCGCGTTCACCGCAAAGTGCACCAGCACCGCCGCCTCGATCCGCCGGGTCCGGGCGTAGGCAATGCCGTAACCGATGCCGGCCAGCGTTGCGATCAGTGCGTAGTGCAGGCCGCCGCCAGCATGGGCTGCGCCGAACAGCACACTGCTTGCCAACACCGGCAGGTACGCAGCGCCGGCGCGCCCGGCCAGCGCCACAGCAAGCCGGTGCTGAATCAGGCCGCGAAAGAAGGCTTCCTCGGCAACACAGGTGAACAGCAAATTCACCGCAAGGAACACCAAGGTAAAGGACGGCAGCTTCGGATCAAACCGAACATAGCCAGCCAGGACAGACCCGCCCGTCACCAGCAGCATCGTCGCCGCCGCAACCAGCATCGTGGGCGGCGCGAGGGCGCGCCAATCCGCCCGAGACTCGCAGCGGCGGCAGAAACTCGCCAGCAAGATCAGCCCCGCCGCGCCGGTATCAAACCGCGCATACAGCGTGAACGGTGTGGAATCGGCGCTCAGGCGCAGCGCGTCAAGCAACAGGGGCGGCGTGAAACCGGGTATCCGATGCAAGGCCAGCGCCAGCGCGAGCAGCGCCGCTGTCAGCATCGCTGCGCCACGCACGCCGGTGCGATCCGCTTGCCGCGCGGCATGCGCGAGTGCCGCGAGCACGCTCAACGCAAGCAGCGCGGCACTGGACAGGGCGCCCCCGGCGAAGCCGCAGGCACAGGCCAGCAGAAAGGGGAAAGGCCAGACCGGCCAGCGGCCGCGAAGCGGCGGCAGCCATACCGCGACAATCGCCAAGCCAAGCAGCAGGTAGGCCAACAGGGTCAGCACGGCATTCAGCCGATCAGCGCCGGCAGTTCCGCCATGCCGGCAAAGGGCGTCGCGCCCAGCGCGCGTATCCGCCCGGCAGGCGTGAAACGCGCAAAGCCGAGCACCCGCATGCCCGCGGCAATCGCGGCGCGGATACCGTTCTCGCTGTCTTCGATCACAACGCAATCGGCGGGCGCCACGCCCATCGTTTTCGCGGCATGCAGGTAGATGTCAGGCGCGGGCTTCGGGCGGGGTACGTCTTCGGCGCCGCTGAAGCAGCGCGCAAAACGCCCGACGAGGCCGGCGTGTTCAAGCCGCAACTGGATCTCGGCATGGCGGCTGTTCGAGGCCAGGCACACCGGAACGCTGCCGCGAACAAGCCCGTCAAGCACCGCCGCAACGCCGGGAATGACCGCTGCCTCGCCGACCGACGCGTCGATCGCCGCATCCACCTGCGCGACGAAATCGGGCGGTGGCGTCCAGCCGTGGCGTGCGGCAAGCGTGCTGACGCGATGGCGCAAGGCTGCGCCGTTGAACTCGCGCAGCGTCGCGTCCGGATCGAGCTGCAGCCCGAACGCCGCCGCATGCTCGATGAGCTTGCGGTTAGCCAGCGGCTCGCTATCGACCAGCACGCCGTCGCAATCGAAGATCACCAGCCGCGGGGCTGCCACGCTCAGTCTTCGGCGAAGCTCGCCAGCGCGGCCGCAATTTCGTCGGCGCTCACGCCTTCGGCGGCCGTCACCGGCGCGCCGGCGAGGGCGGCGGCGCCTTCCTTCTTCAGCTTCGCCACCCACTGGCCGGCATCGCGCCCGCCATCGAAACCTGCGCTCTGCAGTAGCAGGTGGCCCTGCGCAGCAGTGAGCTTGAAGTAGAAGCGGCCATCGGCCTCGCGGTACTGCTTGAACACCGGCTGCGACGCTGCCGCCTTCTCCACCTTGGCAGCCGCTTGTACGGGCGCCGCCATGGTGCGCAGGCCCACCGCCTCACGCAGCTGCGCCAGCAGGGGCGTGGCAATCGCGCGCGCCTTGCGGGCACCTTCCTGCAGCGCGGCTTCGATCTTGGCCGGGTCGGCAATCAACGCTTCGTAGCGCGCGCGCATCGGGCCGATCTCGCGCTCGAGCAGGGCCACCAGGCGCTGCTTGGCTTCACCCCAGGCAAGGCCGGCGCGCAACTCGGCACGGAAGCTCTCGCGCTCGGCCGGCGTGGCAAAGGCATCGTAGATCGCGACGAGGTTCGAGCCTTCCGGTTCCTTCGGCTCGCCGGGCAGGCGCGAATCCGTGACGATCCGTGCGATCGCGTCGCGCAGGCCCTTGGGGCCGCCCTCGAACAACGGAATGGTGTTGTCGTAACTCTTGGACATCTTGCGGCCATCAAGGCCGGGCAGCGTCGCCACCGCCTCGTCCACCACCGCCTCGGGCAGCACGAAGAATTGCTGCCCCTTGCCGAACAGGTGATTGAAGCGCTGCGCCACATCGCGCGCCATCTCGATGTGCTGCACCTGGTCACGCCCCACCGGCACCTTGTTGGCGTTGAACATCAGGATGTCCGCCGCCATCAGGATCGGGTAGCTGAAGAGGCCCATCGTCACGCCATCGTCCGGCTCGTTGCCGGCCAGCTCGTTCTGGTCCACCGAGGCCTTGTAGGCGTGCGCGCGGTTCATCAATCCCTTGGCGGTGACGCAGGTCAGCAGCCAGGTCAGCTCGGGGATCTCGGGGATGTCGCTCTGGCGGTAGAACACGACGCGCGAGGTATCGAGCCCGGCGGCGAGCCAGGTTGCGGCAATCGCCAGACGCGAACGCTCGATGCGGTCCGGGTCGTCGCACTTGATCAGCGCGTGGTAGTCGGCGAGGAAGAAGAAACTCTCGGTCGCCGGTTGCTGGCTGGCCAGGATCGCCGGGCGGATCGCGCCAACGTAATTGCCGAGGTGGGGGGTGCCGGTCGTGGTGATGCCGGTCAGGACTCGCAGACTCATCGATACCGCCTTGGGGAAAATTCGCACACAAAGGCGGCAGTCTACCGAAGCGCGGGCCTGAGTACGAATCACGCCCGCCAAGGTCCGGTCGCTCGGGCCTTTGCACCGGCCGCGCCGGGGCATGGCGCCCCCACGCTGGCGCAAGGTCCGCGCGATCATCGCCGCGCGGCGCCCTGCGAATCCTCTGCAATAACTGGTGAAACACGGCGTAAAGCGCGTCTGTCGTATGCTTCTGCGCTCAACCCCTCGGAGGATACCCGTGAAGTCGATCATCACCCTGCTGGCCGCATTGGCCATCACCCCCGCTTTTGCCGCTGCCGACGCCGGCGCCGAACTGGCTGCCCGCGTGGCGAAGGAGCCGGGCGCGGTCACCACCGCCTCGGGCCTGGTGTTTGTATCGCTGCAAGAGGGCAAAGGCGCCACGCCCAAAGTCACCGACACGGTCAAGGTGCACTACCGCGGCACCCTGCCCGACGGCAAAGAGTTCGACAGCTCTTACGCGCGCAACGAACCGGCGGAATTTCCGCTGACCCGAGTGATCTCGTGCTGGACCGAAGGCGTGCAGAAGATCAAGGTCGGCGGCAAAGCCAAGCTGATTTGCCCGCCGGCAATCGCATACGGGCAGCGCGGCGCGGGCGGCGTGATTCCGCCGAACGCGACGCTTCAGTTTGAAGTGGAGCTGCTCGGCATCAAGTAGCCGTGTCGGCGGGCGCGCCTCTCGCGCTGCGCCCGCCGCCAGTATCGGTTCTGAAGTTTTTTTCGAATCAGACTGAAGTTGGCGCGCCGCGAACCGTAATTACACTCTGGAAGACCTTCCGGCCCGCTGCCGCCCATGCCCAGAAGAAAACGATCGCTGCGCACGTCGATTCTGCTCTTCGTCGCCCTTGGCTTGGCGCTGCCTGCGGTTCTGGCGTGGCCCCTCCTGTATCAAAGCTATCAGGCAGAAGTTGAGCGCCGCATCGCCCTGCAGCTTGATCAGTACGCGAACATCCTCGCCTTCGGCGCGCGCGAACCCCTCTGGAACCTGAGCCCCGACGCGGTGCGTCCGCTGGTTGAAGCGGTTCTGAGTGATCCGGATGTCGTCACCCTCACCATCGTCGATCGCACTGCCGGCGCACTGCTTGAAATCAAGCGCGGGCAGCCCGGCGCCAATGTCAGGCTGACAGCGCGCAAAGTCATCTACAAGGATCGCGAACTGGGCACGGTGAACGTCGGCGTCACCGGCGACACCGTCCGTGCGCAACAGCTCAGGCAAATCAAGGCCTTTGTCGGCACCACGCTGATCCAGCTGGCGCTTGCCGCGGGCCTGATCTTCTGGCTCTTGCGGCGCCGCCTGGTGGCACCACTCGATTCACTGGGCGCTGCGGCCGATGCGCTGGCGCGCGGCCAGCTCGATCAGGAGATCCCGTCGCGCGGCGACGACGAGATCGGGCACCTCGCCAGTCGCCTGGAAGTCACCCGGAAAGAGCTGCTTGGGCTGTTTGCCGACCTTGGCACGCAGAACGACGCGCTCGCCCGCGAACTGGACGAGCGCCAACGCGCAGAAGCCGGGCGGCGCGAGTCGGAAGAGCGCCTTGCCACCGTGTTCGCACTCACGGCCGCCCCGATGTCGGTCACACGCAAGGATGACGGCCTGTTCCTGATGGTGAACCCGGCCTGGGAGCGCACCTTCGGCTACGACCAGGGGCAAGTGATCGGCAAGGTCGCGAGCGACATCAACCTGTGGGTCGATGACAACGACCGGCGCAGCTGCGTCGCCGAGATCAACCAGTACGGGCTGCTTGCCGGGCGCGAAGTGTGGATGCGCAACCGCGACGGCGTCGGCCTGCTGCTTGAAGCCTCGGCCCGCCTGTTCAATGCCGGCGGCGAAGAGCTGCTGGTATGGAATCTGCGCGACATCACGCAAGAGCGCGCCGCCGAAGAGGCCCTGCGCGAAAGCGAGCAGCGATTTGCCGCCCTCTTCCACCATGCCCCGGTGGCGCTGTGCATTGTCGACCTGGAGCATGGCGCCAAGGTGCTTGACCTGAACACCCAGTTCGAACACGAGTTCGGGCGCAGCCTCAGCGACTGCATCGGCACGCCGCTCGAACGCCTGGGCCTGTGGGCCGCACCGGAAGACGCCGAACGCTTCACCGCCATGCACACCGCGACCGACAACCAGGAAAAGGCGAGCGCCTGGTTGCTCGGCAGCGATGGCCGGCGCGGCTGCTACGACATTGCCGGCCGTCATCTCACCCTGCACGGCAGCGCCTGCTTCGTCTGGAGTGCGATCGACGTGACGCCGATCATCAACGCCAAGGCCGAAGTCGAAGACATCAACCGCACGCTCGAAGAGAAGGTCGCCCGCCGCACCCACGACCTTGAATCTGCCAACCGCGAACTGGAGCAATTGCTCAACCGGCTGCAATCAACCCAGAAAGAGCTGGTTCGCAGCGAAAAGCTCGCCAGCCTGGGCCGCCTGGTCGCCGGCATCGCCCACGAACTGAACACCCCGATCGGCAACTGCCTGATGGTGGCCAGCACGCTCGAAGACCAGCGGGTTGAAGTGAGCCGTGCGCTGGAAAGCGGACTGCGGCGCAGCACGCTGACCGATTTTCTCTCCGGGCTGGCCGACGGCAATGACACCTTGCTGCGCAACCTGCACCGGGCGGCCGACCTGGTCTCAAGCTTCAAGCAGGTCGCCGTGGATCAGACCGGCTCGCGCCGCCGCAGCTTCGATTTGCGTGAAATCGCGCGAGAGATCGAAGTCACCCTGGCTCCGACCTTCCGCAAATCCGGCTGCAGTTTCAGCAACGAGATCCCCGAAGGCCTTGAGTTCGACAGCTTCCCCGGCCCGCTCGGCCAAGTCATTACCAACCTGAGCACGAACGCCGTGGCGCATGCCTTCGACCCCGGTGCGGGCGGCCAGATCCGCATCAGCGCCGAGAAAGCGGGTGCCGATTACGTCAAGATCGAGTTCAGCGACAACGGACACGGCATCTCGGCAGAGAACCTGCCGCAGATTTTTGACCCCTTCTTCACCACCAAATTCGGTCAGGGCGGCTCTGGCCTGGGCCTGAACATCGTGTACAACATCGTCACCGGGATGCTGGGCGGCAATGTGCACGTGGAAAGCAGCCCCGGCGCCGGCACCCGCTTCGTGATCACGCTGCCGCGCAATGCCCCGCAGACGCCCGGCGAATCAGAGGCCGAACTCACATGAATGCCGCTGCACCTGCACAACGGAAGAGAGCGCCGCGATGAACGTGGTCATCATCGACGACACGCCGGTTAACCTCGCGCTGATGCAAGCGTTGGTCAGCAGGGTGGGATCGAACGAAACCCATTGCTTCAGTGATCCGGAAGAAGGCCTGGCGCACTGCCTTGCACATGAACCTGACTTGCTGATCGTCGACTACATGATGCCGACGCTCGACGGCCTGGAGCTGATCCGGC
Source organism: Niveibacterium sp. 24ML (assembly GCF_026586805.1). Lineage (GTDB taxonomy): Bacteria > Pseudomonadota > Gammaproteobacteria > Burkholderiales > Rhodocyclaceae > Niveibacterium. The sequence continues at coordinate 48,483 of NZ_JAPFHA010000021.1, read as the reverse complement.
GCTTTCGCGGCAATCCGCATGTCGCGGAAGTGCCGATCCTGATGGTGACCGCCGCGCACGAACGAGAAGTGCGCTACATGGCGCTCGAGAGCGGCGCGACCGATTTCCTGTCGAAACCGATCGACAAGAACGAATTCATCCCGCGTGCCCGCAACATGCTGCACCTGCGTGAGCACTCGCTGCGGCTGGCCAACCGCGCCGAAGAGCTGGACAAAGCCGTCAAGCAGGCCACCGCCGACATCCATGCGCGCGAGCGGGAAACCGTCACCCGCCTGGCCAAGGCGGCCGAGTTTCGCGACCCGGAAACCGGCTCGCACATCCAGCGTATGGCGCTGTTCTCGGCGCTGATCGCGCGAGGGCTGGCGCTGGAAGCCAGCACTTGCGAGATGCTGCTCGACGCCGCGCAGATGCATGACGTGGGCAAGCTCGGGACGCCCGATGCGATCCTGCAAAAACCCGGGCGGCTCACGCCGGAAGAGTTCGAAGTGATGAAGCGGCACGCAACAATGGGCTACGACATTCTCAAGAACTCGGCCTCACCCGTGTTGCAGATGGGGGCCGAAATCGCACACACCCATCATGAGAAATTCGACGGCAGCGGCTATCCGCGTGGGCTCAAGGGCGAAGAGATCCCGCTGATCGGCCGCATCGTGGCCGTCGCCGATGTCTTCGATGCGCTTACGTCCTCCCGCCCCTACAAGAAGGCCTGGGAGTTGGAAGACGCCCGCGCCTTCCTTGTGCAAGGGCGCGGCACCCACTTCGACCCGACCTGCGTCGACATCTTTCTGGCGAACTGGCACGAAGTGCTGGAGATCCGCGCCCGCCACGCGGACTGAGCCCGCCGTTCAGGCCTTGCGCTGGATCAGCTCGACCTTGTAGCCATCGGGGTCTTGCACGAAAGCGATCACGGTGGTGCCGTGCTTCATCGGGCCCGCCTCGCGCGTCACGATACCGCCGCGCGCCTTGATCTCGGCACATGCCGCGTAGGCGTCTTCCACCTCAAGCGCAATGTGGCCATAGCCGGAGCCAAGCTCGTACGACTCGACGCCCCAGTTGTGCGTCAGCTCGATCACCGCGCCTTCGCTTTCTTCCTGATAGCCGATGAAGGCCAGCGTGAATTTGCCGTCGGGGTAATCGTTCCGACGCAGCAGGCGCATGCCCAGCACTTCGGTGTAGAACTTGATCGAACGGTCCAGATCGCCAACGCGCAACATGGTGTGGAGGATTCGCATGGGGCTTCCTTTCGGTGAAGTATTAAGAGAGTGGTGAGTCGGGAGTGGGGAGTTCGCGGAGCGGCAGGCCGGGGATCGGTAGCGTCGCGCGGACTCACAGGTGTTCAGATTTCCGGCAGCACATGGCCGCGGGCCTTGAGCTCGGCGCGCGCCTCACGCCACGCCGGGCAAAGCAATTCCACCACAGACCAGAAGCGTGGCGAGTGGTTCATCTCGATCAGGTGCGCGACCTCGTGCGCAACAACATAGTCGATCAACGCGTGCTCAAAGTGGATCAAACGCCAGTTCAGGCGGATGCCGCTGTGCCGGCTGCAACTGCCCCAACGCGTCTTCGCGCCGGTCAGTGAAAGCGCCGGGCGCGGAACATCCGGGTGCGTCATCGCGAGCCGGTGCAGGTATTCGTCCAGCCGACCGCCGAAGTAGTCCAAGGCATGGCGTTGCAGCACCCGCCGCAGCATCAGGCGCGGGTTCTGGCCCGGGCGCAGCGGCAGGTGGAGTTCGCGTTCGAAGTGGCCCTCGATCCAGCGTGCCCGCGCAACGCCGTGCTGCAGGCGAATCGTGCAGGGCAGCCCAAGCACCGGCAGGACCGCTCCATCGACCAGCTCGAAGGGCGCCGGCAGTACGCGCGCTGCGCGCGCATCGAGCTTTTCGATCAGCCAGGCCGCATTCTTGCGGATGAAGGCTTCGGCTTCGGCCAGGGTCGCACGCATCGGTATCGTCACCGTCACGCCGGCGGCGTCCACCTTCATCCCCAGCGTCTTGCGGGCGCTGCGCTTAAGGGTGTAGGCCACCGCACGCGCGCCGAACACGATCTCCCGCAGCTGCGGGGGCGGCGCTGCTGCACCGAGCATGCGCGTCACCGCCCGCGTCAGCATGAGTCAGAGCCCCGCATTGCGCCGCTCAAATACTCACCGTCTGCTGCTTGCGCATGTAGTGGTGCGGAAAGCGGGTGTGCATGGTGGTTTCGATCCAGGCTTCGACCTCGGCATTCACCACCTCAGGGCTTCGCCCTGCCGTTTCGATTGCCGGACCAACGATGATCAGGGCCTCGCCCGGGTACTTGATGAACGCCCTGCGCGGCCACAGCTCGCCGGTGTTAAGCGCCACCGGGACGATCGGCGCGCCCGCGTAGGCGGCCAGGGTCGCGCCCCCCAGTTTGTAGCGGCGGCGCCCACCCACCGGCATGCGCGTGCCCTCCGGGTACACCGACACCCACCAGCCTTCCGACAGACGCCGCGCGCCTTCGAGCTTCACCTGGGTCATCGCATCGGCGCCGCGCGAACGATCAATCGCAATCATCGGCAGCATCGCGAGCCCCCAGCCGAAGAAGGGCAGCCAGTAAAGCTCGCGCTTGAGCACGAAGCTCTGCGGCGGAAACAGCACCGGGAAAAGGATGGTTTCAAGCGCGGACTGATGCTTTGAGAGCACGACCGCGGGCCCTTGCGGCAGGTTCTCCCAGCCTTCGATCCGCCAGCGAATGCCCAGAATGCGCTGGATCATTCGCACATTCACCCGGCACCAGCCCATGATCAGGTGATAGCGACGCTGCGCCGGCAAGGGAAAGCTCAGCACCGCCAGCAGCGCGTAAGGCACGGTCACCAGCAACTGCAGCAACAGGAACAGCGCCGATCGCAGCAAGGGCCCGATCAGCGACAGTGCCGAGCCGTCTGCTGCCGACTTCATGCAATCAGTGCGTCAGTCACCGCGGCCAGATCCGCAAAGACACGGGTGCCCGCCGGCACCTTTGGATCGTTGACCGTGCGTTCACCCTTCCCTGTCAGAACGAGGAACAACTCGCAACCAACCTCTTCGCCCGCAAGCAAGTCACGCAGACTGTCGCCCACCGTCGGCACGCCCTTGAGGTCGACGTTGAAGCGCGCCGAGATCTCGCGCAGCATGCCGGCGCGAGGCTTGCGGCAGTCGCAGGTGGAATCGGCCGGGTGCGGGCAGAAGAAGATGGCATCAATGCGCCCGCCCGCCTGCGCCAGCAGCTTGGTCATCTTTTCGTGGATGGCGTTGAGCGTATCCATGTCGAAAAGACCACGCCCAACGCCGCTCTGGTTCGAGGCCACGACAACACGGTAGCCGGCCTCGTTCAAGCGCGCGATGGCTTCAAGGCTGCCGGGAATCGGCCGCCATTCGTCGGGCGACTTGATGAACTGCGCGGAGTCGATGTTGATGACACCGTCGCGGTCGAGAATGATGAGTTTCATGCGAATTCCAGACGACGTTTGCAGGGCGCCATCCTATCAGGGCCGCACGGTCCGGGGCATGGGCAGACTGTCTGGCAGACGCCGCTGCGGGCGGAACAGCGGGCCGGCCCACGCAAACCCACGCGAGGGCCGGGCGGGCGATTCGCCGAAAAAACAAAGGCGACCCGAAGGTCACCTTGTCCTGACGTGCCGGACTCAGACCGACAGCCGCGAGATGTCCGCCACCGCGTTCATCATGCCGGCCAGTTGCTTGAGCAAGGCCAGACGATTGGCGCGAATCAGCGGCTCGTCGTGGTTGACCATCACCTCCTCGAAGAAGGTATCCACCGCCCCACGCAATTCCGCCAGCGCCTTGAGCGAGCCAGTGTAGTCGGCGTTCTCGATCAGCGAGCGCTGCAGCGGCGCCGCCTCGATCACCGCATGCGCGAGCGCCTTCTCGGCCGGCTCGACCAACAATGCCACGTCAATCTCGCCGATCGCGCCCTCGGCCTTCTTGAGGATATTGACGATGCGCTTGTTGGCCGCGGCCAGCGCCGCCGCTTCCGGCAGCGCGACGAACTCGGCCACCGCGGCGAGCTTGGCCGGCACGTCGGAGACGCGCGCCGGCAGTGCGGCCAGCACCGCATCCACTTGTTCAACCGGCGTGCCCTGTTCGCGCAGCAGATTGCGCAGGCGATCCCCGATGAACTCGACCAGTGCCGGGATCGACTCGGCCGCCTTGTGCTCTGCGGCGAAGCCTACGGCCGCGTCGGCCAGCAAGGCATTGAGTTCAAGCGGCAACTGCGCTTCGATCAGGATGCGCAGCGCACCCAGCGCCGCCCGGCGCAGGCCGAAGGGGTCTTTGTCGCCGGTCGGCTTCTCGCCGATTGCGTAGAAGCCCACCAACGCATCGAGCTTGTCGGCCAGCGCCACCGCGCAGGCCACATTGCCCTGCGGCAGGCTGTCGCCCGCAAAGCGCGGGTGATAGTGCTGCTCGATTGCCTGGGCGACGACCTCGCCCTCGCCGTCGTGGCGGGCGTAGTACTCGCCCATGATGCCCTGCAGCTCGGGGAACTCCCCGACCATCTCGGTCACGAGGTCTGCCTTCGCGAGGCGCGCGGCGCGCTGTGCGGCGGCCACGTCGGCATGCAGGCGCGCGGCGATCTTGCCGGCCAGCGCCTCGATGCGGCCAATGCGGTCCAGCACCGAGCCGAGTTTGTTGTGATAGACCACGTTCGCCAGCCGCGGCAGGCGCGAATCGATCTTGGCCTTGCGGTCGGTGTCGAAGAAGAACTTCGCGTCAGACAGGCGCGCGCGCACCACGCGGGCGTTGCCGCCGGTGATGTTGTCGGCAATGTCGGCCTTGATGTTGGCGACGATGAGGAACTTGTTGATCAGCTTGCCAGCGGCATCCAGAAGCGGGAAGTACTTCTGGTTCTGCTTCATCGTCAGGATCAGGCATTCCTGCGGCACCGCGAGGAATTCCGCTTCGAACTCGCCGACATACACGGTCGGGTGTTCGACCAACGCGGTCACCTCGTCGAGCAGCGCGGCGTCTTCCACCGGGTGCGCGCCCACCTGTGCGGCGGCCTTGGCCAGCTCCTGCGCGATCAGGCTGCGGCGCGCTTCGAACGAGGCCACGACCGAGCCCTTTTCGAACAGCGTGCGGGCGTAAGCCTCGGCCGACTCCACCGTGACCGCACCCTCGCCGAGGAAGCGATGGCCGCGCGTGGTGTTCCCAGCAGCAAGGCCCAGCACTTCACCCGGCACCACACGGCTGCCATGCAGCTGGATCAGGCCATGCACCGGGCGCACGAACTGGTGCGTCGAATCGCCCCAGCGCATCACCTTCGGAATCGGCAGCTTCTTCACCGACTCGCCCACGATACCGGCCAGCACGCTATCGAGCGAAGCGCCCGGCACCGTCATGGTGTGGAAGAAGGTCTCGCTCTTGCCGTCCATCGCACGCTCGAAGCCCGCCACCGCGTCGGCAGAGATGCCCTTCGCTTCGAGCTTCTTCAGCAGCGCAGGCGACGGCGTGCCGTCGGCCGTCAGCGCAACGCTGACCGGCATGATCTTCTCGCGCACCTGCGCATCGGCAGCCTGTGCGGCCACGCCGCTCACGGTGACGGCCAGCCGGCGCGGCGACGCGAAAGCCTGGAACTCGGGGGCAGCGCCGACCAGCTTGTGCGCAACCAGACCCTTGACGATGCCGTCGGCGAAGGCCTCGCCCAATCGCGCAAGCGCCTTGGGGGGCAGTTCTTCAGTCAGCAGTTCTACGAGCAGAGTGTCTTGCATGTTGATCCGGGCACGGCGAGCGCGCCCCTCCAGAATTCGATGTTCGGTGTCGATCAGAGGTCGTGAAGGAATCGTCGCGAGCGGACCGAGGTCGACACGAGAAGCACAGCCGTACTGGAGTACAGCGAGCATCGCAGTGTCGAGATCGGTTCGCGCAGCAGATTCATTTACGGCTTCTTAAGCGCGGGTGGCGAGTTCGGCGCGTACGGCTTCGATGCGCTGGCACTCTTCTTCTCCCAGCAGCGCACGCAGCTTGGGGTCGTCGAGCTTGGCCATCGGGAAGCCGAGGCGATCGCGCGAGGCGAGGTAGGCCTGCGCCACCAGGCGCGAGTTGGCGCGGATGCGGCCGATGTAGGCAGCCCGCTCGGTCACCGAGATCGCGCCGCGTGCATCGAGCATGTTGAATGTATGCGCGCTCTTCAAGGCCATCTCGTAGCCCGGCAATGCGAGGCCGGCGTCGATCAGGCGCTTGGCTTCGGACTCGTAGTTCGCGAACTGGCTGAAGAGGAAGTCGACGTTCGAATGCTCGAAGTTGTAGGTCGACTGCTCGACTTCGTTCTGGTGATAGACGTCGCCGTAGGTCACACCCGGCGTCCAGATCAGGTCGTAGACGTTCTCGCAGTCTTGCAGGTACATCGTCAGGCGCTCGAGGCCGTAGGTGATCTCGCCGAGCACCGGCTTGCATTCGAGGCCACCAACCTGCTGGAAGTAGGTGAACTGCGTGACTTCCATGCCGTCGAGCCAGACTTCCCAACCCAGGCCCCAGGCGCCCAGCGTCGGGTTTTCCCAGTCGTCTTCGACGAAGCGGATGTCGTGCTCGTTGGTGTTGATGCCCAAGGCGCGCAGCGACTCGATGTAGAGCTCCTGGATCGCGAGCGGCGAGGGCTTGAGCACCACCTGGTACTGGTAGTAATGCTGCAGGCGGTTGGGGTTTTCGCCGTAGCGGCCGTCCTTGGGGCGGCGCGAAGGCTGCACGTAAGCGGCGTGCCACGGCTCGGGGCCGATCGCGCGCAGGAAGGTGGCGGTGTGGCTGGTGCCGGCGCCGACTTCCATATCGTAGGGTTGCAACAAGGCACAGCCGTGCTCGCTCCAGAACTTCTGGAGGCGCAGGATTACTTCCTGGAAGGTGGGTTTCACGCTCATGGGTCCTGGGCGGCCTGACCGCCGGATCGGGGCAAAAGCGCGATTTTACAGGGTTACGGCCCTCCGGCGCGCGATCGTTTGCGTCGCGCGCCCCCGACTTACTCGCCCAAGGCGTCGAGTGAAAGGCCCCAGCGCTCCATCAACTTGATCAAGAGGCGCTGCTCGCCTTCGGAAATGCGGCCGTCGACCTTGCTCATCACCAGGATGGAGGCCGCCACCGTGCGGCGCAGAGACGGCCGCGTGATGTCTGCCGCGAGGCGATCAATGCGCGCATCTTCGAGCAGATGCACCCGCGATTGCTCGGCCTCCTCGACCAGATCGCGGCAACAATCCAGCAATACCTGGACGAAGCCTTCACGGCTGAGGCCAACCGCTTCGTGGATCATGTGTTCGTCGATCAGCGCGATCTCGTTCTCGTGCAGGCGCCCATCGGCAAGAATCGCAAAACAGACCAGGCGTGCAGCGGCTTCGGGGCTGTTGGCGGGGTAACTGCGCATGCGTGGCGGGTCTCCAGATTGAGGCGGCGATTCGACTGCGCAAAAGCGGCATTCGTTCCCGCAGGGTTGTACAGGATACAAGCCGGATACGCTCGGCGGCTACACTGCCGCCTTTGCGCCCGCCCGTCTCCCATGCATCGCCTGCCCCGCTTCATTGCCGAATCCCGCAGCCTGTTCCGCCTCACCGGCCCGCTGGTGGCCTCGCAGGCGGTGTACATGCTGATGGGTCTGATGGACACCATCATGGCCGGCCATGCCGGCGCCGAAGAGCAGGCGGTGGTCGGCCTCGGCGTGGCGCTGTGGGTGCCGGTTTTTCTGGCCCTGCTGGGGATCGCGCAAGCAGTCAGTCCGGTGGTCGCACACCATCATGGCGCCGGTGACAACGCGGCGATCGTTGCCGATACCCGCGAAGGGCTCTGGCTGGCTGCCATCGCCGGCATCGTCCCTTTCCTGCTTGTACCCTGGGTGCCGGCGGCGCTGGCAGCCGCGCAGATCGAGGCCGGGCTTGCCGAAAAGGTAGTGCTGTTCCTCTGGGGCGTGGTGCTGGGCTTGCCGGCCGCCTTGCTCACCCGAACGCTGGGCTTCTATTCGGCGAGCATCAACCACACCCGCCCGCTGATGGTGTTCGGCGCGCTGGGCCTGCTGGTGAACTTCGTCTTGAACTGGGTACTGATCTACGGCCACTTCGGCCTGCCGGCCATGGGCGGCGCCGGGTGCGGCTGGGCCAGCGGCATCGGCATGTGGGCGGGCTTGATCATGATGTCGCTCTACACCGCCCGGGCGCGCATCTACCGCGATGTGTTCCTGTGGCACGGCTGGTGCTGGCCGCACTGGCCACGCCAGAAGAACCTGCTCAAGATCGGCCTGCCGATGGGCGCATCGATGCTGGCAGAGGTCTCGGCCTTCGCCGGCGTTGCGCTGCTGATCGGCCGCTTTGGCGCAGTGCAGATCGCCGCGCACCAGGTGGCGCTGAACTTTGCATCGCTGGTTTTCATGCTGCCCCTGGGGCTCTCAACCGCGATTTCGATTCGCGTCGGGCAGGCGCTTGGCGGTGGCGATCCGCGCGCGGCGCGCTTCATCGCGTGGTCGGGCGTGCTGATCGGCCTCGCGATTGCCGCCGCAATGGTGCCCCTGGTCCTGCTCGCTCGCGAAGGCATCGTCGCCCTCTACACCCCCGACGCTGCGGTGCAGGCCACCGCATCCACGCTGCTGATCTTTGCCGCCGTGTGGCAGCTTTCCGACGCCACCCAGGTTTGCGCAGTCGGCGCGCTGCGCGGTTACAAGGTGACGGTGATGCCGATGTGGCTGGCGATTGGCGCCTTCTGGGTGGTGGCGATTCCGCTCGGGGTATTGCTCGGCTATCAGGGCGCCGGCAGTCTGAACGCCCTGGGGGTATTCGGCTTCTGGATCGGGCTGGTGGTCGGGCTCACGCTGGTGGCCATCGGGCTCTCGCTCATTCTCCGGCGTGTGGCGCGCCAGCGGATCAGCGACGCGCTCGGCGGCGCCACACATTAATTGCAATTCAGAATATACATATCAGGCATGTGCATCAATTTGGAATAAGCGGGCTGCTAGGGTGCCGACCAAGCCAAAAACCCGCCGTCCAAAATGAAACTCCGCAACCCAGACCTGCAAGACCTGAGCATCAACCCCGAGCACGAAGCGCTCGGCATTCCCCCGGTGGAATACGCAGTAACCCACGCGAGCGACCACCCGGTACTGCGCCTTGCGAGCTATCTGGTCATGGCCGCGCTGTCTGCGCTGGTGATCTTTCTGATCTACCGGCTGTTCTGGGGCGCGCAGGCAGCTTCGGGCACCGAACTGATCGTCAGCGCCCTGCACAACCCGACCTTCTGGAGCGCACTCGGCGTCGGCCTGCTGGCGCAGGTGATCGACGGCGCGCTGGGCATGGCTTACGGAATCACCGCCACCAGCTTCCTCCTCGCCTCCGGCGCGTCGCCCGCGATGGCCAGCGGCGCTACCCACCTTGCAGAAGTGTTCACCACCGGCGTATCCGGCGTTTCTCATCTGAGGCTGGGCAACGTGAACAAGCGCCTGTTCCTTGCCCTGCTGCTGCCGGGCATTATCGGCGCACTGATCGGCACCTACATCCTCAGCAACGTCGACGGCAAGTTGCTCAAGCCCTTCATCAACGCCTACCTGCTGCTGATGGGGCTGTACGTGCTGAGCAAGGCCTTCCGCCACATCAAGGTCAAGCACGACATCAACCCCCGACGTGTCGCCCCGCTCGCACTGTTTGGCGGCTTCATGGACACCACCGGCGGCGGTGGCTGGGGCCCGATCGTCACCACCTCGCTGGTCGGATCGGGGCATGACCCGCGGACGACGATCGGCTCCGTCAATTTCGCCGAGTTCTTCCTGACGGTGACGGTGGCAACCGCCTTCTTCACCATCCTCGATAACTCGGTCTGGCGGATGGTGGCGGGCCTCGCCATTGGCGGGCTGTTCGCGGCGCCGCTCGCCGCCTACATCACCCGCCACTTCAAGACGAAAACCCTGCTGATCCTTGTCGGCGCACTGATCAGCCTGGTCAGCGCCATCAACATCGCGCGCCTTTTCTGACGCAGCCGCCCCCCCCGCCGAGTCGAGCGGGCGGCCTGACGAATCTGTACGATCGGGATCTTCCACCCGGCGCCTCGCGACCCGAGGCGCCAGTCACCCCACACGGATTCATGACTGGAGGCAAACCATGAAGGTACTCGGCATCTGCGGCAGCCTGCGCCAGCAATCAAGAAACAAGGGCCTGCTGCGCTACGCGGCCGCCAACCCGCCCGAGGGGATGACGATCGAGACGGCCGACCTCTCGGCCCTGCCCTTCTACAACGCCGACATCATCGAGCGCCCCGCATCCGTCACCACGCTCTTCGCGCAACTGGCCGTCGCCGATGCCGTGCTGCTGGTCTGCCCGGAGTACAACTACTCGATGGCGCCGGCGCTGAAGAACGCGCTGGACTGGGCCTCGCGCGAGACCGACAACCGCCTGCTGGCCGGCAAGGCCGCGGCGATCATGGGCGCAGGCGGGGGCATGGGCACCTCTCGCGCGCAGTACCACTTGCGGCAGACCTGTGTCTTCCTCGATCTGCACGTCGTGAACAAGCCCGAGGTATTCGCCAACGCATTCAGCAACAGCTTTGACGGCGACGGAAACCTGATCGATCAAAGGCTGCAGGAACTGGTGCAGGCCCAGTTGCGGGCGCTTCAGGATCTGGCAACAAAACTCAAACAGGGCTGAACAGAAGCAGCGCCCGCCGCAAGTGCGGGCGCCACCGGGCAAGGCTGCGGCGCGTCAGAGCCCCAGTTCGCGCTCGATGCGCTGGCAGACGGTCTTGAGGATCTTGATCCGCGCGTGCTTCTTGTCGTTGGCCTCAACCAGCGTCCACGGCGCCTGGCCGGTGCTGGTGCGATCGACCATGTCGCACACGGCTTCGCGATAGGCGTCCCACTTCTCGCGATTGCGCCAGTCCTCCTCGGTGATCTTGAAGCGCTTGAAGTCAATCGCTTCGCGCTCCTTGAAGCGGCGCAATTGTTCCTCGGCATCGATCTGCAGCCAGAACTTCACGACGATCACGCCCGCCACGTCCAGCGCGTGTTCGAAATCGTTGATCTCGGTGTAGGCGCGCAGCCAGTCGGGCTCGCTGCAGAACCCTTCAACCCGCTCCACCAGCACACGGCCGTACCAGGTGCGATCGAATATCGTCACCCGCCCCTTGCGCGGCACATGGCGCCAGAAGCGCCACAGATAGGGCTGGGCGCGCTCTTCATCGGTGGGCGCAGCGACCGGCACAATCTGGAACTGGCGCGCATCAATCGCCGCGGTAATGCGCCGGATCGCGCCGCCCTTGCCGGCCGCGTCCGAGCCCTCGAAGGCCAACACCAAGGCACGGTTACGGAACTTGGGATGGCGCACCAGTTCCGACAGACGCCCCTGCCACTTGGCGAGCTGGCGTTCGTAGGCCGCCTTCTCGACAGTCAGCGACAGGTCAAGCGCGGTAAGCACATCACGGCCGTCGATCCGCGGCGGCATCGGCGGCGCCACCGGAAAGTTCTGCGGCATCGCATTGGCCAGCCGGTACTTGAGCGCTTCGAGCAGCGCCTTGCCAACCCGCAGGTTGCGATAGTTGTCGTCCGAGCCATCCACCACGATCCACGGCGCCCAGGGCGTGTTGGTGATGCGCAGCACATGGCCGGCCACGTCGATCAATTCATCGTGGGTCTTCAGGCGCGACCAGCTTTCCTTGGTCACCCGCCACGCGGTGCGGGGGTCGGATTCGAGCTTCTCGAAGCGCGCACGCTGCGCCTTCTTCGAGAGGTGAAACCAGAACTTGAGCACCAGCGCGCCTTCGTTGGCCAGCATGCCCTCGAAACGGTTGATGCGCGCCATTTCGTGGTCCACCTCGTCTGGCGTGCGCTTGCCCTCGATCCGCTCGGCAATCGGGCTTGAGTACCACGAACCGGCAAAGATGCCGATGCGCCCCTTGGGCGGCAGCGAGCGCCAGTAGCGCCACATGTGCGGGCGATCGCGCTCTTCGTCGGTGAGGGTGGAGAACGCGAGGGTTGAAAGAAAGCGCGGATCAAGCCATTCGTAGAGCATGTTGATGGTCTCGCTCTTGCCGCCGCCATCAACGCCTGAAATCAGCAGCAAGACCGGAAATTTCGCCGCCTCACGCAGTTCGAACTGGATGTTGAGCAATTCCACGCGGAGCGACTCAACCTCTTTGCGGAAGGTCTTGTTGTCGATGCTGTGACCAAGTTCTGCCGATTCAAACATGGTGTAGCCCCCTCAAGCGCCATGCTGCATGGTGAATGGATCGGCGCAAGCTTACGCTCGCCGGCGCGAGCGCGGGGCTGATGTGCCTCAAGCGGCGCGGCGGCAGAAGCCCCCCGTGCCCGGGCGGACGGCCCCTCCCAGGGCGCCGTCCGCCCGCGCGCGCGGCGGAAGCGGGCGCGTCAGCGGCGCCGTGTGACGATCAGGGCCAGCAAGATCACCATCGAGAGCACCACCACCGGCGCATTGCCCAAGCGCGCGTAGGGCGTCATGCCGCGATAGCCGCGCACCTCGGCATTAAGCGCGCCGCGCGTGAAGGCGGGCAGCACGGCCTGGACGCTGCCGTCCGGGCGGATCACGGCGGTCATGCCGGTATTGGTGGCGCGCAGCATCGGGCGGCCGGCCTCGAGCGCGCGAATCCGCGCAATCTGCAGATGCTGCGGCTGCGCGTGCGAGTCGCCGTACCAGGCAAGATTGCTGATGTTGAGCATCAGCGTGGCCTCGGGCAGCGAGGCGATCAGCTCTTCACCGAACACATCCTCGTAACAGATGTTCATGGCGACCTTCTGGCCGGCCAGATCAAACGGCACGCCCGACTGCCCGCGGCTCTGGTCAGACATCGGGATCTTCGCGAGCTTGTAGAACCAGCCGAACAGCGGCGGCGAGTACTCGCCGAAGGGCACCAGGTGACGTTTGCTGTACACCTGCTGCGCGGTGCCGCCGATGGTGACGGCGCTGTTGAAGATGCGCCCCTCGGCATCGCGGGTGAATACGCCCATCACGCCCTCGCCGCCGCGCTCACGCATGGCTTGCGCAAGGGCCGCAAGATAGTCTTGCGGCACATGCTCCAGCAGCATCGGCAGGGTGGTTTCCGGCAGCACCATGATCTGGCCCTGTGCGCCCTGCAAGGCTTCGAGGTTGGCATCGAGCACGGTCTGCATCCGCTCGCGATCCCACTTCATGTCTTGCGGCACATTGGTCTGCACCAACGCCACCCGCACCGCTTGGCCGAAGGGCTCGGTCCACGCGATCTGGCCCAGCACGGCCCCCACCGCCAGCAGCCCGAGCGCGCCCCCCACCGCCGCCAAGCGCGTGCGCCGACCCGCCGGCCAGGCGAAGACCAGCGCCGCCGACAGGCCCGCGACGATGAAGCCCAGGCCATACACGCCGACCAGCGGGGCGTAGCCGGCCAGTGGGCTGGGTGGCGTCTGCGAATAGCCCACCGCGAGCCAGGGAAAGCCGGTGAAGATCCAACTGCGGGTCCACTCTGCCAGCGCCCATACGGCCGCCATCAGCACCGCATCGCCGGCCCAGTGCCCGCGCCGCAAGCGCGCGAACAGGTAACCCGCCAGGGCCGGGAGCAAGGCGAGGAAGGCGGACAGCAGGCCGATCGCCAGCGCTGCCAGCGCCACTGGCATGCCGCCAAAGCGATGCAGCGCCACCATCAGCCAGCCCATGCCAACGAAGAACGCGCCGGTGCCCCAGCACAATCCGTACAGCGCAGCGCGAGCAGGCGAGGCGTCGCGCCAGGCCCAGGCCAGCAGGCCGAGCGCCGGCACAATCAGCAAGGCCAGATCGAAGGGGGCATAGGCGAGCACCGAGAGCGCCCCGGCAAGGAACAGGATCAAGGGCAGCAGGTAGGGCCGTACAGGTTTCATGGTGGCGCTCTGCCTGCCGTGCGCGCGGCGCGCCCACGGCAGCGCGTCAGGGGGTTTCGGTCAGGAGGTAGGTGGCGAATTGCGGCAGCCAGTGCTCGCCGGCGTAGTGGCCGGACAGCACCGCGGCAAGCCCCGCTTCGGCGTGCAAGCGGGCCGCCCTGCTTGCCGGCGCACGGCGCGGGTCTTTCTGCGGCAGCGCGGCAGCGATGGCGCGCCAGCACCAGGCGCGCGAGAGGTTCAGGCCATCCAGGTGCACCAGGTGGCCGTCCGTGCGATCGAGCACCTTGCCCGGGGTGAACAGCGTCGCCGGCTTGCCCTGCTCAATGCCGCGCAGGAAGCGCCCCAGCCAGCGCGAGAACTCGTCCGCCGGCATCACCCGTCGCATCAGATCCGCCTCGATCAGCGCGGGCGAGAGGAAGTCGTAGCCGGAAGGCTCCAGATGCGCGGCAGCGTCGGTATCACCGGCGTACCAGTCTCGTGCGCGCTGCACGATCAAGGCTTCGAGCGGGCGGGCATTGGTAGCGCGCGCGAAGTCCAGCGCAAACCCCAGCGCCAAGGCGCTGTTGGTGTGAGTGCCAACCCGTATCGGATAGACCAGCTTCGGCAGAAAGGCGATGAAGCGCGCAACAAACGCGTCGGTCAATGGCTGCAATTGCTGCGACCAGCGGCGGCCCTGGGGGTCGTCCCACTGCGCGAGATCCTGCGCCAGCCGCAGGTACCAGCCCCAGCCATAGGGACGCTCGAATGCGCTGCTCTCGGGCCGCTGCAGGTAGGCCAGTTCGACCGCCACGTTCGCCGGCGCGAAATGCCCTTCAAGCACCGCGCGAATCGCGTCTGCCTGCGCCAGCGCGGGCTGCGTGCGCAACAGGCGGATCAGCATCCAGTGCCCATGCACCGAGGAATGCCAATCAAAACTGCCGTAGAAGATCGGGTGCTGCGCGCGCGGCGCCTGCACATCGGCCGGCCCGGCCATGACATGGTCGAGCTTGTTCGGGAACTCGGTCTGGATCGCGTTGAGCGCCACCGCCGAAAACCGATTGGCCATTTCAAGCGTGAGGCTGGCCTCTGCCGCAACGCCGGCCAGGCCCGCGCGCGGCAGCGCAAACGCACCGGCAGCGGCGGCCGTCAATCCCAGCACTTGCCGCCGTGTCCAGACAGGCCTGCGCATTACTCGCCCGCAGCGGGCGCAGCCGGGATGCGCTCGACCAGCAAAGTGTAGATCCTGCGGCTGTCGGCGCGCAGCACCTGGAAGCGGAAGCCGTCATGCTCGACCACTTCATTGCGCTTGGGCAGGCGCCCCAGTTCGTTGATCACCAGACCACCGATGGTCTTGTAGCTTTCATTCGACCAGGTCGTGGCGAAGGCTTCGTTGAAGGCGCCAAGGTCGGTGACCGCCTTGACCCGGTAACGGCCGGCCTGGTCGGCGATGATGTTTCCGTCGCCTTCGTCGAAGTCGTACTCGTCTTCGATGTCGCCGACGATCTGTTCCAGCACGTCTTCAATGGTGACCAGCCCGGCAATGCCGCCGTATTCGTCCACCACGATGGCCATGTGATTGCGGCTGACACGGAACTCGCGCAACAGCACATTGAGGCGCTTGGATTCCGGGATGAACACCGCCGGGCGCAGCATGTCGCGCAGATCGAAGCGCTGGCCGGCAAAGTAGCGCAGCAGATCCTTGGCCAGCATGACGCCCAGCACATCGTCCTTGCCATCACCGACCACCGGGAAGCGAGAGTGCGCCGCGTCGATCACGAAGGCCGCGATCTTCTCGATCGGGTCGTCGACGTGCACGACATCCATCTGCGCGCGCGGGATCATCACGTCGCGCACCTGGATGTCGGCAACACCCAGCGCGCCTTCGATGATCGCCATCGCGTCGGCGTCGAATACATTGCGTTCGTAGGCCGCGTGCAGCAAATCGAGCAAGGCGCCGCGGTCATCGGGTTCGCGCATGAGCAGCGCGGAGAGTCGTTCGAGCAGGGTCGGTCGACTACTGGAAGGTTCCATGAAGGAAGGGGTGAGTGGTTAGGGGCAAACTGCCGACACGCCAGTCAGTTTGCCGCTGACCACTCGGGTCAGCGATGCGCGCCAGCCAAGCGGCCGCCGCGCGAAAAACCAATAGCTTCAAGCCGCGTAAGGGTCAGGATAGCCCAGAGACGAGAGGATTTCCCGCTCCAGCGATTCCATCTCTTCCGCGTCCTCTTCGTTTTCGTGATCCCAGCCCTGCAGGTGCAGCGCACCATGCACAAGCATGTGCGCGGCATGCGCTTCGAGCGACTTGCCCTGCTCCTGCGCTTCGCGCACCACCACCGGCCAGCAGATCACCAGATCACCCACCACCAGCGGTTCTTCCGCGTAGGGGAATGAGAGCACGTTGGTGGCGTAGTCCTTTTGACGGAACTCCATGTTCAGCGCACGGCTCTCGACTTCACCGACAAACCGCACGGTGATCTCGGCATCGGCACCCAGCGCCGCCTCGATCCAGCGGCGAAGCTTGGCTTTTGAGGGCAGGCCGGCCTTTTCACCCTTGGCCAATTCTTTCTGAATGGTCAATTCGAGGTCGTGCACTTCAGCCGGGGTTTCCGCCACCGACAGCACGTGGATCGTCGCCAGATTAGCGGCGCCCGGTTGCATCAGCATGACGGGCAGGCCCTGGTCGGCATGCGCTTCGATCGCCAGATCGCCCATATCCCCCGGCGGGAAGGCGATGCGCAGGTAGCGGCCGCCGTCGAGCGGCACTTCGATCGAGGCCACTTCAAGCTTCTGGCGTTTGCCCTTGGTGTTAAGGACGGTGATGGTCTTCATGGCTGTTCTCCGCGGCGTCTTTTTCGTAGGCAGCAACAATGCGCGCCACCAGCGGGTGACGAACAACGTCTTCTTTCAGGAACCGGGTCGTGCCGATACCGCGCACGCCCGCAAGGATTCGCGTCGCCTCGGCCAGGCCGCATTTGTGGCCACGTGGCAGGTCGACCTGCGTCAGGTCGCCGGTGATCACCGCCTTGGAGCCGATACCCATGCGGGTGAGGAACATCTTGATTTGTTCCGGCGTGGTGTTCTGCGCTTCGTCGAGGATGATGAAACTGTGATTGAGCGTGCGGCCGCGCATGAAGGCGAGCGGCGCGATCTCGATGCACTGGCGCTCGAACAGCTTGGCAACACGGTCGAAACCCATCAGATCGTAAAGCGCGTCGTACAGCGGCCGCAGATACGGATCGACCTTCTGCGCCAGATCCCCCGGCAGGAAACCCAGGCGCTCACCGGCCTCAACCGCCGGCCGGGTCAGCACGATGCGCTCGACCAGCTGGCGCTCGAAGGCATCGGCCGCGCAGGCCACCGCCAGGTAGGTCTTGCCGGTGCCGGCCGGGCCGACGCCGAAGGTGATGTCGTGCTCCTGGATGTTGCGGATGTACTCGGTCTGGCGCGGCGTGCGGCCGTGCAGATCACCCTTGCGGGTCAGCAGGCCGGTGGCCGGCTGCGCAGCCTGCGAGGTGTTGTTCAGTTCCACCATGCCAAGCTGGATGTCGTCCACCGACAACTCTTCGTCCGCGCGCTCGTACAGGAAGCGGATCGCGCGGGCAGCAAGGCGCGCTTGCGCCAGATCGCCGCGCAGCGCGAAATGTTCGCTGCGGCGCGCGATCGCCACATCGTAGGCGGCCTCGATCTGGCGGATGTTCTCGTCGAGCGGCCCGCACAGCTTGGCGAGGCGGTCGTTGTCGAGCGGCGTGAGCGAAACTTCGATCGGCTTCATCAGTCGGCAATCACCACTTCACCGCGCAGCGAATGCGGCAGCGCGGAGACGATCTTCACATTGATGAAGTGCCCGATCTGGCGCGGGTTGCCGGGGAAGTTGACGATCCGGTTGTTGTCGGTGCGGCCGGCGAGTTCTTCCGCATTCTTGCGCGACGGCCCCTCAACGAGAATCCGCTGCACCGTTCCCACCATGCGCTGGCTATGCTCGGCGTACTGCTCGTCGATGCGCTTCTGCAGGCGCGAAAGCCGCGCAAGCTTGGTTTCCTGCGGCGTGTCATCGGCCATGTCGGCCGCCGGCGTACCGGGCCGCGCGCTGTACACAAAGCTGAAGCTGCCATCAAAGCCGATGTCGTCGATCAGCCTCATCGTCGCTTCGAAATCCGATTCGGTCTCGCCCGGGAAGCCGACGATGAAATCGGAGGTCAGCGACAGATCCGGCCGCGCCGCGCGCAGCTTGCGCACCACCGATTTGAATTCCAGCGTCGTGTAGCCACGCTTCATCGCCGCCAGCACACGGTCGGAACCGCTTTGCACCGGCAGGTGCAGTTGCGACACCAGCTTGGGCAGATTCGCGTAAGCCTCGAACACGCGCGGCGTCATCTCGCGCGGGTGCGATGTCGTGTAGCGGATGCGCTCGATGCCGGGCAGATCGTGCACGCATTCGAGCAGGAAGGCGAAATCGCCCATCTCCTCGCCGCCCTTCGCAAGCGGCGCACGCCACGCGTTCACGTTCTGACCCAGCAGCGTCACTTCCTTGACGCCCTGCGCGGTCAGGCCGGCGATCTCGGTCAGGATGTCGTCGAGCGGGCGCGACACTTCCTCACCGCGGGTGTAAGGCACCACGCAGAAGGTGCAGTACTTCGAGCAGCCTTCCATGATCGACACGAAGGCGCTTGCGCCCTCGACGCGTGCCGGCGGCATCGAATCAAACTTCTCGATCTCGGGGAAGCTGATGTCCACCTGCGCACTGCCGCTCGCCTTGCGCTGCGCAATCAGCTTGGGCAGGCGGTGCAAGGTCTGCGGGCCGAAGACCACATCGACGTAGGGAGCGCGCTCAACGATCGCCGCGCCCTCCTGGCTGGCCACGCAACCGCCCACACCGATGATCAGGTTCGGGTTGCGCTGCTTGAGGTGCTTGACCCGGCCCAGATCGTGGAACACCTTCTCCTGCGCCTTTTCGCGCACCGAGCAGGTATTGAAGAGGATCACGTCCGCCTCTTCCGGGTTATCGGTTTTTTCGAGCGCCTCATCGGCGCCCAGCACGTCGGCCATCTTGTCCGAGTCGTACTCGTTCATCTGGCAGCCGAAGGTGCGGATGTAAAGCTTCTTCGTCATGAAATCACCCGGCGCGGCCCGGATGCGGCCTTGCGGCAATCCGGCGCCTGCACGCTCAACGTTGCCGCCGCTCCTGCGGCGTGAGAATCCAGATCCGCCATACCGCGCCCAGGGTATCGAACTGAACCTGAACATCGCGCTTGCCCATGTCCTGCAGGACGCCATACACGACGATCATGTTCTGCTCATCGCGCACCTGCAAGGCCGGCGACACCGGGAAAGTCTTGGAGCCAAGCACCATGCGCGCGCCGTCAAACGACACAAAGGTGGCGCGCTGGCTGCCTTCCGGAAAACTGCGCACATCAAAGGCCCAGGCCTGAAAGGCAAAGGCCCAGGCGACGCAGCCCAGCAGAATCGTTCGCAACATTGGTTCCCCCTCACCCGTAGTGCGGGCAGCGAATCAAAACAAGGACTTGGCGAAATTATAGCCCAAGCACGGCTTGACCCACGCCGCCGACCGCGATATATTTGCCGGCTTCGTGGTGATGTAGCTCAGATGGTTAGAGCGATGGATTCATAACCCATAGGTCGGCGGTTCGACTCCGCCCATCACCACCAAAAGTACATGAAGCCGCTGATTCCGCAAGGGTCAGCGGCTTTTTCGCGTTCACCGGCCGCGCCGACGGGCGCAATGGCGACTACGATGAAGGGGTGGTTGCACGAATGCGGGCGTCGGAGGTGCGCGATGAGGCGCTGGGTTCTGGGCTTGAGCTTGCTGCTCCTGAGCGCCTGTGCGGGGACGCCGAAACAGGCCGAAGTGGCGCGCCTCTTTCACAACGAGCTGTTTCGCCCGGCGCGCGACGAGATCGACCCCGCCAAGGTCTTTGCCCTCAGCCCCGAGATGCGCCGCTATCTGGACGTGGAGGCCGCCGCGCGCTTTGCGGAACTGGGCAAACGCGCAGGTCTGGTCGATGCGCTCTACAGCCAGAGCAAGCTCAAGCTCGAATACGATTCCGAGATGACCCGCAACGCTGCCGAAGCGTTCGCCGCCCGCTCGGGCAACTGCCTTTCGCTGGTGATCATGACGGCGGCCTTCGCCAAGGCGATGGGACTGTCGGTGCGCTTCCAGCGCTACTCGGCCGACCCGATGCTCGGCCGCCAGGACGAGCTGCAGTTTTCGATTGACCATGTCAACCTGACGCTGGACACCCGCCAGCCCGATCCGTCCTGGAGCCACCTGCCGCTCGACCCGCTGACGATCGACTTTGCCCCACCCGAAGACCTGCGCGGCTTGCGCATGCGCGCGATCAGCGAACAGACGGTGGTGGCGATGTACCTCAACAACCGCGCCGCCGAATCGCTGGCGCAGGATCGCATCGATGAGGCCTACTGGTGGGCGCGCAGCGCCTTGCTGGCCGATCCGGGCTTCACCGCTGCCTACAACACGCTGGGCGTGATCTACCACCAGCATGGCCATCTGGCGCAGGCCGAAGCCGCACTGGCCGCCGCCCTTGAGCGCGAGCCGGGCAATACGCAGGTGATTCACAACCTTGCCGGCACCCTGAGCGCACTCGGGCGCGACAGCGAAGCAGCCGCCCTGCAGCAGCGCCTTGCGCAGCTCGATCCCGAGCCGGCCTTCAGCTTCTTCGACCGTGGCGTCGCCGCGATGAAGGCGGGCGACTTCAAACGCGCCCGCGAGCTGTTCGCGCGCGAAGTCGATCGCGCGCCCTACTACCACGAGTTCCATTTCTGGCTCGCCCTGGCGCACTATGAGCTCGGCGATCTGCCAACGGCAAAGGCACAGCTGACGCTGGCACGCGAACACAGCACCACCAGCCAGGATCGCCAGCGCTACAGCGCCAAGATCGAACATCTCAAACGCCTCAGCGCACCCTAGCGTCGCACCGAAAACAGTGAGACTCCGGCGGGCCGCACGCATCCTCCTGATCGACCAAACCGGCAGCGTGCTGCTGTTCCGCATCCGGCACCGTGCGGGGCCTCATGCGGGGCAGTATGGCTGGATGGCGCCGGGCGGCGCGCTGATGCCGGGCGAGGACTTCGAAGCCGCCGCACGGCGCGAACTACTGGAAGAAACCGGCGTGCGTGCGGGCTCGCTCGGCACGCATGTCGACGAACGCCGCTTTACGCTGACGCTGGAAAGCGGCGAGACGGTGCGCGCGCAGGAACGCTTCTTCGTGCTGCACACCGCGCGCCCGGCGATTTCGAATCTCGGCTGGAGCGAGCAGGAGCGCCAGGCCTTGCTGGAACAGCGCTGGTGGTCGGCCGCCGACATCGCCACCACCACCGGTGATCGCTTCCCGCCCAACCTGCTCACCCTGCTCACGCGCCTGACAAAAACAGATTCAGGCGCATGAGTTGCCCGCCTTGCGGGCCGGCCGTTCAGCGTGCCGCGCTGAACACCGCCACCGACATGGGCGCCAGCTTGACGTGCTTTGCCGCAGCCGTGGTGCCGCCAAACCGCTGCGTGCTGCCGGCGGGATAGATCGCCGACCACGCACTGGCCTGAACGCCTTCCGGCAACGCGACCTCGGCGTCGCGCGCTGCGTAGTTGATCAGCACCAGCAGGCGCTCACCGTCGGCCTCGCGCACAAAGGCGAACACCGGATCATCGTCGCGCGAGATCACTTCAAAACTGCCGGTTTGCAGCGCCGGGTGTGCATTCCGAAGCGCGATCAGCGCGCGATACGCGTTCAGCAGCGAATCGGGCCGGTCCTGCTGTGCCGCCACGTTGTGGCTGCGCCAGTTTTCAACCAGCGGGCGAAAGCTCGCTTGCGCCGTCGTGAAACCGGCGTTGGCCTCGCCCGACCAGCTCATGGGCCCGCGAATCGACTGATCCTGATAATCCACCGGCTGCGAGTGGACCAGCCCGATCTCTTCGCCGTAGTAGATGAAGGGCCTGCCCGGCAGCGTCAGCAATGTGGCCGCCGCGAGCTTGTAGCGTGCCTCGTCGCCGCCGAACTGCTTGAAGGGGCGCGAGCCGGCGTAGTAGTCATGGCTGCTCAGAATCGTCGCCATGCGCGCCACCGGCATGGTGCGCAGCAGGTACAGCAGATCGGACGTCACACGCCCCATCTGCACACTCTTGATGAGGTACTTCTGCAGGCCGAAGGCAAAGGCACTGCCGCAGGAATCGGCCGCGCTAAAGGCGGCCGGGTCGCTTGCCGCTTCGCATACCATGTAACGCTTGCCATAGGCGTCGAGCAGATCCTGCGCGCGCTTCATCAGCGCATGGTTTTCGGGCTGGTTATCCCATTCGAGCGGGCCGTTCTCGTACAACACGCCCACAGCATCAAAGCGGAAGCCATCGACACCACGGTTGAGCCAGAAGCACAGGTTGTCGAGGTGGAAGTCGACCACCGCCGGATTGCGCAGATTCCAGTCCGGCATGATCACGTCGAAGGCGCCGTAGTACCAGCTCGCGCCGTTCTGCCGCCACGGGTCGCCACCGTAGGTGGTCCAGCCCTTCTGCTCGGTATCGCTGAAAACGTACCAGTCGCGATACGGCGAGGCCGCATCGTCTGCCGCGTGCTGAAACAGCGGGTGCTCGGCCGCACTGTGGTTGATGACGTAGTCGAGGATCACGCCAATACCACGCTTGTGCGCTTCGGCGACGAGGCGGTCGAAATCAGCCAGCGTGCCGTACTCGGGCTCGATCGCGCGGTAGTTCAGCGGCGCGTAGCCGTGGTCGTGATCCTGGCTGGCGCTGATCGGCATCAGCCAGATGCCACTGACACCGAGCGACTTCAGATAGTCGAGTCGTTGCGTCACCCCGTTGAGGTCGCCGATGCCGTCGCCATCGCTGTCCTGGTAGGCCCGCACCAGGATCTCGATGAACACCCCCTTGCGATCCCAGTCTGCCGGCAGCCCGCTATCGCGCGGCGCAGCCAGCACCTTGCCGACGTCACTGGCCGCCGGCGCGGCCGCCATTGCGCCCGGCGCGGCCAAAGCAGCCCCCAAGCACAACGCGCCCAAGGCGCGATACCCGACCCTGCTCCACCACATCTCGCTCTCCTTCTTGATTGCCCGCCGCGTCGTGTCGCGCGGTCAGGGGGAGAGTCTGTCGAGGCTGGCGGCGGCGCGCATTCAACCCCCTGGTTGAATCGCCCCGGTTGAACGGACTACGCGGCGAGGGCCCGCGCGCGCTGCATCGCTTCCGCCCGTGATGCCACGCCCAGCTTGGCGTAAAGGCGATTGATGTGGGTCTTGATCGTGGGCAACGACACATGCAGCAGGGTTGCGATCTGCTCGTTGCTGTACTGCCCGCCGATCAGCTGAAGTACCTGCCATTCGCGCTCTGTCAGGTCTGCCGGACGCTTGCGCATGTCGACGGTTTCAGTCTGGGCAGCCGGTGGCTGCAAACGCGAGAACAGCGCCAGGCCCAGTTCGCGGGCCGCAGGGTCAGACACCGCGGCCGGGTGCCGCAACCAGCGCGCCAGTGGGTCCAGCAAACGCGGCGCCAGCCAGCATGCATCCATGGTCCGCTGGCTTTGCGCGGCAGTGTGCAGGTACTCGCCAAGCCGCGCCACGCAATCCTCGCGATCACTCAGCGCCGCCACCAGCGCAGCCGTGGCCCCCAGGCGATGGAGGCCGCGCGATGCCAGTGCCGCACGCAGATCCGCAAGCAGTGGGGTCGGCCAGGCTGCATTGGCCAGCAAGGCGGCCGCGGCGCATTGCACCGCATGCGTCCATTCGTGCAGCGCCGCGTCAGGCGCCGGCAGCTTTGCCGCGCCGGCCATCGCCAGCAGGGCCTTGGTATCGCCGCACAGGCCGGCCAGCCAGATGCGGATGTAGCGCGCCTCGAGCCGCCACTTCTCGCTCACGTAGGTGCCGTGCAGGCGCTCGGTGAGGGTGTGGCCAAGCGCCTGGGCGTGGCCGACATCGCCGTCGAGCAAGGCGCGCCGCGCACGCGCCACCAGCCACGGCAAAGCGTAAAGATCAGGATCGGACGGAGGTGCAACCATGGGCGCAGCCGGCTGCAGACGCTCATGGCTATCGAACAGCGCCACGCGCGCGAGGGACTGCGCGGCCGTGCTGCCTTGCAGCGCCGGATCGGCCAGCCGTTCGCGCGCTTGCTGCAGCGTTACCGCCAAGCCCCGCCAATCGGCCGCTTCCTGATTCGCTCGCGCCAGCACATGCAGGGCGTCGAGCTCAAGCTGGATCAGGCCATCGCGGCGCGCAGCGCGCACCACTTCCAGCAGCGCCTCGCTTGCCCGCTGCGGCCAACCCAAGTCGAACCACGCACATGCTGCGGCAAACGCCGCCAGTATGGCCGGCGCCCCGGCCTGCGCCGGCATCGCGGCCAGCGCCGCCTCTGCGAACCGGGCCGCGCCCGCCGGGTCTTCGTACATCTGTTTGCAGCGCGCGGTGATGGTGTCGGCATACGGGCCGCTGAGGCCGGCTTCGCACAGCAAACGCTCAGCTTCAACCGGCGCACGCCTGAGCTCAACCCACCATGCCGCACGCAGCAAGCGCATGGCCGGCGAAGCCGCTTCATCGGCACTCAGGCTCGCCAGCATGTCGCCCAGTTGGCCGCGCGCCGGCCCCAGCAGCATCGCCCAGCCCAGCGCTTCGAGCACGCGGGCGTTCGCGCCGGGGGCCGCACTGGCGCGGGCAAGGCGGGCGGCGCCCACGGCATCGCGCAAGTCCAGCGCATGGTTCAGCGCTGCGGCAATGCAGCGCGCGGCGCATTCGGGCTGATGCAGCTGCCAAGCCGCCGCGATGTCGGCGGCAAATGCCGCGGGCACCTGCCCAGCCCGCAGCGGTGCGCCATCCCGGGTGAGCGCGTGCAGCGCCTTGCCCCAGGGCGCGAGGCCGATGCCAAGCCAGCTCGCTAGCGTTTCGTGCGGGATCGCAGCGCACAGGGCGAGCCCCCCGAGCACGCTTGCCTCCACAGGATCGAGGCTGGCCAGATACGTGCGCCGCAACCAATCAACGCTAGCCGCGTTGCTTGCGCCCGGTTCGGCCAAAGCCACCCGCCGCAGCGCCCACCAGCCGATCCAATCGGCCGCCGAGCCACCGTCCGCGCCGAAAACGCGGCGCCATTCCGCCTGACTGGGCGCCATGGCATCGCGATCAAAAAGACTCAAGACGCCGCGCGCATGCCAGGCATCAAGCGGCAAGGCGCGAGCGCTGCGTGCGGTGAGCAGCAGATGGCCGCGCCGCGGCGCGCCCGGCAACAGCGGTTGCCCAGCGCGTGCGGGGGCTTCCGGCAGGCTGTCGATGGCATCGATCACCAGCAGTTGATCGTCCGCCAGGTTCGCAAGAGCGGTGCCGAGCACCGCCAGGCGTTGCTCCGGCGGCAGATGTTCAAGCGCGAGCCAGTCGCGCGGCCCTTGCCAGGCATGCAGCAACGATGCGGCGAGGGTCGTTTTGCCAAATCCGGGCGGCGCCAGCATCACGACGACCGGGCAGGCCGCCACGCGCGCTTGCAGTCTGGCAAGGCGAGCAGGCCGAATGCCCACTGGCCGGGCAGGAAAGTGAGGCGCAATGATCTGGGGGCCAATCATGCACGCCATGGTAGCGCGGGCCCACGCTGATCGATTGTGCGCGAGCAATGCCTCGCAATCCCGAAACAGTGCCGGCACGCGAGTTCGCGGTATTCTCGCCCCTTAACCCTGAACGTCGAAGGCCGGGCGGTTGCGCCGGTCACACGGAGTGTCTCCATGCCTTGCTGCTCGCCACGCATCACCGCCCTGATCCGCGCCACGCTGGCCGTCCTCCTGCTGGGCGGCGCCGCTACAGCGCGCAGCGCGGATCCCCTGCCCGCGGTGGACGTGAGCCCGGTCAAGAAACTCGAAGCGCCCTCAGCGCTGCCGGCGAACTGGAAGCACGGCGCTTTCGTCGAGATCTTCGTGCGCAGCTATCAGGACAGTGACGGCGACGGCAAGGGCGATCTCCGGGGCCTGATCAGCCGGCTCGACTACCTGCGCGATCTGGGCATCACCGGCATCTGGCTGATGCCGATCACCGAAAGCCAGGACAAGGATCACGGCTACGCGGTGGCCAATTACCGCTCAGTCGACCGCGACTACGGCACCCTGGCCGATTTCGACGAGTTGCTGCGCCAGGCCCATGCGCGCGGCATCGGCGTGATCATCGACTACGTCATCAACCACAGCGGCGGCATGAACCCGCTGTTTGTGAACTCGAACGATTCACCGAAGAACCCCTACCGCGACTGGTACATCTGGCGCAACAAGGCGCCGGACGGCTGGAACATCTACGGGCAGGACCCCTGGTACGACGGCTCGCACGGTGTGTATTTCGCCGGCTTCTGGAGCCAGATGCCCGACTTCAACCTGAACAATCCGAAGGTCGTCGCCTACCACCTGGACAACCTTCGCTTCTGGCTCAACCGCGGCGTGGACGGCTTTCGCTTCGACGCCGTGGGGCACTTGATCGAGAACGGCCCTGCCGCCTGGGAGAACCAGAAAGAAAACCACGCACTGATGGGCAAGGTGCGCGAGGTGGTGATGGGCTATCCGAATCGCTACATGGTGTGCGAATCGCCCGCCGCATCACGCGCGTTTGCAATGCCGCAGTCCTGCGACAGCGCCTTCGGCTTTCCGCTGCAGACCAGCCTGGTCACGGCCGCCACCGGCGACAGTGTCGCCATCGAAGAAGTCGCGGCGTTCTGGCAAACCTCACCGCTGACGATGGCGAGCTTTCTTTCCAACCACGACGCCTTCGCCGGCGACCGGGTGTGGGACCAGCTTGCCGGCGACCGCGCGCAGTACCGCCTTGCCGCGGCGAGCAACCTGCTGCTCGCCGGCACGCCCTTCATCTACTACGGCGAAGAGATCGGCATTTCGGGCGCCACAAAACTGCAAGGCGACCCGCGCCTGCGCACGCCGATGAGCTGGACCGGCGACAAGGCCACCGGCGGCTTTACCAGCGGCAAGCCCTATCGGCCCCTGTCCAGCAATGTTGCGAAGAACAACGTCGCTGCCGCCCAGGCGGCAGAGGATTCGCTGCTGGCCTTCTACAAGTCGGTGATCGCGCTGCGCAAGTCGCGCGAATCGCTCATGCGCGGCAAGCACGAGCGGGTGGTGGCCGCAGGGCGCATCCTCAGCACCCAACGCGTGCTGCCCAACGAGCGCTCGGTGGTGATCTTCAACTATGGCAGCAAGGATGCCACCGCGAATCTGCAGCACCTGCCCGCCGGCGCAACGCTGCGCGCGCTATGGCCGCGGGGCGGCGCCAAGTTCTCGGCCAGCAGCAAGGGCGGCGCGAGCGTGCCGATGCCCAAGCAATCCTTTGCCGTTTTCGCCGTTGAAAGCCCAGCCGCTGCGCACTGAGCGTGCGCATGGCAAGAACCGCTGAGGCCGCAGAGCTGGGCTTCAGCTACCGCGCACGCAAGGACGGCAGCGTCGAGATCCTCCACCATGGCCGCTCCGCAGCCACGCTGCGCAAGGCAGACGCCCGCGCATTCCTCGCGAAGGCCGCTGCGGGCGATGCCGCCAAGATGCAGCAACTGATGGCCCGCATCACCGGCAACTACCGGCGCGGCAACGAAGGCTGCGCCGCGCAGCACCCCCGCAACCTCGCCTGAAGACGCGGGCGCCGCCAGGGCGGCGTGCGCACGCGCGGCGATCAGCGATAGCCGGTCAGTACCGCCACCGCCAGCATGAGCAGCGCCATCAGCAGGTACAAGCCCTGCAGCGGCAGCATCCAGCGCACCCAGGTGGTGTAGGGCACGCCTGCCAGCGCCAGCACACCGACGGTGATGCCTGACGTCGGGATGATCGGCGTTGTCAGCTCACCGAACTGGAAGGCGAGGATCGCGGTCTGCCGCGTCACGCCCACCAGATCCGCCAGCGGCGCCATGATCGGCATGGTCAGCGCAGCCTGGCCGGTGCCCGAGTGGATGAAGAAGTTGATCACCGACTGGATCACGAACATCTTCTGCGCGGCAAACACCGCACTGCCCGACTCGACATACGGCGCCAGCGCATGCAAGGTGGTGTCGATGATGTGCCCGTCGCGCATGATGACCACCGTTGCCTTGGCCAGCGCGATCACCAGCGCAGTGCCCACCAGATCGCGCGCGCCCTGCAGGAAGGCGTTCACCCAGTCGTCGGACTTGAGGCGCGCCACGACGCCCACGCTGATCCCCATCACCAGAAACAGCGCGGCAATTTCGTGGATGTACCACTCGTACTTCACGACGCCGACAATCATCGCGATCAGCGAACCGACAAACAGCGCCAGCACCATCCGGTGCTTGCCGGTCATGCCGGCGAAGTTCTCGAACTCCGCGAGGTTCAGGTGCTTGCGCTTTTCCTCGTCCATCTCGAAGGTGGGGCTCAGGCGCGGATTGGCCTTGATGCGCGCGGCATACCACATCAGGAAGGCGATCGTGACCAGAGTGAAGAAGGCCCAGCAGATCGCGCGAAATCCGATGCCGGAAAACAGCGGCACGCCCGCAATCCCCTGCGCAACGCCGACGTTGAACGGGTTCAGAAAGGCCGTGGCAAAGCCGATCTGCGAACCGACGAAGGGAATCGAGACGCCGATCGTGGTGTCGTACTTCAGCGCGAGCGCGAGCGGAATGAAGATCAGCACGAAGGGAATCGCCTCCTCGGCCATGCCGAAGGTGGCGCCGCCAATCGAAAAGAGGGTCACAAACAGCGGAATCACCATTGCCCGCACCAGCGGCGAACGCGTGTGCGCCTTGGCCACCGACTTGATCATCGCGTCGATCGCCTCGGTCTTGTGCAGCACGTTGAAGACGCCGCCGACGATCAGCACGAAGCCGATGATCAGCGCCGCCTCCACAAAACCCTTGATCGGCGCGGTGAACAGGGCGACCAAGCCCTGCGGGTTGCTCGCCACATAACGGAAGGAATCGGGGTCGATCACCTTCTTGCCGTTGACCATCTGCGTGTCGTACTGCCCGCCTGGCACGAACCAGGTCGACAAGGCAATCAGCGCCAGCAAGGCGGCCAGCAGCACGAAGGTATTGGGCAGGCGCAGCTTCATCGCGAATTCCTCACAGCAGGTGCAGCCCAAGGCTGCAGAAGGGGGGCGTGGCGGCGATCCCGGCGCGGGCCGCGGTGCGACGCGTGCGCCCCCGATTGATGTCGATCCAGATTGGGTGTCTCAGGCCCCGCGGTGCATGCACGGGCCTAAGCCCTGGCTGCGACGCAGCCGCTCAGCGGGCCAAACTCGCTACGCAGCGGGGCCGCCCAGACCTGCGCGCCCTCACCCGCGCCAAGCCGGGCCATGTCTTCTTGTGCGAGCGCGAGCTTGCCGTTTGCCACGGCGGCCTGCACCAGCACGGCGCGCCAGTTGCCCGCATCGCCCTGCGCCACCAGCATCGGCACACTGGCCGTGGCGGCGTCGCGCAAGCTGATTGACCACACGCGGCTCGCCATCACCGCGCCAAGCGTGTCGACATCCGCTTCGAGCACCGGCCCGCCATCGTCAATGCTGATGTGGTGGCTGTAGCGCAGCCCCGCCGCCTCCAGCACCTCTTGCAGCACGCGTGCCGCCGGCGATGCCTGGGCAATGGCTTCCTGCGCGGCAGCCGGCAGGAAGGATGCGTAGACCGTCTGGCGTGGCAACAGCGCCGCGGCATGGGCGCGCCAGTCGTCGCCGAACTGCTCGCGCGCCAGCAGCGGGTCGCGCCGGCAGAACTGGCGCCCGAGCCCTTGCCAGAATGGCGCCTGCCCGGCCACATCGCGCAAGCCGGGCAGTTCCACCACCAGATGGCTCGCAAATGCTTCGCGGCGGCGCGCCATCAGCAGCATGGCCGTCTGCACCAGCAGGTTGAGCACCAGCGCCTGTTCCGCCAGCGGCACACCGCTGCGCGCCCAGGCAATATCGGCCAGTTCGCTCGCGCCCGTGTGGTTGTTGCCGAGCAACAAGGTACGCTGGCGCTGGAACAGATCCAGCTCACGCGCGGCGTGGACCACGCAGCCCACGTGGTACCAGTAGCGCGGCTGGCGCAAGCCGATCGCCGCGCTCAGGCGCAAGCAGCCCAGCACCGCGCCCCCTTCGCCGGTGTCGGCCACCAGCAGGTGTTCGCCCGCCGCTGGCGGCCACTGCACGCCGGCCTGCTGGCGGCCGCAATCGGCCATCAGGGCTGCGATTGCCGGCAGATCTTCCGCCACGGCACTGCGGATTCGCAGTTGCGTCATGCCGATGCCTCCTCGCTGGCGACTTCATCCAGCACCAGCGGCGCAATCCGCACGGCCTCGCCCACCGCAACGCCCAGACGTTCGCGCGCGGCCGCGTCCAGCGCCGCCAGCGGACCGCCGGGGGCGATCTGCGCCAGCGTGGCGCGAAAGCCTTCGCGCACGGTTCGCGCCACCAGGTGCCAGGGGCCGCTCGCAAGCGGCGCTTCGCCCACCACCGCCCGGCGTGCGTGGCGAATCGTGCGAAGCAGCGCCACCCGTGCTTCCACCGTGGGGCCGCCGTCGAACACATCGATGTAGGTGTCGGCTTCGAAGCCCTCGTCGAGCAGGATCGAAAAGGGCAATTCGCCATCGGGATGCAGTTGGCCGATCGCCCACTGCGCGGTTTCGGGCAGCAGCGGCACATAGATGGGCGAGTGCGGCATCAGCTCGGCGATGAAACTCTTGCTGCGCCCCCCCGCCAGTCGCTCGGCCTGCGGATAGTCCATGTTGAAGAAGCGCCGCCCCACTTCGTCCCAGAAAGGCGAGTTGCCGTTCGCATCGCACAGGCCCGGCGTCTCGGCCGCCACGCGGTCGGCAAAGCGCGCACCGAATTCCGCGATGAACAAGAGGCGCGCGCGCGAAAGCAACTGCGGCGCCACCGTGTCGGCGTAGTCCGGCTCGATGTAGAAGGAGGTCAGCAGCGTGTAACCGGTGAGGTCGTGGCACAGGTGCAGGGTGTGGATGCGGTTGCTCTCCCCCAGCGCCTCGCTGGCGTGCACCGCGAACTCATTGCGGTAGCTGTAGAAGCGGTCGTGAAAGCCGGCGCTGGCGGCGATGCCGCTGGTGCCGATGACGCGGCCGGCAGCGGTGTCCTCCAGCACGAAGAGGTAGGACTCTTCGCCGCTGGCGTCGTCTTGCGTCTGGAACGCGTGCTGCGAGCGCTCGATGCGCGCGAGCAGGAAGTCGCGATCGGGCGGCAGCGAGTTGATGCCGAAGGTGCTCGCCGCAGCAATCCGTTCGATCGCCGGCAGGTCTTCCGGCGTCGACGGGCGCAGCACGAACTGGCCGGGGGATACATCCATCATGCGGGGGACTCCTCTCGTACCGGGGGGGCATCACGCCATGCGGCGGCGCGCTGGCTGCGCTCTTCGCGCGGCGTGCGTCCGAAGTGGCTGCGGTACGCGTTGGAAAAATGGGGGCCCGAGGCAAAGCCGCAGGCAAGCCCGATCTGCAGGATCGACTGGCTGCTTTGCTGCAGCAGGCGGCGCGCGCGCGTGAGGCGCAAATCGAGGTAGTAGCGCGAGGGCAGCGCGTCGAGGTGTTGCTTGAACAGGCGTTCGAGCTGGCGGCGCGACACCCCCACCAGCCGTGCAATGTCTTCGGTCGGGAGCGGCTCGCTCAGGTTGGCTTCCATCAGCGCCAGCGCCTCGGCGAGCTTGGCCGAACTGCCGCCGATGCGCGCCGCGCTGGGCACCAGCTGACGCTCGTCGCGCGCGCGGATGCGCTCAAGCCCAAGTTGCGCCGCGATTTCCTGCGCAACCCGCTCGCCATGCCGGATACCCATCCAGGCAAGCAGCATGTCGATGCTGGCGGCGCCGCCGGCGCAGGTGAGGCGGCCGCGGTCGATCTCGTAGAGGTTTGACGACACCACGGTTTCGGCGTGCCGCTCCGCCACTTCGGCCACATGCGGCCAGTGAATCGTGGCGCGATGGCCACGCAGCAAGCCGGCATCGGCCATCACGGCGGCGCCGGTGCCAATGCCGCCAAGCAGGCAGCCCGCCTCGCCCAGCGCGGCGAGCCACTGCTGGCAGGCCACCAGATCGAGCGCGCCGAGGCTGTGGTCCGACACGACAAAGACCGCATGCAGTTCGACATCGCTTGCGAAGCGCCCCTGCACCTCGACCCCGGCGCCGCTGGCCGCACGGACCGATTCGCCGTCGAGCGACATCAGATGCGGTGCGTAGCTCTGCTCGCCCAGCAAGGCGTTGGCAGCGCCCAGCACCTCAAGCGCGCCGGCGAGGGCGAGCATGGGGAAGCCGGGCAGCAGCAGGAAGCCGTAGCGCTGGGGCGTGCTCAAGTTGGTCTCTTCGTGCGCGGGCTCAGGCGCTCAGCAATTTGCCGCTGCGCAGGGCCTCGCGGCCCGCCACCTTCGCCACCCGCATGCCGGCGGTCGCAAAGCGGCGATTGTCCCGCGCGTAGAGCAGGCCATCAACCGGCGCCTCGAGCGCCGTCACCTGGCCCGAAAACGGGTCGATGATCTCGGCGATCACCTCGCCCCGCATCAGTTCGGCACCACACTCGCGCAGGAACACCAGCACACCGCCGTGGGTGGCATGAACCGGCATCGATCCGGCCAGCGGCATCGGTTCGCGCAGCAGCGGCGGCAGTTCGGCCGGCGCCTGCTCGATCACGCCGCGCGAGGCCAGATAGCGGACGATCGCGTCGGCATCGCGCGCGGCGTCGCCGTGGCCCACGTCGGAGAAACCGCGCAACTCGATGGTTGCCGACATGCAGGCCAGTGGCAGCGGGTAGCGCCCGGCAAAGCGTTCGGCCAGCAGCCACCACACCTGCGAGCAGGCTTCGTCGAAGGGGGCATCGCCGGACTCGGTGGCCAGCAAGCTGAGCGCTGCGCCAAGGTGCCGCGCAAGTGCTTCGGCCTGTGGCCACAGGGGCGTGCCGGTGTACAGGTGCAGAACCGCTTCGGTGTCGCAGTGCAGATCAAGCACCACGTCGGCATCGCAGGCCATGCCGTAGAGGGTACGGCGCAGACTGGCCAGATCGGTATCGACCGGCATCGCACTCACGGCGGCGCGCAGCGCGGCACGCACCAGCGCCACGTTGCGCACCGGGTCGGCACCGAGCGCAGCTTCCACCGCATCACCCACCTGGCGGGCGAAATTCGGGTAGTAGCGGTTGTAGTTCTCGCCGGTGTAGAAATCGAAGCGGCCCTGCGGCACATGCAACAGGGTCTGCGCGAGCCCGAGCGGATTGGCAACCGGCACCAGCACGATCTCGCCACGCAGCTTGCCTGCGCCTTCGAGCGCCTCGAAGCGTTGCCGCAAATGGTGCGCCACCAGCATGCCGGGGATTTCATCGGCGTGCAGCGAGGCCTGGATGTACACCTTCTCGCCGCTGCCAGGGGTGCCAAAGTGCAGGCTCACCAGTTCACTTGAAACGCCGGGGGTTGCGGCAGTCAGGGCGTGCTTTTGTATTTGCATGAATCAATCGGTTCCGGGCGGGTTCTGCGGGATTGCTGGGCTCATTGCTTCCACGGGGTGTACAGCGGTTGCCTGACGCGAACCGGGCGCACATCAAGGTACAGGTTGGCTACCGTGTAGTCTTCGCCGCCGAAGGCGCCGGTGAACCAGCCCACGCTATCGGCCTTCTTGTAGAGGCGGAACTCGAAGCCCAGGCTCGGCTGCTTGTCGTCTTGCGGCGGCCGCATGGTGTAGGCCAGGCCCATGACTTCGCGGCGTGGGTTGTCGATCAGATTGCCCATGGCATTGACGATGGTGGTGTCACCCAGCATGTCGAGGTAGTACGGGTCGTTGGCGAAGAAGGGCTTGAAGTCGGCCGCGTTCGGGTCGACCTTGTGATCGGCGAGCTTGGCCGCAGACGGCAACACGGTGCGGGTGGCCATGTCGTAGCGGTCGCCGCGGTCCAGATAACTGACCCGGGCGCCGAGCAGGTTGAATGCCCCCACCGCGGGATCGTGCGTGGCATCGTGCAAGTCCACCAGCAGCGCGCCCTTGCCGCCAATCACTTCGATCTGATCGCCATGAATGATGGCGGCCGAGTTCTCCTCGACGCCGATCCCAAGCTTGTAACCCTTGGCCAGCATCAGCGGCAGCATGCGCCCGACGCGGCCACGCTTGAGAAAGTGCTGGTCCACAAAGAGCGCCGGGCCGGCAAAACCCAGCCCGCGATCGACTTCCTTACCCTCGCGCAGTTGCCCCTTGAGGATCGCCATCACATCCTGCGCATCGCGGAACATCACGGTGCTCATGATCGCCGCGCCGGCACTGGTGCCTGCCACCACGCCGCCGCGCTGCTGCAGCTGGCGAATCTCGCTGAGCAAGGGCGACTCGACGCCACCCGGCGCAAGCGCATCGACAATGCGCTCCTGCGCGCCACCAGAGAAAAACACACCGTTCGCTGCACGCACCTTGGCGATGAGCGCCGGGTCCTGCACCGCCCGCGACACATCCACCCCCACGAGGCGGGCCGACACCGGCAAGGCCTCGGCCACCGCGCCACGCCGCGTCAGCGCATCAACGATCTGCCTGGCGGACCGCTCCGGATTGCCGGCTGCGGTGGCCAAGACCACAAAGCGCGCGCCGGGGCCGCCGGCGAGTTCAACCAGGCGCCCCCACACCGCGTCGTTGTCGTACTTGAGCGCGCCGCCAATCGGCACGGCATAGCCGGCGGCGGGCGTGGCCGCATGCACGGGGGCTGCGGGCATCAGCCAGATGCAGGCACAGAGAAGGAGTGTCTTGAGTCGGGTCTGCATGGTCAGTGGGTATCAGCGGAGGCCGCCGGGGCAGTCGCAACGGGGACCGATGTTGGCACCGAAGTGGCGCAGATTGCACGCCGCCGTGGCGCAATGCGCCATGCGTGCAAGTGCACGTCGCTTTGATGCAAGGCGTGTTTTTGGTGTTTTCTCGATTGCGACCCTAACTTGCCCGGTTGCGACGGTGGGGCGGAAACCCCATTCGCAAAGTGCAAGTCGCTCCCTAGACTGCCCCTCCATGCCAGCCCAGCAGGCGGGCAGCGAGTCACGGACAAACGAAGCCGCGCTCGCCACGTCACAGCATCTCCATGGAGAGGATTACCTGCATGACCCTTGCAAAAGCGACCCGCCACTCACGCCCGCCGGCCTTCCGCGTCAAGCCCTGCGCCATTGCGATTGCCTCTGCAATCATTGCGCAGAGCGCCCTCGCCCAGGAAGCCCCGCCCGCCAAGGTGCAGAAGATTTCGGTGACCGGTTCGAGCATCAAGCGGATCGAAGGCGAAAAGGCCCTGCCGGTTCAGACGATCAAGAAAGAGGACATCATCAAGAGCGGCGCCACCACGGCAGCCGAACTGATGAAGACCATCAGCGCGAACAACGCACCGCTGGGCGACGGCGCCAGCATCACCGACAACACCGGCGGCCAGCGCGGCTTCAACGGCGCCAACCTGCGCGGTATCGGCGTATCGAGCACGCTGGTGCTGCTCAACGGGCGCCGCATGGCGAACTTTGCGTCGCCGGGCGATAGCGCGGGGGTGGACCTGAACAACATTCCGGCCGGCGCGATCGAGCGGGTTGAAGTGCTCAAGGACGGCGCCTCGGCGATCTACGGCACCGATGCAATCGGCGGCGTGATCAACTTCATCACCCGCTCCGACTACGTCGGCGCCGATGTGAACGTGTATGGATCGACCACGCAGGAAGGCGGCGGCGGCAAGATGGCCGCTTCGATCGGCGGCGGTTTCGGCAATCTCGACGAAGACCGCTTCAACCTCTTCGGCGTGTTCGATGTGCAGAAGCTCGACAGCCTGCGTTCAACCCAGCGCGAATTCCTGCAGGAACGCCCGCTCGCGACCAACCTGCCCTTCTACATGTCCAGCCGCACGGACCCGGCCAACATCCGCCTGAGCAGCGCCCAGCGGACCCAGCTGGCCAACGCGGGCTATACGATCGGCGGCGTGGTGGTCAATCAGCGCACCATCAACCCCTTTGCGCCCAACTGCAACCCGCCCGCCACCGTGTTCGCGGCGAACCAGCAGCCGCAGGCCTGCAGCTACGACTACATGCAAGACACCGAGATCTACCCGGAAGCGCAGAAGCTCGGCTTCCTCGGCCGCGGCGTGTATCGCATCAACGAGAAGACCGACATCTCGCTTGAGTACATGCAGAGCCAGGCCAAGACGACCTACGTTTCCAGCCCGAACCCGCTGCAGATTACCGGCGTGCCGGTTTCGGTGGTCAACGGCTGGCTCGGCCCGCTCGCGCTGCCGGCCACCGGCAATGTGGAACTGCGCCAGCGTGTCACCGAAGCCGGCAACCGCACCAACGAGGTCACCAGCGACGCGCAGCGCGTTGTGCTGGCGCTCAAGGGCGTGGCCGGCGAGTGGGACTACGAGACCGGCCTGAACTTCGCCAGCAACGAAACCGCTGACCGCATGACTGACGGTTACTTCCTCTTCGACGAATACGTCGCCGGTGTGCGGGGCGGCGCAATCAACCCCTTCGGCGCCTCGCCGGCGGCCGGCAAGGATGTGATCAACTCGCTCAAGGTGGACGAAGTGGGCCGCCGCTCCAAGGGCGTCACGCAAGGCATCGACTTCAAGCTGAGCGGCTCGCTGATGGAACTGGCCGGCGGTGACCTCGGGCTGGCAACCGGCCTCGAATACCGCCGCGAGTCGGCCGAGTTCGAGCCCTCGGCCCTGCTCAACGCGAACAACATCGCCGGCGATCGCAGCTCGTCGGGCGCCACGCTGGAAGCCACCTCGAACAGCCGCAACATCACCAGCTGGTTCGCCGAATTCAACGCGCCCTTCACCAAGCAGATCGAAGTGCAGGCGGCCTTGCGCTACGACTACTACACCCAGGTGGGTGACACCTGGAACCCGAAGCTGGGCGTGCGCTGGCAACCGATGCAGAACCTGATGGTGCGCGGCTCGGCCGGCACCGGCTTCCGCGCCCCGACCTTCAGCGAACTCTACCGCCCCACTTCCTTCGGCAGCAGCTCGGCGATCCTGCCTGATCCGGGCTGCGTCGCCGCTGGAAACGTGCTGGTGGACTGTACCGACCAGGTGCCGGTGGAGCGCCGCGCCAACGAGGAACTGAAACCGGAAACCTCGCAGCAGTTCTCGCTCGGCTTCGTCTTCGAGCCCTTCCGCAACAGCAGCTTCAGCATCGATTACTGGTCGATCAAGAAGAAGGACATCATCAGCGGCCTCGCCGAAGAGATCATCCTCGAGAACCTCGACAAGTACGAAGCGCAGTACGTCACCCGCGATGCCGACGGTTTCATCACCAACATGGTCCTGCAGAAGCAGAACCAGGGCGAACTGAAGACCTCCGGCTTCGACTTCGAAGGTTCGTGGCGCAGCGATCGCACCGCCTACGGCCGCTTCGGGGTGAATTTCAGCGGCACCTGGGTGCTTGAATACAAGCGCCAGTTCGGCAGCGAAGAATTCGTCGAGAACAAGGGCCGCTTCCTGGTTGACCAGGTTGTGCAGGAATGGCGTCACCGCCTGGGCTTTGACTGGGACATGGGCGCCTTTGGCCTGACCCTGGCGAACAGCTACTCAAGCGGCTACGAAGACCACAACAAGGCGGTAGACCCGAACGCCGCCGGCGGCGACGGCGCCCTGCTGCCGCCGCGCGACGTGGAGTCCTACTCGCAGTGGGATCTGATCGGCACCTGGACGGCGAGCAAGGCGTTCAAGGTACGCGCCGGCATCCTGAACCTGGGCGACACGCCGCCGCCGTTCTCGAACCAGTCGTACTACTTCCTCTCGACCTACGACCCCACCTACACCGACCCGCGTGGTCGCACCTACTACATGTCGGCGAGTTACTCGTTCCGATAGATCGGGCATTTGCCGTGCAGCCGCTGAACCCCCGCGAAGTTTGCGGGGGTCTTTTTTGCACTTGAAACGGCGGGGCATCGTCTGCCGCACCGGGGTACCGCAGCGGGTCAGGCGCGGGCCGCGCGGATCACTTGGGGCTCGGGGAGCGGGCTGATCGTCGTATGCCCGTGATGCACTTCGCCGGCGGTAATGACCTGGCCACGCCCGCCGTGCTTGGCCGCATACAAGGCCTGGTCGGCCAGCTCAAGCAGGGCCGAGCCACTGGCCGCATCATCCGGGAACAACGCCAGACCGGCGCTTGCGCCGACGCGCAAGACCTTGTCTTCGTGGCGAATCGGCCGCGACATCCGCAGCACCAGATCACGCGCACGCCGCACGGCATAGACCGGGTCGTCCACTTCACCGATGATCACGACGAACTCGTCGCCACCCAGCCGGCAGACCGTATCCTCACTGCGAATCGCGGCGCGCATCCGCTTGGCCACGCGCCGCAAGACCACATCGCCAATCGCGTGGCCATAGGTATCGTTAACCGGCTTGAAACCGTCCAGATCAAGCACGATCACCGCCGTATGGCAGCCCCGCCGCTCCGCGCGCTGCACCGCCTGCTCGAGGCGGTCCTGTAACAGGCGGCGGTTGGGCAAGCCGGTGAGCGGATCGCGATTGGCGCGCGCCTCAAGCCTCGAAAGTCGCGCCAGGCCCTGGCGGCTCAGATGACGCATCACCCGGATCAGCACCAGCCCGAAGAGCAAGGCGCTGATCAAGGTAGCGGCCACCGCCCACTGCAGCCAGCGAAAGGTTTGCGCTTGCCGCGCCTTGCTGACGGCATGGCGTGATTCAACGTCAAGCTGAATCGCATCAATCCAGGCGTGCGCGGCCAGCACGACATACGCGTTGCCCCGCTCCGCATCCTGCATCAGGGTCACACCATCATCAGCTGCGGGCGCAGCCGGCCCATACACACGCTGCCGATCGAGCAAGGCGCCGAGCTTGGTGAGGCGCCGCTGTTGGCCGGCATCGCTGGCCGACAGTTGCAGGCAGTCCGCCAGAATACGGGCGAGCGACTCATCCCCGCGGCTTGGCGGCGCCGAAGATGCGTACTCGCTGAGGATGGCCGAGCGCAGCGACTCGACCCGGTGCAAGAACCGGGCGTCGGCTTCGCCCTCGTCCTGGGCCTCGATCAAGAGCATGCCCACCCACAGCGCAACCGCGCAGCTGGCGATGGTCGCCACCGCGAGCGCGGACAAGCGAAGACGCGAAGAAGGGTCGAGAAAGCGTCGCAAGCTGGGGCCGGAATAAGTGACTTGAGCGACGCCGGATGGCAGCACTCGCAAGGCAAGCCAAGACATTTTAGCAGCGCCCCAGCGCGCCCGCCGGCAGCTGCCGCCGGTCCGCGACGGGCGTGACGCCGGCCCGGGCCGGGCGCCGCCTCAGACCAGGCGCTGCTCGATGGTGGCCGCCCCGGTGCGGTATCGAACACGCGCCAATGCGCCGTTGATCATCAGCCAATGGGGTGGCCTGTGGCCGATGTCGGCCTCAAGCAGCACCGGGCAGCCCAGACTTCCCAGCGCCGCCGCCACCACCGCGCGCTGGCTCAGGGCACCCGCCTCGGTCGCCTCGGGCGCGGTGCTGCGGCCCAGGATGAGGCCGGAAACGCCCTCGAACCAGCCTGCCAGGCGCAAGCCTTCAAGCGTGCGGGCGTAGTCGCAAGGGCGCATCTCGGCATTCTCGAAGTAGAGAATCGTGCCTTCGGCACGGTGCGCAGCAATGAAGCGGGGCACATCGCCGTAACGCGAGCCGGCCAGATGCCGGATCGTATCGAGGCAGCCGCCGATCAGGCGCCCGGAGAACTCGGCCTCGTCGTGGCCTGCGGGGTTCAGGCATTCAAGCCGCGTCGGTTCGGTCAGATCAAAGCCGGCGGCCGGGTCCTCCGCGAAGTCCCG
This sequence comes from Niveibacterium sp. 24ML, assembly GCF_026586805.1. Classification (GTDB taxonomy): domain Bacteria; phylum Pseudomonadota; class Gammaproteobacteria; order Burkholderiales; family Rhodocyclaceae; genus Niveibacterium. The sequence continues at coordinate 8,984 of NZ_JAPFHA010000021.1, read as the reverse complement.
CCAACGAGCCTGCCAATGCGTCGAACTGGCCTGAATGAACGCGCCGCCGGCAGCGGTGGCGAGGTGCTGGAACACACTGGCGCTAAGGGGGTCGGATTGCGCCGGCGCCAGATCCATCAGATTCGGGCCGTGCGCCGTGGCCCACGCCGCAAGCAGGGTGAGCGGCAGCATCAAGGTGCTGAGGTCTGAAAACCCCATCAGCCATTTCGGCTTTGCAGCGGCAATGGCCGCAAAGTCCAGCCGCGCGAGCAGCTCGATCGCCAACTCTCCGCCCCATGGCGGAAGCACTGCAGCAATTGAATCATCCAGCAGGTAGCGCATCAGTTCAGCGGCACGGGCCTCCGCGTTCGCGCTCACATGCCCGAGGTTCTGGCGCAAGCACTGGCCCTGCTCCACCGCGAAGCCACGCCGGGCAAGGTGGCCGATCACCAGATCAAGGCGCGGGTGCAGCGCGGCCGGCACGCCGGACGAAGGCGCCGTCACCGCAATTCGCGCAGGCGCGCGCAAAGGCAAGGGATAGCGCATCACAGCGCACCGCCAAGCAGGCCCTGCGCCACCCACAGCGTCACCAGCCCGACACCGATCGTCAGCGTAACGCTACGCGTGCGCAGCGCCACCACGGCAGCCACCGCCGCAGCGATCAGGCGCGGGTTTCCCGGCGAAAGGTCGAGAGCGGCATCGCGCATGAAGACTTCCGGCGCAATCAGCGCGGCCAGCACCGCGGGCGGCACATAGCGCAGCAGAGCCTGCAGGCGCGGCCCCAGGGCCAGGCGGCGGCCACCGGCGATGAATGAAAAGCGCGTCAGGAAGGTCAGCAGCCCGCACGCCAGCAAAGTCAGGTTGAGCCCAAGCTCACTGTTCATGGTGCACCGCCTTGTCGAGTCGCCGCGAAGCGGCACCGGCGGCGATACCGGCCACCGCGGCCGCAATGATCCAGAGTTTGTGTGGCAAGCCTTGTGCTGCAAGCGCAACCGCGCCCGCCACCAGCGCCGCCACCAGTTCGCTGCGCCGGCGAATCCCCGGTAGCAAGAGTGCGATGAAGGTCAGCGCAATCGAAAAGTCGAGCGACCATGCGGCTGGAATCGCGGCCCCCATCAAGACGCCCACCACCGTAGACACCTGCCACGACGCCCACAACGTGAAGCCGGTACCAAACAGGAACCAGTGCCGCGCAGGCGTCGCAGGGCCCTGGGCGAAGCGCGGAATGGCCGCGGCGTAGGCCTCATCGGTGAGCAAGTACGCGAGCAGCACCCGCCAGCGCAGCGGCAGATCCCGCAGGTACTGCGCCACGCTCGCGCTGTAGAGCGCATGGCGCAGGTTCACCACGCCCACCGTCGCGGTAATCACCGCCGGCGGCACCTGCGCACCCCACAACTGCGCAAACACCACCTGCGACGAACCGCCGAACACCACCGAGGACATCGCGATCACCGCCCACGCCGGCAAACCCGCCGCCAAGCCCAGCACGCCGAAGATCAAACCGAACGGAACCACCCCCAGCAGCAGCGGCAGTTCGGCTTTCACCCCGGCGACGAACTCGGCGCGGGCGCTGGCCTCGTGGGCTCCAAACTCCGCTGGCGCGGTCATGAAGCGCCCCCGACGCGATCGGGTTCCGCCGCGTCCATGGCGGCACGAATGCGCGCCGCAAGCGCCGCGCGTTCAGCCAACGGCATCATGCGCATAGGCGTCTGGAAGTACTGATCTCCCGCGTAACGCGGTATCACATGCATATGCCAGTGCCACACATCTTGCCCGCCGGCGGGCTCATTGTTCTGCCTCAAGGTGACGCCCTCGCAGCCCAGTGCGACCTTCAGCGCACGCGCGATTCGCGCTGACGCCACCATCAGTCTGCCCGCCAGTTCATCCGGCAATTCGTAGGTGTTCTCAAAGTGCTGTGCCGGCAAAACCAGCACCGTTCCCGCATGGTTTGCCGGTTGATGCAGGCCCATGACGCCGATCACCACACCATCGTTGAACACCTCAGCCTGCGATTCGCCCCCGGCGGCGACACGGCAGAATGGGCAAGCGTAGTCAGCAGGTGCGTGCACGGCGAAATCCTGAGCGATGAACCGACGAAGGCGCAATTATCACGCGTGGCAGCCACACGCTGAGCACTTTTGGCGGCCAAGGCACTCATTCGACCTGCGCTTGCCGTCCTTGCTAAGCTGCGGCCCAACAAGCGCTGCCAGAGAGAGGTTTCCGATGTCGCGTGTCATCAAGATCCTGATCGCAGCACAAGACGCGCCGATGAACAGCGTGCAGCAAGTCGATGCCGTAGCCGGCTGTGGTTTGCGCGGCGATCGCTATTTCAAGCCCGATGGCAATGCCGACCCGGCCTCCCAGATCACCTTGATCGAGCGCGAGTGCATCGACGCATTCGTTGCCGAAACCGGCCTCGCGCTGAGCCACGATCAGCCGCGCCGCAATCTTGTGACCGAGGGCGTGCGCTTGAACGACCTGTGCGGCAAGCGCTTCCGGGTCGGCGACGTGGAGCTTGAAGGCATTGAGCTGTGCGAGCCCTGCAGCACTTTTGCGCAACGCACCTACCGGCAGGTAGTGAAAACCTTTGTCGGCAAGGGCGGCCTGCGCGCACGAATCGTCACCAGCGGCACCATCAATGTGGGCGACGCGATCACGCCGCTGGATTAATCAACCGGACTTGCGCGGCGTGCGATACGGCGGCGGCCGCTGGTTGGCCAGCTGATCAAGCTCTGCCTGGGTGAAGCCTGCCTCAAGGCGCGCGGCCGTATTGAAGGGCGGTTTGGGCCAGGGCGCATCGAAGCGCACGATCTGCTCGCGGTAGGCCGCCTCGGCTTCGAGCCCGCGTTCAGCGCACGCAAGGCGGAACCAGCGATCGCCGATCGCGACATGGCCAATCTCGTCACGCAGGATGATGTGCAGCACCGCCACGGTGTCGGCGTCGCCGCTCTTGAGCAGCTTTTCGATCATCGGCGGCGTGGCATCCAGCCCGCGCGCTTCGAGCAGGCGCGGCACCAGCGCCATGCGCGCGAGGAAATCCTGCGCGGTGTCGCAGCACATGTCCCACAGACCGTTGTGGGCGGGGAAGTCACCGTAGGCGTGGCCCACCGCAGCAAGGCGCTCGCACACCAGGCCAAAGTGGTAGGCCTCTTCCTCGGCCACGCGCAGCCAATCGTCGATGAAGGCGTCGGGCCGATCCCAGAAGCGCGCGGCACAATCGAGCGCGAGGTTGATTGCGTTGAACTCGATGTGCGCCACCGCGTGCAGCAGGGCAGCATAGCCTTCACGGCTGCCGGGCGAGCGGCGCGGCACCGCGTCTGGCGACACCATTTGCGGCCGCGCCGGGCGGCCGGGCACGAGTACCGGATCGGTCACGATCGCCTTGCCGGCACGCGGCAGTTCACCAGCGATCCACGCCGCACGCAGCGCACGCACCGCCACCGACTTCTGCGCCGGGTCGGCGATCATCAAGGCGGCGAGCGCTTCGGATTGGACGCTGCGGCGCATACGCAATGCCTCAGGCGAGGTAGCGCGCTTCGAGGTGGCGCTTGAAGTGCGCCGGATTGAGCGCCTCGCCACTCGCGCGCTGCACCAGCTCGGGCGTTGTCCAGCGACTGCCTTGCGACCAGATCTTGGCATCCAGCCACCCGAACACCGGCGCGTAGTCGCCGGCGGCGATGCGCGCATCCAGATCCGGCGTGTCGCGCCGCATCGTCGCAAACCACTGCGCGGCGTATAACGCGCCGAGCGTGTAGCAGGGGAAGTAGCCGAACAGGCCCTCGGCCCAGTGCACGTCCTGCATGCAGCCATCGCGGTAGTCGCCACGGGTGTCGAGCCCGAGCAGATCGCGCATGCCTTCGTCCCACGCCGCGGGCAGGTCTTCCACCGCAAGCTCGCCGCCGATCAGCGCACGCTCCAGATCAAAACGCAGCAGCACATGGCAGGGGTAGGTGGCTTCATCGGCGTCGACGCGGATCTTGCCGGGCGCCACCTGTGTCGCCCAGCGCGTCAGCGCTTGAGGCTCGAAGGCCGCCTGCGCGCCGAAGTGGCGCACCAGGCGCGGCGCGAGCTGCGCGAGGAAGCCCGGCGAGCGCGCGAGTTGCATTTCGAACGCGAGGCTCTGGCTTTCGTGGATGCCCATCGAGCGGGCCACGCCGATGCCCTGCCCCAGCCACTCGCGCGGCAGGTTCTGCTCGTAACGGGCATGGCCGGTTTCGTGAATGGTGCCGAACAAACTGACCGAGAAATCGTCTTCGCGGTAGCGGGTGGTCATGCGCACGTCTTCCGGCACCCCGCCGCAGAACGGGTGGGTGCTTTCGTCCATGCGGCCGCGATCAAAATCGAAGCCGAGCAGTTCGATCATCTCGCGCACCAGCCGGTGCTGCGCCTCAACCGGGAAGGGGCCTGCCGGCGCAATCACTGGTGTCTGCGCCTGGCGTTCGCGAATCTGCGCGATCAGGCCGGGCAGCCACGCACGCATCGGATCGAATACCCGCGCGATCTCGGCGCTGCGCATGCCGGGCTCGAAGCGTTCGATCAGCGCGTCGTAGGGTGAGAGCCCCAGGGCATCGGAGAGTCGCGCCGCCTCTTCACGCGCGATCCGCAAGACCTCGCGCAGGTTCGGCAGGAAGCCGGCCCAATCATTGGCCGGCCGCTGGCTGCGCCAGGCATGTTCGCAACGCGCGGTGGCGAGCGTCTTCGCTTGCACCAGTTCCGCCGGCAAGGCAGTTGCCATGCGATAGGCCTGCGCCATCTCGCGCAGATCGGCACGTGCCACATCGCTGAGCGGCTCCTGCTCCGCCGCTTGCAGCAGGCCCGCGATTGCCGGGTCGGTGCTGCGCGCATGCATGATCTGATCGAGCTCGGCCGCCGCGGCGGCGCGTGCTTCGTTGCCGCCGGGCGGCATCAGGGTTGCACGGTCGACGTAAGCAATCGCGCCAAGGTGCGCGAGCCGGTGCATCGAGCGCGAGCGCGCAAGCAGTTCGTTGTAGGCGGGGCTATTCGGCTGCATGGTGTTTGCCTTTTCGTGCGGCCGGCTGCGCGTCGTACGCGTTGCCGGCCAGATTGTTCAAGGCAGGCGCAGCGGCTTGTGGCCGGCCGCGCCCGCCTGGTGTGTGCGTTAAGCCTTTGGCGGCCAGCTCGGCAAATCGAGCCGCGGCCGTTGCGAGAAGTCCGGCACCCGCGGCGGTTGCTTGCTGAGTGCGGCAAGCGCCACTTCAACCGACTTGTCGAGTTGCGGATCGCGGCCGTTGGCGTAGTCCTGCGGCGCGATGTCGATGTGCACATCGGGCTCGGTGCCCCAGTTCTCGACGCCCCAGCCCACATCCTTGAACCAGAAACTGAACTCCGGCTGCGTGGTGATGGTGCCATCGACCAGGCGGTGCCGTGGCCACACTCCGATGACCCCGCCCCAGGTGCGGGTGCCAACCAGCGGGCCAAGGCCCATCAGCTTGAAGCAGTGCGAAAAGATGTCGCCATCCGAACCGGCGTGCTGGTTGGTCACGCACACCAGCGGGCCCGCCACCGCGTGCGCGGGGTAAGGCTCGGGTGCGCCCCAGCGCGATACGTCGTAGCCGAGCACGCGGCGCGCGAGCTTTTCGAGCAGCAGTTGCGAGACATGGCCGCCGCGGTTGAAACGCGCGTCAACGATCAGCCCGTCGCGCAGGCTTTCGGTACGCAGGTAGCGGTGAAATTCCGAGAAGCCCCAGGTCACCATGTCGGGGATGTGCAGGTAGCCGAGCCGCCCGCCCGAGGCTTCGCGCACCCGCGCACGGTTCGCTTCGACCCACTCGCGGTAGCGTGCGGCGTCTTCGCTCGGCAGGGTACGAACCACCGCGCGGCGGCGGTTGCTGCCGTCGGCATCCGCCAGCAGCAGCTCGACCTTGCGCCCGGCGCGCGCCACCAGCCGGGCCTGCGGCGGGTGTTCGCGATCGCAGGCGAGGCCGTCGATCGCGAGCAGGCGTTCGCCCGGTTTGGCGCGCACGCCAACGCCGGCGAGCGGCGAATCGTGCCCCTCGCGCCAGGCATCGCCGCGCACCAGGCGGCCGATGCGGTAGCAGCCGGCTTCCTCGTCCCAATGGAATTCGGCGCCAAGGTGGCCCAAGGGCAGCGCGGCCACGCGCTTGCGATCGCCGCCCGATTCGTAGCAATGCGAGGTCGCCAGTTCGCCCTGCATCTCCCAGATCAGATCCGAGAGTTCTTCGCGGGTTGAGATACGTTCCACCAGCGGCGCATAGCGCGCCCAGATGCGGTCCCAGTCGACGCCGCTCATGTCGGCCGTCCAGAACTGGTCGCGCTGCAGGCGCCACACTTCGCGCAGCATCTGGCGCCACTCGGAACGCGGGTCAACTTCCACCTGCACGCGGTCCAGATCAACCCAACCCGATTCGCGCGAGAAGTCGCCCAACTCGGTTTCTTCCTTGGGCTTCTCGCCGATCTTGAAGGCGCGCACGCCTTCGTTGGTATCGACAACCACCGCCTTGCCCGGCAGCGCGAGTACGAATCCGCCCACGTCTTCGAGTACGGTTTCCACCTTCTGGGCGCGCATGTCCCAGCATTGCAGCAAGGCGTCGGCGACTTCCTGATCTTCGTCGCTCTCGGTGGTGACCGGATGCAGCGTCCAGTAGACGATGCCCTTCGCAGCATCAATGCGGCCGTACCGGCCAGCCCCAACCGGGAACGCCCGCACCCGGCCCGCAAGGCCGTCGAGTTCCACGATCACCGGCTTGGGCGGGCGGCGCTCCTCGCCCTTTTCGTCCTGCTTCTTGTCACCGGACTCGTCGTCGTCCTCCTCGTCGTCCTCGTCTTCATCCTCGTCATCCTCTTCCGCGAAGCCACGCGGCAGGGGTTCGAAGGGGTCGATGCCGTCAGCCTGCAGGGCAACCAGGTAGGGGCGCGTCGCGCGCGGGAAAGAGAGGTCGAACACGACCTCGTCGTACACCGGCTCGAAGGCGCGGGTCGAGAGGAAGTAGAGATACTTGCCGGCGGGGTCCCACACCGGCGAGAAGTCGTCGAAATCTTCACCACTCGCAAGACCACTGCGCCCGGTGGCGATTTCGAGCAGCTTGATCGCGCGCGTTGCGCGGCTCACGCCAAAATCGTAGGCGAGCCACGCACCGTCGGGCGAGAACGCAGGCTCATCGATCCGGCGATAGTCGCAACGATCGAGCAGGCGGGTTTCGCGCGATACGAAATCGGCCAGCCACAACTCATTGCGGTGGTTCGTGACCACGACGCGCAAGCCTTGAGGTGCAGCGACGATACCGGTGATGCGGCCCAGATCGGCATCGAGCACGCTGACACCCTCTTCGGCATGCAGCTCCAGCCGCTCTTCGCCGCTGGCGTCCGACACCAGGACCACGCCCACGCCTTCGGCGAGCCACACCGGCATGCGATAGCGCGCACCCTGCTCCGCGCCCAACTGGCGCATCGCGCCTTCCCACAGCGGCAGGCTCACCGCCTTGCCGCGCACGGCGAGCGCGAGCGAGTGGCCATCAGGGTGCACGCTGAAGGCTTCGAGTTCGGCGTCGCCGCTGACGAACTTGCGCGCCAATTGCGGCCGCGCCGCCGGCACCTCAATCTCGATACGCAGCGCCACACCGCTCACCGGATCGAGTCGGTAGATGTCGCCGCCGCATTGATAGACGATCGTCGCGCCATCGGTGGACGCGTGCCGCACGTACTGTTCGCCATGCTCGGTGTGGCGGTGCAGGCCAGCACCGGCGGGCTCGCAGGAATACAGATTCCCGATCCCTTCGTGGTCAGAGATAAACCAGATCCGGTCGCCGATCCACATCGGGCAAGCCAGGTTGCCGGCGCGCTGCGGATCGCCAAACGGATCGAGCGGCGCGAACTCGCCGCTGCCGCTTGCATCCACCCACAGGTGGCCGATCGTGCCACCGCGATAGCGCTTCCACAGCGCCGGGTCGCTGGTGTTGCGGCCCAGCACACAGCCGCCCTGCGCCGACCACGCCACATTGCTCGCCATGCCCCAGGGCAACTGCACCGGCAAGGGGGCGTCGAGCGCAACCGTGAACAGATGGCGCATGTGGAAGAACGGCTGGTCGGCATTGCTCGCGATGACGACACGGCCGTCGGGCGTCCAACCCGCCACCGCCGTATGCGCGCCAAGCCAGGTCAGCCGCCGCGCCGCGCCGCCTGCGGCCGGCATCACATACAACTCGGAATGGCTCTCGTCGGTCGCAATGAACGCCAGCCAGTTACCGCAGGGCGAAAAGCGCGGGAAGCCCACCAGCCCGCGCCCGCCGGAAATCCGCCGCGCCACCCCCCCTGCCAACGGAACCGACCACAAATCGTCGTCGGTCACGAAGACCAGGGTATCGCCCGACACGGTCGGGAAGCGAAGGTACGCGGGGACTTGGGACATGCAGCGAGCTCCAGCCGGCACACCGCAAGCGCGACACGCCGTGAAATCAGGGAAACCGCGAATTATGCCACCGCCCCCGCCCCTACCCTTGGCAGAACCAAAACCCGGCGGCTATACTTCATCCCCATTCGTGGGGGGGTAGCTCAGCTGGGAGAGCGCCGCGTTCGCAATGCGGAGGTCGTGAGTTCGATCCTCATCCTCTCCACCACAGAATTGAAAGCCGCTGATTCCGAAAGGGTCAGCGGCTTTTTCGTTCTTGCGCAAGATACTCGCGACGAAAAGCGCTTCGCAATCAACCGCGCGCGAACGAGACCGAGCATAGTCAGCAGTGCGCTCAGAAGAAGCCACGCCACTCATGCAGGCAAGACCAAACGTATCGGAATAGAGTGGCGCTTCAACGGCAGCCCTTACGGCACTGCGTTCCCCGGCCCGGCTCAGAGCTTAAGCAAATGCGCCCAATTCAATCTTTTTGGTCTTCTGCAATCATGTGCGCTGTGTTTTGCGCTAACGCTGCAAGTGAAGAAGCCCCCAGTGACAACCTGTGCCCGCAGCCGCTGAGCATTGCCGGGGCCAGTTGCCCGGATGCAACCCTGCATACCGTCAAACCTCCGGCCATACC
>NZ_JAPFHA010000020.1 GCF_026586805.1 Niveibacterium sp. 24ML | reverse complement strand
GGGGGGGCGCCGCGGCCGCGCACGGCGCCGCTCGCACAGGTGGCGGTGCGTACTGCGTCAGCCGCCCATGCCAATGCAAGTGGCCCGCGCAATGATGCGCCGCGCGCCGCCGCGCAATCGGTGGTCACACCCGCCGAGCCGCCCAAGGCGGCAGATCCGGAGCCTGAGCCCGCGTTCGCGCCGGAATTCGACAGTTACCACGAGCGGGTGCCCGAGTTGCCGGACCCGCAAAGCGTCGAGCCACCTTTCGAGCCGCCGTATGTATCGGCACCCGCGGTGCCATCGCGGGAGGTGCCGCTCAGCACGCGGGCGCCGGCGAACTTGCCGGTCGGCCCGGTGGATACCGGTGACTGGCATGGCATGGTGGCGCAGATGCGGATCGGCGGTCTGGTTCGTGAGCTCGCGCAGCATTGCGAACTGCTGGCGGTCGAATCCAACCTGGTTCGCTTGCGTTTGCCGGAGACCCACAAGCACCTTGCGAGCATGCAAAGCACGCGCGACAAGTTGCAGGAGGCGCTCTCAGCCCTGCTGGGGCGCGAGGTGCGCGCCGCCATCGAGACCGGCGAGCTCGCGTCGCAGACGCCGGCACAGCGCAATCAGATTGAAAAGCAAAAGCGCCACGCTGAGGCGGTTTCGGCGCTTGAATCCGACCCCTTCGTGCGCGAAGTGATAGAACGCTTTGATGCAACGCTGATCGAAGCGTCGGTGAAGGCCTTGCCCTGACGCGATCGTCAATCGCGTTGAAAGCACAATGCAGGGTGCCCGATAGCGGCGCCCTGGTCTGAACGTTTCAAATAAGGAGTAGCAAGCATGTTCAAAGGCGGTGGAATGGGCAATCTGGCCGGGCTGATGAAGCAGGCGCAGCAGATGCAGGAAAACATGAAGAAGGCGCAGGACGCGCTGGCGCTGATCGAAGTGGAAGGCGCTTCGGGTGCCGGCATGGTCAAGGTGCAGATGACCTGCAAGTACGACGTGCGCCGCGTCACGATCGACCCGTCGGTGATGGACGACAAGGAAATGCTCGAAGACCTGGTTGCAGCGGCCATGAACGACGCCGTGCGCAAGGTTGAAGCGACCACGCAGGAAAAGATGTCTGGCTTTACCGCCGGCCTGAACCTGCCGCCCGGCATGAAGCTGCCGTTCTGAGCGGCCGTGGCGTTGCGTGCGGGCATCGGCCTGCGCGCAGCGCCATCCCCTGCATACCCATGCCAGCCGCTCTTGACCAACTGATTGACGCGCTCCGCGTGCTGCCCGGCGTGGGGCCCAAGTCCGCCCAGCGGATTGCCTATCACCTGTTGCAGCGAGACCGCAACGGCGCCGGCCGCCTGGCGCGTGCGCTGGATACGGCGCTTGCGCAGATCCGCCATTGCAGCCGTTGCAACACCTTCACCGAGGCTGAGATCTGCGAACGCTGCATGAGCGCCTCGCGCGATCCACAGCAGCTGTGCGTGGTCGAGATGCCGGCTGATCTGGCGATGTTGGAGCAGACGCACGCTTATCGCGGCATGTACTACGTGCTGATGGGGCGTGTATCGCCGCTCGACGGCATCGGCCCGCGCGAGCTCAAGCTCGATCGCCTGCTTGCGCGCGCAACGGATGGCACGGTGCAAGAGGTGATTCTTGCGACCAACTTCACCAATGAAGGCGAGGCGACCGCTCACTACGTGGGCGAGATGCTGCGTGCGCGCGGGCTCAAGGTGAGCCGCATTGCGCGCGGTTTGCCGGTAGGCGGCGAACTCGAACACACCGACATCGGAACGATCGCGCAGGCGCTGTACGAGCGTCGCGCACTCTAAGGGGCGCAAGCTGGACGAAAAAAGCTTTCTCGATCTGCTGTTCACCCGCATCAAACGGCCGTGGGTGACGACGCTGTTGGTGGTGGTCAACCTGCTGGTGTTTGCCTGGCTGGCCTATCGCAGCCGGGCGCTGATGCAGATCGACAGTCGCGTGCTGATTCTCTCCGGTGCGCTCTACGGCCCCGCCGCACTCACCGGCCAGGCCTGGCGTATCGTCTCGGCAATCTACCTGCACGGCGGCCTGCTGCATGTTGCGCTGAACCTCTTTGCGCTCTGGCAGGTGGGCTCGGTAGGCGAGCGGCTGTTTGGCCACCGCAACTTCACCCTGATCTACGCCGGCGCAGGCTTGCTCGGCTCCTGCCTGAGTCTTTGGTGGAAGCCGGCCGTATTCAGCGTCGGCGCCTCGGGCGCCATCTTCGGGCTGTACGGTGCCTTGCTGGCCTATCTGGTGTTCGAGCGCCGTGCCGTGCCGCCCGAGTTGTGGCGTGAGTTGCGCGCCAGCACGGTTGCGTTCATCGGTTTTTCACTGTTTGCCGGTTTTGCGATGCCCGGTATCGACAATGCCGCGCATATCGGCGGACTGATCGGCGGCTTCTTGCTCGGCGCCGGCTTTGCGCACCCGATCGACGAGCGCCCCGGCTATGGCGTGTGGCTGCGCAGCCTGTCCGGCTTGTGCGCGGTGGCCGGGCTTTGCATGCTGTTGTGGGATGGCGCGAAGCCGGCCGGCGAGGGCTTCCGGCGCATGGCGGCAGAGCAGCGGCAGACGGCCTTGTTTGCCGATGCCGACCATGAACTGACACAGCGCACGATCCTGCTCGCCAGCCGCATGCGCAAAGGCGAGGTCACGTGCACCGATGCCATTGCGCAGATCGAAAGCGAGTTGCTGCCCGGGCGCGAGCTGCAATTGCAGATGGTGACGGCGCTTGCGGAAAGCGTGCCGAATCGCGCGCTGCTGCTGCGCTATGCGCAGGCCCGCCGCAATGCGGTGGTGGCGCTTGAGCGGGCCTGTGCGACCGGTCAGGCGCGCTGGCTCGACGCTGCCGCGAACTTCTCTCTGCAGGCAGAGAACGTCATGCTCGTCCTGCGTTTGCAGCGGGCCGAGGGCGCACGCAGCAGGCAATGACCGCATGAGGCTCGGGGGAGGGCCGATGATGGGCACGAATTTGAGATGGGGTTTGCTGGGCGCGGCGCGGATTGCCGAGCAGGCCTTGATTCCGGCGATTCGCGCTGCCGGTGGCCGCATCGTGGCGCTGGGCTGCCGTGACGCCGGCCGCGGCCAGCAGTATGCGCAGCGCAACGAGATCAACCGGGTCGCGAGTTACCTCGATGTGGTGCAGGACGCTGAGGTCGATATCGTCTACATCGGCCTTCACAATGCCGCCCATCTTCCGTGGGCGCTTGCCGCGCTGGCCGCCGGCAAGCATGTGCTGTGCGAGAAGCCGCTCACGCTGGGCGCGAGTGACGTCGATCAGCTGATTGCCGCGCAACGCATCCACGGCCGGCTCGCGATGGAGGCGTTCATGTATCGCTTCCACCCCGCAATCGAGCGCCTGCATGCGCTGGTGCGCGAAGGCGCGATCGGGCAACCCAGGTTGATGCGTGGCGCCTTCGGTTTCATGCTCGAAAACCCCGACGACCCGCGCTGGGAGGCCGCGCTGGGCGGTGGGGCGCTTTACGACGTGGGTTGTTATCCGATCGACCTGATGCGCCAGCTCTCCGGCGAGCGGCCTGAGGTGCTGTCGGTGCAGGCCAGCTACACCGACCGCGGCGTCGACCATGCGGTCAGTGCCTTGTTGCGTTTTGGCGATGTTCGCGCGCACATGGACTGCGCGTTCTCACTGCCCTTCCACCAGCGCTTTGAAGTGCTGGGCGGGCGCGGCATCCTGCGAATCGATTCCCCGTTCGTCAACAAGAATCAGGAAACCGTGTTGTGGCGCGGCGACTGCGCCGAGCGTTTCGCTCCGGTTGACGCGTACGCCTTGATGGTGGCGCACTTCCAGCGCGCGGTGCGGGCTGAAGAGGCGCTGCGGTATCCGCTGGACGATGCGCGCGAGCAGGCCGAGGCGATGGATCGCGTCTTGCTGGCAATGGAACCCTCGGGCGCCGCCGCAGTGTGACTGCCGCAGGCGCGCTGCGCCTTGGGCCCGGATAGACCGAGAGAGAACGATGGAGCAATCGATGTCTGGAACACGCACGGCATGGCACCCGCGCCTGCTGCAGTGGGCACGGCGTGCGGGCATGGTCATTGCAGCGGTCCTTGTTATTGCGGCCTTGGTGGCGGTTGCGGCACCGCCGCTGGTGCGGAACGCATTGCAGAAGGGTCTGGGCGACTTCTTGCAGCGCCCGGTCAGCGTGGGGGCGGTTCACATCAACCTGTTGCGTTTGTCCGCGTCGCTCGAAGGAATCAAGATCGACGGGCGAAAGGGCGAACCGCCGCTGCTGGAGCTTGGCGCGGTCGAGGCCAATCTTGCGCTCTGGAACTCGCTTTTTCACCGCGCGGCGGTGATTCAGTCGCTTCGTATCGAACGGCCACGGCTGTACCTGGCGCGGGAATCGGCCAACCGCTATTCGATCAGCGACATCCTCGACCGCATTGCCGCGCAACCCAAAAAGAAGGATGACGAAGGCGCGGCGCGTTTCGCCTTGTACAACCTTGAATTGAGCGACGGCAGTGTTCGATTCAATGACAAGCCGATCGGGCGCGAGCACCGTGTCGAGCGGCTTGAGCTTGATTTGCCGTTCTTGTCGAGCATTCCTGCCGACGTGGTCGTGCATATGCAGCCGCGCCTTGCGGCCAGCTTCAATGGGGTGCCCCTGGCCTTTGGCGGCAAGGCGCGCCCCTTCCTGCAAGGCCAGCGCGACGCCGACCTTGCCTTGAAGATCGAGCCGCTCGACCTCACCAAGTACCTCGCTTACCTGCCTAAGGCTCCGGGCATCAAGCTTGAGTCCGCGCGGATTGGCGCCGATCTCAAGATCCAGTTCGCGCAGCAGGTGGGGAAGGCGCCGCGGGTGGCGGTTTCCGGAAGGGTCAGTGCGCTGGGCTGGCACATCCAGGATGGCGATGGGGCGGAACTGCTCGGATTCGACGCTCTGAATCTGGATATCGCGGGTCTGGAGCCCTTCGCCCGCAAGGCGCATGTCAAGCAGGTGGAATGGGTCAAACCGAGCTTCCATATCGAGTTCGACGAGGCGAACAAGGTGCGTCTGGTCAAGGCCCTGCAACGCGAAATCGCCAGCTATGCGCCAACCGAAAAGGTGGCCGCGCCGGCGGCTGCGGCACCGGCCGCACCGGTGGCGGCGGCCAAGAACGCGTGGCAGTGGCAGGTGGACCGCATCGCGGTCGATGGCGGGCGCGCCCGCTTGACCAACGTGACGATGACGCCACCGGTGAGCATTGCCGCCGAAGCGATTGCCGTGGAACTCAAGGGCCTGAGTTCCGCGCTTGATCGGCCCACGGCGCTCAAGCTTTCATTCATCGGGGATACCGGGGGCAAGACGCAACTGGAGGGCGCGCTGACGCCCCAGCCGACGCAATTCAAGGGCGTGGTCGAGTTTGCAGGCTTCCAGGTTGCGCGCGGCGCGCCATACGTGTCGGCGACGGTGCCGGGCCTGGTGGTGGACGCTGCGCTGATCAGTGGCCGGGTGCCGCTCGAGGTCAAAACGGGCGACAAGGGGGTAGGGGTCGCGCTGACCGATGCCCGGGTCGTCGCCAAGGATGTGTCCCTGCGCAGGCAGGGCGACAAGCGGCCGTTTTTCACGGCGGCCGAAGCCTCGCTTGACGCGCTGACGCTGGATCTGCCCACGCGCACACTCAAGCTGTCGGCGGCTCGCCTGACCAAGCCTGATGTCTATCTGCGGCGCGGCAAAGGCGGCGAGTTTGATCTTGCGAGCATTGGCCGCAAGCCGCCCGGCCGCCCGTCAGCGGAGGCCGCGGCAGAGGCCGCCAACCCGCCGCCCGCCGGTGACGACTGGAAGTTCGCGGTGGGTGAGTTCGCGATCGACGATGGCGTTTTCCGGTTCGAAGACGCCTCGTTTGCTACGCCACTCAAGCTTGCGCTGAAGCCGATTTCGCTCAAGGTCACCGGTGTGGATAGCCGGCCGGGGCAATCTGCCGCGATCGACCTCGCCGCAGGCTGGAACGACAAGGGGCGCTTGGCGGTATCGGGCAAGGCCTCGGTCCAGCCCTTGCGGGCCGATCTCAAGCTCGACGGCAAGGCGCTCGATGTCGTGCCCTTGATTGCGCACGCAACCCGCGATTACGAAATGTCGGTGACCCGCGCGAAGGTGTCGGCCAAGGGCCAGGTCTCGCTGGATCTGAGCAAGCCCGCAGCCCCTGCCGGCAGTTTCAAGGGCAATCTGTCGGTGGCCGATTTTTCGTCGATCGACCTGATCAACGACGAGGACTTCGTGCGCTGGGGCATGCTGGCTGTCAGCCGCGCGGACGTACGGCTGGCGCCGCTATCAGTGTCGATTGGCGAGATCGCCATGCGGGATCTTCAGACGCGCCTGATCCTCAACAAAGACGGGGGTTTGAACCTGCGCGAGGTGATGCAGGAACGTCACACCGATGCGCCTGCGCCTGCAGCGTCACCGGCCCAAGCGGCCGCGGACAAGCCCACCGCAGCCCCCGCGCCGGCGGGCGCGCCACCCCAAGCCGCGACGCCTGCCATGCCTTTGCCGCCGATCCGCATCGATCGCATCTTGCTGAGCGGCGCAGCCATCGCCTACAGCGACCGCTTCGTGCGGCCCAATTTCGATGCCCGCCTTTCGGGCGTGACCGGTCGGCTTGAGAACCTGGCGACCGATCCGACGAAGGTGGCGACGATTGAGCTCAAGGGTGCGGTGGATGGCCTCGCACCGCTTGAGGTGAGTGGCCAGCTTGCGCCCCTGCGCAACGACCGTTTCCTCGACCTGAAGGTGGGGGTGAAGGGTTACGAGCTGTCGGCGCTCTCGTCCTACGCAGCCAAATATGTCGGCTACGGCATCGAGCGCGGGAAGCTGTCGATGGATCTGCGCTACAAGATCGAGAACCGCGCCCTGAGTGCAGAGAACCGCGTCTTCCTTGATCAGCTGACCTTCGGCGAGAAGGTCGAGAGCCCCGATGCCACCTCGCTGCCGGTTCGCTTTGCTGTGAATCTGCTCAAGAACAGCCGCGGCGAGATCGACATCAACCTCCCGGTTGGCGGCACGCTGGACGACCCGCAGTTTTCGGTGGGCGGCATCATCTGGAACATGATCGTCAACTTCTTCGGCAAGGTGGTTTCGTCGCCGTTTTCCTTCCTGGCCGGCGGCGGCGCGGGCGGCGGTGGCGACCTGTCCTTCGTCGGCTTTACCGCGGGCTCGGCCAAGCTCGACGCCGATGCGGTGAAGCGGCTGGAGGGTGTTGCCAAGGCGCTGAACGAGCGCCCCGCGATCGATCTGGACATCACGGGCCGCGCCGATCCCCTGCTCGATGCCGAGGGCCTCAAGCGCGAGAGCTTCCAGCGCAAGGTGCGCGCCCTCAAATTGCAGGAGATGGCCAAAGCAGGGGAGTCGGGCGGCGGCATGGACGAGGTCCGCATCGATCCGGCCGAGTACCCGCGCCTGCTGCGCAAGGTCTACGAAGCTGAGAGCATTCCGAACAAGCCGCGCAACCTGATCGGGCTGCAGAAGGAGATTCCGGTTGCCGACATGGAACGTATGCTTGCGGGCAATGCCAAAGTGGGGGCCGAAGATGTTCGCACGCTTGCCATTGCGCGCGCGAATCGCGTGCAGAACTGGCTGGTGGAGCTTGGCAAGGTGAGTGCCGATCGTGTCTTCCTGCTTGCGCCCAAGCTTGGCGACGACAAGGACAAGAGCGATGCGAAAGGCGCCACAAGCGCCAGCCGTGTCGATTTCACGCTGCGCTGATCAGACTGCCCCCGGCTGCAGCGGCCCACAAGGAGAGAGGAGCTTGCCGCATGACCCGATCGCTTGATCCGAACGCGCTCGATGCGCTGTTCAACGACGCCCGTACCCACAGTGCCTGGCTCGACAAACCGGTCGATCCCGCGCTGCTGCAGACGCTCTTCGACTTGATGAAGATGCCGCCCACCTCGGCCAACTGCTCGCCAGCACGTATCGTGTTCGTGCAGTCGGCGGAGGCGAAGGCACGGCTCTTGCCCGCGCTGGACGAAGGTAACCGCGCCAAGACGATGGCGGCGCCGGTCACCGCAATCGTCGCGCATGACCTGCGCTTTTACGAGCAGCTGGACTATCTCTACCCGCATGCGCACGCCCGCGCCTGGTTTGAGGGCAACGACGAAAAGATCCGCACCACGGCTTTCCGTAACGGAACCCTGCAAGGCGCCTACCTGATCATGGCGGCCCGTGCGCTGGGGCTGGACTGCGGCCCGATGTCGGGCTTCAACAATGAGATGGTCGATGCGCTGTTCTTTGCGGGCACCGCCTGCAAGAGCAACTTCCTGATCAACCTTGGCTACGGCGATGCAAGCCGGCTGCATCCACGCAGCCCGCGCTTTGCGTTCGAGCAAGCCTGCCAGATTGTGTGAGGGCGCCCATGTCGATTGCACGCCTGACGGACCCCGAACGCGCCGCGATGCTGCCAGGCCTCGCGGGCTGGGACCATGATCCCGCGCGGGATGCCTTGCGCAAGCGTTTCGAATTCCGGGACTTCAGCGCAGCCTGGGCGTTCATGAGCCGGGTGGCCCTGCTGGCTGAGAAACATGATCACCATCCCGAGTGGAGCAACGTCTACAACCGGGTCGAGATCCTTCTTACCACGCACGATGCCGGCGGCTTGTCGCAACGCGACGTCGCGCTGGCGCGCGCCATTGATGCGCTCTGACGCCGCACTCGCCAAATGAAAACGGGCACCCGAGGGTGCCCGTTCTGCGCATGCGCCGGGGCGATCACGCAAGCGCGAGCGCCTGATCCAGATCGGCGATCAGGTCATCGATGTGCTCGATTCCGATCGAGAGCCGCACCGTGTCCTGCGTGACACCGGCCTTCTCAAGCTCCGCCGGCGAGAGCTGGCGGTGGGTGGTGGAGGCCGGGTGGCAGGCCAGCGATTTGGCATCGCCGATGTTAACCAGGCGGGTGAAGAGCTTGAGCGCATCCTGGAAGCGCGCGCCGCCTTCTAGCCCGCCTTCGACGCCGAAGGTCAGGATGCCGGACGGCCGCCCGCCCATGTACTTCTGCGCCAGCGCATGGTCACGGTGATCAGCCAGCCCCGCGTAATTCACCCACTTTACCTTCGCGTGGCCCTTCAGGTACTCGGCGATCTTGCGGGTGTTCGCGGTGATGCGGTCCATCCGCAGCGCAAGTGTCTCGATGCCTTGCAGGATCATGAAGGCGTTGAAGGGCGAGATCGCCGCGCCCATGTTGCGCAGCGGCACCACCCGCGCACGGCCGATGTAGGCCGCCGGGCCAAGGGCCTCGGTGTAGACCACGCCGTGGTAGGAGACGTCCGGTTCGTTGAGGCGGCGGAAACGTTCCTTGTGATCCGCCCAGGGGAACTTGCCCGAGTCGACGATCGCGCCGCCGATCGAATTGCCGTGGCCGCCGAGGTATTTGGTCAGCGAATGCACCACGATATCCGCGCCGAATTCGATCGGGCGCAGCAGGTAGGGCGAGGGCACGGTGTTGTCGACGATCAGCGGCACGCCATGGCGGTGCGCAACGGCAGCGATGGCTTCGATATCGGTGATGTTCCCGAGTGGGTTGCCGATCGATTCGACGTAGACCGCCTTGGTCCGCGCGTCGATCAGCGCCTCGAAGGAGGCCGGATCGCGGTAGTCGGCAAAGCGTACATTGATGCCGTACTGCGGCAGCGTGTGGGCAAAGAGGTTGTAGGTGCCGCCGTAGAGCGTAGCGGCCGAGACGATGTTGTCGCCCGCCTCGGCGATCGTCTGGATCGCGTAGGTGATCGCCGCCTGCCCCGAAGCCAGCGCCAGCGCGGCGATACCGCCTTCGAGCGCGGCGACGCGCTTCTCCAGCACATCCTGCGTCGGGTTCATGATCCGGGTGTAAATGTTACCCGGCACCTTCAGGTCGAACAGGTCGGCGCCGTGCTGCGTGTCGTCGAACGCGTAGGCCACCGTCTGATAGATCGGCACCGCAACGGCGCGCGTGGTCGGATCAGGGGAATAGCCTGCGTGAACCGCAAGGGTTTCGAGCTTCATCGGTGTGGCCTCCGGGTCGGAAAACAAGGGCCGGAGTATAGATCGCGGTCGCTGCGGGCCAAGGATGAAATCCTGCTAAGCAAATGCCGCCCCGCGCTGTTCTGCCCGCTAACCGAGACGCTTTGCTCATGCCATTGCACTGCTTGAACAAACCTTGCGCTTTGTATAAAATCGCGGGTTCCCTTGCTCCACCGGTTTCGCATGCCGGGGGGCTGTGATTCACGCAACCGCAAGGAGTATCCATGCGACATTATGAAGTTGTCTTCATCGTCCACCCGGACCAGTCCGAACAGGTGCCGGCGA
The DNA here is from genome assembly GCF_026586805.1 of Niveibacterium sp. 24ML. Lineage (GTDB taxonomy): Bacteria > Pseudomonadota > Gammaproteobacteria > Burkholderiales > Rhodocyclaceae > Niveibacterium. The sequence continues at coordinate 91,794 of NZ_JAPFHA010000020.1, read as the reverse complement.
TGATCGAGCGTTACAAGGCGCTCGTGACCCAGCGTGGCGGCCAGATCCATCGTCTTGAAGACTGGGGTCGTCGTCAACTGGCGTATCCGATCCAGAAGGTTCACAAGGCGCACTACGTCCTGATGAACATCGAGACCGATCAGGAAGCGCTCACCGAACTCGAACACGCGTTCAAGTTCAACGACGCCGTCCTGCGCCATCTCACCATCAAGATGAAGAAGGCCCAGACCGCCCCTTCGCCGATGATGAAGGACGAAAAGTCCAAGTCGCTGACCTCGGCACCTGTCGCCGAAGAAGCTAAGTCGGAAGAAGTCTGAGTCGCTTGACTCCGGATCGTCAGGAGGGAATGCGCAACGCACTGGTTCTGGATGGAGTGATCGCCGAATGTGGCGTGCTCCGCAGAACGCCGGCCGGAATGCCGGCACTTGAGTTCCGCGTCGAACATGTATCACGACAGATCGAAGCGGGAATCGAAAGGCAGGTGCGCTGCGAAATTTCCGCTCTGGCGCTTGGTGATGCCGCGCTCAGTGCGCAGGCTCGCCGCCCGGGGGACAGCGTGATGCTCACCGGTTTTCTCGCTGCGCGCAGCGCGCGGCATTCCGGGCTGGTGATGCATGTGAACACGATCGAAATATTGGAAGGAACTGAAAATGGCTTTCAGACCGAAGAAAAAAGATGACAAGAAGGGCGGCAACCGCCGCGGCGGGCTCTTCAAGCGTCGCAAGTTCTGCCGTTTCACGGCGGAAAAAGTCGAACAGATCGACTACAAGGATGTCGACGTCCTCAAGGAATTCGTGACCGAAACCGGCAAGATCATGCCGGCTCGCATCACCGGTACCAAGGCTGGCTACCAGCGTCAGTTGCAGGCTGCGATCAAGCGCGCCCGCTTCCTGGCCCTGCTGCCGTTCTGCGACCTGCACGACTAATCAGGTCGGAGAGGGAAACACCATGCAAATCATTCTGCTCGACAAGGTTATCAACCTCGGCAACCTCGGCGATGTCGTCAAGGTTAAGGACGGTTACGCACGTAACTACCTGATCCCGAACGGCAAGGCCAAGCGTGCAACCGCTGAAAACCTCGCGGCTTTCGAAGCCAAGCGCGCTGAACTCGAGCGCGTCGCCGCTGAGAAGCTGGCTGAGGCGACCGCCCTGGCAGGCAAGCTGGATGGCACCACCGTTCAGATCGTGCGCAAGGCGGGTGTGGATGGCCGTCTGTTCGGTTCCGTCACCAACGCAGACATCGCCGAAGCGCTGAACGCGCAAGGCTTCGCCATCGAGAAGGCTGCTGTGCGCATGCCGCTGGGCCCGATCAAGCTGATCGGCGACAACCAGCTGCAAGTGGCGCTGCACACCGATGTGCTGGTCACCGTGACGGTGTCGGTACTCGGCGAGCACTAAGCCGAAGGCTGCATCTCATGCAAAACGGCCCGCGCAAGCGGGCCGTTTTGTTTTGTGCGGCTGACCGCGTCGCGGTCAGCGCAAACCCGGGTGTTCAGTGCAGTTTGATGCGGGGGTTGCGCATGCGGTCGATCGCCTCGACCCAGGTCGCCAGCCAGGTGCGGAACATGCCGTTGATCGCAACCTGATGCTTCTTGTAGAGCGACCAGTACATCCACTTGGCAAACATCCCCTCGATGAAGACGCCGCCGCTTGCGACGCGCCCCATCAGGCTGCCAACGGTGCTGTACTCGCCCAGCGACACCAGGGAGCCGTGGTCGTGGTAGCGGAAGACCTGCGGGGTCTTGCCGGCAAGCATGCGCGGAATCGTTTTGGCGAGCAGCAAGGCTTGCTGATGAGCGGCTTGCGCGCGCGGCGGCACCATGGCCTTGCCGCTATCGTCGAGCGGGCAGGCTGCGCAGTCGCCCATCGCGTAGATCGACGGGTCGCGCGAACTGCGCAGGGTGCGATCAACCACCAGTTGATTGGCGCGATTGGTCTCAAGGCCATCGATCTCGCGCAGGAAGTCAGGCGCCTTGATGCCGGCCGCCCAGACCGTGAGACCGCTCGGAATGAATTTCCCGCTGCCCATGCGAACGCCGTTGGCGGTGACCTCGACCACTTTCTCGTTCGTATGCAGGTCGATGTCCAGCTTGCGCAGTTCGAGCGACACGGCGGATGACACGCGCTCCGGCAGTAGCGGAAGGATGCGCGGGGCGGCGTCGACGATCGAAATCTTCAGGTCGCGCTCGGGGTGGACGTTTTCCAGCCCGAAGCTCGCCATGATGCGCGCCGTCATGTGCAGCTCTGCCGCAAGCTCGACGCCAGTGGCGCCGCCGCCGATGATCGCGACGGTGAAGCGGCCTTGTCCGGACGCTTGGGCGCCGGCTTGCGCGCGGATCGAGGCATCGATCAGCTTGCGGTGGAAGCGCAGCGCGGCGGCTGGCGAATCGAGCATGATGCTGTGCTCGCGCGCGCCGGGCGTGCCGAAATCGTTCGTCTGGCTGCCGAGCGCGAATACCAGGGTGTCGTAGGGCAGGGTGGACGCAGGGAGCAGTTCCTCGCCTTCCAGTGAATGGATGGGTGCGAGCTGGATTTCCTTGGTGGCGCGATTGAGGCCGGTGAACTCGCCTTGCCGGAAGCGGAAGTGATGACGCCTTCCGAGCGCGAGGTACTCGATCTCGTCGGCGTGACTGTCCAGCGTGCCGGCGGCAACCTGATGCAGCAGCGGCTTCCACACATGCGTGCGGCCGCGATCGACCAGCGTCACTTCGGCTTGCCCGCTGCGGCCGAGTTTGTCGCCGAGCTTGACCGCAAGCTCAAGCCCGCCGGCACCCCCTCCGATGATCAGGATGCGATGGCGTTGCGGGGCGGGGGATTGGGGCACGATGACGTCTCCGATGCTGCACTGCGGGGCCGCAGACTCTAACGGTATTGTCCTGCCTGCGACAATCGAATTTGATGATTGACGCATCGCTGCGCTGAATGTCACGGCAAGCCCCGCAGGGCTTGGGTTCTTAGAGCAGCACGAGGTTGTCGCGGTGGATCAGTTCGGGCTCGTCGACATAGCCAAGAATGCTTTCGATTTCGTGGCTTGCGTGGCGTGCGATTCGCGCCGCTTCGCGGCTGGCGTAGTTCGAAAGCCCGCGTGCCACAGCCCGCCCGTCAGGGCCCACGCAGGCTACGACCGCGCCGCGCCCGAACTCGCCCTCAACCGAGACCACGCCCACTGGCAAAAGGCTGCGTCCGGATTCGAGGGCGCGCAGTGCGCCCGCGTCCAGATGCAGGCGTCCGGCCAGTTGCAGGTGGTCGGCCAGCCACTGCTTGCGCGCAGCGAGCGGTGAGCTGGATGCGAAGAGCAGGGTGCCGAGCGATTCGCCTTTCGCCAGTCGGAGCAGCGCGTCGGCTTCACGGCCGCTCGCGATGCAGGTGTGGGCGCCGCTGCGGGCACCCCGTTGTGCGGCACGTACCTTGGTGATCATGCCGCCGCGCGAAATCCCGCTCCCGGCGCCGCCCGCCATCGCTTCCAGCGACGTATCTTCCGCGCGCGCTTCCGAAACCAGCGTTGCGGACGGGTCGTTGCGGGGGTCGGCGGTGTAGAGGCCTTGCTGGTCAGTCAGGATGACCAGCGCGTCGGCTTCGATCAGGTTCGCGACCAGTGCACCGAGGGTGTCGTTATCGCCGAACTTGATCTCATCGGTGACGACGGTGTCGTTCTCGTTGATGATCGGCACGACGCCCAGATCCAGCAGGGTCAGCAGGGTTGAGCGCGCGTTCAGGTAACGCGTCCGGTCGGCGAGGTCTTCGTGGGTCAGCAAGACCTGCGCGGTCTTCAGGCCATGGGCCGAAAATACACCTTCGTAGGCTTGTGCAAGGCCCATCTGGCCCACGGCGGCGGCGGCCTGCAGTGCATGGGTTTCGTGCGGGCGGGTGGTCCATCCCAGTCGCTGCATGCCGGCTGCGATGGCGCCGGACGACACCAGCACGACCTGGCGGCCTTCGCGGCGCAAAGCGGCGATCTGCCGTGCCCAGTCCTCGAGTGCGGCGTGCGCAAGGCCACGCCCGTTATCAGTCACCAACGCGCTGCCAACCTTCACGACCAGTCGGCGCGCCTCTCGGATCTGCTCGCGCATCGTTTACTTGCCCTCGCTTTCGTCGTTGTCCTCGTCACTGTGCTCATCGTCCCCGTCGGCGGCCGCAGCGAGTATTTCTTCGGGCGTCGGGCCGACGGGTTCTGCCGCGAGCCCTTCCTCGTCATCATCAACGATCTCGGGCTTGGGCTGGGCATCGAGGAATTCCTGGATGGCCAGGATCAGCGAACGGCAGTTCTCGCCGTTGATCGCCGCGATCGAGAACGTGCGCTCGACCTTGCCGTAGGCGTCGAGAAAAGCCTGGATGCGGGCGTCGCGTTCATGCGGCTCCAGCAGGTCGATCTTGTTGATGATCAGCCAGCGTGGTTTGGCCGCCAGTTCCGGATCGTACTTTTCGAGTTCGCCGACGATCGCCTTCGCTTCCCGAACCGGATCGGTATCCGGATCGAAGGGGGCGATGTCGACCAAGTGGAGCAGCACATTTGTGCGTGCGAGGTGGCGCAAGAAACGATGGCCAAGACCCGCACCGTCAGCCGCGCCCTCGATCAGCCCGGGGACGTCGGCAATCACGAAGCTGCGCCCTTCATCGGTCCGTACCACGCCAAGGTTGGGGTGCAGCGTCGTGAAGGGGTAGTCCGCGACTTTCGGCTTGGCGGCCGATACGGCGCGGATGAAGGTGGACTTGCCTGCGTTGGGCATGCCGAGCAATCCAACGTCGGCGAGCACCTTGAGTTCCAGGTGCAGGCTGCGTCGCTCGCCCGGGATGCCCATCGTCTTCTTGCGCGGCGCGCGGTTGGTGGCCGTCTTGAAGTGCAGATTGCCCAGGCCGCCGCGGCCGCCGCGTGCGATGACCACGCTCTTGCCGTCGCGGTTCATGTCCGCAACACGCTCGCCGGTCTCGCCATCGGTGATGATCGTGCCGACCGGCATGCGCAGGATGATGTCCTTGCCGCCCTTGCCGAAGCAGTCCTTGCTGCCCCCGTTCTCGCCGCGCTCGGCGCGAAAGGTGCGCGTGAAGCGGAAGTCGATCAGCGTGTTGATGTTGCGGTCGGCGATCGCGATCACGTGGCCGCCATGGCCACCGTCGCCACCGTCTGGTCCGCCGCGTGGCACGTATTTTTCGCGCCGGAACGAGGCCATGCCGTTGCCGCCATCGCCGGCCATTACATCAACGCGGGCTTCATCGAAGAATTTCATGTGTGTCTCCTGACACCGCAGACAAGGGGTTGCACCGGTATCGATGCAACCGCGTCTCTGCAGTGCATTTTGCTGCCTTCAGAAACGAAAAAGCCCTATCACGGGGATAGGGCTTTTGCTTCCCGGCAGCGTTGATTACTGCTGGGCGGGCACCACGGTGATGGTGCGGCGGCGGCTCGCGCCCTTGATCACGAACTGAACGACGCCGTCGATCTTCGCGAAGAGGGTGTGATCCTTGCCGATACCGACGTTGTCGCCCGGGTGGTATTCGGTACCGCGCTGACGAACAAGGATGTTGCCAGCCAGCACGAATTGACCGCCGTAGCGCTTGACGCCGAGGCGTTTCGATTCTGAGTCGCGGCCGTTACGTGAACTGCCGCCGGCTTTTTTGTGTGCCATGTGCGTGACTCCCCGTTATCAGGCCGAGATCGCTTCGATACGAAGCTCGGTGTAGTTTTGACGATGACCCTGATGCTTCTGGTAGTGCTTGCGACGACGCATCTTGAAAATCTGGATCTTGTCGTGGCGACCCTGGGCAATCACGGTTGCTTTGACTGCGGCACCTGTGACCACCGGAGCGCCGATCTTCACCGACTCACCTTCCCCGACCATCAGAACCTGGTCCAGGGTGATCTCAGCGCCAACGTCCGCAGGTATCTGTTCTACCTTGATCTTTTGGCCGGCGGACACGCGATACTGCTTGCCCCCGGTTTTTATGACCGCGTACATGTTGACTCCGTTCTCTTCGAACAACTACGTGGAAAAGCCCGCGACTCTAACTTTCTGGGAGCCGTAAGTCAAGGTTTTCTATCGGGTTTTCCTTGTTTTGCGGCATTGCGCTCCTTGACTCGCGGCCCGCTGGTTTCTAGCATTGCGTCTTTTGCCACGCACGGCTGCCCCTTGTCGACCCAAGAACTCTACGCACCGATTGCTGCCGACATGGCGGCCGTCGATGGTGTGATCCGCGAGCGTCTTCACTCTGAAGTCGTCCTCATCCAGCAGGTGGCCGAGTACATCATTGCTGCGGGCGGCAAGCGCCTGCGGCCAGCCCTGCTTCTGTTTGTCGCCAACGCGCTGGGCTATCGCGGTGTACATCATCACGAGCTTGCAGCCGTCGTCGAATTCATTCACACGGCGACCTTGCTGCACGATGATGTCGTGGACGAGTCCGAGCTCCGGCGCGGCAACAGCACTGCGAATTCGATGTTCGGCAACGCCGCCGCGGTGCTGGTTGGCGACTTCCTCTATTCACGCTCGTTCCAGATGATGGTCGGCGTCAACGACATGCGCGTGATGCGGGTGCTGGCCGATGCAACGAACGTGATTGCGGAAGGCGAGGTGCTGCAGCTTCTGAATGTGCGCAATGCCGACGCAAGCGTGGACGACTATCTGCGCGTGATCCGTTACAAGACCGCAATGCTGTTTGAGGCGGCAACGCGGCTTGGTGCGATTCTGGGCGGTATGGATGAAGCCGGGCAGGATCAGTTGGCGGCTTTCGGTCGCCACATCGGTACGGCCTTTCAGCTGATCGACGATGTGCTCGATTACTCGGGCGATGAGGCGAATACCGGCAAGCATCTTGGTGACGATCTGGCGGAAGGCAAGCCGACACTGCCCTTGATCCTGGTGATGCAGTTCGGTAGTCCGGAAAACGCAAGCATCGTTCGCCGTGCGATCGAGGCTGGTGGGCGCGAGTCTTTTTCGGAGGTGCTTGCTGCGATTCGTGCGAGTGACGCGCTCGAGCGCACGCGGGCGGCTGCGGTTCAGGAGGTTGCGCTCGCCAAGGCAGCACTTTCTGCATTGCCCGCTTCACTTTTCAAAGAAGCACTGCTACAATTGTCGGACTTTGCAGTAGCGAGAGATCACTGATCTCGAGGCAAGTGTTTGCACCTACTGCATGCCCAGAATTTCGGGGTGTAGCTTAGCCTGGTAGAGCGCTACGTTCGGGACGTAGAGGCCGGAGGTTCGAATCCTCTCACCCCGACCAGGTTTCAAAGAAGACGCCGGCTTGATGCCGGCGTTTTTTCGTTTGCATTTCGCGGCGCCGCGGGGGCGCTGTTGGGGCGTCAGGTGGTTCGACCGATAGAGAATCAGCATGCAGCCTGCGGGCGAGGGGCTGTGGCAGCGGTTCAGCGCCTGCAGCGGAATGCGCTCAAGGCTCGCCCGGACGCTCGCTTTGACGCTGCAAACGGCTTGTCGGGGCTGGCGGAGCTCGGGTCGTGAGCCGCGTGCGCCTTGTCGATTGGTCTGCGTGGTCGCCCGGCCTGGATGTTCGTTCTGCTTGGCGGGATTGGGCGGAGACGGGTGTTCACGCGCAGGGTGACGATGAGCCGGCTTTGCCCGAAGTCCCTGCGATGATCCGTCGCAGAGCTGACCGATTGGCGCGAATGTCGCTGCGCGTCGCGCTGGACGTGCTTGGCGAGCGTCGTAACATCCCCGTTGTCTATGTGTCTCGGCACGGCTCCGTCGGCCGTTCGGCGGGGCTGCTTGAAGCGCTAGCCCTGGCGCAGCCGCTTTCGCCCGCTGCGTTTGCGGCCTCGGTCCATAACGCGGCCAGCGGCGTGCTCGGCATCGTGCGCGGTGATCCCGCGCCGTGCAGCGCGGTCGCCGCCGAGTCGGACGGCATTGCGGCCATGTTGTCCGAAGTCCACGCGTTCCTCTCCGACGACTACCCCGAGGTTGTCGCAATTCTCTGTGATGAGCCGCTGCCGCCGCGTTACGCGCAATTTCGCGATGCGGACGAGCGACCGGTAGCGTGGGCGGGGAGTTTTTCTCTGGTTGATGGCGCCGGTTTGGCGCTGGGTCGGTCCGGCAATGCGCAGTCGGCGTTGGATGAACCTGAGATTCTTGCCTGGATTCGCTGGCTGCTGAGTGATCGCGCCGCGTTGCCGTGTGGCGCCGGGTGGGAGGTGCGCCGTGCCTAGCGCGATCAACCGCGCCTGGCGAGTCGTCGCGACGGCCATCTGCTTCGCCAGCTTTGGTTTGGGTGGTCTGCTGCTCCGGATCGCGGTCTTTCCGTGCGTGAGCCTGCTGGTGCGCGATCGCGCGCAGCGCCGGCAGGTCTCTCGACGGATCGTCCGTTTCGCCTTCCGGTCGTTCATCGCGCAGATGCGCGTGATGGGGATCTACACCTACGAGTTGCGCAATATTGAGCGATTGCAACGTGGCGGCCTGTTGATCATTGCCAACCATCCGACCTTGATCGACGTCGTTTTCCTGATGGCCTTTGTGCGCAATGCTGACTGCGTGGTCAAGGCGGCCTTGTGGCGCAATCCCTTCATGCGCGGCCCGATTCGCGCGGCAGACTATGTCAGCAACGGTACCGGGCCGGATATGGTGGATGCCTGCATCGAGGCGATCCGCAAAGGCGGCAATCTGATTCTCTTCCCCGAGGGGACGCGCAGCGTGCCCGGGCGTGCATTTGCGTTTCAGCGCGGCGCATCGAATATCGCCGTCCGCGGAGCGCTCGCGCTGACGCCGGTCTATATCGAATGCAAGCCGGTCATGCTGACCAAGGGTGAGAAGTGGTATCGCGTACCGGATCGCGCGCCACATTTTGTTATTTCAGTGGGGGAGGACATTCCGGTTGCCCCCTATCTGCAGTCAGGTTTGCCGCTTGCGTTGGGCGCGCGCCGCCTGACACAGGATCTCGAACAGCATTACACGCAGGAGCTGGCCCGTCATGGATGAGTTGTACAAGGAAATCAAGCAGATGATCATCGACTGCCTCGACCTTGAGGATATTTCGGTGGATGACATTGATACCCATGCGCCCTTGTTTGGCGAGGGGTTGGGGCTCGACTCGATCGATGCGCTTGAACTGGGTGTGGCCCTGCAGAAGCAATACGGCATCACCCTTTCGGCCGACTCGCGTGAGACACGCGACCACTTTGCCAGCGTTGCGGCACTGGCCGAACTGGTCAAGGCAAACCGGCGCAGCCCGGAGGCGGTATGAATCGCGAACAGATTTACGAGTGGATCGTCGGCGTGCTGCATGACACCTTCGAGATCGACCCAGCGGATGTGAAGCCGGAGTCCAACCTCTACACCGACCTGGATATCGATTCGATCGACGCGGTTGATCTGATGCTGCGTGCGAAGGAACTCACCGGCAAGCGCATGCAGCCGGATGTCTTCAAGACCGTGCGCACGGTGCAGGACGTGGTGGACGCGCTTTACGACGTGATGGCGGAAAACCACTGACCCGATGCCGAACGGCGTGCTTGGGCTCTTCGCGGTGCTCTATCCGTTGGCGATCGCATTCGGCCAGCGTTGGGTGTCGCCGCGCTGGCTGGCCGCGATGCTGGTTGCGGCGGTGCTCGCTCGCCTCGTGATCGGGCCACGCGATCGCCTTGCCCTGGTGTGGGCCCTGGCAGCCTGCGCGATCGCCGGCTACGCCCTGTTCGCCAACGATGCGCTGCCGCTGCGCTACTACCCGGTCGCGATCAACGTTGGCTTGCTCGCCGTTTTCGGCTGGAGCCTGCTGCATCCGCCGACGATCATCGAGCGCTTTGCCCGCCTGCAGGAGCCGGATCTTCCGGCCGCCGCCTTGCCCTACGTGCGGCGCGTCACGCAGGTGTGGTGCGGGTTCTTCATCATCAACGGCAGCATTTCGCTGGCGACTGCGATCTGGGCGTCCGACGCGACCTGGGCGCTCTACAACGGCTTCCTGTCGTATCTCGCGATGGGCGTGCTCTTCGCCGTCGAGTGGCTGGTGCGCCAGCGCGTGAAGCGGAGAATCGCCGGTGTCTGATCGCCTTGGCGGCCTCTTGCTGCAGTCGCGCGCGCCCGACGCGTGCGTAGCGCTGACGCGTGGCGCCGCGATGCCTTGGGCGGGTTTCCTCGCACGCGTGCGCGCGTGGGCGGCGCGCCTCGCGGCAGAGCCCGGCCAACGCTGGGGCCTGTACTGCGACGATGCCGATGAAGCGGCGGTGCGCCTGTTCGGCGCCTGGGCCGCCGGCAAAACCGTGGTGCTGCCGGGCGACTTGCTGCCGGCAACACTGGCGCAGCTCGCCGGCCATGTCGACGGCTGGCTCGCAGGCCCGGACCAATCGCTGACGGAGCCCAGTGAAGCCGCGTTCTCGCTCGGCACCCTGCCTGAGTCGATGCCGGCGATTGAAGTATTCACCTCGGGCTCGACCGGAACGCCGGTCGCGATCGCCAAAGAGCTGCGCCAGCTTGCTGAAGAGCTGCGGGTGATCGAAGCCGTGTGGGGGGAGCGCGTGGGCGACGCGACGCTTGCCGGCACCGTCTCGCATCAGCATCTGTACGGGCTCCTGTTCCGTCTCTTGTGGCCGCTTGCCACCGGGCGCTGCTTTGTTGGCCAGCAACTGGTTTTCCCCGAGGCGGTGGCGGAGGTGCTGGCGCAAGGCGAGGTCGCGCTGGTGGCCAGCCCGGCCTTCCTGCGCCGCTGGCCCGAAGCGCTCGCGCTGCATGTCGCGCCGCAGTCGCCGCGGGCGGTGTTCTCGTCCGGCGGGCCGCTAGTGCGTGAGGCCTCGCTGGCCGTGCAGCACGCCCTGCAGTGCCCGGTATTCGAGGTCTACGGCAGTTCCGAAACCGGCGGCATCGCCTGGCGTGTGCAGGGTGATGTCGATACGCCGTGGCAGCCGCACGCCTGCGTTGAACTCGACTTTGCCGAAAGCGGCTTGCGCCTGCGCTCGCCCTTCATGCCCGACCCGGCCGCGTGGTACGACACTGCCGATCGCGCGCAGCCTGTCGGCGGTGGATTCAGGCTGCTTGGCAGGGCGGATCGCATCGTCAAGGTTGAAGAAAAACGCGTGTCGCTCGATGCGGTTGAGCAAGCGATTGCCGCGCAGCCCGAGATCGCCGATGTGCGTTGCTGTGTCTTGCCTGAAGGGCGCATCGGTGCGGTCGTGGTGCTCAGCGAAGCAGGCCGTGTGGCCTGCGAGTCGCTCGGGCGCGCGGTGCTGCACGCACGCCTGCGCAACGCGATTGCTGGCTCGGTTGAAGCGCTCGCCTTGCCACGTCGCTGGCGCCATGTCGATTCGATTCCGCTCAACGCGATGGGCAAGACGCCGCAGGCGGTGTTGGTGGCGCTGTTCGCCGGATCCGCCGAGCAGCCGGAAGCGCGCATTGTTTCGCTCGATGCCCTGCATGCGCAGATCGAGCTGGACGTAGTGCCCACGCTTGCTGCCTTCTCAGGCCACTTTCCCGGCGCACCGATCCTGCCCGGCGTCGTGCAGCTGGACTGGGCAATGCACTGGGCGCAGGAGCTGTTTGAACTGCCGGCGCCCTTCCGTGGCGTTGATGCACTCAAGTTTCAGCAGGCGGTCAGGCCTGATTGCCGCCTGAACCTCGCGCTCGAACACCTGCCAGCGAAGTCGGCCGTGGCGTTCCGCCTGACGCAGGGCGAGCGTGTCTGCGCCAGCGGCCGTTTGATGTTCGGAGCGGCGCGGTGAAGTGCTGTGCAGTGATCCCGGTCTTCAATCACGAGCATGCGGTCGGTGCCGTTGTGGCGGCCTTGCGGACGCACGGCCTGCCGGTGCTGATGGTGGATGACGGTAGCCGGCCATCCTGCGCCGCGGTGCTCGATACGCTGGTGGCCGACGATCCGCAGGGCGTGCGTCTGGTGCGGCGCGCCGAGAACGGTGGCAAGGGCGCGGCGGTTGCCGATGGCCTGCGTGCCGCGCTGGCTGCAGGCTTTACCCATGCACTGCAGATCGATGCCGATGGTCAGCACGACACCGCCGATGTGCCGCGATTCCTCGCCGCAGCGCAGGCCGAGCCGCGGCACGCGATCATCGGCTGCCCGCTCTACGACGAGAGCGTGCCGCGTGGCCGCTTGTATGGCCGCTACGCGACGCATGTGTGGGTGTGGATCAACACGCTCTCGCTGCGTATCACCGATTCGATGTGCGGCTTCCGCGTCTATCCGCTTGAGGCGGTGGTGCGCGAACTCGATCGCGCTCGCATCGGTCGGCGGATGGATTTCGATGTTGAAGTGCTCGTGCGCCTTGACTGGGCCGGTGTGCCGATCCGCAACCTGCCCACCCGAGTGCGCTACCCGGAAGACGGCGTATCGCACTTCCGGCCGCTGGCCGACAACCTGGCGATTTCGTGGATGCACACGCGCTTGTTCTTCGGCATGTTGTTGCGCGCGCCGCGTCTGATCGCGCGCCACTTCCTGGGCGCGGCATGAGCACCGGGGCCCGGCACTGGGCGCAGATCGACGAAGTCGGCTTCGTCTTCGGCATGCGGCTGATGTACCGGCTGCAACGCGTGCTCGGGCGCCTGCCGTTCCTGATTGCGCTCTACCCGGTGGTGTTTGCGTACTGGCTCACAGCGGGCAGCGCGCGCCGCGCCTCGCAGGCCTACCTTGCGCGTTTGCGTGCTTGCGGCGTCGAACCGGGCCGCTTTGCCTCGCTGCGGCACTTCATCGCCTTCGCCGATTGCATGCTCGACAAGCTGATGGTGTGGAACGGCGGGCTCGATCCGGCGAACTGCATCGTCGAGGGCGCCGAGCTGTGTGCCGAGGCTTTCCGTGCCGGTCGCGGCGGCCTGATCGTGACGGCACACCTGGGTAACTTCGAGGCGAGCCGGGCGCTCGCATCCAGCTATCACGATTCACGCAAGATCCATGTGCTGGTGCATACGCGGCACGCTGCGCGATTCAACCGGCTGATGGCCGAGTTGAATCCGGATAGCCAGCTCAACCTGATCCAGGTCACCGAACTCGATCCGGCGATGGCGATGTTCCTCGCCGAACGGGTCGCCGAAGGCGACTTCATTGTGATGACCGGCGACCGTGTGCCGGTGACGCAAGATGCTGGCATCGTCGATGCGCCATTCTTTGGCGAGGCCGCGCCGTTCCCGATCGGCCCCTGGGTGCTCGCCGCCGTGCTGGGCGTGCCGGTGTTCCTGATGTGGCCGACCGCCGAAGGCAAGGGCTTTCGCGTGCGATTCGAGCTGTTCCGTGACCGCGTGGTGCTGCCACGCCGCAATCGCGAGGCCGCGCTGCAGCCGCTCGTGGCAGCGTTCGCCGCGCGGCTTGAGGCGCAAACGCGCCGCACCCCTTTGCAGTGGTTCAACTTTTTCGACTTCTGGGCGCGCCCAACGCGTACGACATGACACGCAAGCCTGATTCCGCCATCCCTGTTGGTGCCCGCCGTATCCGAACCGGCGACGTGGTCGCCGCGAGCCAGCGTCGTACAGCCGTTGCCTTGCACGATGCGCCGGACTTCCGTGCCCGCATTGAACGCGGCGCCGCCTTCCTCGACCGCCTGCTTGCCGAAGACGGCGTGATCTACGGCGTGACCACCGGCTACGGCGATTCCTGCACCGTCACGATCCCGCCCGCGCTGGTTGCCGAGCTGCCGCAGCACCTCTACACCTACCACGGCTGCGGGCTGGGCCGCTGGCTCAGCGCTGACGAAACCCGCGCAGTGCTGGTGGCGCGCCTGACATCGCTCGCGCAGGGGTTTTCCGGTGTTAGCTGGGGTCTGCTCGCGCAGATCGAGACCCTGCTCGCGCAAGACATCCTGCCGGTGATTCCGGCCGAAGGCTCGGTCGGCGCCAGTGGCGATCTGACGCCGCTGTCCTACCTCGCCGCGGTGCTGTGCGGTGAGCGGCAGGTGTGGGTCGATGGGCTGATCCGAGACACCGCCGAGGTGTTTGCCGAGCGTGGCATCACCCCGCTGCGGCTGCGCCCGAAAGAGGGCCTCGCGATCATGAACGGCACCGCCGTGATGACCGGGCTGGCCTGCCTGGCAATCGAACGTGCCGATTACCTCGCGCGCCTCGCCACGCGGCTGACCGGGTTGGCTTGCCTCGCGCTCGACGGCAACGCCCACCACTTCGACGAGACCTTGTTCTCGGTGAAGCCGCACATCGGCCAGCAAGACGTGGCGGCCCGCCTGCGTGCCGACCTGCATTCCGATCGCCCGCCGCGCAACGAGAAGCGCCTGCAGGACCGTTACTCGATCCGCTGCGCACCGCATGTGATCGGCGTGCTCGAAGACGCGCTGCCCTTCCTGCGCAACACGCTGGAAAACGAACTCAACAGCGCCAACGACAATCCGATCATCGACCCGGATGGCGAGCAGGTGCTGCACGGTGGCCATTTCTACGGTGGCCATGTCGCCTTCGCGATGGACAGCCTCAAGAACCTGGTCGCCAACCTTGCTGACCTGATGGATCGGCAGATGGCGCTGCTGGTCGACACACGCTTCAACCACGGCTTGCCGTCCAACCTCAGCGGGGCGACCGGCGAACGTGCCGCGATCAACCACGGGTTGAAGGCGCTGCAGATTTCGCTGTCGGCCTGGACTGCCGAGGCGCTCAAGCTGACGATGCCGGCCTCGGTGTTCTCGCGCTCGACCGAATGCCACAACCAGGACAAGGTCAGCATGGGCACGATCGCCGCGCGCGATGCGCTGCGGGTACTTGAACTGGTCGAGCAGGTCGCCGCAGGGCTGCTGATCGCGGTGCGGCAGGGCGTTGCGCTGCGGCGCGATCTGCAGGCGATTGAACTGACCGACACGCTGACCGGCTTCCTCGCCGATCTGGATGCGCTGGTCCCCTTCATTGCCGAAGACCGCGCGCTAGATGTCGACTTGCGCCGTGTGCTCGATGCACTGCGCTCCCAGCGCTGGGGTTTGTATGCGTGAGGCAGGCTTCACCGCAGAGGCGCAGAGACGCCGAGGGCCGCAGAGGCAGGTATCGCCTTCGTCGGGCCGGTTTAGGGAAGGCCTGAATAAGTGGCTGCGACGGCGCATCGCTGCGTTGCGGCGTGCTCGCTCCCGCGCCTATCCGTTTGATATGTCTTGGTCGCAGCGCGCGCCGCGCCTTGCGCTGCATCCCTCTCGCTCACTTATTCAGACCTTCCTTAGATGTTCTTTGCGGCCCTCTGCGTCTCTGCGCCTCTGCGGTAAGGGGGTAACACTTTGAACACCGATCACCTGAAAGCCGAAATCGAGATCGAGGTCCCGTTTCACGACCTCGATCCAATGGAAGTCGTGTGGCACGGCAACTACGTGTGCTACTTCGAACGGGCGCGCCACGCGCTGCTGCAGGGGCTGGACTACGACTACCCGCAGATGCGCGATTCGGGCTACGCCTGGCCGGTGATCGACCTGTCGGTGCGCTATGCGCGGCCGGCGCGCTTTGCTCAGAAGCTGCGGGTGTCGGCACGCATCGTCGAATGGGAGAACCGCCTGCGCATCCGCTACGAAGTGCGCGATGCCGCCAACGGCGAACGCCTCACCAAGGGTGAAACGGTTCAGGTGGCGGTGGAGATTTCCAACGGCGAGATGTGTTTCGTGTCGCCGCCGGTGCTGCTGGCCAAGCTGGGGGTGGTGGCGTGAAGCTGTTTTCACCACAAAGGCGCAAAGGGCCGCAAAGGGCCGCTAAGGGAGTCGAAGGGCGGCTTGATGGATCTTCTTCGTGGCCCTTTGTGTTTCTTTGCGCCTTCGTGGCCACGCTGTTTGGTTTTGCGTTCAGTGGCGACTCGGCTCAGGGGGGGGGCGTGAACTTGTTTTCACCACAAAGGTGCAAAGGGCCGCAAAGGGCCGCTAAGAGAGTCGATGGGTGCCCTGATGGATTTGCTTCGTGGCCCTTTGTGCGCCTTTGCGCCTTTGTGGTCATGCTGTTCTGTGTGCCCTTGGGTCCTGCATACGCCGCCGATCCTTTGGTCGACAAGGTGTGCGGCCTCTTGCAACAGCCGTCGGTGGTGAGTGGTCGCTTCGAACAGACGCGGGAGCTGAGCGGCTTCCCCAAGCCGGTCAATTCGCGCGGGCGCTTCCTCGTGGCGAAGGATCGCGGGGTGATCTGGCAAACCGAGGCCCCGTTCGCCAGCACGCTGCGGCTGACACGCGGCGAGATCCTGCAGAAGGCGGGCGACACGGTGACGATGCGCATGTCGGCCGACAAGGAGCCGGCAGTGCGCGCGATCAACGGCGTGATGTTCGCGCTGCTCTCGGGCGATATCGCACAGCTTGAGCAACGCTTCAGCGTCACCGGCAAGGTCGAAGGCAATCGCTGGGCGCTGAGTCTGGTGCCGCGCGAGGCATCCTTGGCGCAGGTGGTAACGAAGATCGAGCTGAACGGGCAGAAGTTCGTTGAGGCGGTCGATATGCTCGATCCGAACGGCGACCGCACCCGCATCCGCTTGCTCGACACCGTCGCGGCGAACGCGCTGGGCAAGGCTGAGGCCGCGCAGTTTGAGTAATTTGCCGCTGCGCCCGCCTGCCCAAGTCGCAGTCTCCTGGCTCTCCGAGTCCGGCTGGCGGCGTGCGGCCGTGCTTTGGCTGCTGCTGGTGCTGGCTGCCTGCGCGCACCTGGCATGGCTGGGCGTGGTGGAACGCCCGCGGCCCGATTCCGATGTGATGGCGCTGCTGCCGCAGGACGACCGCGACCCGGTCGCCGAGGCGGCCTTCGCCCGCATGGCGGCATCGGCGGAGCGGCGGGTGGTGGTGATGATCGGTGCGGCGAATGCGGCCGCTGCGCGCAAGGCGGCGGATGCTTACCTCGCCGGTCTTGCAGGTGTGGCGGCTGAGGTGCGGCACCGGGTGGACGGTGGCGACCTGGCCGCTTGGCGCGGCTTCCTTGCGCCCTACCGCGGCGGTTTGCTCAGCGAGCAGGGGCGTGCGCTGCTGGCGCTGAATGCCGATCAGCGTGCAGACCATGCGCTCGCGCGCCTCTACAGCCCCGCTTCGGGCGGTGGCTTGGCCTGGCGCGAAGACCCGCTGGGCCTGTTTGCCGACTGGCTGATGGATCAGGCCAGTGGCCAGCGCGTGCGCACGGTGGACGGCCGCTTGTGGGTGTCGGCCGAGGGGCGCGAATGGGCCGTGGTGCTGCTGAACTTGAAGGACGGCGCATTCTCGCTCGATGCCCAGCAGGCGCTGGTCGATCACCTTGATGCGGGCCGCCGGCGCGCCCGCGCGGCGCAAGCCGATGTCGAGATCCTCACCGCCGGCATCGCGCCGATTGCGGCCGCGGTGGCGGCCGAAGCGCGCAATGAATTCTCGGCGATCGGCATCGGCTCGACCCTGGGTGTGATCCTGCTGGTGTTCCTGGTTTTCCGGCGGCCCGGCGCGCTGGTCCTGTCGGTGCTGCCCTTGCTGGTCGGCACGCTGTGTGCAGTGAGCGCCACCTGGCTGGTGTTCGAGCGCGTGCATGTGCTGACCTTGGTATTCGGCGCGAGCCTGATCGGGGTCGGCGTCGACTACGGGGTGCACTTCCTCGCGTCCGGCATCGGCGAGCAGCCCTTCGATCCGAAGCGTCGGCGTGATCAGCTCAACCCCGGCTTGTGGCTGGCGATGGTTACGACCGTGTTGGCCTACGTCGCGCTGGCGCTCGCGCCCTTCCCGGGCCTTCGGCAGATGGCGTTGTTTTCCGGCTGTGGGCTGGTGGCCGCGTGGCTCACCGTGATGCTCTGGTTCCCCTACCTGCAGCGCCGCGCCACCCATGGCACCGGCGTGGGTGAGTGGATGGGCCATCTGCGCGCGATCTGGCCCAGCTTTGGCCGCGGCAAACTCGGCGGCTTGATGATGCTGATCACGTTTGCCGTGCTTGCCGCCGGGCTCGCCCGAATCGAAGTGCAGGACGATGTGCGTGCGCTGCAGTCGGCGCCGGCCGCATTGCTCGCCGAGCAGATGCGCGTGGCGACACTCGCTGGCGTGCCGAGCCCGGCACAGTTCTTCGTGGTGCAGGGCGCCAGTCCCGAAGCTGTGCTGCAAGCGCAGGAAGCGCTCGCGCCACGGCTCGCTGCTCGCGTTGCCGACGGCACTTTGAGCGGGTACGAGCTGCTCGCGCGGCATATCCCGTCCGCCGCGCGCCAGGCGGCGGACTGCGCAATGCTGAAAGCGGCGTATGAGGCACCGGTGTGGCGTGCGCGCATCGCCGATACCACCGGCATCGATGCGGCTTCGCTCTCGTCGCCGCTTGCCTGCAAACCCCTGGCCTTCGATGCCTGGCTTGCGAATGCGGTGTCAGAACCCTTCCGCAGCCTTTGGCTGGGCCGCATCGGCGAGCAGTACGCTGGCGTCGTGCTGCTCAAGGGCGTGCATGGAGCGGCGGCGCTCGGGCGCTTGCAGTCACTTGGCGAGGGCATCCCCGGCGTGAGCTGGGTGGACAAGCCCGGCCGCATTTCCAGCGTGATCGCGCGTTACCGCGGCTTGATGAGTGGTGTGATCGTGCTCGGCTATCTCGCCTCATTCTGGTTGCTGTGGCGTCGCTATGGCCGCGAAACCTGGCGCGCAGTGGTGCCGACGCTGCTGGCCAGCCTGCTCGCCGCCGCCGCGCTGGGCATCGCCGGTTTGCCGTTCCAGTTGTTCGCGGTGCTGGGCTTGTTCATCGTGCTGGGTATGGGGATCGACTACGGCATCTTCCTGCTGGAGCACCCGCGCAGTGACGACGGCAAGCCCTGGCTGGCGGTCACGCTATCGGCCTTCAGCACGCTGCTCTCGTTCGGCTTGCTGGCGCTCTCCCACACTCCGGCGCTGCGGGTCTTCGGGCTGGTCTGTCTGGTCGGCGTGGGCAGTTCATGGCTGCTGGCGCCCGCCTTTGCGCGGCGAGGTGTGCAATGAATCGTCTCCTGATCAGTTTGCTGGCGCTGTGGTTGGCGGCATGCAGCGGTCCGGCATCGAACGAAGTGCCACTCGGCTACGTATCGCCGGCGAGCTTTGGCCGCAGCCTGACGCTGACCCAGCAAATCACGGTTGAGGCCTTCGGCGAAACGCGTGGTTTTGAGGCGGTGGTGGCGATTGATGGCGATGCCGTAGATCTTGCCGCTCTGGCGATGGGCCGCCGCATGATCGCGGTGCACCTGGATGCGGCCGGTTTGCGCGAGCAGCGCGATCCGCAACTGCCCGAGGCGGTGTCTGGCGCGCGCATCCTGCGTGACCTGCAACTTGCCTTTTGGCCACAAGTGGCCTTGTCCGCTGCACTGCCCGCGGGCTGGCTGGTGCAGGACAGCGCCGGGCGGCGCGAGGTGCTGCTCAACGGCGCCGTGATCCTGACGATCGACTACGCCGCCGAGCCGCACTGGCGCGGCCGCACGATCCTGACGCATCACCGTTTTGGCTATCGCCTGACGATCGATTCGGATGAAGCATGAGCGACATCTATCTCAATCAACTCGGCCTGCTGTGCGCGCTTGGCAACTCGCCCGCCGATGTGGTCGCAGGCCTGCGGGCCGGCGTCTCACCGGGCATGCAGATGCGCGCGGGCTACCTTGAAGGCCGCGAAGTGATGGTGGGTGAGGTGCTTGCCGAACTGCCTTCGGTTGCGGATTTGCCCCTGCGTCAGCGCAGTCGCAACAACGCGATGATGCTGGCGGCGCTGGCGCAGATCCGCCCGGCGGTGGATGCCGCGATTGCGCGCTTCGGCCCGCAGCGGGTAGCGGTGGTGCTGGGCACCAGCACGTCCGGCATCGCTGAGGGCGAACGGGCGATGCGCGTGAAGGTGGCGCAGGGCGAGTTTCCACCGGGCTATGTCTACGGCCAGCAGGAGCTGGGCTCTCCTGCGCGCTGCCTCGCCGACGTGCTGGGCGTGCAGGGGCCGGCCTACGTGATCTCGACGGCGTGCTCGTCGAGCGCGCGGGCCTTGATGTCGGCCGCGCGCTTGCTGCGCGGCGGCTTGGTCGATGCGGTGATCACTGGCGGCGTCGATACGCTGTGCGCCTTTACGGTCAGCGGATTTGCAGCGCTCGATTCGGTCAGCGCCGAGCGTTGCAATCCGTTCTCGGCCAATCGCCACGGCATCAACATCGGCGAGGGCGCGGCGCTGTTCCTGATGAGTCGCGATGAGGCGGCCGTGACGCTGGCCGGCTGGGGCGAGAGCTCCGACGCCCACCACATGTCGGCGCCAGACCCGAGCGGGCGGGGTGCCGAAACCGCGATGCGCGATGCGCTGCGGCGCGCCGGCCTGGCGCCGGCGGAGATCGACTACGTCAATGTGCATGGCACCGCAACCCCGCACAATGACGCGATGGAAGGCCCGGCCGTGGCGCGTGTTTTCGGCGAAGGGGTCCAGATCAGCTCAACCAAGCCGTTAACCGGCCATACGCTCGGCGCCGCAGGTGCGATCGAGGCCGCGATTGCCTGGCTTGCGCTGCAGCCCGACAACACTGCGGGCTGGCTGCCACCGCATCTGTGGGACGGCGCCGCCGACCCGGCCTTGCCGCCCCTGCGTCTTGTCGAGCCGGGCATGGAGCTGGGCCGCAGACCGCGTCATGTGTTATCGAATTCCTTCGCGTTTGGTGGCAGCAATGCGACGCTGGTTCTGGGGGCGCGCTGATGTTGCCGGGCATTGAATCGCTGGTGCCGCACCGCGGGCGCATGTTGCTGGTCGATCGTGTTGTTTCGCACGAGCGCGATGCCGTGGTGTGCGAACTGGCGGTGCGTGACGATCCGCTGTTCTGCCGCAGCGGTCGCGTTGGCGCCTGGCTTGGCATCGAGTACATGGCGCAAACCGTGGCCGCGCTGATCGGCCTGCGGGCGCGTGAATCCGGTGAGCCGGTGAAGATCGGCCTGCTGCTCGGTGCGCGCCGCTATACCGCCCATGTGCCCGACTTCGCGCCGGGTGACTGCCTGCGGGTTGAGGCCTCGCAGGTGTTTCAGGGCGACAACGGGCTGGCGGCTTTCGATGCGCGAGTGCTGCGCGATGGCAATCTGGTGGCTGAGGCCACGTTGTCCGCCTATCAGCCTGCGGATGTGGATGCATTTTTGAAGGGTTTGAACGAATGAACCGGACGGTTCTTGTAACAGGCTCCAGCCGCGGGATCGGGCGTGCGATTGCGCTCCGGCTCGCGCAGGATGGTTTCGACATCGCGCTGCATTGCCGCAGCCGGCGCGAAGACGCGCTGGCCGTGGCCACCGAGATCGCCGCGCTGGGCCGCAGCGCACGCGTGCTGCAGTTTGACGTATCCGATCGCGACGCCGCGCGCGCGGCGCTTGAAGCCGACGTCGCCGCGCACGGCGCGTTCTGGGGGGTCGTGCTCAACGCAGGCATTACCCGCGATACCGCCTTCCCCTCGATGAGCGACGACGATTGGGATGCGGTGCTGCGGACCAACCTCGACGGTTTCTACAACGTGCTGCATCCGCTGGTGATGCCGATGGTGCAGTTGCGCCAGGGCGGCCGGATCGTGACGCTGGCCTCGGTGTCCGGTGTGATCGGCAACCGCGGGCAGGTGAACTACAGCGCATCGAAAGCCGGCCTGATCGGTGCCACCAAGGCGCTTTCGCTGGAGCTGGCGAAGCGCCGCATCACGGTGAATTGCGTGGCGCCCGGCTTGATCGAGACGGACCTCACCAGCGACATGCCGGCCGAGATCCGCGACATGATTCCGCTGCGCCGTGCTGGCACGGTGGGCGAGGTCGCCGGGACGGTGGCCTTCCTGATGAGCGAGTCGGCGGCCTACATCACGCGGCAGGTGATCGTGGTGGATGGAGGGCTGGCAGGATGAAGCGCGTTGTGATTACCGGTGTCGGCGCCATCAGCCCGCTTGGCCATGACTGGGAAACCGTGTCGGCCCGGCTCAAGGGCACGCAGAACGCGATCCAGGTGATGGACGACTGGGCGCAGTACGAAGGCCTCAACACCCGGCTTGGTGCGCCCGCGCAGCCTTTCGATCTGCCGGCGCACTACAACCGCAAGACCACCCGCAGCATGGGGCGCAACGCGCTGATGGCGGTGCGGGCCAGCGAGATGGCGCTCGGTGACGCCGGCCTGCTGGGCGATCCGCTGGTCAGGAGCGGCCGCATGGGCATCTCCTACGGCTCGTCGGCCGGCACGACGAAGGCCATGGGCGACTTCGGCAACATGCTCAACAACAAGACGGTCGAAGGCATCAACGCGACGACCTACATCAAGATGATGGCGCACACCGCGCCGGTGAACATGGCGGTGTTCTTCGGCATCACCGGTCGCGTGGTCACGACTTCGAGCGCATGCACATCGGGTAGCCAGGGTGTCGGCTATGCCTATGAGGCAGTCCGCAGCGGGGCGCAGATTGCGATGCTCGCCGGTGGGTCGGAAGAGCTTTGCCCGACCGAGGCGGCGGTGTTCGATACCCTGTTCGCAACCTGCATTTCCAACGACACCCCGCAGCTTGTGCCGCGCCCCTTCGATGCGAAGCGCGACGGACTGGTACTGGGCGAGGGCGCGTGCACGCTGGTGCTCGAAGAGTACGAACATGCGCGTGCACGTGGCGCGAAGATCTACGCCGAGATCGTCGGGTTTGGCACCAACTGTGACGGCACCCATGTGACCAACCCGCGTTCAGAGACGATGGGTATCGCGATGCAGCTCGCGCTGGAGCAGAGCGGCGTCCCGAGTGGCGAGATCGGCTATGTCAATGCACATGGCACCGCGACCGAACAGGGCGACATCGCCGAGTCGAACGCGACCGCGCAGGTCTTCGGCCGCGCGGTGCCGGTCAGCTCGCTCAAGAGTTTCATGGGCCACACGCTGGGGGCCTGCGGCGCGCTTGAAGCGTGGATGACGGTGCGCATGATGAACGAGGGCTGGTTCTCGCCGACGCTCAACCTGACCGAGATCGACCCGCGCTGCGGCGAACTCGATTACATCCGCGATGGCGTGCGGGCGATAAGCACCGGCTACGTCATGTCCAACAATTTCGCGTTCGGCGGCATCAACACCTCGTTGATCTTCCGGCGTTTCTGAACTCCTTACATCACGATCCTGAAGCCATGAAAAGATCCCTTCTTGCGTTGTCCCTCTGTTGCGCGCTGGCTGCACCATTCCCGGCCCAGGCCTATCTGACCGAGCTCAAGGACGGTGAGCGGATCAGCGTTGCCAGCATGGTGTCTGCACCGGTGAGCGCTGCGCAGGTGCGCGATGCCCTTGTCAATGGTGCCGCGGCCCACGGCTGGATGCTGGTATCGGAAACGCCGGGGCGCGTCGTGTTGTCGCTGATGCATCGCGGCGGCAAACACAAACTTGAAGTGGCTGCGATCTACTCGGAATCCGAATACCGCTTCGAGTACCTCTCCAGCGATAACCTCAAGTACGCCCAGTCCGCCGATGGCTCCCGCATGATCGACAACGCGTACTACCGCTGGACGGCCTCAATCACGCGGGCGGCGGGTCAGATCCTGCGCGGCGAGCGCTAAGCGCTGAATCTCGCCTCCACGACAGCCCTTCTGGCAGCCCCTGTCAGGCCGCACAGGCCTTGCGCGAGCGCAGCAGCAAGGCTGTCCTACAAGAACGAAACTGCCCCGCGATGAGCCCCATGGATTCGAAGTTTTCTGCCAACCCTGGTTTTCCTCCCGCACGGATGACGGCCCTTGCGGCCCAGTATGAAGCGCAGCGGATCGCTTTCGCGCCGGTTGTGTTTCAGTGCGTCCGCATCGCGTGGAAGCGCGGCATTCTCAATGCGCTGGCGGTGGCCGGGAAGCAGGGCCTGGCGGACGCAGACCTGGCCGAAGCCAGTGGCTTGTCGCGCTACGCAGTCAGCGTGCTGCTTGAAACCGCAATGTCTGCGAAGGTCGTGCATCGCCAGGAAGAACAGTGGGTGCTGAGCAAGGTGGGGCACTTTGTCGTCAGCGACCCGCTGTTCCGCGTCAATGCCGATTTCATGCAGGACGTCTGCTACCTCGGGCTGGCTGAACTGGAAGCCTGCCTTGAGCACGAGAAACCGCTCGGGCTCAAGGTGCTGGGCGATTGGCCAACGATCTACGAAGGCCTCTCGGTGCTGCCCGAACCGGCCAGAACGAGCTGGTTCAACTTCGATCACTACTATTCGGATTCGGCCTTCCCCGATGTGTTGCCGCATGTGTTCAGCGCCAAGCCGCGGCGTTTGATGGACATCGGCGCGAATACCGGCAAGTGGAGCCGCATGTGCCTGCAGCACGATCCGGCGCTGCATGTGACGATGCTCGACCTGCCGGTGCAGTTGAACGTCGCCCGCCAGACGCTCGCCGACGCGGGTGTGCTCGACCGCGCCACGCCGCATGAAATTGATCTGCTTGACGAGTCGGCCGCCTTCCCGGCCGGGCAGGATGTGGTGTGGATGAGCCAGTTCCTGTGCTGCTTCTCCGAAGCGAAGATCCGTAGCATCTTGGCGCGTGCCCGCACCGCGCTGGCCGAAGGCGGGCGGGTGCTGGTGCTCGACACCTTCTGGGATCGCCAGCAGCATGAAGTGGCGGCGTTCTGCCTGATCAACACTTCACCGTATTTCACGGCAATGGCGAGCGGCAATAGCAAGATGTACGAATCGCGTGCCTTCATCGACTGCGCGCGCGACGCTGGGCTCCAGCTGATTGATGTGCGTGACGGCCTCGGCCTTTCGCATTCGCTGCTCAGTTTTGCGGCGGCTTGAAGCCGGCGTTGCGCTGCGCGGCCGTTACGTCAAGCGGAAGTGAGCATTGCCGGGCGACGCGAGCGCCGCGTCGCCCGTTCGCTGGTCTCAGGCCGCTCGGCCGAATACATCCATCCACAAGGCACTGATCGCGCCGCGCTCGGCTTCTGCGCTGCCAGCGGGCAGGCGGGCTTTTTCGCCATTCAGGCGCAGTCGGTGCTGCATGCGGCGCAGGGTTCGATAGGCGTCTGCGGCGGCCTTGGCGCGCGCCGCGTCGATCAGGCCCAGCTCGCCGCAGATGCGCGAGAGTGCGATGTTGCCCAGGTTCGCAACCAGTTTCGGGTGGGTGTGGGCGTGACCGAGCACGAGGTACTGGATGATGAACTCGAAGTCGATCAGGCCGCCGGGGTCGTCCTTCACATTGAAGCTGTCGCCACGACTGGCGTGGTTGTCGAGCATCTTGCGGCGCATCGCGATCACGTCGGTGGCAAGCCCTGCCAGATCGCGCGGGCGGCGCAGGATCTCTTCACGCGCGGCTTCGAAGGCGGCGCCGACGCGTTTGTCGCCGGCCACAAAGCGGGCACGGGTGAGCGCCTGGTGTTCCCATAGCCAGGCCGATTCGTTCTGATACTTGCTGAAGGCCTCGAGCGAACTGACCAGCAGGCCCGATTCGCCGTTGGGGCGCAGGCGGGTGTCGGTTTCGAACAGCGTGCCGGCGGGGGTGCGGCTCGACAGCCAGGTCAGCAGGCGTTGTGCGAGGCGGGCGTAGTGTTCCGATGCGGATTGGTCTTCGTCGTCGTAGAGGAAGACGATGTCCAGATCCGATGAGTAGCCCATCTCCTTGCCGCCGAGCTTGCCGTAGCCGATCACGGCGAACTGTGGCGTTTCGGTGTGGCGTTTCTTGATCTTGCGCCAGCACTGGCGGATCGTTTCTTCAAGCACCACGTCGGCGAGCGCCGAGAGGTGATCGCCGATCGCCTCGACTTCCCACTTGCCGGCGATGTCCTGGTGCAGGATGCGGAACACCTGCGCGTGGTGTTGCTCGCGCATCAGATCCATCTGCCGTTCTATGTCCGGTTCGGCGGCGTCGAGCTGTTCGCGCAGGTGGCAGGCAAAGGCCGGCCAGTCGGGTGCTTCGTCGAGCGGGCGGGCGTCGAGCAGTTCGTCGAGCAGGATCGGGTGGGTCGTCAGGTACTCGGCCGCCCAGCTTGAAGCTGAGGCCAGTTCGAGCAGGCGACGCAGGGCTTGCGGGTACTGCTGCAGCAGCGCGAGGTAGGCGCCGCGGCGGCTGATCGTTTCGATCAGGTTCAGCGTGCGGGCGAGCGTGTCGTCCGGGTTGGGTAGCGCGGCGCAGCCTTCGACGATGCGCGGGATCAGCGCATCAAAACGTTCGCGGATGCTCTCGGGCAGCTGGCGATAGCGGTTGCCCTCGCGCAGCTGCGCCAGGCGGTCGGCCGCGGCGGTGGCGTTCTTGAAGCCCATCGCTTCAAAGCGGGTGGCGACATGCTCAGGTGTGATGCCGGCATCCCACAATTCGTCGAGCGCGTGTTCGGCCTCGTTCGGGTCGCCGCATGCGGCTTGGAACGCAACGCCGACGATCCGGCGGTGGCGTTCAAGCTCGGCGAGCATCGCCGCTTCATCGGCAAACCCCATCGCCACCGCAATGCGTTGGCGGTCTTCCGGCGTGGCGGGCAGGTCGTGGGTTTGCGCGTCGTCGAGGTACTGCAGCCGGTGTTCGAGCCGACGCAGGAAGACGTAGGCCTCTTCCATTGCGGCGACGGCGTCGAAATCGAGCACGCCACGGTCGGCGAGCGCTTCGAGCACCGGCAGCGTGGGCTTGATCTGCAGGCCGATGTCGCGCCCGCCGCGGATGATCTGGAACACCTGCGCGGTGAACTCGATCTCGCGGATGCCGCCTGGCCCGAGTTTGATGTTGGTGGCCATCTCGCGCCGCGCCACCTGCGCGCGGATCTGGGTGTGCAGCGCGCGCAGCGCGTTGATCGCGCCGAAGTCGAGGTACTTGCGGAAGACGAAGGGCCGCACGATTGCCGCCAGTTCGTCGTGGCGGCTGCCCGACAGCGCACGCGCCTTGATCCACGCGAAGCGCTCCCACTCGCGGCCCTGCGCGATGAAGTAGTGCTCCAGCGCGTCGAAGCTCGACACCAGCGGGCCGGAATCGCCGTTGGGCCGCAGGCGCATGTCGACGCGGAAGACAAAGCCGTCTTCGGTGACCTCGCCGATCGCGGCAATGATCTGGCGGCCAAGCCGGGTGAAGAATTCGAAGTGCGACAGCGGCCGTGCGCCGCTGGTCTCTCCGTCTTCCGGGTATACGAAGATCAGGTCGATGTCGGACGAGACGTTGAGCTCGCGGCCGCCCAGCTTGCCCATGCCGATGATGATCAGGTGCATCGGGCTGCCATCCGACCCGGCCGGTGCGCCGTGGCGCGCGGCAAGCGTGGCGTGGAGGAGCTCGTGTGCGTGGGCGATCGACACCTCGGCCAGGCGTGTCATCGCCTCGGTCACTTCCGACAGCGGCGCAAGGCCGAGCAGATCGCGCGCGGCGGTGTGGCAGATCACCCAGGTGCGCAGGCGGCGCAGGCCGCGCTTGAGCTGGGCTTCGTCCGGCGCCTCGCAGGCGAGGAAGTCGCGCATTGCATTGGCGCTCAGCGGGGCATCGATTGAACTGGCCAGAAGATCGGCCAGCCAGGCGCGGGCATTGAGTTCGCGCTGCAAGTAGCGGCTTGCGGCCAGGGCCGGGGCAAGGCGCTCAGTCAACTGTGCGACGGTTTCCATGGGGCTCCAGGGCGGGTTTCCAATAGAATTGACATCCGCATCGACACTGACGTGGTGCGTATGCGCCCGATTGTATTTCGCTGTTGCCGATGCTGCCTTCGTATTTCCGCTTCCAGTTATCCCGCTATGCGCCCCACGGATTGCAGACCCGCTGGGTGCGTGTCGCATTGTGGGCGGCCGTGGTGGCCTATTTCGCGGGCGGGATCGGCTTGCTGGTGCTGCGGCACGCGCTGCTGCCCCAGGCAGGCCAGTGGCGCCCGCAGATCGAACAAAGCCTCTCGCAAGCCCTTGGCCAGACTGTCACGATTGGCCATCTTCATGCCGATTGGGATGGCCTGCGGCCGCGCTTGCGCTTGCGCGACCTGACCCTGCAACCCCATGGTGGTGGGGTGCCGCTGCATCTGCAGGCGGTGGATGCATCGATGTCGTGGCGATCGCTCTTCGTTGGCGGCTTGCGCTTGCATCAATTGGTGGTGGATCGACCCGCGCTGACCCTGGTCCGCGAAACCGATGGCGCGATCCATCTGGCCGGTTTTTCGGCCGCGCCCGGCGAAGACGATGCGGCCATGCGCGAATGGCTGCTCGATCAGCGTGCGATCGTGATTCGCGACGCCGAGGTCGTGTGGCAGGACTTGCTGCGCGGCGCGCCGCCCCTGCGCCTGTCCCGTCTGAACCTGCGGCTTGAAAGTGCCGGCAAGACCCACCGTGTGGGCCTGACCGCGAGCCCGCCGGCCCCGCTGGCGACGCCGCTGGATCTGCGGGGCCGGATCAAGGCCGATCCGGGTGCGCCGGTGAGCGAATGGTCGGGGGAGCTGTATGCCAGCGTGGACCGTGCCGACTTCGCCGCCTGGAAGCCTTGGCTGGATTGGCCGCAAGCGCTGCTGTACGCGCGTGGTGGCGTACGCGTCTGGCTCGGGTTCGAGCAGGGTGGGTTGACGCTGGGCGTGGCCGATTTTGCCTTGCGTGGGCCGGCCCTGCGGTTTGCCGGTGAAGCCGAGCCGCTGCGCCTGGGCTGGATCAGGGGGCGGCTGGAGGCCATGCGGCAAGGCGGTGTGTTGCGCCTGGCAGGGCGCGATCTGGCGCTGCGTACCGATGAAGGCGGTGAGATGTCCGCCGCGAGTTTCCGTTTCGAGCGCGCCGCCGGCGCGGCAGGTGAGCCTGCCCGTGCCGAATTCAGTGCCCAGTCGCTCGATCTTGCGGTGCTGACCTCGATCATGCGCCGCGTGCCGTTGCGATCGGCCCTGCGCAGCCAGTTGCAGGCGCTGGCGCCGCATGGCCGGATCGAGCGCATTGACCTCGGCTGGGAAGGCGAGGGGGGCATGCCCGCCCGCTACCGCATGGCTGCCCGCTTTGCCGGCCTGGGCCTTGCGCCGCAGGGGCTGTGGCCGGGCGGCACGGGCTGGTCTGGCACGGTGTCGGCGACCGAGCGCGGTGGTCAGTTCGAGCTGAATGTCGACAAGGGGGCGCTGGCCTTGCCGGCCGTGTTCGATGCCGGGGACATCGCGATCGAAGCGGCAAACTTCTCGGGTGACTGGCAGCTCAACAACGGGCAGGCCAGTGTGCGGCTGGCGCGTGCCGAGTTTCACAACAAAGATGCCAGCGGCAGCGCCAAAGGTGTGTGGCGAACCAAGGGCGAGGGGCCCGGCGAAATCGACATCGAAGCGCGGCTCTCGCGCGCGGACGGCAGCGCAGTCTGGCGCTACATGCCGACGGTGGTGGATGCCGAGGTGCGGCACTGGCTGCGCGATGCGATTACCCACGGCGAGGCCCAAGACGCCACGCTGGTGTTGCGCGGCGATCTCGCCAATTTCCCCTTCACCGATGATCCGAAAGGGGTGTTCACGGTGGATGCGCGGGTGCTCGGTTCGCGCCTTCAGTACGCGCCTGACTGGCCAGCGATTGACGACATCGATGGGCGCTTGCGTTTTGAGCGCGCGCGAATGGAAATCCACGCCGATCGTGGCAAGGTGTTCGGCGCCCAGGTGTCGCAGGTACGGGCGGTGATCGAAGACCTGGAGCTGGGCGCGCTGGCCATCGACGGCAAGGCAAGCGGTCCGACGCGGGAGTTTCTGCAATTCATCAATGCCAGCCCGATTGCCGACAAGGTGGGCTATTTCACCCGCGGCGTTGACGCCACCGGCGATGGCGCGCTGACCTTGCGGCTTGCCGTGCCGCTGGCCGAGCCGGAGAAAACCACCACCGAAGGCGAGTTCCGCTTTGCCGACAACCGTTTGCGACTGCTGCCGGGCTTGCCCGACCTTGAGTCGGCGAGCGGGCGCTTCGGCTTTACCGAGTCGCGCTTTTCGATTCCGGAAGCCAGCGGCGCCTTCCTTGGCACCCCCGTACGGGTGCGCGGCGACACACGGCGCGATGGTGCAATCGAGATCGAGGCCCATGGCAGTGTCAGCGCGCGGCATCTTGCCAGCCTTTACCCGGCACAGGCGTGGGATCACATCGCGGGCGAAACGCCGGCCATCGCCCGCATCGTGGCGCGTGAGCACGATGTGGCCCTGACGCTCGAAACCAGCCTGCTGGGTGTGGCGTCGAGCCTGCCCGATCCGCTCAATAAGTCGGCGGGCGAGGCTTTGCCCTTCTCGCTGGACTGGCGATGGCAGAACCAGTCGCAGCAGGCGCGGCAGCAGGTCGAGGCGCAGCTCAAGGGGCGCGCGCGCTTGCGCCTGGCGATTCACGAACAAGATGGTGCGCTCAAGATTGACCAGGGGGTGCTGGCACTTGGCACGGCGGATGTGGCTTTGCCAGGCCGCGGCCTGGCCTTGCGGGCGCGGGTGGACCATCTGGATCTGGACGCCTGGCGCGACGCGCTGGGCAGCGCCGGGCAGGATGCCGGCACGCCGCCCTTCGATAGCGTGGCGGTGCACGCGGGCGACCTGGTGCTCAGGGGCTTGCGCTTTCACGATCAGGGCTTGGTGGCGCAGCGTGAAGGCGAACGCTGGCGCGGGCAGCTCGACGGCCCGGCTGCCGAGGGCAGCATCAGCATCGACACGCGTGGCGCCGGGCAAATCGAAGCCCGCCTTTCGCGCCTTGCGCTGCTGCCGGTGCAGTCCGCTCGCACGCCGGCAAGGCGGCTCGATCCCAAGGCGGGCGCCGCGCGCTTGCCGCAAGTCGATCTGAAGGTGGGCGCGCTGATGTACGCCGCGCGCGATGTGGGGGCCTTGTCGTTGCGCGGCGCGCCCGATGGTGAAGACTGGCAGCTTGAACAACTGCTGCTGAGCAATGACGACGGCCGCATTTCGCTCAACGGCGCCTATCAGGGCGGCCAGACGCGCGTGCGTTTTGATCTTGATGCCCGCGATGCCGGCGCGCTGCTGGGCCGGCTGGGCCACCCCGGGCTCTTGCGCCGCGGTGAAGTCACGGCCCGCGGCGCGCTTGCCTGGCGGGGCGATCCGGCCACGCCTGACATCGCATCGCTTTCCGGCGACTTCACGCTGACCGCCGCGTCCGGCCAGTTCAGCAAGGTCGATCCGGGGATGGGGCGGCTGCTGGGCGTGTTGAGTCTGCAATCCTTGCCGCGCCGGGCCACGCTTGATTTTCGCGATGTGTTTTCGGA
Organism: Niveibacterium sp. 24ML; assembly: GCF_026586805.1. Taxonomy (GTDB): domain Bacteria; phylum Pseudomonadota; class Gammaproteobacteria; order Burkholderiales; family Rhodocyclaceae; genus Niveibacterium. The sequence goes on along the minus strand of NZ_JAPFHA010000020.1, from coordinate 60,926 downwards.
AGGATTCGCCTTCGACAGCGTTTCCGGTAGCATGAAAATTCACCAGGGCATCATGCGTACCGACGATCTCCGGATACGTGGGCCTGCTGCACGGGTGTCGATGCAGGGCAGCGTCAACTTGGCGACCGAAACTCAGGCCTTGCGCGTGCAGGTGCAGCCCACCCTCTCCGAAACCGTGGCGCTGGGGGTTGCCCTGGGGCCGGCGATCGGTACGCTCAACCCGGCCGTCGGGCTGGTGGCCTACCTGGCCCAGAAGATCCTGAGTGATCCGGTCGAGAAGATGTTCACCTACGACTACGCGGTCGATGGCAGTTGGGCCGAGCCGCGTGTGCGCAAACTGGACGGCGCACCGGCGCTTGAAGAGAACAGCGGAGGCAAACAGTGAGCCAACGATATCGTGTTGCCGCGGTGCAGATGGTCTCCGGCCCGGATGTGGGCGAAAACCTGCGCGAGGCCGAGCGCCTGATCGCCGAGGCCGCCGCGGGTGGTGCGCAACTGGTGGTGTTGCCGGAGTACTTTGCGCTGATCTCGCCGGACGAGCAGGCCAAGTTCGCGGTGTGCGAGGCCGAGGGCGATGGCCCGATGCAGCGCTTTCTGGCCGATACGGCGCGGCGCTACAAGGTCTGGCTGGTGGGCGGAACGATTCCCCTGCGCGCGCAAAGCCACGACAAGGTGCGCAATGCGGTGCTGGTGTTCGACGACGCCGGGCAGCGGGTGGCGCGCTACGACAAACTGCACCTGTTCGGCTTTCGCAAGGGCAATGAGGCGTACGATGAATCGCGCACGATCGAAGCGGGCGCCGAAATTGTCACCTTCGATGCGCCCTTTGGCCGCGTCGGGCTGGCCGTTTGCTATGACCTGCGCTTCCCTGAGCTCTTCCGCGCGATGGGCGACCTGGCCCTGATCGTGCTGCCGGCCGCCTTTACCGAAACCACCGGCCGTGCGCACTGGGAGGTGCTGCTGCGTGCCCGCGCGGTGGAAAACCTTTGCTATGTGCTGGCCAGCGCACAAGGGGGCGAGCACCCCGGTGGCCGGCGGACCTGGGGCGAGAGCATGCTGATCGACCCGTGGGGGGCGGTCTTGCAGCACCTGCCGCGTGGCGCGGGCGTCGTGATTGGCGAGATTGACCCTGAACACCAGCGGAGCCTGCGCGAGAGCCTGCCCGCCTTGCAGCACCGCCGCCTTTGATGGCGCGCGACGTGGCCCGGCTGGCGCCGCGTTGCAAGCGCTTCACCCGATCTGACACAGGATGAACATGAGCACACCGACACACGAACACCCGATGGACACCGCGCACCGCCTGCTGCTGGCGCCGGGGCAGCTTGATCTGGCTTCGATCGACCGCTGTTTTGGCACGCTGATGACGCATCGGCTCGACTACGCCGACCTGTACTTCCAGTACCAGCGCTCTGAGGGCTGGAGCCTGGAAGAGGGCATCGTCAAGGCGGGCAGTTTCAGCATCGAGCAGGGCGTGGGCGTGCGGGCGGTGAGCGGCGAAAAAACCGCCTTCGCATACTCTGACGACATCACCGTGGCTGCGCTCGATGCCGCCGCGCAGACCACCCGGGCAATTGCGGCGGCCGGCGCCGGGCGGGTGGTGCCGGTGCGCGCGGCCAAGCAGGTCAAGCCGCTCTACCTGGCAGACGATCCGATCGGCTCCTTGCCCGATGCCGAGAAGGTGCGCCTGCTCGAACGCATCGAGCAGATCGCGCGCAGCCTGGATCCGCGCGTCACGCAGGTGATGGCCTCGCTTGCCGCGACCTGGGAAGTGGTGATGGTGGCGCGATCCGACGGCCACCTGGCCGCGGATGTGCGGCCCCTGACCCGCCTCTCGGTGGTGGTGATCATGGAAGAGGGCGGGCGCCGCGAGCAGGGCTCGGCGGGCGGTGGCGGGCGCCATGACTACGCGGCGTTCACCGACGAGGTGCTGCGCGACTACGCGCTCAAGGCGGTGCATCAGGCCAGCACCAACCTGTCGGCCCGGCCGGCACCCGCGGGCATGATGACCGTGGTGCTCGGCAATGGCTGGCCGGGCATCCTGTTGCATGAAGCCATCGGCCACGGCCTGGAGGGGGACTTCAACCGCAAGGGCAGCTCGGCCTTCGCCGGCCGCATTGGCGAGCGGGTTGCCGCCAAGGGCGTCACCGTTGTGGATGACGGCACCCTGCCGGGGCGGCGTGGTTCGCTGACGGTGGATGACGAAGGCAACCCGACCCAGCGTACGGTGCTGATCGAAGACGGCATCCTGACCGGCTATATGCAGGACATGACCAACGCCCGCCTGATGGGCGTGGCGCCAACCGGCAACGGCCGTCGGGAATCCTTCTCGCACCTGCCGCTGCCGCGCATGACCAACACGATCATGCTGGCTGGTGAGCGCGATCCGCAGGAGATCATTGCCTCGGTCGAGCGCGGGCTGTATGCGGTGAACTTCGGTGGCGGCCAGGTCGACATCACATCCGGCAAGTTTGTCTTCTCGGCGGCCGAGGCCTGGATGATCGAGAACGGTAAGCTGGCCTACCCGGTCAAGGGGGCAACCCTGATCGGTAACGGCCCGGATGCGCTGACGCGGGTGTCGATGATCGGCAACGACCTCGCGCTCGATCCGGGCGTGGGCACCTGTGGCAAGGAAGGGCAAAGCGTGCCGGTCGGGGTCGGTCAGCCAACGATCCGCCTCGACGGGCTGACTGTTGGTGGCACTGCTTGAGGGGCCCGGCATGAAACGTCGCGATCTGTTGCTCGCTTCCGCTTCAATGATCTTGCCCGCTGGGGCGCTGGCGGCGAAGAAGGCCGCCCCGCAGGCCTCGCCCCTGGTAACGATCAATCGTGCCGGCATGCTCGCCATGCATGCCGAGCGTATCGGTCGCTGCTGGATCCAGATGGGCGTGGGGATCGATACCCAGCGCGCCGGCATGCAGTTGCAGCAATCGACGCGGGAGTTCGAACAGATTTACGCCTCGCTCGACCGCACGGTGAGTGGCGAATTGATCCTGCTGATCGAACAGCGCTGGCGGGTCTACCGCATGGCCTGGGGGGCGAAGCCCGCACCCGATGGCGTGCGTCGATTGAGTTCGCTGGCGCAGGATCTGAGTGATCAGGCGATGAAACTGGCAGCGCAATTGGCCAAGGCGCAGCCGGGCGATGGATCGCGCCGCCTGTTGGGTGGATCGGAGATACGCATGCTGACTCAGCGCATGGCGCGACTGGCGCTGACTCGGCAATGGGGCATGGCCCCGCCTGATGTTTCGCTGGTGCTGGCGCAGCAGCGCAAGACATTCTCCGCACAGCTTGGGGCGCTGGTCGCCGACACTGCGCTGCCGGAAAACGCGCGCGCCGATATCGAACTGGCGCGCCAGCAGTGGACCTTTTTTGATCAGACCCTGGCAACGGCTGAGGACCTGAAGGCGGCGACACAGGCGGCGGGTTTGTCGGAGCGCATGCGCGAGTTGCTGGACGGCTTCTGCACCCATGTGAGCTAAGGAAGGCCTGAATAAGTGGCTGCGACGGCGCATCGCTGCGTTGCGGCGTGCTCGCTCCCGCGCCTATCCCTTTGATATGTCTTGGTCGCTGCGCGCGCCGCGCCTTGCGCTGCATCCCTCTCGCTCACTTATTCAGACCTTCCCTAAGGCGCCGCAGCGTCACGGGCCTTTATATGAATTTCCTATTTTGAAATTCAGTTTTAGTGGTTCGTGGTTCTAATGGAATTCGGGAAAATCGCGGCTCGACTGTTTTCGAGGTGTGCCGCGCCATGAAGCGAATTCTCCTAGCTGCCCTGTTTTCGGTGGTGTCCGTCGCGTCCAGCGCGCAGGTGTCATTGCTGAACGTCTCGTACGACGTCTCGCGCGACTTCTACAAGGATTACAACCCGCTCTTTGCTGCGGCCTGGAAAGCCAAGACCGGTGAGACCCTTGAGCTCAAGCAATCGCACGCGGGTTCGACCAAGCAGGTTCGTGCGGTGGCCGACGGGCTGGAAGCCGATATCGTGACGATGAACCAGGCCACCGATATCCAGTTTCTGGTGGACAAGGGTTTGGTCGTGACCGACTGGGCGAAGAAGTTCCCCAGCGCGGCTTCGCCTTACACATCGACGATGGTGTTCATCGTCCGCAAGGGCAACCCGAAGCAGATCCGCAACTGGCCGGATCTGGCCAAGTCGGGCATTGGCGTGATCTTGCCGCACCCGAAGAACACCGGTAACGGCCGTTACAGCTACCTGGCGGCCTGGGGCTGGGCACAAAGTCAGCCGGGTGCCACGCAGGAGAGCGCCAAGGGTTTTGTCGCAGCGATGCTGCGCAACGCGCCGCTGTTTGCGTCCGGCGGCAGGGATGCCACCACCTCGTTCATGCAGCGCAGGCTCGGCGACGTGCTGGTGACCTTCGAGTCGGAAGCCGAACTGATTGCGCGCGAGTTCGGTCGCGGCGAGTTCGAAGTGGTCTATCCGAGCCAGTCCATCCTGGCTGAGTTCCCGGTTGCGCTGGTCGAAAAGACGGTGGACCGGCGCAACACGCGCAAGCAGGCGCAGGCCTACCTTGAATACCTGTGGTCGCCTGCCGGGCAGGAGGTTGCGGCGCAGAACTACCTGCGTCCGCGCGATGCGGCGGTCTTGAAGAAGTACGCGGCGCAATTCCCGGCGATCAAGACCTTCACCGTTGATGAGGCCTTCGGCGGTTGGAGCAAGGCGGCAGCCACGCACTTCAAGGATGGCGGCAGCTTCGACCAGTTGTACGTCAACAAGTAAGCGACCAGGCAGAGGCCGCGCGATGGCGCGCGGCCCGCGAACCGTACGATGCGAAACTCCCAACACAATGTTCTGCCCGGGCTGCGGCTATCGCTCGGCTACGCGATCACCTATCTGTCGCTCCTGGTGCTGATTCCGCTTGGCGCGCTGATCGCCAAGAGCAGCGCCTTGTCACCGGCTGAATTCTGGGCCGTTGCCAGCGCCGATCGTGCGCTGGCGGCCTACCGCGTCACGTTCGGCGTTTCGCTCGTGGCGGCGCTGATCAATGCGGTGTTTGGCCTTATCGTGGCCTGGGTGCTGGTGCGCTATACCTTCCCCGGCAAGCGCTTCGTCGATGCGCTGGTTGATCTGCCCTTCGCGCTGCCCACGGCGGTGGCGGGCATCACGCTCACTACGCTGTATGCCAGCAACGGCTGGCTGGGGCGGTGGATCGAACCCTTGGGAATCAAGGTGGCATTTACGCCGATCGGCATCATGGTGGCCTTGACCTTCGTGACCTTGCCCTTTGTGGTGCGCACGCTGCAGCCGGTAATCGAGGACATCGAGCCGGAGGTGGAAGAAGCGGCCGCCACCCTGGGGGCCAGCCGGGCGCAGACCTTGTGGCGGGTCATCCTGCCGCAGCTGTTTCCGGCCTGGCTGACCGGCTTCGCGCTGGCTTTCTCACGCGCGATCGGCGAGTACGGTTCGGTGATCTTCATTGCCGGCAACATGCCGATGGTGTCCGAAATCACCCCCTTGCTGATCATCTCGAAGCTCGAGCAGTACGACCTGGTGGGCGCGACCGTTCTCGCCGTGGTGATGCTGGTGATCTCATTTGTCTTGCTGCTGTCGATCAACCTCTTGCAATGGTGGGCCGCCAGGCGGCACAGCGGCGGCGGGCCGGTCGAGGCGCTAGCGCCCGCCGCGCGGCGTGAAGGGGCGGCAGCATGAACCGGCGTGCGGCAAGCAATGAATCGCGGCCCGTGCGCTGGGTGCTGTGCGCGATCGCGTTCAGCTTTCTCTTCCTCTTCCTGGTTTTGCCTTTGCTCGCGGTGTTCAGCGAGGCACTGGCCAAAGGCTGGGCGCTGTACCTGGAGGCGCTCAAGGAACCCGAGACGCGCTCGGCGGCCGGGCTCACGATCCTGATCGCAGCGCTGGTGCTGCCGTTAAACATTGCTTTCGGCGTTGCGGCGGCGTGGGCAATCGCGAAGTTCGACTTCCGTGGCAAGAGCCTGCTGACGACCTTGATCGATCTGCCGTTTGCGGTGAGCCCGGTGGTGGCAGGGTTGCTGTTCATCCTGATCTTCGGTGCCCAGGGCTGGTTCGGCCCCTGGCTGGCCGAGCGCGACATCAAGATCATCTTCGCCGTGCCGGGCATGGTGATCGCGACCCTGTTCATTACGGTGCCCTACATCGCACGCGAGCTCATTCCGCTGATGCAGTCGCAAGGGCGCGAGGAGGAGGAGGCCGCTGTTTCGCTTGGCGCGTCCGGATGGCAGATGTTCTGGCGGGTGACCCTCCCCAATATCAAGTGGGGTCTGCTGTACGGGGTGATCCTCGCCAACGCGCGGGCGATGGGGGAATTCGGCGCGGTGAGCGTGGTGTCCGGTCATATCCGCGGTGAGACCAACACGCTGCCGCTGCATGTCGAGATTCTCTACAACGAGTACAACGCGATCGGCGCCTTTGCCGCGGCGAGCATTCTGGCGCTGCTGGCGCTGGTCACCCTGCTCGCCAAGACGCTTGTCGAGTGGCGCATGCGGCGTGAAACGCAAATGCTGGGCGCGACCCTTCCGCCCGAGCGCACGGGTGCGCAGTAACTGAATGCCAATGAATCAGAGAGTCCTCAAATGAGCATCGGAATCCGCAAGATCGGCAAGCGCTTTGGCAGCTTCGTGGCGCTCGACGACATCTCTCTCGACATCCCGACCGGCGAACTGGTGGCCTTGCTTGGCCCTTCGGGCTGCGGCAAAACGACCCTGCTGCGCATCATCGCCGGCATGGAAGTGCCCGATGCGGGGCAGGTGCTGTTTGCCGGTGAAGAGGCTACCCACCTTCATACGCGCGAACGTCAGGTCGGCTTCGTGTTCCAGCACTACGCCCTGTTTCGGCACATGACGGTGTTCGAGAACGTCGCGTTTGGCCTGCGCGTGAAGCCGCGCGGTGAGCGTCCTGCGGAAGCGAAGATCCGTGAAAAGGTGATGGATCTGCTCAAGCTGGTGCAACTGGACTGGCTGGCCGGCCGCTATCCGAGTCAGCTCTCGGGGGGGCAGCGCCAGCGGATTGCGCTCGCCCGTGCGCTGGCGGTGGAGCCGCGCGTGCTGCTGCTCGACGAACCGTTTGGCGCGCTCGATACGCAGGTGCGCAAGGAACTGCGGCGCTGGCTGCGCCGACTGCATGACGAAATGCACATCTCCAGCGTGTTCGTCACGCATGATCAGGAAGAAGCGCTTGAGGTGGCCGACCGGGTGGTCGTGATGAACCAGGGGCGGATCGAACAGGTTGGCTCGCCGGACGAGGTGTACTCGAACCCGGCAACGCCCTTCGTCTATCAGTTCCTCGGTAACGTGAACGTGTTCCACAGCCGCATGCACGGCCCATGGGCCGAAGTCGGGCGCGAGGCCTCGGCGCACGCACAGGCCTTTGTCCGCCCCCACGACATCGAGATCCTGCGCGAACCCGCGCCTGCTGCGCTGCAGGCCGAGGTGGCACATGTGCAGGCGATCGGGCCGGTGGTGCGCGTCGAGCTGCTGCACCAGAGCGAGATCATCGAGGTCGAGCTCTCGCGTGAGCGACACCAGCAACTGGCGCTCGCCAGCGGTGAGGTGGTCTGGCTCATGCCGAAGCAGGCCACGGTGTTCGCCGGGCGCGATGCGGCGCCCCGCCGGTGGGAGCCCGACTGGGCAATCTGAATCGCGCGGGTGCGTCGCGAGCACGCGACGATGGGAAAGCCGATACGCGCGCTGTATGCACTTGGGATTGGGTGACAAGCATGTCACGCTTGGCCCTGGAAAATCGACGCTCGAGCAGCAAAGGATGTCGTTGCACGGCTACATTGTGCCTAGCGGCGCGCTGTCGATGACAAATCCAGTGGCCCCGATTGCAACCCATCGATTGTCGGAGAACTCCATGTCAAAACCTAGCGTTGTTCGTGCGTGGTCGGCCACCCGCTCCTTGTTTGTTGCTTCGGTCCTGCTGCTTGGCGGAGGCGGGCAGGCTTGGGCAGCCCCGTTCAGCCAGATGATCCTGTTTGGCGATTCGTTGTCTGACCCCGGCAACTTCTACGCAGCCACCGGCGATTTCGCACCGCCACCGCCGGCCTATTGGAACGGGCGCTTCAGCAATGGCCCGGTGGCCGCGGAATACCTTGCCAGCAAGCTTGGTTTCAGCAGTGCCCAGGTGAGCAACTACGCGGTGTCCGGCTCATACACCGGCACGGACAACGCGGTGTTGCACGATCCGCTGTACATCAACGATCCGGTGCTTGGTCCCGTGCTGGCGACGGCAGACCTCCCCGGCATGCGCACGCAGATGGAGCGCTACCTTGCCCAGCATACGGTTGACTCGAATGCACTGTACGTCGTGTGGGGCGGGCCGAATGACTTTGCGGCGCTGATGCGCGACCCCGCGAGCACGCCGCAGGCCTACCAGGCCGCCGTGATCGAGGCGGTGACCAATCTTGCGACCATTACGCAAACCCTGATCATGAGCGGCGCGCAGCATGTCATGGTGGGCAACATGCCTAATCTGGGCCGCACTCCCGGCGCTGCGCAGGCAGGGCCGCAGGCCGTTGGCGCGGCCACTGGGCTGAGCATCGGTTTCAACAGCGTGCTGGACCAGGCACTGAGCGGCATTGACGCGATGGCGCCGGGGCGCGTGGTGCGCTTCGATGCCTTCTCGGCGGTGGAAGGTATTGTTGCGAATGCTTCGGCTTTTGGCCTGACTGAAACCCAGGCGGCCTGCCTCTGGACCAGCTGCGCCATGGACCCGACGATGTGGAACCAGCATCTGTTCTGGGATTGGCAGCATCCGACGACCTACGCCCATGAACTGCTGGCGGATGCCATGTTTGATGCCGTGGTGCCGGAGCCCGGCTCCCTGGCATTGGCAGGCATCGCGCTGTTCGCCGTGATGCTGGGGCGCCGTCGCTCGGCCTGATGGCATGCCAGGGCTGGCGCGTGTTCGCGCCGGCCGAGTGCCGAACAGGGCGCACCGCAGGTGCGCCCTGTTCGTTGATGCGCAGGCCTCCGGCGCCGCTGATCAGTTGTGGGCGGCCGGTTGGGCGGGCGCTTTGGCGTGCTGTGCATGGTGCGCCGCGGCAGCCAGGCGACTTGTGCGCTATAATCGTGCGCTAAATTTTGGTTGTAGCGCAAAAAATTGCGCTCGCATCCCTGCCTTTTCCCGGAACCCTGAACCATGAATGCCTCTACCCGCTTGCATATCGACGACGTCCGCATCCGCGAAATCAAGGAACTGGTGCCGCCGGCCCATGTCCTGCGTGAGTTTCCGGCCACACCGCAAGCGGCCCAGACGGCCTATGACGCACGCAGCGGCATTCATCGTCTCCTGCATGGTCAGGATGATCGTCTGCTGGTGGTCATTGGCCCGTGCTCGATTCACGATACCGAAGCGGCCAAGGATTACGCACGCAAGCTCAAGGTAGAAGCAGACCGCTTGCGCGATGACTTGCTGGTGGTCATGCGGGTGTATTTCGAGAAGCCGCGCACTACGGTGGGCTGGAAGGGCTTGATCAACGACCCGATGCTCGACGGCAGTTTCAAGATCAACGAAGGCATCCGCATCGCGCGCGAACTGCTTTGGGAGATCAACGAGATGGGATTGCCCTGCGCGACCGAGTTCCTCGACATGATCACCCCGCAGTACATCGCTGATCTGATCTCATGGGGCGCGATCGGCGCCCGCACCACCGAGTCGCAAGTGCATCGGGAACTGGCTTCGGGGCTGTCCAGCCCGGTTGGTTTCAAGAACGGCACCGACGGCAACGTGAAGATCGCGGTGGATGCAATCAAGGCCGCTGCCAGCCCCCACCATTTCCTGTCGGTGACCAAGGCGGGCCATTCGGCGATTGTCTCGACGGGCGGGAATGAAGACTGCCACCTGATCCTGCGCGGCGGCAAAACCACCAACTACGATGCGGCCAGCGTGGATGCCGCTTGTAAGGAACTGGCGGCGTCCAGCGTGGCGGCCAAGGTGATGGTCGATTTCTCGCACGCCAACAGCAGCAAGCGCTACGAGCGCCAGATCGTGGTGGCACAGGATGTGGCGGATCAGCTTGCTGCCGGCGAAGATCGCATCATTGGTGTGATGGTCGAGTCTCACCTGAAGGACGGCCGGCAGGATCTGGTGCCGGGCAAGCCGCTGGAATACGGCAAGAGCATTACCGACGCTTGCATCGGGTGGGAAGACAGCCTTGGTGTGCTCGACACCCTGGCTGCGGCGGTGCGTCAGCGCCGCGTGGCCCGCGCCACCGCCGACTGAGCTGAACTGCTGCAAACGAGAACGGCGCCCGCGGGCGCCGTTTTTTTTATTCTGGCCGTGCGCGGCGCGTCAGGTGAGTTCAGCCGGGACCACGGCCTTGAGGATGGTTTCGCGCACGCCATGGCGTTCGCGAACGCGGAACCACCAGATCGAACCCTTCTTCACCGACATTTCGGCCCCGGCCTGGCCGAGCAGCATCGCAGCCACTTCGCCCAGCGTGGGTTGATGGCCAACGACCAGCACCGCGCCGTCGGTCTTGGGCCAGCCGGCTGCTTCAAGCAGGCTCTCGGGGCTGCCGGAGGTGCTGACGCGCGGATCAATCGCAATCTTGCTTGAGAAGGGCGCCACGGTCTGACGCGTGCGCGTTGCCGGGCTGACAATGATCTTCAGATCCTTCGGCGCATTGCGCGTGAGCCATCTCGCCATGCGCTCGGCCTGGTCGCGGCCCTTCTCGGTCAGGGCGCGGGTTTCGTCAGGGCTGCTGTACTCGGCTTCGGCATGCCGCCACAGGATCAGATCCATGCCTTTGGCGGTGCTCATTTTTCCTTCTTGTTCTTCCATGGGGTCTCGCTGGTGAGCAGGGTTTTAGCGTCGGCCAGTGCTTTGGCGCGGAGCTGCGCGATGCGGGGGGCATGCCAGCCGGCGGTGAAGGCGCGCGCGGCCGCGAGGCCGGGGTCGTCGCCAGACACCTCGGCCAGCAGTCGGTTGCCCATTGCGGCGTCGTTGATGTCACCCAAGCCATCCTGCAGTGTTGCGAGCGCCCGGGCGTAGGCTTGCACCGCGTTGGGCGCCCAGAGCGCGCTGAAGAAATCGAGCCCGTAGCGCAGTCGTTTCAGCACGATGCGTAGTTGATGCAGCTGCGCCGCGTCACCGGCATCTGCCGCCGCAAGGCAGGCAAGCGCTTTCTTGTGGACCCGCCGCATCGCGCGCCGAGCCAGTTTGCTGATCGATCCCGCATCGGCATCGGGCAGCGAATGAAGTGTGGCGGCCAGTTCCAGTTGCGCGCGGCCCCGCTCGGCGGCGCTCTCCTTGCTGCGCAGTTTCTTGCGTTGATCGTCGCGGTGCAGTTCCAGGGTGCGCACCAGGCGGTTGAGGTCGTCACCGACCTTGCAGGTGGTGGTGATCGGCAGCAGCAGGGTAGAGAGCACGACATCGGCGTCGCGTGCGCCGCCGAGGCTGTCGGCGAGTGCCTTGAACAGCGCGGAATAGCGGCTTCGCAAAGGCTTGGGCAGCGCATCGCGGAACAGCGAGATCAGTGTGCGGAAGCGGCGCAGGGCGACCCGCGCTTGATGGACGAACTCGGGGTCATCGAGTCGCAGTGCAAGGTTCTCGTTGGCTTGCCACATCGCCAGGGTTTCGTAGGCAAGCGTCAGGAATGCCTCGTGCGCGGGCATCTTCGGGTCAAGCGCAACATGGCGCGCACGTCGTGGCGAGGGCTTGATGTTCTGATGCAGTTCGTACCCGCGCTGAGCCTTGCTGGCGTCTTCCGGGTGCAAGGGCAGTTGCTCGGCCAGTTGCAGGGCCAGTGCGTAAAGCTCGCGGGGGTCGCCGGACACCAGTTCGAGTTCAAGTTCGCAGAGTGGGCTGCTGCGGCCACCGGCCTCGATGCTGCCTTCGTCGATCATTGCCAGAATCACGACGCCCGGCTTGGGCGTCAGGCGCCGCGTGCTGCGCGCGAATGTGGTGGTGAAGATCGGCGCCAGGCGTTTCTTGACGCTCTCGAGCGCGCTTCGGACCTCAGCTGCGTCGATCTGGCTGAAATCGAAATGCTCGCCATCAGAGGGCTGTTCCCATTCCGGCCTGCTCGCCAGGCCGCCCAGCGATGCGGCAGCGCACTTGACCGTCTGGATCCAGTTCTCGCCGTCCTTGCGCATTCGCACCGCGATCTTGCGTGCCCGCAGTTCCAGGCCCGGCGTGTCGAAGTAGGTGTTGAGCAGGATGCCATTGGCGCCTTCAAGCGGCGCCTCGGCAATCAACGGGTTGCTCCGCAGCGCGGGCAGCGCTTGCGGCGCCAGTGCGAGTTTGAGTTCGACTTCCTTGCTCATGCGCGGGATCGGTATGAAGGTTGGTTTGCGTTGAGGGTGCGAACAGCGTGGACAGTCACTCGGCCTGCCAGTGCCCGGACTTTCCGCCGAGTTTTTCGATCAGGCGGATCTCGCCGATCTGCATGCCACGATCGACCGCCTTGCACATGTCGTAAATGGTCAGCAGCGCCACCGATGCGGCGGTCAGCGCTTCCATTTCAACCCCGGTGCGGCCCACGGTTTCTGCGGTTACCAGCACCTCGATGCTGGGGTTTGCCTCGTCGACAGTGAAGTCGACGGAAACATGGGTCAGCGGAATCGGGTGACAGAGCGGAATCAGGTCGGCGGTGCGCTTGGATGCCTGAATCCCCGCGATCCGCGCAATGCCCAGCACATCGCCCTTTTTTGCGTCACCGCGCAGGATCAGTGCAAGCGTGTCCGGCAGCATCGAGATGCGCCCCTTGACGCGCGCAATGCGCGTTGTTTCATGCTTGGCACCCACGTCGACCATGTGGGCCTCGCCGCGCGGGTTGAAGTGGGTGAGTGTTGCGTCTGGCATCGTGATCGTCAGGATTGGCGGGGCGTTGCGGTACGACTGGCTGGGGAAGATTTGTTATCTTCTGTTGGTCACCGCAAAGGCTTTGCGGGCAGGCCGTTATCATACGCTCATGAAAAAGCGCCTGCTGGCGAGCCTGCTCGCCGCCCTGTTCTCCGTTCGAGCCATTGCGGACGGCTTGCCCGACCTGGGCGATTCGGCTCAGGCGGAGCTATCACCGCAGATGGAGCGCCAGATCGGCGCAGCGATCGTGCGGCAGATCCGCTTTGGCGATGCGCGCTATCTTGATGACCCTGAAATCGAGGACTACCTTGCACGCCTTGGCGCGCGAATGGTTGCGGTCAGCTCGACCCCCAGCCAGCAGTTTCAGTACTTCGTGTTCCAGGACAAATCGATCAACGCCGCTGCGACGCTGGGCGGGGTGCTCTACTTCCACACGGGCCTCTTCCTTGCCGCCCAGTCCGAATCCGAATTTGCCTCGGTGATGGCGCACGAAATCTCGCATGTGCAGCAGCGCCACATGGCGCGCATGATGGCCCAGCAGCAGAACATGGGCTACATGATGCTGGCGACACTGGTCATGGCCGTGCTGGCGGCCAGGGCGGGCGGGGACGCTGCCGGTGCGGCCGCGATGGCGGGGCAGGCGGCCGCCAGTTCGCTGCAGCTGGCGTATTCGCGCGACTACGAGCGCGAGGCCGACCGCGTGGGCTTGCAGACCCTTGAGGCGGCCGGCTTCGACACCCGCGGCATGGTCGATTTCTTTGAACGCCTTGACCGCGCGACCCGCGTTTTTGACAGTGGCGCCTACGCCTATCTGCGATCACACCCGCTGACCACCGAGCGCATCAGCGACGTTGCCAACCGCGTGCAGCAGATTCCCTACCGCCAGGTGATCGACTCGGTCGACTTTTCAATGGTGAAGGCCAAGATCGAATCGCTTGAGCAAGTGCCTGAAGAGACCCTCGCGCGCTTTGCCGGCGAGCCGCCGCAACGGGTGAATGCCGCCGCGGCGCATTGGTATGCACGCGCCCGGGCAAACCTGAAGCTGAACAAGACCGCGGCGGCGCGAATGGATGTTGATGCGCTGCATAAGCTCGACCTGAACAGCGCCATGGTCGATCTGCTCGATGGTGAAGTCTTGATTCAGGCCGGGCAGCCGGCGCAGGCGGCAAAGGTGCTGCAACTGGCGCGCCAGCGCTTTCCGCAGAGCCGCGCGCTCGTTTACGCTGAAGTCGATGCGTTGCTGGCCGCACGCAAGCCTGGCGAAGCCGCAGCGCTGGCCAGTGAGCGCCTGCGCCTGGATAACACCGACGATCGCCTCTACAGCCGCCTTGCCAAGGCCAGCGCGGCCCAAGGCAAGCGGCTCGCGCAGCACCGCGCGCAAGCCGAGGCTTACTATTTGCGTGGCGCGATCTACTCCGCAATCGAGCAACTCTCGCTCGGCTTGCGCGGGCGTGATGGCGACTACTATGAACGGACGGCCGCCGAGGCCCGGCTGGCAGAGTTTCAGGAGCGTCGTCGTGATCTTGAACGTGAGCGCCGGCGATAGGCTGTCGCAGCTTGGCGTGTTGTCAGCGCGGCACAAGCGGGCTGCGTAAAGTGAATGGATGAAAACAGAATGAATGTGAATCGTGACCTGGATGTACGCGGGCTGAACTGCCCCTTGCCGATTCTTCGTGCCAAGAAGGCGCTGGCAGAAATGAACACTGGCGAGTTGCTGCGGGTAATCGCGACCGATCAGGGGTCGGTGCGCGATTTCCAGGCCTTTTGTCGCCAGACTGGCCATGAACTGGTGTCCAACGGCGAAACCGCCGACAAGGAACTCGAGTTCATTCTGCGCTGCAAATAGCCCGCGCCTGAGTGGGTGCGCGCCCAGCGCGGCGCTGCCAGCGAAGCCACCAACCGTTGCACGATCCCGTCATGACGGCGCTGCCGTTGTGTCCGCCTGAGCCAGGAGTTTCCATGTCATTCATTTCGGCCTTGATGCGCGCGACTGCGCTGGGCTTTTGCCTGATCGCAGCATCCCCCGTGTTCGCTGCAGAACCCGCGGTGCGCGCGCTGCCTGCCTTGCCTGCCGGCATTGAACGGGGGAGCACGGTGGAAGGCATCACCGAGTATCGACTCGCAAACGGCCTGCGCGTCTTGCTTGCGCCGGACGCGACCAAGCCCAGCACTACGGTCAATATCACCTACCTGGTGGGCTCACGCCACGAAAGTTACGGCGAAACCGGCATGGCGCACCTGCTTGAGCACCTGATGTTCAAGGGCTCGAAGTCCTTTCCGGGCAACACGATCGACTCCGAGTTCAAGCGCCGTGGCATGCAGATGAACGGCACCACCTGGTTCGACCGCACGAACTACTACGAAACCTTTGCGGCCTCTGACGACAACCTGGACTGGGCCCTGCGGATGGAAGCGGACCGCATGGTCAATGCCTTCATCGCGCGGGAGGATCTCGATGCCGAGATGACCGTTGTGCGCAACGAGATGGAGGCGGGCGAGAACAGCCCTGGCCAGATGCTGTGGGAGAAGATGGCTGCCACCGCCTACCAGTGGCACAACTACGGCAAGTCGACCATTGGCGCGCGCAGCGACGTCGAGGGCGTGCGAATCGAGAACCTTCAGGCCTTCTACGCACGCTACTACCAGCCGGATAACGCGGTGCTCATCATCACTGGCAAGTTTGACGAAGCGGCGGCCCTGCAGAAGGTGCAGGCCTACTTTGCCCCGATTCCGCGGCCGACGCGGGTGCTGCAGCCGACCTGGACGCGCGAGCCGACCCAGGACGGCGAACGCGAGGTGAGCCTCTCGCGCGTTGGCGACATCCAGCTGGTGGGGGTGCAGTACCACGTCCCGGCCGGTGCGCATCCGGACACCGCGGCGCTTTCCTTGCTGGCCTTCGTCCTTGGCGATAGCCCGAGCGGGCGTTTGCACAAAGCCCTGGTTGAAAGCGGCAAGGCGGCCAGCGTGAGCGCATGGAACCTGGAGCTTGCCGAGCCGGGCTACATGAGCTTCGTTGCGCAGTTGAACCAGAAGCAGTCGCGCGCGGAAGTGCGCAAGGTGCTGGTGGATGTGATCGAGAACATCGCGCGCAAACCGCTGAGCGCAGCCGAAGTCGAGCGCGCCCGCGTCGCGCTGCTGAACGGCTTCGAGAAAATGCTCAACGACCCGGTGGATTTTGGCGTCGGTTTGTCCGAAGCCATTGCGCTGGGTGACTGGCGGCTTTTCTTCCTTGGGCGCGACCGGATTGAAGGCGCAAGCCTTGCCGACGTGCAGCGTGTGGCGGAGCGCTACTTCAAAGCGGCCAACCGCACCGTTGGCCAGTTCATTCCGGTTGAAAAGCCTGTCCGTGTCGAGATACCTGCGGTGCCGCCGCTGGCCGACACGCTGGCCGGCTATGCAGGCAAGACCGCCCAGGCAGAGGGCGAAGTCTTCGAACCCTCGCCCGAGAATATCGAGGCGCGCACGACACGCAGCCGCTTGAGCAGTGGCGCCCAGTTGGCCCTCTTGCCCAAGCGCACGCGCGGCAACACCGTGCACGGCCAGATCGTGTTGCGGATGGGGAACGAACGTTCGCTCGTGGGGCAGGAAACCGTCGCGAGCTTCACGGCTGCCATGCTCACGCGGGGCGCGGCGGGCCGCAACCGGCAACAGATCGCCGATGCGCTCGACGCACTCAAGGCGCAGCTATCGATCACCGCGCAAGACGGCAATCTGGTGCTGGTCAGTTTCGATACCCGACGCGACAAGCTCACCGCCTTCCTCGATCTGCTGCAGGATGTGCTGCGCAGGCCTACGTTCCCTGCCGGCGAACTGGAACAGTTGCGCACCGAAGCGCTGGCCGAACTGGATGCCGCGCGGCGTGAGCCGCAGGCGGTGGCCATGCGGGCGCTGGGTCGCCACGACAATCCATGGCCCAAGGGGGACGTTCGCTATGTGGCGACCGCCGCCGAAGAGGCCGCTGCGATCAAGGCGGTATCTGCACGGGCGCTTGCAGGCTTCCATCGCCGCTTCTACGGGGCCGAGCACGCGCAGATCGCCTTGGTGGGCGATTTCGATGCCGTGGCGGTGAAGCCGCAGCTTGAGCGACTGACCGCCGGCTGGCGAAGCGCCGAGGCCTACGCCCGCGTGCCGCAGCCCTTCCGCGCCAAGGCGCCCAAGGTGATTTCGCTTGAAACACCGGACAAAGCCAACGCGTTCTTCATCGCAGGGCTCACGATGCCGCTGCGGGATGAGTCGGCCGATTACCCGGCCGCCGTGTTGGCGAATCAGGTGCTGGGTGATGGCGCTGGGCTCAAGAGCCGCCTCGCTGACCGTCTGCGCCAAAAAGAGGGGCTTAGCTACGGCGCGGGCAGTGTGTTGCGTGGCAATGCACGCGAAGAGAACACTGCGCTCATGCTCTACGCCATTTATGCACCGCAGAACCTCCCGCGACTGCGCGCGTCGCTCGACGATGAGCTGCAGCGCTTCGTGCGCGACGGGGTCAGCGAACAGGAGCTGAACGAGGCGCGCACCGGCTTGATCCAGCAAATGACGCTTGGCCGCACCCAGGACGCAGCGCTCGCCAGCGCGCTTGCCAGTCAGCTTGATCTGGGGCGTACCATGGCATTCGAGCGCGCGCGCGAAGCGGCGCTCAACGCGGTCTCGGTCGACGATGTCAATGCCGCGATCCGCAAGTACTTTGATCCGGCAAAGCTGGTTCAGGTCTTCGCGGGCGACTTCAAGACGGCCGAATCAAAATGACACAGCGCTGTGAGCGCGGCTGTTCGATGCGCATCGAAGGAGCGGAGATGAAACAGGTATGGATGCGAAGGCTGGGCGTGATCTGCTGCGTTGTTTTTGCTGGCGTGCTCGGCGCGAATGCGGCTTGGGCGGGGTCGGCAGAAAAATCCAGGAAGGACAAGGATCCGTGTGCGAAATTGCCGGCAGTGATCGAATTCGATGCGGGCAAGAAGACGCTTAAGCGGCGCGAGGACTTTCGCTGGGACTATGTCTCGGACTTGCCCAAGGTGAACGAATTCTTCTACAGCGATCCGGACGATGGCCACCGTGTTTACCGGTTCTGGCGCTGGACGGGCTCTCAGTATTCGTGCTCGGATACCGGCCGTTTTGCGCGGTAACCACAGAATCGGCAAAAAACGCGAAATTCGGGCGCCTTGGGGCGCCCTTTTCTTATTACTGAAACACTCGCTTGCTACTGTCGCCCCCGTTGCGCACCGGCTAGTCCGGCGGTGTGCGCGCCATCTTGATACAGAGGACTAACAGTGAAAAACCAGCACAAACTCGCACTCGCGATCGCCGCGCTTGCTTCCGGTAGCGCAATCGCAGCGGATTCCAGCGTGACCGTCTACGGCCTGATCGACATGGGCTACGCCTATCGCACTGACAACTACGATTCCACCAAGGGTGGCCGTAACGGGATCGACAGCGGTATTGCCAGCGGCACCCGCCTGGGCTTCCGTGGCACCGAAGAACTGACGTCTGGTCTCAAGGGCAAGTTCGTGGTGGAAGCGGGCATCAACGCTGATACCGGCACCCCGGCCCAGTCGAGCGCCACGGTCAACCGTGTATGGGGTCGTCAGACCTGGGTTGGTCTGGAGACGGGCTTTGTCGAAGGCCGCTTCGGCCGTCAGTACTCGCCGCAATACCTGATCTACGGTGATATCGACCCGTTCTCGCACGGCCAGGTCGCCAAGGCGAGCAACATCTTCACCCACATCACCAGCCGTATCGACAACGCGTTCTACGCAACGACGCCTTACTTCGGCGACATCTTCTCGCTTGACGCGCTGTACGCACTGAACCGTGATGGCGACGAAACGGTTGAAAACCTCACCGACAAGCGCTACTACGCGATCACCCCGAAGCTGAAGTTCGGCAAGATGTTCAAGGTCATGGCCAACTACAGCAGCAGCTACGACAAGGCCAAGTACACCAACGATACGGTCGTTGAACTCGGTGGCATCGTTGATTTCGGCATGGCCAAGATCTCGGGCGCCTACGCTCAGCCCAAGTTTGAAAGCGTGACGGTCGGCACCGCGAAGGAGCCGAAGAAGTACAACCGTTACCTGGTTGGCGCGACCGTGCCGCTGGGCAACTTCTCGATCCTCGCGTCCTACGCTTACTCGAAGGACAAGAACGATCTGGACGAAAAGGCGGTTCAGTACGGTATCGGCGGCACCTATGCCTTCTCCAAGCGCACCGATGTGTATGCCGCTTACGCGCGCATCGATGCCGACGACAACATGAAGGTTCGCTACGGTGTTTCGGATGGTTCGAACACCTTCGCCGACTACCGCAGCGGTATCAACCTGGGCATCCGCCACAAGTTCTGATTTGCCGGATTGCTTGCAAGTCCCTCTTCATTCAGGCGCCTTCGGGCGCCTGTTTTTTTGGGGCTACGGACAAACGAAAACGGCGCCTTGCGGCGCCGTTTGATTGCGGCAGATGAGGCTTAGCCCAGTCGGCCGAATTGCTCGCGGAGCTTTTCGAGCGTTGCGCCGAAGTCGGCCAAGCGCTTCTTTTCCTGCTCGACCACGGCTGCCGGCGCGCGCGCAACGAAGCTCTCGTTGGAGAGCTTGGCGTTGGCCTTCACCACTTCAGTTTCGATGCGCGTGATTTCCTTGGTGATGCGCTCGCGTTCGGCCGCGATGTCGATTTCGATCTTCAGCATCAGGCGGAAATCGCCAACGATCTGCACCGGGGCGGGCGAGGGCGGTAGCGCGTCGCCGGCGGCGCTGACGCTCTCCAGCTTGCCAAGCGCGGTGAGGTAGGGCGCGAAGGCCTCCACATCCTCTACCGGGCCGGCGACGATCAGCGGCACCTTCTGCGCGGGCGACAGGCTCATCTCGCCACGCAGGCTGCGAACCGCGCTGATCAGCGCCTTGAGCTGCTCGATGCGGGCCTCGGCCTTCGCATCGATGCGCTCAAGGTTGGCGCGCGGATACGCGACCAGGCACAGGCTGTCGGCGTCTTTCTTGCCGGCGAGCGGGGCTACGGTCTGCCACAGCTCTTCGGTGATGAAGGGGATGACCGGGTGCGCCAGGCGCAGGATGGTCTCCAGCACGCGCAGCAGGGTGCGGCGCGTGGCGCGCTGCTGCGCCTCGTTGCCGGTGTTGATCTGGACCTTGGCGAGTTCGAGGTACCAGTCGCAGTACTCGTCCCACACCAGGGTGTAGAGCTCGCTCGAGAGCAGGTCGAGGCGGAAGTCCGCGAAGTGTTGCGCCACTGCGGCCTCGGCGCGCTGCAGGCGCGAGACGATCCAGCGGTCGGCGTCGGAGAAGGCGAGGTAGCTGCCGTCGCACTCGCCAGGCGCGTGTTCGTTCAGGCCACAGTCCTTGCCCTCGGTGTTCATCAACACGAAGCGCGTGGCGTTCCACAGCTTGTTGCAGAAGTTGCGGTAGCCCTCGCAGCGCTGCATGTCGAACTTGATGTCGCGGCCCAGCGTGGCGAGGCTGGCGAAGGTGAAGCGCAGCGCGTCGGTACCGAAGGCGGGGATGCCCTCCGGGTATTCCTTGCGCGTTTTCTTCTCGATCTGCGCCGCCTGCTTCGGGTTCATCAGCCCGGTGGTGCGTTTGGCGACGAGGTCGTCGAGTTTGATGCCGTCGATCAGGTCGATCGGGTCGAGCACGTTGCCCTTGGACTTGCTCATCTTCTGGCCTTCGGCGTCGCGCACCAGGCCGTGCACGTACACCGTCTTGAACGGGATCTTGCCGGTGATGTGCTTGGTCATCATGACCATGCGCGCGACCCAGAAGAAGATGATGTCGAAGCCGGTGACCAGCACCGACGAGGGCAGGTAGAGGTCGAGCGCATCGTTGGACTTGGCCGGCCACTCGGGCGTCCAGTCCAGGGTGCTGAATGGCCACAGGGCGGACGAGTACCAGGTGTCGAGCACGTCGTCGTCGCGCTTCAGGGCGCCGGTGTAGCCCTCGGCTGCGGCAACGGCCTTCGCCTCGGTTTCGTCGTGGGCGACGAACACGCGGCCATCGTCGGCATACCAGGCGGGGATCTGGTGACCCCACCACAGCTGGCGGGAGATGCACCAGTCCTGGATGTTGTTGAGCCACTGGTTGTAGGTGTTCACCCAGTTCTCAGGCGCGAACTTGATTTCGCCCGAGGCCACGCATTCAAGGGCCTTACCAGCGATGCTCGTGCCGTCCGGGCCGGCTTTGCTCATCGCGACGAACCACTGGTCGGTGAGCATCGGCTCGATGACGACGCCGGTGCGGTCGCCGCGCGGCACCATCAGCTTGTGCGGTTTGACTTCGCCGAGCAGGCCGAGGGCCTCGAAACCGGCAACGACTTGCTTGCGCGCTTCGAAACGATCCAGCCCGGCCAGATGCGCGGGCAGCGGCGTGGTGCCGCTGATTTGCCCGCCGGTGACGACGGTGCCTTCGGCCGGCACGCTGCCTTCGAGCGTCAGCACGATGATCATCGGCAGGTTGTGACGCTGGCCGACGCCGTAGTCGTTGAGGTCGTGCGCCGGCGTGACCTTGACGACGCCGGTGCCGAATTCGCGGTCCACGTACTCGTCGGCGATGATCGGCACTTCGCGGCCAACCAGCGGCAGGGTGACTGTCTTGCCGATCAGGTGGGCGTAGCGCTCATCTTCCGGGTGCACCATCACGGCGGTGTCGCCGAGCATGGTTTCCGGACGCGTGGTGGCCACGGTCAGCGAGCCGCTGCCGTCGGTGAGCGGGTACTGCAGGTGCCACAGGAAGCCGTCTTCCTCTTCGGACACTACTTCCAGGTCCGACACCGCGGTGTGCAGCTTCGGGTCCCAGTTCACCAGGCGCTTGCCGCGGTAGATCAGGCCTTCGCGGTAGAGGCGCACGAAGGTCTCGGTGACGATCTTGGAGAGCCCGGCGTCCATCGTGAAGCGCTCGCGGCTCCAGTCGGGCGAGGTGCCGAGACGGCGCATCTGCTGGGTGATGGTGTTGCCGGAGTACTCTTTCCACTCCCACACCTTCTCGAGGAACTTCTCGCGGCCCAGATCGTGGCGCGACACGCCTTGCGCATCGAGTTGGCGCTCAACAACGATCTGCGTGGCGATGCCGGCGTGGTCGGTGCCCGGCTGCCACAGCGTGTTGTGGCCGAGCATGCGGTGGTAGCGGGTGAGCGCATCCATCACCGTCTGGTTGAAGCCGTGGCCCATGTGCAGCGTGCCGGTGACGTTCGGCGGCGGCAGCAGGATGCAGAAGGCGTCGGACTTTGATTTGTCCAGTCCGGCCTTGAAGTAGCCGGATTCTTCCCAGTTTGAATACCAGCGGCGCTCAATCTCTGCCGGTTCGAAGCTCTTTGCGAGTTCCATGCGTGTCAGTCTTTAGAAACAGAATCTTGCGTTGATTCGGATGGCTAAGGGGCTGCCGCCGCAAGCACGCGGGGCATCGCTTTGCCACGGGGGGCTAATCGTTCTTTGGCTCGTTGAGCGTTGCGTCGAGCAGTTCCGAGAGCTTGTGCGAGAGGTCGGGCACCAGCGTGGCGCGCATGTGTGCCAGTGTCTTCATGCGCAGGCGCTCGACCATGCCGTCGACTTCGGCCGCCACGATTTGCGGCAGCTCGTTGCTGATCCAGGCTTCGAGTGTTTGTGAGATGTGCGCGTCGAACTCGATCAGCTGCTCGGCCATTCGCATGCGGGCCGCCTGCGCTTGCACCATCGCTTCATCTCGGGCGGCTTGCGCTGCCGCGCTGGCCGCATGCTCAGCCGCTGCAGCGATGATGGCCGGGTCGGGCTCGACCAGGGTTACCACTGGCGCGCTGGGCGCGGCTTGCGGGGGCGGCGGACTGATCGGCGCGGTTTCGGCGGGCCGGGTTGGCTGGAGCGGCGCATCGGGTGTGAGTGCCGGCAAGTCGTCGTCAAGCGTCAGGACTTCTGCCACGTCTTCGAGCACCGGCAGATCCTCGCCGAGGATGTCGGTGAGAACGGGCAGATCGTCTGCCTGCGGCGCGGTACTGGAGCGGTGCCTGTGAATCAGGGCGTCGGCCTTCACCATCAAGGTGTCGGACACTTCAAGGTCTTCGAGGGTGGGGTCGCTGGGGGTCATGCGCGTTCGCGTGCGGAAAGGTCATTCGCTGACGGATCAAGTCCGCGGTCGCGATAAAAGGCCCAGCGCGCCCGCGCAGGTGCGCGATCGGAAGGGTCAGAGGTCACGATCTCGATCACCTGCGAGAAACGTTCGAACTCAGGGGGGGCTTCGTCGCCCAGATTGATCAGAACTTCCAGGTTGATCGGTTCGGCCAGTTGCGGGTCGATCACCACCGGCGTTTGCGAGGCAAGTGCCGACGATGCGAGCACATGGGGAACGAACGCAAGCGGTTGAAAGGTCCACAACAGGGCGTCGAAGCGGGCCGCGAGGCCCGCTTCCGGGGCAAACACAGTGACTTTTCGCCCGTGCCGGTACGCGGCCGCCGCAAGGCGGCAGGCCGCGGACAGCTTGTCCGGCGCGTTGTGAAAGAAGCGGACTTCGGTCACTGTGTCGCCAATCGCATCAGGCGCCGGCGCGCTTGATGAGGAACTGCGTGAGCAGCGGCACCGGACGTCCGGTGGAGCCCTTTTCCGCGCCGGACTTCCACGCCGTGCCAGCGATGTCCAGGTGCGCCCACTTGTAGGCCTTGGTGAAGCGCGACAGGAAGCAGGCCGCGGTGATCGTTCCACCGGCGCGGCCGCCGATGTTCGCGATGTCGGCAAAGTTGCTCTTGAGCTGCTCCTGGTACTCGTCGAACAGCGGCAGCTGCCACGCACGGTCACCGGCTGCGACGCCGACTTCGAGCAGTTCTTGCGCAAGTTCGTCGTTGTTGGCCAGCAAGCCGCTGGTGTGGTTGCCCAGGGCGATCACGCAGGCGCCCGTCAGCGTTGCGATGTCGATCACACATTCGGGCTCGAAGCGCTCGGCGTAAGTGAGCGCATCGCACAGGATCAGGCGACCCTCGGCGTCGGTATTCAGGATCTCGATCGTCTGCCCGGACATGGACGTCACCACATCACCCGGCTTCACCGCAGAGCCGCCCGGCATGTTCTCGGTGCTCGGGATAAGACCGACGACGTTGATCGGCAGCTCAAGCTCCGCCAGTGCACGGAATGTGCCCAGCACCGAAGCGCCGCCGCACATGTCGTACTTCATCTCGTCCATGCCCTCGCCCGGCTTGAGCGAGATGCCGCCGGAGTCGAAGGTCAGACCCTTGCCGACCAGGACGATCGGCTTGGCTTTCTTGGACTTGGCGCCGTGGTACTGCATGACGATGAAACGTGCAGGTTCGTGCGAACCCTTGGTAACCGACAGGAATGAGCCCATGCCGAGCTTTTCGATGCCGGCATTGTCGAAGGTCTCAACCTTGATCGACTTGTATTCTTTCGCGAGTTTCTTCGCGGTGTCGGCGAGGTGACTCGGCGTGCAGACGTTGCCCGGCAGGTTGCCCAGATCACGCGCCAAGGCCATGCCCGCTGCAATTGCGCTGCCTTGCGCCACGCCGCGGGTGGCGTCGGCGCTCGGCTTGTCGGCAAAGGCTAGGGTGACCTTGCTGACGCCGCGCTTGTCGTCGTCCTTCTTTGCGCGCGGGGCGTCGTACTTGTACGCGGCATCGCGCAGGATCTGGCTTGCCTGTGCGCTGAGCCATTTTGCGTCGCGCCCAGGCAGTTCAACATCGGCGAGGGTGACGGTTGCGTCGCCTGCCTTCAGGCCGGCAAGCGCCTTCGCTGCCGCGCCAAGCGCAGTCCGGTAAGCCTTTTCGTTGAAGTCTTCGGGTTTGCCGTAGCTGACCAGCAACACGCGCTCGGCGGCTGCGCCCGGCAGGTGGTGCAGCATCAATGTTGCGCCGGCTTTGGCGTCAAGATCGCCGCGGGCGATCAGCTTCGAGAGGGCTCCGGCAGAGGCTTCGTCAAGGCGAGTTGCGGTGGCGCCGAGGGTCTTCCCGGCGAATACACCGACCACCAGGCACGCGCATTTCTGCTTTTCCGGGGTTACGGATTTCGTGCTAAATTCCATCAATTGCTCCTGGCAATGGACGCTTGCGCGCAGAGCGGACGATTATCCCGTGTCCCTCCGACGCCGTCAAAACCGCACCGGCGCTTATCCAAATGGTCTTTCAGCGCGCAGCCATGCGCGAGTTCGCTTCCAACGCGGTTGCGATCTTCGTTGCACTCTTCTTCATCATGCTCACCGTCATCCTGATTCGCTTGCTGAGTCAGGCTGCAGGTGGTCGCCTGCCGCCCGATGCGGTGCTGTCCCTGATTGGCTTCACGGCGCTCAATCATGTCGGGACTTTGCTTTCGCTGACCTTGTTCATCTCGGTGCTGACCTCGCTGACACGAGCCTATCGCGATTCCGAAATGGTGGTCTGGTTCGCTAGCGGCTTGCCGCTTTCCGCGTGGGTGAGCCCGGTTCTCAAATTCTCGTTGCCCATCGTCGCAGTTATCGCGCTGCTCACCGGTTTTCTTTCGCCTTGGGCTCAGGGGCGCGCGCAGGAGTACCGCAAGCAGCTTGAAGCAAGGGATGATGTATCGAGCGTTTCACCGGGCACCTTCCGGGAAGACTCCGGCGGGCGTCGCGTTTTCTTTGTTGAATCGCTCTCCGAGTCATCGCGCGAAGTGAAGAACGTCTTCGTCTCGATGCCCTTGGCTGACCGTATGCGGATCATTGTGGCGACCAGTGGCTCGATCGAGCTTGAGCCCAATGGCGATCGGTTCGCTGTGCTGCGCGACGGTCGTCGCTATGAAGGCCGGCCCGGCACGCCGGAGTTCAGCGTCACGAGTTTCGAGACCTACGCGATCCGGATCGAAGCGAAGGAGGTGGGCGTGCTCGAAATGACACCGCGTATCACGCCAACGCCTCAATTGATTACGTTGCCAACGCCGCAGAATCAGGGCGAGCTGTCGTGGCGTCTGGGCTTGCCGCTGGCGGCGCTGGTCCTGACCTTGATTGCGGTACCCCTTTCGTTCGTGAATCCGCGCGCAGGGCGCACGCTCAATCTGCTGTTTGCCGTCTTCGTCTTTTCGACCTACATCAGCCTGCTTCAAGTCATGCAGGCGTGGATCGGGCAAAGCAAGATCGGCCTTGGGGCGGGCATTGCTGCACTGCACCTGCCGATGGCGCTGCTATTGCTGGCCATGTTCGCCCACCGCATGCAGGTCTTCACGAGGCTGCTCCGCCGATGAAGACGATCCGTCGTTACCTCGGCCGCGAGATCATCGCCGCCTCGGCCTTGGTCATGGTGGCGTTTCTGGCCTTGTTTGGCTTCTTTGATCTGGTCGAAGAGCTCGACAAGGTCGGCAAGGCGGGCTATCGACTCAAGCATGCGCTGATCTTTGTCGGCTTGTCTTTGCCCAGCCGCGCTTACGAGATTTTCCCGATTGCGGCGCTGATCGGGACCTTGTTCGCGCTGACGCAGCTTGCGCGGAACTCTGAAATTACAGCGATGCGTACCGCAGGGCTTTCGACGCGGAAAGCCATCATGGTGGTTGCGCAGATCGGCCTGTTGTTTGCGGCAGTGACTTTCGTGCTGGGCGAGTTCATTGCGCCGCCGCTTGAGCGGGTGGCGCAGAAATGGCGCCTCCGCAGCACGAACTCGACCTTGCCACAGGAACTCAAATCGGGTTTCTGGGTGAGGGATGGTCATCTTTTCGTCAATGCGCAACGCGTCCTGCCCGATAAGGGGCTTGAGGGGGTGCGGATATACGAGTTCGACCAACGGTCAAAATTGGTGTCGCTGTCGGATGCGGCAAAGGGTGTATACAAGGCTGGCGAGGGGTGGCTGCTGACGGACGTGGTCCGCACGAAGTTCCTCGCGGGTCGAACTGAACTGCAACGCCTGCCGGAGTGGCGCTGGCAGTCCGAGCTGACACCCGAACTGGTCAGCGTTGTGATGGTTGTGCCGGAGCGGATGGCGCTGAAGACCTTGGTGCCCTACGTCCAGCATTTGAAGGAGAACAATCAGAAGACCGGGCGCCACGAGGTGGCAGCCTGGAAGAAGATTGTGTTCCCCTTTGCCTCGATCGTGATGATGTGTCTTGCGCTGCCTTTTGCCTTCATTCATCACCGCAGTGGCGCGGTGGGGGCAAAAGTGCTGCTTGGCGTGGTGATCGGCATGGCCTTTCACCTGCTCAATGGCCTCTTTACAAATCTGGGCATCATCAACGATTGGCCGCCGGTGGTCAGCGCGCTTGCGCCGAGCCTGCTGTTCCTTGTCGCAACCGCAGGCATGCTCTGGTGGGTTGAGCGGCGTTAGCTTTGGTTTTGCTCGCCGGGGCGGCCTGGCAGCAGCACGATGCAGGTGCCGGCAAAGCGATCGTGCATGAACTGGCGATCACGATCCACTAACGCCCAGACGAGCCCGGCGCCGGCAAAGAGCACCGACGGCCACGCGAGCAGATAGCGAATGATGCATTGTGCCGCTGATGGCGGCATCCCGGAGTTGGCGTCGACAAGCTGCAGGCGCCAGGTTTGCATCGCCAAGGTCTGGCCGTTCCGGCGCCAAAGCACATAGAAGTAAATCCCGAGCACGGCCGTCACGTGCAGCCAGCTGGCCCAGCCCGGCAGGACGTGTTTGCTGGCAATCGCATAAATCAGCTGCGGTACGAGGAATGCAAACGCGAGTACGCCCACCAGCAGCAGGGACTCGTAAAGCATGCAGGCCATGCGCCGGCGCAGGCCGGCCAGTTCGGCGGTGGGGCGGGTTGTATTCACGGGGATCCTGGTTGCTCGCGACGTGTCGTCCGCGTGCCGGTCGTTCAGAAGCGTGGGTAGAGTGCCTCGGGTAGCACGGGTTTGGGCTGTGGCGGAGGCTCTGGTTGCGGCGGCGGTGGCCGCAAGGCCGTGCGATAGGGCCGCAAATAGGGCGGGACGAGCCACTCCACCGGGATCTGACCGCGCACGGACTTTGTTCGCGTGCTTGGTTGGCTGCGAAGCTTGTCCTTTTCGTCATCGGAGAGGCTCTTGTATGCCTCCCACTGCTGCCTGAGTGCTGGGCGCTGCTCAGTCGGTAGTTTTTGAAGGCGCTTGTACTGATCGCGTGCCTTCTTGCGCTCTTCTGGCGATAGTTGTGACCAGGTTTCCATGCGGCGGGTGATCCGGTCGCGGTCGTTCTGGGTCATCTCCGGGAAGCGCGCAGCGATTCCGATCCATTTGTTGCGCCGTGCAGGCCCCATTTTTGGCCACTCAGCCTCAAGGGGGGCAAGGATTCTCTGTTGCTCAGGCGTGAGCTCTCCCCAGCCCGGGGCTGTTGTGGTCGCGCCTGCCAGTGGCGCCATGACCAAGGCCAGAACGCAAAGCCAGCGCCTTAGCTGGCCGAATCGTCCGGCTTCAGCCATCGGTCGAATCCGTGATCAAGATAGGCGTCAATCGGCAAGTCGTCGGAGAGGAGCGCACTGTCGATCTCTTCGAGCTCGGATCCGATCACGTTGTCGCGGAGCGTGTCGGCTGCAGCGAGCAGCACCACTGCGGTGATCATTGCGAACGCGAGTCGGCTGTGCTGAGCCCACATGTCCGAGACTGTACGGCCGACACCGGCAAGGCTCAGTCCGCGTGCTTCGATGCGGTGGTGCTCAAGCGCACTGCGGCGGGCGGTGCGCAGGCGTTCGAGCACTTCAGGTCGAAGCTCGCCCGTTCCGCGATCAAGTTGTGTGGCAATACGTCGTGCAATCAGGGTGTCTTCAGTCATGGCTCAATCCCTCGGGCGCGCAAAGCGGCTGCCAGCGTGTGCGTTGCTCGGGAGCAGTGCGTTTTCACGCTGCCCTCGGAACACCCCATCGCTACAGCCGTCTCGGCGATATCCATTTCCTCCCAGTAACGCATGAGGAACGCTTCCCGTTGACGTGGCGGGAGTTTGGCGATTTCCTCTTCGATGACGCCAAGCGTCTGTCTTTGCTCTTCCTGCTTGTGTGGCGCGGCGAAAAAGCTTGAATCCGATTCCGCACCGATGGCCTCGATCGGGTCGCCGCCTTCGTCGTCGTTGTTGGGTGAGAAGGCTGAAAGCAGCGTCGTCCAGAGGTTGCGGACCTTGCTGCGGCGAAAGTAATCGTTGATCCCGTTTTGCAGGATGCGCTGAAAGACCGGCCCAAGTTCCTCCAGGGGGCGGTCGCCGTAGCGCTCGGCGAGCTTCATCATGGCGTCTTGCACCACGTCAAGCGCCGTGTCTTCATCCCGCAATGCAAAAAACGCCTGTTTGAAGGCGCGCCGCTCAACGCTCGCGAGAAAGTCTGAAAGTTCTATCCGTGAAGCCAGGAGAAACCTCTTGTGGCCGTCGCTGCCTTATTGTGTGCCGCAGCGAGGATGCCTTGACCAATCCATTGCAGACCGTTGACAATGTACCTCCCCCTCCTTCCGGAGGGGCTCGTGTCTTTTTTGGGTGCTGCAATGGTTTTGACTGGTGCGGAGATTGTAATCAGGTGTCTGCAAGAGGAAAAGGTCGAATATGTATTCGGCTATCCCGGCGGCGCTGTGCTTTTCCTCTATGACGAGCTGTCCAAACAGGACATCGTTCGTCACGTGCTGGTTCGCCATGAGCAGGCCGCCGTACATGCTGCGGACGGCTATGCGCGCTCTACCGACAAGGTGGGCGTTGCGCTCGTAACATCGGGTCCTGGCGTTACCAACGCCGTAACCGGTATCGCGACCGCGTATTGTGATTCGATTCCGATGGTGATCATCAGTGGCCAGGTGCCCACTGCAGCCATCGGTCAGGATGCGTTTCAGGAGGTTGATACCGTAGGGATCACGCGTCCCTGCGTGAAGCACAACTTCCTGGTCAAGGATGTTCGGGATATCGCTTCGACCATCAAGAAGGCATTCTTCATTGCGAAAACCGGGCGTCCCGGCCCGGTGCTGGTCGATATCCCGAAGGATGTTTCGGCTCACAAGTGTGAGTACGAATACCCGAAGACGGTTGCGCTGCGTTCGTACAACCCGATCGTCAAGGGGCATCAGGGGCAGATCCGCAAGGCCTTGGGGCTGTTGCTCGAGGCCCGTAGGCCGATGATTTACGCCGGTGGTGGCGTCGTCCTTGCCGATGCGTCCGAAAAGCTGACCAAGCTGACCCGGATGCTGGGTTTTCCGATCACCAACACCCTGATGGGGCTTGGCGGGCATCCGGCAACCGATCGTCAGAACCTTGGCATGCTTGGCATGCACGGGACCATCGAAGCGAACATGGGCATGCATTATTGCGATGTCCTGCTGGCTATAGGCGCCCGCTTTGATGATCGAGTGATCGGGAACCCGGCGCACTTCCAGTCCGAGCCGCGCAAGATCATCCATATCGACATTGATCCTTCGTCGATCTCCAAGCGCGTCAAGGTGGATGTGCCCATCGTCGGCAATCTCTCGGATGTGCTCGATGACATGATCAAGATGCTCGAATCGATGAGCGAACGCCCGGCACCGAGCCAGATTGAGCCGTGGTGGAAGCAGATCGAGGAATGGCGCAGTCGCGAAAGCCTCAAGTACAAGAACAGTACCGAGGTGCTCAAGCCCCAGTTCGTTGTCGAGACCCTGTGGAAGGTCACCAAGGGCGATGCCTTTGTGGCTTCTGACGTTGGCCAGCACCAGATGTGGGCTGCGCAGTACTACAAGTTCGACAAGCCGCGTCGCTGGATCAACTCTGGCGGTCTGGGCACGATGGGTTTTGGCTTGCCTGCAGCAATGGGCGTTCAGTTGGCACATCCTGGTTCTCCGGTTGCCGTGATCACCGGCGAAGGTTCGATCCAGATGTGTATTCAGGAGTTGTCGACCTGCAAGCAATATCGCTTGCCGATCAAGATCCTGAGCCTGAACAACCGATATCTGGGCATGGTGCGTCAGTGGCAGCAGTTCTTCCACGGCAATCGCTACTCTGAGTCCTACATGGACTCGCTGCCGGATTTCGCCAAGCTGGCCGAGGCCTACGGGCATGTTGGTCTGCGGGTTGAGAAGCCGGGCGATGTGGAAGGCGCTATTCGCGAGGCATTCAGTCGCAAGAACGATCTGGTCTTCCTGGACTTCCAGGTTGATCCGACCGAGAACGTGTTCCCCATGGTTCAGGGCGGCAAGGGTCTAACCGACATGATCCTGTCGTCCGAGGATCTGTAACACTCGCGCGCTGCGCGAACGGGGTGCCGCCCAACCGCGGTGGCATCCGCCCGAAGGACTTACCGGTCCGGCGGGCGGCGCAAGGTCACCCGTGGGCCTTGTGTGTCCGTTCGGTAGTGTGCTCACTGGCAGGCAAGCACAATGAGACACGTCATTTCACTGCTGCTCGAGAACGAGTCTGGCGCGCTTTCGCGTGTGTCCGGGCTATTTTCGGCACGCGGGTACAACATCGAGTCGCTGACCGTTGCGCCGACCGAAGATGCGTCGTTGTCGCGGATGACGATTGTCACTTCGGGCTCTGATGACATCATCGAACAGATCACCAAGCAGTTGAACAAGCTGATCGACGTGGTCAAGGTCGTTGATATTTCCGAAGCGGCACATATCGAGCGCGAGCTCATGCTGGTCAAGGTTCGCGCTACGGGCAAGGATCGCGAAGAGATGAAGCGCATGGCGGATATCTTCCGCGGCCGCATCATTGACGTGAGCGAATCGAGCTACGTCATCGAACTCACCGGAACGCAAGACAAACTGGATTCGTTTGTCGGCGCCATCGACAGCGCATTGATTCTGGAAACAGTGCGCTCTGGCGTCTGCGGCGTTGGCCGTGGCGATCGAGTACTGAAAATCTGACCTCCCCATTTCAACCCCGGATTCAAGGAATTGCCATGAAGGTTTATTACGACAAGGACGCCGACCTCTCCCTCATCAAGGGCAAGCAGGTCACCATCGTTGGTTATGGTTCGCAGGGGCACGCTCATGCACAGAATCTGCGTGACTCTGGTGTGAACGTGACCGTTGGTCTGCGCAAGAGCGGCGCATCGTGGGCGAAGGCCGCAGGCGCTGGTTTGAAAGTGGCCGAGGTCGCTGACGCGGTCAAGAGCGCGGATCTCGTGATGATTCTGCTGCCGGACGAGAACATCCCCGATGTCTACAAGAACGACGTCGAGCCGAACATCAAGCAGGGCGCCACGCTGGCCTTTGCGCACGGCTTCAACGTGCACTACAACCAGGTTGTGCCCCGCGCCGACCTCGACGTGATCATGGTCGCCCCGAAGGGCCCCGGCCACACCGTGCGTTCCGAGTACCTCAAAGGCGGCGGCGTGCCTTCTCTGATCGCGGTGCATCAGGACAAGTCGGGCAAGGCTCGTGACATCGCGCTGTCGTACGCTGCGGCCAACGGCGGCACCAAGGGTGGCGTGATCGAAACCAATTTCCGCGAGGAAACCGAGACCGACCTGTTCGGCGAGCAGGCCGTGCTCTGCGGCGGTGCCGTTGAACTGGTGAAGATGGGTTTCGAGACCCTGGTCGAGGCTGGCTATGCGCCTGAGATGGCCTACTTCGAGTGTCTGCATGAACTCAAGCTGATCGTCGACCTGATGTACGAGGGCGGCATCGCGAACATGAACTACTCGATCTCGAACAACGCCGAGTACGGGGAGTACGTGACCGGGCCTGAGGTCATCAACGAGCAGTCCCGCGAAGCGATGCGCAATGCGCTCAAGCGCATCCAGACCGGCGAATACGCGAAGATGTTCATCCTCGAAGGTCGCACCAACTATCCGTCGATGACCGCGCGTCGTCGCCTCAATGCGGTGCACCCGATCGAGACGGTGGGTGGCCAGCTCCGCGACATGATGCCGTGGATCAAGGCGAACAAGCTGGTGGATCAGTCCAAGAACTGATCGGCATGTCGTCGCGTCGCGGCTTACCGCGCGCGTCCCGCGAAAACGGCCACCCGGAGTGGCCGTTTTCGCGTCGAGTACCTGTTCGTCTTTGTGCTGGACCCCGCGGTGTCGCGGCGAGGGGCTTCTGCTACCATTGATCGGCTAAGCATGCGCGAGGATCTGCAGCGCTTGGCGCAGCTCGGCGGCAGCGCCCGCCCGCCTGCGACGGGTAGTTCTCAGTCATGGCAAAGCCGCTTCGGGCGCACGCCTGAGTGAGGCGATTCAACAAGGTAGTTCGCATGCCAGATCTCCAGACCAGCAAGCTTGGCCCGCGCGCCAGTTCGATCCGACGCCGCGGGATCTATATCCTGCCCAATCTCTTCACGACCGGCGCTCTTTTCGCCGGCTTCTACGCCATTGTGCAGGCAATGAATCTGCGCTTCGAGAATGCCGCGGTCGCGATTTTCGTTGCCATGGTCCTTGACGGGCTGGACGGTCGCGTCGCGCGCCTGACCCATACGCAGAGCGAATTTGGCGCCGAGTACGACTCGCTGTCCGACATGGTTTCCTTCGGGGTTGCGCCATCGCTGGTCATGTACGAATGGGCGCTCAAGGATCTGGGCAAGATGGGCTGGGTTGCCGCGTTCATCTATTGCGCCGGCGCCGCGCTTCGGCTTGCGCGCTTCAATACCAATATCGAGATTGTTGACAAGCGATACTTCCAGGGCATGCCTTCGCCGGCCGCTGCGGCCTTGGTGGCGGGGTTTGTCTGGATACTGATCGATCTGTCGATCGACCCGAGCCAGATCCGCTGGGTGGCCTGTGTTGTCACCATCTTCGCGGGCCTGACCATGGTTAGCAGCGTCAAATTCTGGAGCGGCAAGGAAATCAATCTGCGCCGCTCGGTTCCATTCGTGGTGATCCTTGCGATGGTGGGTGGCCTTCTGTTGATTTCCAGCTACCCGGCGGGCGTGCTTTTTGGCCTGTTCGTCACCTACGCCCTGTCGGGCTATTTGATGTGGGCATGGCGGGCAATCCGGCGCAGGGCCTGAGCATCTTCGGCGGGGCTTGATGAGTCGCGTGGCCATCTATCTGAAAAGCACGGGCGTGCCGCGAACGCGGCGCCGGTGAATGCAATGTTTCGATTTGGAGAGCAGTCATGAAAGATCGTCTGGTTATTTTCGACACCACCTTGCGTGACGGGGAGCAAAGCCCGGGCGCCTCGATGACCAAAGACGAAAAGCTGCGCATCGCCCGACAACTTGAACGCTTGAAGGTTGATGTGATTGAGGCGGGTTTCGCGGCCGCTAGCCCGGGTGACGCGGATGCCATTCGTGCGATCGCCGAGTCAATCAAGGATTCGACCGTCTGTTCCCTCGCGCGCGCCAACGAACGTGACGTACGTGCTGCAGGCGAGGCGATCCGGCCCGCAGCGCGGGGGCGGATTCACACTTTTATCGCGACCAGCCCGATCCACATGGAGAAAAAGCTGCGCATGCAGCCCGATCAAGTGGTGGAGGCGGCAGTGGCAGCGGTCAAGCTTGCGCTGCAATTCACTGATGATGTCGAATTCTCGGCTGAAGATGCAGTCCGCTCGGAGATGGATTTTCTGGTTCGCATCTTCGATGCAGTGATCCAGGCTGGCGCCAAAACGATCAACGTTCCCGACACGGTTGGTTATGCGGTGCCGGCGCTGTGGGGCGAACGCTTCCGCACCTTGATCGAACGGGTGCCAAACTCCGACAAGGTGATCTGGTCTACGCATTGCCACAATGACCTCGGGATGGCCGTTGCCAACTCTTTGGCGGCCGTGCAGGCAGGCGCGCGCCAAGTCGAGTGCACGATCAATGGTCTGGGCGAGCGCGCCGGCAATGCGTCGCTCGAAGAGGTGGTCATGGCGGTCCGCACGCGCCCGGACGTCTTCAGCGTCGAGACCGGCATTGATGCCAGCCAGATTGTTGCAAGTTCAAAACTTGTCTCGACCATCACCGGTTATCCGGTGCAGCCGAACAAGGCGATCGTCGGCGCGAACGCGTTTTCGCATGAGTCCGGTATCCACCAGGATGGCGTGCTCAAGCACCGCGAAACCTACGAGATCATGCGTCCTGAAGATGTGGGCTGGACGACCAACCGCCTGACGCTCGGCAAGCTGTCTGGACGCAACGCCTTCCGCAAGCGGCTCGAAGAGCTCGGCATCGTGGTCGACTCGGAAGAGCAACTCAACCATGCCTTCGCGCGCTTCAAGGATCTGGCCGACAAGAAGAGCGAGATCTTCGACGAGGACTTGCAGGCCTTGATGTCGGACGAGTCAGTGGAGGCTGAGCACGAGCATTACAAATTGATCTCGGCGCGCTTCCATTCTGAAACCGGCGAAACGCCGACGGCGGCGCTGACGCTGTCGGTGGGCGGCAGCGAGGTCAAAGCTGATTCCGAGGGGAGCGGGCCGGTCGACGCGGCTTTCCGCGCGATCGAGTCGGTCTCGAAGAGTGGCGCCGAACTGCAGCTCTACTCGGTCAATGCGATCACAACTGGAACCGATGCACAGGGCGAGGTGACCGTTCGGCTCTCACGCGGCGGGCGGGTTGTGAACGGTCAGGGCGCGGATACCGACATCATCGTTGCCTCGGCCAAGGCCTACCTGAATGCGCTGAACAAGCTCCAGGCCGGCGCCGAGAAGATCAATCCTCAGGCTGAGACTGTCTAGTTTGCTCGAGACGGGCGCCCTTGGGCGCCCGCTCATTGAGCTGTCATGCGGGAGGGGGCGGTGTTTCGCGCGTAGAGGGCGCACACCGCAAAGAGCGCAAGCGCCAGCAGGGTTTCGACCAAGGCCAGTGTGGATGATGGTGCGCGGTCGCTCGTGGCCCTCACGACGCCTTCGGTGAAGTAGAGCCAGATCATCAGCGTTGTCCACTGAAAGGTGTAGCGCTTGCCGTGCAGCAATCCGCGCAGCGGTGCAAGCAGGGGCAGCACTTTCAGGGCGAGCCAGGAGCCGCCCGGCCGCAAGGGGGCGAGCCAGAGTTCCCATGCGAGGCAAAGCGTGATCAGGGCCAGCAGCAAGGTCACCGCTGTGCGCTGCAGCAACTTGGGTGTCATCGGGAACTCTCCAGTCGTATCGCCACATCGGCGAGTCGCTTGCCCTGTGCAAAGGCGAGCCGGCGTTCTGCGTCGCTCAGGCGTGCGTCACCGTGCGCCCCGGATACGTGACTCACGCCGTAGGGCGTCCCGCCGCTGGTGGTGCTGTGGAGGTCGGGCTCTGAGTAGGGTACGCCGAGCAGCAGGGCGCCGTGGTGGAGCAGGGGAAGCATCATCGAAAGCAGCGTGGTTTCTTGGCCGCCGTGCAGCGTTCCGGTGGCGGTGAATACACAAGCCGGTTTTCCTGCCAGTGCGCCGGTAAGCCATTGTGGTGAGGTGCCGTCGAGAAAGTACTTGAGCGGCGCCGCCATGTTGCCGAAACGTGTCGGGCTCCCCATGGCAAGACCAATGCACTCCTCCAGATCCGCGGCTTCTGCGTAGGGCGGGCCGTCCGGCGGTATGGTGGGCGACTGCGCTTCAATCGTGCTGGTGATGCGCGGCACAGTGCGCAGTCTGGCGGCGACCAGGCCGCTCGATTCAACACCGAGCGCGATCTGCTCGGCCAGCGCGCGGACAGATCCGCGATGGCTGTAGTAGAGAACCAGAATTTCTTTCATCAGGGCTGGCTCGTTAGAATGGGCCCGATTATACGCAGGGCACGGAGCGAGGCTGTTTGATGCACGAAATCCGCAGATTCGTCGGTTTGCTTGTCGAGCGATTCAGTG
This sequence comes from Niveibacterium sp. 24ML, assembly GCF_026586805.1. Classification (GTDB taxonomy): domain Bacteria; phylum Pseudomonadota; class Gammaproteobacteria; order Burkholderiales; family Rhodocyclaceae; genus Niveibacterium. The sequence goes on along the minus strand of NZ_JAPFHA010000020.1, from coordinate 24,607 downwards.
AAGTCCGAGGGTCGCTCGTTGCGGGGAGTCTGACGTTTACGACCCTGCTGTCGCTGGTGCCGCTGGTCGCCGTGAGCGTGACGGTCATTGGCCAGTTGCCGATGTTTGCGCAACTGGGCGCGACACTGAAAATCTTCTTGCTGACCAATCTGCTGCCGGACAAGGCCGGCAAAGTCATTGCGACTTATGCCATTCAATTCTCTCAGAAGGCAGAGAATCTCACCCTGTTTGGCGGTATCGCACTGATTGCGACGGCCGTGCTCTTGCTGATGACTGTCGATCGCGCTTTCAACGCAATCTGGCAGATCCGTCGCCCGCGGCCCCTTTGGAGCCGCATCGCCTTATTCTGGCTGACGCTGACATTTGGCCCGATTGTGCTGGCTGCGAGCATTGCGGCAACCACGTTCGCGATCACCGCATCGCTGGGGGCCATGGACGAACCCGCCTGGTTGCGCGGCTTCATGCTTCGTTCTGCATTGCCTGTCCTGCTGTTCTCCGCGCTGTTTTCCTATCTGTTCTTTGCGATGCCCAATCGCAAGATTGATCGTGTTCACGCCATGATCGGCGGCCTTTTTGCCGGAGTGGGAATCGTTGTGCTGCAGCGCTTGCTGGGTGTCTACTTTTCGCGATTCCCGAGCTACACCCTTTTGTATGGCACCTTCTCAGCGATCCCGATCTTTCTGGTTTGGCTGTATTCGACCTGGCTCGTCATCTTGATTGGCGCGATGATCAGCGCGGTGATTCCAGACTTTCTCGCCCGCCGGAATGTGCTGCCACCCAGTGCGGCGGGCCGCCTCTACGCCAGTTTGCGCCTGGTTGGGGTGCTCGATGCGGCGCAAAGAGATCGCCGTGTGGCGAGCCTGTCTGCACTCGCCGCCGGGTCACGGCAACGCATCGAAGAAACGGAAGCCATGCTGGAGTCAATGCGTGAGGCGGGCTGGGTTTCCGAGTCCGACGAAGGGGGGTGGCTGCTGGTCGGCTCGGCCGGGTCGATTGACCCCGCGATGCTGTTCTCGCGCTTCGTGATTGCCGCTGACGAAATCGAAGGGCTTTCCCGTGGCGATGCGGACGACGCTGCCCGTGCCAGCTACGAGGCCATCACCAGAGTAAATGAGGCCCTGCGCGCAAAGGCGCTTGCTCAGATCGGGTAGGGATCGATTTCGAACTGAAACAACTCGATGTTCGCCGTCTGCATGTCAAGGCTCAGCAGTCGCCCTTGCGCAATGTAGATGCGATCCAGATCAGACACCAAAGAAAAGCGCCGCGAAGTGTAAGTGCCGGTCGGGGCCAGTATGGCGGGATGGTGGCGCAGTGCCGGCATCGCAGGCAGCACAAGCGCCTTCACCATCTTGCTGGGGCGCTCACGTGCGCCGCGGAAGCCGACGGTCACGGGCGTTGAGCCCGTCGAAACAATCTGCAGCCCGAGTTCGATCTGCGACGGGTTTTCGCTGCGAATCCAGCGTACGACGCAGATGCTCCAGGGCTGCTCGTCGTCGCGGCGCAAGGCGATCGCCGTGCCAGCAGAGAGCCCGGCGGCAACCCCGGCGACATGAAGGATTGAGAATCCGCCCGGGCTTTCGTTGATCACTTGCCACTCCTGGATCGATCCATCAAGCGGCTTGTTGCCCCGCATGATCTCCCAGATGCCCGGAATGCCACAGCAGACCTGTACCGAGTACTGAGTCTTGCGCCTTGGCTGCTCGCGCTTGATTGGAATCGTCCACTCATCGCGCAGTCGTTGCAGCAGTGACAGCGGTTGCACGCCGACTGCGATGCGCGGCAAGTTCAGTTCGAATGGTTGTTGTCCGGCTTCGAGTCGAGCCAGATGCTCTGTCACGCGCTTCGCAAGGGCGGCGGGTGAGGCGAAGACCAGTTGCTGGCCAGTCGGTGGCGGCCTGCGCGTTACAGACTGGGGGCCATCTTCCCCCACCGCGGCAATCCAGTACCAACCGTTGTCCGGCGCGCTGGGTGATTTGAGTTCGAGCGCCAGCAGAGTTGCGATGCGGTTCAGGTAGTCACAGATCCAGCCGATCTCGGATTGCGAAAAACGCTCAAGCTGTAGCGTGCCGAGGGCAACCAGGCGCTTGAAGGCGAACTGCGCACTCTCGCCGCTCGCTTCTGCCGGCGTCTGCTCATCGCCCGCAGCGGATATCAGCGATACCGAAAGCGGCCATAGTTCGGCCACATGCATGCCGCCGGATAGCCCTGCGATTTCCCAAGCTTCGCTCAGCATGCGTAAGCCACGCGACGCGAGCGTTTCGATCAGTCGACTCTGCGACCGGATCGCGCCGCTTCGCACATGGCCCACCACTTGAAGGAATCCACCCGCCACCGTGCACATCGCCTCGACGATTTGCCGGGTGGTGGTGTGCAGTTTGCGGTCAAGCGGCAAACCTGATTCGGTGAGGCGGGGTTTGACTTCCGAGCCAGCACGCAGCGCGCGGCCGTAAAAAAGCTCGATGCAACGATGAAACTGCGTCGGCGCAATGCCTGGCGTGGCCAATAGATCGAGCTGGCGCCTGAACTGGATCGCCTCCTCAGCCAGATCCGAAGACGGCTGCGTCGCGAGCCAATCGAGGATCGCTGTTGTGCTGCCTGATTCGGTCGTCGTCGAGGTCATTGATGGGCGGAGGCGTTAAGTCTCCATATTCTATTAGCGAAACCATAATTTTCGTCGACCGATTGCGTCTCCGGAGGTTAGTGCCTTGTCTGTGGCCCCAGACTGCTTGGCCTGTCCTTGCTAGTTCAAGCTGGATCTGGTATTTTGGCGAGCTTTTCTGCACACCGCATACAGGATTTCGACATGGTTGTGATTCGTCTTGCCCGGGGCGGCGCCAAGAAGCGTCCGTTCTTCAATATCGTTGCAACCGACTCGCGTAGCCGCCGTGATGGCCGCTTCATCGAGCGCGTTGGTTTCTACAACCCGATGGCAAATGAGTCCGAAAAGGGCTTGGTCATCAATGCCGAGCGTCTGGCTTACTGGCAAACCAACGGCGCGCAGCTGTCGCCGACCGTTGCCCGTCTGGTCAAGGGCGCCAAGGTTGCGGCCTGATTGATCTGCAGAAGGGTGGGCCGATGATCGTCCTCGGCCGTATTGCCGACCCTTTCAGTATCCAGGGCTGGGTCAGAATCAACGCTTTTGGCGATGATCCGATTTCCTGGCGCAGCATGCCCCAGTGGTGGCTGTGTGCTGACCCAGAAGCGCCAGAGTCGGCGTGGCAGGCATACAAACTCCGTGGTTGCAAGGCGCATGGTAAAGGCATCATCGCTGCCTTCGTAGGTGTCGCTGATCGAACCGCCGCGGAAGCGATCGTTGGTTTGTATGTAGCGGCGCCTCGCGAGGCGCTGCCCGCTACCGGACTTGACGAGTACTACTGGGGTGACTTGGTGGGCATGGCGGTTGAAAACACCGCTGGCGTCCAGCTAGGAGTCGTCAGCGGACTTTTGAGTACCGGTGCGCACGATGTGTTGCAGGTACAGGACGGCGATCAAGAGCGTTTGATTCCGTTCGTGGGTGTTTATGTGCTCGACGTCGATCTTGCCGCAAAGCGGATTCGCGTCGAGTGGGACGCCGATTGGTGAGCGGCGAGCCAGACTCGTTGCGTCGCTACGGTGTTGTAACCCTGTTTCCCGAGATGTTCTCGGCGCTTTCAGGGAGCGGTATTACGCGGCGGGCGATCGATCGCGGGCTTTGGCAGCTTGATTGCTGGAATCCGCGCGACTTCGCATCCGATAATCACCGTACGGTTGACGATCGGCCTTACGGTGGCGGGCCTGGAATGCTGATGCTGGGTGACCCGCTGGAAGCGGCGATCTCAGCAGCAAAGCAGGCTCAGGAGCAAGCGATCGGGCGGGCGGGAAAGGTTGTGTATCTCTCCCCGCAAGGCCGTACGCTCAATCACGAGCTGGTGCGTGAGTTGGTGGATGAGCCGTCACTGGTGTTGTTGTGCGGGCGCTATGAAGGCATAGATCAGCGCTTGATTGATAGCCAGGTCGATATGGAAGTGTCGGTCGGTGATTTCGTTGTTTCAGGCGGAGAGTTGCCGGCCATGTTGCTGATTGATGCACTGGTGCGGCACTTGCCCGGCGCTTTGAACGATTCGGCATCTGCCGTTGAGGACTCGTTTGTTGATGGGCTGCTCGACTGCCCGCATTACACGCGACCGGAAGTGTGGCGTGGCATGCAGGTGCCGGAGGTGCTGCTCTCGGGTGACCACCCGCGTATTCGTCGTTGGCGCTTGAAGCAGGCGCTGGGGCGGACGGCCGCGCGGCGCCCCGATTTGTTGGCGGCGCGTCGTTTGAGCAAGGAAGAAAAGATCCTGCTGGAGGAATTTCAGCGGGATAAGGCGGAAACGCCATAAGCGGGCGGCGGATACGTCGCTTAACCAAGAAAGGCACGTATCAGGTGGCGACCTGCTCTGCGTGCAAGGCCACGGGCCATTGATCGAACTTAGGAGATACGCGATGAACCTGATTCAACAGTTGGAACAAGAAGAGATTGCTCGCCTCGGCAAGACCATCCCTGCCTTTGCGCCCGGTGACACGGTTGTCGTTCAGGTGAAAGTGAAGGAAGGCAACCGCGAGCGTCTGCAGGCTTACGAAGGTGTTGTGATTGCCAAGCGTAATCGCGGCCTGAACTCGAACTTCATTGTCCGCAAGATTTCCTCTGGCGAGGGTGTCGAGCGTACTTTCCAGACCTACTCGCCGCTGGTTGCTTCGATCGAAGTCAAGCGTCGTGGCGACGTCCGTCGCGCCAAGCTGTACTACCTGCGCGATCGTTCGGGCAAGTCGGCACGTATCAAGGAAAAGCTGCCGACGCGTGCGGCGGCCAAGGCTGCCGAGTAATCGGCTCGCTGCAAGGCTTCCGGCCGGTCAACGCCCCGCGAGTCGGGGCGTTGTCACATCTGGCCCCTAGAATCAGCTGTCGAACTCAGGAGTTGGAAAGATGATCAAGGTTGGGATCGTTGGTGGTACCGGGTATACAGGCGTTGAGCTGTTGCGTTTGCTGGCTCAGCATCCCGGCGTGGAACTGGCGGCGATCACGTCGCGCTCAGAGGCCGGTATGCCGGTAGCAGAGATGTTCCCGAGCCTGCGTCGACGCGTTTCGCTGAAATTCGTCGAGCCGGCCGTGGCCGGGCTGGAGCGTTGCGATGTGGTGTTTTTCGCGACCCCTCATGGGGTTGCAATGGCGCAGTCGCCGCAGTTGATTGCGGGCGGCACCAAGGTGATCGATCTTGCGGCCGATTTTCGGCTCAAGAGTCTCGACGAATTCAGCAAGTGGTACAAGATTCCCCACACTGCGCCGGAGTTGCTCGATGAGGCGGTGTACGGCCTGCCGGAAATGAACCGTGAAGCGATTGCGAAGGCACGAGTCGTGGCCAACCCGGGTTGCTATGCCACCGCGGTACAGCTCGGTTTTCTGCCGCTTGTCGAGGCCGGCGTCGTCGATCTCGATGGTTTGATTGCGAATGCGGCCTCCGGCGTCTCAGGCGCCGGCCGCAAGGCGGAAGTCGGTTCCCTGTTTGCCGAGGCTAGCGATAACTTCAAGGCATACGGTGTCGCGGGCCACCGGCACCTTCCCGAAATTTGCCAAGGGCTTGAGCGTGCTGCGGGTCGCAAGGTGAGCATGACTTTTGTGCCGCACCTGCTGCCCCAGATCCGCGGGATTCTTGCGACGCTCTATGCCCGGGTGAGCCGTGATGTTGATGTGCAAGCGCTTTTCGAGGCGCGCTTTGCCAACGAGCCTTTCGTTGACGTCATGCCTGCCCGCAGTACGCCGGACACACGCTCGGTCCGCGCATCGAACACGGTGCGGATTGCGGTCCATCGGCCGCAGGGGGGCGACACGGTCGTCGTGCTGGTAGCAGAAGACAATCTGGTCAAGGGCGCCGCGGGGCAGGCTGTGCAGAACATGAATCTGATGTTCGGGCTTGAAGAAACGACCGGCCTTACCCACATTCCAGTGATGCCTTGACGCTGTGCCAACGCGTGGCGCGCGTCGGGGCTCGGGAACCGAATGCGCGCTCGCTTGTCGACCAATTTGACCGCTGCGCCGCGGGATTCCATAATGAAAACCTTCTGAATCAGGAGTTTGCAATGAACGCTGTGACCGAAATGCCAGACTTCCTGGTCTTCACCGATAACGCCGTCAGCAAAGTACGTGAGCTGATTCTCGAAGAGGGCAACCCGGATTTGAAGTTGCGGGTGTTCGTGAGTGGTGGAGGCTGCTCGGGCTTCCAGTACGGCTTCACGTTCGACGAGATCACCAACGAAGACGACACCGTGGTGACCAAGGAAGGCGTAACGCTGCTCATCGATCCGATGAGCTATCAGTATCTGACCGGCGCCGAGATTGACTACACCGAAGGCCTTGAGGGCGCGCAGTTCGTCATCAAGAATCCGAACGCATCGAGCACCTGTGGTTGCGGCTCCAGCTTCTCGGTGTGATGCCGTGATGGCCTGAGCGTTACGCGCAGGCGTGCCGAGATGAAAATGCCCCGCATTGCGGGGCATTTTTCGTTTGGCGTGAGCGATCCGGCGTGCTTGCGGTGCCGAATCTCGCCAAAAGCGCTGGCGCAAAAAAGAGCGCCGCTGCGTCCCCCCACGCGATGCGGCGCTAGCCCCCGGGTCATTAACCCGGGAAGTGGCTTCTTGGACCTTCTACACAGTTGGCTTCTGTGACCGGGTGGCTCCCAGGGATCAATGGTCCTTTTTGTCGAAGAACTGCTCGTCCTCGGTCGAACCCTTCAACGCAGCAGTCGAGGCATCGCGCTCGATCGTCGTCGTAACGGCGTCGAAGTAGCCAGTGCCGACTTCGCGCTGATGCTTGACCGCGGTGAAGCCGCGCTCGGCAGCCGCGAACTCGTTCTCTTGGAGTTCCACGAAAGCCTTCATTTGCTCGCGGGCGTAGCCGTAGGCGAGGTTGAACATCGAGTAGTTCAAGCTGTGGAAGCCGGCCAGGGTGATGAACTGGAACTTGTAGCCCATGGCGCCGAGCTCCTTCTGGAACTTGGCAATGGTGGCGTCGTCGAGGTTCTTCTTCCAGTTGAATGACGGCGAACAGTTGTAAGCCAGCATCTTGCCGGGGAACTTTGCGTGGATGGCTTCGGCAAAGGCCTTTGCATAAGCAAGGTCGGGTTTGCCGGTTTCGCACCAGATCAGGTCTGCATACGGCGCGTAGGCCAGACCGCGGGAAATCGCCTGCTCCAGACCCGGCTTCGTGCGGTAGAAGCCTTCGACCGTGCGCTCGCCGGTGCAGAACGGCTTGTCGGTGTCATCGACATCGCTGGTGACCAAGTCGGCGGCTTCGGCATCGGTGCGCGCGACCAGCACGGTCGGCACGCCCATCACATCGGCCGCAAGCCGTGCGGCGACCAGTTTTGCGATGGCTTCGCGAGTCGGCACCAGTACTTTGCCACCCATATGGCCGCATTTCTTGACCGATGCGAGCTGGTCTTCGAAGTGGACGCCTGCCGCGCCTGCTTCAATCATCGCCTTCATCAGTTCAAACGCGTTTAGCACGCCGCCAAACCCGGCTTCGGCGTCTGCCACGATCGGGGCGAAGAAGTCGATGTAGCCCTCGTCGCCTTGGTTCTTGCCCTCAGACCATTGGATCTGGTCGGCTCGCGTAAAGGTGTTGTTGATCCGTTTGACGACCATCGGTACCGAGTTGGCGGGGTAGAGCGACTGGTCGGGGTACATTTCGCCCGCCAGGTTTGCGTCGCCCGCGACTTGCCAGCCCGACAGGTAAATGGCCTTGAGGCCGGCTTTAACCTGCTGCATGGCCTGGTTGCCCGTCAATGCGCCGAGCGCGTTGACGAACGGCTCACTGTTGATTGACGCCCACAGCTTCTCTGCGCCGCGGCGGGCAAGTGTGTGTTCAATCTGAACCGAGCCGCGCAAGCGGACGACATCTTCGGCCGTGTAGCCGCGCTTGATGTTCTTCCAGCGCGGATTCTCAGCCCAGTCCTTTTTCAGAAGCTCGATTTGCATGTCGCGGTTCATGGTGTTCCCCCCAGAAATAACGCCTTCTACCTATTGCAGTCCGTTCGCAAAAGCTGTCTGACTGCCCCCGATGCGATGCAGTATAGATAGGAACGAAGTCCATCGCAATATGTCTTATATAAGATACAAGAAAAAATATTCGCAGTAAAAACATAGGCATACGTAAGTGATGCCGTATTGCGCAACGAGGATCTGCCGATTGAAACGGACGTTTGAATATTTTCCGCGCTGAGCGGAGGGCGCGCGAATGTGCGACGGGCGCAATTGGTGGCCGCGCCGACTGACGCCTTAGGCGCCGTCGGCGGGGGTACGAGCGATCACATCAGGTGAGCGGCGACTCGCTAATGAGTGTGCCGTCTTCGTCCGCATACAGCCATTCGCCGGCGCTGATCCGAGCTCCGGCGAAGTTGACGGTGATCCCTTGCTCGCCGACGTTGCGTTTGATGGTCTTGAGCGGGTGGGTTGCGAGGGCGAGTACGCCCAGTTCAAGAGCGCCGATCGCTTTTGAGTCGCGAATGCAGCCAAACACAAGCACACCGGCCCAGCCGTTTCGCACCCCTAGTTCAGCGAGTTGATCGCCGACGAGGGCGCAACGTAGCGAGCCGCCTCCATCCACGACCAGCACCTGCCCTTGGCCGGGCGCTTCCAGCACCTTGCGGACAAGGCTGTTGTCCTCGAAGAGCTTCAGCGTGACGATTGGCCCGGCGAAGCGGGTAAGGCCTCCGAAGTGACGAAAGATCGGTTGCAGCACGCGCAATTTGCCTGACGCCAGCAATGCCTCGTTGGCGTCGCAAAGGTCGGTTGTTTGAAAACTCATTGGTCCCCCCGCCGAAATGAGTGAATGCACGCGAAAGCATATCGCGAGTTCTGCGGGCAAGAAAAAGGCCGCTCGCAGGCGGCCTTGGGGTGAAGTGCGGAGCGATGCTAGACGTGCGCCGCTTCCTTTTCTTCTTCAAAGGCGAGATCGACCTTGCCGTCGGCGGAAACGTCGATGGTCACCTTGCCACCGTCGACAAGCCTGCCGAACAGCAGTTCGTCGGCGAGCGCCGCGCGAATCGTGTCCTGAATCAGGCGAGCCATCGGGCGCGCGCCCATCAGCGGATCGAAGCCCTTGTTGGCGAGCCATTCGCGAAGGCCGTCGGTGAAGCTGGCCTCAACCTTCTTCTCGGCGAGTTGGCCTTCAAGCTGCATGAGGAACTTGTCCACCACCTGCAGGATGATCTCGCGATCCAGAGCCTTGAAGGAAATGATCGCATCAAGCCGGTTGCGGAACTCCGGTGTGAAGAGGCGCTTGATCTCGACCATTTCATCGCCCAGTTCGCGCGTCTGCGTGAAGCCCATCGTCGACTTTTGCAGGGCCTCCTGGCCCGCGTTGGTCGTCATGATGATGATCACGTTGCGGAAGTCTGCATGGCGACCGTTGTTGTCGGTCAAGGTGCCGTGGTCGAGCACCTGCAGCAAGATGTTGTAGATGTCGGGGTGCGCCTTCTCGATCTCGTCCAGCAACAGCACGCAGTGCGGCTTCTTGTTCACTGCTTCGGTCAGCAGGCCGCCCTGGTCAAATCCGACATAGCCCGGAGGCGCGCCGATCAGGCGGCTGACTGCATGGCGCTCCATGTACTCCGACATGTCGAAGCGCACCAACTCTATCCCCATGGTGTAGGCCAGTTGCCGCGCCACTTCGGTCTTGCCAACGCCGGTCGGGCCGCTGAAGAGGAAGCCGCCGATCGGCTTCTGCGGGTTGCCCAAGCCGGAGCGAGACATCTTGATCGCCTTGGCGAGAGCGTCGATCGCGGCATTCTGGCCAAACACCACGTTTTTCAGGTCGCGATCGAGATTGCGCAGGGCGGTCTTGTCGTCGGACGACACGCTGCGCGGCGGGATGCGCGCGATCTTGGCGACGATCTCTTCGATTTCGCCCTTCCCGATGGTCTTCTTCTGGCGCGACTTCGGCAGGATGCGCTGCGCCGCGCCAGCTTCGTCGATCACATCAATGGCCTTGTCAGGCAGATGACGGTCGTTGATGTAGCGCGCCGAAAGCTCTGCGGCACTTGCGATGGCCGCATGCGAGTACTTCACGCCGTGATGCTGTTCAAAGCGCGATTTGAGGCCCTTGAGGATTTCAATGGTTTCCGGCACCGACGGCTCGTTTACGTCGACTTTCTGGAAGCGGCGCGAGAGGGCGTGGTCCTTTTCGAAGATCTGGCGATACTCGTTGTAGGTGGTCGCGCCGATGCACTTGAGCTGCCCGCTTGAGAGTGCTGGCTTAAGCAGGTTTGATGCATCCAGCGTACCGCCCGAAGCGGCGCCGGCACCGATCAGGGTGTGGATTTCGTCGATGAACAGAATGGCGTTCTCGGTATCGACCAAGGCCTTGAGAACGGACTTGAGCCTTTGCTCGAAATCGCCCCGGTACTTGGTGCCCGCCAGCAATGAACCCATGTCGAGCGCAAAGACCTGCGCATTCTCAAGGATCTCGGGGACGCGGCCTTCGATGATGCGGCGCGCCAAGCCCTCGGCGATGGCCGTCTTACCCACGCCGGCTTCACCCACAAGGAGCGGGTTGTTCTTGCGGCGGCGGCAGAGCGTCTGGATCACCCGCTCAAGTTCCTTGTCACGGCCAATGAGCGGATCAATCTTGCCCACCAGTGCGGCCTGATTCAGGTTCTGAGTGAAGTTCTCAAGGGCGCCGTTCGCCTGCGTGGTTTCCTGTTCCGACTCGTTCTGCTCGGCATCGGGCTTCTCGGCTGCCGGCTTCTGCGCGGGCTGCGGCGACTTGGTGATGCCGTGCGAGATGAAGTTCACCACGTCGAGGCGTGTGATGCCCTGGCGGTTGAGGAAATAGACGGCGTGCGATTCCTTCTCGCCAAAGATTGCGACCAACACGTTCGCGCCGGTTACTTCCTTCTTGCCCGAAGATTGCACATGCAGGATCGCGCGCTGGATCACGCGCTGGAAACCCAGCGTGGGCTGCGTGTCGATATCCTCTTCACCGCCCACGGTTGGCGTATGTTCGCCGATGAACTGCACGAGTTCGCGACGCAACTCGTCGATGTTGGCGGCGCATGCACGCAGCACCTCGGCAGCCGACGGATTGTCGAGCAGGGCGAGCAGCAGATGCTCGACCGTGATGAACTCGTGGCGCTTCTGGCGTGCTTCCACGAACGCCATGTGCAGGCTGACTTCAAGTTCCTGGGCGATCATCTCAGTTCTCCTCCATCACGCAGGCCAGCGGGTGCTGGTGCTGCCGCGCGAATGCGCTCACCTGTTCTACCTTGGTCGCGGCGATGTCCTTGGGGAATACCCCGCACACGCCACGACCCTCCCTATGCACTTGGAGCATCACGCGAGTTGCTTGTTCGCGATCCAATGAAAAAAACTTCTGTAGAACAATCACCACAAAGTCCATCGGGGTGAAATCATCGTTTAGAAGAATCACCATGTAGAGCTTGGGTGGTCGGGTTTTTGCCCGTTCTGCCTCAAGAACGAATTCGGGCTGCTTTTTCGTTGCCATGCGCCCCATTCTAAACACTCCGACTGATACTTCAACAACCCACAAAGTGGGGGCTATTGGTGGAATTTCCACACTCGGCCCGGTCCTGCGAAAGGGTGGCGATTCAGTGCTAAATTGGTGATCTCTCAAGGGGATGCGGAGCTAATTCGCAAACCGTCTGATTGGGGTCTGAGACCTTTGCCCGCAGTGTCCCCAAAAAGCCGTTGACGGCGACTTCCTGCAAGGCGTAAAAGGCGCCCTGAGCATACGCAGCAGGCGTAAAGGCCAATGCCCGCGAAGGTTTGCAGCCGCCGCTGGCGATGGCCTGCCGCAGAGCAACATCGCCTTGCGTGTGCCGGACCGCCCGATCTCGGGAGCACTAACCGCACTACACCGAAGGACTAGAGGAAGCAATATGGCAACTGGCACCGTCAAGTGGTTCAACGACGCCAAAGGTTTCGGATTCATTACGCCGGACGACGGCAGCGACGACCTTTTCGCGCATTTCTCCGCCATCAACATGAACGGTTTCAAATCGCTCAAAGAGGGTGAGAAAGTTACGTACGAGCCGCAGCAAGGCCCAAAAGGCAAGCAGGCTTCGAACATTCAGCGCGCCTGACCTGAGTTCGCCGCGATCCGGCGATACCGTAAAGCCCGCCCTTCATGGCGGGCTTTGTGGTTTCTGGAGTCCCATGCCTCGCGTCATCCTGCTCAATAAACCTTTTGGCCTGCTGAGCCAGTTCACTGGCGAGGTGGGTCAGCGCACGCTGGCCGAATGCAAGCTGCCGCCGGGTGTTTACGCGGCGGGGCGACTGGATGCCGACAGTGAGGGGCTGCTGCTGCTCACCGACGATGGCGCCTTGCAGCATCGACTGGCCGACCCGCGCCACAAAGAAACCAAGACCTACCTCGTGCAAGTCGAGCGGGAGCCGGATGCCGTTGCGCTGGCAAAGCTGGAGGGGGGGGCTCGACCTCGGCGACTTTCGGACGCGCCCCTGCCAGGTGCGGCGGATCGAGGAACCCGACTGGCTTTGGCCGCGTGATCCGCCTGTCCGCTTTCGCAAGGCGATCCCGACTGCATGGCTGGAGATCCAGCTGACCGAGGGGAAGAACCGCCAGGTGCGCCGCATGACAGCCAAGGTGGGCTTTCCGACCTTGCGCCTGCTGCGCGTGGCGATCGGCCCCTGGCAACTGGGTGATCTGTCGCCCGGCCAATGGCGAGCGCACCAAGCGCCGGCGCCCGCGCGGGGCCTGCGCCCTTGACTGCTAACATGCGTCCGCGCCAACCGGATGGCGCTGGATCAGGAGAGTTCTGTGTGGAATAGGTTTTCCCTGGCTTTGGGTGCAGCGCTGATGATGGCGGGTGCGGTAGGGGCTGCAGCCCCGCTGCCACGCATCGAGCTGAACGCCGGAATGCATCGTATCGATGCCGAAGTGGCGGCGACGGATGAAGCGCGGATGACCGGCTTGATGCGGCGAAGCGCCATGGAAGAGACGCGCGGGATGGTTTTCGTCTATGAGCGCCCCGGAAGCCACTGCATGTGGATGAAGAATACCCAGCTGCCGCTGTCGGTGGCTTTTCTCGATGAGGCGGGGGTGATCCTGAACATCGAAGACATGGAGCCGGAAACCGAAGACAGCCACTGTTCCGCCAGGCCGGCGCGCTATGCCCTGGAAATGAACCGTGGCTGGTTCAAGCGGCGCGGCATCAAGCCCGGCATGCGGATCAGCGGTTTGCCCGCACCGCGCTGAACCCGGATTCAGCCCTGGAGGCTGAAGCGATACTCACCCGGCGTGCCAGACGGCGTGACCCACTTGCCTGCGACCGCCGGCAAGCGTTGCAGGAAGGCCGGATCGCCGCGCACAGCGCCGCTGAACTGCCAACTGCCGGGAGAGATCTGCCCCTGGGCTTCAATACGGGTTTCGCCGCGCAGGGTAGTCCAGCTCAAGGCAAGGCGCTCGCCTTCGCCGCGAAGGTCGATCTGGTAGTCGCCCAGCGGCCTCCCGCGCAGCACATCCACCGCGGCGCCTGACCAGCGCAGACCGGCGCGGCCATCGCACCGATTGCGCCAGTTGCAGCGCCACTGCGTGGTCTCGATCACTACGTCACCGCGCCAACCCAGGCGGCCAAAGGCATGCGGAATCCGCTCCATCGCGAAGCGCGCGGGCGCCGGAAAAGCCAGGCCATCGGCTCGCCAGCCGCGAACCCCTGCGGCAATCTCGCCTGCAGGCTTGTCGTCTGCGAGCAATTGCCAGGCGGCGTCGCCCTTGAGCAGCTGCCCCGGTTGCCAGCGCCACTGGAGCGTGACCCAAGGCTGGGCGCGCAGGCTCACCGGGTCGATCACGGTCAGCGTGCCGCGGCCATTCCAGAGCGTGCCTTCAATCAGCGCGAGGCGGATTTCGCCGGCGGTGACGCGATTGATAGCCGAGTCCATCAGCCAGGAAGGCGCGCGCATCACCAGCGCGCAAGCCAGCAGCATCAGGAACAACAGGCTGTGACGGATCACTGGGCGCTCGCGGGCTGAAGTTCGACGTCAATGCTGCTGCCGTTGGCTGCGCGGCTGGTGGTCAGGCGGGTCACCCGCATGCCATGGTCGCGTTGCACTTCGGCCAGCCATTCGACGAATGCATCGAAGCTGCCGCCTCCGGTGGCACGCAGCCCGCCGCCGTCGACGCGTACTTCAAGCGTGAGGCCGCGCGAACGCGCGCTGGTTTGCAACGGATCGGCAAGGCTGGCGGCCGGGGCCGAGGGGCGTGCTTGCGCACGCTGCAGGCGTTGAACTTCGGCTGCGTCGTCCCGCATGGCTGCCAGGCGCGCCTGTGCGGTGGGCAGTGCTTTGGCTAGCCGTTTGCGTTCGAGCTTGATCCAGTCGCTCAACGACCACAGCAAGGCGACCCCGAGGATGGCGGCCATCGCGGCCACCATGATCCGCTCGCGCGGGGCGAGCCCGCCCCACCAGGTACGCGCGGCCAGGAGTTGGGTTTTGAGGGCGTTCATTGGCTGACCTCCTTGCGCACGGCGAGCCGGTTGTCACCTTGCTGCGCAACGAGCAAGCCGCGCGCCGTCAGGCGCTGGCTAATGGATGAGATGGAGCCGGCGGCACGCGCTGACAGCGTGAGCTCAAGACGGCCGCCTTCATATTTGAGGCCGTCGAGTGCGTCGCGCGCGTCGCCGCCGAGCGCCTCGCCGACCTGGGCGAGGAGGGCGATCACGTCGTCGTCACCGAGTTGGCCATGTGCGCGCTTGAGCCCGTTGAGCTGGCTGCGCATCTGCGCCGCCGGGTCGACGATGGGCTGGTTGGGGAATGCGGTTTTGAAGACGGTCTGCATGCGGTCGCGAGCGTCTTTGAGCTGCGCCCGTTGCCACATCACTTGCCCGGTCGATAGCAGCAGTTCGACACAGATTGCTGCGCCAACCACCCAGAGCACCGGGCGTGCGCGCCTCAACCATGCGGCGCGGGCCTTGTCCGGCATGAATTCGCCGTGCAACAAATTGATGCCGCTGGCGACCGCCGACCATTTGTAGGCGGGCCCTTCCTCGACCGGAATCGACAGCGATGCTTCCCAGCTTTGCGGATCGATGGAATGAGCGCTCGCCGCACGGTGGACGACGCAGCGCGCGGGCAGACGATTCTCTTGGCGGGCCTGGCTGGCGGCGGTTTGCAACAAGGCGGGCGCGGCGCCTTCGTCAAGGTCGAAGGCGAAGGGCGTCGGCGCTACGCCGGAAACGATTGCCTGGTGCTGGCTGCAATACAACGCCCACTCGCCCTCCGGGGCTTCAGGCGTGATTTGCACCTCGGCGAAGGCGCGAGCGGGGGCGCGGCCAAGGGCCTCCAGTTGCGCCACGATCTGCCGCAGGCGTTCGCGCGCGGTGACCAGCACGCGGGCCGAATCGCCGTCGCGGTCGGTAATCGTGTAGTGCTGGCTGTCCGGCTCTTGCACCAGTTGGTCTTCAAGCGCGAAGCGGATCAGCTTGTCTTGCTCGCGCTTGGATGCCTTGGGCAAGCGCGCGGTCAGCCAGACGGCCTGTGTGCCGGCGAGGATGAACTCGGTTTGCTCGGCAGCAGGCCAATGGCGGGGTTCGGAAGCGCCGACCGAGGCGGTGCGGCCGTCGGGGCCGGTGAGTTCCCAGTCACAAACCGGGTCTTGCGGCCAGTGCTCGGTCAGGTAGAGGCGAAGCAGGGTCATAGGATTTTCTGCCAGATGATTTCCGGCCAATTGCCATTGTTTGGGTTTGCGCCACGCGCCAGCAAGACTTGCATGCGCGTTGTTGCGCCGCCGAAATGCGCGCGGCCAGCGGCCAGAAAGTAGATGCTCTTGCAGGCGAAACGCGATGGGTCAAGGGTGAGGTTCTGCCGTGCGTTGAAGTCTTCGATGTTCTTGAACCAGGCCGTGCTGCGGCTGGACACCATCGCCCGCGCGCGGTCGAGGCTGACGTTATCGATGGTGGCGGACAGCACTTCGGCGCTGGCGGTATTCACGTTGATGAGTGTGCGCCCTTGCTGGGTGGGCAGGGCGGTGACAAAGGGACGCAGGCGCTCAAGCATTGCGGCATTGAAGCCCGGCACGCCGGCGAGCTCATCAACGCTCACCAGTGCCTGATTGAGCGGCTGTGGGGCCGGCGCGCCGTCGGCGCCGGGCGGGTAGGCGCTGGCGTCTTCCAGATCCACGTCAAGCCAGCGCGCGAGGATGATGGACTTGGCTTTTGCATCCTGCGGGGTTTCGCCGCTGAGCTCCAGCAGCTTGGCGAACTGCTTGATTGCGTCTTCGTCCGCGGCGCCGTTCCACGCAAGGTTGTTGAGGTTGAAGCGGCCGGAGAGGTCTTCGATATCGCCGCTGACCTCGCCTTCGTCCACCGGCGTGGGGGGCACCTTGACCGCCCAGGTTTCGCCAAGGTGATCGACATCGCTCGTGGTGCGTGCGTCGTCGGCGAGCACGTTGCGCGCCCAATCCACGGCACCCCGCGCAAGCCAGCGGGCCTGGGCCAGATCGTGTCGGCCGGAAAGGCTTTCAACCGCAAAGCCGAATGACGCCACCACCGAGGCCGCGATGGCTGCCACCAGAGCTACGGTGAGCATGGCCATGATCACGGCGACGCCGCGCTGTGGCCGCTTAGTGGAGGGCAAAGAGACGCGACAGTTTGCCGGCATCATTGAGCTCCAGTTGCATGCGCACCGCGGCCGGCAACTGGCCAGCCTGGTTCGGCCCTTGCGGCCAGTTGTCGAATTCCTTGCCGTCGGCGCTCAGGAAGCGCCAGGTGAGTGTTTTCACGCCATCGAGCATGGCATCGCTGCTGCCGGCGCCGTTGCTGCCATCGGCGCGTTGGCGTGTCAGCAGCAAGGTGCCGTCTTCGACATGCCAGGTCCGTTGTTCGACGCCGCCATTGCTGCCGTCGTGGCGGACCAGTTGCAATTGCTCCATGGTGCCGCCGCGCACCAGCGTGAGCGCCCCTTGCGACTGCCCGGCTGCGCGCTGTGGCCGCGGCGCCAGTTGCGTCAGATCGTTCTCGATCAGTTGCATCACGCGCGCGAGCTGGCGCCAGCGCGCGTACTCGGATTCCATCCGATCCCGCGTCGCGATCATCGCGCTGACGGCTCGGTACGAAAGCACGCCCAGCACCGCAAAGATCGCGATTGCGACCATCACTTCGATCAGCGTGAGGCCCTGCTCACGCTTTGCGCGCTGCGGCCTCATCGCAAGGGCCTTACCAGAAAGCCGCTCAGTTGCGAGAGCGCATGATCGCCTTCGCCCGCCAGCGACACCTTGATGTCGATGCGGCGGAACAGTGCGTTCGGGGTAGCCTTCACTTCTTCGCGCCAGCGGAACTCTCGCCCGGCCTGCGTCACACTGCCTTCATTGACGCCGGGTTCGAGAAAGCGCCCCATGGCACGGTGTTCGGCGAGGCGATCCTGCGCCACCCAGTCGGCGATGAGGCGTTCGCGCAGATCGTTGGCGCTGCCGGTTGCCAGGCCCACCGCGCGGAATCCGGCCGACAGCACGACGGCCAGAATCGCCAGCGCGACCAGCACCTCAAGCAGCGTGAACCCCCGGCTGCGCGTCATGAGGCTTGGTCCGTCGCGAGGATGCGTTCGAGCACCACTTCGCCGCCGGGGCGCGAGCGGTACAGCCGCTCACCTTCGGGCGTGCGCAGGCGCAGTTCGAAATCCGGCATTTCGGCGCCGAAAACGAGTGGTGGCTCGGAGGTGGCGGGCTTGCCGCGCAGCTTGATGCTCACCCACAAGAAGCCCTCGGGCAGGCTGCGCTCGGCGAGAGAATTGCCCTCGCTCACCGGGCGCCATTTGCCTTCTGTGTCGAGCGTGCTGAAGCGGTATCGCCCGGGCAGGAATTCGGCGGCAATCGGCGTGCCGCTGACGGCAGCGCGCTCGCCGGCGGCTTCCAGCACCAGCCGGAGGCGGTCGACTTCCCGTTCGTTGTCGCGCCGAGACATGCCTTCAATGCTAAACGTCACCGCCGAAGCGGTGATTGCGAGCACGACGAGCACCACCATCACCTCGATCAAGGTGAAGCCCCGAGCGCGGCGAGCGCGGGTGAGGGAGGTGCCTGGGTTTTTCAAGATGGGTCAGAGTGCCCAGTTGCCGATATCGGCATCCGCGCCTTCGCCGCCAGCTTGCGTGTCGGCGCCGAAGCTGAACACGTCGTACTCGCCGTGCACGCCGGGCGAAAGGTACTGGTACGGGCTGTTCCAGGGGTCTTTGGGCAGCTTGTCGAGGTAGCTCTTCCAGTTGTCCGGCACCGGCGCGACGCTCGGTTTTTCGACCAGCGCCTGCAGGCCTTGTTCGGTCGTCGGGTAGCGGCGGTTGTCGAGTTTGTAGAGCTTGAGTGCCTGCGAAATGGCGGCGATGTCCTGTCGCGCCGCAACGGCGCGCGCTTCGTCCGGGCGTCCCATGACTTTGGGTACGATCAGCGCGGCCAGCACGCCGAGAATGACGATGACAACCATCACCTCGATCAAGGTGAAGCCGGAGGCGCGGGGTTTTGCAGTAAGGGGCATGAGCGTCCTCGTGAGTATGAAAGTGATTGGCGATTCAAGCGCGGTGGCGGGCGCGATACCTGGCAAGGGCCTACTTGAGCAGTGTGTTGATCTCGATGATGGGTTGCATCACAGCGAGCACGATGATCAGCACCATTCCGCCCATCATCAGCAGCAGCAGAGGCTCAAGCAGGCTGGTCAGCACCGCCGTGCGGGTTTCCAGTTCGCCCTGTTGCAGGTGGGCGGCGCGTTCAAGCATGGAGTCGAGCTGGCCGGTTGCTTCGCCGCTGGCAATCATGTGCGTCAGCAAGGGCGGAAAGCGCCGTGTGGCACCGAGCGCGCGCGACAGGCTCATGCCCTCGCGTACCCGGTCGGCTGCTTGCGAGATTGCTTCGCGCAAGGGCAGGCGCACGACCACCTGGCGGCCCGCGTCCAGCGCAGCCAACAGCGGCACGCCACTGCCGACGAGGATCGCCAGGGTGCTGGCAAAACGTGTGGTGTCGAGCGTTCGAAGATGGCGCCCGATCAAGGGCAGGCCCAGCAGCCAAGTGTCCCACTTGCGGCGCACAGCGTCTTCACGCAAGGATTGCCGCAAAGCGAAAATGCCACCGGCGATTGCGAGCGCGAGCAACCAGCCCCAGCCACGCAGGAAGTCGGACACCACGATGAGGCTGCGGGTGAGCAAGGGCAGTTGCTGCTTGCCGCTGGCAAACACCCCGACCACTTGCGGTACGACATAGGTGAGCAGGCCGATCACCACCATCAGCGCGACGGCGGCGACGATGGCCGGGTAGATCAGAGCTTGCAGCGTCTTGCGACGCAGGTCGTCGCGCCGTTCGAGGTACTCGGCCAACTGGTTCATCACCTTGGCCAGTTCGCCAGATTTTTCACCCGCGGCGACTGACGCGCGGTAGATCGTCGGGAAGGAAGTCGCGTGGCGATCGAGCGCTGCGCGCAATGAGTAACCACCGAGGATTTCGCTGCGCACGCCGGCGAGTACCTGCCGTGTGTTCTCACGTTCCGCCTGTTCGCCCAAGGCTGATAGTGCTTGTTCCACCGTCAGACCCGAAGTGAGCAATGCGGCCCACTGGCGTGTCAGCAGCACGAGCTCTGACTCGCGCAGCTTGCGGGTTGAACCGAGCCCGCTTTTCTTGCTGCCGCTGGCGGCCACTTCAAGCGGGAAGAGGCCGCGCTCGCGCAGCTGGGTGCGCGCTGAACGCGCGCTGTCCGCCTCGATGATGCCGTTGATGTTGCGGCCGTCCGCGTCGACCGCGCGGTACTGGAAGGCTGCCATCGAGTGGGCCTCAGTCGCGCGTCACGCGGAGCAACTCTTCCGCCGACGTGGTGCCTTCGGCCAGCAAGCGCAGGCCGTCTTCGCGAAGCGTGTTCAGGCCGTTGTGGCGTGCGGCGCTACGAAGTTCGTTCTCCGACACGCGATCATGGATGAGCCTTTGCACCGCATCGTCCACCGTCAGCATCTCATACACCCCGGTACGCCCGGCATAGCCGGTGTTGCCGCACGCGCTGCATCCCTTCGCATGCCATAACACCGGAGGGCAACCTTCGCCGACGGTGAGCCGATCCGCTTCATCGGCGGGGCGGGACTCGCGGCATTTCGGGCAGAGCTTGCGGACCAGGCGCTGCGCCAGCACGCCGCGCAGCGTGGAGGCAAGCAGGAAGGGCTCGACACCCATGTCGATCAGGCGGGTCACTGCGGATGGTGCGTCGTTGGTGTGCAGCGTGGCCAGCACCATGTGGCCGGTGAGCGAGGCTTGAACTGCGATCTGCGCGGTTTCGAGGTCGCGGATTTCGCCGATCATGATGACGTCCGGGTCTTGCCGCAGGATCGAACGCAGGGCACGCGCGAAGGTGAGGTCGATGCGGGCATTGACCTGGATCTGACCGACCCCGGCAAGGTCGTATTCAACCGGGTCTTCGACCGTGACGATGTTGAGCGTGCGGCCATCAAGCGTGCGCAGTGCGGCGTAGAGCGTGGTGGTTTTGCCCGAACCGGTCGGGCCGGTTACCAGCAGGATCCCGTGCGGCTGCGACAGGATGCTGTTGAAGGCCTTGCGGGTGCCATCGGCCATGCCAAGCGCGTTGAGGCCGAACTGGGTGGCGTCCTTGTCGAGCAGGCGCAGCACGATCCGCTCACCGTGCGAGGTGGGCAGGGTTGAGACCCGCACATCGATCTGGCGGCCGGCGAGCCGAACGCCGATGCGGCCGTCTTGCGGCAGCCGCTTTTCGGCGATATCCAGATTGGCCATGATCTTGATGCGCGAGGACATCGCCGCATGCAGGGCGCGATGCGGGCGTGCGATCTCGACCAGCACGCCATCGCGCCGCAAACGCACTACCGAGTAGGTTTCGTAGGGCTCGATATGGATGTCTGACGCGCGCTCACGTACCGCCTGGGTCAGCAGCGCATTGATCATGCGGATGATCGGCGCGTCGTCTTCCGCCTCGAGCAGGTCTTCCACCGGCGGGAGCTCTTGCATGAGCTGCGAAACGTCGATGTCCTGACCGACGTCGGCAGCGACTTCGGCCGCGTTGCTTTCGCCCTGACTGTAGGTTTCAGACAGGCGAGCTTCGAACGCGCTGCGCCCGATCGAGTTGATCCTGAGCGGGCGCGCCGCAAGGCGGCGCACTTCGGCCAGGGCCGCCGGGTTGGCGTCTTCACGCGCAACCACTTCCGCGAACTCATCGGCCACTTCGCCAAGCAGCACGCCGTGCGCCCGCGCGAAGGCGTAGGGGAGCCGGCTGGGGAGCGTACTCATGGCTTGGCGTCGGTCCCTGCGGGTTGCTGGTCTGCCGGCGGCGTGCCCGTAACCGATTTGACGGCTTGGGCGTTCATCGGCGGCAACTGCGGTTCCGGGCCGTGATCGGGCATCAGATAGTTGCGGGTCGTACCCGGTTGCCGTTGCAGGCCCAGGATCTCTTCGTAGCGCTCGTTAGTGAACGCACGAGTATCGCTGTCGCTGCGAACGATCTTCGGGCGCAGGAAGACGACGAGATTGGTTTTCTTCCGCGAGCGGGTGTCGTAGCGGAACAGGCTGCCAACGACCGGAATGTTGCCGAGGAAGGGTACCTTGTCGGCACCGTCCTGCGATTCGTCCTGGATCAGGCCACCCAGCGCCACGATCGCGCCGTCATCCACAATCACGTTGGTGTCGATCGAGCGCTTCTTCGTCGTCGGCCCCGCAGCGGTGTTGCTCTTGACCGTCGAGTTCTCTTCCGAGATCAGCAGGCGAATTGCCCCGCCTTCCGAGATCTGCGGCTTGATCTTGAGCGTCAGGCCGACGTCCTTGCGTTCGATCGTCTGGAACGGGTTCGTCGGCGTGGAGCCGCCCCCTGTGTTGCTGTACTGCCCGGTGAGGAAGGGCAGGTTCTCGGCGACGACGATCTTCGCCTCTTCGTTGTCGAGCGTCAGCAGTGTCGGCGTCGACAGGATGTTGGCCTTGTTCTGGGTCTCAAGGAAGCGCGCCAGCACCTGCAGGTTCAGGATTTCACCGATGCCGGGAATGTTGACGGTGCCCGAACCGACCAGCACGTTGAGGCCCGCGCCGAGCAGGCTTTCGGTCTTGGTCGAGGCCCCGAGCAGTGAGGGGGTCGCCCCGGTGAAATTGGTGCCGCCGCCAACGAATCGGCCGTCGGCGCTGGGCTTTTCACCCGCGAACCACTGCACGCCGAATTCCGCGCCGTTGTCGGAGCTCATCTCGGCAATCAGCGCTTCAACGTAGACCTGCGCGCGGCGCCGGTCGAGCTGGTCGATCACCTTGCGCAGATTGTTGTAGACCGGCTCGGGCGCCGTGATGATCAGGGTGTTGGTGGTCGGGTCGGCCTGGATCATGCCGCCGCCGCTGGCGGTGGTGCCGGTTGCCGAGGTCTGTTGTGTGCCGGGTGCGTTGCCGCCTTGGGGGGCTGTCGCCGCAGCGGCGTTTCCGCCTGAAGTGTCGCCCGACATGATCGCACGCAGCGTTTGTGCGATCTTCACCGCTTCGGCATTCTTCAGGAACACCACCCGGATATTGCCGGCTGCGCCGGGCTGATCGAGCGTGTTGACCAGCTGGCGTACCGTGGCGAGTTTTGACGGGTTGTCGCTCCGGACGAGCAAGCTGTTCGTCCGGCTGTCTGCTTGCACGGTGATTCGCTGGCTTGCGTCCTGGCCAGCACCAGCGCCCGCCACGTCACCCACCAGACGATTGATCGTGGTGGCCATGTCGAGGGCCGAGGCATGCTTGACCGGAATCACGCGAATGTCGCCTTGTGGCACATCGATCGACGCAAGAACCTGCCCGACGCGGGCGATGTTCTCGGCATAGTCGGTCACGATCAAGGTGTTGTTGCCAGGGTAGGCGGTCACCGTGTTGTTGGGCGAGACGAGTGGCCGCACGACCGGAATCAGCTGAGCGGCCGACTCATGACGGATCTGGAATACCTGGGTGACGATGCGATCGCCGGTGGCGTTGAGCTGGCGCCCGGAGGGGACCGCATGCAGCTTCGCGTCGACTTCCGGAAGGATCTTCACGACGCCTTTGGATTCGACTGCGGTGTAGCCCTGCATGCGCAGCGCAGACAACAGGATCTGGTACGTCAGCTCTTTGGGAACCGGCTGCTGGGTGGTGATGTTCAGCGTGCCCTTGACGCGCGGATCGACCAGGAAATTCTTGCCGGTAATCTTGCTGACGGCGCGGATCACCGCGTCGATGTCGGCATTGACGAAGTTGAGAGCGACTGTTTCGCCGTCTTGTGCAAACACAGGTTGATGCATGGAGAAAACAGACGTGGCCAGAAGCCAGCCAGCCAGCGCACGCCGGAGAGTGATTGCAGGGGTCATTGTGTCGGTTGGTTTTCTTGTGCGCCATTTGGCGCGGGCTGCGTGGATTCGCCTGGCATACCGGGGCCTCCCCGTTGCGGGATGAATCCGCCGGGGGGGCCGCCGGCCGGATTGCCTGTATAGGATTGCTGCGGCGGACCGCCGACCGGAGGCGTTCCACCCGTCTGGCGTCCGGCGGACGACAGGGGAATTCGTTCGCGGCTGCCGCCGCGTTCAATCTCGACCGCATCGGGAAGTACCGCCACCAGTTTTACGCCAGTGGCGATTTCGTCACCCTGTACGAAGCCCTGCGCGGGTTTGTCGTTCTCACCGATGATTGCCCAGCCAGGGCTCTTGGCCGAATGCGCTGCGACGCCGATCAGATTGAAACGACTTGCAACGACTTCCTGCGTCTGGACAACGATTTCACCGAAAAGGTGGCGCGTCGCGATTTCGCGTGCGGCCACGCTTGGGTCAGTGGCGACCTGGTTTGGCGCTGCCGCAGGTGAGGGCGCCGAAAGCCGCCAGTACCAACCCGCAGCAAACCATGCCCAAAGTGCGATTGCGCAGATCCATAGCAAGCCGGTGCCAGCTGCCGGTGCCAGTTTCTGGAGTCCTTGGATCTTGTAGCGGGTCAATTCGGTGGGTCCTATGTCTGCTTTGAGACGAAAACCCTCGAATCCTACGCGAGCCTGCAGTCACTTTGTAGTGCTGCGGCGGAAAATGACAATGTAATTTTGTAACGACAAAAAATTGACCGGAGCGACCCTGAGGTCGTCCGGTCCAACGGCTGCGCGTAATGAAAAGTTTGCGTAACGTCTCCGGTACGCCGCACAAGCCCGGATGTCGGTTCAAGCTGGCGCCGAAGGGGGGAGTGTTGAGGCTGGCTTGTCCGAGCCTTGGCGTTTAGCCAACTGCTGCTTGCCTGCTTCAAGTGCTCGGGGGAGCTTGCTTGAGGCGCCTCTCGGTTCCTTCGAGACCGTGCATCAGGGTGCGCGTTGGGGCAAATACTCTGCCTCCGATCGGCTCGAGTCTTGACCAGGATTGCTGTTGATTGATATTGCGGCGAAACAGGTTTCCGGCACTGGGCTGCGGCTCAAAAGCTTTGCTCCCGGCGGAGTGTCGCGGGGGAAGAAGGGGTAGCGAAAATCGGGGCGTGCAGAAATTGCGGTTCTTGCGATCGGGGCGTTGCGCCCCGATCCGGGCGGGTGGTGCAAGAGGGGGCTTAGGGTCTGTTGACAATCAAGCCAGCCAAATAACGGACGCGGACAAAGCGACGAAAGCGGCGAAGCGTTCGGCGAGC
>NZ_JAPFHA010000001.1 GCF_026586805.1 Niveibacterium sp. 24ML | reverse complement strand
CGACTCGACCGAGAAGTAATGGAACATCGAGGATTGGGGATCGACTTCGCCGCGCATCGTTGCTCTGCCTGGGGTGGTACGCTTATCCCTACGACAACTGCATCCCCGAATCGTTCACGGGGTTTTGCATCACCCTGTTAGTGACCCGCACTACAGGGCTAAAGGGCTGCGCCCATCGAAAACGGGCGGATTGTCGGTGAGGGCAATGGCCAGTGCGGCCCAACTTGATCAGACATCCCTATCTGCTTTGAATGGATTCGCAGCGCTTCTGGCATTACTGAAAATGCTGGATCTGGAGCTTCTGCCGGGAATTGAGTTGGCATCGTCGTCTCTGGCAGTTGACGATGTCCTGCACTGCGTTTTTCGCGGGTTTATGGGGAAGATCAAATCGACGCGGGAGTCGCCAGCGAGCAGTGAATTGCTGTGTGACAAAAGTCTCGAATGGTTTGCTCTTTTGCCGTCTTGAGGGAGGTGGTGGCCTAGAACGAAGCAGGGCGCCCTATGACAAACAATCGTTTGAATAGGGGAGCAACTCATGAAAAAGACATTCGCGCGGACGCTATTGGCGTCATCAATTTCCATGGCACTCGCTGCCTGTGGCGGCGGGTCGGACTCTGACAGTGTGGCTCCGACGCCACCGCCGGTGCAGGTTTGCTCGAACTGCTCACCCGGCACCCTTACGGGCACCGTCGCTTCGGGCGCGATGATTCAGTCGGCCGAGGTGACGATACTTGATGCCAAGGGCGCCAAGTCAAAAGCGATTGCAGATGCCAACGGGGTTTACAAGCTCGACGTTGCCGGAATGACAGCACCGTTCCTGATTCAAGTGTTTGGAACGGTCGGCGGTGAAACCATCTTCCTGCACTCGATCGCCACCGCTGATGACATTGGCAAGAACGCGGTCAATGTCACGCCGCTCACGGAGATGATGGCAGCGACGATCTTGGGGGGGCGCCCAGAATCGCTACTTGAAGCGGGCGCCATGGATCTTTCCAAGATCAGTGCTGCGACCGTCGCGGCCGCGGAAACGGCACTCGAGGCACGCTTGGAGGCGGTTTTCAAGAGTGTAGGCATTGACACCGTTGACCTGCGTACGACCGAGTTCAAACCCGATCATACGGGATTAGACAAAGCACTCGATGGGCTCAAGGTGACGCCTTCGGGGACTGGCTATCTGGTGGCTCTCGTCAACGGCGCAAGCACGATTTCTGTGGAACCGGGCAGCTCTGACGCGACGAAACTGGCGGCTGTGCCAGCCGCTTCGATGGATGCACTCGTATCGGATCTTGCGGGTATACAGGCCATGCTCAACGCGTTGGCGGCGCAGTTTACCGACGGAATCCCTGCTTCCAGTGCGATCGAACCCTATCTGGCTCCCAACTTCTACCATGACGGACTGAACCGGGATGAGTTCATTGAGTCTGAATTGCGCGCGGTTGGTGATCTCAACTGGGGGGCGTTCAGCTATCAGGGGGTTCGTTTTGATGCCTTGCGTGTCGAGCGCGTGATCGATGCTGACACCATGGAGATCTCATATCGCAGCCTCTTCCGCACTGGCTTCCAGCCGGGCGGCGAACGTCTGGTCGTTCAGCGTACTGGCGGAAAGTGGATGCTCGTTGGCAATGGGTTGGCCGCCCGCGTCGGGGTCTACCTGAGTTCGCGGTTGAAAGAGAAACCGCTCACGCTTGCTGATTTCATGGCGCTGTCCGGCGCGAAGAAGGTCGGTGAAAACTACATGCGCACAGTGAAAAACGGGAACGGCGCGGATATCGATCTCTGGATTGGCCCTGCGATCGATGGCACTGTGACGTTTGGGTGGTACGAGGGAGTGGAGACGGACATCCAGAGATTCCTGCACGGCCGGTACACCCAATACTTCGCTCAACCCGACGCCCGGGTGTCCAGCTATTTGATTCTCTGGGTGCCGCTCAATCGAACTAATGCTGCGATCCAGAAGATAACGGTTACGGGGCCTGGGTTACCCAATGTTGGTCTCACCCTGATCAGGCCGCCAGCCGAAATGCCTCGTTCCAATTGGGTGTTCATGAACGACGCTGCGGGCGCGTGGAATGCGTTCAACACCGACCGCTGTGTAGACATGCCCAGCATCCCCGAGTGCCGCATGAATTGGGCAGAGGTTGATCGGGGCTCTGAGTACATGTTCAAGCTCTACGACGCAAGCAATCAACTCATCGCCACGCAGACCGCAAAGCTGAGAGCGAAGCCAGTGTTGGAAGATGAGGCGTATGCACGCCGCGCGGAACTATTCCCACAGTTGCAAGTTGATGATGCGCACGAGTTCTCGATTGCCAATATCTACAACGACTCAACAGGGCCGTTCGCGGTAGGCAAGAAGGTAACGTTGAACTGGACTGCGCCGACGACGCCCGGCTATCGGATCAGTCAGTTGAACCTCTGGGTCAATGAAAGAGACACGAATCCGGTTGTCCAGAGTCATGAGACATCCGAGCATCGCAATCTCTATAACGTGGATCCTGGTGTTGCGCTTCCAGTCTCTCAAACGATGGACCTCAAGCATCTGAGCCCGCCGATATGGGTATGGGCTTCCGTGACGGGCATCGATGCGTTCGGTAACGTTTGGGATCATGAGTTGAGTCCCAACAACCCGCGTTGATGAGTAGCGTCTCGCTCCGCCCGCTACGCAGTCCGATCCTGCGTAGCGGCAGGCAACGCGGACAAAGATCAATCCCCCGCCGCAACGCTGGGGTGCGCGTCGGCTCAGTAAGTACTCAGCTGAGTTGGTCGAACGCGCAGGCGGAAAGATCGTGTAGCGCTCGCGCGAGTCAACCTAGCGCATCGCAGTCAGCAACCCATTGGTAAGCACCGACAGCGCAACCCGCTGCCGGCCATCCGCATCAAAGTTCTCCGGCCCGAGCCATTGTTCGAACACGGCTTTCAGCGCGGGCCATTCGCTGTCGATCACCGAGTACCAGGTGGTGTCGCGGTTGCGGCCGCGGTCGACGCGGGCCTGGCGGAAACAGCCTTCGTAGGAGAAGCCCAGGCGCTGGGCGGCGCGGCGTGAGGGGGCGTTGAGGGCATTGCACTTCCACTCGTAGCGGCGGTAACCGAGCGTGAAGGCGTGTTGCATCATCAGGAACATGGCTTCGGTGGCGGCGGGTTTGCCTTGCAGCCGTGGCGAGAAGTGCAGATGGCCGACTTCGATGGAGCCGGCGGCGGGGTCGATGCGCAAGTAGCTGCACACGCCGACGGCCAGGCCGCTGGCGGCGTCCACGATGGCGTAGAAGCAGGGATCTTGCCCTGCGGCCATGGTGGAGAGCCAGTCGCGGTACTCGGCGAATGTCGCGAAGGGGCCGTAGGGCAGGTAGGTCCAGCTGCGGCCGTCGGAGTCCTGCGCGTTGGCGGCGAAGAGTGCTTCGGCGTGGCGCGCGGGTTCGATCGGTTCGACGCGGCAGAAGCGGCCGGTGAGGGTGACGCCACCCGGCCGTGGCGGTGGCGTCCAGCCGGACACTTCGTCGCCGACCGGTTGGCCGAATTCATTGGTGGAGGGTGCCATCGTGCGCTGACCGTAGGACTGGGCCCTGCAGTGTAAGCCGATTGGCGAGGCGCCTAAATCAGGCCGAGTTCGCGCAGCAGGCGTTTGTTGTTTTGCGCGAAGGCAGACTCGGGCAGGCCCAGTTCGTAGACGGTGCCGCTCTTGGTTTTGACGCGGCGGGTTTCGGCGTCGATGTCGATCACCGCGCTGGTTCGCCCGGCCCGTGTGCAGATGCTGGTGCCGATGATGCCGGTGGTGGCAGAGGGGCCGGCGTTCAGATCAATCCACCATTCGTTGAGGCGAAGCTTCGGTGGCGTGTTGCGGATTGATTTGAGATCGGGCGTGTTGTTGAAGCGCGCGTTTGCGTACATGGTGGGTTGGAGTTTGCCGGTTCGGGATGGTGCATGCCAATGGCGTAGCGCGAGCGCTGTCGACGCGTGCGGACGCATCTGCGCAAATTTAGTGCGATGTGGCGAAACCGGCTGCGAAGTGCTTCACGGTCGTCCCGGAGGGATTGTGAAAGATGGTCACGACGGCTTGGGGTTACATCGACAGCGGATCGGCGTGCAGGAGTATGAAAGCCTGCGTTGTGCCGCGCCGGCCTGGTTTGCGAAAGCGGCGCCGTTCGACCCGGCGCCGCTGCGGCTGCGCGTTACTCTGGAATGCTGCCGAGCACGAACATGGCTTCAAGCATCAGGCCCGGCTTGCCCATGCCGCCGAACCAGCGGCCGAATACGTCCACGATTGCGCCACTGCGATAGATGCGCGCGAGCGCGGTGTTGACCGCCAGACGCAGCTTGTCGTCGCCGAGAGGCAGAACGATGGCGTAGGGTTCCATCGACAGCGTATCGGCAAGCATGGTGATCGACTTGGGCGACTTTGCTTTCGGCGACATGCCCATCAGCAACACCCGGTCGCCGATAAAGGCGTCCAGCTCGCCGGCTTCAAACTGCGCAAAGCCTTCGTCCCGGCTCTTCACCGGCACGACAACCGCGTTGATGGCCGACTTCTTCAGCGCATCGTTCAGCGCTTTTTCGTTGGTGGTGCCAGGCAGTACGCCAAGTTTCTTGCCGCCCAGATCCGTGAGCTTGCTGATGCCGGCGTCGGCCTTTACCAGCAGGCCGGTGCCATCGACGAAGGTGTAGGAAGAGAAGTCCACCTGCTTCATGCGGGCGAGCGTCACCGTGGTGGAGCCGCACTCCATGTCCGCCTGGCCTTTTGCCACCGCATCCATGCGCGTCTGAAGCGTAACTGGCACCCACTTGATCTGGATGCCTTCGATCCCCAACTGTTCGCCGATCGAAGCCACGACACGGCGGCACAGATCGATGCTGTAGCCATTTGGCTGCTTGGAGTCATCGAGGAATGAGAAGGGCAGTGCGTCAGCGCGGTAGGCGATCGAAACCGACTTGGTGGCCTTGATGCGGGTCAGTGCGTCCTTGGCGGGCGCAGCGCTGGCCATCGCGGGAAGCGCCAGCATCAGCAGGCCGGTGAGCAGGGAACGGATCATTTGACTTGCCTTGAGGTGGTTGAGGTCCCTCATCCTAACAGGCGCGGCATGACCGGCATGAGTCTTTCAGGCTGCCGGGTAGGGCGAGAATTGATCGGCCACCACCCACCAGCGGCCTGCTTCGCGGATCAGGAAGAACAGATCGCGCCCGCCGGTGTCGATGGTCTGGCCGCCCATGTCGAAAGACATGTCGTAGTAGTAGCTCACCACGGCTGCGTCGCCGAACAGTTCAACCACCGGATCGCTGACATCAAAACGATGGATCTGCGCGGACTCGCGGAAGCCCTTCCACCCCGCGATGCAGGATTCCGCACCAATGCGCCGCAGGCGGTCGACCGGCGTGATGGCAAGCATCCTGGGGTGAAAGTAGTCGGCCAACTCGTCGGGGTTGCCGAAGGTCCAGGCGGCGTTGAGCGCCGCGACGGTATCCCAGACCTGTTGCTGTGAGGGATCGGGAAACAGGTGTGGCATCGGGCCTCCGCAGGGTACTCATGCGCCGTGATTGGCCGGGTGCGCAGAACAGCCGGCCGGGCAGTCATTGCCAGCGGGGCATTCTACAAGCCGGAATGATCGGCCTGCTGACGCGGCGGGCTTGTCGTATTCTGTGTGGCCCCCGAAGCCGAGCTTTCGCCATGCAGATATGGGTTGATGCCGACGCGTGCCCGCGCGTGATCCGCGAGATCCTGTTTCGCGCCGCCACCCGCACCGGCATCCCGGTGACCTTGATCGCCAACCAGATGATTGCGGTGCCGCCATCGCCGCACATCCGCTCGGTGCAGGTGCCCAAGGGCTTTGATGTGGCGGATGACGAGATCGCGCGGCGGGTTTCCCCTGGCGATCTGGTCATTACCGCCGACATCCCGCTCGCTTCGCAGGTGATTGAACGCGGTGGCGCGGTGCTTGACCCGCGTGGCGAACGCCTGACGAAAGAAAACATCCGCGAGCGACTGTCGATGCGCGACTTCATGCAGGGGCTGCGCGACTCCGGCGTCGAGACCGGCGGGCCGGCGGGCTTTTCGGCGGCAGATACGCGGGCTTTCGGCGCGGCGCTGGATCGCGTGCTCGCGCAGCGGCCGCGTCAGGCGTAGGCGCCTGCCATTCAAAGTGCGCGGCCGGTGCGCAGCGCGTGCGCCCATTCGGGGCGGCCGCCGGCGTCGGCCAGTCTGGCCATGGGTTCGAAGTCGTAGCGCACCGTATGCAGCGAGGCCTGCCAGACGCTGCCGTGCTTCTGGGCGATCGCGTAGCAGGCGTCCGGGCTCGTGGTTTCAACGTAAAACGGGTACGGCAGCGTCGCACGAAAGGCCTGCAGGCCCACGCTGCCGGGGTTAAGCACGCATTGCGTGGCATGCTGGCGCAGCCGTGGAACATGTGAATGCCCACAGGCGATCAGCGCCTCGGCGCGCCCTGTCAGCCGTGCGCGAAGTTCGTCATCGTTTGCGATTCGCGCGCCGGCCGGGGTCACGGTTTCGCACAGGGCTTCCACATCGCTCTGCGGCGTGCCGTGGCAGAGGAACACGTCGCCGCCCAGTTGCAGCGTTGCCGGCTGCGCGCGCAGCCAGGCGAGTTCGGCTTCGCCGAGCACACGGCTGGCGCTGGCATCGGATTCGCACTGGCTTGCGATCGGCTCGGTGAGGATCTGCCGTTCGTGATTACCGGCCAGCGTTGGCCAATTGGCGGCCATCAGGTAGTGCGCCGTTTCACGTGGCATCAGGGGGCCAGAGAGGCTGTCGCCAAGGTTGACGATGATGTCCGCACCGCGGCGGCGGATGTCGGCCACCACCGCTTCAAGTGCGGGCAGATTGCCGTGGATGTCGGAAACAATGGCGATGCGCATGGCTTTTCAAGGGGAACCGCGCCTTGCGGCGAATGCGCAGCATAGCCAAGTGCAGGGGGTGTTGAAACGCGTGTGCGCGCCTTGGGCCACATTTGTTCATGAGGCGTGTCAAATGCCCGCGAAGTGTTTTCCAGGCGGCCTCGCATGCGTATGCGCTACGGCTAAACTGCGGGCCACACAGACCACGTTGCGCCACGAAGCGCGGCGGGTGGTGTGAGGCACGCGCCGCGCTTGCGCGGCCTGATTGATCTGCGCGTAGGAGCATCGACCGCGACTCGAGATCGCGGCGGCACCGTCACGGTAGGGCCGCTTCACAGCCTTTGTGGGCGCCATTGCGGCGCTTGCCGTGGGATTTGCACGTCCATCGTGCTCATGCGTTGAGGAGAGATCATGCGTTTTTCGCTATGCCGTGCCGCGGCTTTGCTGGTGCTGTTGCTTGCAGGATGTGGTGGTGGAGGGGGCGGGACGGAGTTGCCGCCGCCGGCACCCAAGGAAACCATCAAAGTCACGCAGGAGCGGTTGGCGACGCCGGTGCAGGGGGCTTCAAACTACCTGCTGTATCTGCCGCAGGGCTATGGCGACGATGCAAGCCGGAAGTGGCCGCTGATCGTCTTCCTGCACGGCTCGCAGCCCTTCTCGAACCTCACGCTTGAGGGCCTCAGCCAGCAAGGGGTGATGGGGCATATGAAAGAGGTGGGCAAGGGCTTGCCAGCCATCGTCGTGCAAACCCAGCAGGACGTGAACACCCTTGGCCACAAGGTTGAATGGCACGACCCCGTATTCGTTGATGCGGTGATCCGCGAGATCGAAGGCCGCTACGCGGTCGATAAAACGCGGGTCAGCATCACCGGCGGTAGCCTGGGTGGCTTTGGCTCGTGGAGCATGGTGCTCGCGTTTCCGAACCGCTTCGCAGCCGTCATGCCTGTCGTGGGCGGGCTGTCGAACGACTCCGATTCGTTCGACCGCAGGTTGCCGATCACCAGTGCCGCCGATTGGGGCGCCAGTTTCGGGCGGATCACGACGACGCCGATGCGGGTGTACGCCGGCATCCCCGATTCGTATGTACCGATTGCCTGGGCACGCAATCCGGTGGAGATCCTGCGCGCTGCGGGCGGCTCGCCCGATATGCGTGAAACCCAGAAGAGCCACGGCGAAACGCAGTACGAGGCGTTCTCGGCCGAGCCCATCGGGTGGATGCTCGCGCAGTCGCGCCCTGATGCCAGCGCGGAGCCGACCCCGATGCTTGCGGATGACTACCTTGGCACCTATCGCGCCGGCAACTTGACGGTGGCGGTGAGCAGCCCGGGTGACCGCATTACGCTCACTTTTTCAAGCAATCGGGCGCCGATCAGCTTCTTCCCGATGGGCGACGACCGTTTCATGGGCGGCTGGATGATGCGGGCCAAGCGCGATGCGCAGGGGCGGGTAAAGTGCCTGGTCACGCCGATGTATCTGCTGCCGGACCTCACCCGCGATGGCGCCAGCGAAGCCTGTAACTGATCAACCTTGCCGGAAGCTCGCCCATGTTTCTGATTCAGTCCGCCCGACTGCGCTGTAGCCTCGCCGCCCTCGGCGCAATGGTCAGCATGGTGGTCGCCTGCGGTGGGGGGGCCACCACAATGGCGCCGGCCCCGTCACCCACTCCGCCGCCGGTGGGGGCGGACGTGAGCTACTTCGCCTCGGCCACGCCGCAAGTGCGGCTGACTCAGGGCGGGCGGCAGATCATGCTGACGCTGCTGCGTGACGACATGATCCATGTTGCCTACAGCGCCAAGCTTGAACCCGGCGCGCCGTATTTCTCGCCGATGGTCGCGCTGCGCGATTTCGCCGGCCCCAGCCACTACACCTGGGATGCCGACAGCAAGCGTCTGAGCACGGGCGATCTGGCGGTGGAGCTGGATCAAGGCTGTTGGCGGATCAGCGAACTCAAGCCGCTTGCGCGGGTGCTTACACGGCTTTGCGCCGAGGACGCGGCCGCCGGCGCGCTGCGGCTGAGCATGACCGGCGAAGGGGCAAGCGAGGTGCTGGGACTGGGGCAGTTGCTCGCCACCAGCCGGCAGTCGCCATCCTGGTTGGGCGCCCGGCGTTTGCCTGCGAGCCCGAATGGCAATGCAATGAACTACTCGGACATTGCCGCTGCCGGTGACACGCAGGTACCGGTGGCCTATGTGCTGGGCGAAGGCGCGCGCAACTGGGGCTTCTTTGCCGATTCCGCCTACCCCTTGCGCTTTGATTTCCGCGCAGCGAAGTGGGCGCTCGAAAGTCCCTCGCCCTCGCTGGGCATGTTCGTTTTCGCCGGCCCCGATCTGCCGGATCTGCGCCGTGACTACATGGCGCTGACCGGCACCCCGCCGGTGCCGCCCCTGAAGGCGTTCGGGCTCTGGATCTCGGAGTACGGTTACGACAACTGGGCCGAGCTCGATGGCAAGCTCGCCACGCTCAAGAGCAACGGCTTCCCGGTCGACGGCGCGGTGCTCGATCTGCAATGGTTCGGCGGCATCCAGAGTGACTCGCAGTCCACGCCGATGGGCAAGCTGGCCTGGGCCACCGGCGCCTTTCCGGACCCGGTCGGCAAACTGGCCGCCTACGCCAGCGAAGGCGTTGGCACCATGCTGATCGAAGAGAGCTACATCGGCAGCGCACGGCCCGAGTTCGCGGCAATGGCGGCCGAGCGGATGCTCGCGATGAACTGCCCGCCGCCCTGCAAGGACGCCGTGGTGCTGACCAACAACCCCTGGTGGGGTGTGGGCGGCATGATCGACTGGTCGAACCCGGCTGCCGGCGCCTGGTGGCACGACGCCAAGCGCGTGGCTCTGATCAACGATGGCGTGATGGGGCACTGGACCGACCTGGGCGAACCCGAGGCCTACAAGGACAGCGCGCACTACGCCGGCATCGACTGGTATGGCGCCCGCAATACCCGGCATGCGGACATCCATAACCTGTACAACTTCTTCTGGAGCCGCAGCGTGGCCGAGGACACCGCGCGCACCCACCCGCAACGGCGCCCCTGGGTGCTGAGCCGTTCCGGCACGGCGGGCAGCCAACGCTACGGCGTGTCGATGTGGTCCGGCGATGTGCTGTCTTCCTTTGGGGCGCTGGGCGCGCAGATGGCTGCGCAGGCGAACATGAGCCTTTCGGGCTTTGATTACTACGGATCGGATGTTGGCGGGTTTGATCGTGGCGGCATCAGCGGTGCGCCGCTCTCAAAGCTCTACACCCGCTGGTTTGCCACCAGCGCGCTGCTCGACATACCGCTGCGGCCCCATGTGCAGAACCTCTGCAATTGCACCGAGACCGCGCCGGACCGGATCGGCGATCGCGCCAGCAATCTTGCCGCGCTGTCCTTGCGCTATCGCCTGGTGCCCTATCTCTACAGCCTTGCGCACGCCGCCTATGCAAACGGCGATGCGGTGTTCCCGCCGCTTGCGCACCACTTCCAGCAAGACAAGCAGGCGCGCGCCGTTTCCACCACCAAGATGATCGGGCCCTGGCTGCTGTTTGGCGCGCCAAGCACTGCAGACGCCACGATAAACACCTACTTGCCGGCCGGCGCGTGGACCGACTTTCACACCCCGACCCGGCGGATCGCCTCGAACGGGCAGTTCAGCAGCGAGCCGCTGATCGTCGGTGATCTGTTGCGCGCGCCGCTCTTCCTGCGCGAAGGGGCGATTGTTCCGATGCTGCGCGAAATGCCCAGGCACCTTGGCGACCCGCGTGCCCAGACGGTGCACTGGTTTGCGGATATGCAGGTGCGTATCGTGCCGGGTGCGAGCGAAAGCCGCTTCGTGCTGGTGGAAGACGACGGCGTCAGCCGCGCCTACCAGCAAGGCCGCCTTGCCCGCACCACGCTGGCAACCCAGCGTTTGCCGAGCGGTGAACTGCGCTTCTCGCTGACGCCGGACAACCGCACCGGCGCCACCGCCGAGCGGCGCTTGCAACTGCAGTTCCTCATCGGCGAGCAGGCGGTGCGTGAGGTTCGGCTGGGCGCGCAGGTGCTACCCAAGGTCGCGGCGGGCAGCGGCGCAGTCGGCTGGTTTGCAAGCGAAGGCGGCATCACGGTCGATCTGGGTGCGCGCAGCGTCGATGCGCCGCTGAGCCTGAGCGTGCTGCCATAAGGAACAGGGAAGGCCCGGTGCGCCGCGCGGTGGCAGATTTCGATACCGTGGCGCGGCGCCCTTGCGATGCCGCAAACGCACGCGCAAATTTGCAGCCGGGGCACAAATCCTGCCGCGCCAGTTTGCGTGGCGTGGCTGAGAATCCGGCCAGCGCGTGCCGGCACCACGACCGCGCGCCAACCTTGATCAGGAATAGAGAGAACGACGATGACCATCGAATACCAGAAACCTACCGCCGCATTCGTGGGCGCGTCCTGGGCGGCCCTGTTCCTGGGGGTTGGCGCCTATCTGATCGGCCTCTGGAACGCGAACACCATGCAGCTCAACGAGAAGGGTTACTACTTCACCGTGATCCTTTACGGGCTGTTCTCGGCGGTGTCGCTGCAGAAGTGCGTGCGTGACCGGCTTGAAGGCATCCCGGTGACCGGCATTTACTACGGGCTATCGTGGCTGTCGGTAGCAATCGCGATTGTGCTGCTGGCGGTGGGCCTGTGGAATGCCACGCTGATGCCGAGCGAAAAGGGCTTCTACGCAATGGCCTTTGCCCTGAGCATGTTCGCGGCGATTGCGGTGCAGAAGAACACCCGCGACAGCCGCCACGACTACACCCACAAGGAAGAGAACCTCTGAACGCCTGACGCTGCCGCTACATCTGTCGGAACAGGTGGGCGTAGCTGCGCGATACCGTGAGGGTTTCGGGCCGGCCCGCCAGGCGCAGCAGTACCCGGCCATTGCCGTCGGAGCGGGCGTTCTGCACATGGCGCAGATTCACGATCATGCCGCGGTGAATCTGCTGAAAGTGCACCGGGTCGAGCTGGTCCAGCAGCTCCTTGAGCGGGGTGCGGATCAAGGATTCGCCCTCGCGGGTGAACACGGCGATGTACTTGTCGGTTGCGGCGAAGTAGATCACCTCGCTGACCGGAATCATCTTCACCGTATCGCCCACCGCGGCGCGAATCCAGTTCAATCGCGCCGGCGCGGCCTGCCCGGCAAGGCTGCCTTGCAGTGCTGCAAGCAGGGCGCTGATGTCCGGCGTGGCCGCGGGGGCCTCGAGCCTTTTCTTGAGCTTGCCAATGCATTGCGCAAGCCGCGCTTCGGTGACCGGTTTGAGCAGGTAGTCCACCGCCTCGCGTTCGAAGGCTTCAATCGCGAAGCTGTCGTAGGCGGTGACAAACACCATCAGCGGCGCCGTGCCTTCTGCCAGCAATGCGCGTGCGACGTCCATGCCGCTCATGCCGGGCATGCGGATATCGAGGAACGCGATCTGCGGTTTTGCCGCGCGGCAGGCTGCGAGCGCGGCGGGGCCGTCTTCGGCCTGGGCCACGATCTGAAGCTCGGGCCAGAGCCGTGCCAGTTCGTCGGCAAGGTCGGCGCGCAGCAGCGGTTCGTCGTCGGCGATGAGGGCGCTGATCGGGGGGCTCATGCGGGGGCTCCGGGCAATGCGGCGAGGGGGATGTGGATCACCGCGCGCACGCCGCCTTCGGGTGGGCTTTCAATGCTCAGGTGCGCCGCGCTGCCAAAGTGCGAGGCCAGCCTTGCATGCACGTTGTCGAGCCCCATGCCTGCGCCGCTAGATGAGCTGGCGCCAAAGCCCAGGCCGTCGTCGGTCACGCTCAGGCGTAGGTGCTCGCCGCTGCGCTCGGCGCACAGGCGGATGCGCACCGCGCCGGGCTTGGGTTCAAGGCCGTGCGCAATCGCGTTTTCAACCAAGGGCTGCATCAGCAGCGGGGGCAGCATGGCGCTGCGCAGCGTCGGGTCGATGTCGATCTCGACCGTCAGTCGCCCGCCCATGCGGATTCGCTGGATCTCGAGGTAGGCGGCCAGCAGGTCGACTTCGGCGCCCAGTGTCGTGCTGGCCGTGCGTGATGCCGTGAGGGTGGCGCGCAGCCATTCGATCAGGCGATCGAGCAGTTGCCGGGCGAGTTCGGGGTCGCGGGTGATCAGGCCGCGAAGGTTGGCCAGCGTGTTGAAGAGAAAATGTGGTTCGATCTGTGCCTGCAGCGCGGCCAGCTGCGCGCTGGCGGCGGCCCGTTCGGCCTCGTTGCGGGCAGCTTCGGCTTGCGCGGCGCGGATCGCCATGTCTGCCTTGTGGCGCTGTTCGCGCTCTTGCCACCAGAAGAAGCCAAAGGTTGCGATGAAGGCGAGGGTGGAAAAACCGAAGCTCAGGCGCCAGCCGTAGGGCGACATCTTGAATGGCGCGGTGGGGCCATAGCCGGCCAGCGTGGCGGCCAGCATCAAGCCGCCGGTGACACCGAGCACCGCCGCCACCACGCCGTAGGCAAGTTTGCCCGCGACGGTGGGGATGTAGTTGGTGGGCGTGGCCACGGCAAAGCACATCAGGCCGATGCACTGGCTGAACAGAAGCGCCTCGGCGAAGGTGCTGCCCGAGATCGCCGTCCAGAGTGCGGCGAACACGGTGTTGAAGATGAGCACGAGCGGCAGCTCGCGCAGCAGCACCGTGGTGAGGGCGCGCGGCGTCTTGGCGTGTGATTGCGTGATCATGGTGCGGAGTGCTTCATCCCTTGGACCTTGCCGATGGCGGCAGTGTCGGCGAGGCGGTGATTATCGCTGAGCCGCGCGCGACGAATCGCCATCGCCGAGGGTCGAATCGACACCGGTGCCGATCAGTTGCGCGGGCCATGCCCGGCGTGGCGCACCCCAACGATGCCCATCATCGCCCGTACCAGCGCGTAGGCGCCCCAGTTGGTCAGGCGCTGATACCACGGCGCGCGCTGGTAGTCGGCCAGGTGCAGTTCGGTGGCGCCATCGTGCATCGCCCGTTCAAGGCTGCTGCGCAGCTCGGCTGCAAAGCCGTTATCGCGCACCACGACGTTGGCTTCGCGCGCCAGCATCAGGCTGAACGGATCAATGTTCGAGGAGCCCACCGTGGCCCAGTGCCCGTCACACACCGCTACCTTGGCGTGCAGGAAACTGCGCTGGTACTCGAAGATCCGCACGCCGCCGCCGAGCAGGTGCGGGTAAAGCGCGCGGGTTGCGTAGTGCAGCAAGGCGTACTCAACCCGCCCTTGCAGCACCAGCACAACGTTGCAACCGCGGTGCGCGGCTTCGATCAGCGCCTGGCGGAAGCGGCGGCCGGGCAGGAAGTAGGCATTCGCAATCACCACCTCGCGCCGCGCCGCGCCAATCGCATCCAGGTAGGCGGCTTCGATCTCGCGCCGGTTGCGCAAGTTGTCGCGCACCACGAATGCGGCACGTACCTTACCGGCCGGGAGCGGCGCAGGCGCCAGCGCACTGGCGCGCTGCGGCCGTCTGCGAAGTCCGGCCCAACTGACCAGCCACCACACGCGATGCACCGATTCGTGGATCGGCCCGAGCAGGGGGCCTTCTACACGTACCGCGTAGTCAAAGCGCGGGGCCGCATCGGGCTGATCGCAATCGTCGATGATGTTGATGCCGCCCACAAAGGCCACCCGCGCATCGATCACCGCCAGCTTGCGGTGCAGGCGCCGCAGGCGGTGGCGGCGAATGCGAAAGGCTTTCAACTCCTGCCGATAGATCAGCACGTCCACGCCCGCGGCACGCAGGCGCGGGGCGGTGTGGTCGACAAATTCGCGCCCGCCGAAGCCATCCACCAGCACCCGCACCGCACAGCCGCGTTCTGCCGCGCGGATCAGCGCGGCGGTGACGGCTTCGGCCGAGGCATCCAGCGCGTAGATGTAGGTTTCCAGCCGCACTTCCTGCTGCGCTGAGTCAATCGCAGCGATCAGCGCAGGGAAGTAGCGCGCGCCGCATTCAAGCAGCGTGAGCTGGTTGCCGGGTAGCAGCGGCGCAGGCATCAGCCGGTGTAGGCCAGTTCCGCGGTCAGCGGTGCATGGTCGGAAACATTGGCCCAGCCGTGGCCGCGCAGCACGGCTGCGTTGAGCGGCTTCAGGTGGCGCACATAGATGCGGTCCAGCGTAAGCACCGGCAACTTGCTCGGGAAGCTGCGCGCCGGCCGGCCGGTGAGCTGGGTGAATACTTCGTGCATCCCGAGCTGGCGCGCCAGCCAGTCGTTGGCCTTGTTGCGCCAGTCATTGAAGTCACCGGCGATGATGACCGGTGCGTCGGGCGGAATCTCGTCATGCACGCGTTCGATCAGGCTTGAAAGCTGCCGCCGCCGCTGCGCATCGGTCAGCGAGACATGGACGCAGATCGTATGCAGCGGCACCCCGTTATCCATGCCCACCACGCAATGCAGCAGCCCACGCCGCTCAAAGCGGGTCAGCGACACATCCTGATTGTCGGCAGTGAGAATCGGTAGCTTGGAAATCAGCGCATTGCCATGGTGACCCTGCCGATACACCGCGTTGCCACCGTAGGCCGTCTGCTGCCAATGCCCCTGCGCCAGAAACTCATGCTGCGGCATCGCCGGCCAGTCGTCGTGCGTCGCCTCGTGCCCCAGATGCAGACCTTGCACCTCCTGCAGGAACACCAGATCCGAATTGAGCCCCCGCAGCCGATCGC
This sequence comes from Niveibacterium sp. 24ML, assembly GCF_026586805.1. Classification (GTDB taxonomy): domain Bacteria; phylum Pseudomonadota; class Gammaproteobacteria; order Burkholderiales; family Rhodocyclaceae; genus Niveibacterium. Next base: position 328,408 of record NZ_JAPFHA010000001.1, on the reverse strand, counting down.
GCAAATCATGGATCACCATGCGGCGATTGAACTGCGAAAAACCCTTGTGAATGTTGTACGAACAGATCCGAAGGCGCGTCATTGCGGCAGTGGGTGAGGGGCGTCGCGGCAGTGTGCCGCAAAGTCACGACTCCGCACAGAGCGCGGATCTCGTTTTCGCTGCCCTTCGAACAGGCTTCGCTCTGATGCATGTTGTTGTATTGCCGGCGCTACTTCGCTCTACTGAGCTGAGTTGCCCGTGTCGGCGAGATATCCAAGGCGCGCGTTGTACTCACATCTCACTGGTTGCTGCTACTCGTGCTGCTGGAGATCAAGCCACCCGACTGAATAGCGCCGCACCCCGTCCATGAGGCGGTAGCCTTTGACAGCAACCCGGCGACTGTCACTGCTAAAGGCAGCTTGCGGTTCTTCATCTGTCATGTCGATTTCGAGTTGCGCGACGATGTCTTGCGACTTGAGGTCGATCACCACCCCGACCTTTCCGGCCACTCTGAATCCGAACCGATGATCTGGGCTCCACGCGACAAGTCCATTGAGTTTCGGATGCGCATCTGCGCTTGCATCCTGCTGCCACGTCGCCGTGCTGATCACTGCGCCGTCATCAGGATCTCCACCATTCGCGATGAGCCGTGATCCATCCGGTGAGAACTGCAATGAGAATAGCCGTTGACTGCCCGCGTAGATTCCACTCTTAAGTGTCCGCCAGCTTCGATTAACGATTGAGACGGTTTCCGAGGCGGCAGATGTTTTGCCGGCTCTCGGGACGGCCCAGTACTGGTTGCTGGGGTGCACGGCAACCGGTGGTGAGAAGAACATCCCCGGGTGTGACGACTGTATGCGTCCTGTCTGTGCATCGATCTGGTATGAAATGGCTTTTGATGTACCGGATGCGATGGTTGTGGCGAGCAGGAGTGACCCGTCCGGGCTGATGTGCCCCCATTTGATGTTCTCGGGGTATCGGCACCGTTGTTCCAGGACTCCGCGCTCAACGTCAAGTGTTCTACACCCACCGACATAGAGGGTTTTGTTGTCCCACAGAAAGCCCAGGCCAAGCTCGTTGGGATTGTCCAGAATGACGTATCGGACGTCCGGGGCCGGCAGATTCTCGGCGCATGCGAGGTGCCCAACGATCGCCGATATCAAGCCCATGATTGCGCTCGCCGGGCAACGCAGAGGATGTGCTGCTTTCAACGCTGGCGAACAGTGGGGCCGGGTTGCCCAGGCGTTGGGCGAATGCTCTTCACAATGTCGATGAGCTCCTGGCTCACGGCATCTAGGCGCTGCTGGTAGGCCTTTACGGACAGTCCGCCTGTCATCGGCTGAAAATTCATCTGCGCGCTAATCACGAATTGCGGGGCGATGCGGAGGATGCGAATACCCGGCAATTCGGTGACACCTCCATTGGGCATCTTTCCACGCAGCAGTTGGCGCCCTACCAGCAAGGTTTCATCGCCACTTTGTACTTGGGTGAAGCTACGTTTGAGAATGTGACTGTCGAGCAACAGGTCGGACGTGCCCTCGAATTTCCATTGTTCTCGCTCTCCAGTGGCGCGAACAAAACCAAGCCCGTAGTTCTCATCCGTATCTAGGTCTCGCATGCGGACGAGAACCCCAATTCCGCCCGCAGATACCTTGTCTCGCCTATCGAATTCAATGTTGCACGAAGGCGGAGGGTCCGTGATCTTGAATGCCTCTTCTATTCTTAGATGCGCCGTCTCGGTCAAAGAGATCTGGCACTCACCAATCAATCGCTCCGCGTCAGAGAACTCGAGTCTCTCCCTCGCTTCCGAAAGCGAAGTAACTCCAATCAAGCCGCAAATGACGAGTACAGCGAGTATCGGTCTTCTCAGCATTTTCTGTAGGCCTCTGTCAATTCGGTCTTTGTGGCGTGTAATTGATATTTAGGTTGATTGCCGCGCCCTCAGTCCAATGACCATGAGAAATTCCCTGCCTAGTCGCGGTAATGGTGCCTGTCCGAGCAGTCTCGGTTCCATCTCCGCGAAAACGCTCAATGAATGCAGCGTACTGCAACCGTTCGTTGTAGCCGTTCCCTCCACCGTTCACCAGAATTGACATGCGACCGATATGCGTGGTGTCGATACCCGCATCGGCAAGCCTATGGATGTTGGTCGTGCCCGTAAAGCGCTTCTGCACCCAAAAGAAGGTGCCGCTGTCGCAAGCGATATACCCATCGCTCGCGACAATGTCCGGATCGAAGCGTGGCGACCAGCGGCGTTGATTGCGCACTAGATTATCGTGGGCGTCTCGTGTCGGCGCGGCCCAATCGTGCTCCGATGTCGCCGTCATTCGCTCGTCGGAGTAGTTTCCTTGATGGTCGGAAAATGCCCGGTACTTGCCATAGTCTGCATAGGTGCCCGCCCATGTTAACTGCATGAGCCCCCGACCGAAAAAGGCTGCGTAGTACTGCATCATGGGTTGCGGCCAATACAAGGTTCCGTCACGCCTCCTTTGCTGATGAGCCCGTCCGACCTCTTCTAGAAGGCTCAGGCACGCGGTCTCTATATAAGCTTGGGCCAGGAAAGCAGTTTGCCGCCGCACATTCACGAAACCATACTTGCGAAAGACTTGATTAAGGTTTATCGAATTGACTCTAAGGACTCGACGTTCGGCCTCAGCCCAAGTGCCCGCGAAATTCGGCATTCCCGCCCGCGGGACCAGTTGCGTGATTTCTCGACGACTCAACCATCCGCACCGCCGGAACGCCTCAATGAACCGCGCTGGGTGAAACCTCCACGGCGCCGCTGGGAGCCCCGCCACGCCATCCCAAAAACACAATGCATTTGCATGCGCCATGAACTTCGCGAAGTCCTCATCGGTGAGCGGCGCTGGGTTTTCTTCGGTGCTGGTTTTTAGCCAGCCCCAGCGCGCGTCGATAGTCGCTGCCGACCATTCTGTCGGGAACTTGCAGATCGCGTGGTCGAGTTTCTCCTGCACTGGAACACTGGCGAATCCTGCGTTGGCTTCGGTGGCATCCACGTGTCCGTTCTGGTTTCCGTCGAACCACGCGAGGATCGTGGCGGAATCGCAGCGGCTGTCACCGTCGGTGCTGTCGTCGATCAGCCTCCATTGCTTCCAGTGCGGAAAGTCCGCGTCGCTGAACTTGTGAACGTTTGTTCCATTCAGGTTCACCCATCCCGTGCCGCCGGGGTAACGGATTTGCCGCCAGTGCGGCACGTCAGCCGGATCGAGGGTTTCGTGTGCGGTGTTGATAACGCGGCCAAAACGCAGCAGCTCGAAAACGGCACTTGGGGCTGGACGCGTGGCGGCGGGGTGAGCGTTTGCGATGGCTGTGGCGTCGCGGTAGATGTTGTATTCCGCATCGGTTTCGGTGAGCGCCGCGCCTTCGGTTGATCCGTCGATTCGGTATGTGTTCACCGTGGCGTCTCCTCGGTGACCGTCGGCGCCTTCGCCGTGTGCGTAGCGCAGGCCAATGACAAACGCCTCAGTTGTCGTATGCGTCGGCTGCAGCGGCGCGATCGGGGGCAGTGGAGCGCCGCGACGGGGCGCTGGGGGCTGACTGTGCGCTATTGGATTGTTCCGCAGCGGCTTCTCCCCATACACCGGCGTGCCCGCCGGCAGATGGAAATACAACTCGCCGAACACGACATCGCTGCGGCCATCGCGGTCAAGCGGCAGATCTCCGGCGTTCCGACCCACCAGCCGCTGTAGGTTGGCGTCGTCGCAGAAAATCTCGAAATGGATGCGATGCGGTTGGCCGTAGATGTAGCCTGCTTCGCCAATCTCATCTTTCCGGTAAATCGCCCGCCCGATACCGACTGTCGCGCGGACCGAATCAAGGTGCATATAGACCGAGTAGAAGGTCACCGCAACCGCCTGGTCCTGCGCGTTCGCGCCGATTTCCGTGTCGCGTCGAATTACGACGACGCCATTGCTTGTCCAGCATCGCGCACCTTCCGGAGCCCCGTAATTAAGTGGATCGTCGTGATTGTCGTTGGCTTGTGTGGGTTGTCGCATGAACACAACCGTCCCGTCGGCGATGGCGCGCACAGCCAGCGCATGACCATCCGCGCCGTTTGGCGCAACGAGGTGCATACCACCATGCCAGCCCATTTCCGTGCTGATCGGATAGCTGCCGGCGATCGTGTTGTCTCCGCGCCTCGGGATGTAGCCGGGCGCGGCGCCGCTCATAGCGGTCTCCAGCCATTGGGCGTCGGTTTGGTTTGCGTTACGTACAGGTAGAAAGGGCGGGCTGATCAGCATGGGTGTAGCTCGTGTGAAATGGGTTCAGCCAGAGAACGAGAAACGGGACTTGCGCTGAAAGTCCGCCTGCTGCCACTTGGGTAGCTGTGCATCGACCCTCCCGCCTCCCCCAAAACTCTTCTGCCCGGCATGAATCGTGAGCGTGCCCGGGCATTGCACGGTGATGTTGCCGCCTTCGATGGTGATGCTCGCGCCCCCCGCCGTGGCGAGGTGGATCTTCTTGGCGGCGGCGAAGTCGACCGCGGCGTTGGCGGAGATCACCTTCAGGTCTTCCTTGGCGGCGAGCTGCAGGATGTCGCTGTGGGCTTCGAGGCGCAGCGGGCCGTTGCCGGCGATGAGGTGCAGGCCCGCGCCGCCTTCCCCTGCCTTCTCGGCGCCGGCGAGGATGCCGAGCGTCTGGCCGGTGTGCAGGCGGGTGTTGCCTTGGGTGACCAGCTCCTGGTTCGCGCCGCTGGCCAGCAGCAGGGTTTCGTTGGCGGCCAGCGTGATTGCGTCGGCCGCGGTGAGCGAGAGGCCGGCCTTGGCCGAGACGGCAAGCATCGCCGCGGCGCTGTGCGGGACGCCTTGTTTCTTCACCGGCAGTGCCGCATCACCGTAGGCGGCATCGAGGCTTTCGGCCGCGACACAGCCGGAGAGCGCTTCGGTAATCGCGGCGGCGAGCGGCTTCTGCGGCGTCAGCGTGCAGGCATTCGCCTTGGCGCCGCCAACATGGCTGGCGTAAGGCACGGTCTGATGCGTCTTTGCGGCGCCGTTCATGGCTTCGGCGAGCTTCTGGGCCTGCCTTGCGAGCGCCACGCCAGCGGCGTTGTCACCGGCCGCTTCACTGCGCTGTATGCCGTAGGTGGAGAGCAGGATGCCGCGTGCAGCGTTGATCGCGCCGAAGGCATCGGTGCGCAGTTCAAAACCATTGCCACGGAAGCTGCCGCGGTAGTTGTCGCGGGTGTGGATCAGGTGTCCCAGCGTGAGGCTGGTGCTCTGCTGGGTGGTGGCGAGTTGGGTGCGCAGCTGGCCATCGGAATCGTCGAACACCAGTTCGCTCCAGCCGCCCCCGCCCCAGGCGCGGCTGCGAAAGCCCGAGAGCGCACCGGCGTTGCGGTGGTTCGCATCGCCGGCACCGGCCGAGTGCCACAGCGGCGCATGGCCCCCGGCGAGGTTGGCCTGCGCGCTGGCCGTGCGATCGTTGGCGTAGGTGAACACATTCGGATCGGGCTTGGCGGCCTTGCCACCGGGTGTGGGCGGAATGCCGTTCTCGCCGCGCCCGTTGAACACCGCGCCAACGCAGATCGGCCGGTCGATGTCGCCCTGCAGGAAGCTCACCAGCACCTCCTGGCCGATGCGCGGGATGAAACGCGTGCCCGCTTGCGCACCGGCATGGCGGGTGACCACCCGCACCCAGCAGGAGCCCGGATCGTTGGGCGATTGCCAGAGAAAGCGGATGCGGATGCGGCCCAGCGCATCGGTATGTACTTCCTGGGTGCCGGAGGGCGATTCTTCGCCGTTGGCGCCGATCACCACCGCATGCTGCAGCCCGGAGACCGTCGGGCGCGGGTTCAGGCGTGCGCCGGTGCCATCGCGCAACTGCGGCCGCCAGGGGGTGACGATGCGCTGCGCTTCGAAGAGGCAGGCGTAGCCGTGTTCGGTAGCGGCTTCAATCAGCTTGGCGTCGATCGGGATCTGCGTGGCCGCGTCACCCTGGCCGGCTGATCCGGGGGCGCCGGCATGGGCATCGTCCCAGTCGCCCCACGCCCCCCAGTCCTCATCGGATTCACTTGCCTTGGCGGCCTGACTGCCAAGCCGGGCCGCGAGCGCTTCGCTCACACCGACCGGCAAGTTGTTCTTGCCAGCACTCTCGACGGCCCGCACCAGAAAACGGTTGTCGTGGCTGCCGGGCTTGTAGCTGGGGATCAGGTCAGAGAGTTGATCGGCAAGGCCGGCTTTCAGATCGAACCAGGTGCCCGGGCGCAGGCTGCGCACCGAGGCGTGACCGAGCCAGGTTTCGACCTGCGCCTCGACCGATTCTCGCGCCAGGCGCACATAGCGCTCAGCCAAGCCTGCGTTGGCAAAGGCGTAGCTGCCGACGAAATCGTAGTCTTCGAGCGCCAGCGCGTTGGGGCCGCCGATCGGCGTGGCACTCGGGAGTGACGCGCTGATCGCCGAGTCGGCCTTGTAGTCGGTGGAGAGCAGCGTGGTGCGCGAGGACAGAAACCGCCGCTGGCAACCAAAGGCGAGGATGCTGTCCTGCGATTCGGGTGCGGCGGCGCGGTGATAACGCAGGCCGGCGCCACCGGCGGCCGATGCGGCGCAGCGGTCCTGCGGTAGCGCGGCAGCGTCGGCGAAGATCAGCATCTCATGCAGGGCTTGTTGCGAGACGGCGGCTGCCTTGCCCGAATCCTCGCCGGTTTCCCGGAAGCAATAGCCCAAGCCCTCTTCGCAGAGCAAACGGCTCACGAAGTCGAAATCGCTCTCCCGGTACTGCACGCACAAGGACCGCGGCGGCAATTCGGCCAGGAAAGATGCGACCTCTTCCGAATAGCGCCACTGCGCCACGGCAGTGTAGGGCTCGAATACCGCCTCGATGATTTCGGTCAGCGTCTTCTCGTTGAAGACACGGCTGCACGAGGATTGGGTGGCAAACCACAGCCATGGCGCGAGGGTGAGGCGATAGCGCGCGAGGCCGCCGTTCGAATCAAGCAGTGCCGCTTCGCGCACATATCCCGAGCGCTGCACCGCGCTGCCATCGGCGAGCGTGATGCGCAGGGCGGCTTGTTTGTTGATCAGCGAAGACGGCGCAATGTGGGCGTTGGTGCACAGCAGATCGACCTGCCAGGCCGAGAGTTCCGAGAGCGCTTCGCGCGCGCGGAAGGTTTCGACCAGCCAGTCGGTGGCGTCGCCTTCGAGGGCAAAACCGTAGAGGCGCGATTCGGACGTGAACAGCGAAGTGGAGAGCGCTGAAGACAGCAAGGACGCGACCGACATGGCGGAGAGGGACCAGAACAGGGATGCCGGATGATGACATTGGCAAACCCGGATGTCATGACGGTTTGCGGGGCGATGTGATCTGGTTGGCAGCACGCCATGACTGATCGGGCGCCCGCCCCGCGCCGCGCCCGGGGCGCGAAGCCGGGGCTCAGTGGGCTTCGATGTCGGCCTTGAGCGCCATCGTGATGGGCGCGAACAGGCGCGGATCCATCAAGCGAAGCGTGGGCGCGATGGCGGGGCGAAAACCCATCTGCGCGAGGATGTCGCGTTCGAGGTCGATGCCGGGGGCGATTTCGATCAGTTCCGGCCCGGCCTCACCGAGCCGGAAGACGGCGCGCTCAGTGATGTAACGCACGCGCTGGCCCCTGCGGCGCGCATAGTCGGCGCTGAAGGTGATCTGCTCGACACGGCTGACGAACTTGCGCGCGCGCCCTTCGCGGACGATCTTCAGTTGCCCGCCATGGATCGCTGTTTCCAGCCCGCCTGCGGTGAAGGTGCCCATGAACACGACTTCACGGGCGCTCTGGCTGATGTTGATGAAGCCGCCCGGGCCAGTCAGTCGGGTGCCAAAGCGCGAAACATTCAGATCGCCATGCGCGTCAGCTTCGGCGAGCCCGAGAAAGGCGATATCCAGCCCGCCGCCGTCGTAGAAATCGAACTGATTGGGCTGGTCGATCAGCGCCTGGATATTGATGCCGGCGCCGAAGTTGAGCCCGCCTTGCGGAATGCCGCCGATGACGCCCGGCTCGGTGGTGAGCGTCATGAGATGCGCGACGCCTTCTTCGGCCGCAACGGCGGCAACGCCCTCCGGCATGCCGATCCCGAGATTCACCACCGCGTGCGGCACCAGTTCCATTGCGGCGCGGCGCGCGATGATCTTGCGCTCGCTCATTGCCAGCGGCGGCATCGATTCGACCGGCACGCGGATCTCGTTGGAGAGGGCGGCGCTGTAGGGTTCGGCAAAGGTCTGGCGGTGGTAGTCGGGGTGCTCGGCGAGGACCACGGCATCCACCAGCACGCCGGGGATCTTGACTGCGCGCGGGTTGAGCGTGCCGCGTTCGGCGATGCGTTCGACCTGCACGATCACAACACCGCCGCAGTTGTGCGCGGCCATGGCGATGGCTTGCGCTTCCAGGGTCAGCGCCTCGCGTTCCATGGAAATGTTGCCGTCCGGGTCGGCGGTGCTGCCGCGGATGATGCCGACATGAATCGGAAAAGCTTTGTAGAACAGGCATTCGTGCCCGCCCAGTTCGATCCGTTCAACCAGTGCTTCGGTGGTGACGCGGTTGACCCGGCCGCCGCTCTGGCGTGGGTCGACGAAGGTGCCCAGCCCGATCGGGGTGACGGTACCGGGCTTGCCGGCAGCGATGTCGCGGAAGAGGTGGGTGATCACGCCCTGAGGCAGGCTGTAGCCCTCGATCCGTTCGGCCACCGCAAGCGCCTGCAGCTTGGGCACCAGCCCCCAGTGGCCGCCGATCACGCGGCGCACCAGCCCGTCATGGCCAAAGTGGTTGAGGCCGCGGCTATCGCCATCGCCCTGCCCGGCGGCATAAACCAGCGTCAGGTCGCGCGGTGTCGCGTGTTGCCCCGCGGCGCGGGCCGCAAGGAACTGCGCTTCGATCGCCACTGCGATGTTCTCGGCGAAGCCCGCACCGATGAAGCCGCCGGTGGCAACGGTGTCGCCGTCTGCGATCAGGCTCACCGCCTCGGCGGCGCTCATCAGCTTGTTGCCGCGAAGCTTGCGGTATTGCTGCGCGCGCTGCCGATCTGCCATGCCATTGCTCCTCGAACGGGGGTGCGAATGCTGCGCGGGGGGCGACTCTGCAAAGTGATAAAGATGGGCCGTGGGCGGCGCTTGCGCAAGCCCGGCTGTCGGTAAACGAACAAGGCCCCGTCGCCGGGGCCTTGTTGCATCACGGTGTTGCCAATCAGTTCAGGCGATAGACCAGGCGCAGCCAGCCCAGCGTGCCTTCGGGGCGGTTACGCACGCCGAATTCCTGCATGACCTTGAACTCCACGTTCACGGTGGAATCCTCACTCTGCCAGCTCACCTGCGGGCCCAGGCTGAACACGCGCGCCTTGTTGCCCTCGTTCGGTACGGTGCCGGCGTCGGACTTGTCGTCGGTGGTCTGGTAGATCAGGTAGCCGGCTGCGCCGAGGCGGATGCCTTCGCGAATCTGGTACATCGCTGCGCCGTCAGCGTGCAGGTACTGACCCGAGGTGTACTTGGTGTCGCTGTTTTCGGTGTTGAAGGAGTAGGTGGCGCGGGTACCAAACTCCCAGCCGTTCTCGGTGACATAGCCGAAGGTGAGCACCGGGCGGAAGGTCCAGAAGTTGCCTGCGCCGGTGTTGATGGCCTTGTCTTTGTCATAGCTGCCAACCGGTGCGACGATGGCTGGCGCGAAGATCACGCGGTAGCTGTCGGTCTGCCAGTCGACGAAGGGGGCGATTTCCATGTCGCCCAGGCCCGATTCGCTGCCGGTGTTGGCGGCCGAGGCCGCTGCGATCTGCTGATCAAGCAGGCCGGCAAAGGGCGGCGGCAGCGGCGTGGTGCGGGTGAGGTTGGTGACCACCGTTTGCTTGATCAAGGGCAGCGTGGCCGAAACGCCGACGCGGCCATCCCAGAGTTGGGTTTCGGAAACCCATGAGGCGCGCAGCGCGAGCACGTCGGCGCGGATCTGGCTGTCTTGCGTGGCGCTCACGGTGCCCAGCCCGGGGATCGTCGTTTTCTGGACCGGCGTGTTGCCTTCGTTGTCCTTGAACTCGCCCGCGTAGTAGTGCTGGTAGTTGGCCTGAACGTAGAAGCCGGGCATCGCCGGGCTGGTGAGATCCTGGCCTGGCAGGCCGAGCAATGCACGCAACTGCCCCCGTTCGGTTGCGACTGCCGGAGCAGTCATTGAAAGGGCTGCGATACTTGCGGCGATCAAGCGGTGGCTGGTGTGAATTTTCATGAATTTCCTTTGGGCCGGCATTCAGCGCTGGTATTTCTGGGAGAATGCGGCCGCCTTTTTGGTTTTGAGCAAGATCAAGCTGGTGCCGATTCGGTTGGACTTGGTGTGTTCAAGTGTGCCAATTGTCACATAGTGAGTCACTAATTATTAGAGGGAAAACACCATGCGCTTGCGTACTGATTCGGGACTGTTGCGTCGCAGCCTCATTGCCGCCTGCCTTGTATTGGCCGGGCCGGTTCTCGCGGCTGTTGAAGTTGAAGGTGTCATGTTCGAAGAGAACGAGACAGTGGCGGGGCAAAAGCTGGTGCTCAACGGCGCAACGGCGTCGCAGGTGTTATCGGTCAAGGCGACCGCGGTAGGCATGTACCTTGCAAACAAGACCAATACCGCAGAGGGCGCTTTTGCGATGAAGGGCGCCAAGCGTCTGCGCGTGGTGGCGCTTCGGGACATTACCGCCAAGGACTTGGCGAATACCTTGCTCGATCGCATCCGGCAGAACGCGACGCGCGACGAGGTGGAAAACAACATTTTGCAATTGGCGGCGCTCGGCGGGGCGTTCAACACCCGCCCGAAACTGGTCAAGGGGGATGTGGCGACCTGGGATTGGAACCCGGTGACCAAGTCCACGGAAGTGCGTGTGAATGGCGAGCAGGTTACGCAACCCATCCAGGGCGAGACCTTCTTTCCGGTCATCATGAAGGTTTGGCTCGGGCCCAAGGTGAAGCCTGCAACGCGCAATAACCTGCTCGGCGTTCCGAACGCGGGCTAACGGGAGAACACAGACCATGCAACTTCATCTTGATTTGAACCAGCTGCGCAAGGGGCTCCTGGCTGCGTGCCTCGTCTGCGCGAGTCCGGCCTTCGCTGGCGTGGAGATCGACGGCGTGATGTTCGAGGACAGTGAAACCGTCACAGGTCAGAAGCTTGCACTGAACGGCGCGTCGAGCTCGCAGATGCTGTCGTCGAAGGCGACGGCGGTGGGTTTGTATTTGCAGAACAAGGCAAATACGCCTGAGGCAGCGTTTGCGGCAAAGGGCCCCAAGCGCATCCGTGTCGTTGCGCTCAAGGACATTTCATCAAAGGATCTGGCGACCGTTTTGCTGGATCGAATCAAGCAGAACGCTACGCGTGACGAGATCGAAGGCAACATCATGCAGATCGCGGCGTTGGGCGGTGCATTCAACAGCCGCCCCAAGCTGGTCAAGGGCGATGTGGCAACCTGGGACTGGAACCCTGCCAGCAAGGTGACCGAAATCAAAATCAACGGGGAATTTGTGACTCAGCCGATACAGGGCGATACCTTCTTCCCGATCATCATGAAGGTCTGGCTTGGCCCCAAGGTTCGCGCCACGACCCGGAACAACCTGCTTGGTGTGCCTAACGCAGGCTGATTTCGGCTGATTGGCATAGAAAAAAACGCCCCGGCGCGCAAGCGGCGGGGCGTTTTTCTTTGCCGGTGCGCCCCAGTTTCAGGAAACGGCAAGCATCCGATCGAGTGCGAGCTTGGCGAGCTTGGCTTCGTGATCCGGCACGCTGATCCGGTTCACGATCTTGCCGTCGGCGAGGTTTTCCAGCGTCCACGCCAAGTGCTGCGGATCAATCCGCTGCATCGTCGAGCACATGCAGATCGTTGGCGACATGAACTCGACAATCTTGCCCTCATGCTTGACCTCATCCGCCAGCCGGCTGACAAGGTTGAGCTCGGTGCCCACCAGCCAGCGCGTGCCTGCGGGTGCCGCCTTGATCGTCTTGAGGATGTACTCGGTGGAGCCGACATGATCGGACTGCCGGCAAACCTCGAAGGGGCTCTCCGGGTGCGAGATCACGATGCCGTCCGGGTGCTGGGTGCGCCAGCGCATGATGTGCGCCGGCTGGAACATCTGGTGCACCGCGCAGTGCCCCTTCCACAACAACATCTTGGCGCCGCGGATCTGCTCGGGCGTCAGGCCGCCGTATTCCTGATCCGGATCCCAGATCACCATCTCTTCGAGCGGGATGCCCATCTGGTGCCCGCTCCAGCGCCCCAGGTGCTGGTCGGGGAAGAACAGGATCTTCGGGCGCTGCGCGAAGCTCCAGTCGAGAATCGTGCGCGCGTTCGACGAGGTGCAGACGATGCCGCCGTGCTCACCGCAGAAGGCTTTGAGGTCGGCCGCCGAGTTAATGTAGGTGACCGGCGTGAACTGCTTGTCGGGCGACTCGCCCAGCACTTCGGTCAGCTCGCGCCAGCAGCGTTCCACCTTGGCCAGGTTGGCCATATCGGCCATCGAGCAGCCGGCGGCCAGGTCGGGCAGCACGGCAATCTGGTGGGGCTGCGACAGGATGTCGGCCACTTCGGCCATGAAGTGCACACCGCAGAACACCAGGTAGTCCGCTTCGGATTGGCTGGCCAGGTGCGACAAGCGCAGCGAATCCCCGGTCAGATCGGCATGGCGGAAGACGTCGGCGCGCTGATAGTGGTGCACCAGCAGCACCGCCTTCTTGCCCAGGCGTGCGCGCGCGGCGCGGATGCGTTCTTGTGCTTCTTCATCGCGCAGCGTGTTGAAGCGATCAAAACTGATGGGGGCGACTTGCATGTTCTCGCTCAAATGACGCGCACCAACGTGGCGCGCTAGGGTGAAGACCGACAATACGGCGCGGCGTTCCCGCCTCAGCTCTGCGTCCAGGGCAACCCGGCATGGCGCCAGCCGCCGATATGGCCGCGCTGCCCGTTGGCGTCGCGGTCACCTTCGAAACCTTCGAGAATGTTGTAGCAGGCGTTGTACCCGTTCTGCTGGGCCAGTATTGCGGCGTTGTGCGAACGCGCGCCACTGCGGCACAGAAACAGTACGACCGCCTCCGGATCCACCTGGTGGGTCAGTTGGGCTAGGAAGTGGGGGTTGCGGCCGCCTTCGGGCCAGCTATTCCACTCGATCTCGACGCTGCCGGGCACGCGCCCCACCCAGTCCCACTCTGCGCGGGTGCGTACGTCCACCAGGACGGCCCCGGGCGCGCTCTGCAAAACGGCAAACGCCTCTGCGGGCGTGAGTGCGCCCGCGTAGGGCAGGCCCAGTTTCTCGCCGCGGTCGCGGGCCAGGCCGAAAAGATCGCTGAGTTGTCCCATGCGGAATGAGCTGTCGTGTGTGTTGCGCGTACGCGCCGGGGCGGGGAGTATGCGCGCGCGTAAGCGTCATCGCAAGGCGCGCGCGCCCGCAAACCGGATGCGTCAAATTGGCGCATCTGCACCTGGGTGGTGCGTTGTGCGGTGCACGGGCACCCGAATGGTGCGTCGTGGGATTTGGGGTGGCTGTGGCAAAATGCGCCGCTCGGCTCTCAGGCACTATTGCGGCTTTGGCTTGCTGCATCGCTTGTGCGCGGCATGAGCCTTGTAAGTGTGATGGCACATTACGTGCTATTGAAACCCGGATCGCGGTAATCAGCACCGCAAAACGTCAGTTGGCTTCCAATCGTTAGGAGTGAATATGTCCCCGCAAGACGTCTTGAAGATGATCAAGGAGAACGATGTCAAGTTCGTTGACTTCCGTTTCACCGACACCAAGGGCAAAGAGCAGCACGTCGGTGTGCCGGTTTCGGCGTTCGACGAAGAGAAGTTCGAACACGGCCATGCGTTCGATGGCTCCTCGATCGCCGGTTGGAAGGGCATTCAAGCGTCTGACATGCTGCTGATGCCGGATGCAGCGTCGGCCTTCATCGATCCGTTCATGGACGAGACCACGCTGATCCTGTCTTGCGACGTGCTCGATCCGACCGACATGAAGCCGTACGATCGCTGCCCGCGCGGCATCGCCAAGCGCGCGGAGGCCTACCTGAAGGCTTCCGGCCTGGGTGACACCGCATTCTTCGGTCCGGAACCTGAATTCTTCATCTTCGACAGCGTCGAGTGGAACGTCGACATGTCGGGCTGCTCGGTCAAGATCAACTCGGAAGAAGGTGCCTGGGCTTCGGGCGAGAAGTTCGAAGGTGGCAACACTGGCCACCGTCCGGGCGTCAAGGGTGGCTACTTCCCGGTCCCGCCGGTCGATAGCCACAACGACATCCGTGCTGCAATGGTGCTGGCGCTTGAGCAGATCGGCATCCCGGTCGAAGTGCATCACCACGAAGTGGCGACCGCCGGCCAGAACGAAATCGGCACCAAGTTCAGCACGCTGACCAAGCGCGCTGACTGGACGCAGATGCTCAAGTACGTGGTGCACAACGTTGCGCACCAGTACGGCAAGACCGCGACCTTCATGCCGAAGCCGATCGTTGGCGACAACGGTTCGGGTATGCACGTTCACCAGTCGATCTGGAAGGACGGCAAGAACCTGTTCGCGGGCAACGGCTACGCCGGCATGTCTGAGTTCGCGCTGTACTACATCGGCGGGATCATCAAGCACGCCCGTGCGCTGAACGCGATCACCAACCCGCTGACCAACTCGTACAAGCGCCTCGTGCCGCACTACGAAGCACCGGTCAAGCTGGCCTACTCGGCGAAGAACCGTTCGGCTTCGATCCGTATCCCGTTTGTTAACAGCGACAAGGCCCGCCGTATCGAGACCCGCTTCCCGGATCCGGGCGCGAACCCGTACCTGTGCTTTGCTGCACTGATGATGGCTGGTCTGGATGGTGTCCAGAACAAGATCCATCCGGGCGAAGCCGCTGACAAGAACCTGTACGACCTGCCGCCGGAAGAAGACGCGCTGATCCCGACCGTTTGCTCCTCGTTGGATCAGGCGCTGGAAGCGCTGGACAAGGATCGCGAGTTCCTCACCCGCGGTGGCGTGTTCTCGAACGACTTCATCGATGCGTACATCGCGCTGAAGATGGACGACGTGACGAAGATTCGCATGACCACGCACCCGGTCGAATTCGACATGTACTACAGCATCTAAACCGCCTGCGGTTTGGTGCACGAGAGGACGGGCTTGCCCGTCCTCTTTTTTTGCCTGTCGCAAAGTGCTTCAATTCGTGTCCGCGCTTGGCATCGTGCCGCGCCGCGCCTACACTCGACAGCCCGTCCTCACGTGTGACGATTGCATGACTCTGATCCGTATCGCCTTAGCCCTCGCGGCTTGTTCCATTGCCTTGCCCGCTGCGGCGGATATCTACAAATGCGTGGATCCGGTATCCGGCAAATTGACCTACACCAACACCAAAGTCGGTGAGAAGGGCTGCACCCTGCTCTCGCGCGATCAGAATGTGTCGTCGGTGCCGGCAAGCTCGGCCAAGAAGCCGGCGGCGGCTACCCCGTCGGATTTCCCGAAGGTGGATGCGTCGACCCAGCGCAGCCGCGACAGTGACCGCCGGACGATTCTCGAGACCGAATTGGCGACCGAGGAGCGTGCGCTCGAAGCGGCGAAGAAGGAACTCGCTGACCAGGAGTCGCAGCGCATGGGCAATGAAAAGAACTATGACAAGGTGCTGCAGCGCTTGAAGCCCTTCCAGGATCAGGTTGAATTGCACCAGCGCAACGTTGACGCAATTCGCGCCGAGATTCGCAAACTCAAATAGATGTGACGGGGCGGCGGTAATTCGACGGCGGTTTTAAGGTTCGTTGATGCCGCAATCCGGGGTGGCTCGCTTCTTGCTAAATCTTGTGGCATGACGCGCGAAACCGCCCCAAAGAATCCTTCCTTCGAAGCCTTGCCCGAGGCGCAAATCGCGGGGCTTGATCTGCTTGCGTCGGCGGTTGTCCTGGTGGATGACGCGCGCGTGGTTCGTTACATCAATCCCGCAGCCGAAAACCTTTTTGAAGTCAGCGCGCGGCAGTCGACCGGGCGCCCGTTGGCGGCCTTGCTGGGCGAACCGCCGGGGCTGGACGGCGCGCTCGATAATGCGCTGGCGAACAACTGGAGCTATACCGGGCAGAATCTGCTGCTGACTCGTGGCGGGCGTGAGACGCTGCATGTGGACTGCACCGCAACGCCGGTTGCCGTAGGCGGCGCAAGCCTGTTGATGGAATTCCGCCCGATCGATGCGCAGCTGAAGGTTGCGCGTGAAGAGCGTTTGATCGAACAGCAGCAGGCCAATCGCGAACTGATCCGCAACCTTGCGCACGAGATCAAGAATCCGCTCGGCGGCATCCGGGGTTCCGCGCAACTGCTGGCGCGCGAGCTGGCTGATCCGCAGCTCAAGGAATACACCGAGGTGATCATCGCCGAGGCCGATCGGCTGCAGGATCTGATGCAGCGCTTGCTCAATGCTCACCGCGCCATGCAGCCGGGGCCGGTGAACATCCATGACGTGCTAGAACGTGTGCTGCGCCTGATTCGCGCCGAGTTCTCCGGCGTGAAGATGAAGCGCGACTACGACACCAGCCTGCCGGAGCTTACCGGCGACCGCGAGCAATTGATCCAGGTGGTGCTCAACATCGCGCGCAACGCCGCGCAGGCGATGCAGGGCGAGGGTGAAATCCTGCTCCGCACGCGGGCCTTGCGTCAGGTCACCCTGGCCAAGAAGCGCCACAAGCTGGCGCTTGAGTTGCGGGTGATCGACAGCGGGCCGGGCATCCCACCGGGTATCCGCGACCGGATTTTCTATCCCCTGGTTTCCGGGCGCGACAGCGGAAGTGGCCTCGGGCTCTCGATCGCGCAGAGCTTTGTCGAACAGCATCAGGGGATGATTGACGTGGAGAGCGTGCCAGGCCGAACCTGCTTCACGATTGTCTTGCCGATACGGGGCGACGAGTGAGTGTTGAGGCGTGCGGGTCCGGCTCGGGCCCTCAGTCCCCACCCCTTACCAAGTGCACACCATGAATCCGATCTGGATTGTTGACGACGACCGCTCCATCCGCTGGGTCCTCGAAAAGGCACTCACGCGCGAGAACATCCCCCATCGCAGCTTTGGCTCGGCCACCGAAGCATTGGCTGAACTTGACGGGGGCGCGCCGCCGCCGCAAGTAATGATGAGCGACATCCGCATGCCGGGCGAATCAGGCTTGGTGCTGCTGGAAAAAGTGAAGGCGCGCTATCCGAGTCTGCCGGTCATCATCATGACCGCGTATTCGGATCTGGATAGCGCCGTGTCGGCCTTCCAGGGCGGCGCGTTCGAGTATCTGCCCAAGCCTTTTGACGTTGATCAGGCGGTCGAACTGGTTCGCCGTGCGATCGAAGAGAGCCGCCATCGCGGCCCGATCGCGGAAGAGACGACGACCGTGCCCGAGATTCTTGGGCAGGCACCGGCGATGCAGGAGGTATTCCGCGCGATTGGCCGCTTGGCCCAGTCGCACGCGACGGTGATGATCAACGGGGAGTCCGGCTCCGGCAAGGAACTCGTTGCCCGTGCCTTGCATCGGCACAGCCCGCGCAAGGATCAGCCCTTCATCGCGATCAACACCGCGGCGATTCCGAAGGATCTGCTCGAATCCGAGCTCTTTGGCCACGAGCGCGGCGCCTTCACCGGCGCCACCGCGCAGCGCCGCGGGCGTTTCGAGCAGGCCGAAGGCGGCACGCTCTTCCTCGATGAAATTGGCGACATGCCGTCAGAACTGCAGACGCGGCTGCTGCGCGTGCTCTCTGACAACCATTTCTACCGCGTCGGTGGTCATCAACCGATCAAGGCAAACGTGCGCGTGATCGCAGCGACGCACCAGAACCTTGAGACCCGCGTGCGCGATGGGCTCTTCCGCGAGGATCTGTTCCATCGCCTCAACGTCATTCGTTTGCGCCTGCCGCCGCTGCGCGAACGCAAGGAAGACGTCCCACTGTTGGCGCGCCACTTCCTCTCCCGTTCGGCGCAGGAGCTTGGCGTCGAAGCCAAACGCCTGTCCGACGCTGCGCTCAAGTACATGCAGACGCTCGAATTTCCGGGCAACGTACGGCAACTGGAGAACCTTTGCCACTGGCTCACCGTGATGGCGCCGGGGCAGACCGTGGACGTCGGCGATTTGCCCGGCGAATTGCGCGAGCAGCCGTCGCGCGCGAGCTCTGAATCCTGGATCGACAGCCTGGCGCTTGAGGCCGATCGCCTGCTCGCGAGCAAGCCGGGTGAAGTGTTCGACATGCTCACGCGCGAGTTCGAGAAAACCATGATTCGTCGTGCGCTCAACACCACCGGCGGTCGCCGCGTCGAGGCCGCACAGTTGCTGGGGATCGGCCGCAATACGATCACCCGCAAGATCCAGGAACTGGGGATGGACGACGAGTAAGTCAGCCCGGCAGGCACCGCGTCTTGATGCGTGTGCCTGCCAGCGCCTTGCGCGCTGGACGCAACAACCGCCATCCTTCGGCAGCCGCCTTGCGGTGCAGCCGTTACACTGCGCGTTTTCCATGCCCGAATTCACGCAGTGTCCGACGCTATCGATCAACAACTGGCCCGTCTGAAGTCGCAACTGGGCCCGCTCGCCGCGCGCTTTGATGCGGATCTGCTTGAAACCTGCACCTCTACCAGCGCAGTGCTGAGCGAGCGGGCGCTCGCCGGCGCGCCGTCGGGGAGCGTGCTGTGGGCCATCGAGCAGACCGCGGGCCGTGGGCGGCGCGGGCGTGTGTGGGTCGCCCGACCCGGCGCGAGCCTGACTTTCTCGCTGCTGTGGCGCTTTGCGCCGGGCGTTCGTTTGTCGGGCCTGAGCCTTGCGGTCGGGCTGGCGGTGGCGTGTGCGCTTGAGCGATTGGGCGCGCGGGGCTTGGCGCTCAAGTGGCCCAACGACATCTGGCTCAACGGGCGCAAGCTGGGCGGCATCCTGATCGAGTTGCAGCAGAGTGGCGGGCGCACTGCAGCGCTCATCGGCATCGGGCTCAACATCAAGGCGCCCCAGGCGGGCGATGTGATCGACCAGCCAGTGGCGGGCCTGGATGAATCCGGCGTCACCACGTGCGATGCGGGGGGCGTGCTTGCTGCCGTGCTGGCCGAGTTGGCAACGGTGCTAGACGGCTTCGCCGCCGCCGGCTTTGCGCCGTTTCGCGATCAGTGGCAGGCGCGCCATGCGCTGCAAGACGAGGCCGTGCGCCTGATCGACGACACCGGCGAGGCCGAAGGCATTTGCCGTGGCGTGGATGCCGAAGGGGCTTTGATGCTTGAGCGCAATGGCACGCTGGTCCGGGTGCTCGGGGGTGATGTGTCCTTGCGGAGGCCCGCCTGATGTATCTGTTGATTGATGCCGGCAACACCCGCATCAAGTGGGGGTTTCATGATGGCGCGCGCTGGCTTTGCCGTGAAGACCTGACGCACGATGCGCTCTCCACCTGCGACTTTGCCCGCTTCGGTGAGCCGAGCCGGGTGCTGGTGGCGCATGTGGCCTCCGATGCGATCCGTGCGTTGATCCTGCAGCAACTGGGGCCTTGGGCGGCGCGGGCCGAATGGCTGGTCGCGGGCCTGCAGCGTTGCGGGCTGACTAACCGCTATGCCGAGCCGGGCAGGCTGGGGCCGGATCGCTGGGCCGCTGCGATTGGGGCCTGGCACCGTGTGCGGGGGGCCTGCGTGGTGGTCTGCGCGGGGACCGCGACCACCGTGGATGCCATCGACAGCGGTGGCAATTTTCTGGGTGGCTTGATCCTTCCTGGCCACGGCCTGATGCTGCGGGCACTGGCCGGCGGCACCGCGGCCCTGCCGCTGGCGGAAGGCGATTGCGTGGCCTTCCCGAAGAACACCCACGATGCGATCGAAACCGGCATCCGCTACGCGCAGTCGGGGGCGGTGGAACGCTTCCGGCAAGAGATGCCGCAGCACACGCCGGTGGTGCTTTCCGGCGGCTCGGCCTCGGCGCTGGCGCCGCTGATCGCGCCGCCGCGCATCGACTTTCCGAACCTGGTGCTCGAAGGCCTGTTGTGCGTTGCGCGCGAAGCGCAGCGGGGCGTCGAGCGGCGGGCAAATCCCGTGCAGACCCGCGGCGTGCTGGAGTAGCATGCTGCAGCATTCAAACAGGAGGCTCGCGCCATGGCACTGATGGATTTCATCAAGAAACAGTTCATCGACGTCATCCACTGGACTGAAGAGGACGACAGCGTGCTGGTGTCGCGCTTTCCGATGCAGGACATGGAGATCCAGTACGGCGCGCAGCTGACCGTGCGTGAATCGCAGGCAGCCTTGTTCGTCAACGAAGGGCGTGCCGCAGACGCCTTCACGCCGGGCATGTACACGCTGAAAACGCAGACGCTGCCGATCCTCACGTATCTGCAGAACTGGGACAAGCTGTTCGCATCGCCGTTCAAGAGCGATGTGTACTTCTTCAGCACCCGCCTGAAGCTCGATCGCAAGTGGGGCACGCCGCAGCCGGTGACGATCCGTGACAAGGATTTCGGCATCGTCCGCCTGCGTGCCTTCGGCCTTTATGGCTACCGCATCGTCGATCCGAAGCTCTTCCACACCGAAGTGAGCGGCACCCGCGAGCACTACACGGTGGACGACCTCGATGGCCAGCTGCGCGGCACGATGGTGTCGAGCATGAGCGAGCTGTTCGGCGAATCGGGCGTGGCCTTCCTCGACATGGCCGCGAACCTGTCGGAGTTCGGCGCGCAGCTCAAGGCGCGCATGGAGCCGGCCTTCGCCAAGTTCGGCCTGGCACTCGACAACTTCGTTGTCGAAAGCGTGTCGCTGCCCGAAGAACTGCAGAAGGTGCTTGATCAGCGCATCGGCATGAACATGGTGGGCGACCTCAACAAGTTCACCCAGTACCAGACGGCCAACGCGATCCCGATCGCGGCCGGCAACGAAGGCGGCATCGCCGGGGCCGGCGCGGGCCTGGGCGCCGGCATGGCGATGGGGCAAGCGATGGTGGGCGCCTTCACGCAAGCGGCGCAGGGCGCTGCACCGGCGGCGGCTGCCGGCGCACCGGCGCAGTCGGCCGAGGATCTGATCGCATTGCTGGAGAAGCTGCACGGCCTGAAAGAGAAGGGCATTCTCAGCGCCGAAGAGTTTGCGGCGAAGAAGGCCGAGCTGCTGGGCAAGCTGTCCTGAGCCTTGCGCGACGGATGCGGGCGGTGCGCTGATGCTTGCCCGCTAATGGATTCATTGGCCAGGAACCCTCAGCCGCAGTGCGCGCATGCCTGTTAACGTAACTTGCCCTTCTTGTGGCGCCGCGGTGCGCTTCCAGTCCGCCGCGTCGGCGCTGGCGGTGTGCGGCTATTGCCGCGCGACGCTTTCGCGCGACGGTGAGGCGCTCAAGAACATCGGCCGCATGGCCGAGCTGTTGCCGGACCAAAGCGCGGTTCAGCTCGGCACCCAGGGGCGTTGGCGCGGCACCGCCTTTTCGGTGGTCGGTCGCCTGCAGTTGCGCTACGACGCGGGCTTCTGGAGCGAATGGCACATCCTGTTCGACGACGGCAAGTTCGGCTGGATGTCCGAGTCGGGCGGTCAGTGGACGGTGACGCTGCCACAGGCCGCGCGCCCTGAATTTCCACCCTTTGCTGCCTTCAAGCCCGGCACCCGGGTCCAGCTGGCGGGCAAGGTCTTCGAGGTCAGCAACAAGGAAGAGGCAGTCTGCCTTTCGGGCGAGGGCGAACTGCCCTTCGTCGTCGGCCCCGGCTATCTGGCGCCGGTGATCGATCTGCGTGGCCCGGATGGGGCTTTCGCCACCATCGACTACTCGTCTGACCCCGCGAGCTGTTACGTTGGCGAGTCCGTCGATGCGGCGGCGCTCAAGCTCTCGAATACCCGTGATCTGGCCAGTGAAGCGCTGATCGCCACGCCCAGCCGCAAGGCCGACACGATCGCCTGCCCTGCCTGTGGCGCCCCCTGGGCGCTGCACGACCAGAGCGTGCTTGCGATGGCGTGTGCGCGCTGCGGTGCCTTGTCCGATATTGATGGCAAGATCGCCAAGGTGCGCGATGCGGCACGTCAGGGTTCGCTTGTGCGGCCGCCGCTGCCGCTGGGCAGCAAGGGCAAGTTCGAAGGGGTCGAGTGGGAAGCGATCGGCTTCATGCGCAAGGGCGTGCCACATGAGTCGGGAAACTGGGACGAGTACCTGCTCTACGACGGCAAGGGCGGGTTTGCGTGGCTCGTGAGCGAGCGCGGGCACTGGAACTTCGTACGCCAGCTCAACAAGTTGCCAGTACAAAGCCTGGCGGGTGCCCGGCCGGGCTACACCGTGGGGAAGGATCAGTTCTCGCACTTTGCCGACTACCGGGCGGAGGTCATCGCGGTGCTGGGGGAGTTCACCTGGCGCGTGCGGGTGGGTGAAACCGTTCATGTGCGCGACTTTGTTGCCCCGCCCAAGGTCTTGTCATGCGAGCAAACCGATAACGAATGGACCTGGTCGCAGGGCTACTACCTCTCGCCCGACGAGGTCACGGCCGCGTTCGCCCTCAAGAAGCCGCTCGGTCAGGCGCAGGGCGTCAATGCCTGTCAGCCCAATCCACACGCCGGGGCGCGCTGGCGGGTTCTGGGCTTGTTCATGGTTTTCGCCCTTGTCGCCTGGGCAGTGCATAGCTGGTTTTCGGGCGGGAGCGAGGCGGTGTTCAAGCGCACTGAACTGGCGCTGACGCCGGGGCTGGAATCGACCACGACCTCCGAACCCTTCCGGATTGCGTCGGACCAGCGGCGCGTCGAGGTCGATCACTACGCACCGGTTTCGAATACCTGGGCCGGGGTCGTCGTCGAGCTGGTCAACCGCGATACCGGCGCGAGCTTTGATGCGGCCAGTGAGATTGCCTACTACTCGGGCTACGATTCGGACGGTTCCTGGTCCGAGGGGCGGCAGACCGGAAATGCCGTTTTCTATGGTGTGCCGGCCGGTGAATACCATCTGGTCGTGCGTGGCGAGTTGCCGCCTGACGCGCCCCAGGGGCTGTCCGATCAAGTCACGCTGCGGGTGACGCCGCCGCCGTTTTCGAACCTGCTGGTGTGCTGGATCGTGCTGCTGGTGTTTCCGGTGTTTGCCTTCATGCGCAGCTACAACTTCGAAGTGGCGCGATGGAGTGAAAGCGATCACCCGATGACCAGCAGTTCGGAGGATGAGGACTGATGATCCGGGTCTTTTCTGTTACGGCGCTGATTGCGATTTCCATGCTTGGCTGGATGGATTCGCGCGGTTACGGACTGTTCGATGAGCGCGGTTCGTCGTCGAGCGCGCGTTCCGGTAGCGGGCGCACCTATCACAAGTAATCAAGGGGGCTGGTCCATGGAGTTCTTCTTCAATTCAAAGCCGCTGCTGGGGTCGCTGGTCTATTCGATTCTTGGCGTCGTCATCTTCTGGGTGTCCTTCATCATCGTCGACAAGATCACGCCCTACGATTTGTGGCGCGAGATCGTCAAAGAGCGGAACCTGCCGCTGGCGATCATCGTTGCGGCAATGTGCCTGGGCATTGCGATCATCGTTGCCGCCGCGATCCACGGTTGATCAACACCCTTCATCCAGGCGCCGCGGCTGGCGGCGCCTTGCCCGGCGTATCCGCTGTGCGCCGACTCCACTGAGCCCATGAGCTTTCCCGACTATCGGCCGCAGCGCCAGGCGCTGCTGGTGTCCGTTTTCATCGTCGCCTCGTGCGGCCTGGCCTACGAACTGGTTGCAGGCGCGCTTTCCTCCTACCTGCTGGGGGACTCGGTCACGCAGTTCTCCACGGTGATCGGCACCTATCTTTTCGCCATGGGGATCGGCTCGTGGCTGTCGAAGTACATCGAGCGCGACCTCGTCTTGCGCTTCATCCAGCTTGAGCTGCTGGTGGGGCTGATCGGTGGCTTCACGCCGGCCGGCCTGTTCAGCGTGTTTGCGCTCGAGGCGGCGCCGTTCCGCGTGATGCTCTACGCCGCCGTGCTGGCGGTTGGCACTCTGGTCGGCATCGAGATTCCGCTCGTGATGCGCATCCTCAAGCGCGATCTGTCGCTGCGCGACCTGGTCTCACAGGTGCTCACGGTGGATTACCTCGGCGCCCTGGCGGTATCGATTGCCTTTCCGCTGATTCTGGCGCCCCAGCTTGGGCTGGTGCGCACCGGGCTGCTGTTTGGCTTGCTCAACGCGGCGGTGGCGCTGTGGGCGGTGTGGGTGTTCCGTGAGCAACTGCCCCGCGCACGCCTGGTCCTGGTGCAGTGCGGGCTGGTGCTGGCCTTGCTGGCCGGCGGCTTCGGGTTTGCGGGGCGCTTCACCGAATGGGCCGAGCAGCAGATGTATCAGGACCAGATCCTCTACACCCGCAGCACGCCCTACCAGCGCATCGTGCTGACCCGGTGGAAGGACGACTTGCGGCTTTTCCTGAACAACAACCTGCAATTCTCGTCGGTCGACGAATACCGCTACCACGAAGCGCTGGTGCATCCAGGCCTGTCATCGCTGCCCTGGGCCAAGCGGGTGCTGGTGCTCGGCGGCGGCGACGGTTTGGCGGTGCGCGAAGTCCTCAAGTACCCACAGATCGAGCACGTCACCCTGGTGGATCTGGACCCCGGCATGACCGAGCTGTTTCGCGACGCGCCGGCCCTGCGCAAGCTCAACGGCGATGCCTTGCATTCGCCCAAGGTGCGGGTGATCAACGCCGACGCGGGCCGCTGGCTGGAGGACGCGCGCGATACCTTTGACTTCGTGATCGTGGATTTCCCCGATCCATCCAACTTTGCCGTTGGCAAGCTCTACACCACTGCGTTCTATCGCCTGCTGGCGCGGCACGTGTCCCCGCAGGGGCGCATCGTCGTTCAGGCGACCAGCCCGTTTTATGCGCGCAAGGCGTTCTGGACGGTGGTCAGCTCACTCGAGGCGGCTGGCCTGCAGACCGCGCCCTACCATGCGCTGGTGCCCTCGTTCGGCGAGTGGGGCTACATCCTTGCCGGCCGCACCGGCTATGTGCCGCCTGAAACGCTGGTGGTTCCCACCCGCTTCCTCACCGCGCGGGGCCTGCCTGCACTGTTCGAGTTTCCGGCGGACATGGCGCGGGTCGACGCGCCGCCCAATCACCTGAATACGCAAAACCTGGTGCGCACTTTCGAAGAAGAGTGGCGGCGCGCGATTCGCTAGTTGCGCTTGCCGTGGAATGCCGCGTTGCGCTCTTGCGGGTCGTTGCCGAGCAGCCAGGGGTCATTCGGCAGAAAGGGGTTGCGCGGCGGCAGTGAGGCCATGCACAGATCGTGCAGGTGCAGCAGCTCCAGCACCACGGCCTCTTGAAAGCCCTGGCGGCCGCAGCGGCGATCGAGCAGCAGTTCGTTCAGGTAGGTCAGCGTTTCGATCGGTTTGCCCCACAGCTGGGCAATGTGATTGGTCAGGCGCGGATAGCTCTCTGCCAGATGGGTTGCCTTGGCCTGGGCGGGCAGGGCGTCGAGCCATGTGCGGGCGACCAGGCTCAGCGGTGTTGCAGGCAGGGCCTGGTTCGCGATCGGGGAGACCCGTGGGCGGGGCGCCTGTACCGGTTTTCGCAGCGCGGCGTCGAAGGCCATGCGCGCCTCGGTGGGGCTGACCTGCTCGAAGGGAAGCGTGTGCACGTAAAACTCCAGCGTCCGAAATGACAAAGGAATTATGGTCGAACTTTCAGGCTTTGCCGGGAAAGTTTCCCCAGCATGCGCCGATCCGACCGGCATGGCGAGTCATTTGGCTGCCGGGTGTATATTCATACATGTAACCTTCCGGATTCGAAGCATGTCTGCCCCAGCCTCCCCGCCCGTCGCTGCCGCCACGACGGAACACCTGAACCCGCAACAACGCGCCGCGGTTGATTACCGCGGCAGTGCGCCTTTGCTGGTCATTGCCGGCGCCGGATCAGGCAAGACCAACACGCTTGCGCACCGGGTCGCGCAGCTGGTGCTGGGCGGGGCCGATCCGGCGGCGATTCTGCTGCTGACCTTCTCGCGCCGTGCCGCGGTGGAAATGACGCGGCGTGTTGAACGCATCCTGGGTGCGGCGAGTGACGATCCCGCGCTGGCCCGCGCGGCACTCACCTGGGCCGGTACCTTTCACGGCATCGGCGCACGCCTGCTGCGCGAGTACGCCGAGCGGATCGGGCTTGGCCAATCCTTCACGATCCACGATCGCGAAGACTCCGCCGACCTGATCAACCTGGTGCGGCACGAGCTGGGCTTCTCGGCCAAGGAAAAGCGCTTCCCGACCAAGCAGACCTGCCTTGCGATCTACTCCCGCGTCGTCAACACCGAAGCGCCGCTTGCCGACGTGCTGCGTGACAGCTTCCCGTGGTGTGCGATGTGGCACGACGATCTGCGGGCGCTGTTCGGCGCCTATGTGGCGGCCAAGCAGCGCCAGGACGTGCTCGACTACGACGACCTGCTGCTCTACTGGGCGCACATGGCGAGCGAGCCGACGTTGGCGGCCGAACTGGGCGCGCGCTTCGAGCATGTGCTGGTGGATGAATACCAGGACACCAATCGCCTGCAGGCCGCTATCCTCAAGGCGCTCAAGCCGGACGGCCGCGGCCTCACGGTGGTGGGTGACGACGCGCAGTCGATCTACTCCTTCCGCGGCGCGACGGTGCGCAACATCCTTGAATTTCCCGATCAGTTCGCGCCACCTGCGGCGGTGGTGACGCTCGAACGCAACTACCGCTCGACGCAGCCGATCCTTGCTGCATCGAACGCGGTGATCGGGCTGGCGGCCGAACGCTTTACCAAGAATCTGTGGTCTGAGCGCAAGGCGACGCAGCGGCCACAGATCGTCACCGTGCGCGACGATGCCGACCAGGCGCGTTACGTGGTGGCGCAGGTGCTGGCGCGGCGCGAGGAGGGCGTCCGGCTCAAGAAGCAGGCGGTGCTGTTCCGCGCGGCGCATCACAGCGCGCCGCTCGAAATCGAACTCACGCGCAGCAACGTGCCCTTCGTGAAGTTCGGCGGCCTCAAGTTCCTCGAAGCTGCGCATGTGAAAGACATGCTCTCGGTGCTGCGCTGGGTCGAGAACCCGCGCGACCGCGTGGCCGGCTTCCGCGCGGTGCAGTTGATGCCCGGCATCGGCCCCAAGAGCGCTGCGCGTATCGTCGACCTGGTCGAGGCCGCGAACGACCCGGTGGCGGCGCTGGCGGATTTCCCGCCGCCGCCCAGCACCGGCGAGGCCTGGGCGGCGCTGCCGCAACTGCTCGGCGACTTGCGTCTGCGCGGCGCATGGCCCGGCGATATCGAACGCGTGCGGCGCTGGTTCGCCCCGCATCTTGAGCGCAAGTACGAGGACGCGGCCATTCGCGAAGCCGACTTGCTGCAGATGGAGCGCATCGCCGCAAGCTACCCCTCGCGCGAGCGCTTCCTCACCGAACTCACGCTCGATCCGCCTGACGCCACCAGCGATCAGTCCGGTGTGCCGCTGCTCGACGAGGACTATCTGATCCTCTCCACCATCCACTCGGCCAAGGGGCAGGAGTGGGAGTCGGTCTATCTGCTCAACACGGTGGATGGCTGCATCCCGTCTGACATGGCCACCGGCAGCAGCGCCGAGATCGAGGAAGAGCGGCGTCTGCTTTATGTGGCGATGACGCGCGCCAAAGACAGCCTGCACCTGATTACCCCCCAGCGCTTCTACATCACCCAGCAAGCCGGGGCGGGCGATCGGCATGTGTACGCACAGCGCACGCGCTTCATTCCGGCAAGCATGCTTGAGCACTTTGATGACGTGGTCTGGCCGGTCGCCGGCGGCACCGCGGCGGGGGTGGTGACGCGCCCGCCGCAGGCCGTGATCGACATCGCGGCCAAGCTGCGCGGCATGTGGCGCTGACGGCGTGTCATCTGCGCAGGCTAGAATCGCGTGCCATGAAGCCTGCCGACGCCGTGCCGCCTGACGCCCCCTCACCGATCAGTTTTGGCCAAGCACTGCGCTTCTGGCTCAAGCTTGGTTTCATCAGCTTTGGCGGGCCTGCCGGTCAGATCGCGATCATGCATCAGGAGCTGGTCGAGCGCCGGCGCTGGATCTCGGAACGGCGCTTCCTGCATGCACTCAACTACTGCATGGTCCTGCCCGGCCCCGAAGCGCAACAGTTGGCCACCTACCTTGGCTGGCTGATGCATCGCAGCTGGGGCGGCGTGCTGGCCGGGGCGCTGTTCGTGCTGCCCTCGCTGGGCATGCTGATCATGCTGTCATGGGCCTACATTGCGTTGGGCGATACCCCGCTGATCGCCGGCCTCTTCTACGGCATCAAGCCCGCCGTTGCCGCAATCGTGCTGCATGCCGCGCATCGCATTGGCACCCGCGCGCTCAAGAACAGTTGGCTGTGGGCAATTGCCGGCGCATCCTTCGTCGCGCTCTTTGGCCTGCACCTGCCCTTTCCGCTGATCATCATCGCGGCGGCCGTCATCGGCTACCTGGGCGGCAAGTGGGCGCCCGAGCGTTTTGCGGTGGGGCGCGCGCACACTGCTGCGAAGCAGGCGTTTGGCCCGGCCTTGATCGACGACGACACACCCACCCCGGCGCATGCGCGTTACGCCAGGGGCCGTCTGCTGCGGGTTTTGCTGGCCGGGGCGGTGCTGTGGTGCGCGCCGATGGCGGTGTTGCTGCTCTGGCAAGGCTGGCATGGCACGTTGACGCAGATGGCGTGGTTCTTTACCAAGGCGGCGCTGCTGACTTTTGGTGGCGCCTATGCCGTGCTGCCTTACGTGTACCAGGGCGCGGTGGTGCACTACGGCTGGTTGAGCCCGACGCAGATGATCGACGGCCTCGCGCTGGGCGAAACCACACCGGGGCCGCTGATCATGGTGGTGGCCTTCGTCGGTTTTGTGGGTGCTTACGTGAAAGCCGTTTTGGGGCCCGACATGCTGTTCGCCGCCGGTGCAAGCG
The DNA here is from genome assembly GCF_026586805.1 of Niveibacterium sp. 24ML. Taxonomy (GTDB): domain Bacteria; phylum Pseudomonadota; class Gammaproteobacteria; order Burkholderiales; family Rhodocyclaceae; genus Niveibacterium. The sequence goes on along the minus strand of NZ_JAPFHA010000001.1, from coordinate 299,647 downwards.
CCGCTGCACTGGTGACCTGGTTCACCTTCCTGCCCTCGTTCATCTTTATCCTGGCCGGTGGCCCGCTGGTCGAATCCACCCACGGCGACCTGAAGTTCACCGCGCCGCTGACTGCGATTACTGCCGCCGTGGTGGGCGTCATTGCCAACCTCGCGCTGTTCTTCGGTTACCACGTTTTGTGGCCGCACGGCCTTGCGGCGTCGCCCGATCTGCGCGCGGTCTTGATTGCCCTGCTGGCGGCGATCGCGCTGTTCCGCTTCAAGCGCACGGTGATCGAAGTGATCCTCGCTTGCGCCGTGCTCGGCCTGATCCTGCGCTGAGTCGGCGCCGCCAGGCCGGTGCCGCGAGCGAGGGCTCGCCCGCTTCGCCGGGCTGCGGCGACAGGTGGCGTTCAGCGCGGCGTCAGGCCGCGAACCAGCCCTCGACTTTCAAGCGCGGCGGCACGCCACCGGCGTGCACCACCTGCCCGTCGATCACTACGCCAGGCGTCGCCATCAGGCCGTAGCCGACGATGTCTTCCATCTTTTCGACCTTTTCCAGCGTGATCTCCACGCCGCGGGCCTGTGCCACTTCCTGCACCAGCGCCACCGTGTTGCGGCAGTTCGCACAGCCAATCCCTAGCACTTTGACGTTCTTCATTTCTCGCTCCTTCACAAGACCAGATTGAACACATAACCGACCAGCAAAATCCCGCTCGCGACAACGCCGACAAACACCGCGATCAGGCGCGGTTTGAGGACTTTGCGCAGGATTACTACCTCAGGCAGTGACAGTGCGATCACGCTCATCATGAAGGCCAGCACGGTGCCCAGCGCCGCGCCCTTGGCCAGCAGCGCCTGCACCACCGGGATCACGCCGGCCGCGTTGGTGTAGATCGGTACCCCGATCAGCACCGCCAGCGGCACCGACCACCACGCGTCCTTGCCCATGAAGCTAGCCATGAAATCCTGCGGCACATAGCCGTGGATGCCGGCGCCGATGCCGATGCCGACGAGGATGTAAGGCCATACCCGGCCAACGATCTCGCGCACCGCCGCAAAGCCCGATTCGATGCGCTCTCCGAGCGCGCCCGCATCGCCCACCGGGCCCACCGCCACGCGCGGCATCTTCGCCACCCAGTCCTCAAGGTAGGCCTCCATCCTCAGGCGCCCGATGATCCAGCCGGACACGATCGCCACGCTGAGCCCGAGGCCAAGGTAGAGCAGCGCGATGCGCCAGCCGAACAGGCCGAACAGCAGGGTCAGCGCCACCTCGTTGACCATTGGTGCCGAGATCAGGAAGGAGAAGGTCACCCCCAGCGGTACGCCCGCCTGCACGAAGCCGATGAACAGCGGCACCGCCGAGCAGGAGCAGAAGGGCGTGACGATGCCGAGTGAGGCGGCCAGCACGTTGGCCGCGCCTTCGCGGCGCCCGGCGAGCAGCGCGCGGGTGCGCTCCGGCGTGAACCAGGAATTGACCATGCCCATCACGAAAACCACCCCGGTCAGCAGCAGCAAGACCTTGGGTGTGTCGTAGAGGAAGAACTGCAGCGCGCCGCCCAGGTGGCTGCTGCGCGCCACCGGCAGGCGTGCGACCAGCGCTTCGGAGAGCGGCGCAAGCGTCTGGTAGAGCGCCAACCACAGCATTGCGGCGAGCGCGAGGAAGCTGCGCGGATGGCGCTGCGGCCAGTACTGGAGTGGGGCGGAGAGGGCGATCACGTTCAGTCTCGTCAGGGATTGCAGCGCACCGGGTGGTGCTTACCCTTGAAGACGAGGCGGGCGTGAAAAGGATGCAGTGTTCCTGGGATTTATTCGGCGGGCGGCCTCGGCACGAAGCAGCAAACCTCGCCCGCCGCGTCGAAGCGCACCTGGCACACCGTGGTGAGGTGGGCGCGCAGACGCTTGCGGGCGCGCTGCACGCGCGACTTTGCGCCGGGCAGCGAGAGGCCCTTGTGCTGCGCAAACGCGGCCTGCGTCATGCCTTCGAGGTCGCAGCAGACCAGTGCTTCGCGGTCTTCCTCGTCCAGTTCGGCGAGCGCGCGCGGCAGGCAACTGGCGAGGCTGTCGACCGGCGCCGGGGCTTCCGGCTCGATGGAGAGATCCTCCGGCAGTTCGACCATTTCGTGACGTACCCGCAGCCGATCGGCCAGCGCGTTGCGCGCCACTTCGAACAGCCAGGCGCGGGCGTTATGCAGCGCGCAGAAGCGTTCGCCCTGACGCAAGGCCTTGAGGAAGAGCTCCTGCAGCATGTCTTCGGCCTCATCAGGCGAGGCCACACCCGCGAGGCGGCGCTGCAGCCAGTGCCGCAACTCGCCCTCGTGCCGATGCCATGCCGCCATCAGGCAGGGCTGCACGGTCGCTTGCTCGGGCGCGGCCATGCTCAGCTGCCCACCAGCAGGATGTGCACCGCGCGCGGCCCGTGCGCGCCGATCTGTATCGTCTGCTCCACATCGCCGGTGCGCGAGGGGCCGGCGATCAGGTTCACCGCGCGTGGCATGGCGCCGCCGGCGCGAAGACGCTGCCACACGTCTTCTTGTGCCGCAACGATATCGGCCTCGCGCAGGACCACGATGTGGTATTCGGGCACGAAGTTGTGCGTGATCGGCGAATCGGGGCCAGAGCACATCGCCAGCGTGCCGCTCTCTGCGATGCCGGCTGCGGCCAGCGAGACGGCGGTTCGCGTTTGCATGACGGCGGCGCCGGTGTCGCGCGTGATCACACTGGGCCAATCGAGCGCCGCAAGCGGGCGTGCCGAGGCGATCTGCAGCGGGAGTGCGTGGGCTTCGAGATAGGCTTGCACGGCGGCAGGCACCTGCGCGATCGCATCGAGCCGTTCGACGCTGCAAGCGTGCTGCACCGCGCGGGTGAGAAAGCGTGCAAGCCGCTCGGACGCATCCATCGCTGCAATCGCGTAGGGCGCCTCCGGCGTCCGGGGGGCTTGTCCCTTGCGGGCCGCCAGTGCGCGGCGCACATCGGCGAAGACCTGTTCTCGGCTCATGATTTGCCCCGCTGCGCCTGCCACTGTTCGATGAAGGTGTCGCCCTGCGGTGCGGGCAGGTCGCGCACCTGCGTCCACGCGCCGGCGCCGGGCAGGCTTTTGATGCGCCCGGCGCGGCCCGCGCGGGCGCGCAGCAGTCGTGTGCCGAAGCGCTCCAGCGCGTGGTACAGGTCCGGATGGCGCGCCACCCAGCCCCAGGCGGCGAGCAGGGTGCGCTGGCGCGCCGGCATCAGCCCGGCCTTCACCTGTTCGCTGCGCAGCGTGCGGATCAGCTCCGTGAGCGGAATCTTCACCGGGCATACGCTCTGGCAACGGCCGTTGAGCGTGCAGGCGTTGGGTAGGTCGTAGTGCTCGGCCATGCCGTTGAACAGCGGCGTCAGGATCGCGCCCATCGGCCCCGGGTAGACCCAGCCATACGCGTGCCCACCGATCGCGCTATACACCGGGCAGTGGTTCATGCAGGCGCCGCAGCGGATGCAGCGCAGCATGTCGTGGAACTTGCCGCCCAGCATCTTCGAGCGGCCGTTGTCGACCAGCACAACGTGGTATTCCTGCGGCCCGTCCGGGTCGCCGGCGCGGCGCGGGCCGGTCGAGATCGTCGTGTAGCACTCGGTGTCCTGCCCGGTCGCGCTGCGCGCGAGGATGCGCAGGAATACCGAGAGGTCGTCCAGCGTCGGCAGAACGCGTTCGATACCCGAGGTGACGATGTGCACCCGCGCCAGTGTTTGGCTCAGGTCGCCATTGCCTTCATTGGTGACGATCACGCTGCTGCCGGTTTCGGCGATCAGGAAGTTGCCGCCGGTGATGCCGACATCGGCCTCGAAGAACTTGTCGCGCAGCACATGGCGCGCCTCGTTCACCAGCCCGGCGACCGACTCCTCGCGTGGGCGGCCGGGGTGGTGCGCTTCGAAGAGGTCTGCCACCTGCTCGCGCGTCTTGTGGATCGCCGGCGCGATGATGTGCGAGGGCGCCTCCTGCGCGAGCTGGATGATGTACTCGCCCAGATCGGTCTCGACCACCTCGTAGCCTTCGGCTTCGAGCGCGGGGTTCAGCGCGATCTCTTCGCTGACCATCGACTTGCCCTTGCAGATCGTCTTGGCGTTGGCGTCGCGGCAGATACCGAGGATGATCTCTCGCGCCTCGGCCGCATCACTGGCGAAATGCACCTTCCCGCCAGCCGCCTCCACCGCGGAGGCATAGCGTTCCAGCCAGACATCCAGCTCGCCCAGCACCGCGTTCTTGATCTGCGCGGCACGTTCGCGCAGCGCTTCGAAGTCCGGCAACTCGGCGATTGCGCTGGCGCGCTTGGCGACGAAGAGCGGCTTGAAATTGCCGAGCGCCTTCTGCAGCGAGGGGTCCTTCAGCGCCAGTGCCGCGCGCGACTCGAAGCTGCCACCGGGCGCGCTCATCGCGGCCCCTCGTCGCCGATCGCAGGCCCATCTGCGCGTCCCGCCAGCACTTCGGCCGTGTGCAGCACGCGGATGCGCGAGCCCTGCCGCTTGAGCCGCCCGGCGATGTTCATCAGGCAACCCAGATCACCGCCCAGCAGCGTGTCTGCCCCGGTGGCGGTAAGCGAGCGGATCTTGTCGTCCACCATCTTTTCCGAGATCGCCGGGTACTTCATGCAGAAGCTGCCACCAAAGCCGCAGCACACCTCCGCGTCGTCCATCTCCAGCAGCGAGAGTCCTTTGACCTGGCTCAGCAGTGCGCGTGGCTGCTGCTTCACGCCGAGCTCGCGCAGGCCGCTGCAGGAATCGTGGTAGCTCGCGCGGCCTGCGTAAGTGGCCGTGACATCCACCCGCAGCACGTCCGCAAGAAATAACAGCAGTTCGTGTGACTTGTCGGCCAGCGCACGCGCACGCGGCGCCCAGTCGGCGTCGTCGGCGAACATCTCGGGATACTTGTGGAGCGTGCCGATGCAGGAACCCGAGGGCGCGACAACGTAGTCGAAGCCCTCGAATTGTTCGATCACCTGTTTCGCCAGCGCGCGAGCGGTGTCATCGGTGCCGGCCGACCAGGCAGGTTGGCCACAGCAGGTCTGCGCCGCCGGCACAAATACCTTGCAGCCGGCGCGCTCCAGCAAGGCAACAGCCGAGAAACCGATGTTCGGCCGGAATACATTCATCAGGCAGGTGGCAAACAAGCCGACCTGCGGTACGCGCTGCTGCGTCATCCGACCCCCTGTCGTGTCAGGTGTCACGATAGGCGCGGGGAGCGAATGACTCAAGTGCAATGCAAGTGGCCCGCCTTCGGGCGGAGGCGGGCCGCACGCGTCAGAACAGCTTCGCAAGCTCCTGCATCGTCAGGTTGCGGGTGGTGTCGATCGAGCCGTTTCCGTCCGCATCCAATGCAAGCGTCGCGACGTCGTTGGCGATGATGACATCGAGCACCGCCGGCTTTCCTTGTGCGGAGATCCGCATGCTGCCGCTGACGATGCTGCCGTCGGCCGCCAGCGCGATTGGCGTCGTGGTGCGTGTCAGGAGCGTACCTTCAATTGGACGCGTGACGCCGACACTGCTCAGCCTAGCGGCCGACGAGAAGTCGACGATCGATCCTCCGCTAGCTTGCTCGCTGACGCTTGCCTGGTAACTGTCATGTACCACTGACACGAAGCGATCGCCTTCGCTCTGCATCCAGCCGGGGGTGCCTTGAACGATGGTGGTGGCGCGCCCCGCGTTGCTCGTCATGGTGATGCGCAAGGTGCCAAACAGGTAATTGCTTCGGCCTCCTGCCGTGGCGGTGGACAAGGAGAACTCCGCACGCAGGTCGGCTGAGGTCGCGACACCGTTGGCTTGTGTCAGCGAAAGGACATACAGGTCAAACCCCCCGTTGATGGTGTCGTTGCCGTCCTTGCAGTTATTCGCTCTGAGGCGGAAGGGTTCGAGTGTGTCGGCCTGGTTGTTCAGATTCTTGTCCCAGATCGAAATGGCGACGCTCCCACCGCCAGGGCAATTGGTGCTGCTGATCGGAAGGAGTACTTCTGGGGGAGAGGGGACGGGGCTCATCGCCAATTCAGGGGGTGGGGCGATCCGGGCCGCCGGTAATGGGCCGGCGCTGGCGGGCGCCAGAGCGGCCGTGATGTGTTGCAGCGCGCCTGCGATGGCGCCGGATGCCGTCGGGCTGCCGAACTGCCCGATGCTCTCCAGCCCGGTTGAGAAATCTGCAGTGTTTGCGCTGGCGATCGAAGCGGCAGCGACCGCATTCATGTTGTCTGCACTGATCTCTGTTGCGCCGGCCGGCGGAGGTGGTGGCGGCGGCTCCGTGCCGCCTCCTCCGCCGCCGCAGGCGGTGAGCACGACGCACAGCGCCGCAACGCTGCCAAGCGGGCGAAGGGACGTGAAGTTCAGCATGACGATGGGCTCCGTGATTAATGCGTTGAACTCTATGGCTGGCAATCGTCTCAGAATGGCATCTGTTCCGGTGTGACTGACGTCACCTGAGCGGCTTTGCTCCAGGTGGCAGCACGCGCCCGCCGCGTCGCCGGCCGCCGGCCGGCGTCACGATGCCGAAGCCGTGCCCGGTGTGGGCGTGGCAGATCGCGCAGGCGAGCGCGTCGGCGGCATCGGATTGCGGCACGCCGCCAAGGCTCAGCAGCCGCACCACCATGTGGGAGACCTGGTCCTTGGTGGCGCGGCCCTGCCCGACAACCGATTTCTTGATCTGCATGGTGCCGTACTCGGCGACCGGTAGCCCCGCGGTGGTGGCGGCCGCGATGGCGGCGCCACGCGCCTGCCCCAGCAAGAGCGTGGACCAGGGGTTCTTGTTGAGGAAGACTTCTTCGATCGCGGCTTCATGCGGCGCGTACTTGGCGATGACTTCGCGAATGCTGTCGAACACGACGCCCAGGCGCTGCGGCAGGGCCTCGGCCTGGTTTGTGCGGATGCAACCGCTGGCAACATAGGTGAGCCGTGTGCCGACCTTGTCGATCACACCAAAGCCGGTGCTTTGCAGACCGGGGTCGATGCCGAGGATGCGGATGGCGCTGATTGAAGTGTTCATCGCGCGCGGGCCATCCAGACGCCGGCGACGGCGAGCACCATGCCGCCAAGCGCAAGACCGGTCAGCGTTTCGCCGAAGATCGCCCAGGCGAGCACCGCAGTGGTGGGCGGCGTGAGGTAGAACAGGCGCGCGACATTGACCGCGCTTCCGCTGCGGATCAGCAGGTTGAGCAGGGTGATGGCGCCAATCGATAGCACCAGCACCAGCCACCCCAGCGCAAACAGGAACTGCGGGTTCCATGTGACGTGCATGGTTTCATGCGCGAAGGCGAACGGTGCGGTGAGCAGCGCGCTGGCGAGAAACTGGATCACTGAGCCGGTGCGCAGATCGAAGTGCGGACAGAATCGCTTCTGGTAAAGCGTGCCGAGCGTGATGCCAAGCAATGCAAGCAGCGCTGGCAGCATCATCGCCCCCAGCTGCGCGGCAGGGACTGCGCCCGTCTTGTGTGCGACGACCAGGGCGACGCCAACGAATCCCAAGCCCAGACCGGCCCATTGCCGTGGCGAAACGCGTTCAGCCAGTACCACACCAGCGCCAATCGCCGTCAGCAAGGGCTGCAGGCCAACGATCAGCGCGGTGATGCCGGCGGGCAATCCGCGATGGATGGCGGTGAACACGCCGCCCAGATACAGCGCGTGGATCAGTACGCCGCTGGCGGCGATGTGAAGGGTTTGCCGCAGATCTCGCGGCCAAGGCGCGGCCATGGCGGTGGCGATCAGCGCCAGCAGCACGATCACGCAGAGATAGCGGATCAGCAGGAAGGTCAGCGGTTCGGCGTAGGGCAACCCGAGCTTGGCGCCGATGAATCCGCTGCTCCAGAGCAGCACGAACAGCAGCGGCGCAAGCTGGCCGAGGTGACGCGTCGCGGGGTTCAGGTGCGCGCCTTGCGTTCGTCGTGGATGCGGCGGGCGACGGCTACGATCAGGTGCGCCCGGGCGGCATCGAGTGCAGGCAGGTGGTCGCGCAAGGTGCGGTAGGCCAGCAGGTCTTGCGGGTGCCCGGCCCAATGACCGGAAGGCTCAAAAAAGGGTGCGATCAGTTCGTAAGCGTCGTCGATCTGCTTGCGCAGTTCGAGGTCGCGACGGCGTTCAGGCGTACCGGTCATGGGGATACCTCAGCGCCGGGCGCGCGCGGACGCCCGGCCCAGCAGACTCAATCTTCAATCGCTGCCGAGGTATACACCTCTTGGACGTCGTCGAGCGCATCGAGCGCGTCGAGCAGCTTCTGCATGCGAATGCCGTCGTCACCCGTCAGCACGGTCTCGTTGAGTGCCTTCATCGTGACTTCGCCGAACTCTGCCTTGAATCCTGCGGTCTCAAGAGCTTCCTTGACTGCGGTGAATTCCCACGGACCGGTGATGACTTCGATCGAGCCATCTTCGTTGGTCACAACGTCTTCCGCGCCGGCTTCGAGCGCGGCGTCCATCAGTGCATCTTCGCTGGTGCCGGGGGCGAACAGCAGCGTGCCGCAGTGCTTGAACTGGAACGCAACCGAACCATCGGTACCCATGTTGCCGCCGTACTTGGAGAAGGCATGACGTACATCCGCCACGGTTCGTACCTTGTTGTCGGTCAGGCAATCGACCATCACGGCGGCGCCGGCGATGCCGTAGCCCTCGTAGCGGCACTCTTCGTAGACAACGCCTTCAAGCTGGCCGGTGCCGCGCTTGATCGCGTTCTCGATGTTGTCCTTGGGCATCGACTCGGCCTTGGCCTTGTCGACGGCCAGGCGCAAGCGCGGGTTGGCGCTCAGGTCGCCGCCGCCCATCTTGGCGGCAACGGTAACTTCCTTGATCAGTTTGGTGAACACCTTGCCCCGCTTGGCGTCCTGCCGACCCTTGCGGTGCTGGATGTTGGCCCATTTCGAGTGACCAGCCATGATCCGAATTCCGAGTAATCACAAAGCCCGCAATTCTACACCCTGGCAAGAAGCGAACACCGCACGCGCGCTTGCGTTGCGTCAGCCGGTGCCGTCAGCGACTTGCACCTGCATGCTAATCTCGCAACCCACTTCACCCATCAGGAGTCGCCCATGACCGCACCACTCGTGATCGCTCGCGTCGACCAGCAGGACATCGCGCTGCTGCCACAACTGGCCAACCGTCACGGACTGATTACGGGGGCAACCGGGACCGGCAAGACAGTGACCTTGCAGAAGCTGGCCGAGTCATTCTCTCGGATTGGCGTGCCGGTGTTCATGGCCGATGTGAAGGGCGATTTGAGCGGCCTTGCCGCGGCAGGCAGTGAAACCCCCAAGCTCAAGGCGCGCGCAGAACAGTTGGGCATTGAACTGCCCGCGTTTGAAGCCTGCCCGACGGTGTTCTGGGATGTATTTGGTGCGTCCGGCCACCCGGTCCGCGCGACCGTCTCCGACATGGGCCCCTTGCTGCTTTCTCGCCTGCTCAATCTGAACGACACGCAGTCCGGCGTGCTGCAACTGGTCTTCAAGATCGCGGACGACAACGGCCTCCTTTTGCTGGACATGAAGGACCTGCGCGCAATGGTTCAGCATGTGGGCGAGAACGCCAAACAGTTCACCACCGAGTACGGCAACGTATCGGCAGCGTCGATCGGCGCGATCCAGCGTGGCTTGCTGTCGATCGAACAAGAGGGGGCGGACAAATTCTTCGGCGAGCCGATGCTCGACATCGCCGACCTGATGCAGACCGACGCCAAGGGCCACGGCGTCATCAACGTGTTGGCGGCGGACAAGCTGTACGGATCGCCGCGCCTGTATTCCACCTTCCTGTTGTGGATGCTGGCCGAACTCTTCGAGCAACTGCCCGAGGTGGGGGATCTTGAAAAGCCCAAACTGGTGTTCTTCTTCGATGAGGCGCATTTGCTGTTCAACGAAGCGCCGCCTGCGCTGCTGGAGAAGATCGAACAGGTCGTGCGCCTGATTCGTTCGAAGGGGGTCGGCGTGTACTTCGTGACACAGAACCCGCTCGATATTCCCGACACCGTGCTGGGGCAGCTGGGCAACCGGGTGCAGCATGCCTTGCGGGCTTTCACCCCGCGCGATCAGAAGGCCGTGCAGACGGCCGCGCAGACGCTGCGAGCCAACCCGAAGTTCAACGCAGCAAGCGCCATCATCGAGTTGGGCGTGGGTGAGGCCCTGGTGTCATTTCTTGATGAAAAGGGGCGGCCGGCGGTGGTTGAACGCGCCTTCATTACTGCGCCGGGCACCCGCATTGGCCCGCTGACCGCGCCTGAGCGTGAGGCGGTCGTGAAAGGCTCGCTGCTCTACGGGCATTACGAAGAAGTGCTTGATCGCGAGTCTGCCTACGAGCGGCTTCGGGGCGCAGCCGCCGGCGGCGCGGCTGCCGTGCAGCAGGGTGGTGACGCGCCCGGTGCCGAAGCGGAGGGAGGTGGCTTCGGCGGCATGCTGAGCGATATCCTGTTCGGCAGCACTGGGCCGCGCGGCGGCCGCAAGGAGGGGGTTGTTCAGACGGCCGCCAAGAGCATCGCACGCACCATGGGCAGCGAAGTGGGGCGCCAGATCATCCGTGGCGTGCTCGGTTCGATGCTTGGCGGCGCGACGAAACGGCGGCGCTGAGCCGCGGCGCAAAAAGAAAAAGCCCGGTTCGAGAACCGGGCTTTTTTTGATGTCTTGGTAGGGGCAGTAGGGGTCGAACCTACGACAAACGGATTAAGAGTCCGCTGCTCTACCAACTGAGCTATACCCCCAAATCTGTTTCAACTGCTGGTGGGTCGGGCGAGATTCGAACTCGCGACCAACGGATTAAAAGTCCGCTGCTCTACCGACTGAGCTACCGACCCCCGAGAAACAGAGCACGAGAATATAGGTTGTTGGCGTCAGTTTGTCAACCTGGACCTGAAGATCAAGTCCGGTAAGGCGTTGGATCCGGGATGCCGGCGGCCTCGAAGCCTGCGCGGCGCAAGCGGCAGGCGTCACAGGCGCCGCAAGCGCGGCCCTCGTCGTCGGCCTGATAGCAGGAGACCGTCATGCCGTAGTCGACGCCCAGGGCGGTGCCGCGTTCGATGATCTGGGCCTTTGAGAGTTCGATCAGCGGGGCGTGAATCTTCATCCGCGCCCCTTCTACGCCAACCTTGGTTGCAACGTCGGCAAGCTTCTCGAAGGCGGCGATGAATTCTGGGCGGCAATCCGGGTAGCCGGAGTAGTCCACCGCATTCACGCCGACGAAGATGTCGTTGGCGCCGAGTACTTCGGCCCAGCCCAGTGCGAGCGAAAGCATGACGGTGTTGCGCGCCGGGACGTAGGTGACGGGAATGCCGGGCTCGATGCCGCCGACCGGCACGGCGATCGCCGCGTCGGTCAGTGCAGATCCGCCGAAGATTCCCAGGTCGACGCGCGCGGTGCGGTGTTCGCGCGCTCCGAGTGTGGCTGCGACCCGCGCAGCGGCCTGCAGTTCAGCCGCATGACGCTGGCCATAAGAAACCGAGAGCGCGTAGGGGACAAAGCCTTCGGCACGAGCGATGGCGAGGCAGGTTGCCGAATCGAGTCCGCCCGAGAGCAGGACGACAGCGCGGCGTTCGGTCATGAGTGTTCCTTCAATCAAAGGGGGGCGGGGCTTAGCGACCCGGCTGGTTGCCCCAGATTACCTTGTGCAACTGAACCTGCATCCGCACGGCCAGGCGGTCGCGCAAGACCCACTCGGCCAATTGGTCCGGGCGCAGAGTGCCTTGCACCGGAGAGAGCAGCACGGTGCAGCGGCGATCGAGCGCGTGCGTGGCGATTTGCTCGCGCGCCCAAAGGTAGTCCGCCTCGTCGGCGAGCACGATCTTGACTTCGTCGTCGCTGCGCAATTGGGCGATGTTGGGCCAATGGTTCCTGGCTGCTTCGCCGGAACCGGGGGCCTTGAGATCCATGATGCGCGACACGCGTGGGTCGACCTGGCTGATGTCCAGCGCGCCTGAAGTCTCAAGCGATACGGAATAGCCGGCCTCGCACAGTGCGGTGAGCAGTGTCAGGCAGGGCTTCTGCGCAAGCGGCTCGCCGCCGGTGACGCACACCGTGTGGGTGCCATGCGTTGCGGTGATGGCCAGGATCTCATCGATCGTGTGCCATTCGCCGCCGGTGAAGGAGTAGGTGGTATCGCACCAGCTACAGCGCAGCGGGCAGCCGGTGAGGCGGATGAAGACGGTGGGCAGGCCAACCCGGGTCGATTCGCCTTGCAGCGAAAAGAAAATCTCGGTCAGGCGCAAACGCGTTGCGCCGACCGTGGCATCAAGACGACTCACTTCTTGCCCAGGCGCTGCTTTGCAGTCTGTGCGGCGGGGCTGGAGGGGTAGCGCGAAACGATCTTCTCGAGCGAGGCGCGCGCGCCTTTCTTGTCGCCCAGTTCTGCCTGGCAATTGGAGAGCCCGAGCAGCGCATCCGGCGCGCGAGCGTCGTCCGGCCAGGTATCCGCGGTCTTCCCGTAGTACTTGACGGCTTCGGCGATTTCCCGTTGCTGGTACAGGGCTGACGCGGCCCAGTAATTCGCGCTCGGCAGGAAGCTGCTCTTCGGGTGGGCCTTGGTGAAGGCGATGAACGCGGCCGCGGCTTCTTTGTTCTTGCCGGCCTTGACCAGATTCAACGCGGCTTCGTAGTCGCGCGTTTCGTTTGCCGGGTCGGCCGCGGGCGCTGCATCACCCCCTTCGGCGGCAACTGCCACGGTTTCGAATTTGCGCAGACGGGTGTCCAGGTCAACATAGAAATCACGCTGACGCTTTTGCGATTGGTCGAGATCGTTGGTCAGTACTTCGATCTGGCCGCGCAGTTTCGCAATTTCCTGCTTCAGGCTTTCGATCTGATTCGCCAGTTCGATCTGCCCGCGGGCAGAGGCTTCAAGCTTCTGCAGGCGGTTTTCATGATCAACGCGCAGCGCTTCGATCTGCTTGCGCGCGACGTCGTCGTCGAAAAGCCCGGCGCGGGCCGGAAGGGCAACCGCGCCGAGCATCAATGCGAGCACAATGGCTCGCATATCAGTACTCGCCCGAGTACAGCACGTCAGCACGGCGGTTGTCAGCCCATGCTGCTTCGTCATGGCCGGCGTTCTTCGGCTTCTCTTCGCCCAGGCTCACGGCTTCAAGCTGGCTGTCCTTTGCGCCGAGCATGCTCATGGCTTTCTTGACGGCCTCGGCACGCTTCTGGCCCAGGGCCAGGTTGTATTCACGCGAGCCGCGCTCGTCGGTGTTGCCCTGGATCAGCACCTTGAGTTGCGGGTTGGAGACGAGGAACTTCGAGTGGGCTTCGACCAGCGGCTGGTAGCTCGCGGTGATGTCGTACTTGTCGAATTCGAAGTAGACGCTGCGCTTCGAGAGGATGTTGTTCGGATCCTTCAGCGCGGCAAGCGGGTCAACCTTGACCGGCTCGGCTGGCTTGGTCACTTCAGCCGGCTTGGTCGGCTTGGTTTCGACGACCGGCTTGGTCTCGGTCGGTGCGGTGCTGCATGCGCCGAGGGCGATTGCGATGAGCGAAGGGAGAAGAAGTTTACGCATTTTTTACTGGCTCCTGTTTCAAATCTAAAGTTTCTTGGTACTGCTCTTATTACCTGCTCAGCGGCCCCCAGGCCGGTTCCCGGACGTCGCCCGCGAAGCCTGAAAGTCGTTGTTTGACACGTCCGTCCACGGACACGGCGGAGAGAACGCCGCGGCCGCCAACCTCGGTGGCGAAAAGAACAAGGCGCCCGTTCGGGGCGAAGCTCGGCGACTCGTCCTTGTCTGAATCAGTCAGGATCTGTACCTGCTGGCTTGCCAGGTCCATCAAGGCAATGCGGAATCGCCCCTCGCTGCGCGTGAGGTAGGCAAGCGTCTTGTTGTCGGGCGAGACGCGTGGGCTGACGTTGTAGTTGCCCTCGAAGGTCACGCGCACGGCATCACCGCCGCTTGCCGGCATCCGGTAGACCTGCGGCGAGCCGCCGCGATCCGATGTGAAGAAGAGGAACTTGCCGTCGGGCGAGTAGAAGGGCTCGGTATCGATGCCGGTCGACTGTGTCAGTCGCCGTGCGCCACTGCCGTCAGCCCGCAGTTCGTAGATCTGCGACAGGCCATCCTTGGTCAGCACTACGGCCAGGCGGCTGCCATCGGGCGCCCATGCCGGTGCGGAGTTGGAGCCTTTGAAGTTCGACAGCACGGTGCGCTGTTTGGTCGCAAGGGTGTGGAGGTACACCACCGGCTTTTTGGTCTGGAAGGATACGTAAGCCAGGCGCGTGCCATCCGGCGACCATGCGGGCGAAATGATCGGGTCGTCCGAGACCAGCGCGGCGCTGGCATTCTGCCCATCGGCATCTGCGATCTGCAACTGATACTGGCGGCCGTTCTTGACCACGTAGGCAATGCGCGTCGAGAAGGCGCCCGGTTCGCCGAGCAGCTTCTCATAGACCCAGTCAGCGATGCGGTGGGCCGCGTAGCGGAACTGCTCGGTGAGGATGGTCAGTTCAAGGCCACCCAGATCGCTCGCCTTGGTGGTATCGAAGAGCCGGAAGCGAACCGCGAGGCGTCCGTCGGCCAGGCGGGTGACGCTGCCTGCCACGAAGGCATCTGCGCCGCGGTACTTCCAGTTCGGGAAGTCGATCTTGGCCGATTCGCCGACCGGTTGCGGGCCGGTTTCGACGATGCGGAACAGGCCGCAGCGCTCAAGATCGGCGCGGACGACATCCGAGATCGAGCGTGGCAGGAGCCCGTCGCCTTCGAAGGCTGCAATCGCGATCGGGAACTGGCGCGCACCCGCGCCGGTGATCTCGATGCGAAGCTGCGCATGTGCCGGCACCGCCAGCAAGCTCGCGCCTGCCAGTCCGGTGTGAATAAAGTCACGTCTTGAAAACATCGCGGGATTATAAGTCATTGGGGCCGACCGTTTCTCCTAGTGGTCGTGAGTCACGTTTCAAAGGGTTTGAAATCCAGACTTAGTTCGCGATCAGGAAGCGTCCCATCTTCCATCTGAGGCAGTGGACTAGACTTCCTGATGGCCCGTTCCCAGGCTGCGTCAAGGGCTGCATTTCCACTCGAGGACTTTAGTCGTACCTCAAGAATCTCACCTGACGGCAATAATTTGACGTAGAAAGCCGCGTTTGGATTCCCGTTGATCCCCGGCGGCAATACGATATTCCCCCGGACTTTGGTTACGACCTTCGTTTTCCAGCCGTCGATGGCCTTCGACGCTTTCCCGCTGCTGATTCGCGCCAAATCATCATTAAGCGCGCGGTCCTGTTGCATCTTCGCCGCCTCTCGCGCGGCCTTCGTTTGCACAGCTTTGGCTTCCGCTTCAGCCGCTGCGCGCAAGTCAGGCTGGGGTTCGCGTTTCTCCGGTTTGCTTTCGGTCTTCGGCTTGGGTTCTGGTTTCGGCTCAGGCTTTGGCTCGGGTTTTTTCTCTGGCTTCTTCTCGGGTTTGGGGCTTGGCAGCGCGATATCGGGCTTGGCGGCTGGCTTGGGCGGCTCGGGTTCCGCTTTGGGTTCTGGCTTGGGCGCGGGTCGCGGCTCGACGCGTGGCGGGGGCGGAGGTGGTGCCGGGGCGGCCTGGCTGGGCGTGTTTGCGCTGACCAGGGCGACCTCGAAGGACTCGGGGGCCTTGCGCTGCCAGCTCACGCCCCAGAACAGGATCGCGATCAGGATGCCGTGTACCAGTGCGGCCAGGCCGGCCGAAAGCCACTTGCCCGGCTCGTCCACGGTCCGCATCGCTGGGTTGAATTCCATGCCCGGCGATCCCTAGCGTTTGCCCTGCTGCACCAGCAGGCCAACCTTCTGAACCTGATTCTTCTGCAGGACGTCCATCAGGTTGATGACGGCTTCGTACCTCACCCGCTTGTCGGCGGCGATCAGCACCGGCTGCTCGGCATTGCGTGCCTGCGCGTCCTGCAGCAGACCCACCAGTTCGTTCTCGCTCACTTCCCTGGCTTGGGCGCCCTTGCGGGCGCGGTCGATCACCGAAAGCTGCAGGTTCTCGTCCATGTGGATTTCGATCGGCTGCGCCGGCGGCTGGGGGGCCTTGCCCACCGAAGGCAGGTTGACATTGCCGGTGGTCATCATTGGCGTGGCGACCATGAAGATGATCAGCAGCACCAGCATCACGTCGATGTACGGCACCACGTTGATCTGGTTCATCATGCGGCGGGGGCGGCGGCTCATGACGCGCCCCCGCTGGCGGTGAGTCGTGCGGGCAGGGTCATTTGAGCTGGCGCTGCAGGATGTTCGAGAACTCTTCCATGAAGCTCTCGAAGCGGTTGGCAAGGCGGTCGATGTCGTAGGCGAAGCGGTTGTAGGCCACCACGGCAGGGATTGCGGCAAACAGGCCGATCGCGGTGGCAACCAGGGCTTCTGCGATGCCGGGCGCGACATGCGCGAGGGTTGCCGAGCCCACATCGCCGAGGCCGCGGAAGGCATTCATGATGCCCCACACGGTACCGAAGAGGCCGACATAGGGGCTCACCGAACCGGTGGTTGCGAGGAAGGCGGTGTGCGCTTCCAGATCGTCGAGTTCGCGCTGGTAGGTGGCGCGCATCGCGCGCCGTGCGCCGTCGATGATGTCGGAGGCGTCGAGATTGGGCTGGCCGCGCAGTTTTGCGAATTCGCGGTAGCCTGCTTCGAAGATGCGGCCCAGCGGCCCGACCGCTTCGCGCGAGGCGGCGGCGCTGCGATACATGGCGCCCAGGTCGCCGCCACTCCAGAACTCCTTCTCGAAATCGGCCGTATGGGCGCGCGCGGCGCGGATCGAGATCCCCTTGCGGAAGATCCAGTACCACGACATGAACGACACGCCGGCCAGAAGCGCCATCACAAGCTTGACGACAAGGCTGGCTTGCGCGATCAGGGAGAGGATTGAAAGATCGTCGTGACCGGTCATCGGTGAGATTCCGTGTGAGTGTCAGGGTGGGCCGCCATGAGCGCCCGAATGTCAGGGGGAACCGAGGCGGGTTTGCGCTTGTTCCAGTCGACGCAGACCACGCCGACGCGGCAATCGAACAAGCGCTCGCTGCCGCGCATCACGGTTTGAGCAAATACCAGCTTCGAGCGGCCGATTTCGGCGATCGAGGATTCCACGGTGAGGGCGTCATCGAGCACGCCGCTCTTGAGGTATTCGGCCTCGACGGTCCGCACGACGAAAACCAGCGCCCGTTCTTCGCGCAGCTTTTGCTGCTCGAAACCGAGGGCGCGGAGCCATTCGGTGCGTGCGCGTTCGCAGAACTTGAGGTAGTTCGCGTAGTACACAACGCCGGCGGCGTCTGTGTCTTCGTAGTAGACGCGCACCGCAAAGCGATGCGACGGAGCGTGCTGTCGATGCATCGCACAATTTTACACGCTCGTCGCCGTTCGCCTTGTAACCGCAGGTAACCAGCCCTTTTCGGGGTCAGGCGGGCTCGAAGAAAAACAGCTGTACCAGGCGGCCGTCCTGCGGTGTGCTGCCGAACACGCTGGAGAGCGAATGGAAGAAATCGCCGCGGTACAGTACGAGGCGATTGTTCTTCATTGCGAGTTCGACGATCGGCTCCCACGCCTTGCGGTCAGCGGTCAGCTCGCTAAAACGCCGCGCGTTCTGGTTGGGCAGCCATTTCTCCTGGAAGGCCTTGAAGGATGTGAAGCCGTTGCGCTTCAGGTCCTCATCAGGCAGGCGCCGCGTCCAGCCCGTGTCAAGCTGGCGCCAGAAGGTCGTGCCGCCTTGCTCCTGACCGGGCAGGTTGAGGTAGAGCACTGCGGCAAAGCGATCGCGGTTGTCGCCCTCTTCGTTGTCGACATGGATGTCGGTGCGTGCCGTCGAGTCGGCGTATGAGAGACGGCAAACGCCGTTGTCGGGTGATATCCACTTGACGCGGCGACCCAGCGCCGTGGCCACAATGGTCATGATTTCCTGCGGATCGCTGCCCCGCGTTTGCAGGCCGGGGAAGTTCTGACCGGCATAGGCCACCGGCTGGAACTCGCGCTCCAGCGCGTGCTCGCGGTAGCCGAGCGGATGGCGGACGACTTCATCAATGATCGCCAGCCCGGTGTCTGCAGCGAATTGATCGAGCGCTTCGCGGCTTGCCATCGACGGATGGCGCGCGGCATCGAGCGGCAGGCTGACGATTGGGCGCGCCTGGGCGGGGTCCGGGTCGGCAAAGCCGATCCGGCGCCGCTCGATCACCGAAGGGTCGAGCGCCAGGGCGCGGCGGTGGGCGTCGAGCGCGGCCTCGAGCTGGTTGTCGAGGTAGCACAGGCGCGAGAGTTCGTCCCAGCCCTCGGCAAACGCCGGCCGGGCGCTGACCACGCTTTGCCAGAGTTCGATCGCCTTGCCGCGTTCGCCCAGTCGCTCGGCAAGGCTGGCGGCCATGGCGGCCGCATCGGCATCGCCCGGCTCAAGCTGCGCCGCCCGCATGAAGGCCGCGAGGCCGTCTGATTCGCGCCCGACGCTGCACAGCGCCTGGCCAAGATTGAAGTGCGCCGATGCGTCTTCTGGCAGCTGCTCGGCGGCGCGGCGCATCATCGCCAGGCCCGGTTCCCGCAGCCCCATCTGGAACAGCGCCAGTCCTTGATACTTGGTCGCGGCGTGAAGGCCGGGCGCGATCTGCAGGGCGCTCTGATAGGCCCGCACTGCTTCCGGGATGCGTCCGTGGCGATGCAGTTCCATGCCACGGGCGAGGTGGATCATCGGATCGGGCTTGCGTGCGTTCATCCGGCGAGTTTAACCGCGCGTGCGGAGGCGCCTAGAGGCGACCCTCCGCCTTGACGGCCAGATAGCGGTTGACTGTTGTAATTGCGAGGCTTTCGGGCGTGGCGTCGAGGCACAGCACGCCCGCCTGGCGCAGGCGCCGGAAGCTCGCGTCGCGGCGCTGGCGGTAGTCGAGCGCCGCACCGTGCAATGCCAGGCCTTGCGTCGTGTGGGACGGGCTCGCGCAGGCCTCGTCCAGCGCGCGTTCGCGCAAGCTGGCAACCAGCACCAGATGCCGGCTCCCGAGCAGGCGCACGGCGCTGAGCAGGTTTTCATCGTCCTCGTCACGCAGGTTGGTCAGGATCACCACCAGCGCCCGCTTCTTGTCGCGCGCCAGCAACTGTTGCGCCGCCGCTTCGAAGTCAGAAGCTTCGAGGGTGGGTTCGAGGTCGTAGACCGCGTCGAGGATGCGTGCCAGCGTGGCGCGCGACTTGTGCGGCGCCAGCATGCGCTGGTGCCCGCCGAGCGTGTGCAGGCCCACGGCGTCACCGTTGCGCAGCCCTACCCAGGCCAGCAGGAGCAGCGCGTCGAGGGCGTGATCGAAGTGCGACAGCGTGCCGTCGCGCGCGCCCATGCGGCGCCCGGCGTCGACCATTAGGATGATGCGCTGGTCGCGTTCGTCCTGATATTCGCGCGAGATCAGCTTGCCGAGGCGCGCGGTGGCGCGCCAGTCGATCTGCCGCGGCGTGTCGCCTTCGCGGTATTCGCGCAGTTGTTCGAAATCCAGCCCCTGCCCGCGCCGGCGACGTTTGAGCACCCCGCTGGCGGCGGTGCGCGCATCGGCGGCCAGTAGCGCGTGCCGGCTGTAAACAGTGAAGTTCGGATACACCCGTACCGTGTTGTCCGCCGCAATCAGGTGCTGCCGCTGCCACAGCCCGAGCGGTGAGCCGACGCGCACCGCGATCGGGCCGAAGCGGTGCTCGCCGCGTGCGATCGGCCGCAAGCGGTAGGTGATGGTGCCCAGCGTACCCTCGCGCAACTGGATGCGGGCAGGCATGCCTTGCTGCTCGAAGGCGCCTGGTGTGTGGTCGCTGACTTCGGCGGGGCGTGTGCGCCGGCCGTGCCAGGCCAGTTGCAGCGTGACGCGCGAATGCTCGCCCAGCGGCAGCGCGTGCTCCAGCTTCCGGCTTGCGCTGGGGGCGTGTTCCCACCAACTCGCGGCCGCATCGCCCGCGGCCAGCAGCACGAGCAGCGTTGCCAGCGCAAACCAGGCGGGCGCCCAATCGGGCCGCAAGGCGGGCGCGAGCGCCAGCATGGCGAGCAGGCCGGTGGCAAGCAACAGGCGGCGTGCGGGTAACAGCATCGGTGTGCGATCTAGCTGCGCGGTGCGTCGACGCGTGCGAGCAGATCGTCGAGCAGTGCGCCTACTTCGAGGCCTTCGATCTCTGCTTCGGGGGATCGCATGACGCGGTGACGCAGCGCCGCGGGCGCGACGGCCTTGATGTCGTCGGGCAGCACGTAGTTGTGGCCGGCCAGCAGGGCACGGCCGCGCGCTGCGCGCACCAGCGCGATGGCCCCGCGCGGCCCGCTGCCGATCGCGATGCCCGGCCAGTCGCGGGTGGACCGGGCCAACCGCACGGCGTAGTCCAGCACGGCGTCGTCCACCGGCAGGCTGGCGGCAAGCTGCTGCATGGCAAGCAACTGGCCGGTGTTCGCAACCGTGCGCACGGCGTCCACTTCCAGCCGGTCGCCAACGCGGCCACCGGTGGCCCACGCCACCAGCGCGCGCTCGTCGGCATGTGCCGGGTAGTCGATCAGCACCTTGAGGAGGAAGCGGTCGAGCTGGGCTTCGGGCAGCGCGTAGGTGCCTTCCTGCTCGATCGGATTCTGGGTGGCAAGGACAAGGAAGGGCGGCGGCAGGCTTTCGGCCTTGCCGTCGAGGGTGACTTGCCCTTCCTGCATCACTTCGAGCAGGGCCGCCTGGGTCTTGGCCGGCGCGCGGTTGATTTCGTCGGCCAGCAAGAGGTTCGCGAAGACCGGGCCACGGCGGGTAAGGAACTGGCCGCTGCGCGCGTCGTACAAGGTGTGGCCGGTCACATCGGCCGGCATCAGATCGGGGGTGAACTGGATGCGCGAAAAGCTGCCATCGAAAGCTTTGGCCAGCGCCTTGACCAGCAGGGTCTTGCCCAAGCCCGGCACGCCTTCCAGCAGCACATGGCCGCCCGCGAACAGGGCACAAAGTGTTTCATCGACGACCTGTGCCTGGCCGATGAAAACGCGGCTGACTTCGTCGCGCAAGGCGCGGGCAAGGCGGTGGGCATCGCCCAGTTCGAGCGGGGCAGTCATCATGGGTTCCTTCTGGCAGGGCTTTGGTGCGCAGTGCGCAGGCGGTCGATCAGGCGCGACAGGGTTTGCGCCTGTCGCTGGTATTGGTGGGCGTCACGCGGGCGGTTTTCAAGGGCCGTGCGCACGGCGTGTGCGTCCAGCCCGCTGCGTCGTGCCGCTTCGTCGATCTGGTTTGCCGCGTCGCCCGGCAGACGCGCGAGCAAGTGGCGTGCTTCCTCGCGCGGACCGCGCAGCAGGCCGTCAAATTCCTGCTGGCGGAGCAGGAAGGCGGCGAGCGCTTCCAGATGCGTCCGCATGCCGGGCCGGGCGGCCGGCGGCACCGCTTGCAGCGCGCCAAAACGCACGCTGGCGCGCCACAGCAACAGCGCGATCAGTGCGGCGACGGTGGCCAGCAGGCTGCTCGCGTGTTGCCACAGCCAGGCGGGCAGCGAGGGGTATTCGGGCTGCGTGGCGAAGATGACTTCGTCGCGTGCGCCTTCGAGCAGTAGGGCGGCGGTGAAGCGCGCGTTATCGCCCTGGCCGAGCGCTTCGTTGAGCATCGGCCGGTCGTCGCACAGCACGGTCAGCATCCCGGCCCCGACGCGGAACCGCGCCACGGCGGTGGCATCAGCGGCAACATCCTTGGCGGGCTTGGCGCGCGAGTCATCGTCGTCCTCGGTGCCGCGATGGATCGGCCGGTAGCCATGCACGCTGGCAGACCAGACGACCGGGTGCGGGGCGGTGAATACATCGCACTGGCGCAGGCTGACCTGCAGTTTGCGGCCCTCGAACTGCAACAAGGCGCCATGCTTGGTGCTGTGGAGGCCGAGCGCACGCACGCCAAAGGCTTCGGCCAGACGGCGCGGTTGCCAGTCTGCCGGGACTGCGATGACGGCATGTCCGCCGGCCTTCACCCAGGCGGCGATCTGGTCGCTGGCACGGCCAGCGGCGGGATCGGGCAGGGTCTGGTTGAGCCACAGCGTTGCGTTCAGCGGCAGGCGGGCCAGTTCGGTGGCGTCGTGAATGGTGCGGGTGCGATAGCCCAGGGCACTGATCATGCGCCGCGCGGCGAGCGAGCTGTTGCGCCGAGCCTCGCCACTCTGACGGCCGGGCACCTCCACCTCGATCCATTCAAGGCGCGGCAGCAGCCATGCGCTGCCGATCAGCAGCAGGCCAAGGACAAGGATGATCGTGAGGCGGCGCTCGCGTGTCATCGCAGGGCCCCGAAGCTCGCGCGCCAGTCGGCGCAGAGCGCCGCCGCTTCGTCGTGGGAGGGGACGTTGTGCGCGTAGGCGACCGACTGCCAGCAGCGGGTGAGCTGCGCAAAGTAGCTGCGGTGCGCGCTGCCCGCACGCGTGACCCGCAGCAGGCAATCGCCTTCGGTATCACCGGGCCCGAAGGGGATGCGCTCGTGATGGGCCAGGCGTGAGAGCGCGCCGCGGTAAAGCAGCCCCAGGGCATCGCGGGCTTGCCCGCTTTCGATCAGCCTGAGCGCCGTGCTGGCAACGTCATCCGGCAGCGATTCAGGCCGGATGTCGAGCCCGCCGATTTCCGCCGGTGGTGGCGGCGGCAAGCGCCGTGCGCGCCAGACGCCCGCCTGGCGTGCCAGCAGCCACAGCAGGCCAAGCACCGCCAGCGCGATGCCGATCCAGCCGGCAAGCCGCAGGGTCTCGGCCATCCAGACACCCGCGCCGCGCCAGAAGTCGAGCCAGCGTTTCAGCCAGGGCGCGGGAGGGGCTGCGGCTTCTGCCGGCTCTTCGCGCAGGCTGAGGGTCTTGCGTTTGGTCGGGTGGCCGAACTCTGGCGCACGCAGCACTTCGGCCGCCTTTGTGGGGGCTTCGCGGATCGCAATTTCGCGGCGCGCTGCCGTGTCTGCCGCTTCGGCCGGCGCGCCCGGCAGGAATGCGCCGAGGCAGAGCGCGCAGAGCAAGGCGGCCGCAACGGAGCGGGCTGACTCGTTGGCTACGCGGCGGAACAGCAGTTCAACGTCCCAGGCTTCAAGGTCGGTGCGGCGCTTGAGGTAGAGCGCGAAACCACCGGCGACGTAGAAGGGTTCGAGCGCCGCGCTGATTGCCGCAAAGATCAGCCCGAAGCTCAGATCCATCCACAGCGTCCAGGTGGGGTCGAGCGCTTCGGGGTCAAACAGGCTACCGAGGAGGTGCTCCACGATGGACATCCCCTCCGGCATGAAGCCCTCCGCCAATGCGATCAAGCCGAACCACAGGATGTATTCAAAGTGGATGAAGCAGAAGGTGAGCGCGACGCCGGCACCGCCGACCCGATTGGTGATCACCCGGCGCCGGGCGCGGGCGGCGGCCCCTGCGAGTCCTTCGAGCTGATCAACCGGCAGGCGCACGCTGCGAAGCGGATCGAAGCGCCGCCACAACAAACCCGAAACCAGGTGCGAGGCGCGCAGCAAGCGGGGAATCTGCGCGAGCGTGGCGCGCAGGCTCGGGTGTTCGCCGAACACCGCGTGCGCCAGGCTGTGCAGGATCACGCGGTCATAGAAGGGCTTGAGCCACCAGACGATCAGTGCCGCAAGGCCGGGCATCTCGAAGCCATAACCGACGACGGCAAAGACCACCAATGCCAAGGGAAGGATCACCGCAAAACTGACGGCGAAGGCGCTGCGGGCGTTGGCCTGCACCAGCCGCACGCCCAGGTCGATGGCCTCCCAGCCGTTGCGTGGCCGCAGCGCAACGCTCAGCCGCTCAGGGCGCATTGCGCCTCCCGGCGAACAGGAGGTAGCCGATCACCAGCACCCAGTTGAATGCGCCCACACCCAGCTTGAGCGGCAAGGGCAGCGTGCGGGGCGACCAGAAGCCTTCGATGGCGGCGGCAATCACCAGCATGGCGGCGGCGCCCGCAACGATGCCGATCACGCTGCGGGCCGCCTGGCGAAGTGCGGCACTGCGCGAGTGATCGCCCGGCGCCAGCAAGGCCAGACCCAGCTTCAGGCCGGCCGCGCCGCACAGCACGATGGCGGTCAATTCAAAGCTGCTGTGGCCGGCAACGAAGGAGTAGAAGCGCGCTGCATGGCCCAGGTTCACCACATGCGCTTCGATCGTGCCCATGAAGGTGCCGTTGTAGAGCAGTGCTGCGAGGCTGCCAAGGCCCGCGAGCAAGCCGCCGGCGAAGGTTTTGAATGCGAGCCCGATGTTGTTGTAGATGTAGAAGCCGAACATCGTCAGGTCGTCGCGCGCACCGCGTTGCGTGCCCAGCGCGTCGGCGTCGGGGCCGTACATGGTGTCGAACTGTGCAAGCTGGTCCGCCGGCAGAACGATGTAGGCAAAGTCAGGCTGCGCGCGCACCGCAATCATCGTGAGTACGTAGGGCAGCACGAACGCGAGCGTTGCCGCCAGCAAGACGCGCCACTCGCGGCGCACCTCTTGCGCAAAGCCGCCGGCAAGGTAGGCGAAAAAGCGCGACAGGCCGCCGCCGGGCGTGCCGTAGAGTGCGTCGTGCCCTTCGAGCGCAAGCCTGTGCAGGCGCTCGGTGACCGCCGGGCCGTAGTCGCGGGAGCGGGCCAATGCGAGTTGCTGGCAGATTTCACGGTAGCGCGGTGCCATCTCCACATCGGCGAACGGCGTCGCCTGCTTGGCGCGCTGGCGGCGCGGCAGTCTTGTGTGCTTCAACCACAGATCGAACTCGTCCCAGCGTGCGGCGAAGCGGGCCTCGAATTGCTCCTGCCTCATCGTTCGCGCCCGGTGAGGTGGTGGGCGAGGCCGTAGAGGCGCTCAACCGCCTGCTGGCCCAGCGCGTCGTCGGTCAGCATCGGTGCTTGTTCGGCGAGTTCTTCCGCGCGTTCCGGCGAGAGCCGGGGTGCCCGCTCGGCAAAGGCCAGCACGGCCCGCTGTGCGGTGCGCGATAGCGGCGCCTTTGTGCGCCAGTGTGGCGCCTCGGGCGCGATGGGCAAGGGGCTTGCGCTGCGGCGATAGGTGACGATGGTGTCGGCGACGATGTCGCCGAGGCGGCGGAACTCGCGCGACATCAGCATCGAGATGAGCCCCAGCGCGTAGAGAAAGGGCAGGAAGTCAGCCACCCGCAACAGGTTGCGGGTCAGCGACGGCCCCCAGCCGACCGGGCTGCCGTCGCCATTGAGCACCACCAGACCAAGTGCCCGCTTGCCAGGCGTGGCGCCCCTGCCGAGCACCTCGAACAGCACCGGATAGAACCATTCAATCAGGAACACCGCCACCAGGACGAGGCCGGTGCCGCCCTTGCCAAACGCACTGAGCGGAATTGCAATGGCAAGGTAGATGCCGCCACGGATCGCCAGATCAATCAACCAGGCCAAGGCACGCGGCACCGGGCCTGCGCAGTGCAGTCGCAGGGCAATCAGCTCTGGCGTTGAGACCTCGCGAACCGTGTCGAGCATTGCGCCGATCAGCGCTCCAGGAAGAGGTCGCGGTAGGCGGTGTAGATCGACACCGACATCGCAGGGCCCGCAACCAGGAGGCCGAGGCCGAACGGGATCACGGCGATGATCATCACGACCGTTGCGACCAGGCTGAACACGATCGCGGCGGGCAGATTGCGGAGCGTGACCTTGAAGCTGGTCTTCATGGCGTCAAGTGGTTGCATGTCGTGCCGCAGAACCAGGGCCGGGGCGAACCAGATCAGCGAATACACGAGCAGGCCGGCGGCCATGAAAACCGGTATTGCAAGCAGCAGCAAGCCGATGTTGGCGAGCAAGGCCTGGCTGCCGCCACTCATCACCGATGCGAATACCGTCACCGCGCCGACCGCGAAGATGATTCCGAACACCACGAAGGATGCAACGAGGAACAGCAGACCCACCAGGGCGAGCGGCCCGAATTTTTCGCGGAAGCCGGCGAACAGGTCGCCCACTTCGACGCGCTCGCCAGCATCCTGCTTGGCCGCTGCAACGATGAAGCCGGCGAACAGCACCGGCAAGAGGATATTGCTGACCATGCCGAGCAGCGGAATCATGCTCAGCACGACGATGATCACCATCATCAGCAACCACATCAGCACCCACGGGCCCAGTTGTGCGAACACCATGCTGAACGCTTCGGTGATCCACGCCAGCCCGCGGCCGGCCGCCACCTTGCGACCTTCGGGCAGGAAGCCTGCGCCGTCGGCGGATTCAACAACGTCCTTGACCGTCGCTACGGGCGGCGAGTAGGGATTCTCGGCAGACATGGCGCGCTTTCTGAAGGAGTGGAAGGTGCGGCGATCATACCGCGCCCCCGCAGGCGCGCGGCGACTTCGCACAGGGATCAGTCAGATGCGAGGTAGATATCGCGGTAGGCGCAGTATTCGAGCAAAAACAGCACCGGTAAGAGGGCTAACCATCCTAAGCCGAACGGAATCGTCGCCCCGATGGCAAGGACAAAGAGCCAGAAGCCCAATACGAGGAGCGCTGGTGTGTTCTTGTGCCAGCCGGCGGCACTGGCGAACATGGCCTTCGGCGCCGACAAGCCGTGTTCGTGTATCAGATATGGTGCAAAGGCTGAGATAGAAAGAATCAGCCAGGAAGTTCCGACCTGAGTGATCCAGTACACGGCGCCTTGCGCATTCATGAATCGCTCGGTGTCCTGGTCAGAGCCAAGACCAAAGAACACCACTAGAGGATCCTTGAGGCCGAACACGAAGTAGTCAAGCGTAAGGCAGGCCAGATCGAGCACCACGCAGCACGCTCCTACCTGAAGTAATGGCACTGGGCGATGCTTGAACCCGGCAAGCAGGTCTGTCAGCGAGAATTTGGCCGTCAGATTTACGTTGTTGGCACAGACGCCGACCCCGGCCAGAAAGAGGGGAGCCAGCAGCGTAACAATCAGCGAAAACGGTGATAGACCCGGCACACGAATCACGGCAACGTGAAGCGCAGTTGCCGCAGCGATCACGATCCACCATTTCAATGCTTCGGGTTTGAATAGGGCCCAAGCATTCTGGAGCCACTGCCAAGGACGGTCAGTACCGACACGCCGGCCCAGAGGGTGCAGTAGTTCGAGGGAGCCCGAGCGGGACTCGGGCGCGTCAAAGACGGTTGCAACCGGTGGTGCGTAAGGGTTCTCGTGAGCCATTGCGGCGCTGCTTCGGGGAGGGAGGACGGGCAAAATCCTACTGCAAGGCAGGATTGCAGAGGGCCTGTGCCATGCGCCTGCCGTGCCGGTTGTCACACCCCGCGCGGCTCAGTCCTTCCAGAGTTCCGCCGTTGCGCTGTTGGGCGGCAGCAGGCCGAGGTGGCGGTACACCGCAGCGGTTGCAACGCGGCCGCGTGGCGTGCGTTGCAGATAGCCTTGCTGGATCAGGTAGGGCTCCAGTACGTCTTCGATCGTGTCGCGCGATTCACCGATCGCCGCCGCAAGGTTGTCGACGCCGACCGGGCCGCCGGAGAATTTCTCGATCACCGCGTCGAGCAGCTTGCGGTCCATGATGTCGAGGCCGACCGGGTCGACGTCGAGCATCGTCAGCGCGGCATCGGCCACCGGACGGGTGATTTCGCCATCGGCTTTGACCTCGGCGAAGTCGCGCACCCGGCGCAACAGCCGGTTGGCGATTCGCGGGGTGCCGCGGGCGCGGCGTGCGATCTCCAGTGCGCCATCGTCTTCGATCGTTACCTTGAGCAGCTGCGCCGAGCGCCCGACGATCTGGCGCAGTTCTTCGGCGTTGTAGAACTCCAGCCGCGAGACGATACCGAAGCGGTCGCGCAGCGGGTTGGTCAGCATGCCGGCGCGCGTGGTGGCGCCGACCAGCGTAAAGGGCGGCAGGTCCAGCTTGACCGAGCGGGCGGCGGGGCCCTCGCCGATCATGATGTCGATCTGGTAGTCCTCCAGCGCCGGGTAGAGCACTTCTTCAACCACTGGCGAGAGGCGGTGGATTTCGTCGATGAACAGCACGTCGTGCGGTTCGAGGTTGGTCAGCAGTGCGGCGAGGTCGCCGGCGCGTTCGAGCACCGGGCCGGAGGTCTGGCGCAGGTTCACGCCCATCTCGGCGGCAATGATGTGGGCCAGCGTGGTCTTGCCCAGCCCCGGCGGGCCGAAGAGCAGGACGTGATCGAGCGCTTCCTTGCGCTTGCGCGCGGCGCCAATGAAGATTTCAAGCTGTTCGCGGATCTTCACCTGCCCGGTGTAGTCGGCCAGGCGCTTGGGGCGCAGCGCGCGCTCCAGCGCCTCTTCCTGTGCGGAGGCGGGCACCGCTGAAATGATGCGTTCGGGCGGCGGGAGGGGGGCAAGGCGGTCAGTTTCGATCATGGCGTGAGTTTAGCCTGTCCGTCAGGGCACGTTTTGCGCGTGCTGCTTCCATAGCAGCTTGCGGCGAGCGGCGCCAGACATTGTCACGCATTTGACATTCGACAAACGCGCGGACGGCCGTGTGAAAAATTCCCTCAAGTTTCTCGGCGCCCGGCCGTTTGGCATCCAGTGGGTGGCATTACCTGCAAGGGTGGGCAAACGGATCGTGGGGGGCTGGCAGCGTGACGAAAGCGATTGCGTCAGAGAACAAGCAACCGGATGCGGCAGCCCTGTGCGCTGCGCCGGGGCCAAGCTGGCCAGAGATTCGCCGCTTCATGCTTGCGATTGCGGCGGGCGTGGCGCTGCTCGGCACCGTGGCGATCGGCTTTGCGGCGCAGTGGTCGGGCGCGGCGTTTGTCGCGATAGGGCTCTACAACCTGGTGCTGGTTGTTGCGTTGCTGGTGATTCGTGCCCCGATCAGAAAACTGACCGAGAAACGCCACGATGCCGCCGCCGCGGCCGTCCGGATGGAGCGGCACTACCGCCATGTGGTGGAGCGACAGAGGCGGCTGGCGGCCTTGTGTGACGAGCTGTTGCCGCTGTGGGCGCGGCATGTTGAAACGGCCCGCACCGAAACCATGGTGTCGGTCGAGCGCCTGGTGGTGAGTTTTGGCGAGGTGGTCGTGCGCCTGCAGGAGGCGATCCGCACCGCCCAGATCAGCGGCGATCAGGAGCACGGCGCCGGGTTTGTCGGCGCACTCCAGGAGTGTGAGGCACGCTTGCTGCCGGTGATCGGCGCGCTCTCATCGGTGATGGAAGTCAAGAACACGCTGCTGGGGGAGATCCAGCGACTGGAAAGCACCACCGGCGAACTTCGCACCATGGCGGGCGAGGTCGCTGGTATCGCAGCCCAGACCAATCTGCTGGCCCTGAACGCCGCCATTGAAGCGGCCCGCGCGGGCGAGGCCGGGCGCGGCTTTGCGGTGGTGGCCGACGAAGTACGCAAGCTCTCCACCGCCTCTGGCCAGACAGGGCAGCGGATCAGTGAGCGGGTACAACGTGTGGGTGAGGCGATGAGCTCCGCCGCCAATGTGGCCAGCGCCTCGGCCGCCGAAGACAGCCGTGTGGTGGTGGATGCCGAAAGTGCGATCCGAGAGGTGCTGGTCAGTCTTGAAACCAGCGCGCAGGAGGTGATCGCGTCGTCTGATGTGCTGCAGCGCGACAGCCGTGAAATCAGCGCACAGATTGAAACCCTGCTGGTGGGGTTTCAGTTTCAGGATCGCATCAGCCAGATTCTCACGCTGGTCTGTGCCGACATGAGCAAGTTGCAGGACGTCGTGCGCGACGTTGATCCGGAAGGCGGTGCCGACAGCCTGGAGCGCCTGGATCCGACGACCTGGCTTGCCGAGATGGAGCGGCGTTACGCCATGGCCGAGCAGCGCATCAATCATGCGGGTGGGCAGGCCAAGGCCGCCAGCAACGCTTCAGATATCACATTCTTCTAGGAAGTCAGATGAACAAGACCGTCATGGTGGTGGATGACTCGGCCAGCGTTCGTCAGGTCGTCAGCATTACGCTCAAGAGTGCGGGATACGACGTGGTCGAGGCCTGCGATGGTAAAGATGCACTGGGCAAGCTCAATGGCCAGAAGCTGAATCTGATCATTTGCGATGTGAACATGCCCAACCTTGATGGCATCAGCTTCGTCAAGGAACTCAAGAAGACGACGCAACATCGCTTCACGCCGGTGATCATGCTGACCACCGAGAGCGAGGAAGCGAAGAAGAAAGAAGGGCAGGCGGCCGGTGCGCGCGCCTGGATCGTCAAGCCCTTCCAGCCGGCACAGATGCTCAATGCCGTAGCCAAGCTTTGCCTGCCCTGAGGGGCCTTGATGCAAACCGATGGAGCCCGTGCAGCATGATCCAGATCAGCAGCGAGGCCGGCCGCAGCGTTGCCCGGCTTGAAGGGGAATTCACGATCTACCAGGCGGCGGAAAGCAAGCCACCCTTGATGGCTGCAATCGCAGACAGCGAGGAGCTGGAAATCAACCTCGCAGGGGTGACGGAGATTGACTCTGCCGGGTTGCAGCTGCTGCTGCTGGCCAAGCGCGAGGCGCTGCGCACCGGAAAATCAGTTCGGCTGGTGGCGCATAGCGAGGCCACGCTGGCCGTTATCGACCTGCTGGGTCTTGCCGGCTACTTCGGCGACCCGCTTGTACTTCGGGCTTGAGGACGTCAGCGATGAGTAGCAACCCTGCCTTGAACGAAGCGCGCGACACCTTTTTCGCCGAGAGTCGCGAAATGCTGCAAGTGATTGAGGACACCCTTCTCGCGCTTGAATCGAATGCGGCCGACGATGAAACGATCAACGCGTTGTTCCGCGCTGCGCACACCATCAAGGGGTCGGCGGGCCTGTTCGATTTTGAGCGAATCGTCCGCTTCACTCATGTGGTCGAGAGTGTGTTGCAGCGGGTGCGCGATGGCGCGATACGGCTTCTGCCACCGTTGGTCTCGCTGCTCCTGGTGTGCGGCGACCAGATCGCCGCGCTGCTGGCCGAGGCAGAGGCCGATACGCTCGCCAAGAGCCCTGCACCCCACCCCAATACCGACGCCCATGGCGCAGAGTTGGTGGCGCAGCTCAACGACTATCTTGCGCCAGCGGCTGCTGGCGGGGCGCTTTTGCGCACGGCGGACCCGATTGCCGAGCCGGTACCGGCCGCGCACGGAGGCGTGGCCTCCGAACACTGGCATATCTCGGTGCGCTTCGGCCCGGATGTGCTGCGCAACGGCATGGACCCGCTTTCGTTTGTCCGCTACCTCGGCTCGCTCGGGCGCCTGATCAGCGTGAGCACGGTGTTCGACGGTATGCCCGACGCCGCGACGATGGACCCGGAAACCTGCTATCTCGGCTTTGAAATCGCACTGATGACCGACGCTGATCGGCAGACCATCGCTGACGCCTTCGAGTTCGTGCGGGATGACTGCGCGCTGCGCATCCTGCCGCCGCACAGCAAGCTGGCCGAGTATGTGCAGCTCATCGCGGCGATGCCGGAAGACGACATCCGCCTGGGCGAGTTGCTGGTGCGCAGCGGCTCACTAACCGAGGCCGAACTGGCGGCCGGGCTGTCGGCGCAGGGTCAGCGGCGGGTGCCGGGCGAGGCGCCGCCGCAACTGGGCGAAATTCTGCTCGGCCAGCAGTCGGTCGAGGCACCGGTGCTGAACGCGGCGCTGGATAAACAGTTGCGGGTGCGCGAGCGTGTTGCACAGGAAAGCCGCTTTGTCAGGGTGCGCGCCGACAAGCTCGATCAATTGATCAACCTTGTTGGCGAACTGGTGGTGGCCAGCGCGGGCGTGAATCTGCGCGCGCTCGCCCTCAAGGACGCGGCCTTGCAGGAAGCCACCGCGTCGCTCACCCACCTGGTCGAGCAGATCCGCGACGATGCCTTGCAACTGCGCATGGTGCAGTTGGCCGAAACCTTCAACCGTTTCAACCGCATCGTGCGCGATACCGCCCGTGAGCTGGGCAAAGAGATCGAGTTGCAGATCGAAGGCGGCGACACCGAACTCGACAAGACGATGGTTGAAAAGCTGGCCGATCCGCTGATGCACCTGGTGCGCAACGCGATCGACCACGGCATCGAGGCGCCGGAAGTGCGCGCGGCGGCGGGCAAGCCCCGTTGCGGCACGCTGACGCTGGCGGCGTGCCACGACTCGGGCAGCATCGTGATCACGGTGCGCGACGACGGTGCGGGCCTCTCGCGCGAGCGCCTGCTCAAGAAAGGCATCGAACGCGGTCTCGTGGCCCCGGGCGATCAGCTCAGCGACAGCGAGGTCTTCAACCTGATCTTCGCGCCTGGATTCTCGACGGCGCAGACGGTCACCGAGCTTTCCGGGCGTGGCGTTGGCATGGATGTGGTCAAGCGCAACATCCAGGCGCTGCGGGGCGTTGTGTCGCTCGGCAGCGAACCGGGCCGTGGCACCACCGTCACGATGCGCCTGCCACTGACGCTGGCGATCATCGACGGTTTTCTGGTGGGCGTTGCGGGCGCAATGTTCGTCGTGCCGCAGGAGCTGGTGATCGAATGCATCGAGGCGCCCGCGCTTGATTTGCAGCAGGACTACCTGAACCTGCGTGGCGAGGTGCTGCCCTTCCTGCGGCTCGATCAAATGCTCGGCAGCGTCGGTGAGCCGGTGGCCACGCGCAATACCCGCCGATCGAGCGTGGTGGTGGTGCGTACCGGCAGCGGCAAGGCAGGCCTGCTGGTCGATAGCCTGCACGGCGAGTTCCACACCGTGATCAAGCCCTTGGGCAAGTTGTTCCAGAACATCCGCGGCGTGAGCGACGCAACCATTCTTGGCAATGGCGAAGTCGCGCTGGTACTCGATGTCAGCGCGCTGGTCGGCAGCGCGGCAACGCGTTTGCAGGGCGGCACCGTGCCGGCCCACGGTTCGCGCGCATTGGCGCAGGCAGTTTGAGTGGCGGGCCGGCGGCGAGTCGGCACGAAGCAGTTCCAGGCGAATTGAACATCACACAGAACGGCTGTTAAGGGGGAAGCAAAATGTCTGCAAGGTCTTTGAAGGTGTGGCAACGGCTTGCGCTCGGCTTTGGCGCCGTCGTGGCCCTCCTGATTGCGGTGGCGGTGACGGGCATCAGCAGCCTGAACCAGATCAACGACGAGGTCGACAAGATGGTGAACGACCGTTTCCCCAAGACTGTCTGGGCCAACAACGTGATTGAAGTGCTCAACACGCAGGCCTTGACGCTGCGCAATGCGCTGATCGCTGCCGATCTGGCCCAGGCAAAGGTGGCGGCCGAAGCGATTCGAGAGAAGCGCAAGGTCGCCGCCGAGAACCTGGATAAGCTCGACAAGAGCATTCGTTCCGATCGGGGGCGCGAACTGATCAAGGCGGTGATGGACGCGCGCGCCACCTTCGTCGAGCACCAGGACAAGATGCTCGATCTGATCGAGGACGGCAAGTTCGCCGAAACCCGCGAATTCATGACCACGGTTGCCGCCAAGAGCGCCCCGACCTACATCGCTGCACTGGGCAAGATCATCGACTTTCAGACCGAGATGATGGAGACCAGCGGGAAAGAGGCCGATGCCAATGTGGCCGCATCCCTGCGGATCATGCTGGGCCTCGGGCTGGCGGCGGTCTTGATTGCTACGCTTATTGCCTGGTGGATTACCCGCGGCATGATGCGCCAACTCGGTGGCGAGCCGGATTACGCGGCGGACATGATGGCCAAGGTGGCGGCCGGCGACCTGACGGTGAAGATTTCCACTGGCGAGAAAGACCAGAGCAGCCTGCTGTACGCGATCAAGACCACGGTTGAAAAACTCGCAGGCACGATTGGCGAGGTGCGCAGTGCGGCGGATAACCTTTCGAGCGCATCCGAAGAGATCAGCGCCACCGCGCAGTCGCTTTCGCAAGGTGCGTCGGAGCAGGCGGCCAGCGTTGAAGAGACGAGCGCCTCGATCGAGCAGATGACCGCGTCGATCAGCCAGAACACCGAAAACGCCAAGGTCACCGACAGCATGGCGACCAAGGCCGCACGCGAAGCCACCGAAGGCGGTGGTGCGGTTCAGCAGACCGTCGAGGCAATGAAGAAGATCGCCGACCGGATCGGCATCATCGACGACATTGCCTACCAGACCAATCTGTTGGCACTCAACGCGGCGATCGAGGCCGCGCGGGCCGGTGAGCATGGCAAGGGCTTCGCGGTGGTGGCGGCCGAGGTGCGCAAATTGGCCGAACGCAGCCAGGTGGCGGCACAGGAAATCGGCGAACTGGCCAGCGGCAGCGTCAAGACCGCCGAACGGGCGGGCGCGCTGCTCAATGAAATCGTCCCCTCGATCAACAAGACTTCCGATCTGGTGCAGGAGATTGCGGCGGCGTCGGAAGAGCAAAGCAGCGGGGTCAGCCAGATCAACGGCGCGATGAGCCAGCTCAACCAGAGCACCCAGCAGAACGCGTCGGCGTCTGAACAACTGGCCGCCACGTCTGAGGAAATGAGCGGGCAGGCCGAACAACTGCAGCAGTTGATGGCCTTCTTCAAGGTGGAAGGCGCCACCGGCGGCGTGGCCAGCGCGCGCCGCCCGGCCGCCCGCAAGGCGCCTGCAGCCGGGGCACGGCGGGTGGTGTCGCGCGATGCATCGGCGCCCAATGAAGCCGACTTCGAGCGATTCTAGGATCGGCGCGATGAGTGCCCTCACCCAGACCGCGCCCGCCCGGCTTCAGGCGGGCGAGTCCGGCGAAACCAGCCGGCAGTACCTTGCGTTCATGCTTGGCGGCGAGTTGTATGCCGTCGAGATTCTGCGGATCAAGGAGATCATTGAATACGGCGCGCTGACCACCGTGCCGATGATGCCCAGCTTCGTGAGAGGGGTAATCAACCTGCGAGGCAGCGTGCTGCCGGTGATTGACCTGCAGGCACGCTTTGGCCGTGCACCAACGCAGGTGGCAAAGCGAACCTGCATCGTCATCGTCGAAATCCATAGTGACGCCGAGGATGCCGCCAGCCAGTCGCAAACGATTGGCGTGATGGTCGATGCCGTGAACGAAGTGGTTGAGATCAACGCCAACCAGATCGAACCGCCGCCCAGCTTTGGCGTGAAGATCCGGCCTGACTTCATCGCCGGCATGGGCAAGCTGGGCAAGCAGTTCGTGATCCTGCTTGAGCTCGACAAAGTGCTCTCGGTCGACGAAATGGCCAGCCTGGCCGTGCAGTCGGCCAGTGCGCCGGCCGCCGAGCAGGCACTGCTGGAGCGAAACGCCGGAGACTGACGCACTTGCCTGAACTCAGCGGGGCGGAATTCGAGCTGTTTCGCAGTTTCCTGCATCGGGTAGCTGGTATCAGCTTGTCAGACAGCAAGCGTCCGCTCGTCAGCGGACGCTTGGCCAAGCGCTTGCAAGCCTGCAACTGCGGCAGCTACGAGGCTTACTACCACTTGATCGCCGATGGCGGCTGTGCGGAGGAAACCCAGCGTGCGCTTGACCTGCTCACCACCAATGAAACCCACTTTTTCCGCGAGAGCGACCACTTCAGGGTGCTCACCGCGCTGGCCCGCGCGGCCAAGCGCAGGCCTTACCGGGTCTGGTGCGCGGCCAGTTCAAGCGGCGAGGAACCCTACTCGATTGCGATGACGCTCGCCGAGGCCCTGGGCCTGCAGTCTGACTGGCAAGTGCTGGCCTCGGATTTGAGCACCCGCATGCTGCAGGCGGCCAGCCATGCCTGCTACCCGATCGAGGACGCCGCGCGGATTCCACCCGCGCTGTTGCGGCGCTATTGTCTGCGTGGCATCGGGCCGCAAAGCGGCACCTTCCTGATTGAGCGCACGCTAAGGGCGCGGGTACAGTTCCGGCAGATCAACCTCAACGACGCCTTCCCCGCGATCGGGACGTTTGATTGTGTCTTTCTGCGCAACGTGATGATCTACTTCGATCTGGCCATGAAGCGCAAGGTGGCCGAGAAGATTGCCGCCTGCCTGGCGCCGGGCGGGCGTCTGGTGATCGGCCATGCCGAATCCTTGCAGGGCGTTACGCCAATGCTGGTTCAAAGGGCGCCGACGGTTTATGGACGAAGCGATGAGCACTGACGGCACGCCGCACAAGGATGTCTTCCTCAAGCCCGGCGAATTTCACTTCGGCGATGCGCACACCCGCGTGCGCACGCTGCTCGGCTCATGCGTGGCGATTACCTTGTGGCACCCCAGGCGACGGGTGGGCGGGATGTGCCACTTCCTGCTGCCCTCGCGTATCCGCCCCAATGGCGCCGAGCGCGACTCGCGCTATGCCAACGAGGCGGTCGAGTGCTTCCTGCACGAGCTTGAGCGCCTCAACACGCCCGCATCGGAGTACCAGGCCAAGCTGTTCGGCGGCGGCTCGATGTTCCCCACGTTGCAACGCAGCGGTGGGGGTGACGACGGCCTTGCGGTGCCGGAGCGCAACATCCTCGCCGCCGAATCGCTGATGCGCACCCACGGCTTCAATGTATGCGCGCGGGATCTGGGCGGGCAGGGGCATCGCACGATCATCTTTGACATCTGGTCTGGCGATGTCTGGTGCCGGCACCGCCCCTTGCTGCAAGACCCCGCTGATCTGCCGAGCTGCCCATGAAGCCGACGATCAAGGTGATGGTGGTCGATGATTCCGCCGTGGTGCGGCAGGTCACTTCTGCCTTGCTGGCGCGCGATCGCGAGATCGAAGTGATCGGTGCCGCGTCCGATCCGATCTTCGCAATGGAACGGATGAAGCGGCAGTGGCCCGACGTGATCGTGCTGGATGTCGAAATGCCGCGCATGGACGGCATCACCTTCCTGCGCAAGCTGATGGCCGAGCGCCCGACGCCGGTGGTGATCTGCTCCTCGCTGACTGAACGCGGCGCCGAAACGACGCTGCAGGCGCTTGCGGCCGGCGCGGTGAGCATCATCACCAAACCCAAGGCGGGTGTCAGGAGCTTCCTGGAAGACGCATCCAACGACCTGATTGCGGCGGTCAAGGCCGCCGCGCGCGCGAACCTGGGCGCCCTTAAGGCCGCGGCCAGTGCCCCGCCGCCGGCAGAGAAGCTTTCGGCCGATGCGGTGCTGCCACCGCCCGGCCAGCGGGCGATGGCCGAAACCACCGACCGCATCGTGGCGATCGGCACTTCCACCGGCGGCACGCAGGCGCTGGAAGTGGTGCTCGCGGCGCTGCCCGGCGTGTGCCCCGGCATTGTCGTGGTGCAGCACATGCCCGAGCGCTTTACCGCGCTGTTTGCCGAGCGGCTCAACGGCGTATGCCAGGTTGAAGTGGCCGAAGCGCGCAACGGCGACCGGGTGATCCCCGGCCGCGTGCTGATCGCACCGGGCGGGCGGCATCTCACGGTGCGCCGCAGCGGCGCGCAGTATCTGGCTGAGGTGCGCGACGGCCCACTGGTCAATCGCCATCGCCCCTCGGTGGATGTGTTGTTCCGCGCCGTTGCGCAGTGCGCCGGCCGCAATGCGATGGGCGTGATCATGACCGGCATGGGTGACGACGGTGCGCGTGGCTTGCGCGAGATGCACGAAGCCGGCGCCCAGACCTTCGCGCAGAACGAGGCCACCTGCGTGGTCTACGGCATGCCCAAGGAGGCGGTGGCGCTTGGCGGCGTTGATCGCATCGTGCCGCTTCAGCAGATCGCGCGCGAGATCGTCGCCTTCGGCTGAGGGATCAGGGCGCCGGCTTGCTGCGCCCGAAGGTGATCAACACAATGCCCGCGACGGCGCAGACGAAGGCGACGACATGCGCCGTCGCAAGCTGTTCGCCGAGAAACAGCACCCCCACCGTGGTGGAGGCGAGCGGCAGCGCAATCGTGAAGACGCCGGCGTGGTTGGCCGGTACGCCGCGCAGGCCGCTCATCCAGAGCCATACCGAGAACACGCTGGCGCCCAGTGCGTAGAACACCAGCAGAATCCAGATCGCCGGCGCCACCGCGGCAAAGTCAAAGTGCAGCGCCTGCCAGAGGCCGAAGGGCGTCATCAGCAGCAGACCGATCAGGTTGATCAGTGCAGACACCCGCAGCGGCGGCAGATGCGCAGCAATCCGCTTGCCGAACACCACGTAGGCCGCTTCGCATGCCACCGCGCCGAGCAGCAGCAGGTTGCCCGCCAGCGAGTTGTGGCCGCCGGCAGGGTCTTTCGATAAGGCCAGCGTTGCGATGCCGGCAACCGCCAGCAGCACCGCCAGCAGATTGCGCGGCGCCAGGCGCTCGCCGAGGATCAGCCACGACTGCAACGCCACCATCGCCGGCAGCGTTGCGAGGATCACGCCGGCCGCGGTGGCCGAGGTCATCGACACGCCGTAGAGCATGCAGATCGAGAAGAGGAAGTTGCCGAAAACGCTCTGCAGGATCAGCGCGCGCCAGCTTGCGGGGGAGATCCGCTCGCCGGTTTGCGGCAGCGTCTGGCGGAGCATCGCGACCGCACCGATGCCAAAGCGCAGCCACGCCAGCAGGAACACTGGAATCGCCGCGACGAGGGGTTTGGACAGCGCAACATAGGTGCCGACCACGCTCATCGAGGCGAACAGCAGGGCGTAGGACTTCATTGGTCTTTGCGGGCGGGGAGTGGGGAGTGGGGAGTGGGGAGTGGTGAGTGGGGAGTTGGGGAGCCGTGCGAGCCGTTACTCCCGACTCCCCACTCCCCAGCAAGCCCGATCAGTGGAGCTTCTCAGGCGAGCCGCAGCACTTCTTGAACTTCTTGCCGCTGCCGCAGGGGCACTGATCGTTGCGGCCGGGCAGTTCGGGCGCGCGCATCGGTACGCGCGGCGCGGTGACCACCCGCATGTAGCGGCGCCAGAAGGCGTAGAGGTATTGCAGGCCGGCGACGAGCGGGCTAAGCACCTCGTCGCGCTCGTCTTCGGTGAGCGGATGGCCGGGCGACTTTTCGCCGGTGTCCATCGCGGCGATGAGGTTGAGCAGGGTGACGCATTCCTCGTCTTCTTCCAGCGCGTCCCAGTGCTCGTCTTCGATCCATTCAAGGCCGTCGCGGAAGCCCCGTGCCCAGCCTTCGGCGAGCGGGTGGCCGCTTTCCTTCGGGTCGTCCAGCAGCGGGAAGTACATGGCTTCCGAGCCCTCGTCGGCGCTCACGCCGGACCAGTCTTCGCGGAATCCGGTAGCGACGGTGTTCCAGTGCCGCATCAGCAACTCGATCATCTGGCGCGCCTGCGCGTCCGAATCCCACTCGGGCTCTTCGGTGCCGAGCACGGCGGGTACCCACTCGGAGGGGGGCACGACTTCGGGCCCGACCACCAGGGCACAGAACAGGCCGTCCAGCTCTTCGAGCGACACGGAGTCGGGGAACTGCGTGAGCAGATCGTCGAGGGTGTCGAGTTCCTCGTCAGTCAGGGGGCGGTGGATTTCGATGTTGGAGTTCATGGTGCGTCCTGCGAGCAAATGGGCGGGCGATGGTTCGGGCCGGATCAGACTTTGGAGAGCAGCTTGAGGGCCGCGCGGATACCGTCGGAAACGCCGATGTCGGGCGGCAACTGTTTGAGTGCCGCCTGCGCTTCCTTGTCGTTGTAGCCCAGTGCCAGCAGCGCGTTGGCGATGTCGCCCTGCGCGCCCGCCGGGGCGCTGGCGGCGTGGGCATGGGCGGCAGGCAAGGCTTTTGGCAACTTGTCGCGCAATTCCAGCAACAGCCGTTCGGCCGTCTTCTTGCCGATGCCGGGCACCTTGGTCAGCCGTCCGGGTTCTTGCGATGCGACGACTTGCGCCAGTTCGTTGACCGACAGGCCAGATAGCACGGCAAGCGCGGTGCGTGCGCCGATGCCGGAAATCTTGAGCAACTGGCGGAAGGCCACGCGTTCGTCTTCGGCGCCAAAGCCATACAGGAAGTGCCCGTCTTCCCGCACCGCCATGTGGGTGTGCAGCGTCACCGGTTGGCCGGTCGCGGGCAGGTTGTAGAAGGTGCTCATCGGCACTTCGAGTTCGTAGCCGACGCCGCCGACATCCAGCAGGATCTGGGGTGGATTCTTTTCGGCGAGGGTGCCGCGCAGGCGTCCGATCATGATTGCAATAAATCCTGAAAGCGCCGATTGTACGGGGTGCAGCGATTGCTGCGCGGGCGCGTGCAGATTGCCCCGCCGGGTTTTCAAAGCGGCCTGCACCCATTGGCATGGGCCGGTGATCATCAACGTACCAAGAAAAGGAGCTTTGGCAATGAAGCGTGTTTCGAAGGCAGTTGTGATGGCCGTTGCGTTGTCGTTCGGACTTGCTGCGTGCGGCGGCAGTCAGTACATCCTGAGCACCAAGGAAGGCCGCATGCTGGTGTCAGACGGCAAGCCGCAACTTGACGAGAAGTCCGGCATGTACAAGCTGCGCGATGCCGATGGCAAAGCGACGATGGTCAACAAGGACGATATCGTTCAGATCATGGAGCGCTGACGCAGGCGCTGTGCTGCACCGGTTGATGAAACGGGCGACATCGGGTCGCCCGTTTTCATTTCAGTCGAGCGGGAACGTGATGAACGCGGGGTGGGCTTCTGCGCGCGCAGAATGGGCCAGAAGCCGCGGGTAATGCGCTTCGTCGATCTTGCCGGGTAGCACGAATCCGGCGAACCGCCATGCGACCGCGCTGGCCACATCTGCGCTGTCAGGGGTGTGGCTGCCAAACCAGTCGCCACCTTCCGGCAAGGCCGACTCGAGCAAGCCAAAGGCATCGCGCAACTGCCCGCTGATGCGGGCAATCCAGTCGTCCCAGCGCTTGTCTTCAGGCCGCAGCACGATTTCGTAGTACCACTGCACAGCCTTTTCCATCGCGGCGAGCGCAACCCCGAGCCGGTAGAGCGTGTGCTGGCGCGCTGGCGCCGCGGTGGGGGTGAGGCGGCGCTCGGGCGCTGCGAGCGATTCGAGGTGGTCGAGGATCAGCGTGCTGTCCATCAGGATGCCGCCGTCGTCGCAGATTAGGGTGGGCGCCTTGATCAGCGGGTTGATCTCGCGGAAGCGATCGATGTGGCGGAATACCGATACCGCTTCGTGTTCAAGTGGCAGCCCCATCAGCCGTGCCGAGATCGCAACACGGCGCACGTAGGGTGAATCAAGCATGCCGATCAGCTTCATTTGCGTTCCTCCTTGACCGTGGGGCGGCGGGTGCAGTCTTCGGCGGTCTGGCGCAGGCGGGTGAGCACTGCGCGGGCTTCGTCGGCAGACTTGACCGGGATTCGTGCGTCGTAACCGCTGCCAAGATTGCCGCCGCCATAGGTGAGTTGAACCGCATCGGCGCGCGCTTCCACGTACTGCACGATGCCCAGGTTGATCCAGCGCTGGGTGGCGCCTTCGGTCGGCAGGGGAAACAGACAGAATGCACTGGAGCCGACTGGCCCGCCAATCGCGGCAGCCGGGGGCTGCAGTGGCGCGCCGTTGCCGGACTGTGGCGCACTCTGGGTTTGCGCGAGGGCCGAGCAGGCGCCCAAGAGCAGCGGAACAAGCAGGATCTTCATTCAAGCTCCTCGATCACATCGAACAGGGACGTGAGCGCTCTCGCGCCCGCCGTGAGCACATCCTGGTCCGGCGGCAGCAGATCGGGCACGATCCGCACCGCCATGCCGGCCGCCAGCGCGGCACGCGCGCCAGCGTTGGAATCCTCCAGTGCAAGGCATTGCGCCGGCGCCACGCCAAGGCGCGCGGCTGCGGCAAGGAAGATATCCGGTGCCGGCTTGCCCTGCGCAACCTGATCGCCGCCAATCACCGCATGCATCCGCGCTGCCAGGCCGCAGCGCTCCAGCTTGAATACCGCGCGAGCATGGCTGGTGGAAGTGGCCACCGCGCGCGGCAAGCCGCGTGCGTCAAGCTGGTCGAGCAGTTCATGCACCCCCGGTTTCAGCGGGATGCGCCCCTCGGCGATGATCGCCTCGTAGCGGCGTGCGAATTCCTCACTGTGCGCCGCCACATGCCGCGATTCGCCGAACAGCCCAAGCAGCAGCGCAGCGTTGTCCCGTGCGTTGCGCCCGATCATTGCGAGTGCAGTTTCCTCCCGCCACGGCAGGCCCAGCGCCTCGCAGGCCTCACGCCCGCAGGCGTAGGCGATCCGCTCGCTGTCGAGCAGCAAGCCGTCCATGTCGAAGACCACCGCCCGGATCAACATGCTAAGCGGCCCGAGCGAGCCGTGCTGTGGCCAGCCAGCGTTTGAGGGTGTGCGAGAGCGGGCCTTCGACACGGCGCAGGATCAGGTGCGCCGCGCCCAGCATCAGCGCCGTGATCGCGACAAGCGCCAGCCAGCGATTGACGCCCCGGTCTGCCAGCATCATGAGCAAGTCGGTGCCAATCTCGCCGTGGATCAGGTACAGCGGGTAGGTGAGTGCGCCGGGGTAGGCCAGGCCGGCAATGCGTTTGGGGCCGCCGCCACGGGCCAGCCAGAGAAACACGGTGAAGAAGACGCAGATGGCGACCAGGACAACGATGGGCTCATACGGTACGGCGGTCAGGCGCTCCTTCAGATCCATGTACCAAAGCCCTTTTCGCAGCGCTTGCAGGAAAGCCAGGGCCAGGATGGCTGCACGTAGCGGCGTGAGGCCGGCGCTTCGAATTCGGAAGCAGATTGCGCCGGCGACAAAGTAGTGGCACCACTTCAGCGCCAGCGCGCCAGAGAGTGCGCCCAGCGCCGGAATGCGGTCGGCCACCAGCGCAAGCGCGAGCCATGCCGCCAGCACAAGGTCGATTCGTGGCAGTTGGCGCAGTAACAACACGACGAAGATCAGCGCGTAGAACTGCAGCTCTACCGCCAGTGTCCAGTACGAACCATCGAGATCTGGCACGGCAAACAGGCTTTGCAGCATCGTCAGGTTCGCCGCCAGTTGCAGCGCACCGGGCGGATTGCCGGTCGCTGCAAGACTGAGCCAGATGAAGGTGAGCGCCACGCAGGCCCAATAGGCCGGGTAGAGTCGCAAGAAGCGCGACCTGACGAACTTGCGTGGCTCGCCATGGCCGGCGCTCATCAGAATGACAAAGCCGCTGATCATGAAGAACAGATCGACCCCCAGATAACCGTACTGTGCGATGCCGCTCAGGATCGGGTAGGCCATCACCCCCGGGCTGTTGGCGTTCCAGCAACGGAAGGCGAAGTGAAACATCAGCACCGATATCGCGGCGATGAAGCGCAGGCCATCGATCGCGTCGATTCGATCGTCGGCGGACGGCAGGCCTGGCGCGCGGATGGCGTGGCTCACAGCAGCACGATGTCGAACTGCTCGGGGTTGTAGCTGCTTTCGGCGTGCAAGGAGATCGGCTTCTCGATGAAGTCCGACAGCATTGCCAGCGCCTGCGATTCTTCGTCGAGGAAGAGGTCGATCACCGATGGCGCGGCGAGCACGCGGTATTCCTTGGCGTTGAACTGGCGTGCTTCGCGCACGAGTTCGCGCAGGATCTCGTAGGCGACCGTGCGCGAAGTCTTGATCTCGCCACGGCCGTTGCAGGTCGGGCAGGCTTCGCAGAGGATGTGCGCGAGCGACTCGCGGGTGCGCTTGCGCGTCATCTCGACCAGCCCCAGCGAGGTGAAACCGCCGACCGACACCTTGGTGTGGTCGCGCGAAAGCGCCTTGTTCAGCTCGGCCAGCACTGCGGCGCGGTGCTCGTCGCTTTCCATGTCGATGAAGTCGATCAGGATGATGCCGCCGAGGTTGCGCAGGCGCAGTTGGCGGGCGATCGCGATCGTCGCTTCGAGGTTGGTCTTGAAGACCGTATCGTCGAAGGTGCGCGCGCCGACAAAGCCGCCGGTGTTGACGTCGATGGTGGTGAGCGCTTCGGTCTGGTCGAAGATCAGGTAGCCGCCACTTTTCAGATCCACCCGCCGCGAGAGCGCTTTCTGGATTTCTTCTTCCACGCCATGCAGGTCGAAGAGCGTGCGCTCGCCGGTGTAGTGATCCAGCAGGGGGACGACCTGCGGCATGTACTCGCTGGCAAACGCGGTGAGTTTCTGGAAGTTCTCGCGCGAGTCGATCACGATCTTCTCGGTCTCGGGCGCGACCAAGTCGCGCAGCACCCGTTGCGCGAGGTTGAGGTCGTGGTACAGGGTCAGCGGCGGCAGCGCGCCGACGGTGCGGGTCTTGATCTCGCTCCACAGCTTGCGCAGGTAGGCGATATCGGCCGCCAGCTCGTCGTTGCTGGCCAGTTCGGCCATGGTGCGGACGATGAAGCCGCCGGCTTCGTCGGCGGGCACCAGCTGTTGCAGGCGTTCGCGCAGCGCCAGGCGTCCTTCTTCGCTTTCGATCCGCTGCGAAATGCCGATGTGCCGCTCCTGCGGCAGGTAGACCAGCAGGCGCCCGGCGATGCTGATCTGCGTGGACAGCCGCGCGCCCTTGGTGCCGATCGGGTCCTTGAGTACCTGTACGACCAGGCTCTGGCCCTCGTGCAGGATCTTCTCGATCGGGCGCTGCACCTCACCGGCATGGCGGTCGCACCAGATGTCGGCCACATGCAGGAAGGCGGTGCGATCCAGGCCGATCTCGATGAAGGCCGACTGCATGCCGGGCAGCACGCGCACCACCTTGCCCAGGTAGATATTGCCGACAAAGCCGCGCGAGTGATCGCGCTCGACATGCAACTCCTGTACGACCCCGTTCTGCAACATTGCAACCCGGGTTTCCTGCGGCGTGAAATTGATCAGGAATGATTCGCTCATGATTGGCGCTTCGAAGTGTGATGCGAGAGCATCCCCTTGCGGAGGTGCTCCCGCATCGCACACCGGCGGCGCCGCAGCGGCGGGTTGCGCATTCATTCTAACCGCCCGACCGGGCCCTCGCCCGGTAAGATCTCGCGCTTAGTTGGAGCGCGGAATGGCAGAACAGTTCGATGTGGCAGTAATCGGGGCCGGGGCGGCCGGCATGATGGCCGCCGCAGTTGCGGGGCAACGCGGGCGGCGGGTGGTCATCATCGACCACGCCGCGCACCTGGCCGAGAAGATCCGTATTTCCGGCGGCGGCCGCTGCAATTTCACCAATCTGCAGGCGGGGCCGGCAAATTACCTCTCGGACAACCCGCACTTCTGCCGCTCGGCCCTGTCGCGCTACACCTCGCGCGACTTTCTCGATCTGATCGAGCGCCACGGCGTGCGCTGGCATGA
This sequence comes from Niveibacterium sp. 24ML, assembly GCF_026586805.1. Classification (GTDB taxonomy): domain Bacteria; phylum Pseudomonadota; class Gammaproteobacteria; order Burkholderiales; family Rhodocyclaceae; genus Niveibacterium. Next base: position 254,989 of record NZ_JAPFHA010000001.1, on the reverse strand, counting down.
GAAGCACAAGGGCCAGCTGTTCTGCGATCACAGCGCGCAGGACATCATCGATCTGCTGGTCGCCGAGTGCGATGCCGGCAACGTGGCATGGCGGCGGCCGTGCAGCGTGGCGGCGGTGTCGCGCGGCGAGGCGGGCTTCAGCCTGGAAACCAGCGTGGGCGTGATCGACGTTTCCTCGCTGGTGATTGCCTCCGGCGGGCTCTCGATTCCGAAGATCGGCGCGACCGATTTTGGCTTCCGTATCGCACAACAGTTCGGATTGCCGCTGATCACGCCGCGCGCGGCGCTGGTACCGCTGGCGTTTGCAGCGAAGGACTGGGCGCCGTTTGCCGAGTTGGCAGGCGTTTCACTCGAAGTGGAGGTTTCCGGCGGCAGCGGCAAGCGGCGCGGCCACTTTCGCGAAGACCTGCTGTTCACGCACCGTGGCCTGTCTGGCCCGGCGATCCTGCAGATCTCGTCGTTCTGGAGCCCCGGCGAAGCCATTACGCTGAACCTTGCGCCAGACATCGATCTGGCCGCTGCCCTGCTTGCCGCCAAGCCGGGCAACAAACAACAGTTGCAAAACGTGCTGGCGCAGTGGCTGCCCCGCCGCTTGGCCGAGCATTGGGCGGCGGCCAGCGGCTACGCCGGGCGGCCGCTGGCGGATCTACCGGACCGCGCGCTGCGCGAGCTCGCGCAACAGCTCAACGCCTGGCAACTGGTGCCGGCCGGCAGCGAGGGCTACCGCAAGGCCGAAGTGACCGCCGGCGGGGTCGATACCCGCGTGCTCGATCAGAAGACCATGATGGCCAAGTCGGTGCCGGGCCTGTATTTCGTTGGCGAAGTGATGGATGTGACCGGCTGGTTGGGGGGATACAACTTCCAGTGGGCCTGGGCCAGCGGCTACTGCGCCGGGCAGGCCGCCTGATCCGCCCCTCAAGCGCCGGCAAAACCGGCCGATAAGACTGAAGCGCGGCAGCGGACTGCCGGTTTCACGGGTGGCGGATGCGATTCATGTTTGTGCGGCGGTGTCTGTGCATGTTGATCAGCCTGTTCCCGGCCCTGGCGGTACTCGCCGAGGACGGCGCGGGCGAGTTCGAGCAGCCCTGGCGCCTGGGTGGCTTTGGCACCCTCGGTGGCGCGTGGTCCTCGGTGGACACCTACGAGTTTCGGCGCGATGCCACGCAGGCGCCGACCGGGGTCTCGGGCGGGGCTGGCTCGGCGTCGGTGGATTCGCGACTGGGCCTGCAACTGAACTATCGCCTCTCACCCGAGTGGGAGGCTGTTGCCCAGGGGCTGGTCCGCTATCGCTATGACGCCTCCTGGCGGCCCGAGCTGAGCTGGGGCTTTCTGAGTTACACGCCCGATGCCGCACTGAGCCTGCGCGCCGGGCGGCTCGGGCTGGATATCTACCCGCTTTCCGATTCGGCCAACGTGGGGTATTCCTACCTCACGGTTCGCCCGCCGCCGGACTACTACGGCGGCATTCCGATGCAGTCCTTCGATGGTGCGGACATCAGCTACACATGGCCGCTGGGTGCCGACGTGGTACGCGCCAAGGCCTACCTGGGCGCCGCGCGCGGCAAGGCCCCGGCCGATCCTCAGGGCGGGGTGTTCGTGCTGGACGGCTCGCCGATCGCCGGTGCTTACCTGGAATACCTGAGCGAGCGCTGGACTGCGCGCCTGGGCTACTCGCGGATCGAGGTGGCTGAAGAGTTGCCCTTCCCCGAAGTTTTCGAGCTGCTGCGCCATGGCGGCATTCCGGGCGGGCCGGCGCTGGCCGAGCAGCTTGCGGTCAAGGACAAGCGTTACGGTTACTGGGCGGCGGCGCTGGGCTATCAGGACGGCCCCTTGCAGACACAGTTCGCGGGCAGTGTCTTCAGCTCCGACTCCTATTCACTGCCGGACTATTACGCCGGCTTTGCCCAGATCGGCTATCGTCTGGGGGCGTTCACGCCCTACGGCTACATTTCCGCTGCGCACTCGCCGGATGCGCCGCCAGCATCGGGCCTGCCGCCCTGGCCGGTGCTCGCACCGCTCGAAGACGCGGTGGCGCGCATGATTGAATCGAACATGAATGATGTGCGCAGCTATGCGCTTGGGGTGCGCTGGGACTTTGCGCAGAACTTTGCCCTCAAGGCGCAGGTCGAGCGGATCCGCGGCACACACAGTCTGGTGCTCTGGGTAGTCCCGCCTGGCATGCCCCAGCCCTTCCAGACGACGGTGCTCAGTGCGACCGTCGATTTTGCGTTCTAGGCCATGGCCCGCATGTCGATCCGATGCTTTGTCGCCGCGACCCTCCTGATGTGGGCGGGCGGCGCCGGCGCGCTGGATCTGGTGGTGGTCGTCAGCCCCGCGAGCGGCGTTGAACGCCTGAGTCGCGACGAGGTGATCAATCTTTACATGGGGCGCGCACGCAAGCTGCCTGGCGGCACTGCGGCTCGGCCGATCGACCTGGCCAGCGGGGCGGGGCGCGAAAAGGCGCTGTTCTATCAGCGGCTGCTGTCGCGCGATCTGGCCGAGGTGAAGGCTTACTGGGCGCGGCTGACCTTTTCCGGCCAAGCGTCGCCGCCGGTGCAGGCCGACAACCCGGACCAGGTGCTGGATCTCGTGGCGCGCAATCCAGGGGGGGTGGGTTATGTCGACCGCACCCTCGTCGATGCGCGGGTTCGCATCGTCTATTCGTTCGGGGAATGAACGCGTGATCCATCTGCTCCGCCGCAACCTGCGCCTGCGTGCAGCCGCGATCATCTTTCTGGTGGGTGGGCTGGCGGGCCTGTGTGCGGCCCTGGTCAGTATCCCCATCGTGATGAGCACCGAACGGGCGCTCATGCAACGCCAGAGCGAAGCGCTGATCGACGCGGTGGAAGATGCGGTCAGCACCGCCTGCTTTGTGGACGACCGCGAGTTGGCCAAACAGGCCCTCGCCGGGCTGGTCAAGAATCCCTACCTCCGCGGGGCCGAGATCCGGGTTGACGGGCGCGTGATCGCCGCGGCAGGGGAGGCGCGCACTGCGGCATCGGTACTCAGCCGTGCAGTGCACTCGCCGTTTTCGAAGTCGCAAGTCGTGTGCGAGATCCGTGTCGAACCGAACGAAACCTACACACGCGAGCGCGTCTACACCAGCGCGCTCAGGATTGCCGGCCTCCTGGCGGCGCAGACGGCGGCCGTGGTGCTGGCGGCCTTGCTCGCGGTGGGCTACTTCGTCACCCAGCCGATCCGCAGCATCTCCATGAGTCTGCATCGCATCGAAGCGGGAGCCGGCGGGCAGATTCCGATGCCACGCGGGCATGACGCCGACGAACTGGGCATGCTTGTGCGTGATACCAATCACCTGATCAGCGGTTTCTCGGGCCTGATCGCCAGCGAGCGAGCGCTGCGCGCGCAGCGCGAGCGCGACGAACAGCGCATGCGCCTGATTTTCGAGAACGCTGAAACCGGGCTCTTCACGCTGGCCGACGATGGCCGGCTGCAATCCTGGAACCCCGCCTGCGTGAGCGTGCTGGGCGGGCCCCTCGTTGGCGCTGCGGCGCCGACCCTGGCGCAGCTCCTGCCATCGCTGGCGCCCGCGCTCAACGCCTTGCAGCAACGCTGCATCGAACGGCAGCGCTCGGTGTCGGAAGACTTCGCCCTGCGCGAGCACGACGGGCAGGAGCGCTGGATCCAGATCGTGCTGACGCCGGCGAGCGGCGGCGAGCTCCAGGGTCTGGCCAACGACATTACCGACCGCAAGCGGGCCGAGGAGGCCGCACAGGAACTGGCGACCACTGACAGCCTGACCGGCGCGATGAACCGCCTTGGCCTCAACCGCCGCCTCGCCAACATGGTGGCCGAGCACGCCCGCGACAGCGCACGCGGCTTCTCCCTGGCAATGATTGATCTGGACTGGTTCAAACAGGTGAACGACACCTGGGGCCATGAGGCCGGCGATCATGTGCTGAGAGTCGTGGCGCAGCGGCTTGAGCGGGCGGTGCGCCGGACCGACACAGTGGCCCGGCTCGGTGGCGACGAATTCGTGCTGCTGCTCGATGGGGTTTCCGAAGCGCGCGCCGCCCTGACGATTCTTGAGAAAGTGCGCGACGCCGTGCTGGCGCCGATACCGCTGGAAGGCGGGGCGCAGGCGAGGGTGGGGGCCAGCATTGGCGTGGCGGTGGTCTCCGGCGCTGTCCATTCGCCCGACGAGCTGATGCGCCGTGCCGACGCGGCGATGTATGCCGGCAAGAAAGACGGGCGCAACAACACGCGGGTATTCAGCGATACGGCCTGAGCGGCGCGCCGCAAAGCGCGCCGCCGCCGCGCGCCTCAGACCGGGTAGTCGAAGCTGCGCAGCAATTGCGCAGTGTCGTGCAGCGGCAGGCCGACGATGCCGGTGTAGGAACCGCGGATCTCGGCCACGAAGGCGCCCGCGCGGCCCTGAATGCCGTAGGCGCCGGCCTTGTCCATCGGCTCGCCGGTGGCGATGTAGCGCTGGATCTGTTCCTCGCTGAGTTCACCGAATCGCACTTCGCTGACCGAGAGCAGGTGTTCGATCCGTTGCCCGTCTGCCATCGCGATGGCCGTGAGCACCCGGTGCGTGCGGCCAGCAAGGCGGTGCAGTATCGCCGCGGCGTCGGCCGTATCTACCGGCTTGCCAATGATCTCGCCGTCCAGATCGATCGTGGTGTCGGCAGACAGGACCGGGTGCGGTACCAGGCTGCGCCAGGCCAGCCGCGTCCAGCCGCCCTGCGCCTTGGCGCGTGCCACGCGCACCACATAGTCGACCGGCTCTTCGCCGGGTAGCACGTCTTCGTTCACGTCGGCGTCTTCGCGCGGTGGCGCACGGAACAGCAGGGTGTCGAAGGCAATGCCGATCTGGTGCAAGAGCTCGCGCCGGCGCGGGCTGCGCGAGGCGAGGTAGATTCTGGGTGGCAGCATGCGGGTCGTCCTGCGCCTTACTCGCGGTGGTACGGGTGGTTCTTCGTCACGCTCCAGGCACGGTAGAGCGTCTCGGCGAGCAGCACCCGAACCATTGCGTGCGGCAGCGTCAGCGACGAAAGACGGATCTTTTCGTGCGCCGTCTGCTTGAGCGAGGGGTCGAGCCCATCGGGCCCGCCGATCACCAGCGCCACATCGTCGCCTTCGCCAAGCCAGCGCTCAAGGCGTTGCGCGAGCGACTTGGTGCTGAGGTCTTCGCCGCGTTCGTCCAGAATCACCAGATGCGCGCGTGGCGGCAGCGCAGCGCGGATACGTTCGGCCTCGGCCGCCATCATCTGCTCGGCCGTCTTGCCACCGCTGCGCGGTTCGGCCTTGACTTCATGCAGTTCGAGCGCGCATTCGCGCGGCATGCGCTTGGCGAAGTCGCCAAAGGCCTCGTCGACCCAGCCGGGCATGCGGGTGCCGACGGCAATGATCAGCAGACGCATCAGAACGTTTCGTGGCGGGCGTCGGCCTCATGCGGCCGATGGCGGACCGGCGTGTGCGACCAGATTTCTTCCAGGTTGTAGTAGGCGCGCACGGCAGGCTGCATGACGTGAACGACGATGTCGCCCAGATCGACCAGCACCCATTCGCCGGTGTCCTGCCCTTCCATGCTCACCACATGACCGCCGGCTTCGAGCACCTTGTTCTGCACATTGCGGGCGAGCGCCTTGGTCTGGCGGTTTGAATCGCCGCTGGCGATGACGATGCGGTCGAACATCGCGGTGAGGCGGGTGGTGTTGATGACTTCGATGTCCTTGGCCTTGATGTCCTCAAGGGCGTCAACAACGAGTTTTTCGAGCGTTGAGATGTTCATCAGAAAGCGTTTTCCTCCGGTTCAAGATAAAGGCCGTGCTGGGCAATATAGTCGACAACCCCCTCCGGCAACAGGTAGCGCGGGCTTTCACGGCGGGCGCAAAGGGTGCGGATGGCGGTAGCCGAGATGTCGAGCGCAGTGATCGGAAAGCGCACGATGCAGCCGTGGGGGCGCGCCTGCAGCGCATCGGCGGCGCTTTCACGCTGGCGGCATTGCTCGGCCAGCGCGGGTGAGAGGGCGGCAAGCTCAAGCGTATGGCCCGGCCGTGTGGCCACCGCAATGTGGGCCAGTTCGAACAGGGTGGTCCAGCGGTGCCAGCTTGGCAGGCCGGCAAATGCGTCAGCGCCCAGCAGCAGTACGAGCTGGCGCGCATCACCCAGCTCGGCGCGCAAGCGTTCAAGCGTTGGCACGGTGTAGCTGGGCGCTTCGCTCAGGACTTCGGCGGCATCGACTTCCAGGCGCGGATTCTCGGCGGCGGCAAGCTGCACCATGTCCAGCCTTTGCGCAGCGCTGGCGCCCGGGGCGCCGCGGTGGGCCGGGCGCCCGGCGGGAATCAGCCGGATCCGACCAAGGCCCAACTGCGTGACGGCCTCTTCGGCAAGCCGCAGGTGGCCGTTGTGGATCGGGTCGAAGGTGCCGCCGAGGATGCCCAGCGGCGCGCGTTCAGACGGCTGCATCCCGCAAGCCGGGGAAGACTTCCAGAGCGTTGGCGTAGAACGCTGCGTAAAGCGCTGGCACCATGAACAGCGGCAGCATCATTGCAAGTGAGGCGCCCAGCATGGGGGAGGCCATGGTCACGATCGCGGCCGCAATGCCGGGGATCAGCCAGAACACCACCATCATGCCGAGACCAAACACCAGGAAAGCGCTGAAGTTGCGCCAGAAGGCAACAAAGCTGAAGAACGCGGCCTTGACCGCGGGCACCTGGCTCCAGCCCGAGAGCAGGGGCGCGAACCAGTTGGCCATCAGCGCGGGCAGGGTCAGCACGATCAGCAGCAGGGCGGAACGCAGCAGATTGCCAGCGTCGAGCGTGGCGTCGTCCACCTTCTTGCGACCCTGCATCACGTCGAGCAAAAGGCCATCGTCAATCAGGGTCGTCACGCCAAGGGCGAGCGCGCTGCCAACGTAATAGATCAAGCCCAGGATCAACAGTTGCCGCGGGTTGCGCTTGAGGCCGGAAAACAGGGCGAACGGATGCACCGGATCGCCCCGGTCCACCAGTCGGCAAACGTCGAAAACGCCGACTGAAAGCGCCGGCAGCAGCAAGGCAACCGGCGCCTGGGCAATCCACGGGGCAAGGGTCTCCGGCAGCAGCGCGGCCAGCACCGGCACCAGCAACATGCCGGCCACCATCAGTACCAGCCACATCAGCATGACGTTGGCGGCGAGCGCGAAGGGGTTGCGGCGGTAGAGCGCGAAGCCGGCCTTGATCCAGCCCAAGCCGCTGGCGGCGGGGAGTTTTAGCGCCTGCATGTCAGATCACCGTGGCCGGGTTGGCGCCGATGACGTCGCGCCAGGAAGCGTAAATCGTGGTGGCGACCAAGGGGATGACCAGCACGATGCCAAGACCGAAGGTGCTGAAGACGATCAGCGGCACGCCGATCACCAGCAGCAAGGAGAGCAGGCCGGCGGCACCCAGGTTGTGGGTGGTGGCCTGGAAAGACAGGCGCATGGCGTCGAAGGGCGATGCGCGGTTGAGCATGACCAGCGCGGGCGCAAACCACAGCGCAAGCAGCATGCCGACCACGACGATGAATGACACGAACAGATCGGCAGTCCAGCTCAGGACAACCGTGATCAGGCTGAAGTGCGAGAGGCCGGTGAGGTCAAGCAGCAGGCCTAGCGCAAGACTGGTGATCATGGTGAGGATGCCCGCGGCGGTCAGCGCGATGCCCTGCAGCACGCCGATCATCGCCAGATTGGCGGCGTGCTTGCGCAGCCCTTCCCAGAGTTCGTTCAGTTGCAGGGTGCCGGCTTCGTCGGCATGGCGCGCGGCGGCGATCATGCCGCCGGCCAGTACCTGAAGCACCACCATGGCGAGCACCCGCCCGATCAGCGGCAGCGGCACCGCGATGGCCAGCAGCAGAAAGGTGACCGCTCCCATTGCGACCCAGACTGCCGGGTGCTTCATGAACAGTTGCCAGCCTTCACGCAGCCAGATCAGGGCGCGGCCGGGCGGCACGCGGGCGGGAACGGGAATATGGTGGGAATGCATGAGGCTACCAAGAATGCTCTGGGTGGCGGATGCTATCAAATCCGCATGCGCTGCGTTCAGGGCAGCGGCACGGCATGCGGTTGCGCGATCCGGGCACGCAGGATCTCACGGAACTCGTCGGGGTTCTTCACCAGCACCATCTCGCCTTCGCGCGGGCGATGGAAATCTTCCAGCCGCGAGAGCCAGAAGCGCAGCGCTGCGCGGCGCAGCATCGTCGGCCAGGCTTCGCGTTCGGCGCGGGTGAAGGGCCGGTCTGCGTGGTAGGCGAGCAGGAAGGCCCTGGCGCGCGCCGCGTCCAGCGAGCCGTCGGCACGCCCGCACCAATCGTTGACGGTGACCGCGACATCGAGCAGCAGGCTGTCGCTGCAGGCGAAGTAGAAGTCGATCACGCCGCCGACATGCTCGCCGTCCCACAGCACGTTGTCGCGGAAAAGGTCGGCGTGGATCGTGCCCTGCGGCAGTTCAACCGAGTCGAGCCCGCGTTGCACGATCAGCTCGGCATCGAGCAAGGCACGGTCGCCGGGCGGGAGTTGGGGGCGGACGGTGTCGGCAGTGCGCTCGCGCCAGGCTGGGCCGCGTGAGTTCTCCTGCCGCCGCCCATACGAAACGCCTGCCAGGTGGAGGCCCGCGAGCATCGCGCCGAGGCGCTCGCAGTGCGCGACGGTGGGCGACATCTCCGAGCGGCCGGCGAGCCGCGCCACCATCACGGCGGGCCGACCCGCCAGAGTGCCAAGGTAGTCGTTATCGCGCGTCGCGATCGGCGCCGGGACGGGCAGTCCGTGCCGCGCCAGGTGGGCCATCAGGTGCAGGTAGAACGGCAGTTCGGCGCGTGGCACGCTCTCGAACAGCGTCAGCACATAGCGGCCCAGCGTGGTGGTGACGAAGAAATTGCTGTTCTGAACGCCGGCCTCGATGCCGCGCAATTCGCTCAGCCGCCCGACGGCATAGCCGCCGAGCCATTGCGTGATTTGCTCAGGGGTAACAGGTGTGAATACGGACATGGCTTTTCGTTGCGCAGACCGGCCGCTTTGCGCGCCAGCGGGCGGCGGCCTGCAAGGTTCTGCTTACCAGCTCTTGATCAGCCACATCGGCACAGAGAGGTTCTGCTGGCCTTCGCCAGTTGGCGCAAAGACGCCATCACCCTTCTGGTCGACCAGGTAGTAGGGTTGGCCGACCTTGGGCGTCACCTTGATCATGTAGAGCTTGCCCTTGATGCGGTACTCCTCGATCTTGTCTTCGCCGCGGGTACTGACGTTGATTTCCGGTTCTTCGCTGGCATCGACCACGCCGGGCGGCGGCGGGGGCGGTTCCGGGATCGGTTCGAGTTTGGGCGGTGTTTGTGCAAAGGCGTTGCCGGAAACCAGCAGCGCGATGGCGATCAGGGTGTGGATCGGGCGGAGCATTTGGACGCCTCTCACAGGTTGAGCATCAGTTCGTGTTCGCCGGGCAGAGGCCCGAAACCGCGGTGCTCGTAGTGTTTGAAGATGGCATCGACAACCTCTTTCGGGCTGTCGAGCAACTGCACGAGGTCAAGATCTTCGGGGCTGATGACCTTTTCGGTGACCAGCGTATCGCGAAACCAGTCGATCAGTCCTTTCCAGAACGGCGAGTGGACAAGAATGACCGGAATCGGTCGGCTCTTGCCGGTCTGGATCAGCGTGAGCGACTCCATCAGCTCGTCCAGCGTGCCGAAGCCGCCGGGCATCACCACATACGCACTCGCGCACTTGACGAACATGTACTTGCGCGCGAAGAAGTGGTGGAAGGTCTGCGAGATGTCCTGGTAGGGGTTGCCGTGCTGTTCCATCGGCAACTGGATGTTGAGCCCGATCGACGGCGACTTGCCGAAGAACGCCCCCTTGTTGGCCGCTTCCATGATGCCGGGGCCGCCGCCCGAGATGACCGAGAAGCCCGAATCCGAGAGCAGGCGCGCGATCTTTTCGGTCATCACGTAGTACGGGTGGTCCGGCTTGGTGCGGGCGCTGCCGAAGATCGTGACGGCCGGGCGGATCGGCGCCAGCCGTTCGGTCGCGTCAACGAACTCTGACATAATCCCGAAGATCCGCCAGGCCTCGCGGGCCATCTGGCCATGCAGGCCGGGGGTGGTGGCGGTTACAGGCGGAAGTTTCTCTTTCGCGCTCATTCGAATCTTTCGTTGCAGGACTGGGGCGGTGTCGTGAGCGGCACGGCTACTGCAACACTCACCGGTTGATTTAACCCATGCCGACGCTGCTGCTGGTCGACGGATCGTCCTATTTGTACCGCGCTTTTCATGCGCTGCCAGACATGCGAAATGCTCGCGGAGAGCCGACTGGCGCGGTGTATGGGGTGCTGAACATGCTACGCCGGCTGTTGGGTGACTACAAGGCAGAGCGGCTGGCCTGTGTCTTCGACGCCAAGGGCAAAACCTTCCGCGACGACCTCTACCCCGCATACAAAGCCAACCGCCCGCCGATGCCCGAGGATCTGCGCGCGCAGATCGAACCGATCCATGCCTGCGTGCAGGCGATGGGCTGGCCTCTTGTGATGGTCGAAGGCGTTGAGGCGGACGATGTGATCGGCACGCTCGCGCGCCGCGGTGAAGCGGCGGGCTATGACGTGGTGATCTCGACCGGCGACAAGGACATGGCGCAGCTGGTCACCTCGCGTGTGCGTCTGGTCAATACCATGAGCAACGAAGTGCTTGATGAGGCCGGCGTGCTGGCCAAGTTCGGCGTGCCGCCGACGCGCATCGTGGACTATCTTGCGCTGGTCGGCGACACCGTCGACAACGTGCCGGGCGTGGAGAAGTGCGGCCCGAAAACGGCGGTGAAATGGCTCACCGAGTTTGATTCGCTTGACGGCGTGGTGGCTGCCGCGCAGCTCAAGGAGATCAAAGGCAAGAAGGAGGACTGGAAGATCGGCGGCGTGGTGGGCGACAAGCTGCGCGCGCATCTGGACTTCCTGCCGGTGGGGCGCAAGCTGGTGACGATCGAAACCGACTGCGAATTGCCGGTGACGCTTGACCAGCTCGACCCCGCGACGCTGAACCGTGAAACCCTCGCCGAATGGTTCGAACGCCTTGAATTCCGCACCTGGCTGCGCGAAACGCGTGCGGCACTGGCCGGTGGCGGCAGCGAGGCTGCGCCTGCCGCACCCGCCGAGAAGGCGCAGGAGACAACACCCGCACAGGCCTCATTGCTGGGGGAGGCCGGCGCGCATCGCGCGGGCTACGTCACGATTCTTGACTGGCCCACCTTTGATGCCTGGCTGGTGAAGATCACTGCCGCGCAACTGACGGCTTTCGACACCGAAACCGACAGCCTCGATCCGCTGCTCGCGCGCCTGGTCGGCATGAGTTTCTGTGTCACCGAGGGCGAAGCGGCCTATCTGCCGCTGACGCATCGCTACCCCGACTCGCCTGCACAGCTGCCGCTTGATGAGGTGCTCGACAAGCTGCGCGGCTGGTTCGAATCCGATACGCACAAGAAGCTCGGCCAGAACCTCAAGTACGACATGCATGTGCTGGCCAACCACGGCATCCGCCTGCGCGGTGTGGCGCACGACACGCTGCTCGAATCCTTCGTCGTCGAGAGCGACAAGGGGCACGACCTCGACCAGCTTGCCAAGCGGCATGCCGGCATGCTCGATGCGCTCAGCTACACCGACGTGTGCGGCAAGGGCGCCAACCAGATCGGCTTTCACGAGGTCGATATCCAGCGCGCGACCGAATATGCCGCCGAAGACGCCGACGCCACGCTGCGCGTCCACAACGTACTGATCCGCCGTGTCGAGGGCGACCCGGCGCTGGCCAAGCTCTACCGCGACATCGAAATGCCGGCGCTTGAAGTGCTCTGGGCGATGGAGCGTAACGGCGTGCTGATCGACCGCGATCTGCTCATCAAGCAGTCCGACACGCTGGGCCGCCGCATGATGGAGATCGAGGCGCAAGCGCATGCGCTCGCCAAGCAGCCCTTCAACCTCAACAGCCCCAAGCAGATCCAGGAGATCCTCTTCGAGCGCGAGCAACTGCCGGTGATCAAGAAGACTCCCGGCGGCCAGCCTTCGACCGACGAAGAGGTGCTGCAGCAACTCGCGCTCGATTATCCGCTGCCGAAACTGCTGCTTGAATACCGCAGCATGGCCAAGCTCAAGAGCACCTACACCGACAAGCTGCCGCGCTCGGTGAACCCGGGCACCGGGCGGGTGCACACCAGCTTCTCGCAGGCCGGCGCGGTGACCGGGCGACTGTCGAGTTCCGAGCCCAACCTGCAGAACATTCCGGTGCGTACCGAAGAGGGCCGCCGCATCCGCGCCGCCTTCATCGCCGCGCCGGGCAACGTCATCGTGTCGGCCGACTACTCGCAGATCGAGCTGCGGATCATGGCCCACCTGTCCGACGATGCGCGCCTGCTCGAAGCCTTCGCTCAGGGCGAAGACGTGCACCGCGCGACCGCCGCCGAGGTGTTCGGCCTGGAACCCGCCGAAGTCACCAGCGAGCAGCGCCGCTACGCCAAGGCGATCAACTTCGGCCTCATCTACGGCATGAGCGCACACGGGCTGGCGAAGGCGCTGGATCTGGAGCGCAGCGCGGCGCAGGCCTACATCGACCGCTACTTCGCCCGTTACCCCGGCGTCGCCCGCTATATGGAAGAAACCCGTCACTTCGCGCGCGATCACGGCTACGTTGAAACGGTGTTCGGCCGCCGCCTGATGCTGCCGGAGATCCGCGCGGCCCAGGTCGGCCGCCGTCAGGGTGCCGAGCGCGCCGCGATCAACGCGCCGATGCAGGGCACCGCTGCTGACATCGTCAAGATCGCGATGCGCAAGGTGTATGACTGGCTGCAGGGCAGCACGCTGCAATCGAAACTGCTGCTTCAGGTGCACGACGAACTGGTGCTCGAAGTGCCGCAGGGCGAGCTCGAGATCGTGAAGCCGAAGCTCGCCGAGCTGATGAGTGGCGCGGCGGCGCTCAAGGTGCCGCTGCTGGTGGAAGTCGGTGCCGGCGCCAACTGGGACGAAGCGCACTAGGGCTTCGCGCTACGAAGCGCACCAGCGTCGAGCGATACGAAACCAACCCGGCGCCTTGTCGCGCGCGGGCCGGGTACGTGGCCTAGCGGATTGCGCCGCGTGCTGTGGCGCGTTCGTGCATCGCGGGCTTGAGCCGCGCCAGAGCTTCAATCGCCGCGCTGGCCGGCACCTCCGCGACCTTGCGGCTTTCCGGTTGCAGGATCTCGTGCGGCACGCCCCACGGATACCAGCGTGTCGCGTCCGATTCGCCGAAGAACACGGCCATCGGCAGCCCGAGCGCGGCGCCCAGATGCATTGCGCCACCGTCGCTGCAGAGCATGCCGTCGCAGATCGCAAGGCCGGCCATCAGCTCATCCAGGCGGGTGCTGGGCCAGGGCAGCAGCGGGAAGCCGGCGCCGAGCGCGTCGATGATCTGCCTGGCCTTGCCATCGTCGCCGGGATGCATCGGGTTCTTCTCGTCGCCGGGCGACCAGAACAGCATGAACTGATACTCGCCTTGCCCCGCCAGGTTGCGCAGGGCCTCGATGAAGTGCTCGGCGGGCCAGCGCTGGCTCGGCAGGCGCGCGCTGATGTGCACGGCGAGTGTTGGACGCAGCTTGCGCCAGGGTTGCTGGTTTAGCGTGCGCTGGGCGCCGGCCTGCAAGTCGGCATCGGTGCGGACCACCAGCGGCCCCGGCTTGCCGGTGATGCCCAGCGGTTCGAGCAGGCGGAAGATCTCCTCGGACTCGTGCTCCGGGCGGCGTTCGACCGGCACGCCCATGTCGATGCGGCTTGCGAGCGGGTTTCCGGCTTCGGTGAAGCCGATCACATGCTTGGGCTGGATCAGTCGGGCGAGGCGCACCGGGCGTGCCATGCAGCCACCGTTGGCGAGGATCACATAGTCGTACTTGCGCTGGCGCAAGCGAAACATCAGCCGTGCGCGCTTCCACAGCACCCCCAGCGCCGATTCGCTGCCACGCACGCGGTGGTGGGTTTTCGTGTAGGCGAACACTTCGTCCAGATCGGGGCTGCGCATGACAACCGGCAGGTTGTAGCTGTTGACCAGGGCGTCGATGCGCGCGTCCGGGAAGCGCTGTCGCAGGGCACTGATCAGCGGCGTGGTACAGACTAGATCGCCAATGTTGTCGCGGCGTATGATCAGGATGCTTGTCATGAGGTGTATCCGGAATCGTGTTGGGGTGCGCGGGGCCGGCGTTCAGCCGGGGCCTGCCAGGCCGGCGCCGGCGAGCAGGCGCGCCATTTTGCTGCGGTAGTCTTCAAGCTTGCGAACGCGCTCGAGGCCGGCTGCCGCGATCTTGCTGCGGGCGGCATCGTTGGCCAGGTAGAAGCGGCACTTGTCGCGCAGTTCCTCGATGCTGTGCCAGGTTTCGATCTCTTCGCCCGGCTTGAAGAAGGCGGCGAGATCCTCGCTGAAGTCGGTGAGCAGGAAGGCGCCGGTGGCCGGCACATCCAGCACCCGCAGGTTCAGGCCCTTGCCGGCTTCGGGCTTCCAGCCGGTGACGTTGAGCACGATCTTCGAGCGGTTGTAGAGCCGGTTGAGCGCATCGCCGTAGATGCCGCGCGCCTTTACCCGCCGCCAGAGCGCGGGGCGCCAGCCGTTCTTGGGTTTGCGCCAGCCCGGCCCGTAGATCTGGATCGGCAGATCGGTCAATTGCGAGAACACCTCTAGCCGGCGCGGGTTGAGTCCGCCGACGAAGCTGATCGGCACGTCTTGCGCGAGGCCGGGGATCGGATGGTAGATCGCCGCGTCATGGCCGAGCAGATCGAGCCAAGCGACGCCCTCAGGCAGTGGCGCCGGGTGGATCGAGAAGTAGTGGTCGTAGGTCTGTGCGTCTTGCGCGAGAAACTCGGCCGACTCCGGCCCACCCACCCACCAGCCGACGCTGGTGCCGAGCAGACCGTTCTGCTTGGCCCGATCAAGCGTTGCCTTGCTGTAGTCGGTGCCGCGCACAACCAGCAGCAGATCTGGCTTCACGGCTTCGAGGCGCTCGTACAACCGTGCGTTGCGGAAGTTGTCGTTGTCCACGCCGAGCTGCCGCGCCAGGTCGACGTCGGCACCAAGCCCCTTCGTGATCTTTCGCAAGGGCTTGAAGAGCAGGTTGTTGATCGGGCTCTCGGCCTGGCAGTGGAAGCGCTCGACCTTCCAGCCGTTGGCTTCAAGGCCGCGGACCAGCGAGTCGCCCAGCGGCAGCGCGTCGCTGGCAAAGAAATAGCTGACGAGTGCGGTGCGGGTCATGGCGTGGCGTCGTCTCCGGCAAGCCATTGCAACGATGCTTGAAAGCTGGCGCCAAGCGTGCGGGCGGTGCTTGCCGTCAGGTGATCGCGGTCCTGATAGCGCGCCCGCCCGGCGCTGTTGGTGGCCGCGCAGACCGATCCATCGCACAGTTGCACGAGCGGGTCCCACAGGCGGACATTCGGTTTGTTGGTCGCCGCGCGCTCGATTACCGCGCGGATGCTGCTGCGTGCGGCGTCGGCCTCGGCGCGCGAGACGTCGCACTGTGCGGCGGGCATCCGCTGCAGGCACTCGGGTGGCGGGTAGTGAAATTCGGGTGCGGGCAACACGATCAGCACACGCAGCCCCAGGCCTGCCATGCGCGCCAGTTCGTCCTCCAGCGCCTTCTCCATTACCTGAAGCGAGGCGGCATGCGTCAGTTCGCCTTCCCCGGTGCGCCAGGCGCCGGCGCTCAGGCTGCCGGTGACTGCCGGTGCGGTGGCGTCCAGCAGGCCCAGCTTTTCGCGTTGCGCGCCATGCTGGCCTGCGGTATAGCCGCGCCAGCGTGCGCCGATGATCACGCCGCGAAGCCCCGTTTGCGCCAGCGCATTGATTTCTGCCTGCACCGCCTGCGAGAAGTTCAGGCACCAGGTCCGCACCGCGCCTTCTCCGGCAGGCACCGCGCCAGGTGTGGGCGGACAGCCGTGATACACGCGGCGTAGCAGCGTCAGCCCCATCGTTTTGCCTTGCTCGTCGAGCATGGGCATCAGGTGATCGGCGTGCGAATCGCCCCACACCACCACTTGCGGAGCGGCATCGGGCCGGCCAAACAGGCAGGCTGCCGGCGGCGCGAGCGGGATGCCTGTCGCGGGCATGTCGCAGGCTTTGGGCATTGCCATTGCATCATGGCGGGCGGCAATCACCGCGCCTTGGCCCGGCCAGGGCCAGCGTGCAGGCAGTTCCATTGAAAGCGTGCCCAGCAGCCAGATGCCAAACGAGACCAGCAGGATGCGCTTGATGGCCTGGCGGCGATCACGCAACCAGGGCGCTGCGCCAAGACGGATCGGTTGCTCGATGAAGCGGTAGGTGAGCCATGCCAGCGCGAGCGCGAGCGGCCCGGCGAGCAGGAAGTCGCGCCACAGCAGGCGCTCGCCGAAAGACCAGTAGCGCGCCAGGGCCAGCAGGGGCCAGTGCCACAGGTACCAACCGTAAGAGATCAGCCCGATGCTGCGCCACGGGTTCATCGCGAGGAGCCGGCTGACCGGGTTGGCGCGATCGAGCGCGCCCGCCAGCAGAACCAGCGCGGTGCCCAGCACGGGCAATAGCGCGACGTAGCCGGGGAACAACATGCCTTCGTTGATCAGGGTGACCGATGCGGCGAGCAGGGCCAATCCGGCCGCGCCAGCGAGCGTTGCGATCCCTCTGCTGCTGGTTCTTGCCGGGATCAGGCATAGCGCGCCGCCGACGGCGAACTCCCACGCGCGTGTCGCCATCAGGTAGAAGGCGGCCGGCCCGTTCTTCGCCGATAGCCACAGGCAGTAGGCAAATGACGCGGCGAACAGCGCAGCGAGCATTGCCAGCAGTGCGTTGCGCCGGGTTGCGACGGCCTTGCCGATCCGATAGACGCCGAACAGCAGCAAGGGCCAGACAAGGTAGAACTGCTCTTCGACTGCCAGTGACCAGGTGTGCAACAGCGGCTTGGTATCGGCGCCAAGGTCGAAGTAGTCGAACGCGTGCTTGAGAAAATGGTGGTTGGCCGAAATCAGCGCAACCGAGCGGATCTGCCGGCCGAGCTTGTTCTGGTCGTCAGGCAGCAGCAGAAAGTAGGCCAGCGCAGCGGTGCATACGGCGACGACGATCATCGCCGGGGCTAGTCGCCGCAGGCGCCGGCCGTAGAAGGCGACAAAGCTGAAGTCGCCGCTGCGTTCCAGTTCGCGGCGGATCAGGTCGGTGATCAGGTAGCCGGAGATGACGAAGAAGATATCCACGCCGACGAAGCCACCCGGCAGGCCGGCCAGGCCGATGTGGAAGGCGACAACGCTTAGCACCGCGATGGCGCGCACGCCATCGATATCCGGCCGATAGTCCGCTGCGCGAACGCAGGAAGAAAGGGTCAGTGCTGACATGGTCTAGCGGGCGGGTTCCGGCGCCGCGGGCGCTTGGCTGCCGAGCTTCGCGAGCCCAAACAGCAGGCCGGCGACGAAGAAGGCTTGCTCGATCATGTGGTCGCGCACGGTGCCGTCGATGCAGGCGCGCAAGCCGTAGGCCGCAACAAACAAGGCCAGCGCCAGCCCGGCGCCGCTTCGCGCCTCGCGCCAGCGGCGTACACCGCTGGCCACCAGCGCGCCGAGCGTGGCAACAAAGAGAAGGCCGCCCGGAATGCCAAGGCCCAGCGTGAAGTCGAGGATGCCGGAATGGCCGAACTGCGTCGAAACCGGCCGGCCATAGTGTTCTTTAAGCGCGCGGCCAAAGGCGTTGCGGTCAAAACCGACGCCGAGGGGATTCCGCCGGATTTCATCGAGCAGGCCGGTCATCCAGGCGGCCCGCATGTAGGCCGACGAGTCGACCGGTTTGCCGTCGGCCGCGAGCGGCATCCGCTCGGCGCTCTCCTGATCCAGCCAGGCCTTGTTGTGTTCGATATCGACGCCGGCCTGCACGGCCGCCGACAAGGTCTTCCAGCGCGGATCGCCATGCACCGATACCGCCGCAGCGCCGAGAACGACGACCAGGCCAAGCACCCCGATCGCCGCTGTGCGGCCGAACTCGCTGCGTGTGCGCGTCTGGGCATAGGCGATGAAGGCGCCGCAGGTGACGACAAACATCACTGGCAGCGCGTTGCGCGTCATCATTGCAACGGTCAGTCCCATCGAAACCAGCAAGGCCAGCGGTGCCAGCCAGCGGCGCGCACCGAATAGCGATATGCCCCGCGCGGCCTGGCTGGCAAGCTCGGCAAGCCAGAGCGCGACGAGCGCCGTACCGAGATAGCTGCCGAGGTCGCGCGAACCGACGAGCGTGTTCTGCTGGAGGATTGCGGTGACGGGCGCATCAAGCGACCAGGGCTTGTAGGCGATCTGGAATGCCAGATAGGCGGTGTAGCTGACGCCCAGCGCGCCCAGCCAGGCAATGTGGCGGGACCGCGCCGACTTCCAGCCCGGGCTGTTCGCCACCAATACGCCGATCGCGAACACCGCGAGCGACTTGAACCATTGGCTTGATTCACGCCAGGCGTGAGCGGGCTCCCAGGCAAGGAAGCTGTTGTGAAACGCGATCCACAGGCTCAGCGCGACCAGGGGGAGGGCCACGAGGGGCTGGCGCAGCGTCTGCACGGCATTCCGGTAGTCCGGTTTGAGCGCCAGCAGCGAGATCAGCAAGAGCACCGGCAGGGCATTGCGGACGGCAACCAGGCCCGGCACTGACCAGAGAAATACCAGCAGCGCGAAAAGCACGAGGCTGCCGGTCTGGGCGATGCGGCGAGCGATGCCGATGTCGTCAGTCATGGGATACCGGGGTCCTGTTGCTGGGCTGGGGGCTGGCTGCCGCCGCTGAATCCGTGCCCTGCGGCATCACGGCCAGCGTCTGCAGCGCCGCGAGTACCGCATCAACGGTGTGCTGGCGCACACAGTGCGGGTTTGCGCATTCGGGCGGGCGTCGCCAGCAGTGGCGCACCCATTCGACTTTGCGCTCGAAGAAGTCGTGCTGGTCGCGACAGGCGACGTCCGCGTTCCAGATCGCGACGTAGGGGCTTTCGCGCCAGAAGTGCCCGGCGCCGCCAAGCAGCGGCGAACCGGGGCCGAAGAGGGCGACGGTAGGTGTGCCGACGATGCGGCCAAGGTGGGCGATGCCGGTATCCGGGCACACCAGCGCCCGCGAACCCGCAAGCAGTTGCCAGTACTCAGGCAGCGACAGGCTGCCCGGGTGCTGTGTCAGGCGCCGCTCGGGGTCGACTTCATCGAGCAGCGCGGCTTCGCCGGGCCCGGTCACGAGGCAGGGGGCAAGGCCGGCGCCCTGAAGCCGCGCGATCAGTGCACGCCAGTTCTCGGCCGGCCAAAGTTTGTTGACGCCGCTGGCGCCCAGATGCAGGACCACCCGTGTTGATGTCGGGTCTTGCGGGCCCACGGCCGGGTGCGGCCACTGTCGTGGCGCATAGGCAGGTGGCTCGGGGCCGTCGACCAGGGTGGCGGCGACATCGCCGAAGGTCATCGCACGATCTGGCAGGGCGCGTGTCTGACTGAGCGCTATGCGTTTGTGCCAGCGCGGATCACCCGCGAAGCCGATGATCCAGCGCGCGCCCAGGGCGGCCGCCAGCCAGCCGTGGCGCGCCTGCGCCGGGCACAGCGCCAGATCATAGGTGTCGCGGGCGGCAAGCAGGGTCTGTGGATCGCGCAAGTCGAGTGCCTGCGCGCGAACGCCCCAGGGCCGCCCCTCGAACAAGGCAACGAAACGTGGCGGGCAGGTCAGCGTGATCTCGGCCGTGGGCCAGCGCGCGCGGACCTTGGCGAGCAGTGGCGCAAGCATGATCGTGTCACCCAGCACGACGTCGGCGGCGATCAGCACCTTCTTCGGGGTTACGGGCGGCGTGCCGAGCAGTCGGTTGAGCTCCACGCGCGGCAGGCCCAGGGCCAGGATCAGGGCGCGGCTGAGGCTGCGCTTACTCATCGGCGGCGCGCCTCAGGCGGTCGAGCTGGCGCAGGCTCTCGTCGAGCATCAGCAGTTGCAGCATGCCTTCAGACAGGCTGGCGTCCAGCCGCCAGGCCGCGACGAAGCGCTCGACGATGCCGGCATCGATCTGTCCATCACTCGCATGCGCCAGGCGTGGCCCGAAACCCGGCAGGCGCGAGGCGAGGCCGTCGCGCACCAGGGCGCGGATCGGCGGATTGAAGCCACGCTTCTTCATCGTCAGCAGCCCCAGCGTCATGCACGGCAGGCTGCGCTGCGCGAGCCAGGCCTTCGGCGGCTGGCTGAATCGTTCGCTCGCGGGCAGGCCGGCCAGCGCTTCGACGAAAACATGGTCGATCAGCGGCGCGCGACCTTCGAGGCCATGCGCCATCGTCACCAGATCGGCCTTGCGCAGTATGTATTCGGGCAGGTAGTTGAGGCGATCGACTTCGAGCAGCTGCTCGATCGCGCTGTTCGATGCCACTTCCGGCGCGCGCCAGCGGTGCGCCGGCAAGTGCTGGAGCGCCGGCTGCAAGGCGGCGCGCTCGGCGGAAGAAAAACCGGAAAAACGCAGCGACCAGGCGTCGGCCCATGACATTGAGGCTTCAAGCCGCAGGCGCTCGCTCTTGCCGGGTGTGATGTTCCCGCCCGGCCGTAGCCAGCTCAATGCCGGGATGCTGCGCCGCCAGGCCGACCGCAAGTGCTGGCGATAGCGCTTGTAGCCCGCGAACAGCTCGTCGCCGCCATCGCCGCACAGCACCACCTTCACATGCTGCGTCACCTCGCGCGAGAGCGCCCAGGCGGGGAAGGCGGAGGGGTCGGCGAAGGGCTCATCGAGATCGGCGACGACTTGTTCGAACGTGGCGGACACGTCACTGGCCATCGCGATGCGCGTGTTCGCCATGCCCAACTCGCTGGCGATCCGCGCCGCCAGTTCGCTTTCGTCCATCGACGGGTCGTCGAAGCCGGCGGTGAAGCTCTGGATGTTCTCGAAGCCCTGCGCCGCAAGCCGGCTGGCGACGACCGTCGAATCGATGCCGCCGGAAAGGAACACGCCAACCGGCCGGTCGGCCACGGTGCGCAGCCGCACCGCTTCGTCCAGCACTTCGATCGGATTGCGCCCGTTCGGCGCGGGGGCCCAGTAGCGTAATTTCGTCAGCGCGCCGGTGGCCAGATCGAATTCGATGCGGTGCGCGTTCTCAAGCCGGCGGATTGCGCGGAATACCGTGCGCGGCGCGGGGATCGTGCGGTGCGCGAGGTAGGCATCGAGGCCCTCGGGGTCGAAGTCCCGCTCGGCGCGCGGCACCGCTGGCAGCACGCTGCGCACCAGCGAGCCAAAGGCCAGCGTCTGGCTCGCGGCGTCGTGGTGATAAACCAGTGGCTTGAGGCCCATGCGGTCGCGCACCAGATGCAGCTTGCCGACGCGCAGATCGAGCAGCGCAAACGCGAACATGCCGCGCAGCTTGGGCAGCAGCGCCTCGATGCCCCAGGCTTCATAGCCGCGCAGGATGAATTCAGTGTCGGAGGTGGTACGAAAGCGCGCGCCCTGCGCTTCAAGCGCGCGGCGCTCGTCTTCCCAGCCGTAGACCTCGCCGTTGTAGCAAAGCCAGATCGAGCCATCGTCGTTGCCCATCGGCTGATCGGCCTCCGGGCGCGGATCGCGGATCGACAGCCGCGCGTGCAGCAGCGCGCGCTGGGCGCCGGCCGGGTCGGCAAGGCGCTGGCCATCGCGCCAGCACACCGCGTGGCGCGCATCCGGGCCGCGTTGGGCGATCGCCGCAAGCATCGCCTCGGCGCTGCTGCCGCTCAGCGGCCGGGTGCTCAGATAGCCGGCAATGCCGCACATGCTCAGGCCTGCTCCGCCGGCTCGTCGTCCTGGCGGAACTGCATCTTCCACAGGTTGGCGTAGAGCCCTTCGTGGGCGATCAGCTCGGCATGCGTGCCCACCTCGGCGATGCGGCCGCGATCCATCACGACGATGCGATCGGCGCGCTCGATCGTTGAAAGCCGGTGCGCGATGACCAACGTGGTGCGGCCTTGCATCAGCGTGTCGAGCGCCACCTGCACCGCGCGTTCGCTCTCGGTGTCGAGCGCCGAGGTGGCCTCGTCGAGGATCAGCACTGGCGCGTTCTTGAGCAGGGCGCGCGCAATCGCGAGCCGCTGCCGCTGGCCGCCGGACAGTTTGGTGCCGCGCTCGCCGATCTCGGTGTCGAAGCCTTCCGGCATCTGCATCACGAAGTCGTAAGCGTTGGCAGCGCGGGCGGCTGCTTCAATGTCGGCACGGCTGGCGCCGTTCATCGAACCGTAGGCAATGTTGTTGGCGACCGAGTCGTTGAACAGCACCACTTCCTGACTCACAAGCGCGATGTTCGAGCGCAGGCTTTCGAGTAGCAGATCCTCGATCGAAATGCCGTCCAGGCGGATCGCGCCGCTCTGCACCGGGTAAAAGCGTGGCAGCAGGTTCGCGATGGTGGTTTTTCCGCTGCCGCTTTGGCCCACCAGCGCGACCATCTCGCCGGGCGCAATGCTCAGGTTGATGTCGCTGAGGGCGTCGCGTGATGCACCGGGGTAGCGGAAGCCAACCTGCTCGAAGCGCACCTCACCGCTCGCCCGCGGCAGCGCCTTGGTGCCGTGGTCGGCTTCGGTGCCCGCGTCGATCAATTCGAACACGCTCTCGGCCGCAGCCAGGCCGCGCTGCAGCGGTGCGTTTACATCGGTGAGGCGCTTGAGTGCCGGCACCAGCTGGGCGATGGCGACGATGAAGGCGTTGAACTCGCCCACCGTCAGGCCGCCCTTCTGGCCTTGCCACAGCGCGGCAGCGATGATGCTGCCGATGCCCACCGCGGCCAGCGTCTGCACGATCGGCCCCTGCGCCGCGGCGGCGACGGTGCCCTTCATGTTGAAGTTGCGCAGTTGCTGCGTGGCCCGGCGGAAACGGCCCGCCTCGTAGGCCTGCCCGCCGAAGACCTTGACCAGCTTGTGCGCGCTGATCGCTTCTTCGAGCACATGGTTGATCAGGCCCATCGACTCCTGCGAACCACGGGTCATGCGCCGCAGGCGCCCGGCGAAGGCGCGCACCGCCAGCGCCACCGGCGGAATCAGCACGAAGGCGATCAGCGTGAGCTGCCAGTTCAGGTAGAGCAGGAAGCCGAACAGCGCGATTACCTTGATCGAATCGCCGATCAGCGTGTTCACCGCGTTGGTCGAGGCATCCAGCACGCCCTGCACGTCGTAGGCCACCTTCGACATCAGCAGCCCGGCTGGGCGGTTGTCGAAGAAGGGGGTTGGCTGGCGGATCAGCTTGGCGAACATCTCGTTGCGCAGATCCAGCAGTACCTTGTTGGCCACCCAGGCCATCGCATAGTCGGTGAGAAAACTCAGGATGCCGCGCAGGAAATAGATGCCGACGATGCCCGCCGGATACCAGAACACCGTGGGCGAAACGTTCGGTCCGAAGCCCTCGTCGATCATCAGCTGCAGCAGCTTGGCCATCGCCGGCTCCAGCGTGCCTGCGATCACCATGCACACGAGGGCCGCAAAAAAGGCCTTCTTGTACGGGCGAACGTAGGTCAGCAGACGGCGGTATAGCTGCGTGGATTGCGACATGAAGCGCCTCAGGGCGGAAGACCGCGCGGATTATACCGGAGGGGGCTTGCGGCCCCGTCGCCGCTTGCGCTGCGGCGATTGCGACAGGATGTGTCCGGGCTACGCGAGCAAGCCTTGATACAGCGCGACGAGCGCGTCGGCCATGCGCTCCGGCGTCTGGGCTTCGGCCGTGCGGCGTGCGGCGGCGCTTATGGCGGTAAGTTGCTGCGGCGAGGCCAGCGTGGCCATCATGTCGGCCAGCGCGGCGCGCAGGGCGTCGCGGTCGAAAGCGTCGGCAAGCCAGCCGTTCTCGCCGTGCCGGATCAGGGATTCCGATCCGCAGGTCGGCGAGGTGATGGCCGGCAGGCCGCAGGCCATGGCTTCGAGCACCACGTTGCCGAAGGGCTCGTAGATCGCGGGGAAGACGAAGCCGTCGACGGCCCGGTAGAGCGGCGCCACGTCTTGCTGCGGGCCGAGGAAGCGCACCCGTTCGGCGCAGCCGTGCCGTGCCGCGAGCCGGCGGTAGTGCGGCTCGGTCTTGTCCTTGCCCGCCACCACCAGCCAGGCCTCGCGCGGCAGGGTTTCGATCGCGGCGGCGAGGCCCTTGCGTTCGAAGCCGGAGCCGACGAAGCCGAGCACGGTCGCGCTTTGCGGCAGCCCCAGCGCGGCGCGGGCCGCGTGTTTCTCGTCCGCGCTGGCGGGGCGAAAACGCTGCAGGTCCACGCCGTTTTCAATCAGCGGCAACTGCGCTTCCGGCAAGCTGAATGTCGCCATGATCTCGTGCTGGATGAAGCGCGAGTTGCAGATCACCGCGCGCAGCCGCGGGTGGCGGAACATCGCCGCTTCCGCCGCCAGCGTGTAGCGGTGGTAGGGGCCGCACCAGGCCGGGTCGAAGGCCTTGCCGCGCGCCTTGGCGCGGTGCGTGAGCCAGCCCAGATGGGTGCCGTCGCCGGCGCGGTAGAGGTCGCAGCCGGCGATGCGTTCGTGCGATTGCACCAAATCGAACTCGCCGCCGGCAATCTCGGCCTGCACCGCACGCGCGAAGCTGGCGTCGCGCCAGGTGCGGCCAAGGTGAAACGGGTCGAGCTTGCGGATCGCCAGGTTCGCGGCAGGCTGGCCGCTCCACTTGCGCGTCAGCAGCGTCAGCGCGATGTCGTCACGGCCGAGCGCCTCGATGGCGCGTTCGACGAAGCGTTCGGCGCCGCCGAAGGCGGTGTAGCGCTGGCGGACGAGGGCGAGCTTCACGCGTGATGCAGGCGCAGCGAGGCGCGGCCGTCGGTTTCGGCGAGCAGATCCTGCACCGCAGCCCAGGCCTGCTCGACCGGCAGGCGCACCAGGCAGTCGCTGATCTTGCCGCCGCCGCAGCCGTCGATGCCGCAAGGCCGGCAGGGGTGAGCGTCACTTGCGACGACGCGATGCGGCACGCCCCACGGGCCCCATTCGAGTTCGCCGGAAGGGCCGAACAGCGCCACGGTGGGCACTTGCTGCGCGGCGGCGATATGCATCGGCGCCGAATCCACGCCGAAGAACAGGCGCGCGCGGCCGATTACCGCGGCCAGTTCGCGCAAGCTCAGTTGGCCGCTCAGGTCCAGCACCGGCTGCGGTAGCGCGTTGATGATGCGGGCGACGAAGGCCTTCTCGTCTGCGTCCGGCCCGCAGGTGAACACCAGCTTCCAGCCCGCGTGCTGCAGTCGGCCACACAGCGTGGCAACCTGTTCGGCTGGCCAGCTTTTGAACATCCAGCGCGAGACCGGGTGGATCGCGATGAAGCCACCGCGTGCCAGCCCCGCCGCGCCGAGTAGCGCATCGGCGCGCGCTTCGGCTTCCGTACCGGGGTGGATGGACAGCACCCGTTCGTCCGGTTCGGGATAGAGGCCGATCCGCCGCAACACATCGAGGTTGCGTTCGGCGGTGTGGCGGCGCGCGTTCAGCGGCTCACCCTGCAAGTGGCTGAAGGCCTTGCGCCACATGCGGCCACGCGCCGGCCGCGAGGGCCCGACAGCCCAGCGGGCACCGGTGAGGCGCGCAATCCACGCGCCGCGCGGGTGGTCGGTCATGTGCAGCACCAGGTCGTACTGGCGGGCGCGCAGCGCGCGCAGCAGGCCCAGTTCTGCCTTGGCCTGGCCGAGCGGGCCGCGTTTCTTCCAGCCGCGGTCGATGCCGTGCAGCTGCGTCAGCGCCGGGTGGCCCTGCAGCATCGGCGCGGTTTCCTGATAGACGAGGGCGTCGATCTCGCAGTGCGGCGCGCGCGCCTTGAGCGCATGCAGCACCGGCGCGGTGAGCAGCACGTCGCCGTGGTGGCGTAGCTTGATCACCAGCGCGCGGCGGACTTCCTGAAGTGGAATCGGATCGGTCAAGAGCATGGTTTTGACGATAGCACAGGGCCTGCCGGCCGCTTAGGGAAGGCCTGAATAAGTGGCTGCGACGGCGCATCGCTGCGTTGCGGCGTGCTCGCTCCCGCGCCTATCGCTTTGATATGTCTTGGTCGCTGCGCGCGCCGCGCCTTGCGCTGCATCCCTCTCGCTCACTTAGTCAGACCTTCCCTAGCCGTTGAAGCGTTTGAGCACGCAGCCCCAGGGCTCGACCTGTAGCTGCGTCAGGCGTGCATGGGCGAAGTCGAGCGCGAGCCAGCGTTCCGGCGGCATACCGAGCAGATGGCCGGCGATCGCACGCAACGGGCCGCCGTGGGCGACCACCACGACTGCGCCATGGCCCGGCCGCGCCTGCAGATCGGCAAGGAAGGCAAGCGCCCGCACCGCCATCTCGGCCGCCGATTCGCCGCCCGGCGCGCGATGGCCGAGCGGGTCGCTGGCCCAGGCGTCGAGCGCGGTTTTGCCGATCGCCTCGTAGGGCTGCATCTCCCAGTCGCCAAAGCTCATCTCGCGCAGGCGTTCGTCGATCGTGACCTCGCCCAGCGCTTCGCCGAGCAAGCGTGCGCGCGAGAGCGGGCTGGCGTAGCGTTTCGCGGCCGACGGCAGTTGCGGCTTAAGGTGGGAAACGGCGGCATCAAGCGGCGCGGCGAGCGGCACATCGCTCGCGCCGTAGCAGGTGCCCGGCGCCACCGCGACCGCCGGGTGACGGATCAGATAGAGGTCCACGCCGCCGCCCAGACGAGATAACACGCGAGTTCGGCCAGCTGTTGCGTCGCGCCGAGGCAGTCGCCGGTGTAGCCGCCCAAGCGGCGTTTCAGATAGCGCGCCCACCACAGCGTGACGAGGCTGGCGGCAGCCAGTGCAGCGAGGGCGGGGCGTGGCGCCAGCAAGAGCAAGGGCGCCGTGCCGCACAGTGCGGAGAGCAACCATTCACGATTCGACATCCGCACCGCGAGCGGTTTGGCTTTGGCGTTCAGGTCTTCGCGCACATAGTCCATCAGGCGGATCAGCGTGCCGGAGCACAGGCGCGAGAGCGGGTGCGCCACCAGCAGGGCGAGCGCGGCCTTGTCCGGCGTCATCGCGCTCAGCGCGGCAAACTTGGCGAGCAGCGCCAGCAGCAGGGCGGTGGCGCCGTAGGTGCCGATGCGCGAATCCTTCATGATCGTGAGGATCTGCTCCGGCGCCCAGCCGCCGCCCAGCCCGTCGGCGGCGTCCGCGAGCCCGTCCTCGTGAAAGCAGCCGGTGAGGCGGATCGACACCGCCATCGACGCCAGCACCGCGAGCGGCATCGGCCAGATCTGCGCGGCCAGCCATAGCACCGTTGCCGATACGGCGCCAACCACCCAGCCCACCGCCGGGAACCAGCGCGCCGCGTGGTTCAGGCGTTCCGGCGAGTATGGCACCCACGCCGGCACCGGGATGCGGGTAAAGAAGCCGAGCGCGGTGAAGAAGAGTTCGAGCTGGCGGCGCAGCATGGGTGTATCAGTTGTCGCGCCCGCTGACGCCGGCCGATTCGAAGCTCGCCATCTCGGCCAGCATCGCGCAGGCGGTTTTGAGCAGCGGCATCGCCAGCGCGGCGCCGGTGCCTTCGCCCAGGCGCAGATCCAGTTCCAGCAGCGGCGAGGCCTTCAGGTGAGCCAGTTGCGTCGTGTGCCCCGGCTCCTGCGAGCGATGCGCGAAGACGCAGTAATCGCGCACAGCGGGCGCCAGCGCATCGGCCACCAGCAGCGCACTGGTGACGATGAAGCCATCGACCACCACGCACATCTTCTGCCGCGCCGCTTCGAGGAAGGCGCCGACCATCATCGCGATCTCGCAGCCACCGAATTCAGCCAGCATTGCGAGCGGATCGCGCACCACGCCGGCGCGCTGCCAGGCCTGATCGAGCAGCGCACGCTTGCGCGCCAGCCCTGCGTCGTCGAGCCCGGTGCCGCGCCCGATAACGTCGGCGAGCGGTGCGCCGGTGAGCGCGGCGGTGATCAGCGAGGCACTTGCGGTGTTGCCGATACCCATCTCGCCAAAGCCGATCGTGTTGCAGCCAGCGGCGGCCAGCTCGCGCACGATGCGCGCGCCGGCTTCGATCGCGGTGTCGCGCTGGTCGGCGGTCAGTGCGGGCGCTTCAAGGTAGCTCGCGGTGCCCGCCACCACCTTGGCGCGCATGAAACGGGTGCCATCGGCGCCCTGTGCCGGCAGATCCGCCAGATCGCGGGCGACGCCCGCATCCACCACCGTGAGGGTGACGCCGGCCTGCCGGGCAAACACGTTGATCGCAGCGCCACCCGCGAGCATGTTGGCCACCATCTGCCAGGTGACGTCCTGCGGGTAAGCGGATACGCCCGCCTTCGCCGCGCCATGGTCGCCGGCAAACACCACGATGTGCGGTGCGCGGACCGTGGGTGCGGTGGTCTGCTGGATCAGCCCCAGCGTCATCGCCAGCGCCTCGATGCGACCCAGGCTGCCGGGCGGCTTGGTCTTGCCGTCGAGGCGGGCTTGCAGGGCAGGGTTCAGGCTGGTGGCGGGCGCAGTGATGTCGGCGTACATGGCGGGGCCAATCGGCGGGGCTGGAATGGGGCCGCGATGCTAGCACGCGTGCGCGTGCGGGCCTTGCGCGTGCGCAGACCCGCTAACGGAAGGCGGCCGCGCTCGGGAAGGCCTGAATAAGTGGCTGCGATGGCGCATCGCTGCGTTGCGGCGTGCTCGCTCCCGCGCCTATCCGTTTGATATGTCTTGGTCGCTGCGCGCGCCGCGCCTTGCGCTGCATCCCTCTCGCTCACCCATTCAGACCTTCCCTAGCGGGTGATCCGCAATGAGGTGTCGGCGCCCAGTTGCTCGCCGCTGGCGATGCTGGCGGTCGGCTCGCTGCTCCAGAGCGCGGCGCCAAGGGCGTTGGCGACGAACACGCCTTCGAGTGCGACGATCGCGATCGGCAGCGCGAGGCTGGCGATCTGTGTGGCGTGCGCCTGCAGGGCCACGCGCATGCGCTCGCTGCGGCCAAGCCGGTGCTCGGCCGCCATGTCCAGCAGCGCCAGGCGCTGGTCGTTGCGCGAGGGCGACTCCAGATTGCGCAGGGTCTCGGCATGGCGGATGCGGAACTCGTCGAGGATGTGTGAGGACACGGTGCCGGGGCCGACGTCTTCACACACCTTTTCGAATTCGCGCGCCAGTTCGCGCAGGCGGTCGCCGCATTCGAGCAGGGCGCGCGCGCGTAGCGCGTGGTTGGCCGAGGCGACCAGCACGACACACACCAGCACCGATACGCCGAGGAAGATCTGCACCAGATTGAGCACATTGGCGGCCAGTGCGAGGCGAACGCCGGCGTTCTGCAGCAGGGGCAGGAGGATCAAGCCGAGCGCGAGCACCACCAGGGTCGCGAGCCAGATGCGGCCTTGCCGGTGCAGCCGCTGCCCGGCGTGCGTGCGGCTGCGTGCGGTGGTGCGGATGGCGAGCAACTGGCGTTGTGCGGAGTTGGCACTGAGTTCGTCCGTGCCTGACACCCAGTCCGAAAAACTCGATTGCATGGTTGTGCGAGGGCCTTTTCTGGATGGCCGCGTCTGCCTGCAGGGCGGCCGGGTTCTAGGAAGCGACGGCGTTGCGGCGCGCCAACCCCCGCTTCGGACGGGCGAGCGCAAGCGGCATTGAACCTGAATTCCGGGATGCCCGAAAGGGCGGACTTCGGGATGCCGCTTTAAGTGGAATGCTTAGCGGTTTTTCTTGGTTCGGCGATCGGCCGCGCTTGGATAGATTGGGCGGCCGGATAAATACCAAGAAAACGTGAGTTTCCCCGATGTTGCTCAAACCCTTCGTGCGTCTTGCCGTGAGCCTGTCGATCCAGCTCGTGGCACTTGGACCCTCCGCCGCCCAGACGACCCTCCTGAACGTTTCCTATGATCCCACCCGCGAGCTGTACGCCGACTATAACCAGGCCTTTGCACGCTACTGGGCGGCGAAGACGGGCGAGACGGTCACGGTGAAACAATCGCATGGCGGCTCAGGCAAACAGGCCCGCTATGTGATCGACGGCATCGAAGCCGATGTGGTGACCCTTGCGCTGGGCGGCGACATCGACCTGATCGCCCAGGTCGGCAAGCAGATCGCGCCGGACTGGCAGAAGCGCCTGCCCAACAACGCCACGCCCTACACCTCGACCATCGTGTTCCTGGTTCGCAAGGGGAACCCGAAGGGGATCAAGGACTGGCCCGATCTGGCGCGCAGCGGCATCGGCGTTGTCACGCCCAATCCCAAGACCTCTGGCGGCGCGCGCTGGAACTACCTGGCCGCCTGGGGCTATGCGCTCAAACGCAACGGCGGATCGGACGCATCCGCGCGCGACTTCGTCAAACGGATCTACAGCAATGTGAAGGTGCTCGATACCGGCGCGCGCGGCGCGAGCACCACCTTTGTCGAGCGCGGCATCGGCGATGTGCTGATCGCGTGGGAGAACGAGGCGAAGCTGGCGGTGCAGGCGCTGGGGGCCGACAAGGTCGAGATCGTGACGCCGTCGATCTCGATTCTGGCTGAGCCTTCGGTCGCGGTGGTCGACAAGGTGGTCGACAAGCGGGGCACGCGCAAACAGGCCGAGGCCTACCTGCAGTATCTGTACTCGCCGGAAGGGCAGGCGATTGCCGCGCGGCATTTCTACCGCCCGCGCGACGCCCAGGTTGCCGCGCGCTACGCGAAGCAGTTTGTCCCGGTGGAGCGATTCACGGTCGACGAGGTCTTCGGCGGCTGGGGCCAGGCGCAGAAGCGGCATTTTTCCGACGGTGGCGAGTTCGACCAGTTCTTCCGGCCGTGACGCGCTGATTGCATGCAAGGCCTGGACTGATAATGCGCCGTCTCAACGCGCACTGCACCGGACACTGAACATGAACTTCCAGCAACTGAGGATCATCCGCGAAACGGTTCGCCAGAACTTCAACCTGACCGAGGTGGCCAATGCGCTGTTCACCTCGCAGTCTGGCGTGAGCAAACACATCAAGGATCTGGAAGACGAACTCGGGGTCGAACTCTTTGTCCGGCGCGGCAAGCGTTTGCTTGGCCTGACCGAGCCAGGCAAGGAGCTCGAGGCGATTGTCGAACGCATGCTGCTCGATGCCCGCAACATCAAGCGCCTGGCAGATCAGTTCAGCAAACGCGACGAAGGCCAGCTGACGGTCGCCACCACGCATACGCAGGCGCGCTATGTGCTGCCGGCGGTGGTGAAGCGCTTCAAGCAGGCCTATCCGAAGGTGCATCTGGCCCTGCATCAGGGCAGCCCCGCCGAGATTGCCGAGATGCTGAGGTCGGGGGATGCGGACCTCGGGATCGCAACCGAGGCGCTCGATGGTTTGCCCGAGATCGTCACCTTCCCGTATCACCGCTGGCATCACGCGGTGATCGTGCCCGACGGGCATCCGCTCACCCAGGTCCAGCCGCTGACACTTGCGGCGATTGCTGACTACCCGCTGATTACTTACCACGAGGGCTACACCGGCCGCGCGCGTATCGACGCTACCTTCGCGGCGGCGGGCCTGGTGCCCGACATCGTGATCTCGGCGCTCGACGCGGACGTGATCAAGACTTACGTTGAACTGGAACTCGGGCTTGGCATCGTCGCGTCGGTGGCCTTCAACCCGGCACGCGATCGCGGTTTGCAGATGATCGACAGCAAGCACCTGTTCGACGAGAACACCACGCGCATCGCGGTACGGCGGGGCCATTACCTGCGTGGATTCGTGTACCGCTTCGTCGAGTTCTGTGCGCCAGAGCTGACCGAGGCACTGGTGCGGCCCGCGATCGCCCCGCAGCGGGACGATCGCGCCGCCGATTAGCGCAGCGCCTCGGGATGCGGGGCGCCGGTTTCCGGCGTGATGCGGGGGAATTCCAGCGTGAAGGTGGTGCCCAGACCGGGGTCGCTCGCCACCGAGATGCTGCCGGCCAGCACTTCCTGCACGATGTTCCGCACGATGTATAGCCCCAGCCCGCTGCCGCCGGCACCAAGGCGGGTGGTGAAGAAGGGCTCGAAGACGCGGTCGAGCAGCAGGCGCTCGATGCCCACGCCATCGTCGCGCAGTACCAGGCGGATGCAGTCGTTCGGCAAGAGGCTTACATGCAGCTCGATCCGCCCGCGCTCGCGCCCTTCAAAGGCGTGCGTCAGGGCGTTGAGCACCAGGTTATCGACGATCTGGGCAAGGGCGCCGGGGAAGCTGTCCATTTCGATGCCGGCGGGCGTGTGCGCAACGAGGACGATGCCGCGTCGGGTCAGGGTCGGGTTGAGCAGGCCGACGATGTCGCTGAGCTTGCTGCTCAGTTCAAAGCGCAGGCGTCGGTCGCTCGACTGGTCAACCGCCACTTCCTTGAACTTGCGGATCGTGCCGGCTGCGCGATCGAGCCCGCTGCGCAACAACTGCATTGCCTCGCGCACATACGCGGTGAAGTCGCTCAGATCGGCTCGCCGCATGCGGCCATCGTTGGCCAGTTGCTCGAAGCGGCTGGCCTCTTCAGCCAGCGCGCTGGCGGTGACGACACAATTGCCGATCGGGGTGTTCATTTCATGCGCAACGCCGGCCACCAGGCTGCCAAGCGAAGCCATGCGCTCGGCACGCAGCAGGTCGGTCTGCGCGCGCCGCAGGCGTTCTTCGGCCTGACGTTGGCGCGTGATGTCGCGGCCGATCCCCCGGTAGCCGACAAAGCGGCCGCGCGCATCGTACTGCGGGGCGCCGGAAAGCATCAGGTAGCGCAGGCCGTCGCCCTCGGTGATCCTGAGCAGTTCGTCGGTGAAGCGGGTGCGCTGTTCCATCGCGGCGCGGATGTTGGCCGCCCGCGTGCGGTCGTCGTGGTGCAGCGGCAGGTGGGTCACGTCGCGGCCAAGCCAGCGTCCGAGCAGGATGCCCGCGCCCGATAGGTCTTTGCCGACGATTTCCGAAAAGCGCAGCTTGTCGTCCATCTGCCAGTAGCAGTCGGAAGAAAGCTCGGTCAGCTCGCGGAACCGCGCCTCCTTGTCGCGCAGGGCACTGATGAGCGGGCGCACGATTCGCCGCAGCGACCAGCCCGCAATGAGCAGCACGGCAAGCACCGCCGGCAGGATCCGGTGCCATTGCTTGCGCACCGGTTCGTAGAATTCATGCGCGTCCTGCGCCACCATCATGACGATCCCGTTGCCGGCCACCCCCATTGCCATGCCAACGCGCCCCAGCGGGGCGTACACCAGCACGCTGGGGTGGCCGTCGTCGCCCCGCACGATCAGCGGGTCCCAATCGGGGCTGCTGTGGCCATTGAGCGCGTCGTCGACCGCCTCGCGCATGGCCGAACCCGCGCGCGGGGTCCACAGGCGATCCTGCGAACCGGACTGAAAGCATCGCACCTGTTCGCTGATGAAGCCGCAGACCGACATCACGCCGGTGCGGCCCAGGTCATAGGTGTCGCCGATCAGTTGTTCCCACGGGGATACGGTCTGCTCCAGCAGCAGATCGGCCACATGGCCCTCGCCGGGCAGGTCGATGCGCAGCCGGAGCTGCGCGAAGGGCAGGCCGTCGTGCCACTTCATCTGCAGGTCGATGGCGCCCTTCGTGTCGCGCCAGAGCGTTTCGGCCTGCGTCAGCGTGCCCCGTTCGGTGAGGATCTGGCCGTCGCGGCCGATGACCTGGAAGCTGCGCACCACGCGGAAAGGCACCTGCCCCTGAATCTGCTGGAACAGCCGCCGCAGCGTGGCATCGTCCTTGCGTTTCTGTGCCAGCGTGGCGAGGCGGCCGATCTCGGTATCTTTCAGCAGTACGTTGGCGTCGAAGTACAGGCGTTCGGTGGCGTAGTGAAAGACCAGCTCGCGGTTGCGCGCCGTCATTCTTTGCTGCTGGTAGAGCGAACGTTCGATCTGGGTTTGCAGTGCCGCCAGCGTTGTGAGCGTTGTCGCGAGCGTCACCACCACCAGAAAGCCGATGCCGATCCGCGTGACGCGTACTTCCTCGCCCAGTTGTTCAGGGCGGTGCGCCCGGCATTGCATCGCCAGCACCAGCCCGAGGCCGAGCAAGGTGGCGGAGCCGGCCAGCGGTGGCGCGGGCAGCTGCGGCATGGCGTAGATCAAGGGCAGGCGCAGGACCGTGCTGATCGCGCCGAGCAGGCCGGCGGACGCGATCGCGGCGGCCGTGAGCATTGCGGCGCGGCGGACACGTTTGCCCGGGCGCAGCGCGAGTGCAATCGCCGCAGCCGCCCAAAGCAGCATCAGCGCCGCCTGCCAGGGCGGTATCGACGCGGGCCAGAGCGTGGCGGCCAAGCCGGTTGGCGGCGTGGGTACGCCCGGCAGCAAGGGGAGCGCGGTGAGCGCGGTGCAGAAGCCGATGAAGCCCAGCCAGGCGCGGCCGATGCGCGCACCGCCCTGCAAGGCTGCGGCTGCGGCGAGCGCCATGCCGCCCGCGCTGGGGTGGAGCCAGGGCGCAAGCACGGGGGGCGCGGCAAACGCCCCCAGTGCGCCGAGTACCGACGCGGCGGCGTACAGGATCAGGGCAGGGGCGGTGAGGCTGCGATATCGACTCATCGTTCTTCTTGGATTGCGGGTGCCTTGGAGACCGCGTGGCGGGCGCGCGTTGCGGAGGCTTCCTCCACAACAATCACGGCGAAGACGGCGCGAACTTGAGTCCGGGCGCCTGCCCCGCGCTCAGCGCGACGGCTTGCTACGCGGTGGGAGCGGATCGGCGCTGGCGCGCATCAGGTCCGGATCAAAGGGCCGCAGAAAGCTGCGCGCCTGCGCATCGGTGCGCGCGCTCAGCCAGCCCTCGCAGTCGTCGGGATCAAGCACGACCACGGCGCGCTTTTCTTCCCCCGGTTTATGGAAGCGGCGCATCAAGGGGTGCTCGTCGGCGTTGATCGTCAGCATTGCGAAGGACCAATGCGCCGGCCCGGCGTCGTGGCGGCGCTGCTCCCAGATGCCGGCCAGCATGAAAGGGGCGCCGTCGTGGCGTTCGATCCGCCAGCGCACCGCCTTGCCACTTTCGTAGTTGGGCTCGAACAGGCTTTCAGCCGGAATCAGGCCGAACTGGCACGACCTCCACGCATTGCGGAAGCTTGGCTTGTCCGCCACGGTTTCGCTGCGGGCGTTGTAGGTCATGCGCGCGAGCTTCGCCGGATCGCCCCAGTGCGGCACCATGCCGAACAGGCCTGGCAGCCATTCAGCGGGCAGCAGGTTGGCGAGGAAAGGCGCAAGGCCGCCGGGGAAGGTTTCGCGGTAGGCGAAGCCCGGTGGGGCAATGACATGCGGGCCGATCTGCATCCGTTCCAGATGCTGGGCCCGTGCTGGGTTGTAGTCGGCGCACATGCGCCGATTGTGCCGCCGTGCGGCGGCCATGGAAACCCGCTCGCGCGTCGCAGCCGCGGTGGCCGCGACGCGCGCTTGGCTCAGGCGTAGGCGGGCTGGAAGCGGCTGGCCGGGTCCGCGGCGGGGCCGGCTTCGCCCCAGTAGGGTGAGATCTTGCGCAACTGCTCGATGATCGGCGGCACCGCTTCGATGACGCGCTCGATTTCTTCGAGTGTGTTGTAACGCGAGAGCGAGAAACGGATGCTGCCGTGCGCGGCGGTGTAGGGGATGCCCATCGCGCGCATCACATGCGAGGGCTCAAGCGAGCCGGATGTGCAGGCCGATCCGCTGGAGGCCGCGATGCCCAGCTTGTTCAGCAACAGCAGGATGCCTTCGCCTTCGACGAACTCGAACGCGATGTTGCTGGTGTTGGGCAGGCGGCAGTGCAGATCGCCGTTCGGGAAGGCGCGTGGCACTCGGGCGAGGATACCTTTCTCAAGCTTGTCGCGCAGGTAGCGCACGTCGGTGTTCTCGGTATCCATGTGTTGCATGGCCAGTTCCGCCGCCTTGCCGAGCGCGATGATGCCGGGTGCGTTTTCGGTGCCGGGGCGGCGGCTGCGTTCCTGCTGGCCGCCGTGCAGCAGCGCGCGAAAGCGCGTGCCGCGGCGCAGGTAGAGCACGCCGATGCCCTTGGGCGCATGCAGCTTGTGGCCCGAGAGCGAAAGCATGTCGATCTTGGTGCGCTTCAGGTCGATCGGCAGCTTGCCCACCGCTTGCACCGCGTCGGTGTGGAACTGGATGCCGCGTGCGTGCGCGTACTCGGCCATCTCTTCGACCGGGAAGATCGTGCCGGTTTCATTGTTGGCCCACATCACCGAAACGATCGCGACGCGGTCGGTCAGCAGCGCGCGGTACTCGTCCATGTCGAGCCGCCCGCGGCCATCCACGCGCAGCTTGTGCACCACGTAGCCTTCCTTCTCCAGCCGGTCGCAGAAGGCGAGCACGGCGGGGTGTTCGACCACGGTGGTGATGATCTGGTTGCGATCGGGCTGGGCCTTGAGCGCGGAGAGAATCGCGGTGTTGTCCGACTCGGTACCGCCCGAGGTGAAGATGATTTCCGAGTCGTGCTCGGCGCCGAGCAAAGCCTGGATCTGCGCGCGTGCTTTCTTCAGCGCGATGCCCACCTGGTTGCCGAAGCTGTGGATTGATGAGGCGTTGCCGAACTGCTCGGTAAAGAAGGGCAGCATGGCTTCAACGACGGCCGGGTCGCAGGGCGTGGTGGCGTTGTTGTCGAGATAGATCGGTTTCATGGTCGGGCGCTCCGTTGGGGGGTCGGATGTTCCTGGCGGCGCGTTCAGCGCGCCATCTCGAGCTGGCTGGCGGGCAAGAGGCGCACGTACTCGCCCAGATCCTCGAACAGCTTTTGCTGGATCGCGCCGAGCGTGGCCGCCTCTAGCGCGCAGCCCATGCAGGCGCCTTTCAGATTGACGTAGATGTTCTTGCCGACGATGTCGACCACTTCGATGTCGCCGTTGTCCTTTTGCAGCATCGGGCGGACCGATTCGATGATCTCTTCGATCTTGCGCATGCGTTGAAGGTTGGTCATGCGCGGCTTTTCGGCGGGCGCTGCGGCAACCGGTTCGGGCGCGGCCACGGCCGGGGCGGCCTCGATCGCGCCGGCTTCGCAGCGGGCCGCGACGATGCCGATGAGTACGTCTTCAATCTTCTCGTGGCACGAGGCGCAGGCGCCGCCGGCCTTGGTGAAGTTGGTGACCTGCTCAAGCGTGGTGAGTCCGTTTTCGCGCACCACGCGTTCGATCAGCGCCGAGTCGATCGCGTAGCACTTGCAGATCAGCTCACCTTCTTCGTGATCGTCTTGCCAGGCTTCGCCGCGGTAGTTCGCAATCGCGGCCTGCAGCGCTTCGCGTCCCATCACCGAGCAGTGCATCTTCTCCGGCGGCAGGCCGTCGAGAAAGGCCGCGATGTCCTGGTTGCTGATCTTCAGCGCTTCGTCGAGCGTCTTGCCCTTGACGATCTCGGTCAGTGCCGAGCTGGACGCAATCGCCGAGCCGCAGCCAAAGGTCTGGAAGCGGGCATCGCGGATGATCTCGGTTGCCGGGTCAACATCGAGCATCAGGCGCAGCGCATCGCCGCATTGGATCGAACCCACATCACCGACGGCGTTGGCGCTTTCGAGCGAGCCGGCGTTGCGTGGGTTGAAGAAGTGTTCTTTAACCTTTTCGGTGTAGTCCCACATGGCTGGCTCCTTGACAACTTTTCGGATGCACCACGATTCCGGGTGCGTGCCAGCACACCAACGCAAGGCGTGTGCCAATCCGGGCGATGCGACGCAAAGGCGCGTGCAGCCGGGCTTGGGGCGACGTTTGTCGGGGCGATTGTCGGACTTGCGACAGGGCGCTGTTCGTAAACCCCACAAGGCTGAATCGCTTGCGGTTTACACGCGCCGGGTGCAAAGCGGCGCCACCGGCCGCGCGGGGGCGGGGCCGGTGGCGCCTGCTTGCGGGCAGCCTGGCTCAGGCTGCGAGCGGCAGAGGGCTGTGGGTGAAGCAGTCTTTCGGGCAGACGCGGCTGCAGGCGCCGCAGCCGGTGCAGTCCATCGGGTCGGCGAGCGCCATGACCGACGAAATGCTCTCGCTGTCATCGTCGTCGTCATCTTCCGGCAGGTCGTCTTCGCTGCGGTCGATCAGTTCCAGCACGTCGCGGGTGCACACCTTGTAGCAACGGCCACAGCCGATGCACTTCTTGGCGTCCAGCGCAATCGCGAACTCGGGGGTCCATGGCTTGCCGCCGCGGGTGATGCCTGTAATTTCGTCTGCCATTTTCAAACTCCAGGGATGTGAATGAATCGAATGATTCGGGGGGGACTAATCGGTAGTGGCGGCACGCAGCCGCGCATCGGCGTCGGCCCAGGCCTTGCAGGCGTCGAAGGTCGACTGCGCAATGCCGGGGATCTCGGCGTAGGCGGCCGGCAGGCGGTCTTCGACCAGGTCGTGCAGTTGGCCGGCCCACTCAGCGGCGATGCGCTTGAGCCGTTTCACGTCCTTGTCGAGTGCGGCGCGGGTGGCGTCATCCATCTCGTGCCTCGCCTACAGACCGGCCACGTCGGGGTGGCGACCCACCAGCTCAATCGCGAGCGCAAGCTGGGTGTCGGCTTCGGTCTTCATCTTCGAGAAACTGTCGAAGCCAAAGCGGTGCACATCGCGCAAGCGGCGGTCGAGCGCGACCAGGCGGCCCACCGTGATCAGCACGCGGCCAAAGCCTTCGTGCGACAGGTGCACCAGCGGCACGGCCATGCTGCCGCACTCCTTTTCGATCAGCACCGCAATCGCGTTGTAGAAGGCGCGGATGC
This sequence comes from Niveibacterium sp. 24ML, assembly GCF_026586805.1. Lineage (GTDB taxonomy): Bacteria > Pseudomonadota > Gammaproteobacteria > Burkholderiales > Rhodocyclaceae > Niveibacterium. Next base: position 216,555 of record NZ_JAPFHA010000001.1, on the reverse strand, counting down.
GCGAGAGCGCCACTTCATCCGGGTCGCCCAGTACCGGAATCGCCGCGCGCGCTTCTTTCGTTAGCACGAAGGGGCCGAGCAGCTGCTCGGCAGTCTTTCCGTCGTGCACGCCGTAGCTGTCGAGTGCGCGCATCTGGCGCAGCATCTCGCGCATGAAATCCGTTTCGAATAGCGGGTCGGTGGTGACTGCTGTGTTCATGGTTGAGTGCTCCGGACTACAGTGGGGGAATGACAAGCCGTAACGCTCGGTTGGGCCCAGGCATCGCCAAGCCGGCGGCTCAGCTGTCGCGCGCCGACCAGGCCGGCAAGCAGGCCGAGCGAGGCGCCGAGCATGGCGCCCAGGTTGCTGCCTTGCAGGGTTTCGCCAATCAGTGCGCCAGCGAGCAGGCACGACGCAGGCAGCAGGTAGGCGAGCAATGCACCTTGCGTGAGGCGCTGCAGATCAAGCGAGAGCGATACCGCTTCACCAGCGGCCACGCCGGGCGCAGCCGGCAGGGTGATCAGGCGCTCGGCCGCGTCGCCCTGACAGGCCTTACGCGCGCCGCAGGCGGCGCAGGCGCTGGCGGCTTCCACCGCCACTTGCATCGTGGTGGCGTTGCGGGCGATGACCCGTGCGCGGCGCTCGATCATTCGTCCCACCCCTCGGCGGCCATGCGTTCAAAACGGTCTTCTGCGTCGTCGCGATTGATGCGTCGCTCGATCCAGTGCACCCCGCCATCGCTGATCGCGCGGCGTAGCGACACGAGCAGCGGCTCGATCGCGCTTTGCGCATCCAGGCGCATCGGCTGGATGTCGGCGGCGAGCAGCTGGCGCACCGCAGAGCCGCCCACCGCAAGGCAGTACACCGCCGCACAGCCCTTGAGCGCCTCGATCTTCTGCGCGAGCTTGCTCTCGTTGCCGTCCATGCTCTCGGGGGCGAACTCCAGCACCCCCGCCAGCCGGGCACGCTCCGCGTCGACCGCGTAGAGGACGAAGCCCTCGGCGGCGCCGAAGTGCTGATCCACATGGGTGCGGTCGCGGCTGGCAAAAGCCACCCGCAGCGTGCCCGGCTCGCGGTCAGTGGCGGACCAGGCCAGCGCGACTTTGCGAAGCGAGGGGGTGTTCTTCGCGGTCGCGGGGTCCGCCTGACCAGAACACGGATCGGTAGGCAGGGATGTCATGGTGATGCTCCAGGACGAGATTTGAGAGGTCGAAGAGGGCCTGGCGCGCGGCGCCGTAGCCCACCCAGGCCCGCGCGAAACCGCCGAGCCGGTCGTACTGCGGAAAGCCGGCGCGCAGCAGCGGTACGCCAAGTCGCTCGGCGCACTGCACCGCGTGCGAGCTGCCGATCAGAAGTTGCGCCTGCGCTGCGCGCGCGGCCTGTTCCAGATCCTGCAGATCGCCCACCTGCACCGTGGCGCAGGGCAGGGCAGCGAGCGAGTCGGCCTTTACCGGCGTGGCGGCGGCCACCACTTCGCAGCCGGCGCCATGCAGCAAGGCCACCATGCCGGCGAGCATGTCGGGCTCGCCACCAATCGCCACGCGCAGGAAGCCGGTCATGAAGTGGCTGTCGACCATTGCGTCCTGCAATTGCGCGCGGGCGCGTTCGATGCGCGGCGGCACCGCGTTGCCGCTCAGTTCGGCGAGGGTCTGGGTGAAGCGGTCGCAGGCGTCGAGCCCCATCAGGTGGCCAAAGCGCACATCGGGCACGCCGGTTTGCCGCAGCAGCGCGTCGGCGGCACGGCCCAGCGAGTCGCCGATTACCAGCGTCGCAATCGATTCGCCCATTGCGGCGATCTCGCTGCGTGGTGTGCCGCCGAGCGTCAGCGGCGTGTGTTCGGCTTCGATCAGGTGGCCGTCGAGCGAGTCGCCCAGATCCGGCAGCACGACGGCACGCAGGCCGAATTCGGCACACCAGTCCTTGATCACTTCGATGTCGCCCGGTGTCAGCGCGGCGCTTGGCAGCACATTCACCTGCCGGTGGCGGCGGCCTGCGTGGCGCGTGTGCGGCACCATGTCGCGGATGATCGCTTCGAGCGCCAGCGCATAGCCGCTTTCCTGGCTGCCGACGTAGTCCGGCGTATTCACCGCCACGATGGCGATGTGCGCGTACTGCGGATACGCGGCGCGGAACTCGCGCACCAGGCGGTGCACATCACTGCCCTGGGTTTCCGAGATGCCGGTGGTGGGCAGGCCGATCACGTCGGGTGCGCTCTTCTCGCACAGGGTTTTCAGGCCTTCGATGACGTTCTCGTCCGAGCTCATCACGGTGGCGATCTGATCCATCGCCGTGGTCTGCAGCGGAATCGTTTCGCGGAAGTGCCGTACCAGGAAGACCTTGCCGAACGCGGTGCAGCCCTGCGCGCCATGCATCAGCGGTATCGCGCGCTGCAGGCCGAGGAAGGCGAGGCAAGCGCCGAGCGTTGAGCTGGTTTTGAGCGGGTCGACCGCCAGCGGCTTGCTGCGTTTGATGACTTCGGCCATCTCAGGCTCCTTCCGCTTTGCTGCCAATGGCCCAGGGCGCCGGCTTGCGCACCGCTTCCCAGACCGGGCTTTCGAGGCTCAGCGCAAGCTGGCGTGCCAGTTCCAGCATGCCGCGATAGCCGGCGTAGCCGAACTCGCGTTCCTGGTTGATGTCGAGGAAGGGGATGCGTGCCTTCAGCGCGGTGTAGAGGTTGCGACCGCCGGCGATGAGGATGTCGGCGCGCAAGTCCTTGTATGCGGTGAGCAAGGCCTTGGGGCTGCCGTCCTCGATCATCACGGCGTCGTCGCCCATCAGATCGCGAATGCGTGCCTTGTCCTCGGCGGTGGACTTCTTGGTGCCGCTGGCAACGACCTGCATGCCTAGATCCTGCAGCGCCGAGACGATGGACCACGACTTCACGCCGCCGGTGTAGAGCAGCACGCGCTTGCCGTGCAGGCGCTCACGCCAAGGTTCGAGCGCGGCGTTGATCCAGGCTTCCTCGCGGGCGATCAGCGCTTCGGTGCGCGCACTCAGATCCGCATCGCGCAGCAAGCCGGCGAAGGCGCGCAGCGCCTCAGACGTATCGGCCACGCCGTAGAAACTGCCTTCGAAGTAGGGCACGCCCCAGCGTTTCTCCAGCTTGCGTGCAACGTTCAGCAGTGCCTTGGCGCACACCACCATGCTCGCTTCGGCGCGGTGCAGCGTCTGCACCTCGCGATAGCGCGAATCGCCCGATAGCGTGCCGATGATGCGCAGCCCGAGTTCGTCGAACAGCGGCGCGACATTCCAGAATTCGCCGGCGATGTTGTACTCGCCGATCAGGCTCACATCGTGAACCCGCTGGCCCGGCACCCAGGCCACCGACACCGGTTCAGGCTCGCGGGTGCCGATCACATGCTCGAGCATGGTTTCGCCCGCGATGCGGTTGCCCAGATTCTTGCTGCCGTAGAAGCCTGCGCAGTCCACCGGCACCACCGGCACACCCCAGCGCGCCTGGGCCGCCTTGCACACCGCACCAAGGTCGTCGCCGATCAGCGCGGTGACGCAGGTGGCGTACACGAAGACGGCGGCCGGCGCGTGCTCGTCGATCGCCTGCTTGATGGCATGGAACAGGCGCTTTTCGCCGCGCCCCATGATCACGTCCTGCTCGCTCAGATCGGTCGTCATGCCAGTGCGGTAGAGCGCCGGCCCGGATGAGCGGGTGCCGCGGTTGTCCCACGAATTGCCGGCGCAGCCTATCGGCCCGTGCACGATGTGCGCGACATCGGCGATCGGCAGCAACGCGATCTGCGCGCCGTCGAAGCTGCAGCCGCCTGCCGTGGCGCCCGGTTTGGGGCGCGCGCAGCCGCTCTTCTCGTCCTTGTTATGGGCGCAAGCGGGTTCGTTTTGCAGGGCGGTGATGTCGGAGGCTTTCACTGTCGTGGCCTGGCTGGATCTTGCCCCCCTCTTTGCAAGCGCTGTGCCCGCCCCCCGCAAGGCCCGCTCGGCCTGCATTCCGGGTGCCGGGCCCGCGTGGCGAATCCGACAAAATGTAGGCATTGGCACAGCGGCGCAACGCCGATCGCCGGTGGCCTTGTGGTGTGGCACGTGGTCTGATCCTTGCTGGAGTCAGGCCAAAGGAGTTCGCGATGAATGCACCCGAACCAAGCCTTTCATGCCTTGCCGAAGGCGAACCGTCACTCGAGCACCTGGTGCTCGCCTGTGGCATTGCCAAGAGCCAGCGCCTTGGCGCGCAGCCGCTGATCCGGGGTTTGTCCGACAAAGCCTTCGCGCGGCTTTGCGAGCACTGCATGCCCGGCGCGCCGCTGCATAACGGCCGCAGCGCCGATTCCCCCTTTGACGAGTTCGACGAACTCTTTGACCTGCTCTGCGAACATGCGGCGCCCCGCGATGAGCTATCCACCTGGCTCGCCGCGACGATCGCCACCGCCGCGCAGCGTGACGAGCACCTCTGGCAAGACATGGGCTTGCCCTCGCGGCGCGAGTTGTCGGCGATCCTGCATCTGCGCTTCCCCACCCTCGCGGCGCTGAACGATCGCGACATGAAGTGGAAGAAGTTCTTCTACCGCCAGCTCTGCCAGCGCGCCGAAGTGCCGATCTGCAAGTCGCCCAACTGCGCCGATTGCAGTGACTTGCCGCTGTGCTTCGGGCCGGAGGTATAGCTGGTGGAGTGTGTACTTTCCGACGCTGTGCGTCACCGCTCAGCCCCCCATTTCTCTGTGCCACGCGACGTGAAAGTCGTCTTCGAGGCGATCTGAGGCCCCCGCGTTCGTTTTTCGATCGGGCGATGTGGCATGGTTTTCGCTGTATCCGACCGTGTATAGCGAAAGCGCCGAAGGCTGACTCAGATGAATGCGAGCATTCGAAACCGATGTCGGGAACCGGGAAAGCCCAAGGGCGATCCTGCGCGATCCTGCCGCCGCTCCACGCCGGAATCCGACGAAGTGGACTGGCGCCGCGAGTTGCCGCGGGAGTGGGCCGGGCAGGTGGTTTCGCCGACACTGTTTTCGCGCTTTCGCGAGTACGAGATGCTCGCCGAACGAGTGGTGGGATATGAGGTGGATGACGAGCCCTGCTATTGCGCTCACTACTTCGTGCTCAACACGCTGCGCTCGGATGACGATGACGAGTTCTACCTGGTGCCGGGCTACTGGGAGCGTCTGGTCGCATGGCGGCTGATTGATGGTCGCTGGTTGATCTTCCGCTGCTTATCAAGCAACGAAGATTGTGCGCAATCGCGCAGCTTCTTCAGCTTCGCCGACGAGATGCCACGATGAGGCGAGGACGCTGTTTGAACGGAGTGCCGGCTGCTTTGGCGCGCTCGCCGAAGCGCTTGTGCGCCAGCACGGAGCTTCCGCGCAGGCGCAGGCCCTTTGGCGGCTGTAGCTCAGTCCGCCGCGCCAATGATGATGGACGAGGCCTTGATCACCGCGGTGGCGGCAGCGCCCGGCTTGAGCCCCAGGGCCTCGGCGCCTTCGCGTGTGATGCTGGCGAATACCTGCGCGCCGCCGGGGAGTTTGAGCACGACTTCGGCGCTGACCGGACCTTCGACGATCTTCTCCACGGTACCGGTGAGGCAGTTGCGGGCGGAGAGTTTCACGCTGGCACTTTCGGTCATGATCATGACGTTCGAGGCCTTGACGATCGCGAACGCCGCCTTGCCGATCGCAAGGCCCAGCGATTGAACGCTGCCCTGCGTGATCGTGCCTACCAGCCGGTCGCCGCCCGCCGTGACAACTTCGACTTCTGCACTGACCGGGCCAATCGAGAGCGCGGTGATGGTGCCTTCAAAAACATTGCGTGCGCTGATTTTCATGGTGATGAGCCTTGTGGGGATGAGGGGAGGGCGCACAAGCGTGTCGCCGCCCCAGAATCTATTTGCCCCGCTGCCGACAACACAACCATAGCGCCGTTGAAATTCGTTCGGCCCAATCGTGGCTATGTTTGTGCTGCGATATATTCGCGGAACTATAGCGACGATTTGTGGGTGAGGTGGCGGCAATGAAGCTGAGTCGTTTGATCGGGCGTTTTGGCGTGGATGTGGACGCCGGGAGTTTCCTGGGCGACACGCGAATTCGCCTGCTGGAAGCGATCGACGCAAGCGGGTCAATTTCGCAGGCAGCCAAGGCGGTGCCGCTTTCCTATAAGGCGGCGTGGGATGCGGTGGATGCAATGAACAACCTCGCCGACCAGCCCCTGGTCGAGCGTGTGGTGGGCGGCCGCAATGGTGGTGGCACGGTGCTCACCGACTACGGCCGCCATGTGGTGGCGATGTTCCGCGCACTCGAATCGGAGTACCAGCTTGCGCTCGATCGCGTCACGGCGCGGCTCGCCAGCCCGGCAGACGCTGATCCGCATTCCCTGCGGCGCCTGATGCGCAGCGTTGGTGTCACGACCAGCGCGAGCAATCAGTTCGTTGGGCCGGTGACGAGCTTGCGCGCCGGCGAGGTGACCTTCGAAGTGGGCGTGCGCATCGATGGCCAAAACGAGATCGTCGCGCACATCTCGCGCGAAGGCGCCGAGCAGATGCGGCTGAACATCGGCCGTGAGCTGCATGCCTGGGTCAATGCGTCGGCGGTGATTCTGCTGACGGACGATCGCGTGCGGCTCTCGGCCCGCAACCGGCTGTGGGGCGAGGTGTCACGCATCCATGCCGGGCCGGTGTCGGTGGACATCACGCTGGCGCTGCCGACCGGCCGCAGCGTCAACGCGCTGATCACCCGCGAGGCGCTTGCCGAACTCGATCTTCAGGAAGGCAGACGCGTGTGCGCGGTGTTCAAGGCCTCCAGCGTCACCCTCACCGCATTCGATTGACCCCCTCTGAACCGAAAGGAAGTAAGGATGAAACGCTTGCTGGCAATCTGTTTGTTCGGTTTCGCCGCACTGGCCCATGCCGACGAGGTGAAAGTGGCGGTCGCGGCCAACTTCACCGCCCCGATGCAGAAGATCGCGGCCGAGTTCGAGAAGGCCTCCGGCCACAAGGCGGTGGTGGCGACCGGATCGACCGGCGCGTTCTACGCGCAGATCAAGAATGGCGCACCGTTCGAGGTCTTTCTTGCTGCCGACGACGAAACGCCGGCGAAACTTGAAAGCGAGGGTTTCGCAGCGAAGGGCAGTCGCTTCACCTATGCCGTGGGCAAACTGGTGCTGTGGAGCAGCAAGCCCGGTTTCGTGGATGCGGACGGCAATGTGTTGAAGAAAGGCGCTTTCGAGCGACTCGCGCTCGCAAATCCGAAGACCGCGCCCTACGGCGCTGCGGCGATTGAGGCCCTGAAGAAGCTTGGGCTCCATGAGGGCGTGCAGGCGAAGCTGGTGCAGGGCGAAACCATCACGCAGGCATATCAATTCGTCGCCTCCGGTAATGCGGATCTGGGCTTCGTTGCGCTCTCGTTGATCTGGAAGGATGGGGCGATCGCGAGCGGTTCTGCGTGGGTGCTGCCCGCCGATCTGTACTCGCCGATCCGCCAGGATGCGGTGTTGCTCAGCAAGGGCGCCGCGCAGCCGGCGGCCCAAGCCCTGATGCAGTTCCTGAAGGGTGAGGCGGCGCGGGCGATCATCAAGTCATACGGCTACGCGCTCTGATTTACGGAACCGGGCATCTGCCTGGCAAGGAGTCTTGATATGCCGTTTCTCGATGCCCAGGACTGGGCTGCGGTATGGCTGACGCTGCAACTCGCGACCACCGTGACGATCCTGCTGCTGATCGTCGGTACGCCGATTGCGTGGTGGCTGGCGCATACCCGCTCGCGCCTGCGCGGCATCGTCAGCGCTCTGGTGGCGATGCCGCTGGTACTGCCGCCGACGGTGCTGGGCTTCTATCTGCTGCTCTTGATGGGGCCGAACGGGCCGATCGGGCAGCTCACCCAGGCGTTGGGAATCGGCTTGCTGCCCTTCAGCTTTGGCGGGCTGGTGATCGCCTCCACCTTCTACTCGATGCCCTTTGTGGTGCAACCGGTGCAGAACGCGATCGAGGCGATCGGGCCACGCCCGCTGGAAGTGGCTGCCACGCTGCGAGCCTCGCCCTGGGATACGTTCTGGACCGTGGTGGTGCCGCTCGCGCGGCCCGGATTCCTGACCGCCGCGATCCTCGGCTTCGCGCACACGGTGGGCGAGTTCGGTGTGGTGCTGATGATTGGCGGCAACATCCCGGGGGTGACGCGCGTGATCTCGGTGCAGATTTTTGATCGCGTCGAGGCGATGGAGTACGCGCAAGCGCACTGGCTTGCCGGCGGCATGGTGGCGTTCTCCTTCACCGTGCTGCTCTTGCTCTACACCCTCAACCCGCAAGCACGCCGGAGCCGCGCTCATGGATAAGGACGCGGCCATCATTCTGCGTGCGCGCCACGCCTATCCCGGCTTCTCGTTTGACGTGGACCTGGCCTTACCCGGCAAGGGCGTGACGGTGTTGTTCGGCCATTCCGGATCGGGCAAGACCACCGCCTTGCGCTGCGTGGCCGGCCTTGAGCGGGCATCGCAGGCCTTTCTCTCGATCAACGGCGAAGTCTGGCAAGACGATGCCGCCGGCCGCTTCATTCCACCTTGGCAGCGCCCGATCGGCTACGTGTTCCAGGAGGCGAGCCTGTTCGCTCACCTCGATGTGCGCCGCAACCTCGTCTACGGCATGCGCCGCACCGCGGGCGGCGTGGATGCGGCGGAAGTGGATCGCATCGTCGCGCTGCTGGGCATCGGCCACTTGCTCGATCGCGCGCCCGACAGGCTTTCGGGCGGTGAACGACAGCGCGTTGCGATTGCACGCGCCTTGCTGACGCGCCCGCGCCTGCTGCTGATGGACGAGCCGCTGTCGGCGCTCGACACCGCACGCAAGCAGGAGATCCTGCCTTACCTCGAACGTCTGCACGACGCACTCGAAATTCCGCTGCTGTACGTGACCCACCAGATCGAAGAGGCCGCTCGCCTCGCCGATCACCTGGTGCTGCTCGAACAAGGCAAGGTGCTTGCCAGCGCACCGCTGAGCGAGGCGCTGGCACGGCTCGATCTGCCGCTGGCGCGCGAACACGAAGCCGGCGTGGTGATCAGTGCCGAAGTCGCCAGCCATGAAGCGGAGTGGCACCTCACGCATCTGCGCTTCGCCGGCGGCAACATCTCGGTTTCGCACCGCCCGCTCGAAGTCGGCCGCGCGGTGCGGGTACGCATCCTTGCGCGTGATGTCAGCATCGCGCTGAGCGGGGATCACGCATCGAGTATCCAGAACCGCTTCGCATGCACGGTGACCTCGATTGCGCCGGCCGATGATCCGGCACAGTGCCTTGTCGGCCTGGATGCGGCTGGCACGCGCCTGTTTGCGCGGGTAACCCGCCGGGCTGTCAGTCAACTCGATCTGGCGCCCGCGCGTTGGGTGTGGGCGCAGGTGAAGGCTGTCGCGTTGCTGGAGTAATCTTGCACGCACGCCTCGCAGGCGATTCACCGGTTGTTCAACCCAGCACAGGCGCCCGCCGATGAGATCGAAGTTTCTTGCCGCCATGTTCCTGTCAGCGTTCGTGGCCCTCGCGTCTGCGCCCGCAGCGGCAGCCTTCCGATGCGAGGGCTATGTGATCGACGTCGGTTTGAAGAAAGTCGAGGTTACCAAGCGTTGTGGCGCGCCCATGTCGCAAGAAACGCGGGTGATCTGGCGCACGACCAAGGTCCGCAATCCGATGGTGGTGGGCAGCACGCCGCGCACGACCGGTGCGGTGGAGCAGGAAACCCAGGTGCCGGTGACGATCGAGGAGTGGATCTACAACCTCGGCCCGAGCCAGTTCATGCAGCAGCTCACCTTTGAGGACGGGCGGCTGATCGAGATCGAGGATCTGGGCTACGGCAACTGATCGGCCCGCTTGCCTTGCCCCGTGCCTTGCCGGGGCGGGCGAAATCAGATCGTGGTTTTGCCTTTGGCCGGGGCGCTGGTCTTGCGGGTGCGGGTGCGCGGGGGCTCTTCGCGCGCGAGACGGCCGCTTTCGGCCTTGGCCGGTGTCGCGCTGGGGGCGGTCTCGGCGACGGCGATGGCGGCAAGCGAGCGTTCGATCTGGGTCACCACTTCGGCGGCGGTTGCGCCGTCTACCCGCAGCAGATCCCTGCGCGCGACCACGCTGACGCGGGTGAGGGTGGGCGAGAGCGGCTCGAGCTCGATCGAAACGTCCAGGGTGCTGACGCGAGCCTTGGTGATCTGGCCTCTATCGGTACTGGCCACTTCATCGACTTCCAGCTGCATGCGTTTGGTGGCGATGCGCACGGCCGCGTCGACCTTGCTGAAAGGTTCGCTGAAGGCACGCGATGCGGTGCCGTTGATCTGGTGTGCCAGGCCCGCACTGGCGCCGGCCCCGGCAAGGCTTACCGCAAGCGCCGCGCAGCCGTTGAGCAGGCAGACCATGAGCACGACGGTGCCGCAGCGCAGGATCGTCGTTTGCCAACCGGCTATCGCAAGAGCATGGATCTGCATGGCAATCGGCCGCCGGGGCCGTTCTCGAGTGTTGGCTGGAGGCCAGCAACAAGCAGCGCCCATGCCAGGTGCATTGCACGCAACAGCCTGTTGTGCGGATGTCCAAAAACCCCCTGTTTCATGGCCGATCGGGTGGCCACGATCCTGCCCGGGCGCTTCACACAGAGGGGTAGATGACATTTCTGGTCACCTGCCTTACCTGCCGTGTCACGCCCGATGGCGTGATCGCCGCTGTAGGCGGGCCTCAATCGGCGCCGTGGCGCGTGCCGCAGCGCTGGGCCGGATCAGCGTAGCGCCGGCGATGCCGGTTCGCGGGTTTGGGCCGGCGCACCGCGGGCGCGGCCGTCAGCGCTGGGGCGTGCCTGATTCGGCAGAATGCGCGGCCTTGCCGCCGCAGCCACAAGCACCTTTGCCAGTGCCGCCCTGATGCCCCTTGCCGCCACCGCAGCAGCCTTCGCCTGCATGCGAGGCCTGGTGCTCGCCGCCGCAGGCGCCCGCCTTGGCGTGGGCGTGCCCGCCACAGCCGCAGCCGTGGGCACCGGATGCCCCGTCAGATTGCGCGCCGGACGGCGCATGGCCGCTGCAGCCCGCGTGGGGTTCCGGGCTGCGACTGAAGGCGCGGGCGAACAGGGCGCTGAGGCCATGAACGGCTTTGCAGGGGATGCCGCCCGTCATGCGGCAGAACTTCTGGTGCAGGGTGGCTGTGTCGCCGGCTTGGGTGGGGTCGCACATGGGCGGGGCTTTCGGTGTGGGATTGAGAGTCAGGCGAATACCGTGGTCGCCATGAGGGCGGCGTCGGCGAGCCATTGCTCGCGCAGCGCCGGCGTGCTGGCGATCACCGGCTCGAAGTTGCGGCGCTCAACGCGTTCGATCCCGCAGAAGCCCCAGATGCAGCGCTTCCACAGGTTGTCGAGCGGGTCGCCGTAGAGCGCAAGCTCCGCTTCGCGCGGCGTATTTGAGGTGGTGAATACCAGTGCGGCCTTTGCCTTGAGCTGGCCGATCACGCAGCCTTCGCCCTTGTCGTTGGTGCCGAAGCGGTAGGCCTCGCCGGGCCGCAGCACGCGATCGAGCCAGCCCTTGAGAATCGCGGGCGGCTGCGCCCACCAGTTGGGGTGCACGACGATGATGCCGTCGGCCGCGAGCACCGCGTCGGCGTGTTCGCGGACTTGCGGCGGGGCGATGTTGCCGCGTGCGAGTTCGTCGGCGCTGAAGTTCGCGTCGAAGCCTTCGGCGCAGAGGTCGCGCAACGTGACCTGGTGGCCAGCGGCGAGCAGCGCGTCGCGCACGCAGGTGGCGATGGCGTGGTTGAAGCTGGCAGGCTTGGGGTGCGCCAGCACGATCAGGATGTTCATCGGGGCGGGGTCCGGATGGTTTGCAGGCGGGCCGGCACTAGCAGCATTCGATTTCGATTTGTTCGAGCAGCGCGAGTGCGGCTTGGTCGCGGTGGAGTTCGAGCTGGTCGCGAAGGATGTTGATGTGCGCGTGGATCAGGAACAACTCGTCGTGGCGCGGCCCGCTTGTTGGATTGAGCTTGCGCGCGAACAGCTGCCAGAAGCCGTTGGTCTTGGCCGGGTCTTCGATGTAGGGGCGCAGCATTGCAACGAGGCGTTGCGCCTGGCCGTTGCAGTCGAGCCCGACGAAGCTGGCGTAGCGGTCGCGTTCGTGCGTGTCAGGGGCTGCCTGCGGCGCCGCGGCGTGCTCAATCGTCATCGTCGGTCAGTGCGATCGCAAGGCCGGTGGCGGCTTCGGTAACGCTCGTGAGCGCTGCGCAATGGCCGCCGGTATTGATGCCGTAGAGCACGAAACCCTCACCGTAGGCCATCGGCTGCAGGCGCGAGGGGATGTCGTTGTCGCTGCAGACGGTGAATGGCACGCCGGGAAAGGCGTCGCGCAGTGAGGCGTCCACCCTGGGCATGCGTGCGTTGCCGTTGGCCAGTGCGGCGCAGACCTGCTTGAGGAATTCTGGCGTGATCATGCGTTCTCGTCCTCGGTTTCGAAGCGCTTGAGCGATGGCGGCGCGATGCCCATGACGCGGGCGAGCCACGGCGGCGGGCTGGCGAGGCTGGTTTGCAGGCGCGCCACGCTCGCGCGCGCCGGGCCGGGCAGCGGGAGCTTCACCGGATGCACCTGGGCGCGGATCACCTTGGCGGCGGCCGGGCCACCGATCGACTGCACGTACAGCACATCGCAGTCGGCGATGAGTGCCGCGCGGGCGACGTTTTTATCTTCGGCATACTCGGTTTCGAGCGTCGGGCGCACAGCGATCAGGCGTGCTTCGGTCGCGGACACCTGGTAGATCAGGAAGCGCTCGCAGGAGCCGAAGTGGCCGTCGAGCATCTCGCCGTGGTTCGATGCGCAGGCAAGCCGGATCGAGCCGGGCATGTCGCCCTCGGCGTAGGCGTCCAGCGGGGGCAGCTCGCTGCCGCTGACGCCATCGCCCCAGAGCAGACGCACCGCGTTCTTCAGGTCTTCCTTCTCTGCGACGCAGATGCCGCCCTCACCATCCATCGCCTCGCGCAGCACCTCGACCGAGCAGGTCGAAAGCTTGGTTTCCGACAGGGGCAGATCGAGTTTTTCGGCCAGGGCGAGGGTTAGCTCGCGCGGGCTCACGTTCAGCGCGCGTGCGGCCAGACCGATGCGCAGTGCGGCTTCGCGGGTGATCGAGGTGTTCATGCCGGTTCCTTCGCGCGGTGGAGGGGGGTGAGTGGGGAGTAGCGAGTGGGGAGTAGCGAGTAGGGAGTAGCGAGTAGGGACGCGTTCCCTGGTTTTCCTCTCCACTCCCTGCTCACCACTCCCCAAAAGGCGTCACATGTAGACGATGCAGGCGTCGCCCGAGGCACAGGTGGCCTGGCACTTCGGGCCGTCGTCGCTGTCTTCGCATTCGTTGCAGGTGTCGGCCTTGATCTTGACGATGCCGCCCTTGTCGAAGATCGAGTTGGTCGGGCAGACCTTGATGCAGTCGCCGCAGCTGCTGCATTCGGCGACGATGATTTTCATTGCCATGATGGTTCTCCTTGATTCTGGGGAGTTGGGAGTTGGGAGTTGCGAGTGGTGAGTCGTAGCGCTCTTTTTGGGTTACTCCCCACTCCCCACTCCCCACTCACGACGCGCCAAACTCACTCAACCCCATCCACCCGCCGTGCCCGCACCGAGATGGGCAGGCGCGCCGGGGCGGGGATCGGATCGATGAAATAGACGCCGCCGTTACCGAGCCGGATTTCGCCGCCCCACTTTTCCGGGGTGTCGAACTCGATCGAGGTGATGCTGTCCTCGATGTCGCGCTTGGGCAGGTAGAACGAGAGTCCGCCGTCTGCGCTTTTGCGCACCATGATGTTGGCCATGTTGGTATCCGGGAGTGGTGAGTTGGGAGCAGGGAGTTGTGAGTAGTGAGTAGTGAGTCGTGAGTAGTGAGTGGGTTGGATGGCGATCGGCTGTGCCGATCGCGAATGCTCCTACCCCCTACTCCCCACTCCCTACTCCTTGCTCCCCACTCCCCGCCGATCAGCGAACGATGTCGTAGTTGTAGTCGGTGTCGTTCATGAACTTCGTCTTCTCGTCCAGCCGCTCCAGCACTGCGTTGGTCAGCGTGGTGACGAGGTACATGCCGCCCTCGTAGCCCAGCGTGGTCATGCGGTGCAGGTGGTGACGATCGAAGATCGGGAAGCCCAGGCGGATCAGCGGCACTTCGAAGTCCGGGCCCTTGTAGAGCGTGTCGCGCTGGATCGTCTTGCCGTAGGTGCTGCCGACGATGAAGTCCGGCTTGTCGGTGAAGCACAGGCTGCGCATGTGCCACAGGTCACATCCCGGATACAGCTTGGCATGCACGCCGTAGGGCGAGGATTCGAGCAGCTTCTTCATCGCCTTTTCCCAACGCTTGTTGCTGTTGTTGCAGACGATGTGGGTCGGCTCGATGCCCAGTTCCAGCATCACCTTGGTGAGGCCGAGCAGGAAGTCGGGGTCACCGAACATCGCCATCTTCTTGCCGTGCAGCCAAGCGTGCGAGTCGGTCATCATGTCGACCAGGCGGCCCCGTTCTTTCAGCAGCGATTCGGGAATCGGCTTGCCGGTGACTTCCGAGACCTTCATCAGGAACTCGTCGGTCCATTCAACACCCATCGGGATGTTGATCTTCGGCACTTCGTGGTTCCACGTGGTCTCGACGAACTTCTTGCTCTTTTCCAGCGTGGTCGGCTGCAGCATGAAGGTGGTGTAGGCGTTGGGTGCGTCCTTCACCTCATCGATCGTGGTGCCGCCGGCGTACATCTGGTATTCGCCGTTCGCGGGGGTGTCGAGCACTTCTTCCGGGTCGCACAGGAAGGTGAAGTCGACATCCATTTCCTTGAGCATCCGCTTGATCACGCGGTAGTTGCCCAGGTAGGTCTCGAAACCCGGAACGATGTTGATCTTCTTGTTGCTGCCGACGACCTTGCCGTCCATCGTTGCTTGCGTGAAGTAGCTGACGATGCCTTCGAACATGTTGTCCCAGCCGGTGACATGCGAGCCGACGAAGGAGGGGGTGTTCGCGTAGGGGATCGGGAAGTCCTTCTCGACGTGACCTTCTTTGCGGGCGTTGCCGATGAAGGCGCCCAGGTCGTCACCGATGACCTCCGCGATACAGGTGGTGCACACCGCGATCATCTTCGCGTCGTACAGTTTGGTCGCGTTCTGCAGGCCTTCATGCACGTTCTTCTGGCCGCCGAACACCGCCGCATCTTCGGTCATCGAGTCGGCGATGAAGGCAATCGGCTCTTTGAAGTGGCGGTTGAAGTAGGTGCGGAAGTAAGCCACGCAGCCTTGCGAGCCATGGATGTAGACCATGGTCTTTTCGAAGCCCATGCCGCACAGGGCGCCGCCGAGCGGCTGGCAGACCTTGGCCGGGTTGATCGTCAGCGCTTCGCGCTTGAAGTTCAGATCCTGGTATTCCTGGGTCGTCGTCCAGGCAAAGGTCTCGGCGATCTTCTCTTTCGAGACGGTCTCTTCGAACTGCTCGCGCTTGTTCGTGATGAGGTCGCGGTATTCCGGCTCGTTGAAGAGCGGGAAGCACGGTTTCGTATCTTCGACGGTTTGCATCTTGCATCTCCTTGCCCGGCCATCTAGCTGTGGACGCGGGTGAAGCTTGGTCGGCCGTGCGGCGCAATGCCGCACGGAGTCACGCAACATTCAGGCAGGGCCCACAGGGGCCGCGGGGCGGAATCCGGGGCAGGGGAGCCCCCCGGATTCCGTATCGCAGCAGCCGGGGCTAGCTACCTCAGGCGGCCTTGAGTTCGCCCGTGGATTCTTCTTCCTTGAGCCAGGGGGCCTTGAGCATTCCCCAGCACGGGTTATTCACGGTCATGTCCATGTCGCGGGCGAAGACGGCGAAGCCATCAAAGCCGTGGTACGGGCCGGAGTAATCCCACGAGTGCAGTTGGCGGAAGGGCACGCCCATCTTGTGGAAGGCGTACTTTTCCTTGATCCCGGAGCCGATCAGATCGGGCTTGAGCTGGCGGACGAACTCTTCGAACTCGTAGCCGGTCACGTCGTCATAGATGAGGGTGGCGTCCTTCATCTCTTTCATCGTGCGGTCGTAGTCGTCGTTGTGCGCGAACTCGTAGCCGGCGCCGATCACTTCCATGCCCAGGTCCTCATAGGCACCGATGGTGTGACGCGGGCGCAGGCCGCCGACGTAGAGCATCACCTTCTTGCCCTGCAGACGCGGCTTGTACTTGGCGATGATCGCGTTCATCGCCGGGGTGTACTTGGCGATCACGCGCTCGGCGCCTTCCTTGATCTTGTCGTCGAAGTGCGAGGCGATGTCGCGCAGGCTCTCGGCGATCTTGGTCGGGCCGAAGAAGTTGTACTCAAGCCAGGGGATCGCGTACTTCTCTTCCATGTGGCGCGCGATGTAGTTCATCGAGCGATAGCAGTGCAGCAGGTTCAGCTTCACCTTCGGCGTGTTTTCCATCTCCGCCAGCGTGCCGTCGCCCGACCACTGCGCCACGACGCGCAGGCCCATCTCTTCGAGCAGGATGCGCGAGGCCCACGCATCGCCACCGATGTTGTAGTCGCCCAGAATCGCGACGTCGTAGGGCGTGCTCTCGAACGCCTTGTCATCACGGTTCGAGATGATCCAGTCGCGCACCGCGTCGTTCGCGATGTGGTGGCCGAGCGATTGCGAAACCCCGCGGAAGCCCTCGCAGCGCACCGGCACGATCACCTTGCCGATTTCTGCCTGCTTCTTCTTCGCCACCGCCTCGATGTCGTCACCGATCAGACCGACCGGGCACTCGGACTGCACCGAGATGCCCTTCGAGAGCGGGAAGAGGCCTTCGAGTTCGTCGATCAGCTTGGCGAGCTTCTTGTCGCCGCCGAAGACGATGTCCTTCTCCTGGAAGTCCGAGGTGAAGTTGATGTCGCAGAAGGAATCCACGCCCGAGGTGCCGGCGTAGTAGTTGCGGCGGCCGCCGCGTGAGTACGCGCCGCAGCCCACCGGGCCGTGCGAGATGTCGATGATGTCCTTGATCGGGCCCCAGACCACGCCTTTCGAACCGGCGTAGGCGCAGCCACGCTGGGTCATCACGCCCGGTACCGACTTGCGGTTCGAGGTGATGCACTTCTTCGATTGCTCGATGGTCTTGTCGTTCACCATCAAGTGCTTGGCGCGGTCTTTCTTGGCCTTCTCGGGGTAGACCTCAAGCACCTCTTCGATGAGGGCCTGGGCTTGCTCGCGGGTGAGCTCAGACATTTGGTTCTCCTTTGCACCGGGCTCTAGCTCGCCACGGGGCAGAAGTTGGTTAAAAGCAGGTTTCACCGCAAAGGCGCGAAGGCGCGCAAAGGGCCCCCAAGGGGCTGCTCGGCAGCCCACCCGGGTATGCGGATTCCCCTTTGCGCCTTTGTGGCAAGAGGCCTTTCAGCTCAGACCGCGAGTTCGGCGGCGGTTTTGCCGACGATCTTTTCGTCTTCCACTTCCATGATCCCGAACTCCATCAGCAGTTCTTCCAGCTCTTCCATTTCGAGCGGGTTGGGGATCACGAACTTCTTGTTTTCGACGATCTTGCGGGCCAGCTCGCGGTACTCGTCAGCCTGCTTGGCGGTCGGGTCGTATTCGATGACCGTCATGCGGCGGATCTCTGCGTGCTGCACCACGTTGTCGCGCGGCACGAAGTGGATCATCTGGGTGCCGATCTTGGCGGCCAGCGCTTCGATCAGCTCGTCTTCACGGTCTGTCTTGCGGCTGTTACAGATCAGGCCAGCAAGGCGAACGCCGCCCGAATTGGCGTACTTCACGATGCCCTTCGAAATGTTGTTGGCGGCATACATCGCCATCATTTCGCCCGACACGACGATGTAGATCTCTTGCGCCTTGCCTTCGCGAATCGGCATTGCGAAACCGCCGCACACCACGTCGCCCAGCACGTCGTAGAACACGAAGTCGAGGTCGTCGGAGTACGCGCCTTCTTCCTCAAGGAAGTTGATCGCGGTGATCACGCCACGGCCGGCACAGCCAACGCCGGGCTCCGGGCCACCCGATTCGGCACACTTGATGCCCTTGAAACCGACTTGCAGCACGTCTTCCAGTTCGAGGTCTTCAACCGAACCTGCATCGGCGGCCAGCTGCATCACGGTGTTCTGCATCTTGGCGTGGAGGATCAGGCGGGTCGAGTCGGCCTTGGGGTCACAGCCGACGATCATCACTTTCTTGCCGGCCTCGGCCAGTGCGGCCACGAGGTTCTGTGTCGTGGTGGACTTGCCGATACCACCTTTGCCGTAGATGGCGCATTGACGGAGTTTTGACATGGTGCTTCTCCTTGAGGGGAACATTGTTCATCGTGTCGGGCACATGTGTTGCGTGAGGCACTCACACCTGGCCAAGACGACTCGTCCACCACATCGCAATGCGCGTGCCAGGGGTGGCAATTCCGCGCAATGCGTTGGAAATACAAGGAAAAACATGAATCAGCGTGTGCAGGTGGGCAGTACGGCATCCGACAATACGGTGGCGGTCTGTCGCGATGACGACATCGAAACCGACAACCCGACACTGCCTTCGTGGGCGCGCTTGCCCATCAATCGCTGCAACCTGCCGGCTGTTGTGCTGGGCAGTTACACCTTTCACCGCTATCCGTCGCCGCTGGTGCTCGATGGCGTGGCCGAACTGCATCGCCACTTCTTCGGCTTGCTTGCGGCATGCGGCAACTTTGCCGAGCGCGCGCGACACCTGCACGATTACATGGCGCTGAGCTTCTGCCTCGATTCGCCCGAGCAGGCGGGGCTCTCGCCGGGCATGCGCGCAAGCCGTGGCCGGCTCAACTACCTCAAGCTGATACGCGGCTGGCATTTCAATTCCGACAGCGTGGAGGGCGCAGTGCTCAAGTCCTGGGTTGAATCCCGTTTCGGGCTGCTACCACGCCATCACAAGGCGCCGATCCGGGACTTTTCGGGCGAGCCCTATCGCATCTACCTCGAGCAACGTTCGGCCGGGCTGTACAACACCAACGCGCTTGAAGCGCAGCTTGATCTGCTGTTTGCCTGGACCCAGGCGGAGCTGGCCCGCCGCTTCCCCGGCCGGATGCACTTCAGGCTCTACCGCGGGCTCAACCACTGGGAGGCGCACGAGTTCGTCGGCCAGCGCGCGCGCGAACGTCTGGTGGTGCTCAACAACATCAACTCCTTCTCCACCTCGCCCGAGCGTGCGGGCGAGTTTGGCGATGTCGTGATTGTTGCCGAGGTGCCGCTGACCAAGGTGCTGTGCAGCGCCGCGCTGATGCCCGAGCGCTTGCAGGGCGAAGACGAAGTGCTGGCGCTCGGTGGCGTGTACGCGGTGCGGCGCGTGTAGGGGCGCGAGGGCGGGCGCAGGCGCGCGCCGCGCAGCCGCCGGGGCAGATCAGCCCTGCGGCAGGCTGCGGGCGAGCAAGGGCTGCACGGCTCGGCCGCACTGCTGGCCGATGCGCGGATCGAGCGCATCCAGCCAGTCGGCCGGCAGTCGCGCGGCGCCGTCCAGCGCGCCGGCAATGCAGCCGGCAATGGCGCCGGTGGTGTCCGCATCGCCGCCCCGGTTGACCACGTCGATCAGGGCGTCACGCGCGTTGTCGTTGTAGTCGATCGCCTGCAGCACCGCGCACAAGGTATCGACGATGTAGCCGCTCGGGTTCTCGACTTGCCGCCCGCGAAATCCGAAGGCCGGAAAGTGCCGAACCAGCGTGTGTGCGAGCGCCATCACCGCGCCAATGCCCGCGCCCAGCACTGCCGCGCGCACCATGAACACCACCGCCAGCGTGGCCGCGTCGGTCAGCGGGCAATGGTGCGTCACGCGAGCCTGCGCGAGCGCGTGTTCGGCGAGGTGCGCAGGGCGGGCCGCGAGGAAGGCCAGTGCTGCCGGTGCGCAGCGCATCGTGGCGC
The DNA here is from genome assembly GCF_026586805.1 of Niveibacterium sp. 24ML. Taxonomy (GTDB): domain Bacteria; phylum Pseudomonadota; class Gammaproteobacteria; order Burkholderiales; family Rhodocyclaceae; genus Niveibacterium. The sequence goes on along the minus strand of NZ_JAPFHA010000001.1, from coordinate 196,798 downwards.
CGTTGCCGGCATCGTCCGACGGGGGCGCACAGGCTTCGCCGCTGCGGCGAAAGCGCGAGATGCCGCGCCGCACCGTATTGCCGATGTCCACCGGCTTGCTGCGCATCCAGGTGTCGAACGCGCGCGCGTAGTCGGCGGCGGCGGGCTCGTGGTGTGCGATCAGGCAGTCGGCGAGGGCGAGCGCCATGCCGGTATCGTCAGTCACCGCACCACTGGGCAGGCGCAGCCAGCCGCCGCCGCGAATCCGCGCATGCGTGCCGTACTGCGCGCGGATCTCGCGTGGCGTCATGAACTCCACGGTGGCACCCAACGCGTCGCCGAGCGCCAGGCCAAGCAGGCAGCCACATGCGCGGTCGATGATCGCGGGGCTCATGCTGGCGGCCGGCCAGCGCATTGCGTGGCCCTCGAAGTCAGCCAGACAGGCGGCGAGGGCGCTTTCCATGCACGGCCTCAGGCCGGGGGCGCGAGCGAACCGCGCGGGTTGAGCGGGGTGCCGAGCTCGTCGACGATCACGCCTTCCACCGGGCAGATCGCCGCGCACTGCGGCGTTGCGAAAGCATCCACGCATTCGCTGCAACGGTCCGCGTCGATCAGGAAGTGGGGCTTGGCTTCGTAGATGGCCTGGTGCGGGCACAGCGGCAGGCAGGCCCAGCAGTTCACGCAGCCTTCAATGATCTCGAGTGCCATGGCTGCCGCGTCCTCGTTGCGGCCTAGGCGCGCCGTTGCGCGTCGCGCGGGGCGTCGAGCTGGCCGGCCGCGAGCATTGCCTGCCACACGGCGGCGGCGGCCGCTTCGATCGATTCCATCGCGTGCTCGACATCCGGCCGGATGCCGGCCGCTTCGAGCTTGCCCCAGGGTTCGATCCCTACGCGCGAGCACAGCACGACTTCGCAATCGGCCAGCGTGGCGATGGTGCGCGCGAGCGTGCTTTCCGTTTCACCGCAGTCGTCGGCGCCGCCGCAGTACTGTGCTGCAGCGCGGGTTTCAAGCCACTCGACCTTGCCCTCGCGGACCTCGTAGACGCTGAAGGCGCGCGCATGGCCAAAGTGCTGGTCGATCAGCATGCCGCTGCCGGTGGCCACCGCCATGCGCACCGCGCGGCCCAGTTCCGGCGGGGGCACGGCGGGGCGCAGGGCAAGCACCTGCGCCGGCTCGGCATGGCGTGCGGCGCGCTTGGCCGCCAGCTCGGCGTTGATGGTCTCGCGCAGGGCGACGCGGCGCTGCATGGCGGCGACTTCGTCGATCTGCATGGCGGCGACCTTCTCGATCGAGAACTCCGCGCCGCGATCTTCGCCCAGCATGCCCACCGCGTCGGCGCGGCACTGCTGGCAGTGGCGCATCATGTTCATCTCGCCGGCGCATTCGTCCTGCAAGGCTTTGAGCTCTTGCGGAGTCGGCCCGCGCTGGCCGGTGAGGCCGAAGTGGGTGCCGTGTTCGGCCTCGGAAATGAGCGGCATCACGTTGTGCAGGAAGGCGCCCTTGGCGCGCACCACACGCGACACTTCCTTGAGGTGCGCGTCGTTGATGCCGGGAATCATCACCGAGTTCACCTTCACCAGGATGCCGCGTTCGACCAGCATCTCCAGCCCCTTCTGCTGCTGCGCGATGAGGATCTCTGAGGCCTCGCGCCCCGTCACGCGGCGGTGGTTCCAGAAGATCCACGGGTAGATCTGCGCGCCGATGTCCGGGTCGATGCAGTTGATCGTGATGGTGACGTGGTCCACCTTGTAGGCGGCGATCTGGTCCACATACTTGGGCAGCATCAGCCCGTTGGTTGAAAGGCACAGCTTCAGATCCGGCGCGCGTCGCGTGAGCTCGCCGAAGGTGGTGAAGGTGCGCTCGGGGTTGGCGAGCGCGTCGCCCGGCCCGGCAATGCCCAGCACGCTCATCTGCGGAATCGCAGCGGCCACCGCCAGCGTTTTCTGCACCGCCTGCTCGGCGGTCAGCACCTCTGACACCACACCGGGGCGCGACTCGTTGCTGCAGTCGTACTTGCGGTTGCAGTAGTTGCACTGGATGTTGCAGGCCGGCGCCACCGCCACATGCATGCGCGCGAAGTGGTGGTGGGCTTCTTCCGAGTAGCAGGGGTGATCCTGCACCTTCTGCATGATCGCGCTCGGCAAGCCGTTCATCTGCTGCGCGCTGGAGCCGCAGCGGCTGCTCTTGCAACCGCTGCTGGCGGCAATGGGCGTGGCGGGGTTGAGGGCTGACATGCTGTGCTCCCGAGTCTGTTTTGCTCAGGTTCAGCAATTGCCGTGCCGGCCCCCTTGAAGGCCGGATTTACTGGCCTGGCCCGGCGCCGCTCGGTGCAAGTGTCGGGTTGGCGACAGGCCGCTGTGTGCGAAACAGTACAGCCGGCGGCGGGCTCAGGCGCGGCGGCTGAGCAGCAGGCCGCATTCGAGGTGATGGGTGTAGGGGAACTGGTCGAACACCGCTGCGGCCTCGATCTTGTGCGTGGTGTGCAGCGCCTCGACGTTGTCGCGCAGGGTTTGTGGGTTGCACGAGATGTACAGGATGCGCTCGAAGCCGGCGGCCATCGCCAGCGTGGTCGCGTCCAGTCCGCTGCGCGGCGGATCGACGAAGAGCGTGCTGAAGCGGTAGCTGTCCAGATCGACATCGGCGAGGCGGCGGAAGGGGCGCACCCGCGCCAGCGCGTCGCTCATCTCGTCACTGGAGAGGCGTGCGAAGGCCACGTTCTCGACACCGTTCGCGGCCAGGTTGTAGGCGGCCGCGCGCACCGAAGACTTGCTCACCTCGGTCGCCAGCACACGCCCAAAGTGCGGCGCCAGCGCCACGGTGAAGTTGCCGTTGCCGCAGTAGAGTTCCAGCAGATCGCCGCCGAGCGGTTGCGCCTGCCGGCAGGCCCAGCCGAGCATCTGCCGGTTCATGCCGCCATTGGGCTGGCTGAAGCTGCCTTCGATCTGCTGGTAGCGCAGCGTGCGCCCGGCCAACTCGAAGGATTCGAGCACCCAGTCGCGTTCCAGCACGATCTTCTGCTTGTGGCTGCGCCCGATCAGCAGCACCTTCATCGCGCTGGCCAGTTCGCGTGCGGCGGCCTCCCAGGCTTCGTCGAGCTTGCGGTGGTAGATCAGCGTGATCAGCAGTTCGCCGCTGAGGGTGGAGAGGAAGTTCACCTGGAAGAGCTTGCGTTTGAGCTCGGGCGAGGCGATCACCGCGTCGCGCAGCACCGGCATGGCCGCGCAGATCGCCGCCGATGCGGTCGGGAAGTCCTCCAGCAGCACCGGCTGCTTCGGGTTGTCCGCTTCCCACATGGCGTAGTCCAGTCGCTCGCCGTGGTGCCAGATCCGGAACTCGGCGCGCATGCGGTAATGCTGCGGTGCGGACTCGAAAACCTGCGGTTCGGGCACATTGAAGGGGGCGAAATCGCGCTTGAATTGCGCCACCTTGGGGGCGAGCTGGGCGGCGTAACTTTCGGGGCTGTGGCTGGGCAGAGACATGGCGTTGCTTGAAACCGGGGTGGAACGAAGGGCGCAACGATACCGCGTTAAAGCACCCAAGGGGGATGCGGCCGCCGCGGCGTCACGCCGATTGATCACAATGTTTTGCGGTGTGTCCATTGCGGCTGGCTGGGGCTGCGGCGATGATTGTGCACATGCGACGGAGCTATAACAGGGTCAGGTGCCCTGACGGAGCAACGGCCGGCGCGCATCGCTCTGGGGGCTGACATGGACGAAAGCGACGCAGAATTGCCCCAACGGGCGCTGGAGATGATCGAAGCCTTGCTCGAACAGAATCTGCCGGCCGCCTGGGCGCTTTGCAACCAGCATGTTGAGCGCGCCGCTTCGGCGGCGCAGACGATTCCGGTGCTGTGCCTGCGCGGCACCGCCGAGCGCTGGATGGGGCGGCGTCTGGATGCGATTGCGTCGCTGCAGTCTTGCCTGGCCTCTCTGAGCCAGGAAGGGCGAGAGGACATCTGGTTCGCGCGCACGCACCTGCAACTGAGCGCTATCCACGCCTCGGCGCAAGAACTTGAACTGGCCGAGCATCATCTGGAGCTGGCGCGCGCCCGCTTCGCTGCCCTTGGCGATGTGGCCGGCATGCTGCAAGCGCGCGTTTTTGCCGCGATGAATCTGGGGCTGGCCGATCGTGAGCCGGAAGCATTGTCGGAGTTCGAACAGTGCGAACGCAGCTATTCCGAGATCGAACCCGCCGACCCGATCGGCCACGGCGCTTGCCTGATCAACTGGGCGGTGGCCTTGCGCGCGCTAGGTCAAAGTGCGGAGGCCACGAAGCTGCTCGGGCGTGCGCTCTCGCTCGGCCACGCGTTTGGTAGTTTTCGCTTGCAGACCCTGGCGCTGATCCAGTTGGCCGGCATCGAGCGTGAGCAGGGCGCGCGCTCACAGGCCACACGCCACGCAAGCGATGCCGTGGCCAACGCACGGCGCATGGGCTTTGCGTTTGGCGCCGCGCTCGCGAACCACGCGCTGGCCGGCCTTGCCGAAGACGATGGGCTGCATGATGAAGCCGAACGCCTGACCGAAGCGGCCCACCGTGAGGCCTACGAGGCGGGCGCCTACTACCTCGCGAATGGCATCGAGGCGGACTGGAGCGAGCGCTGCGCGCGGCGCGGCGATCTTGCCGGCGCCTTGTCGCATCTGCAGGCCCATATGCACGGCCGCCTTGCCCTGATGGCACAGAACTACAGCAACGCGGTGCAGCATACGCAGGCGCGCCACCTGCTGGCGATGGCGCAGAAGCACGGCGAGGCGCTGGAGGCGGAGATTGCTGCACGCACAGCCGAGATCCATAGCACCTTGGCCCGCCTGCAGGCCGAAGTGGCACGCCGCCAGATTGCCGAGGCGGCGCTCAGCCATCTGGCGCAGCACGATCCCCTCACCGGCTGCCTGCGGCGCCACTGCTTGGCGCCCAGCCTTGCCGACTTTGCGCCAGGCCAGGCCTCGCATGCCTTGGTGTTCCTCGACCTGCAGGGATTCAAGGCCTTGAACGAGCGACTCGGCAACGCTGCGGGCGACCAGTTGCTGGCCGATCTGGGCGGGCGCTTGCGGGCCACTGCGCCGGGGCGGCCGTTGATCCGCTACGGTGGCGATGAATTCATCCTGCTGATCGGTGAGCAGGAACTGGCCGATGCCGAGGCGTTTGCGCAGCGCATTCGCGAGGCCGTGGTCCAGCCTTACGCACTGTCGATGCACGATGCACGGATCGACTGTCACCTCGGAATCTCGGCAACACACACCGGGGTGGTGAGTGCCGAACAGTTGCTGCAGGAAGCCGAGATCGCGCTGCAGGCCAGTCAGGCGGGAGCAACGAACAAGTTCATGCAGTTCAGTGCCGTGCTCGATGCTTCTCATCGACGCGCACAGCAGATCCGCGCGCAACTGCCGGGCGCGGCACCACGGGGCGAGTTGTATCTGCGCTTCCAGCCGATCCAGCATGTCGCCGACTGGCGCGTTTCTGGCTACGAGGCGCTGGTGAGGTGGGTGTCACCGGCACTCGGTGAAGTCGCGCCGGGTGAATTCATTCCACACGCCGAACGCAGCGGAGAGGTGATCGAGATTGGTGCCTGGGTGCTCGAAGCGGCGTGCAAGCAACTGGCGACGCTCAATCGCACCATGGGTTTGCGCTGCAGCGTCGCGGTCAATGCCTCGGCGCAGCAGTTCCAGCATCCGGGCTTCGAGGCGCAGATCCTGCATGCACTCGGTGAGTCCGGGCTTGATCCCACCTTGCTCAAGATCGAAATCACCGAGACCTCTGCGCTCGAACGCCCCGACGAAACCGGGCGTCTGATCAACGCGCTGCGCCGCCGCGGCATCGACACCTACCTCGACGATTTTGGCGCCGGCTACGCCAACCTCGCGCGCTTGATCGAGCTGCCGATTGCGGGCCTCAAGATCGACATGAGCCTTACTGCGCGGATCAGTGAATCGCAGCGCGTGGTCGCGGTGATCGATGCGCTGGTGCGTCTTGCCCATGCCTCGGGCATCGTCACGGTGGCCGAGGGCGTGCAGACGTCGGATCAGGTCGAACTGCTGCGACAACTCGGCTGTCAGCACTTGCAGGGCAGCCTGATTGGCCCCCCGGCACGGTTGACCGAGTTGCTGGTTGCCACCACGCTGCACTGAAGCGTGTTGGCTAGGTGTCTGCGTCGCACTTGCCTTGGGTCAGCACCCTCGCAGGGCAAGGCGTGGATCCTGCCTGTAAGGCTTCGCGCCCGACCAGCCTGGCGCGTCGTGTGGCCCGGAGACCCCGCATGCCCCTGATCAATGTTGAATTTGCCGACCATATCGGCACCGTGGTGATGAACCATGCCGAAAAGCGCAACGCCCTGAGCAATGCGCTGATCGAAGAGATGCTGGGCGCGATCCAGCACTTCAACCAGACCGGCGCGCGCGTGATCGTGCTGCGTGCGCCGCCCGGCAGCCGGGTCTGGTCGGCGGGGCACGATGTCAGCGAACTGCCGGACCGCGGGCGCGATCCACTTGGCTGGGGCGACTCACTGCGGGTCGTGATCCGCGCGATCCAGCAATCGCCCGCGCCGGTGATCGCGCATATCGAGGGCTCGGTGTGGGGCGGCGGCTGCGAGGTCGCGCTGGCCTGCGACATCCTCGTCGCCACCCGCGACGCGAGCTTCGCGATCACCCCGGCCAAGCTTGGCGTGCCTTACAACCTCGGCGGCGTGCTGACGCTGATGAACATGGTGCCGCACCCGGTGCTGCGCGAGATGCTGTTCACCGCAAGGCCGATTCCGGCGCAGCAAGCCTTCAACCTGGGCATGATCAACGCGATCTGCGAGGCGAGCGAGATCGACGCGCGGGTCGCCGACATGGCGCAGGCGATTGCGGCGAACTCGCCGCTGTCGATTGCCGCGATGAAGGAAGAAATCCGCCTGCTGGCCGGCGCCCATTCGGTATCGCCGGAACTGTTCGAGCGGGTGCAGGCCCTGCGCCGCACGGTGTATGACAGCCACGACTACCAGGAAGGGCTCGACGCTTTTCGCGAGAAGCGCAAACCGGTTTTCTGCGGGCATTGAGTCGGGCGGGGGCACGGTAGCCCGCACAGCAAATGAGCTTGAATTGCGGCGTTTGGTGGACGATTCTTGGAGTCCGCCGGGCGCCGCCCGGGCCACCATCTGGATCAAGGAGCGATCATGCAGAGCAACCCGGTCGGCTGGTTTGAAATCTATGTGCAGGACATGCCGCGCGCCAAGGCCTTCTACGAGGGCGTCTTCCTGCAGCCCTTGCAACTGATCGAAAGCCCCGATGTTGAGATGTGGGCCTTCCCGATGATCGAAGGCCCCGGCGCATCGGGCGCCTTGGTCAAGATGGAGGGCTGCCCCTCCGGCGGTAACAGCACGATGGTCTACTTCTCCTGCGCGGACTGCGCGGTCGAGGCTGGCCGCGCCGCAGCGCTCGGCGGCCAGATCTTCCGGGAAAAATTCTCGATCGGGCAGTACGGTTTCATCGCCCTGGTGAGCGACCCGGACGGCAACATGATCGGACTGCATTCGATGCAGTGATTGCGCGCGCTGCGCAGCCGCTCCTGAAGGGGCCATACCGGCCCCCGGAACCATTTCGGCCTTGGCGCGTTCAGTAGGGAGAGCGCCCGCTCCTCACCGAGGAAAGACACCGCCCGATGCCGCACGACGTCAGCCTGATTGCCACGATTGCCGCCGGCTTCGGCCTTGCCTTGCTGTTCGGCTTTGCGGCGGCACAGATGCGGATGCCGCCGCTGGTCGGCTACCTGCTCGCCGGCATCGTGATCGGCCCAGCCACGCCGGGCTTTGTGGCCGACGTGGGCCTCGCCAGTCAGGTTGCCGAGATCGGCGTGATGCTGCTGATGTTCGGTGTGGGCCTGCACTTTTCCATCAACGACCTGATGGCGGTGCGCCGCATTGCGGTGCCCGGCGCGATCGTGCAGATCCTGGTCGCGGTGGCACTGGGCATGTTCACGGCGACGCTGTGGGGCTGGGGCTTCGGCGGCGCGCTGGTATTCGGGCTCTGCCTCTCGGTAGCGAGTACCGTAGTGCTGCTGCGGGCGCTGGAGGCCAAGGGCTTGCTGCAGTCGGTGAACGGCCAGATCGCGGTCGGCTGGCTGGTGGTGGAAGACCTCGTGATGGTGATGGTGCTGGTCTTGCTGCCGGCGCTCGCCGGGGTGCTGGGCGCCAGCGGGGGCGGGGCGGCAAGCGGTGCCGCCAGCCCCCAGATCTGGCAGGCGGTCGGCCTCACGCTGCTCAAGGTCAGCGCCTTCATCGCGCTGATGCTGGTGGTGGGGCGCAGGGTCTTGCCCAAGCTGCTGTGGTGGGTGGCGCGCACCGGCTCGCAGGAACTGTTCACCCTCAGCGTGGTGGCTAGCGCGGTGGGCGTGGCCTTCGGCGCTGCCAAGCTGTTTGATGTGTCCTTCGCGCTGGGCGCTTTCTTCGCCGGCATGATGATGCGCGAGTCGGAATTCAGCCACCGTGCCGCCGATGAATCGCTGCCCTTGCGCGATGCCTTCGCGGTGCTGTTCTTCGTGTCGGTGGGCATGTTGTTCGACCCCGCGGTGCTGTGGTCGCAACCGCTCAAGGTGCTCGCGGTGGTGGCCATCATCATGCTGGGCAAGACGATCGCCGCCGTGCTGCTGGTACTGCTGTTCCGCTACCCGCTCAACACCGCGCTGACGGTGGGCGCGAGCCTCGCGCAGATCGGCGAGTTCTCCTTCATCCTTGCCGGCCTCGGGGTGGCGCTCGGCCTGATGCCGGCCGAAGGCCAGAGTCTGGTGCTGGCTGGCGCGCTGATCTCGATTGCGGCCAACTCGGCGATCTTCGCCGCGGTCGAGCCGCTGCAGCGCTGGGTGCGCAAGCGTTCGGCGCTGGCACGGCGCTTCGATCAGCGCGACGACCCGCTCGCGCAACTGCCGATGAGCACCGACCAGGCGCTGCTGAGCGGGCAGGTGGTGCTGGTGGGCTACGGCCGCGTCGGGCGGCGCATTGCAGCAGCGCTGCGCGCGGAGGGCATCCCCTTCGTCGTGGCGGACGACAACCGCGAACGGATCGACGCCCTGCGCAAGGAAGGCTTTCCGGCCGTGAGCGGCGACGCCAGCACGCCGGAGGTGCTGATCCAGGCGCATATCGCGCGCGCCGCGATGCTGGTCATCGCGGTGCCGGATGCGGTGAGCGCGCGCAAGATGGTCGAGATCGCGCAAACGCTCAATCCGGCCATTGCGGTGGTGCTGCGCAGCCACAACGAGGAAGAGGCGGATCTCCTTGCCAGCGAGACGAGTGCGCAGGTCTTCCTCGGCGAGCAGGAACTCGCGCGTGGCATGAGCGAACACATCTTCGTCAGGCTGCGCGGGCCGCGGCCCGCCCCGCCGCGCTAGCGCCCGGCTGCCATGCAGCAAACCAGCGCCGGCGAGCCGCCGGGTCTAGACTGGGATCAGGAATGGCGTGTTGCCAAGGGCGCGCGTCGACCCTTGTGAGCCTCACAATCGCCGCGCAGCCCTCGCCTGATCAAGAAGGGGGAAATCATGAGCGCGATCCTCGAAAGACCCAGACCCATATCGGCCGACACCGGCAAGCCCGCATCGGTCCGCCTTGACCGCAGCTTGTCCGAACTGCTGCGCAATCCGGCTGCAACCGCGTCGCCAGAGCTGGCCCGGCGGCTCGGCACCGTCTCGCTGGCGGACTTCCCGCCGCTTGAACGGCCCAAGTTGCGCCCGCCCGGCACGCGGCCGCCAATCAAGATTCCGCCGGACATTCCGCGCATCGACGTCACTGTGCTGTTCGACTTCGACAAGGATCTGGAAGGCAATCCGGTGCCGGACGGCGCACTCGCCGATGCAGTGTACGGGCTGACGATGCGTAACCCGCTCAACAACGGGCCGGTCTATGTGCGCAAGCAGGTCTATGTCGGCGGCTCGAATGGCGTGTCGATCCATGCGCCGGGCACAACGCCCTGCTTCTATGTGCGCGAAGGCGCGGTCGACGTGCTGTTCGACCGCCCGACCGATGCCGTGTCGATCAAAGCGCATCCGGTGTGCGAGACCCCGTGCCCCGGCGATATGCAGATCACGACCGGGCGGCCCTTCCTTGAGGCCTACGACAGCGCGGGCAAGCGCATCGCCGTGGCCTACTACGCCGGCACGCTGCCGGGCGCATCGGCGGGCGATGGCTGGATGACGCTGGCCGTCAAAGTGCCCTCCCGCTCGATCACGCGGGTTCGCTTCTCCTGCCAGGCAGACGCCGCGCAGTGGCCGAACAAGTCCTACTTCGACAACCTGAGCTACCACCTGGTCATCTGAGGCGGCACGCCAGTTCGCGCGGCGGGCGACGCAGATCAGAACGCCCGCCGCGCGCTAGTCCAGAATCGGCGCGCTGGCTGCCCCGATACCCGTGCCGAATGCGATGCAACTGATTGATGTTCTGCCACCGCCGCTGTTTGCCCCCTGGCTCGAACGCGTGAGCTGGGTCGAGATCGCGCCTCACGAACAGATGCCGGTTTTCGCCGGGGCGCGGGTGAATCTGCTTTTCGTGGTGGAGGGTGAAGTGTGTGTCGAGGGGATCGGCGACGCGTGCAGGCTTGCAACGCACGTTTGCTGGGGCCCGACTCGCAACGCCGGCCAGGTGAGTTGCGGCAGTGAGGCGGCGCGGGGCTGGCTGGTCAAGCTGGCTGGCGGCGCTGCGCCCGCCGTGCTGGGCAGCTCCGCCGAGGCGCTCGCTTCGCGCGTGCAGGCCTTGAGCGGGCTGTGGCCGCATCTGGGCGCGGTGGCGCTGGGCAAGCAGGCGGATCGCGGCTTGGCGACGGTGCTCGGCTGGATCGCCGCGGCGATCGGGCGTTGGGAAGACCGCCTGCTCTGGTCGCCCGGCCAATGCCAGCGCGTGATGGGCCTGGTCGATTCGACGCCGGTTGCGCAACTGGCGAGCCAGCTCGGGATCAGCAAGGCAACGCTTGAGCGGCGGATCTGGGCCGCGTTCGGCCTGCCGCCCAAGGGTTTGGCGCGCGTGCAGCGCCTCTATCGCAGCCTTGCGATGATCGACGCTGCAAACGACGCCGACCTCGCCGCCCAAGCGGGCTTCTTCGATCAGTCGCACTTCATTGCCGACTTCCGGCAGCTGACCGGCACCACGCCGGCGCAGTTCCGGCGCCTCGCTGGGGACCGCCCGCAACTGCTGAGCCTTTACAACGCGGCGGATCTGACTGGCGGCATCCACGGCGGCTGACTGACGCAGACCTCGCTCCAGGCGATCAGGGCGTTCTTCACCTTGACCCAGCGCGAGAGGCTGCCGGTGAGCCCCAGCCCGCCGCTGAGTCGTTCCCGCCACAGCGCGATGCGTTCGCCCGCGCTATTGAGCAGTTCGGCTTCCACAGTGGCGCCGCCGCTGTCCAGCGGATAAAAAACCAGCAAGGCCGAGGCAATGTTCAGGGCGGGCGACACCGGGCTCAGTTCGCTGAGCGTGACGTTGAGGGTCGGCGCGCCGTCACGCGGCGGCTTGAGCGATGCACGGAGCGATTCCGCGAGCGCCTGGGCCATCTCGTCCACCTCGGCCGCATCGTCCGCTGCGAAGCTGCCCTCGATCCGTACCGCGCCCAGGCGCGGCGCTGCCAGTGCGTCCGGCGTGATGGATTCGCGCACCCGAACTTCGAGGCTGGCGGTCTTCTGCACCACCGTCCAGGTCTGCTTCGGGTCTGATTCGCCCGGGTGCTCGTGCAGCACGGCACAGGCAGACAGGGTGCTGATGGCAAGGCCGACAACGAGGGTGGCCAGTTCTTGACGTTTCATGGAGATCTCCTCAGGACAAAACAGAAATCCGCTGTGCTGCAAGGCGCGGGCTGGGGGTGTCGGGCGGGTAGTCGCGTTTGCCCACGCGCACCAGCAGTTGAAGGTGTTCAAGACCGAGCGCGGCCTCGACCGCCCTGCGCTGAGGCAAGGCTTCGACCGCCTGTGACATGGGGTGCAGTGCGATCCCCGCGGGCACCGCACGCAGCCACAGGCGCATCAGCTCGGCGCCGGCATGGCGCCAGTCCGTCGGCGTGTCGCTCTCGGTGCTGAAGGCGAGCCAGCCGCCGCCTTCCTGCGTCTGGCGGGCCGCCAGTTCCAGCGAGCGGGCGCGGAATGCCGGCGCAAGCACCTCATCGCGCGAGTAGGTTGCGGCCACCCAGCGCTGCGCAAGCCACGGCAGTTCCATTGTGGCGGGGGTGATGCCGGTCGGATTTCCGGCGAGCTCGCTTTCCTGCCAGCGAATCCAGCGCGCGAGTTCGTGCCAGACGGCGTCGTCCTTGCATTGCGCTGCCGTTGCTTCCAGCGTCGCATCTGCAATCAGCCTCGCCGCCGGGCTGCCGTGTGCGAAGAAACGCGCCGAGGGCGCAGCGGCAAGGCAAGCGGCAAGCGTGGCCTCGCAGCCCGTCAGCGGCGCCAGCGCCTTGCGCAAGGTGCGGCGGCGGCGCAGCGCCGGCAGCCAGGTGGTGTCGACCGAGCGCGGGCTGAGGTGCAGCGGCACCGCGCTTGTGGCGCCCGCGCAGTCGCCGGCTTCAAGCTGCAGGCCACGCGCGGCGGCGGCAACTTCGAGTGCGACGAGGAAGGCACCCAGGCTCTGCCAGCACTCGCGCCCGTCCGGGGCCACCACCTGCAGGCTGCGGCCGGGGGCGCGGCTCAGACTCCAGTGTTCGCCTTCGTGCAAGGCGATCTGCCAGGGTTGTGAATTGTGGCTGCTGGGTGCGCGGGCGGCGTCATTGATCAGGGCGTGGGCTTCGTCCAGCCAGCCGCCGGCCGCGGCCACTGCGTCGCCGGCAGAACTGCTTGCCGGCAGGGCGCTGTGCACGCCCAACAGCAGGCTGGCGGCGAGAAATTCGCGTCGGTTCATGGCTTGCTCCATTGCTGTGGTGTGGATCGAATTGGGCCACCGGGGGGTCTGCCGCTATAGGAAAAAAACGTCACATCCGGCGCACTGAGCCAGCTCAAAACGGCAAGCTGGCGGCGCCGCGATACTCGTGGCCCGCCTGTTGAAGCCGAGGATCTGTCATGCGCGAAATGCCAAGCGAAATCGCCAGCTTCCTGGCGAGTCACCATGTCGCCGTCGCCGGGGTCTCGCGCAGCGGGGCAGGGCCGGGTGCGTTGATCGCGAAACGGCTGCGCGACAGTGGCCACACGGTTTGGCTGGTGAACCCGGCGGCGGACGAGATCGGCGGCGAGCCTTGCTATCGCAACCTCTCAAGCGTGCCGGGCGAGCTGGGCAGCGTGATGGTCGTGACCGCGCCGGCTGATTCCGTGAAGGTGGTCGATGAGGCGATTGCGCGTGGCGTGCGGGCCGTCTGGCTGCACCGCTCGTTCGGCGAAGGCAGTGTCAGCGCCGAAGCGGTCGAACGCTGCCGCGCGGCGGGCGTGACGGTGGTCGAAGGCGGCTGCCCGATGATGTATCTGCCACCGGTAGACATTGCTCACCGTGTGTTCCGGTTCTGCCTTGAACTGCAGGGTCGTGTGCCGCGCTGAACGGCGCCAGCGCGATCACGCCACGCGGCTATCGGTTGGCAATCCGGTTTGGCGTGGTGGTGCCGCCGGGATGTAGAGCAGGGCCTCGGTGAAGTCCGCGGCGCAGCGGCGCAGATCGATCGATTCGAGGTGAAATGAGGGGTCGAGCCGCCAGCCTGATTGCGGCAACCAGGTCAGGAAGATGAAGTCGAGCAGCTGCGTCAGGCGCGCAAGATTCAGCGCCTCGGGCGGGTGCCCGCCAGCATAGCGGAACACCGCGAATCGCCGTGCCGGGATGCGGTGGCGCGCAAGCCCGGCCGGCACCGGCGCATCGGGCCGCACTTCCAGCGCTGGCACGTATGTCGCCAGCCCGGTCAGCGCATGAACCGGTTTGACGAGGCCGACGTAGTTATCCGGGTTGAGGCTGCCGTGGATGCGCGGCGCGTCGTTTTCCATGAAGGCGCGCGCGGCGCGGTTGGCCAGTCCGGCTTGCAGGTCGTCGCTCAGGGCAAGCTGAACTGTGCGGCCGATGAGCACCCGCTGCGGGCAGACCACGACGCTTGCGTCGGCGAGCAGCCCGCCCCCCGGTGCTTCGCGCACGACCAGCGGGCCGGCGATCGGGATCGCCTTCGGGTTGCGCCTCAAACGCGCTGGGGTGGCGCCAAAGCGGCGCGTGAAGGCCCTTGCGTAGCTCTGTTCAAAGCCGAAGCCGTAGCGCAACGCGAGATCCAGCACCGAACCCTTGCCGTTGAGCAGATCGACCAAGCTCTCGTCGAGCTTGCGATTGCGAACGTAAGTCATCAGCGGCACGCCGGCCAGCGCGCCGAAAACGCGGTGAAAGTGAAACGGCGAATAGGCCGCCACCGCCGCCAGCTCGGCCAGCGACAAGGGCGCGGTGAGCCGCGCTTCGACATGGCTGAGCACGCGCCGGATTGCGTCGAGCGCGTCGCCGGTGATCGGCGAATCGCAAGAAAGGTTCATTTTCGGTCCTTGCCAGCCTGCACGATCCGCTTCATGACTGACTCGCGGAACGCATCATGAACTCAAGCCTTCCTATCCTAAGCCTTGCCGCGCTGTGCGCACTTGGCCTTTCCTTGTTTCAGGCCGAGGCACAGGCTGCCGGCGTGCAGGCCAAGGCAGGGGCAAATGCCAGTGCAAGCACCACGCCAAACCGGCTGATGTTCGAGGAGATGCAATCACAGGCCGTGAATGACGGCGCCTTGAAGGATGGCCCGACGCGCTACTTCTCGGTGTATCTGCCGCCCAGCTATTTCGATGAGCCGGAGCGGCGCTTCCCGGTGGTCTACTACCTGCATGGCTTTGGCGGCGGCATGGGGTTTCTCGCCTATTTCAAGGACGTGCTGGACGCCGAGATGCGCAAACCCGACGTAACGCCGTTCATCGTGATCGAGGCCGACGGCACCAACAGCCTGCGCGGGAGCTTCTATGTGAATTCGGCGGCAAGCGGCCGTTGGGAAGACCACATCGTGCAAGAGCTGGTGGGCTGGGCGGACGCGCGGCTGCGCACGATTGCGGCGCCCGAAGGGCGCGGTATCGCCGGGGCGTCGATGGGCGGCTTTGGCGCGATCCACCTCGGTTTGCGCTACCCGGATGTGTATCAGTCGGTGCTTGCGTTCGCGCCGGGTCTGGTCGCGCCGGGGCAGATCAAGGCCGCCTGGGATAGCTGGAACACCGAGATCAAGCGCGCCTACGGCGCGGCCTTCTCGCCCAACCCTGCGCTGCCGCGCCCGCATGCCGAGATTCCGGTCTTTGATGGTTCGCCGGACGACCAGCGCATCGTCGCCAACTGGGAGCGCGGTTTCGGCGCCCCGCAGGAAAAGATCGACGCCTACCTTGCGCAGGCGGCGCGGCTCAAGTCGATCCAGATCGTGGTCGGCAAGGACGACGAACACGACTGGATCGTCCGCGGCAGCAAAGCCTTCTCCGGTCTGCTCAGTGCGCGCGGCATCGAACACCGGCTCGAACTGATCGAGGCGAGCCACGCGATGCCAACCGACTTCCCCGCGAAGTTCATGGTGCCGCAATTCTCGAGCGCCTTCGCGCCGCGCAAGTGAGCCGCAGCCCGGCGGGCGCGGAGCGAAGGGCTTGGCGTGGCCGCTAGAACTGCTTCACTTCGATGCCCAGCGTCTGCACCCGGTAGGCGATTTGCCGTGGCGTCATGTTGAGCAGGCGTGCGGCCTTGGCTTGCACCCAGCCGGCCTGTTCGAGCGCGGCGATCACGCGGGTGCGCTCGTCGAGGCTTGGGTCGTCGAGGTCGATGCGGTTGGCGGCAGCCGCGGCGGCCATCTCGCGCTGGCGGTCGATGCGGATCAGATCACAGTCGATATTGCCGCTCTCGGACATCACCGCCGCGCGCTCGAGGCAGTTTTCCAGTTCGCGCACGTTGCCCGGCCAGCCGTACTGCGTCAGCCGGGTGATCGCTGCCTCGCTCAAGTCGAGCGGGCGGCCCTGTGCGTGGCCGATGCGCCCGATCAGGTGGCGCGCGATCTCGGGCACGTCTTCGAGGCGCTCGCGCAGCGGCGGCACGGTGATCGGCATCACGTTGAGGCGGAAGTACAAGTCCTCGCGGAACTTGCCTTCATCCACCGCGTCTTCGAGGTCGCGGTGGGTGGCAGCGATCACGCGCACATCCACCTTCATCGTGCGGCCGCCACCGACGCGTTCGAGTTCGCCTTCCTGCAGCACGCGCAGCAGCTTGGCCTGGAAGGCGGGCGAGATTTCGCCGATTTCGTCGAGGAAGATCGAGCCGCCGTCGGCCATTTCAAAGCGGCCCTTGCGCGCCGCCACCGCGCCGGTGAAGGCGCCTTTCTCGTGGCCGAAGAGTTCGGATTCGAGCAGGTTTTCGGGCAGCGAGGCGCAGTTCAGGCGCACATAGGGGCCGCGCGCACGCGGCGAGTTGTAGTGGATCGCGTTGGCGATCAGTTCCTTGCCGGTACCGGTTTCGCCGCGGATCAGCACCGTGGTGTTCCACTTCGAGACCATGCGGATCTGCTCGAAGATGCGGCGCATCGCGACCGAGTGGCCGACCATGTTGTCGAAGCCGTGCTGTGCGCGCACCGTGCGGCGCAGGGTGTCGCGCTCCTCGGCGATCGTCTCTTTCTCGTGCGCTACATCGAGCGAGAGCTTCACGCTCTGCCCGATCAGGTTCGCCACCATTTCAACGAAGCGCGCGCGCACCGCAAGCAGGCCGTCGTCGAGCCGGTTCGGCTGCACCGCCAGCGCGCCCTGCAGCACGCCGCCGACATGGATCGGCGCGGCGATGAAGGGCAGGCGGCGCTGATAGATGCCGAGCCGGTTGAGGAAGCGTGGGTCGCTCGCAATGGAAGGCAGCGCCATCGTCTTGCCTTCTTCGAGCATCAGGCCCATCACGCCTTCGCCTGTCTGGTAGCGCACCGGCTCGAAGTCTTCGGCTTCGATCCCCTGCACCGCGCTGACGACCAGCTCGCCGCTGTCGGCATCCAGCACGCTGATCATGCCCAGCGTGAGACCGGCCGATTCTTCGAGCACGCGCAGCACTTCCTGCGGGGCCTTCTTGACGTCCAGCGTGCGGGAAAGGATGACGCTCACCCGGTAGAGCGTCTCCATCTGCACCCGGTGCAGTGCGCCTTCAGCGTCCATGATGGTGTCCGTTCGCGCTTGAAGCGGGCTCGGCGCTGATGCCTGCGCCGTGTTGCAGCGGCAGCACCACACGGGCAATGCAGCCGGTTTCGGGGGCGGGGTTCAGTTCGATGCAGCCGCCATGATCCACCGCCACCTGCTGTGCGGCGGGCAGCCCGGTGCCCAGATGATTGCCCTGCGCCTTCTTGGTGCTGAAGAAGGGCTCAAAGGCTTTGAGGCGCAGTTCGGGCGCCAGCCCGGGGCCGCTATCGACCACCGAGATTTCCACGCTGTCGCCAAGGCTGATCGTGGTGATCGCCAGTTCGCGCTGGCGCCAGCCCTTCACATTCATCGACTCGATCGCGTTGTCCACCAGGGCCTTGAGCAAGCCGCGCAGGCGAGTGGGCGCCCCCTGGATATTGGGCAACACCATCTGCGGCTTCCAGCTCACCGAAACGCCTGCCGCCAGCAGGCGCCCGGATGAAAGATCGAGGACGTCGCGCACCACTTCGTTGAGGTTGACCGCGGTGGACATCTCGGGCGCGCGCGCCGGGATCGCGGTGCGCAGGGTTTCGAGTGCCGCCTGCCCGGCCTTGAGCGCTTCAGCCAGGGCTGCCTGCGCCGGATCGCAGCCACGCCTGCCCATCATCGTGACGACCGAGCCGAGCACGTTGAGCGGCCCTTCCATCTGGTACACCGCAGCCGAGAGGCTTTCGCGCAGCGCTTGCTGGCGGTTCTCCTCGGCCATCACAGCCTGCAAGGCGGCGATGCGGGCTTTCTCCTGTTCCTGGATCTGGCGGCTGATATCGGTGGCCACCAGCAGCAGCATCGGCTCGCCCTCGCTGTTGTAGAACGCGTCGGCCTTGTCGCTTGCGGCGGAAACCCACACCGCCGAGCAGTTGTACCAGCGCGGCGATCGCCAGTGCGGGCGATCGAGCCGTACTTGCCGATCGAGGAATGCGTGGCTGCCCGGGGTGAAGGCGCCAAAGCCGTTGCCCAGTTCGTTGCGGATCGCGTCCAGCAGCACCTTGGCCGGCTCGGTCATGCCCAGGTCCGACATCAGCGCCTTGTAGGCGAGGTTGTCGAGCACGACGCGGTCTTCCAGGTTGAGCAGGGCCAGCACCAGCGGCGCGCTGTCCACCACCGATTCGATCAGCGCCTTCTGGTTGCGCACCGCGCATTCGAGCTTGTGCAGCGCGGTGATGTCGCGATGCAGGCCCAGGTAGTGGCTGATCTGCCCGGCTTCGTCGAGCACCGGCGTCACGGTCAGGTCGGCGAGGTAGGGGCTGCCGTCCTTGCGGCGATTGACCAGCCTGCCGCTCCAGGTCTGCTTGCCGGTGATGGTGTGCCACATCGCCTTGTAGACCTCGGGCGGCGTGGTGTGGCTGGAGAGGATCGACTGCTTTTCGCCCAGTGCGTCGGCGGGCAGGTAACCGCTGACCCGCGTGAACGCGGGGTTCACATACTCGATGTGCGCGCGCGGGTCCGAGATGGAAATCGCGATGTCCGCCTGCTCCACGGCGGCGCGGAACAGCGTGGCATCCACCTGTGCGCGGGGGGTGGGGGATGCGGACTTCCTGCTTGCTGGCTTCTTCGTTTCTGGCATGGCACGCCCTGGCGGTGAGTCTGCGGCGAACCATGCAGTAAGCGTGCCGCAAACGCGCGCAAGCACCCCTTCGTTGAGCAGGGTCAAACGCGGGTGGCATGGCGGCCGCTTTGTCACATCGTTTGTCGGCTTGTCGCATCCGTGACAGGGGGAAATGCGCCATCGCGGCGCTGTCGGGTTCCTCACAAAGCGTGGCGGCATGCCGCTTTGCGGGGCGTTCTTGCACAGCCTCGGTGCTCGCGGCCGGCCTTGGCACGCTCTCTGCAAAGTCGGGTGCAGGAGGTTTCAACCGACATGAGCGAATACCTGATCCTGCTGGTCAGCACCGCGCTGGTGAACAACGTGGTGATGAGCAAGTTCCTCGGCCTGTGCCCCTTCATGGGCGTGTCCAAAAGCATGGACAGCGCCTTCGGCATGGGGCTCGCCACCACCTTTGTCATCACCGTTGCGGTCGCCGCGAGCTGGGTGCTCGATTACTTCGTGCTCGCCCCGCTCGGGCTGCAGTTCCTGCGCATCCTCACCTTCATCGTCGTGATCGCCGCGACGGTGCAGTTCATCGAAGCGGTGATCAAGAAATCGATGCCGGCGCTGTATCAGTCGCTCGGCATCTTCTTGCCGCTGATCACCACCAACTGCGCGGTGCTCGGTCTTGCGCTGCTCACCGTGCAAGAGGGCGGCAGCTTCCTCAAGAGCGTGGTGTACGGATTCGGATCGGCGCTCGGCTTCACGCTCGCGATGCTGATGTTTGCCGGGCTGCGCGAGCGGCTTGCGCTGGTGCGTGTGCCGGCGGCGCTGGATGGGGCACCAGTGAGCTTCATTCTGGCCGGCCTGCTCTCGCTCGCCTTCATGGGTTTTGCCGGACTCAACTTCAGCTAGGAGGCCATGATGCTTGTGCCTGTTGTGATCCTGACTTTGCTGGGCCTGATGCTGGGCTTGATGCTCGGTTACGCCGCCCGCGTGTTTGCGGTGGAAGGCAACGAGGTAGCGGCCGAAATCGCCGCGATGATGCCCGGCACCAACTGTGGCCAATGCGGGCTGGCGGGCTGTGGTGCCGCGGCCGACGCGCTGGTGGCCGGCGCTGCGCCGGCAACGGTTTGCCCCGGCGGCGGCGCGCCCCTGGCACAAGCGATTGCCGCCAAGCTGGGGCTGACACTCGATCTGGGTGGCCTGGCTGATCAGGGGCCCAAGATCGCCGAGGTGCAGGAAGACATCTGCATCGGCTGCGCGCGCTGCCTCAAGGGCTGCCCCACCGATGCCATCGTCGGCGCCAGCAAGCAGATCCACGGTGTGCTGCACCAGGCCTGCACCGGCTGCGGCGCCTGTGTGACGGAGTGCCCCACCGGGGCGATCGGACTGCGCCCGCTGCCGCAGACCTTGCAGGACTGGAACTGGGCCTCGCCCAGCTTCGCCTGAGGAGCTGCCGCATGGGCATTCTCGAAAGACTCAACGGTGGCCGCTGGGGCGTGCATCCGCACGACGATCACAAGCGCCCGGCCGCCGATACGCCGCTGCGCGTGATGCCGCTGCCGGCAAAGCTGTGTGTGCCGCTGCTGCAGCATGTGGGCGCCCCGGCGAAACCGGTGGTTGCAGTGGGTGACAGCGTACTGCGTGGCCAGCTGATCGCCGCTGCGCAGGGGGCCGTGTCGGCGCCGGTGCATGCGCCATCGTCCGGTGTGGTCACGGCAATCGGCCCGGTCACGGCGCCGCATCCATCCGGCCTGCCGTTCGACGCGATCACGATCACGCTCGACGGGGAAGACCGCGCGCTGGAGGCGGCCGGTGTCGACGACCCGCTCGCGCTTGAGCCGGCGGAAGTCACGCGCCGAATCGCCGATGCCGGCATCGTCGGGCTTGGTGGCGCAACCTTCCCGTCGGCGCCCAAGGCGCAACTGGGCCGCAAGCTCGAAGTGCAGACCCTGGTGATCAACGGCGGCGAGTGCGAGCCCTACCTGTCGAGCGACGACAGCGTGATGCGCCACCGCGCCGACGACGTGATCGACGGCGTGCGCATCCTGATGCATGCCGTCGGCGCGCGTACCGCGCTGGTCGGCATCGAGGACAACAAGCCCGAGGCGATTGCCGCCATGCGTGAGGCCGCGCGCGCCTTCGCCGCGATCCGCATCTGCCCGGTGCCGGCGCGCTACCCGATGGGCTCTGACCGCCAACTGGTGGAGGTGCTCACCGGCAAGCAGGTGCCCGCCGGCGCACGCACGGCAAGCATCGGCGTGCTGGTGAACAACGTCAGCACCTGCGCCGCGATCCATCGCGCGCTGCGCCATGGTGAGGCGCTCTACCGCCGTATCGTCACGGTCAACGGCGGGGCAGTCGCCGCGCCCGGCAACGTGTTGGCGCCGGTCGGTGTGCTGGTCGAAGACCTGCTCGCCTTCGTCGGCCTCAAGGAAGCGCCCGCCCGCCTGGTGATGGGCGGGCCGATGATGGGCCTTGCCCTGCCGCACGCGCAGGTTCCTACCGTCAAAGCCTGCGGCGGCGTGCTCGCGCTGACCGCCGCCGAGATCGCTCGGCCTGCGCCTTCGGCCTGCATTCGCTGCGGCTCGTGCGTCAAGGCCTGCCCGATGGGCCTGCAGCCGCTCGAGATTGCGGCGCGAGTGCGCGCCGGCGACTACGACGGCGCCGCCAGCCTGCAACTCGATGATTGCCTCGCCTGTGGTTGCTGCGCGTATGTCTGCCCCTCCAACCTGCCGCTGGTGCAATCCTTCCAGCATGCCAAGGGGACGCTGTGGGCGCGTGCGCAGCAAAAGAAGCGCAATGCACTCACCCGCGAGCTGGCCGACGCGCGCCGCGAACGGCTTGAACGCGATGCCCGCGAGCGCGCCGAAGCGGCCGCCAAACGCAAGGCCGCCCGCGCCGCACAGCAAGCCTCTGCTGCTGCACCCGGCGGCCAGGAGATGCCCTCATGAACATGCTTGCTTCTTCCGCCCTGCCATCGGTGGCGGCCTCGCCGCACGCCGGCCAACTGGGCAGCGTCAGCCATGTGATGCTCAAGGTGATGCTGGCGCTCGCGCCGGCGACTGCCTGCGGCTTCTGGTACTTCGGCTGGCCCGCTTTCAACCTGTGGCTGGTGACCGTGCTGGCCGCACTGGCCGGCGAGGCGCTGTGCCTGCGGCTGATGGCCAAGCCGGTCGTGCCGACGCTGTTGGACGGCTCGGCGCTGCTGACCGGCTGGTTGCTGGCGGTATCGCTGCCGCCCTGGGCGCCTTGGTGGCTGGGTGTGATCGGCGGGCTCTTCGCCACCGTGATCGGCAAGCAGGTGTTTGGCGGCATCGGTTGCAACCTCTTCAATCCGGCGATGGTGGCGCGGGTGGCGCTGCTGGTGTCCTTCCCGGTGGTGATGACCGGCTGG
Organism: Niveibacterium sp. 24ML; assembly: GCF_026586805.1. Classification (GTDB taxonomy): domain Bacteria; phylum Pseudomonadota; class Gammaproteobacteria; order Burkholderiales; family Rhodocyclaceae; genus Niveibacterium. Next base: position 174,794 of record NZ_JAPFHA010000001.1, on the reverse strand, counting down.
GTGGCGCCGATCGGTCTTACAGGTGCGCAAGCGCCGGGCTGGCTCGAATCGCTGCAGCTCACCTTTGGCGGCAGCGTGCCCGATGCCTACACCAGCGCGTCTTTGCTGGGTCAGGCCAAGACCGAGTTGTCGCGTGGCGTCTCGCTGCTTCAGACCTTTGCCAATGGCCTGCCGGTGTCGTGGTCCGGCATGCGCCCCGGCAGCCTGGGTGAAACCGCGGTGCTGCTGATCGCCGCTGGCGGCATCGCAATGATGTTGATGGGCCTGATCACCTGGCATATCCCGGTCAGCATGTTGCTGGCGATTGCGATCCCAGCGGCGATCGGCCATGCGGTGAACCCGGCGCGCTATCTCGATGCGGGGGCGCATGTGCTGTCTGGCGGCGCGATGCTGGGCGCCTTCTTCATCGCCACCGACTACGTGACCTCGCCCTCGTCGCGCGGCGGGCAACTGGTGTTCGGCGCCGGTTGCGGGCTGCTGACCTGGGTGATCCGCACCTACGGCGGCTACCCCGAAGGCGTGGCCTTCGCGGTGCTGCTGATGAACGCACTGACGCCGGTGATTGACCGTGCGATCAAACCGCGGGTGTATGGCCGCAACTGGCGCGGGCAACCGATCGCGCCGCGCAAGGAGAACTGATATGGATCTGGCCTTGTGGCGCGAACGCATCGTCTACCAGGGCGGCTTGCTGGCGCTCAGCACCTTCCTCACCAGCGCCGCGCTGGTGCTGGCAAACCGCGCAACCGTGTCGGCCATCGAGCAAGCCGCGCAGGATGATCTGAAACAGTCGCTCACCCAGGTTTTGCCCGAGGGCATGGCCGACAACGATCTGCTGGCCGATGCGCTGGAGGTGGCCGACACCGGCGGGCGCAAGGTGAATGTGTACCGCGGCCGCAAGGCGGGCCAGTTCAGCGCCGCGGTGTTCGAGTACCGCGCCCGCGGCTACGCCGGCGATATCGTGATCCTGCTGGGGGTTGACCCGGCGGGCGCGGTAACCGGCGTGCGGGTGCTGCGGCATAGCGAAACACCGGGCCTGGGCGACAAGATCGAAGCGGCCAAGTCCGACTGGATTCACGCCTTCGAGCAAAAGTCGCTCGCCGGCATGCCCCTGGCAAGTTGGGCAGTGAAGAAAGACGGTGGCGTGTTCGATCAGTTCGCTGGCGCCACGATCACGCCGCGGGCGGTGGTGAAGGCGGTGCGTGAAGGCCTGCAGTTCTACGCCGCGCACCAGGCAGAAATCTCGGAGGCTGCACGATGAGTACCGATTCGATGGGGCGCCTGTGGCGCGACGGTTTGTGGGATCAGAACGTCGTCTTCGTGCAGTTGCTCGCGATGTGCCCGACGATGGCGGTCACCACCTCCGGCACCAACGGGCTGGGCATGGGCCTGGCGACGACGGCGGTGCTGGTGGTCTCGAACATGTTGATCGCGAGCATCCGCGACTTCGTCAGCAGCCAGGTGCGGATTCCGGTCTTCATCGTTGTCATCGCCACCCTGGTGACGCTGGTGGATATGTCGCTCAACGCGTGGCTGCACGGCCTGCACAAGGTGCTCGGCCTGTTCATTGCGCTGATCGTGGTGAACTGCGCGATCCTCGGCCGTGCCGAAGCCTTCGCCTCGAAGAACGGGGTGCTGGCGTCGGCGGTGGATGGGCTGGCGATGGGGCTGGGCTTTACCTTCGCCCTCACGCTGATGGGCCTGGTGCGCGAACTGCTGGGCGCCGGCACCTTGTTCTCGCAGGCGAGCCTCCTGCTCGGCCCGGCCTTCTCGTTCATGGAAGTGACCGTGCTGCCCGGCTACACCGGCGTACTGATGATGATCCTGCCGCCCGGCGGCTTTCTCGTCCTCGGCTTCCTGCTCGCCGGGCGGCGCCTGATCGAACAGCGCATCTCACGCCGTGCCTGTGCAGGTGGCCCGGCTCAATCGGCATGCAGTGCTTGAGGGAGACAAACATGAGCACACTGAAAGTCGCCGTCGCCTACACCGAGAAGGGGCGTCAGGCCTGGCACAACATCGAGGTGCCGGAAGGCACCAGCGTCAAGGATGCGATCGAACTGTCCGGCATCTACGCACAGTTTCCGCATATCGACCTGGCTTCGCAGCGGGTCGGCATTTTCGGCAAAGCGGTGAAGCTTGATGCTGCGCTGCGTGCGGGAGACCGGGTCGAGATCTACCGCCCCATTCAGTGTGATCCGATGACGGTGCCGCGCCGGCCTGGCTTCGAGCTGGAAAACGACGAAGGCTGAGCGCGCAAGGCGTTCAGCCCCCGGCTGTCGGGCGGTGTTGCGGCGCTTGCCGCAGTGGCTTACTTCACCGTGTAGCCACGGCCTTCAAGGCAGGCGCCCTGCGCCTTGGCATAGTTGGCCTGCCCCGCCGCTTGTTGCTGTGAGGCCGCCGCCTGCTGTTGCGATGCCGCCTGGCGGCGATCGCGGCGTTGCGCGGATGCGCCCACCACGGCGCCTACCGCCGCCGCATCGCCGACATCGTTATCGGTGATGGCCGCCACGGTGGCACCGGCGGCGGCACCGCGCACCCGCCCGCCGGATGGCGCGGGGGCAGGGGCCGGCGCCGCAGCAACCGGCTTGGCCGGGTCAAAGCCGGTCTGTTGCTTGGCCCACGCCTGGCATTCCGCCACGTCTTTCTGCTGTTGTTCGGCGGATTGCCCTTTGGCCGGATACACGTAGGTCTGGGCGATTGCGCTGCTGGTGCCGATCAGCGCCAGCATCACGATCATGGGTTTGAGTGAACGGCTCATGGTGTCTCCCTTGGCTTGGGTGCGGATCAGATCAGGTTAGCCCCGCCGCATCGCCGTGCATGCTGCGCTGGATCAAGGGCGGGGGCGGCCACGTGCCGCTGACGCGCACCGCGCCGGGGTGCGGAGCTCAGGCCTCCGGGTCGTCGGCCTTGCGGGTACGCACGTAGTCGGGCTCGGGCGGAATCACTTCACGCCGGCCGCTGCCGCCGAAGACATCGCTGAACTCGAATGCGGTGAAGCAAAGATGCAGTGCGCCGATCACGACGCCGATCAGCATCAGCACCGGCAGCATGCCGCCGATGCCGGTGGCGAGCATGAGCACGGCGGCGACAACGGTGAGCGAGTAGGCGGCGGCGATGCGCCGGAATTGGGTTTGATTCATGGCTGCACTGGATGGGAAATGACGACCGGGGATGGACAAGGCGCACCCGGATCGGTTCGCGCATCTTACGCCGCCGGCAGGCGCGTACTTGGCAGGCTTTGCTCAGCGCTTGTGCAGCAACTGCTTGAGCCAGGCCCGCTGGTGGTTGGCGCGGCGGGTGCCCTGGATCTGCGCGTGGATCTTGTCCTGCACCTTGGCCAGTGGAATGCGGCCGCCGGGGTGGATGTGATCGCAGCGCAGGATGTGGAAGCCCATCGGCGATTCGAGCACGGCCGATAGCTCGCCGACGCGCATCGTAAACAGCGCGGCATCCAGGGTGGGGAAGAGCTGGCCGCGCGGCACCGGGCCGAGCAGCCCGCCCTGCATCGCGGTGGGGCATTCGGAGTGGCGCAGTGCCTGGTTCGCGAACTGCTCCGGGTCTTTGCTGCAGGTGGCGCGGATCTGGTCGATGCGTGCGCGCGCGGCGCTGCGATCGTTGCCGGACAGCGTGTCGTTGATGGTGATGAGGATGTGGCGGACGGTGCGCCGCTCGGGCGTCTGGAAGCGATCGGCGTGGAGGCGGTAGAAGATCTCGACGTCTTGCCGGGTGACGGCCGGCAGGCTGGCCGACACCGCTTCGAGCACCGCTTCGACCTTGATGTCGCGCGCCAGCTCTTCGCGCAGCGTTGCCAGCGTGAGCCCCTGGGCGGCAAGCGTGCAGACGAAGTCGGCCTCGGTGGAAAAGCGCGACATCACTTCGGCAACGCCGGCATCGATGGTCGCTTCGGTCACGCGCACCTGTTGCGCTTCGGGGCTGGCGAGCACGCGTTGTTCGATCGCACGCTGCCGCGCGACGATCTCGTCCACCCGTTGCCGCTGTTCGGCCGACAAGGATTCGGGCGCCATCTCAAACAGGGCCTGCGCGTGTTTGATCGTCAGGTAGCGCGAGGGCGCATGGGCGACGGCCGGCGGTTCAGACATGCAAGCGCTCCATCGTGGTTCGCGGCGCCGCCTCCAGCGCGGCTTCGCGCACCTGCAGGGTGTGGCCGGGCAGGGCATCGAAGTGGACATGGTAGGCAATGTCGTCGGCCTGCTCGCGCAGCACCTTGAGCACTTCGCCCTCGGAGCCGGCGGGCACGCGGATGATGCCGCCGAGTGCGAGCGGGCGCAGGTTGCAGACGCGCTCGCGGGTTTCAAACTTTGATTCGGCCCAGGCTTCGTCGGCGCCGATCAGTTCTTCCTCGCGGCAACCCACGATCCGGTTGTTGGCGAGGAAGTGCACCGAGTAGATCACCTGATCCATCAGGAAGCTGCCGATGTCCACCACATGACCGACGCTACCCCGCCGCACCAGCAGATCACCGCGCGCGCTGCCGGGGTAGGTGCCGTCGTCGCGCACGTTGCGCACCACGCGCACCGCGTCGCCCAGTTCGTAGATGGGTTGCATCAGCGTGCCCGGCAGATGGACGACAGCTGCACGGTCGAGATGCCGCGTGCGCGCTTGAAGACGCGGAAAACGCCTTCGGTGAGGGCGTCGGAACGGACGAAGTCGTCGTAGGCGCGCGCCAGTCGCTCATGCCATTGCTGGTAGTCCGGCGGCTCATCGGCGGTGCGCAGGTAATCATGAAAGCGCTGCAGGATGTGCAGGCGATTGACTTGCACCACGGCCGGATCGTAGGCAATGCCGAAGTAGACCAGGAAGTCCTCGATCGATTCGAGTTCGGCCAGTTCGGCGGCCAGGGCTTCAGAGGGCGTGCGCATGGTAGGCCTCGCTTTGCGGTTCAGTGGGAAGGCTCGTGCTTGAGCCCGTGGAACAAGCGCATCAGGTCGAGATCGTCCGGCGTGCGCTTTTCGAGGCTGACAAATCGCCGTACCTGGCCGAGCAGGGCGCTTGCTTCGTGATCGCCGAGTCGGTGCCCGAGGCCAGAGAAGACGGACTTCACCGCGCCGGTGCCTGAGTGCTTGCCCAGCACGATCCGGTGGCGGCGACCCACCACGGCGGGGTCGAAGCCCTGGTAGTTGGCCGGGTCCTTGAGCAGGCCGTCGACATGGATGCCGGACTCGTGGGTGAACACGTTTGCACCAGTGATGCTCTTCTGCGGCGGTATCGGGCGGCCGGATGCCTGCGCCACGCGCTCGGCCAGCGCGGGAAAATCCTGCAAGTCGATGCCGCTTTCGATGCCGTAGCACTGGCGCAGGCCGAGCACCACTTCTTCAAGCGCGGCGTTGCCGGCGCGTTCGCCGAGCCCGTTCACCGTGGTGTTGACATGGGTGGCGCCGGCACGCACGGCCGCGAGGGTGTTGGCGGTGGCCATGCCCAGATCGTTGTGGGCATGCATTTCGATCTCCAGCGTGCAGCTGCGCCGCAGCGCGCGGATCGCACGCGTCACGCCGAAGGGTTCCATCACGCCCAGCGTGTCGGCAAAGCGCAGGCGGCGGGCGCCGGCTTGTTGCGCGGTGGCGGCAATCTGCTTGAGGAAGGCGGGGTCGGCGCGTGAGGCGTCTTCCAGCCCCACGGCAACTTCCAGGCCCAGCGCACGGGCTTGCGCCACGCGCTGGGTCACTTCGTCCAGCAGCCAGTCGCGCCCCTTGCCCAGCTTGCCGCGCAGGTGCTGGTCCGAAGCGGGGGCGGAGATGTCGATCAGGTGGGCGCCCAGCCCGGCTGCGGCGGCAATGTCCGCGGCCTTCAGGCGCGCCCAGACCATCAGGCGGGCGCGCAGCCCGAGCGCGGCGATGGCGCGGATGCTGGCGCGTTCGGCCTCGCCCATCGCGGGGATGCCGATTTCCATCTCCGGCACGCCCAGCGCATCGAGCCGCTGCGCAATCTCGAGCTTCTCGGCGAGGCTGAAGGCGACGCCGGCGGTCTGTTCGCCGTCGCGCAGCGTGGTGTCATTGATGATCGGGGGGCGGGCCATGTCCGTGCTCGTCGGGTGACAAGCACGGTGGTGCAAGAGCGGTGCCAGGGGCCGGGCGCGGCCTGCGACGCGTTGCCGCCGTGGCCGCAAAGGCTTGCGGCGGCAGGGCGCGCCGTGTTCCCGGGGCAGCCCGCATCGGTGGGCGCACGCTACGTCGCAAAGCCGACAAGCCGGCGGGCTCGCGACAATTTTCCCGGCCGTGACTTGAAAACGCAGTGTGCCGCACCTATTATTAGCACTCGTCGGGGGTGAGTGCTAACAGCGTTTCGCTGCTCCTCATCCCGCCGCATTTGCATTTTATCGGGCCGGCTTTCCGGCTCGTCTCATTGAAAACGTACTACGTACGAGGAGTGACCTGATGAAGATCCGTCCTTTGCACGACCGTGTGATCGTCAAGCGCATCGAAGCCGAGCGCACCACCGCTTCCGGCATCGTGATTCCTGATTCGGCTGGCGAAAAGCCTGATCAGGGTGAAGTGCTGGCTGTTGGCCCGGGCAAGTTCCTGGACAACGGTGAAGTGCGCCGCGTTGATCTGAAGGTGGGCGATCGCGTGCTGTTCGGCAAGTACGCCGGCCAGACCGTCAAGGTTGATGGCCAGGAAGTGCTGGTCATGCGCGAAGAAGACATCCTGGGTGTGGTCGAGGCCTGAGCCTCTCGCATTCCGGTCTGACATTCCAGAGATTTCAGGAGTTACACAATGGCTTCAAAGCAAGTTCTGTTCGGTGACGACGCACGCGTCAAGATCGTCAATGGCGTCAACATCCTGGCCAATGCGGTCAAGGTGACCCTCGGCCCGAAGGGCCGCAACGTGGTGCTCGAGCGCTCCTTCGGCGCCCCGACCGTGACCAAGGACGGCGTTTCGGTCGCCAAGGAAATCGAACTGAAGGACAAGTTCGAGAACATGGGCGCGCAGATGGTCAAGGAAGTTGCTTCCAAGACCTCGGACAACGCCGGTGACGGCACCACCACCGCGACCGTGCTGGCCCAGGCCATCGTTCGCGAAGGCATGAAGCTGGTCGTGTCGGGCCACAACCCGATGGACCTCAAGCGCGGCATCGACAAGGCTGTGACCGCTCTGGTCGCCGAAGTGAAGAAGGCTGCCAAGCCGACCACCACCTCGAAGGAAATCGCCCAGGTCGGTTCGATCTCGGCCAACTCCGACAGCTCGATCGGCGACATCATCGCCAGCGCGATGGACAAGGTCGGCAAGGCCGGCGTGATCACCGTCGAAGACGGCAAGTCGCTCGACAACGAGCTGGATGTCGTTGAAGGCATGCAGTTCGACCGCGGCTACCTGTCGCCGTACTTCATCAACAACCAGGAGCGTCAGATCGCCGCGCTGGACAACCCCTTCGTGCTGCTGTTCGACAAGAAGATCTCGAACATCCGCGACCTGCTGCCGGTGCTGGAGCAAGTAGCGAAGGCCGGCCGTCCGCTGCTGATCATCGCTGAAGACGTCGAAGGCGAAGCCCTGGCGACCCTGGTGGTGAACAACATCCGCGGCATCCTGAAGACTGTTGCCGTCAAGGCCCCGGGCTTTGGCGACCGTCGCAAGGCCATGCTCGAAGACATCGCCATCCTGACCGGCGGTACCGTGATCGCCGAGGAAGTCGGCCTGACGCTCGAGAAGGCCACCTTGGCCGACCTGGGCCAAGCCAAGCGCATCGAAGTCGAGAAGGAAAACACCACCATCATCGACGGCAACGGCAAGGCTGAAACCATTCAGGCGCGCGTGGCCCAGATCGACGCCCTGATCGAAACCGCGACCAGCGACTACGACAAGGAAAAGCTGCAAGAGCGCAAGGCCAAGTTGGCCGGCGGTGTTGCAGTGATCAAGGTTGGCGCTGCGACCGAAGTCGAAATGAAGGAAAAGAAGGCCCGCGTCGAAGACGCGCTGCACGCAACCCGTGCCGCCGTTGAAGAAGGCGTGGTTGCCGGCGGTGGCGTGGCGCTGCTGCGCGCCCGTGCTGCGATCAAGGATCTGAAGGGCGACAACGACGAGCAGAACGCCGGCATCAAGATCGTGCTGCGCGCGATCGAAGAGCCGCTGCGTCAGATCGTTGCGAACGCTGGCGACGAGCCCTCGGTCGTGATCGCCAAGGTGCTGGAAGGTTCGGGCAACTTCGGCTACAACGCCTCGAACGGCACCTACGGTGACCTGGTTGAGCTGGGCGTGCTGGATCCGGCCAAGGTCACCCGCACCGCGCTGCAGAACGCCGCTTCGGTTGCCTCGCTGATCCTGACCACCGATGCAATGGTTGCCGAACTGGCTGAAGACAAGCCGGCCGGCGGCATGCCGGGTGGCATGGGCGGCATGGGCGGCATGGACATGGGCATGTAATTGCCCCGGTTCATCCGAAAGGCTGAATGAAGAAACCCCGCTTCGGCGGGGTTTCTTTTTTTGGGGCCGCTTGGCGCGGGGCGGCGTTCAGGCGCTTGCGCCGAGCAGGCGGTCTACCTTGACCTGAAGGGCCGCTGCCGCCATTTCACCTTTTGACTTCCTGACGGCGCTCAGGAATTGATCGCGAATCGCATGATAGTCGGCAATCGATTCGGCCTTTTCGACCTGCAACTGCATCATGAAGCCGCGCAAGCCGAGGGCATCACGGATGTGGTCATTGAAAAAGGCGTACAGGGCGCGCATTTGCTGATGCGCGCTGCTCGTCTCGTGGGTGGCTTCAGGCTCGGACGGGTCGGGCGATGCGCTGAGGCGCGGCGCGGCGGCCGCTGTTTCGCCTGCGGCTTCGCTCATGGTGCTGGCCGTCTGTGTGCTGCCGGCGGCCAGCGAGATCAGGCCAAGCTGTGCGAGCTCATCGAAGCTGCTGTCGCGAATGCCAATGCCGGCCAGGGTGTCCAGCAGTTCGGCAACGCTGTGCTTGCCATCGATCAGCACCAGCAGTGAGCGGGTGCGCGGATGCAGGCGCATCTGCCGGGCCTGGATTTCGGCAAGCCCGGCGGCGGTTTTCATGTAGATGTTTTGTTCCATTTGCCTCTCTCTGATCTGGTGTGTCTATCTGCGCAAGCAGGCGAGAACCTGCGTGCGCGGTGGCTCTGGGTGGCCGATGTGCCGGTGATTGTTCGCCCGGATGTTGCGGGAATGCGACAAATGCAATTCGCCTCCGTATGGGGGAATGATCGCGGACGTCTATGCAAAATGCAATTGGCGCCGCGCTAGCCCTAACAATTGCAAGCAATTTTCCTGTCTGGTGACAGCTTGCTGCGAGGCTGTTCCGATTCGCCCCCGGAAAAGCCGCTTGATTTGCGTGGCTGCAACAGTAATATCGAAAACGGCTGCCCTCACGTGGCCAAACATTCCTGAGGCCCCGTGCGTCGAGTACGGGGCTTTTTTTCGGCGCAGCATGCCGTCGCCCCCGGCGAAGTGGGGCCGCGGGCCCGGTGCTACACTTCGGCCAGGAGGCGCAGGCGTCCTGCCGGCGCGGCTCTCGGAGCATCTCATGCGAATCCTTCTGGCAGAAGACGACGAGATCATCGCCGACGCGCTCATCCGCGCCCTCAAGCGGGGTGGCTTCGCGGTCGATCATGTGCCAAGCGGCACCGAGGCCGACGCGGCGCTTGCGAGCCAGACCTACGATCTGGTGGTGCTTGATCTGGGCTTGCCACGCTTGCCGGGGATCGAGGTGCTCAAGCGCTTGCGCGCACGCAAGTCCACCACGCCCGTCCTGATCCTGACTGCGCAGGATGCGATCGAGGAGCGCGTTCGCGGCCTCGATGCTGGTGCCGACGACTACATGACCAAACCCTTCGCCTTGCCCGAACTGGAAGCGCGCGCCCGCGCCCTGACCCGCCGTGGCACCGGGCAGGGGCGTTGCATCACGATGGGCGCGCTCAGTTACGACCAGGCGGATCGGGTGGTGATGGTCGGCGGGCAGGTCGTGGAGCTCTCCGCGCGCGAGATCGGAGTGCTGGAAACCTTGCTGCTGCGCGTGGGGCGCCTGGTGAGCAAGGAGCAACTGGTCGATCACCTGTGCGGATGGGGCGAAGAGGTGTCGCATAACGCAATCGAGGTGTACGTCCACCGATTGCGCAAGAAGCTCGAACCGTCCGGCCTGAAGATTGCGACGGTGCGTGGCCTGGGCTATTGCCTGGAAAAGCCGGATGCGGCTGCCTAGGTGGCCCGGCGCCGGGTCGCCCCGCGCTGGCGCGGGAAGCCGGCGCCCACCGTATTCCTTGTTCGGCGAGATCCTCGACTGGATGCTCGCGCCGCTGCTCTTCCTCTGGCCGATCTCGATCATTGCGACCCACCATGTGGCGCAAGGCATCGCCGACAAACCTTACGACCGAGCCCTTGAAGCCAACGTTGCCGCCATCGCGCGCCTGATACAGGTGGATGCCGGCGGCCGGGTGACGGTGAACTTTCCGGCGCCCGCGCGCGCGCTGCTGCGCGCCGACGAAGAGGACGCCATCTACTACCAGGTGATCGGGCCGCGCGGTGAAGTGGTGGTGGGCGATGCCGAACTGCCCTTGCCGCCGCCGGAGCCGGAGGCGGCGGACGACGCGCCTGAGCGCCCGCTGCGCTTTGATGATGTCGAGATCGCCGGCGAGGAGGTGCGCGTGGCGCGGCGGCGCTTCTTGCTGCCGGATCAAGCCGGCGAGGCAATCGTGCAGGTGGCCGAAACGCGTAACAAGCGCGAGGCGCTTGCCTCCCGCATCGTGACCGGCGTGCTGTTGCCGCAGTTTCTGGTGATCCCCGCCACCGTGGTGCTGGTGTGGCTGGGGCTCACCCGTGGCATCGCGCCCCTGAGCCGCTTGCAGGGTTTGATCCGGCGGCGGCGCCCGGCGGATCTCTCGCCGATCGAGCCGATGAGCGTGCCGGAGGAAGTACGGCCCCTGATCGTGGCCTTCAACGACATGATGGCGCGGCTCGACGAAAACCTGCAGGCGCAGCAGCGCTTCGTGGCCGATGCGGCGCACCAGATGCGCACGCCGCTTGCAGGGCTGAAGATGCAGACCGAACTGGCCTTGTCGGAATCGGACCCGCAGGTGTTGCATGAATCGCTTGGCCGCATCCATCTGGGCGCGCAACGCGCGGCGCACCTGATCAACCAGCTGCTCGCGCTGGCGCGTGCCGAGGCCAGTTCGCATGGGCCGAGTGGCCTTGAGCGGATCGATCTTGAGTTGCTGGCGCGCGAGGTGGCGACCGAGTTCGTGCCGCGCGCGATGGCAAAGCAGATCGACTTGGGGGTCGAAACCACCGGCTGGCCACTGGCGGTCGACGGCATACCGATCCTCTTGCGTGAAATGCTCAAGAATCTGATCGACAACGCCATCAAGTACACCCCGCAAGGCGGCAAGGTGACCGTGTTCACCGCCTACGATGCCGAACGGCCGCGGGTGGCCGTGCTGGGGGTGCAGGACGATGGCATCGGCATTCCGCCGGAAGACCATGCGCGTGTGTTCGAGCGCTTTTACCGCGTGCTGGGCAGCGGCGTTGAGGGCAGCGGCCTAGGCTTGCCCATCGTGCGCGAGATCGCCGATCTGCATGCGGCGACGATCCGCCTTGAAAGCGGCCCCGAGCGGCGCGGCACGCGATTCGTGATCGAATTTCCGCGCGCCGGCGAGCCTGTCATGGCCCCGCCCACCGCCTTCGAATAGGCTCGGAAACTGGCACCGCATCCCGCCTGCGCATGGTGCGTTGCAGCGTAAGCCACCCGTAAGTCACCCCGCCTAGTCTGCGCCTGCCGCAATTCCGCCCATCCGAGGCGAAACGGCTGAAAGACCAATCACAACGGAGGAGACATGGCACAAACTGGGAGCATGGCTGCGGAGCCGGCATCGCGCGGCATCACGCGAGAGGAGCGCAAAGTCATCTTTGCCTCATCGCTCGGCACCGTATTTGAGTGGTACGACTTCTATCTTTACGGCTCGCTGGCCGCGATCATCGCGAAGCACTTTTTCGCTGGCGTGAACGAGACCACTTCATTCATCTTTGCCTTGCTCGCGTTCGCTGCCGGTTTTGCCGTGCGGCCGTTCGGTGCCATCGTGTTCGGGCGCCTGGGCGACATGATCGGTCGCAAGTACACCTTCCTGGTGACGATCCTGATCATGGGCATTGCCACCGCCATCGTCGGGGTGCTGCCCACCTACGCGCAGATCGGCGTTGCGGCGCCGATCATTCTGATCACGCTGCGATTGCTGCAGGGCCTGGCACTTGGCGGTGAGTACGGCGGTGCGGCCACCTACGTGGCCGAGCATGCGCCCAAGGGCAAGCGCGGCCTGTTCACATCGTTCATCCAGACGACCGCCACGCTGGGCCTGTTCCTGTCGCTGCTGGTGATCCTCACCTGCCGCACGGTGCTCGGCAAGGACGAGTTCGAAGCCTGGGGTTGGCGGATTCCCTTCCTGATTTCGGTGCTGCTGCTGATCGTTTCGGTGTACATCCGTTTGCAGCTGAACGAATCACCGGTCTTCAAGAAGATGAAGGAAGAGGGCAAGTCGTCCAAGGCACCGCTGACCGAATCCTTCGGCCGCTGGGAGAACCTGAAGATCGTGATCTTCTCGCTCTTTGGCGGTACCGCTGGTCAGGCGGTGGTCTGGTACACCGGCCAGTTCTACGCGCTGTTCTTCCTGCTGCAAACGCTGAAGATCGACCCGATGACCGCCAACCTGCTGATTGCCGCCTCGCTGGCGATCGGCACGCCGTTCTTCATCATTTTCGGCGCGCTGTCGGACAAGATTGGCCGCAAGCCCATCATCATGCTGGGCTGTGTGCTGGCGGCGCTGACCTACTTCCCGATCTTCAAGGCGCTCACCCAGTACGGCAACCCGGATATCTTCGCCGCGCAGGCAGCCAACCCGGTGGTGGTGGTGGCCGATGAGAAGGCCTGCTCCTTCCAGTTCGACCCGGTGGGTAAGGCCAAGTTCACCAGCTCTTGCGACATCGCCAAGGGTGGCCTCGCGAAGAAGTACATTCCGTACTCGAACGAAGCCGCTGCGCCGGGCGCGGTTGCGCAGATCAAGATCGGCGCCACGGTGGTCAACGCCTACGAGGGGACGGGGCTGTCCAAGGAAGAAGCCAAGGTACGCAAAGAGGCGTTCGACAAGGAGCTCGGCGCAGCCCTCAAGGCGGCCGGCTACCCGGACAAGGCCGATCCGCAGAAGACCAATGTACCGATGGTGCTGTTCCTGCTCACCATCCTGGTCATCTACGTGACCATGGTGTACGGCCCGATCGCGGCCTGGCTGGTCGAACTCTTCCCGGCGCGCATCCGCTACACCTCGATGTCGCTGCCGTATCACATCGGCAATGGCTGGTTCGGCGGCTTCCTGCCGACGGTGGCTTTCGCGATGGTGGCGGCAACCGGCGACATCTACTACGGCCTGTGGTATCCGATTGTCATCGCGGTGATGACGGCGGTCATTGGCATGCTCTTCATGCCCGAGACCAAGGATCGCGATATCCATCACACTTGATCCAGCTTCAGGGCGGCCTGTGGTGCCGCCCTGCTTCTGCCGCCTGGCCGACGCCGGGCGGCACTCACGGGGGTTCTGTATGACAAAAGCGCTTTCAGTACGCGGAGCAGTGCAGGGGACGATGACGCTGGCCCTGGCGTTGCCATTGGCAGTACGCGCAGCTGGTGGGGATTCGGGGACCGGTGCGGTCGGGGAAATGGAAGTCTCGGGCAGCCAGCTCCTGATGATTTTTGGCGGGGTTGCCGCAGTCGGCATCGCGCTCTGGCTGGTCATCAAGCTGCTCAACAAATGAACCGGCACTGAGGCCCGGTGAAGCTCGCGCTGCTCGCAGATGTCCATGCCAACATCGAGGCCCTGGATGCATGCCTCGCGCATGCGGGCGACCAGGGCGTTGATGGTTATGTTTTTCTCGGCGATCTGGTTGGATACGGCGCCGATCCCGCGGCGGTGATTGACCGCGTCATCGCACTGGGCGCTGCGGTGCGGGCCTCGGTGATGGGCAACCACGACGCGGCCGTGGTGGGGCGCGGTGATGAGCCGATGAACGACGAGGCCCATGCCGCGATCATCTGGACCCTGCCGCGCTTGAGCATGGCGCAGCGCCAGTACCTTGCGGGCCTGCCCCTGATCGCGTCCGACGGCGATGTCACCTGGGTGCATGCAAGCGCCAATCACCCCGAACGTTTTGACTACGTTTCCTGCGCGGCCGATGCGCGCGCCAGTCTGGATGCGGCCGGTTCCCGCTACGTCTTCAGCGGCCATGTGCACGACCCGACGCTCTACTATGTCGGCTCGGACGGGCGCCTTTCTCCTTTTGTGCCGACCATGGGCGTCGCCCTTCCGGTCGGGCGGCACCGCAGTTGGCTGGGCATCGTCGGATCATGCGGGCAGCCGCGCGATGGCAAGACGGGCGCCTGGTATGCCATCTTCGATCGCGCGAAGGCCAGGCTGACTTATCACCGCGTGCCGTATGACGTTGCGGCGGCGGCGGCGAAGATCCGCCGTGCCGGCCTGCCGGAGCGTTTCGCACTGCAGATCGAGGGCCTGCCCTGATGCTGGCGACCGAACTGGAGCCGGGCAACGAGATCGACGGCTACCGGATCGAGCAACGGCTCTACGCCGGCGGCATGGCGGTGATCTATCGCGTATCGCGCGACGATCTGCCCGGCCCGGCGGTCATGAAGGTGCCCCGCCTTGGGCAGGGGGAGCCGGGCGCCACGGTGGTCAGTTTCGAAGTTGAGCAGATGGTGCTCGATGCGCTTGATGGCGGCCCGGTGCCGCGCCTCTACGGCGCTGGTGACCTGGAGCGTAGCCCCTACCTGGTCATGGCGCTGATCGAGGGGAGAACCCTCTCATCCATGCTGGAAAACGGCCCGCTTGCCGAGCCCGAGGTGCGGCGCTTGGGGGCTGCCCTGGCGCTGGCCGTGCAGCAACTGCACGAGCGCGAGGTGATTCATCTCGACCTTAAACCGTCGAATGTGATGATCCGGCCCGACGGCAGCGCTGTGCTGATCGATCTGGGTTTGGCGCGGCACGCACACCTGCCTGATCTGCTCGCCGAAGAGTTTCGTCGCCCGCTTGGGTCGGCGCCCTACATTTCGCCGGAGCAGGTCTTGGGCATCCGCCATGAAGCGCGCAGTGACGTGTTCGCGCTTGGCGTGATCCTTTACGAGCTGGCAACCGGGCACTACCCGTTTGGCGCACCGGCCACGCCGAATGGCATGCGCAAGCGATTGCGCGCGAGCCCGGTGCCGCCGCGCGCGCGGGTGCCGGCCTTGTCCGAAGCGCTGCAGGAAACCATCTACCGCTGCCTTGAAGTCAACGTCGAGAAGCGCCTTGCCAGTGCCAAGCAGCTGGCCTTCGAGTTGCAGCACGCCGAGCAGGTGGAGGTGAGCGCGCGCGGGCGTTGGACGCGACGCCAGGGCGTGATGACGCGCCTGCGCAAGTGGGTGTTCGGGCTCGGCTATGAACCAACGGTGGTCGTGGCGCCGGCCGAGCGCGCCAGCGATGCGCCGATCATCATGGTGGCGGTGGCAACCGCCTACACCAATGAGAAGCACCAGCAGGCGATCCGCCTTGCCGTGCAGCGGTTTGCTGCCGCCATGCCGGCCGCGCGGGTGGCGTGTGTGACCGTCACCCGCCCCCAGCCGGTGATGGGGACGGCGGACGAGGCGAGCAGCGCGCCGCGGCAGCACCTCCAGCTACTCGTCAAACTGCGCCATTGGGCGGAGCCGATCGCCTTGCCGGCTGGTCGCATCACTTTCCATGTGCTTGAGGCGGGCGATCCGTCCGACGGGCTGCTCGACTACGCGCGCAACAACCAGGTTGATCACATCCTGATCGGTGCACCGCCACCCAATCTGGTCGGTCGCAACATTCTTCCGCCGGTGGCGGATCGGGTGATCAACGATGCGCCGTGCAGCGTGACGATCGTCCGCCCGCGTTCGTAAGCCTTCCGTCAGCCCCCCGTCAGCGCCGAGTCAGGCTCGCGGCATACGCTCCGGCTTCGCGCTGGAAAGGCGTGACTCACGGAGGAGGGGGCAATGGGCACCAAAGCGATCAACTGGGCGGCAATCGATGCCGACCCACGGTTTCAGCGACTGCATAAGAAAAAGACATCGTTCCTCATGGGGCTGATGATCTTCTCGGTCGCCTACTACTTCTTGCTGCCCGTCGGCGCAGCGTATTTTCAGGATCTCTTCAAGATCAAGGTCTTCGGCCCGGTCAACGTCGGTCTGCTGTTCGCATTGTCCGAGTTCATCGTGGCGTGGGGGATCGCCTTCTACTACTCGAAGAAGGCAAATACGGAGTTCGACGCGATGGCGGAAGAACTTGTGCGTGACGCAGAGCGGATCGGGGGCTGAACCATGGAATTGCGCAGAAAACTACTCCCCGGTGCGCTGGGACTGGCCGCAGTGCTGGCCGCAGGCCCGGCGATCGCGCAGGGGGCCGTCAGTTCCGAATGGCGCTGGCTGACCTTTCTCGTTTTTGCCGCCATCATCGGCTTGACGATGTTCGTCACCTACGTGGCATCAAAGCGGGTGCACTCCGCGTCGGACTTCTACACGGCGGGCGGTGGCGTGTCGGGCCTGCAGAACGGCTGGGCGATTGCTGGTGACTATCTTTCCGCCGCCTCCTTCCTTGGTATCGCGGGGCTGATCAGCCTTTATGGTTACGATGGCTTCATGTACTCGGTCGGCTGGCTGGTGGCCTACATCACCGTGCTGCTGGTGATCGCCGAACCCTGCCGCAACATCGGCAAGTACACGCTGGCCGACATCCTGGCTTACCGCAATGATCCGAAGAAAACGCGCATCGTCGGCGCGATCTCGGTCATCACCGTGTCCACCTTCTACCTCACCGCGCAGATGGTTGGTGGTGGCGTGCTGGTGAAGACCCTGATCGGCATCGACTATGAAGTGTCGGTCATCACCGTGGGCGTGCTGATGCTCGCCTACGTGCTGTTCGGCGGCATGGTTGCGACCACCTACGTGCAGATCATCAAGGCCGTGCTGCTGGTGTGTGCCTCGCTGATCCTGGTGGCTTTCGTCTGGGCGCCTTACGGCTTCAGCTTGCCCGGCTTCCTCGATGCCGTGGTAGCAGACCCCAAGGTGCAGGCGCAGGTTGCCGCCTTGCTCGGCGATCCGGCCAAGAACATGTCGCCGGCTGAACTTGGCCAACGCTTCCTGGAGCCGGGCCTCTACTTCAAGGCGCCGATCGACCAGATCTCGCTCGGAATCGCGCTGGTCTTCGGCACCGCAGGCCTGCCGCACATCCTGATGCGCTTCTTCACCGTGCCGACGGCGCAGGAAGCCCGCAAGTCGGTGATCTGGGCCATGGCGATCATCGGTGGCTTCTACGTGCTGACGATCTTCCTCGGCATGGGTTCGGCGATCAAGGTCGGCCCGGATGCCATCAAGGCAGTCGATGCCGGCGGCAACATGGCGGCACCGCTGCTCGCGCAGTTCGTCGGCGGTGGTGGTGACAGCTTCTTGGGCAACTTCATGCTCGCCTTCGTTGCGGCAGTCGCCTTCGCCACCATCGTCGCGGTGGTCGCCGGCCTCGTGCTGGCTGCTGCCTCCGCCGTGGCGCACGACCTCTATGTCGGTGTCGTCAAGGGCGGCCACGCCAGTCAGGCCGAGCAGGTGCGTGCGGCAAGGATCGCCACGGTGTTTGTCGGCGCGCTCGCCATCGTGATCGGCATTGCCGCCAAAGGGCAGAACGTGGCGCACCTGGTTGCGCTGGCGTTTGCGGTGGCCGCGTCAGCCAACTTCCCCTGCGTGCTCATGACGCTTTACTGGAAGCGTTGCAACACTGGCGGCATCGTCGCGGGGATGATCGTTGGCACTATCGCTGCGATCGGGCTCGTCATGGTCTCCCCGAACATGACCTATCCGAAGCTGGTTCGTGCTGCAGCCCAGAAAGTGGTGGACGGCGAACCCGCCAAGCGCGAGGCGATCGCCAAGCTCGTCGCCGCGGGCGATGAAGCCTCCGTTACGAAGGCAGCCAAGCAGACGGCCGCGCTTGAGAAGGCGCTCAAGAAGGCGAATGACGACTTCAAGAAGGTCGAGGGGCAGGAAACCTCGCTGGTCGGGCTTGAGAAACCCCTGTTCGACCTGAAGAACCCCGGCTTGATCTCGGTGCCGCTCGGCTTCCTGGCGGTGATCCTCGGGTCCTTGCTGTACCGCGACAAGCGCGCCGAGGATATGTGGGACGAACTTTACGTACGCCAGAACACCGGCATCCTCGCCGCCAAGGCGACCGCCCACTGATCTGTATTGTGTCGCGACTCCAGGCCCCTCTTCGGAGGGGCTTTTTGGGGGACGTGTCAGGTTGTGCAGATCGTCTGTAGCGGGAAGTGTTTGACAACGCGAAAGCAGTAGCTATAATGGCTAGCTCTTTGGCCAGATAGCTCAGTTGGTAGAGCAGCGGATTGAAAATCCGCGTGTCGGTGGTTCGATTCCGCCTCTGGCCACCAAATTCGGAATCCTTGTCGCACAAGGGTTCGGTGAGAACGGCGGCCGCGCAAGGGGCCGCCGTTTTCGCTAGTGAGCGTGCTTTTCTGGCACTCTTCTGGCAATCACGGCATCCCGTGCCGGCGTCGCTCGGATGTGCATGAGCTTGTCCGCTCCGGACAGGGCCTTGCAGGTGTCCTTGGCGTGAATCTGAAGCCTCACCACTTTTTTCATCGAGTGGCTCAAAGAGGCTAAATCTTCGTTGCTTTACGCAGCTCCATGATTCAAGGAGTTGCCATGCGGTCTCGTCTCCCTTTCCTCTGTTCGCGCACGGTGCGCGCACCCGAGCCTCTTTTCGCCATGCCCGCAGGGCGCGTGACGCGGGAGGTGAGCCATGGCTAAGGTGGCTGAACCCTTCCGCGAAGGCGCGGGCTGGTCTATGCGTCGCCGGGTGATGGGACAGGACCTTTACGTCTCCGGTCAGAAGAGCCGCACCGCGGCCCGCGACGCCATGGAGGCGCTGGTCTCGCCGCTGCGCGACCATGGCCGCCCCAAGGGCCTGGGGCCGCAGCGCACGACGGTGGCACAGGCGCTGCAGGACATGGCGCTCGAACGCCTGCCTTTCATGAAGGGGGCCGCGCAGGAGGCGCGTCGCCTCAACAAGTATCTGGAGGCCGCGGGGCTGGCCACACTCAAGGTGACGCGATTGGCGAGCGACGACGAGGCGCCGGCGCCGGGTGCGCAGGTGCAGGAGGCGCGTCAGCACTTTCAGGTTGAACTCAAGCCGGCACGGGCACCGCGACGCGTACCGAATGGACTTGCTGCACATCGGCGTCAGCAGGCGCAGGAGACCGCCGCGGCGGATGCGCTGCGCGCACGACTGGCCAGCATGCCGGTGGCTGACGTGCAGCCCTATCACGTGCAAACCCTGATGGACGAGCTGCGACGCGTGCGTCAGCCCGAGACCGTGGCGCTGGAGCGCGCGTTGCTGCGCGGGTTCTTCAATTACGTGAAGAAGGTCTGGTGCTGGAGTGCGCCGGCCAAGAATCCGGCGGTGGGGCTGCGCATGCCTAAAGTCGACAATGCGCGGGACCGGGTCATGTCGCAGGAGGAAGAGCGCCGCCTGGACGAGGCGATTCAGACCTGCCGCAACCAGCTGGTGGGCCCTACGCTCACGCTGCTGGTGGAGACCGGGATGCGCACGTCCGAACCCCTGGAGCATGCATGCTGGCGCGATGTGAATTGGGAGGCGCGGATTTTGCACCTGCCCGACTCGAAGACGGACCAACGTGACGTCCCGCTCTCGCCACGCGCCATCGAAGCCTTGCAGGCGCTCGCCGCGCTCAACCCGCCTACCCCCGAGGGGCGCATTGTGCGGCTCACCTATGACGCGCTCGCCGCGGCCTGGCGTCGGGCCTGCGAGCGGGCGGGCCTGGAGGACCTGCGTCTGTATGACTTGCGGCACACCGCCGCGACCCGGATGGCGCTCAAGACCGGCAACGTTTTTCTGGTCAAGGCGCTCACCGGCCACAAGACCATGTCCCAGCTCGAACGCTATGTGAACGTGAAGGCCAGTGACGTGGTGGCGGTGATGCACGCGGCGCCGGCGTTGGCCGCCGCGCCGCAAGTCGCTGCCGCCGAGCCGGTCGCGCGCGCGCCCCTGAAGGCCATGCCGCGTGCCGCTGCGGTGTCTTTTGAAGACACGGTGGGGAACGTCATTCGCGCCGACTTTGGGCGACGCGCCCGCGAGTGACCCGAAGGACGAGCCCGGCCGGCGCTCAGGCGAGCCCTTCAGGCGTTCGCCGCCGCGGGGGGCGCGAACGCTGCTGAGGGCAGGGCCTCGCAGCAGAGCTGGTTCTTGCCGCGTCGCTTCGCGGCGTACATGCGCGCATCCGCTACGTCGAGCAGCGCCGCGGCGGACGCAGCCTCGGGGTGCGGGAACGAAACCACCCCGATGCTCGCGCCCAGCCGCAACTGGGGGTATCCGTCGACCTGACAGGTTGCGATGGCTTCGAGCACCTTCTCGCCGACGCGTCGCGCGTCCTCCTCGTTCGCATGGGGCAGGACGATGGCAAATTCGTCTCCGCCCAGCCGCGCCAGTGCATCGCTGCCCCGCACGGCACACTGTATGGCCTCGCTCGCGCGTCGCAGGATGTCATCGCCAGCCGCATGGCCCGCCGTATCGTTGACCGACTTGAAGCCGTCGAGGTCCACGTAGAGGAGGGCGCCGGCCCGTTGGTGCGCCAACTCCGTTTGCAGAAAATGGGCAATCCCCTGGCGATTGAAAACGCCGGTCAGGGGGTCCATGCGCGTGAGGGCCTCGAATTCGCGTGCTTGCTGTTGTGCGAGCTCGCGTTCCTGCGCGATGGCGTTCGCCAAACGAATCGCATATTGCGGCAGCAGGACCAGGCTCGCGATAAAACCCAGCGCCGTCGTGGCGTGGGTCTGCCAATAGGGCGTCGCACTCATCGCGGCGCCGATAAATAGGACGCCGACCCCCTGCGCACGCAGCGCAGCGCGTGGTCCAAAGCGCAGGCCATAGCCAATCGAGGCGAAAATCGGCGCCCAAATGGCCAACTGCCACCCCTCTGGGGCCGCTGCGAAGGCGTAAGCAAAGATGGCCTGGTCCGCCAAGGTTGTTATCCAGAGTCGTTGCGTGCCACTGAAGTGCTCGTAGGCCACCACCCAAGCCCAGACATAGCCGAACGCCGCGTAGAGGACGGCAGGCGCGATGGCGGCACGGGCGAAGTCCACATTCAGGCCGAATGCCAAGAGGATTTGTAGTAGCAGGAACAGACCGCCTCCAATGACGCGGACCAGCGCTTGACCGTGTTCCGTCGCGTGCTGGACGTTGAGTCGGCTTGGGAGGGCGAGGTGGCGCGGTGCGAGGGGCATGGCGGCAAGCGGGAAGGAGGAAAAGGGTCCAGAAGACGCGGGGCGCAAACCCGCAGCAGTCTACCGGCGGCGCGGTGACGGGAGAAGGGATGCCCTGCAACCGCGTTGACGTGCGTCCAAAGGTCCGCACTCACGCGGCGTCGCGGAAGCGGCGCGTCGTGACCTGCGAGCCGCACCTGGACCCCGATTTTCGGCTGTTCGCTAGACATGGTGCGTTCGATGTGGGCGCATCTGAGGACAAAGCTGAAATGGACAAAAAAGAGGCAGTAGAGCAGGAAGCGCCGCTCTTTGAGGGGCTCGATGGGTTGGCTGCAGCCGTCGATGGCGATTTGCTTCGGGCAGGCGTGCTCGTGGGGCCGCACGAGGCGACGACGTTGATGTCGTGCGCCTGGAAGCTTCAGTGTCTGCCGACCTCGTGGGTGGCGGCCGCGGTGGTGCATCCGCTCCTCGCGCAGCGGCTGCGCCGCGCGGAGGGCGTGACGGAACTCGTGGTGGGCTCGGCGGCAGGTTTGCACTTTCTGTGCGTCACGCACCGCGTAGAACACTGGGAGCAGCGTGCGCTCGTGCCGCTCCTTGGGCCACGCGCGGCGGCGCTGCGTTTTGCGCTCATCGGCGGCGCACCGCTTGCATTCGTGCTCGTGCATCCGGACCGAGATGACGCCAGCGTGTGGCAAGTGCCGGTGAGCATGGAGGCAGTGGAGGCGCTGATGGCGATGCCGCCGGTTCCGGCGTTCGACCCGGAGCGCCACGTTGAAGAGGTGAGGCGTCTCGTGTCACGGCTGGTTCGCCGCGGTGTGAGGGTGCTGGAGGCGGTGCCGGAGCCGTTGTGGCTGACGCCGTTGGCGGTGGCGCTGCCGGACGCGATGCCCTCGGGCATGCTGTGCGCGCCGAGGGACAAGGACTTCAATTCGATGTTCTGATTGATTCAATCAAGACGGCGCCGCCCTCGGGCGGCGTCATCCGCTTTTGCGACGTCCAGAGGCTCCCTGCTGAGCGGAGCGCCGACGGTGAGAGGGGCAATGGCGCAGTGCCCGGTTACTGGGGGCGCCAGTTTTCTTGCGCGCCGAAGAGGCGCGTGACCCAGGCGGACACCGCGTTCTCGGTCCAGTACACATGCCGTCCCATTCGGACCGGGGGTGGGAACGTGCGCTCGTTCACCATCCCTTCCAGCGTACGCGGGGAAATGGACAGGCGCGCGCAGACATCAGTCTTCTTGAGCAGTTGGGGTGGGGGCGTCGTGGTCATCGCTGGGACATCCATGAAATTGTTCGGTCCCGGATATAGCCCCTGAGGTTTAGCCTTTTTGAAGAAATTCCCCTGAGGGCAATGCGTTTGCCCTCGGGGCGTCACCGATGCGAGGGAGACCCTTGACCACGATTTGTTCGGCGGTTGCCCAATTTGGGGCTCTCAAGGGCTGATGCGGCAACAGGCGGCGCCGCCAAGCGGTACACTGTCCCGCGTCAATGCCTCGGAGGGCGGCTGCGCTTACGTTTGGCGATTGCCTCCAGCGCCAGCCCGCTGCGCGAAGACGGGCTGGTGATGGCAAAGGTGTTCACGTTGGATTCGTGCCGTTCAGAAGAATAGAGACCATGGACGTATTTCAGTTTCGCGCGCATGTCGTTACCGAATACGAGCAATTTACCCGCAGCTTCACGCGGATTCGGGCCGACGACATCCGTCAGCATGTTGACCGTGAATACCAGAGCCAGAAGTACTGGCCCGAACCGCTCATCCAGATAAACCCGACCTACCGCTCGGGCGGTACGGTGGATGAGCTCGTGGCCAGTGGTTTGCTCAGTCCGGAGTGCGCGGACATCTTCCGACTCGGTAAGTCTGCGAGTTCGGCGGGCGTCCCCTTGCCCCTTCACCAGCACCAAGCAGAGGCCATCAGTCTGGCGCTCGCCGGTGAGAGCTATGTGCTCACGACGGGAACCGGCTCCGGCAAGTCCCTGAGCTACTTCATCCCTGTCGTGGATGCGTGTCTCAAAGCCAAGAAAGCCGACCCCGCGCCACGCACTCGCGCCATCGTTATCTATCCGATGAATGCGCTGGCGAACTCGCAGCTTGAAGAACTCAAGAAGTTCCTGGGCTCGGACCCCGTAACCTGCCCGGTGACCTTCGGCCGCTATACCGGCCAGGAAAGCGACGAAGAGCGCCAAGCGATGGCGGCGACGCCGCCGGACATCCTGCTCACGAACTTCATGATGCTCGAACTGCTGATGACGCGGCAGAACGACATCGACAAGGCCGTGATGCGAAACGCCAAGGGACTGCGGTTCCTTGTGCTTGATGAGCTGCACACCTACCGCGGTCGTCAGGGGGCGGATGTTGCGCTGCTGGTGCGGCGGGTGCGCGAGGCATTGGCCGAAGACCTCATCTGCATCGGCACCTCCGCCACGATGGCGTCCGAAGGTACCCAGATGGAGCGCAACGCAGTGGTCGCCAACGTGGCGCGTCGCCTCTTCGGTACGAGCATCGCCGACCGCAACGTCATTACCGAGACTCTCAGGCGAACCACCCCGGAATCCGAGACCCTTGAATCGGTGCGTCCCAAGCTCGGCGCAGCGATTCGCGCCGGCGTGCCCACCCATCTCGATTTCGAAGCGATGGCTGCACACCCGATGTCGGTGTGGGTCGAACTCATGCTCGGGCTCAACTATGAAGGTGACAAACCGCGGCGGGCCAAACCGCTAACCCTTGCGCAGGCCGCCGAAGCCCTGCAGCGCGATTCGGGTGAATCGTTTGAAGTGTCTCTCGCCTATTTGCAGCAGTTCATGCTTCGGGCCCACGCCGTCACCGATAAGACCGGGAAGAGTCTGTTCGCGTTCAAGCTTCACCAGTTCATTGCGGGTGGCGGCAAGGTTTATACGACGCTCGAAGCGCAGGGGCGTCGTGCCATCACCCTGGATGGCCAGCAGTTTGTCTCGGGCGAAGAGAGCCGCCACCGCCGCTACTATCACACCCACTTCTGCCGCGACTGCGGTCAGGAGTACATCCCGGTCTGGGATACCGATGGTCCCGAGGGGCGCACCTTCGACGTGCGAAACATCGAGGAGCGCCAGCACGAGGACGAGCAGGTCAAGTTCGGTTTCCTGATGCCGGACGGCAAGAACATCTGGGAACCCGAGAACCTCGAACGCTACCCGGAGTCCTGGCTAGAGGAACGCGCCGATGGTGAGTGGCGAATCAAGTCCGGCCAGCGCAAGTTCTTGCCGCAGTCGCTCAAGATTCGCCCAGATGGCGTCGTGACGAACGAGCAAGGTTTGCAGGCGTGGTTCATCCCGGGTTCGTTCCGATTCTGCCTCGCATGCGGCGTCTCGCATAACTCTGCCGGCAAGGACGCGCTTCGCCTGACGTCCCTCTCTGGTGAAGGCCGCAGCTCGGCGACCACCATGCTGACGTTGTCAGCCCTGCGCTACCTCTATGAGCAAGACCAGCAGCTCTCCGCCGAGGCCAAGAAGGTGCTCGGTTTTTCCGACAATCGCCAGGATGCGGCGCTTCAAGCGGGACACTTCAACGACTTTTTGCAGGTCCTGCTGACGCGCTCGGCACTGCTGTCGGCCGTTAAACGGGCGAGTGGCAATCTACTGACCGAGCGGGAGGTCGGCAACGCGGTCTTTGAAGCGTTGGGCTTTCATCGTGACGACCCGGCGGTTCGCGCCGAGTACATGCAACAGCCCGAGCTCAAGGGCAACACGCGCAGGCAGGTGCAAGAAGCCATGCGCAGCATCCTCGGTTACAGGACTTACTTCGACTTGCGTCGCGGTTGGCGATTCAACAACCCGAACTTGGAACAACTGGGCCTGGTTCGCATCGGCTACCAAGACCTCGAAGACCTCGCGGCGGACGCGTCCGAATGGGCAGAGGCACCTCAGGTCCTGCAATCGGCCACCCCGGAAGAGCGCGCGAAGGTTCTGCGCGAGCTCTTTGACTTTATGCGGCAGGGGCTGTGTATCGCGACGCGCTACCTGGACCGCACGGAGCTCGAACAGCTCCGCACCCAAAGCTACGCAAACCTTCGCGAGCCTTGGGGCTTCACAGAAGACGAGCGGCCTGTCGCAGCTCGCTGGTTCGTAACCTCGCGACCCAAAGAGGAAACGGACCGCCGGGGTCGGCGCCTTCAGGTTGAAGACTTCCTGGTCATCGGCTCCAGTCGTTCCCGGCTCGGGCGGACCCTGCGCCATGGCAGCACATGGGGCGGGGCCAATCCGTTCTACAAGTCCATCAACGACCAGACATGGGGCGCTGTCGTTGGTGCTCTGCTCAAGGCTGCGGAGTCGTACGGACTGGTCCGCAAGGAAGAGACGGATGTCGGCCTGACCGGCTGGCAGCTCAACGGCACTGCCTTGCTCTGGCAACTCGGCGATGGTCAGAGCCAGCGCCAGGCCGAGGACAACGCGTTCTTCCGTGGTCTGTACCGCAATATCGCCGGATTGTTGGATAGCCCTGTGCACCAGCTCTTCGAGTTCGAGGCTCGCGAACACACTGCGCAAGTTGAGCAGGAAGACCGTCTCGAACGCGAAGCCCGATTCCGCTTCACCGAAAAGGACCGCGAGGAGTGGCGCAAAAAGAACGGTAACGACCTTGAATGGCTGCCCGTTCTGTTCTGCTCCCCGACGATGGAGTTGGGCGTCGATATCTCCTCGCTCAACACCGTCTACATGCGCAATGTGCCGCCTACCCCGGCGAATTATGCACAGCGCAGCGGTCGAGCCGGGCGTGCGGGTCAGCCGGCCTTGGTCATCACTTACTGCGCAAGCCAATCCCCGCACGACCAGTACTACTTCCGTGACCCGGTTCGAATGGTGCATGGTCAGGTGAATGCGCCGACCCTGGACCTCGCCAACCTCGAACTGGTGAAGAGCCACATGCACGCCATTTGGCTCGCGGAAACCGGTCGGCGACTCGGTAACAGTGTCCGCGACCTGCTGGACATGAATCAGCCTGAAGCACTTCCCATCATGGAAGACGTGGCGGCTGACCTCGATAAACCTGAAGCCAAGCTCCGAGCGCATGCGCGGGGCTTGCGTGTCCTCTCCATGCTGGCTGACGAACTCACACCTCGGAATGCCCCTTGGTACTCTGACCACTGGGCCGAGTCTGTCTTCCAGCGCACGTACCAGGAGTTCGACAAGTCGCTGCAGCGCTGGCGTGACCTGTATCGTGCTACGGCGCAGGCGATTGAACTGAACTTCAAGATTGAGAACAACCCTGCGGCAAGTGAGCGGGAACGCCGCGAGGCCCAACAACGACACAACGAAGCACGCAAGCAGCGCGACCTGCTGTTGGCCGGTGACAGCGCATTCAACTCGGACTTCTACACCTACCGCTACCTTGCCTCTCAGGGGTTCCTGCCGGGCTACAACTTCCCCCGACTGCCCCTGCTGGCTTACTTGCCCGCACGGCGTGGCTCCATCGGTCGGGAAAGCTTCCTGTCTCGACCGCGCTTCCTGGCACTGGGCGAGTTCGGCCCATACAGCCTCATCTACCACGAGGGTAGCCAGTACCGGGTCACCAAAGCCCTGCTGACGATTACTGGCCAAGACCAGGTGACCGAGGGGGCTCGCTTGCCCACCGAAGTCGCGCGCTTGTGTCCGGTCTGCGGCTATGGCCACTTCCGTTCACAGCGCGACGTCGACCGCTGCATTTCCTGCGGTGCATCGCTGGCCGAAGCAAAAGAAGTCCGAAACCTCTATCGAATCGAGAACGTCTCGACCAAACGCGCCGAGCGCATCACCGCCAATGAAGAAGAACGGGTGCGCCAGGGCTACGAAATGCAGACCACGCTGCAGTTCGCCCAAGCTGAGGGCAAGTTGCAGATGGTCACTACGGTCGTCGAGGATGCCAGCGGGCCACTGGTACAGATGCAGTACGGGCCAGCGGCAACAGTCTGGCGCATGAACTTTGGCTGGCGTCGTCGCAAGGAGAAGTCCATCCAGGGTTTCATGATGAACCCGGTCACCGGCCACTGGGTGGGCGGCGTCGACGATGGCAACGGTGAAACCGAAAGCGAGGGCGAGGCGCCGCCTGACAAAACACCTCCGCAACGTATCGTCCCTTACGTCCAGGACAGTCGAAACATCCTCATCGTGCGCCCTCACCATGCGCTCGGTGAGCTGGAACCAGAGACCCTGACGACCTTGCAGTACGCGCTCAAGCGCGGCATCGAAGCGGTCTACCAGCTCGAAGAAAGCGAGCTCATGGCTGAGCCACTGCCCACGCGTGAGCTACGTCAATCCATCCTGCTGTTTGAAGCGGCCGAGGGCGGAGCTGGGGTGCTGACGCGTTTGGCCACCGAGCCGGACGCACTGGCTGCAGTCGCGGCCAAGGCGCTCGAAGTGATGCACTTCAAAGCACCGTCACCCGGAAACACCTGGAAGCGAGAGAGTCTGGAGGAGGAGCTCGACCACAACGGCGAGCCCTTCTGCGAAGCCGGCTGTTACCGTTGTCTGCTCTCGTACTACAACCAACCCGACCACACGCTTATTGACCGCAAGGACAAGGTCGCGAGCGGTTTGCTGCTGGATTTGCTCTGTCGCTTGACGCAAGCCCGGACAAACCAGGGGACCCAGGGTCGAGCGCCAGACGAGCACGACGCCCAACTTGCGCGCACCGCAGGCAGTTCGCTGGAGCAAGCCTGGCTCGACCTTGTCAATGAGCAGGGGTACCGCAAACCGGACCGCGGACAACACAGCATTCCCGCGGCCAACACCTGCGCCGATTTCTTCTACGACGAGTTCAATCTCGCCGTGTTCATCGACGGCCCTCACCACGAGACGGACACCCAAAGTGAGAAGGACGCGTTCATTGACCGTCGGCTTGACGACCTGGGCTATCTCGTTGTTCGGTTCCCCAAAGAGCGGTCGGAGTGGCACGCAATATTTAAGGCTCATGCCGACCTTTTTGGGGCTGGCCGATGAGTCGCGCTCAGTCTGACCTCTTCGAGGAAATCTCGACGCGCAGCCTTAGCCGACTGCGCACCTTTGCCGAATGTGCTGCGGCGGTGGACCGATTGTTCAAGGACGCATTGGCTTCACAGGGGGCGACAGCGTTCACGGAGTTCATCGAATTCGCGCGGCGTTTGAGCAACCTTTCGGTCTACAACGCGATGCTGGTTCGGCTGCAGCGTCCAGGAGCTGCAGCTGTCGCCACTGAGAAGCGATGGAATGCAAATGGTCGAACGATTTGTCCTGGTGCTATCCCCATCGTCGTGCTGCGTCCGTTTGGGCCGGTCTCCTTTCTCTACGAGGTCAGCGACACTGAAGGCAAGCCCTTACCCGGCGAGCACGCCAATCCATTCGTTGCTCACGGCGATATGGACGAAATCGAGTGGGGACGCGTAGTCAAGTTGCACCGAGAAAAGAACAGCGTTCGCATCGAAGAACGGAACTTCGGTTCGCTGCTTGCCGGGAACGCTCGAAACCTCCAAGCCATGCCCACGCTCATTCCCGAGTCGGGCAAACCAGAATGGCTCATTCAACTCAACGTTAACCACAACTTGCCCACGCGTTTCGCCACGTTGGCGCATGAACTCGGGCATATCTTCTGTGGCCACTGTGGCCCACATAACAAGGGAGCTTGGCCCGACCGTTCCAAGCTCCCGTATCCCGTCCGGGAGACAGAAGCAGAGGCGGTGTCCTATTTGGTATGCGCAAGGCGTGAACTCAAGGTGGCGTCGCAGCAGTACCTGAGCGAACTCATCCCCGAGGTCGACCTTCGTCAAATCAGCCTGTACGCCATCTTTGAAGCGGCGAACCGTATTGAAGGGAAGTCCCAGTAAAACCATGGAAGCAGCCTTCAACCCTGGAAGCCTTGTCTCGGCCCGTGGCCGCGAATGGATTGTTCTCCCCGAGTCTGACGCCCAGACCCTGCGCCTACGGCCATTGGGTGGCGGGGAGCGCGACGAGACGCTCATCTACCTGCCCCTTGAGCGACAGCCGGTCCAGCCTGCCACCTTCCCCTGGCCCACGCTCAACCAGGCACGCAACCACTCGGCCAGCCAGCTGTTGCTCGATGCGCTACAGCTCAAACTGCGCAGTGGGGCCGGGCCGTTCCGCAGTTTCGGCAACATCGCGGTGGAGCCTCGCGCGTACCAGCTCGTGCCCTTGCTGATGGCCCTTAAGCAGCCCACCGTCAGGCTGCTGATTGCCGACGACGTCGGTATCGGTAAGACCATCGAAGGCGCACTTATCGCTCGCGAGTTGCTTGACCGTGGCGAGGTCCAGCGCCTGACCGTTCTTTGTCCGCCTCACCTGTGCGAGCAATGGCAGCGCGAGCTGGTCGAGCGCTTCCACATTCCCGCCGTCGTGGTTCGCTCGAACACCGCCGACCGGCTGGAGCGCGACCTCCCGCCTGGCGCATCGCTGTTCGATGCGCACCCTTATACCGTGGTGAGTCTTGACTACATCAAGTCCGAGCGCCGTCGCGAGGCCTTCCAGCGTTTCTGCCCAGAGTTCGTCATCGTCGACGAAGCGCACACCTGCACCCAGGCAGGCCAGGGACGACAGCAGCGTCACCAACTGCTGAAAGGTCTCGTCGCCGACCCTGAGCGCCATCTGGTGTTGCTGACCGCGACCCCTCATAGCGGCGACGAGGATGCGTTCTTCAACCTGCTCGGCCTGCTGCGTACCGATTTCGAACAACTCAAAGACTTGCCAGTCGGTCAGCGCAGCGACCTGCGTGAAGCGCTCTCCCGCCATTTTGTGCAGCGTCGCCGCCCCGACATTGCTGAGTGGCAAGACACCTCGATGTTCCCTGACCGCAAGTCGGCCGAAATCACTTATCGGCTCACAGGCGCTTGGGGGCAGCTTTTCAACGATGTGCTGACCTACGCCCGTGAACTGGTTGAGCGCGCCGAGGGTCAAGGGCTGCGTGAACAGCGCATGAACTGGTGGGCCGCTCTCGCGC
This sequence comes from Niveibacterium sp. 24ML, assembly GCF_026586805.1. Lineage (GTDB taxonomy): Bacteria > Pseudomonadota > Gammaproteobacteria > Burkholderiales > Rhodocyclaceae > Niveibacterium. The sequence goes on along the minus strand of NZ_JAPFHA010000001.1, from coordinate 144,575 downwards.
TCCTGCGTTGCATCTCGTCGTCCCCCGCTGCGGCGGTAAATGCCCTGCGCACGCGCCTTCAGGGCGCACAGGCCGAAGAAGGAATCGGCGAGGCGGCCTCGCTTGAGGACCTTGAAGCGCAGGCCAACGACCGTGTGCTGGACGGCACGGAAGACGCCCTCTCGACTGATGACATCGAGCCCGGAGCGCAGACCGAAGACACCGAGCGCTTGCGAGCACTGGTCGCGAGTGCCGCCGCACTGGCGGGCCAGCAGAACGACCCCAAGCTCGCCAAGCTGCAGGACCACCTGGCCGTCCTCTTGAAGGATGGCTTCTTGCCTGTCGTGTTTTGCCGCTACATCGCCACTGCCCACTACCTGGCAGCCGCGCTCCAGGACAAATTCAAGTCAGCGACCGTCAAGGCGGTGACGGGCGAACTGACGCCCGATGAGCGCGAGGCTGCGGTTGAGCAGTTGGGCGAAAGCGATGTTCGCATCTTGGTTGCCACCGACTGCCTGTCGGAAGGTATCAACCTGCAGAACCTCTTCACCGCCGTCGTTCATTACGACTTGAGCTGGAACCCAACCCGCCATGAGCAGCGGGAAGGGCGCGTGGACCGCTTCGGCCAGAAGGCCCCTGAAGTGCGCAGCACCATGCTCTACGGTGAAGACAATCCGGTCGACGGCGCCGTGCTGCAAGTGATTCTGCGCAAGGCCGAGAGCATTCGGAAGGAACTGGGCGTGCTGGTGCCCATGCCCGACGACGAAGGCAAGCTCACCCAAGCCCTGATGAACGCCGTGTTGCTGCGCAAGGGCGCGCCGCTCAACGCGCAATCCCAGCTTGACCTGTTTGGTGAGCCAGCCAAGCAAATTGACCTTGCCTGGCAAAGCGCCAAGGAGAAGGCCAAGCAGAATCGCAGCATCTTCGCCCAGCGCCGCCTGAAGCCGGAGGATGTGCTCCCCGAGTGGCGCAAGTCCTCCGCAGTCTTGGGCGGTGAGGCAGACGTCGAGCGATTTGTCAGTCGCGCCGCAAACCAGCTCGGGTCGCCGCTGCAAGCGGTGAAACAGCACTTCAAGCTGCTGACGGAACACCTTCCGGTCGCGGTGCAAGAGCGCCTGGCGGCTGAAGGCCTATCGGGCGCTCTGCGAATCGACTTCCACCAGCCCGCCGCGCAGGGCGCGACCTTCATCCATCGCACCCATCCCCTGGTGTCGGTCCTGGCCGACACCTTGCTGGAGCAAGCCCTTGATGCCGTGCCAGGCGCCGACGAAGCCGTCGCGGTGGCCCGCGCCGGTGCCGCCTTCGTGAGCGCGGTCAGCCTCAAGACGACGGTGCTGCTGCTACGTATCCGCCACCAACTCACCGTCACCCACGGCACTTCGACCCGTCTGCTGATGTGTGAAGAAGCCGTCGCCGTCGCAAGCGTAGGCTCCGAGCCCTTCAACGAACTATCGCCAGAGCAGACGCGCGAGCTGCTTGGTGCCGAAGCCACACGCAACATGCCGCCCCCGCTGCGAGACCGTCACCTGCAAACCGCACTCGACGCGCTGCCTGAATGGCAAGCCCAGTTCGAGGCCATCGCCAAGGCCCGCGCCCAAACCCTGTTGTTGGACCATCGCCGTGTGCGCGAGGCCGCCGAAGGCCGCGGTAGCTATCAGGTCACCGCCAGCCTGCCCGTCGACGTGATGGGGCTCTACGTACTGCTGCCTGATGCCGGCGCAGCGGCCAACACCGCCGTGGGAGCCTGATGCCATGGCAAAGTCGATTTTCAAACGCTCGACCCATCAGCTCGCTTACCGCGCCATCCGGATTGAAGGCGGTCTCATCCCAGCCGAAGAGCTCACGCGCCTGACCCTACTCGCCGACCCCAAGGACACCGAGCAGACAGAAAGCCACTACCGCATCGCCAAGGGCTTGAAGCTGCGCGACGAAATTGCCCGCGACTTCAAGATTGCACTCAACCTCTGGCAGGACTTTCAAGTCCTGCGCCAGCGGCAAGACATTCGTGCCCACGAAGTCACTGTGCGCGAGTGGCTCCTGCCGCTGCTGCGTGACGTGCTGCATTTCCACGATGCGGTCCGTTGTGCAGCGATTGAGCATGCCGGGCATTCGTTCGCCATCGGCCACGCAGGCAACGGTGGGCATGTCCCGCTGGTCTTCGCGGGTTTTGACGAACCGCTGGATGCTGCCGCCGAACGCTTTGGGGAAACGAACCCTGACACCGGCAAGACACGCCGTCGCAGCCCCTTCATGCTGGCGCAGGAGGCTCTCAATGCCAGCGATGATTGCCTTTGGGCCATCGTCAGCAATGGCCTGACGCTTCGCATCCTGCGCGACAACGCGAGCCTCACGCGCCCCGCCTATGTCGAAGTCGACCTCGAAGCGCTCTTTAACGAAGAGCTGCTGGCTGACTTCAGCGCCTTCTGGCTGCTGGCCCACGCCAGTCGTTTCGGCAGCGCAGAGACCCAACCGAACGACTGCCCTTGGGAGCGTTGGCGTGCTGCCGGCCAGCAAGCTGGCGTAACCGTTCGCGGCAAGCTGCGCTATCAGGTGGCCGAGGCGATTCGGGCGCTCGGTACTGGCTTTCTCTCCCATCCCGCGAACGGTGCACTGCGCGCCGAGCTGCAAGACCCCGATAGCGGTTATGACCGGCAGGCCTTCTTCGAAGAGTTGCTGCGTCTCGTCTATCGCCTCATCTTCCTGGCGACCATTGAAGACCGGCGCGACCGCGAAAAGGGCGAACGCCTCATCTTCACGCCAGCCGCCAGCGAAGAAGCCAAGGCACGCTACCTCGCCGGCTACTCGCTGACCTGGCTGCGCGAGCGCGCCGTGCGCCGCAGCCAGCATGACCGCCATGGCGACCTCTGGCAGGCTTTGTCGATTACCTTCGATGCCCTCGCGAACGGTGAGCCCGCTCTGGGGCTGCCTGCCCTGGGCGGCCTGTTCGATACCGACCAGTGTCCGCGCTTGGATGCTGCACAGCTCGAAAACTGTTATCTCTTAGCTGCCGTGTTCAATCTCGGTTGGTTCCGCGCCGATGGCGGGCTGTCTCGCGTGAACTACCGGGACATGGGGCCGGAGGAATTGGGCAGCGTCTACGAGAGCCTGCTCGAACTCGTGCCGGAACCCCAGGGCCTCGCTACGCCTGCCACGGCTCGATTGGCGTTTGTCGGTGACGAAGAGTCCGACGCATCCACGCGCGGCAACACCCGCAAGCTCACCGGCAGCTACTACACACCCGACAGCCTCGTGCAGGAACTCATCAAGAGCGCGCTTGAGCCCGTTATCGAACAAACGGTGAAGGCTAATCCGGAGCGGCCGGTCGAAGCCTTGCTTGCACTGACCATTTGCGACCCGGCCTGCGGTAGCGGCCACTTCTTGCTTTCCGCTGCCAGGCGCCTTGCAGATGAGGTGGCACTGCATCGCGCCGCCATCGAAAGGGCTGGTGGCGCACCAACGCCCCGCGACTACCGACACGCGCTGCGCGATGTCGTGAGCCACTGCATCTTCGGCGTCGACAAGAACCCCATGGCCATCCAGTTGGCTAAGACGGCGCTGTGGCTCGAAGCTTACTCGCCTGACCGCCCACTCAGCTTTGTCGACCACCATCTCCGGGTTGGTGATGCGCTGCTGGGTGTGTTGGACCCCAAGGTGCTGGAAAACGGCATCCCTGACGAGGCCTACACGGCACTTTCGGGCGACGTCAAGGAAGTCGCTAGGGACCTCAAAAAGCGCAACAAGGCTGATTTGAAGAGCTGGCGTCAGATGGCCAGCGGTGATTTGTTTACCCAGGGTGGATTGGTCGCCAAGGCTGTCAGCCTGGAAGCGTTGGACGACGATACCCCTCAACACCTGACTGCGAAGCGCCAAGCTTGGTTGCAGGCTGAAGCCGACGCGCAGCGCAGCACATTTGCCCGTCTTGCCGACACCTATGTGGCTGCCTTTCTGGCGCCAAAACTGGCTGAGGCCCGCGAATCTGTGCCGCTGTCCGGCTATCTGTGGGGCGTGCTAAGTGGCCAAGCACCCAAGGCTGAAGTAGAACACGCTGCTCATGCACTATGCCGCCAGCACAGCGTTTTCCACTGGTGGCGGGCCTTTCCTCTGGTTGCGGCCAAGGGTGGATTCAGCGTGATGCTAGGCAACCCCCCGTGGGAGCGCATCAAGCTACAAGAGGAGGAATTCTTCGCCGCGCGTAGCCCATTGGTCGCCTCGGCCAAGAACAAGGCTGAGCGCGCTCAACGCATCGAGTTGCTGCGAGAGGGCATGCTGCTGCATACAGAGGCACCAGATGTTGAACGGGCCGAAGGCCTGACCCCGCCGAATCAGGCCGAGATGACTCTATACGCTGGTTTCATTGCCGCGCGTCGTGGTGCGGAGGCCGCTAGTCTTTACGCGCATGACAGCCGGCGTTATCCGCTCACCGGCGTGGGCGACGTCAATACCTACGCGTTGTTCTCGGAGACCTTCCTGCAAGCCACGGCGCCCGGTGGTCGCGCCGGGTTCATAGTGCCAACCGGTATCGCCACCGATGACTCAACGAAGGCGTACTTTGAGGCTGTGTCTCAGCATCGCCGGTTGATTGCCCTCTACTCGTTCGAAAACGAGGAGTTCGTGTTTCCGGCAGTTCACCACGCGATGAAGTTCGCTTTGCTGACTACTGCTGGCACAAATGGGGTCGATGCGCCGGCACAACTCGTCAATTTCGCGCGTCAGGTGGACTACCTCTACGACCAACGACGCAGGTTCAGCTTGCGCCCAGAAGAGTTTCGTCTCATTAACCCGAATACAAGAACCTGTCCGGTCTTCCGAAGCGAGCGCGACGCTGAGCTGACTAAGAGGCTCTATCGCGCTGCACCGGTACTTATTGAAGAGGCTGAGACTGCCAACGAGACCAAGGAACTGGGCTCGGAGGTGAATCCGTGGGGTATTCGATTTCAGACGATGTTCCACATGTCCAACGACAGTGGTCTGTTTGCCGCCGCACCTGGCGCGGCTCGGCGCCTGCCGCTGTACGAGGCGAAGATGATTCACCAGTTCGACCACCGCTGGGCCACCTACGTGGACGCCGCCAGCGGCTCGGCAGGGGAGGTGGAGACCACCGATGTTAGTGATGCGCAGAAGGCCAACCCCGCCTGCACCGTGCGCCCGCGTTACTGGGTAAACGAGCGTGAGGTGCTCGCCCGCATTGCCCGTGTGCCCGCCCGTGTGGCTCGTGCTTGGCTCGCCCGTCATGCTGCCAACGCCATTGACCAGGACGCCACGCTGGCCGACCTTCTGCTCGCGCTGGCGCAATGGGTGGCCGGCGAGCTGTTTCATTGCACGGCGGGCCCAGCGCCCAGCACTGAGGGATGGACGCCCACCCAAGCCCAGCCACACATCGCCACCACCGAACAGCAGCTCAAGGCCCGTTTTCCGCGTCTGAACGACGTGCTGCGCGGTGAAGGTCTGACGACCAAGAAGGCGTTGGTCGACTTCCCCAAGTGGGCCACGCAGAACCATGATGCCCGCATGAACGGCGACGAACTTTTAGCCCTCGCCGAGGCCGTTCGTGCGAGTACGCAGGCTGAGGCGCTTCTGACGCTGCTCGACCTCTGGATGGATAGGCGCAGTCCGCGGTGGTTGATGGGGTGGCGGGACATTACCAACGCGACCAACGAACGCACGGTGATTGCGTCGGTGGTGCCACGGGTCGGGGTGGGTAATAACCTCCCTTTGATGCTCTTCCGCGCAGATGCAGCTGGCGGCCCGCTTGCAGCATTGCTGGGCAACCTGTGCTCAATGAGCCTCGATTTCGTGGCTAGGCATAAGGTCGGCGGAACCCACCTTAATTTCTTCATCTTCAAGCAGCTCCCGGTGTTGCCCCCCGACCGCTACACCGACACCGACCTCGCCTTCATCGTCCCCCGCGTCCTCGAACTCACCTACACCGCGCACGACCTGCAGGCATGGGGCCGGGACCTCGCCGCCTACGACCCACGCCCGGCCGCTGAACAGGGCCGCCCGTTCGCTTGGAACCCCGAGCGCCGCGCCCACCTACGCGCCGAGCTCGACGCCTACTACGCCCGCCTCTACGGCCTCACCCGCGACGAACTGCGCTACATCCTCGACCCCAAAGACGTGATGGGCGCCGATTACCCCAGCGAAACGTTCCGCGTACTCAAAGACAACGAAATGCGCGCCTACGGCGAATACCGCACGCGCAGGCTGGTGCTTGAGGCGTGGGACCGCCTTCCCACGCGAATCTGAGGAATGCAATGTCGAAAGGTTTTTCGTCTGCACAACTGCCTGCCTTGGTGCTTGGCGGTATTGAGTCAGCGTTCGATGAATGGCTAGAGATGTCCGGTGAGTGGCTGCAATCCGCGCCGGAATATCTGCTGACCGTGAACGTGGCACAAGCTCTGAAAGCTGCTATCCCGGTGGCGCAGCGAACGCTACTGATGGAACCGCATGTGGCCTCCACTTTGGCTGACGCGGGAGGAATTCAGCGTGGCCCTAAGGCGGCGAAGCTGCGTTCGGGTGGTCGCTACGACATCGTGCTTGGCCACGGCAACGGGTTACCGCGTGCCGTAATCGAACTGAAAAACCCCTTGTGGGCCAGGGGGCTTGCCGCACGACACGACCTGGACCGAATTTGCCATTCGCTCCTTCAAGGCAAGGCCAAGACGCAGCTCTATACCGGACTGTTTGCCTTTTACACATCGTCGGCCCCGCCCGTTACAAAGGACACGACCGCCAAGGAAAGACTGGAGCGCAAGTGGGTCACGGAATGGCAGCGTACGCTGCAATCGTGGGCATGGGCCGAGGCCAATCAGTCGAGGTACGAGAAGCATCTCAAGGTTGCGGTGACTGCCAACATTCACGAGCGCGACGTTGGCAAGAGTAAACACGCTTGGGCAGCGGTTTGCGTGCAAATTACTCGCAAGCCGAGGTAACGGTCCGAACGTCATTTGCGTGCGTCCAGAGAGTGCATCGCATTGGGCAAGAACACTTTCTCGCGCCAAACGTGCATGAAGAATCAACTACGAACAACTCTGCCAAAACGGAGCGCTAAGGGACCATGGGAGAAACCAAAACGCTAACAGCGCAAACAATCGAAGAGCGACGGAGCGGCAAGAAGCTCTCGTTTGCGGACGCCCGTTACATCACTCGCGGAAATCCTCGAAGTGGCGGTCTGGCGTCCGTGTATCGCGCAACCGATACGGATTCCGGCAATACGGTCGCGCTGAAGGTGTTTCAAACGGGTGAAGGCACCGACGAAGTTATCGAAGAGTCGTTCCGACGAGAGGTTCAGGCTCTGTCAGACCTTCGTCACCCGAACATCATTCGAATCCTCGACTCTGGGCGCGACGAAGACCACGAAGCGCACTACATCGTGATGGAGTGGGTCGAGAATGACCTGCGCGTGCTAGCTGAGACACGACGGTTTAGCGATTGGGCGGACTACTACCAAAGCGTCGGCAAGGGTGTGCTGGACGCTTTGGTCTTCGCCCATTCCCGCTCGACCGTGCACCGGGATATCAAGCCTTCGAACGTCCTTGTCACCGAGGATGGTCAGGTCAAGCTTTGCGACTTCGGCATTTCCAAAATTCGCGACTTCCTGGCGCCGGGAGTGACCCTCGCTCAGTTTGCTTCAGCTCCGTACGCGCCGCCTGAGATGGATGACGGTAGCTACAGCTACAGCCGCGACGTCTTTGGGTTTGCGGCGCTATCAACGGTCATGCTGGCCGGGAAACCCGTCGCATCCCATTCAGAACTCTTGGCGACGCTTGAGCAGCTTGAGTTGGACGACTGCGTTCGTACGGTATTGCGCAAGAGCCTTGCGCTCGACGTGCCTGCAGCAAGACCCATGAACGCCGTCATGTTGTTGGCTGAACTCGACAAGGCTGCGCCTGCTGTTGCGCTTGCCGTGAAACCGGTGGTGCTGACGAGCGTGACGCAGCGTGTCAGAGGCATTATCGAGCACGACATGGCTCTGCGCGGGGAACTGGCTGACAAGTTCGTGCAGCGCGACCTCGCCGAGGCGCGCAGCGAGGAATTGCCGCCTCAGCAAGGCCGAGAAGGCCGCAGCGTGCGGCTCTATGGCAACAAGTACCGATATACCGCCGTCCTCGACCAGAGTGCAGAGCGATTCACTCTGGTTGATGCTGTTGAGATGGCGCCGTCGGACATCGAGAAGCAGCGGACCTTCTGTTGCGACCCGGGGATACTGTTCGCCCTCAACGGTGCATCGCGAGAGCAGTCTGCGACTGCAATCGAGGGATTGTTTGAACGCTTGGCGGTCTTCGCGGGGGACCAAAAGCTTCGCAGGTTGGAGCAGCGTGAACTGGCTTTGTACAAGACTTGGCTGGACTTGCTGAGTGCAAAGACTGAGCTGGAGCGGATGCGCAAGGTACGGCTGCAGTACGTTCGGAAGGAAGCCAAAGGCGAGTTTCTGTGCCTCACCCTGGAGGACGGCGCGTCCGCATCTGCTCTGAACGACCAGGATGTGGTTATTGAAGTAGGCGAGGCCGCGACATTCAAGGGTGCGGTCGTCTCCGTAGACGGTCGTACGCTCGTCATCCGGCCAAGTGAGCGCAATCGTATTGGTTTGGAGGCTTTGCCTGAAAAAGGGCAGGTCGAGACCGACACCACGAAGACGGACGTAGCTCTAGATAAACAGAAGGTTGCCGTTGAGACGGTTCGGTATGGACGGTCGGTTTGCCCGGACCTTGGGCGCTACATTGTCAATCCGGAGCAGGTGGTTGTTCCCCCGCCCGTTGAACCGTCTTTTATCCAGACCGGCATAGACGACGACAAGAAGGATGCTGTGGCTACGGCCATGTCTGGCCCTGCTCTGATGCTAGTAGAGGGGCCGCCTGGAACCGGTAAGACCACATTCATTACCGAGCTTGTGCTGCAGACGCTCAGGGCGCAGCCGAACGCTCGGGTGCTCCTTACATCTCAGACGCATGTCGCCTTGGACAATTCCTTGGAACGAATCGTCAAGCAGTCTGGTGGCTCAGTAAATGCTGTGCGGATAGGCCAGGAGGGCGACGACCGCATTGCCGAGAGCACCAGGAAGTTGCTGCTCGACGCCAAACTGCCAGAACTGCGCAAGAAGGCTTTGGCTGCGGGGCGCGCATTCATCGAGCGGTGGGCTGTTGGCCATGGGCTTAACCTCAAGGAAATCCGGCGTGCGATGGCGCTCGAAGGCCATGCGATGCTCAAGGCGCGTCTGCAAGAGGTCGACGCCGAAATGCGAGCGCTGGAACCTCAGATGACTGATGAGCATCGGAAGCAGCTCGATGCTGATGCACGTTCAGAGCTGGACGACAAGTCACAAGGCTTGATGCGTGAGCGTGACGAGTTGGAGCGCGGGGTCAAGGAATCGCTCAAGGAGCTTGCGAACCACGTGGACTCCAAGGATGAGCTCAAGGAGTTTGCGGAGTGTTCCGTCGAAGACCTTCGCGGATGGGCTGAAGCCTATTCGAACGGCACCAACGAGGGCGTCCAATTGAAAGCGCTCATGGCCGCCCACGCAGAGTGGGAGACGCGCTTTGGTCGTAGTCGCGAGTTTCAGGCCGCCGTGATTGCGTCGTCACAGGTCGTTGCAGGGACTTGCTTGGGTGTCATGAGTGTTCCGGGGCGCAACGACATCGTGTATGACCTTTGCATCGTGGATGAGGCGTCCATCGCAACGCCAACAGAAGCATTAGTACCGATGTCCAGAGCCCGCAGGACGGTGCTGGTTGGGGACAGCCGCCAGTTGTCGCCGTTCCAAGACCCTGAGCTCCGGGAAAAAGGACTGCTGGAGCGCTTTGGTTTGCAGGCGGACGACCAGAAGGCAACGCTCTTCAACCATCTGCGTGAAAGCCTTCCGCCTGAATTGCACAAGACATTGACTACTCAGCACCGCATGTTGCCGGCGATTGGTGAGTTGGTGTCGGAGTGCTTCTACGACTCTGCCCTCAGGAGTGTCGCCCGTCAGCCCGACCCGCAACTCGTTGGGACATTGCCAAAGCCGGTAACGTGGTACTCGACGAGCAGAAAGCCCAACAAGGGTTCGCGTCGGATTGGTACGTCATACGTGAATGATGTCGAAGTCGAGTTTGTCGTCAAACTCCTCGCGCGCGTCGATTTCACGCTCCAGAAGGGCAAGGGTAAGGGTCGGAAGCTCAGTGTCGCCGTACTCACAGGTTACGGTGAGCAGAGAGGGCGGCTCGAAACCGCCATTACGACGCGTCGGCACGACTGGAGCAGCTACTCGGACATCTACATCAACGTGGTTGACGCATTTCAGGGTAGAGAAGCAGACATGGTGGTCTTTTCGGTCACTCGTTCAGAAGTGAAGGGGCTTGGCTTCTTGCGGGAGATGGAACGCATCAACGTGGCGCTCTCTCGCGGCAAGGAGATGCTCGCAATCGTGGGGGACCACGTCTATTGCCAGACAGTGCCAGGTGCAGTGAACCCCCTGAAGGAGGTCATTGACTACATCCGACGTCATCCAGAGGGATGCGCTCTTGAGGAGCTTTCTTGATGAGTCTTGAGCAAGTACTCGAACAGGCCGCGCATGCGAGACCTGGATACGAATTGGCGGCATTCAGGGAGGCAGGGCTTCCCGTATACGTACTCACCCTCCGCATCCTCACCTTGGAGCACAAGCCACTTGGCCCGATTGAGGAAGGGGTTTTGCGAGCAGTGCATGCAGGTCTGAATGCTCCGGAGGACATCACCAGCTTCTTGGGGCTCTCGACGAATGTTCTGGTGCCGGTATTCGCCGGCCTTACAACGGCAGAACTCATCTACTACTCACGCGCCGTGGGCGATAGCGCTGCCAAGGTCACCCTGACCGCCAAGGGGCGGGTAACTTTGGGTGAGCTGAGAGTCATTCGCCCCCAAGAGAGAACCGTCCGCGTCTGCTTTGACGCTCTGACTAAGCGGCTCCTGTTTGTCTCGCCTGACCAGCTCTACAAACCGCGCGATATGCGTGAGCTCGGCTACATTGAGGTGCCGACGGGTCAAACCAAAAGACCAGAAGTGGAGGACATCTCGCTTCTGGACTTCGACCGTCTGCTTCGGCAACAACGGGCAGGCCTAGAGGACAAAGGAGAGTTGCAGGCAATCCGCCGGGTGGAGCGGCGAGAGATGCACTTCCTCGGTTGCGTGATGCTGTTCTATCGCAGCGTGACGAACAGGGAAGACACTGAGGTTGCGTTCTGGCGAGAGGACGGGCCAGCTTTGGAGCACGAGAACTGTTTCCGTGCTCTTGGTGGTCCTGACCTCGTCGGGGCGAAGTTGCTGGAGGCGCCGGTTGTGCGCGACGAGGCAGAGCAAGAGCAGCTCATTCAGTCGCCAGAGGGCTCCAAACACGATGCCAAAGCTGGGACGGCACCGGAAGAGCCAGCCCTCGCGCAAACTGCGGCCAACGTTGCGCTCGACGCAATGACCGTCGAATCGGTTCTATGCCACCAACACCCGGCACTCTTGAAGCAAGCGCTGCTGAAGTCGCGACAGCGCTTGCTCATCATTTCACCTTGGATACGACATCAGGTGGTGAACTGGGAGTTCATCGCTTCACTGGAAGCGTTGTTGCGTAGCGGTGTCACCGTCCATATCGGCTATGGACTCGACGATGGCGAAGGTGGAAAAGGGAACGCGGCTCAGTCAAAGCCCCCAATCACGCCGCAGGCAGAGAAGGACCTGAAGCATCTCGCCGGAAAGTATCCAAACTGTCATCTGGTCTATGTGGGCAACACACATCGAAAGCTTTTGGTGTCGGATGACACGCTTGCTGTGACCACAAGCTTCAATTGGCTTTCTTTTAGAGGTGACTCCAAGGACAAGCCCCGCGATGAGTATGGGGAGGTGTTCCGCAAGAAGGCGCATGTCGACAAGCGCTACCAACTCGGAATGGAGCTACTTGAGAAGGGCTATAGCGGTACGGCGCCCGCTCAAAGGGGACGGGCGTGAGCGAAACCTTGTTCAAAGAGGTCCACTACTCGCTGGGTGGCCTTATCAACGATATCGGCCTCGGTCGCATCGGCTTGCCCGACATTCAGCGCCCATTCGTCTGGGCTAACGCCAAGGTGCGTGACCTGTTCGACTCGATGTACCGAGGTTATCCGGTCGGCTATTTCCTGTTCTGGCAGACCGGCGCCGAGGGCGTGGACACGAAGGTCATAGGTGACACGAACAAGCAAAAGGCGCCCTCTCTTCTCATCGTCGACGGCCAGCAGCGCTTGACCTCCTTGTATGCCGTTATCCGGCGCGAAGCGGTGTTACGGGAGAACTTTGAACGCGAGCACATTCGCATCGCATTCCGCCCGCAGAGCGGCACGTTTGCGGTGCCAGACGCAACGACAGAACGTGACCCGGAGTACATCTTGGACATCTCGGAGGTGTTCAGCCGGCCAACGCACAAGACCATCGGCGAGTACCTCAAGCGTTTAACGACATCTCGCGTCGTTACCGACGAGGAGGAGGAGCAGGTGGCCGAGGCCATCGGCCGTTTGGCTGGGCTCACCAACTTTCCTTTCATCGCATTGGAGCTTTCTCAGCAGTGCAGTGAAGAACAGGTGGCCGACGTTTTTGTTCGCATCAACAGCGAAGGGAAGAAGCTTAACCAATCGGATTTCATCCTGACGCTGATGTCTGTCTTCTGGGATGAAGGCCGCACCGAGCTTGAGACCTTCTGTCGTGCGGCGCGACAGCCAGGGCTAGCAGGTCAGGCCAGCCCATTTAACGCCATCTTTCAACCCGACCCAGACCACTTGCTGCGGGTGGACGTTGGCGTGGCCTTCCGTAGAGCGCGGCTGGAGCACGTCTACTCGTTGCTGCGGGGTAAAGATTTGGCCACGGGGGAATCCAGCCCCGAGAAGCGGGCCGACCAGTTCAGCAAGCTACTGGATGCTCAAGCAAGGGTGCTGAACTTGACCTACTGGGCGGACTTCCTGAACGTCGTTCGCCTCGCTGGCTATCGCAGCGCCAAGCACATCAGTTCGGTGAACGCTTTGGTCTTCGCATATCAGCTGTACTTGCTTGGTCGCACTGAGTATGACGTTGAGGGATTCAAGTTGCGCAAGGCGATTGCGCGCTGGCTGTTTATGTCGCTGCTGACGGGGCGGTTTACGTCATCGCCTGAGTCCCGAATGGAGCAGGACCTTGCCGAGCTGCGAGAACTGAAGTCGTCGGACCAGTTCCTTGCACGGTTGGAGGCGGTGGAGACCAACACGCTCACCGACGACTTCTGGACCAAGACCCTGCCCATGGACCTGGCGACGTCAGCCGGACGCAGCCCAGCCTTGTTCGGTTTCTATGCGTCGCAGGCGTTGCTTGGAGCCAGAGCGCTGTTCTCGAATAGCTCTGTCGTTGATTTGCTAGACCCACCAGCGCAAGGACAAAAGAAGGCACTGGAACGCCACCATCTGTTTCCGAAGAAGCACCTAAAGGGCCTGGGCATCGACAGCGTGCGGGACATCAACCAGATTGCGAACTACGCGCTGGTTGAGTGGGACGACAACATCGCCATCTCGGACACTGCGCCGTCGTCGTATTGGGCGAAGTACGCCGAACGCTTCGACGGCGATACGCTTGCCGCCATGATGCAATGGCACGCCCTGCCGCCGAACTGGTGGTCGATGACATATGAGGAGTTTCTTGCAGCACGGAGACCGCTCATCGCTAACATCATCCGCCAAGGGTATGAAACGCTTTCTGGCGCGAGCGCATGACACCTCTGGATAGGTTGCGCCTCGAAAAAGCCGCTGCGGACTGCGGATTTGAGATGCAGCCTCGGGGCTTGGACGACGGGCTCGAAATGCGTTCGGCCAGGTTCCCGGAAACGGTCACCGTGCGACAGACCGGACCGTCGTCGTTTCTTCTAATGCCATCAACGCCTCTCCTGCTCGGACTCTCAGGAGACGAGGGTCACGTCAGTGTCGTCGGGTTCAATGAGCTCTACCGAATCTTGAGGACGACGGCCGCTCACGCGCGGACGCTGCCGAATCGAATCGCTGATGCTTTTCGCGCGCAGACGGCCAAGCTACCCACCGTAACTGAGGCTGAGCGTCTCGTGGTGCAACGTGTTGGGCAAGGCATCTTTCGCGATGCATTGCTCGACTATTGGCAGGGCGTATGCTGCGTGACCGGTCTGGCTGTGCCCCAACTCCTGCGGGCATCGCATATCAAACCGTGGGCCAAGTGTGACAACGACGACGAGCGTCTGGACGTCTTCAATGGCCTCCTGCTCGCCCCTCACATCGATGCGCTATTCGACGGTGGGTGGATATCGTTTTCCGACACCGGCGTGGTGGTGATATCTGATGCGTTGCCCGCAGCCGCGCGGACTCAGCTCATGGTTTCGTCGGACTGGCGCATCCATGGTCTTCGGGCCTCACACCGTCGTTATCTGGCATTCCATCGAGAGAACGAACTGCGTCGTTGGAAGTGATGGGGCGAAGCTGCCACAGGACCGGTCACTTTCGCGTCGCGCTGAGCGAGGTTAAAGACGAAGCTCCTCGCTTGTAGCATCTGCCGCTCGCTCAGCAGCGATTCGCTAAAAATCGTTACGTCAACGGCCGGGCTGATGCGAACCCTGCAATACCAGAAGGCGCCAATGCTGAGCGTCCGGCCCGCGCTGTGGCGGGGCGCGATTGATGATTTGAGTTATCTCCGCTGCACACGCCGTCCCAATGAGTCCTGACACCCCATCCCGCACCGCCAAGTTCAATAACCCGTTTCAAGGCAAACCTAAGCCAGTCGAGCTGACGGGGTTCTGCATGCTTGACCCGGAGGTCATTTGGCGACTTCTTGGAATCCCGTTCTCGCGGATGTTTGCGGACCAACGGGCATCGGATTTGTATAAGCGCCTTCAGCGCATGACCCAGGGCAAACAGCCATTCGACCCTGCGCTGATTCGCGAGATGCACGACAGGTTTGATGTGCCGGATGCGCTCCGCGAGCCGTTTGAAGAAGCGATGCGCCGTAGCGACGGTCTTATGGCCGAATTGGCTCGGACGGGTCCGTGGCATCAAACGCTCCTTGCGGTGAGTTACCCAAACCCGTTGGACCCACCCAACACCTTTCTGGTCCTCGCAGAGCGAGCAAGTCGTGCAGCTGAGCATCAAGCCAAGAAAGGGACTGTGTCTGACGCCGCCGAGTGCTTGGCCCAAGACGGGTTGTGGGCGCACGTCCTTTGGCCTGAAGCGCTAGAACGGCTGCGCGATACGCGGAGTCTCGAAGAGGTAAACGTCCTCAGGTATGCGCTTGCCTTGGAAGTGCACTTCGCGTTCTTGATGGCCTGTGAGTGGGATGCCATGAGTCGCGGAGGCGAGGGCTTTCGGTCGGTGCTTCTGGACGTCATGCCGAGCCGCAAGGCGCCAGGACGCAATCCGACCAGTCTGCTCTACGACTGGCTCACTGAAGCGGTCTGCGCTTCTTCGATGAATGAAATTCTCGATGCCGCAAACCTGGGTGACGACAGCCCTGACATCTCAACGCTCAAACGCTGGAGTGCGGGCACAAAGTCTCCAACCAAAAAGTTGCTGAGAAAACTTGCCGCCACGCTTCTCAATGAGGAACAGACGAAGGGCTTCTGGGCTCGTCGGGCTGCTGCTCGACATCTGAGTCTGCTCGGACTAATCGGCAGTGAGTTGCTTAAACACGCCCAGCCCTTCCCGCACGGTTTTGAATGCTTCGAGGACTGGGCGGAATCTAGGTACGCCTTCTGGCTTGATTTCCACCGGTGCGCTGCGGACGCCAAGCGCTACCAGTACTCCGAACAGGCGCTTGCTGCCGCCTTCTAGTCGGCAGAGTCGGCGTTGCTGCGTCCTTCGCCAGACGGTTTGCCCGTAGTGCTGGGCCAGTTGCCTCCCGGAAGGTGGTTCAGCGGTCGGCCCCGACTATCCGTCTGTGGCCGAGGGGCGGTGTTTCCGGACCCCTTCGGCGATGGTTTGGGCTGCTGACTGGATGTGGCTTTGCTCGCTTTGCTCATGATGAGTGCTCCATAACGTCGGCGAATTCCGACAGAGCGAACTCTGGTGCAGGACGTTCCCGCTGTCGGTGGCACGGTTTGGACATGGCGAGGGCACAACATATGACCGCTGGGCCACGGCGAACAGTCCGCGTCCAGCCGTGGTCGGACGACTGAGCCGTTTCGTGTTCGATTGACCGAGGGAAGCCGAGACGTTTGTCCGAAACTTGTACGAGTCGACTTTGGTTTGTCCGTTCTTTGTGCGATTGACGATGCGACGAGCGCTTTGCTCGGAGCTTGGGGCAACGCCCCGCGCATGTTCATCCCGGTTTCACGACCGCGCGCGGGACATTTACAGAGGAATAGCCTACTCTTGGATTGACGGGTCTGAGTGTTGTTGACGATTTGTTAATGAACTGCGGATGGTGGAAAAGCGTTCTTGTAGGAGGCAAAAGCTGCCCCCAGCCCACGACGCTCGTCGCTGGGTTCGCGCTTTGCCTCAAAATTCTGCGGACGTATGGAGCCAGGCCCTCGCCGAGGCGCGATGGTCGCGCGGTTACGCCATCGCACAGCCAGACTTTGGACAGAGACCGCCTGTCCCGCCGCACCTCTAGCTGTTCGCACCCAGTGTTGTCCACGGCTCCCGCTTGACGTCTGAAACCGCCGCTGTCTACGGTGGTTCGAGTCGGCCGCGGTGGTTCAATCCCCTTCCTCCGACATTCAGTTAAGTAACCACTGTTTATATTTTTCGATGAGGACGAGGCGTCAGCTTGGATGAGGCCCTGCGACTCGGCTCCAGAACCGGCACACGGGAGTTGCTGACCCGATGGACGCCTGGCCGCGTGAGTTCGGCTATGCAGGGACTTGGCAAAGCGCCAGTGCTTGATGCGTAGGGGGCCACCCAACGCTTGGGTGGCAAGAGCGGCTAGCCGTTCCGAGTGGGCAGGATAGAGGCGGTGGCGCTTTGGCGCAGCTGCAGTGCTGGCGCCCGCTTTTCCCACGCCTCTCACGACGTGAGTTCATCGCACGGTGTCGAGCACCGAACTCAAGTGCGCCGACAGCCTCGCCAAAGAATCGTCTCGCTTGAGGTGCGCATACTCCGCGATGACCGTTTCCAGACTGTCACCGAGTAACTCCGCGACGGTGAGGAAATCGTTCGGATGTTGTTTGAGCCAAGCGCTGGCTACCAAGTGCCTGAATGCGTGTGCTGCGAAGCCGGGGGAGCCTGGGATGTGACGTTTGGTGAGCTTTCTGACACGGGCAGAGAGGCCTCGCCACGGGCGGTCGCGGGGACCGCAGACGAACAGATAGGCACTCGATGTGCCCGCCAGCAATGTGGTGCGTGCTTCGCACACATACTGCTCCAGGAGAGCTGCGACCGGGGGAGGAATCTGCACGTCGTATTTGGCGTTCCGTCTCGCGCCGCCGTTCTTGAGGGCGGCGCTGCTCAATCGAATTCGCCAGCTGCCGTCGGTTGCGCGATAGAGCGAGCCGCTGTTCGAGGGGCTCCACGTCAGCGTGGCCAGCGTGCGGGCACGCAGCGGATTGGAAACGAGCAAGGAGAGCAATAGTGCGTCACGGATGTGGGTGGCTTCTGAGACGCTACCGCTCGGGGCCGATGCCGCCAGTTTCTGCAGCTCGCGGATAGCCAAGAGGATGGGGCGCAGCGGTGAGTCCGATTCGAGGAGATGGGCGATGGGAGCGTCAGGTGCACGACTGATGTCGGAGGAAGTGCGTCGCCAGGTGTTGGCGAGCTTGTGGGTGCGCAGGCACACGCGACGCCATTGGTCGTCGCTTTCCGGACGCAGGCATTGCGGTAGGCGCTCAGCGAGGTCGCGCTGCTGGTACAAATAGCCGACACGCTCCCGAACCAGCGAGGCCACGAAGCGGGTGAAGGTGAGGTGGCCTCCGTGGCGCAGGCCTTGCGAGCGCTCGGTCATGAACTGAAGATAAGCTTCGATGGCCGCAGGCACGGCGAGCCAGGCCAGTGCGTCGGAGAACTCACCCGGCGGGACGATGCCCGCCTCGGTGCCCCAGTTGCGCAGCCACCCGTAAAAGGACGCCAAGTGCTGGAGATTGAGTACGGCGGTAGGGCAGACCTGCATTCCGACCGTTCCCAATGGATGGCTTTGGGTCACCATCGATATGGGCAGCAGGCGCCAAGCACCCTTGGGCGCACGCTCCAGGGCCGGGACCGTTGAAGTCTTCTCAGTCAAAAGCGCCCGCCATTCGCGCCGAAACGCCTCGCTGAAGTCTTCGTGGTGCAGACGATACGTGTCACGACACCGTTCCCGTATGACTTCTCGCGAGTGGATACGGACGGGCGGCGCCGCGTCGGCGGAGGTCTCCTTGTCGATGAGCCGCACGAGCGTATCTCGGGCAAGCCCAAGTGCATGCTCAAGGCGTCTCAGCGGGGCGATACCGCGCTGATTGGGGGTAGCGCCTTTGAGCCAGCGCTGAAGCAGCGATGGAGAAATTCCAAGTTCGCGCGAGAGCGTCTTGGGTGCGAGCGGTTGAGCAGACAATGCACGCCGGAGCTCGGCTTCAAAGCGACCTGGCGTGCGCGGCGCTGCCGCCGAGATGGGCCCTTGGTTGTGCAGGCGTTGGAGCAACAGGAGCTGAGTGCGTCGGTCGCGGCGGGTGCGTGGCGCGACATCGAGCTGAGCAAGGTAGTCAGACAGCCGCCGCTCGAACTGGAACGTCAGTTCTGCGCCGATGGCCGAGTCGAGCGTCTTGCCGCAATACGCCAGGAAGGAGAGAAGGGCCGTGCGGCAGTTGCGGTACTGCTGCAAGCGGAGTGGCGGCGAGGACGCGTCTTCGTCGTCGATGCCAAAATGCGCCCGTAATCGGTCGTCTAGTTGTTGGTAAGTCGGGGTCAAGGCAAGCCTCCATGCTGAATGAAAGCTCACCGGGAGGAGTGCCGAGGGCCAAGCGGGGATGACGTTAACGGCGTCAGGCACCTCGTAACGGCAACTCTGCAACCCACTGAAATGAAGAGAAATTTTCGTTCTCAACTGACCTCCTGCTCCCAAAGCAGGAGCTCTACCCTCCGTTATTGACCTGGCCCTCAGACGCCTCTCGATGAGCGAAAGCTCGTCTAGGGAGGTGGTTTATATGCGAGGCGAGGGCGTCGAATGCCACGCGCCATGTGGAGTCAGGTGGCTGCCCTTTGCTTGCGAAAGCACTGACGTGCAGCAGCTTCGGAGCTATCGAGCTTCGTTTGCCCTCATAGACCGAAACGCTCCCTCGTCGGTCGATTGACTCTTTGGGGGCAGCGCCATTGCGCCCTTTTAGTTCGGCGGCAAATCAAAACTTGGATTGCGGAAATTCGTAGAAGCCTCGATGCCATTCCAGACAAGGTTGCTGGCAGTAGCGACCCAGATGGGGAGTACTTGAAGGTCGTCCGGACTTCCCGTCATGTAGTCCCAGTACACAGTCGGCAGCCAGTCGTCCAGCTCAAGGAAGCCCACCAGCTCAGAGGTCCAGCCAGCGTATGCCCAGTCACGACCTTTACCCCGCTCGGCAATAACTGGAAAACGAGCGACAAACTTCTCAGCCAGAGCCCGCGCATCATCGCCACGAGCATCAATCCAGTCGAAGTAACCATCCCCTCCACCTGCTGCTGAATATATTGCGACACTGCTGTCACAGAGCTTTCCGTGAGGAATGAAAGCGCCATTGTGGTTGGAGAACAACTCTTTGGGTGCAACGGCCAATCGCCATGCATTGGGGTGTACATACGGCATTAGTCGCAGCCGCTGATAACCCATTCGGTGCAACTCAGACACCATTCGAATCGTCCGCTGCGCTCGTCTAACCCAGGCAATTTTGGATTTCATTCCTGCTACCTCATGTTGTTATGTCAGCCTGCATTAGGCTTGGCGGTCTAGGGACAAAGAACGCATTTCCGGTCGCGAGTTGAATAGGCGTCGCGGAGTTCAAATCGTGACTTCGGCGTTTGCAACCGGTTTGCCAAGGCCAATTTCTGCCCTTTGCGGTGAGAACCAAGGTGGCTGCGACGGGTCGGCAGCTCTCCTGGTCATCATGTGCGCACTTGGTGGATGCACCTTTAAGCGGGGCTCCGACTTCTTCATGCAGCCCTAATTCAGAAGCGAGTGAAGCTGCGCCGGAACTGTCACCAATTCTCGAAGGTCGACGCTCGCCACCATGACTCTCATTGGCGGCATGCACGTGGTCGCCCAAGGGTTCAAATAGAAGGTTTGCCGAAATCCAGGCTCCCCGCCGAGTTCATCATGATGCGGATAGAGAAGCAGCACCTTGGGGCAATCGTAACAACTGGCGTAGGCATACATCTGGTAGAGGTCGGCCTGGGCCACTCCTTCTCGCCACTCGGCTTGTGAAAGCACCTTCCATTTGGTGTCGAGAATCCATTCGTAGCGCCCGTCCCTAACGCCGACAATGTCTGGCTTCATTGCGAAAGCGCCGCTGCCGTTTGAATCCCGCGCGACGTACCGCTGATTTCCTCCTCTACCTTGAAGGGCCACCGAGACGCCCGAATCACGCATCACTCGCTGAACTGTCCTGCCGATGTATTCCTCGAATAGGGCGTTCATGTCGAAGAACAGGGAAATGCCTTCGTGGCGCCCTCCGGTTACATCCGGCAGCATGTTCCTGAGAAACATTTCGGCCAGTTTGTAGGAAGGCCGATACCGCTCATTCATTCGGTCGAAGTGAACGTCCTGCCATGCCAGTTTTGACACCGGTACGTCCGACACCGTATCCAGCATGAGCAACAATTCAGCTAACAATCGCTGGCTGGAAATCCGTCTTGTGACCTTCAGAAGGCGCCTGAGGGCCGCCTTGAACACCTGATTGAGCGGCGTGTCTTCCAGGAACTCTTGATAACGACAGTAAAGCCGTTCAGGGTTTCCGATGTTCAAACGCATCTGCTGGACGACATCAAGGCGACCACGGAGCACGGAACGGTTCTCCTCCCGTGTCTCATAGCGCCGCATCAGACCGCGTCTGAGTTGCGCAAACAGCTTCTCGCCAAAAAGCCGGATGAGGATTTCGAGGATGCTATGACTCTGGGTGCCGACATAAGCTGTGCCCCCATCTTTGATAGCCAGGTCGACCGTCGCGGCAATCATGGCGACTAGGTTCTTTCTGACGTGACCGACGTCAACATCAATCTTAGGGAGAACCTCAACCGTCAGG
Organism: Niveibacterium sp. 24ML; assembly: GCF_026586805.1. GTDB lineage: Bacteria > Pseudomonadota > Gammaproteobacteria > Burkholderiales > Rhodocyclaceae > Niveibacterium. Next base: position 123,469 of record NZ_JAPFHA010000001.1, on the reverse strand, counting down.
TCGCCAATCTGGCAGACGCCCACGTACTGTTGCGCTGCAACTGCGCTTCCGTTTACGAACTTGAATACCTCGAAACCCAGCCGTGTCCTTTGATTGGTCAGAAAATCCGCTTGGGCACGCGTAATGCAGGGCGTCACTTCATCGCACGATGGGTCCCCGACTCTCACCCGCTGATACTCGAAGACAGATAACAGTGCCACGCTTCTCACTGCCCGCTGTAGATGTTTTGGAACGCATCAAGCAGGAATGGACTGTCCTTGACCCGAAACCGCGGTTTGGGCTCAGAGTCAATGTCACTCCCCTGTAGCCCTTTGGGAACCCGTACATCTTGTTCAATGAAACGGCCGGTGGAGTCATTCAGAACCAGCGCAACCTTCGACCAATCCTCATAGAAGTATTCTTGAAGCAGCGGAATGACTTTCCGGCGGAATACCCGCTCCAAGTCACTAAGTGTCTTCACACCCACAAAGTACGCGTGGCCAATCGTGTGGTCACGGTCATAGAGGTATTCGACGCGCTCATTGATGGCGTCAAGAAGCGCGGGCAGGTCGACGTCCGCATCGAGCTCAATGCGTTTTAGAACACTCGGATTTGGTTGAAGCTCCTCGAACTCGAATCGGCGTCGCAACGCTGTGTCAAGGAGTGCAATGGAACGGTCCGATGTGTTCATCGTGCCTACCAAGTAAAGATTTGGCGGCAGTCCGAATGGCTCTTCGTCACCTTGGGAGTAAGGCAAAGTCACCGTCATCTCGAATGGCTCGCCGAGGCGCTTATCCTCCTCAACCAGCGTGATGAGTTCGCCAAATATCTTGGAGATATTGCCCCGGTTAATCTCGTCAATGATGAGGATATAGGGCTTCAAGGCCTCGGGCTGAACCGCCACCGGTTGTGCATTTGCCGCGATTTCTTTGAGATGTTCAAGAACCGCCCAGAAGAACGACCGGTTGTAGAGTTTGGTGTCCGACGGACGGGCGACTTCAAGTCGGCGTCCCCACAAGCTCTTTAGCTGCTTCTTGGAGATGGGGTAGGTCGTCTTGTAGCCGGGCAGCGAGACAACAACGTTCTTACCCGTCTGCCCCAGTTCAAGTTCTGCCTCACCACCTTTGTAGAGCGTGACCTTGACCTTGCCATCGGCTTGCTCTTCCAGGGTGTCTGCCAACTCCTGCCAGACCCTTTCAAACAGCGCATCATCGTCCAGGGTTTCTTTGTCGGACGCTATCGATTTCCGCCAGTTTTCCCGAGCCGCCAAGGCAATGGCTTTCAGCACGCCATCCCGGACCGCGTAAGAAATCTGACCACCTTCTGTCTGCGGCCGAATGCCTTCGATGAAGTCTTCGTAGCCATAGGACTGATGGAACGTTACAAAGGCAATCTGGCCGTCTCGAACCAGCGCGTCGTAACGCTTCTTGAGCTCTTGATAGACGTCCGCACTCACCTCCAAGCCGTAGTCCTTGGCGTCGACAATGGAGAGCGCCTTCAAGACCACGGAGTAGGTCTTTCCGGTCCCAGGGGGGCCATAGAGGATGGTGTTGAGGGGTTGTTTTACAGCCATGCCGGAATTTCCTGTTTCAAATTCATGCGCCGTCTTGTAGGCGACATCTTTCTTCACGTTGTCGGTGAGCACCCCGATGCAGTGGAGCAGTTCTCCGACTGTTGAGACTGAATATCGGATGCTTTGTCCCGGCAAAGACAGTGGCTCGCCTGCCAGGGAGTCCACTTTCTTGGGAAGTTGGACTTCGAGGGCTTGTCCTGCCTGAGATATGGTCAGCGCAGGGCCGTTGGGTGATGCTCGATAGGTCCTTCCTGTGGTTCCCGCTGGCGCTCTGAAGTGGAAATTCGCATCGAGTAGCTGGACAGCCGCGTCCCAAGTCAGGGTCTGGTTCTCATCCACCATATTTCGCGCGCTCAGACTCGATATAGTCCCGACTGACCTCCTCGACGTCGCCGGGGGCGCAGGTCACCGTTCCAGAAATTCCATTCTTGTTGCGGCGCCTGAACCTTGGTTGCGGCATGGCCATGAGCTTCTCAAGGGCGACCCAGTAGTCCTGAATGCCGCGCTCTTTGTCCTTGTCGCGTGCGCCAATCTCATAGCCTTTGGTCATTCTGCAGTCGGGGAGGAAGAAAGTCTTGCTTTCATCTTCTTCTCTCTTGAATGGGACTTTCACAAATTTCTCGCTCATGCGTGCACGCCCATGCTGGACAATTGTTGTTCTATATAGCTCTGTTTGACCTCTTCGATATGCTCGGGTTGGCATGAAACGATGCCGGGGATGTTGTTGCCGTTGCGGCGTCGGAAGCGTCTTGTGTTCATTTGCATCAATTTGGAGAGCGCCTCCCAGTAGTCCGCGTAATAGACCTCTTCGCCCTTCGCGCCAATTTGGTAGCCCTTGGTGAGTCTTACTTCGGGTAGAAAGAAGGTCTTCGTTCCGTCTTTTTCGATGTAGTAAGGCACCTTTACAAACTTTTCGGTCATGACATCTCCCTTGAGGGTTGTTCTTGAGTTCGAAATGCAGTCGTGGCGAACCTGGCCGCAGTCCCCATCTTGTTGGCTCACTGGCCGGCCTCTTGCACCCAGCACAGTGTGTTGACCAAAGCCATTTCCTCGGGGGTCGAGCAATGGATTGCCATCAATGCTGGATTGGCAAGGAATACAGCAAGGCACTTCGCGCGTGAAATGGCCACATTCAGGCGATTCTTGCTGTAAAGAAATTCGATGAAACGCGGCAGATAGTCGCCGTTTGAGGTGGCCATCGATACAATGACGACCTCTGCCTCCTGCCCCTGGAACTTGTCGACCGTTCCTACTCGCGCGCCTTCGGGCAAGGTCTTCTTCAACAAGTTGACCTGCATGTTGTAGGGAGCGACGACAAGGATGTCCTGCAGGGTCATCGGGTGAATGTTTCCCTTCTTGTCCCTGTAGTGCTGGTCGAGCAAATTCGTCACCAGTTCGCGCACCAGTGCGGCCTCCTCTTCACTGCGCTGAGAACAGCCGTCATGCTGAACGGGAAGATATCGAATTCCCGTGGGCTTCAAAGCCGGATGAGCATGCGCATTGAGGAGCAACGTCTGGTTGGCGTTGTGCGGCGCCGCTTCCAGACGGCCGTCATAGACTGCGTCCGAGATAAAGCGGCAGACGTCTGGGTGCATCCGCCATGTTTTCTCCAGGAAGATGCCTTGCTCTGCAGGAATCGTTGCCTTGCCGTTCAGGAGGTACTCCAGGGAGGACTCCCCAGAGCGGCCAGGGTGGACGCCCTGGATAGGCTGTCCAAGCTGCATCTGGTCGCCAAGGAGAACAATGTTGCGCGCTGATGTGCCCATCGCAACCAGGTTTGCCAGAGCCACCTGGCCGGCCTCATCCACGAAGATGTAGTCGAGCCGCTGGTCCATGTCGGCGTCAGCAAATAGCCACGCGGTACCCGCCACGAGCTGGTAGGCGCCCACACCTTCCAAACGGTCGAGGATGTCGCCGTTTTTGGACACGTCTTGAACGAACTCACCCCTTAGGTGGCTTTCCGTCTTTTCCTTAGTCGACTTCTTGGCGCCCCGGAACGAAAACCCTTCGGCCTTGGCCACTCTTTCAATCCCGTGCAGCAGATTGTTGATGGCCTTATGGCTGTTTGATGACACGCCCACCTTGTACCCGTGTTTGAGCAGCGAAACGATGACGTGAGACCCTGTATAGGTCTTGCCTGCCCCTGGTGGGCCTTGCACGAAGATGTAGCTGCCCTCCAGATTCGAGATGGCCTGGATGATTTGCGGCAGTGCCTCGCCGGTGTGGGTGAGGATAGGCGTCCCGTGTGCGTGCCCCTTGATGGCGGGAAGCGCGTGCGTGAGGACCGCCTCGATAGCCGTGTAGGTCCGCTCATTTTTCACAAGGCTATCGGCAAAGCGAAATACCGCTTCGGTCAGCGCCTTCGCGGATACAGGCATGCCCGGGCCCAGCGCGACCGGCAAGCTCAGCGGGTCCCGTTTTGCACTCAATTTGAAGCTGACATGCCGACGTGCCTCGTCGACCTCCAGGTCGCTGACGGGGTCAGAGGTCTGTGCAATCGACGCGCTGTCCCCGCTCTTGAGTTTTGACTCCTGCTCTGGAAAAAAGAACGAATACCGAACCGAGCGCTGCTCTGGAGTTGGCGGATTGGCTGTATCTGGAATCAGGCCGGCCAGGCATTCGCCATCATCGAGCAGCTCCTCTTCCGAGAGTTCCTTGCGCGAAAACATGGACCACCATTCAGGCTTGGCTGCCCGACGATGGAAATCCAGTAGCTGGTAGGTCAGCTCGAAGAGATGTTCTTCCTCGCCCCATGCGCTGCGCTCCGTCGGCAGGCGGTCGACGAGACGCTCCCGGTACGGGATGAGGCGCCTCTCTTCTGCGGTGAGCTCACCGACTTGCGGTACCTCAGCCTTGGCGGCCGTGCCAGGTGCGAACCATGCCAGATGCGCGGGGCGCAACGACAAAAGCCATTGTCTCAACTCATAGGTCGAGCGGACGTCGTCGTGGTTGTAGTCCTCAATCTCCTTGAGGAGTTGGGTGTCGCCGGTTTCCTTCCAGCGCTCGTAGAAGACGATGCTTGCGCCAGCGTTCTTGACGTCCCCTGTTCGGCCCTCAAGATAGAAGTGCTCGATGTTCTTGATGGAGTACTTGGGCTCGGAAACACGAATTGCCTCCCGAACCACCTTGTAGAGGTCGACCAGCTTCTGGGTTCGCAGCAGGTTGTCCACCTCCGCCTCGCGCGTTCCATGCAAGGACATCAGCTTCTTGAGTGCGGTCTGCTCATAAGCTGCGTAGTGGTAGATGAAGGCATTGGGGTGCTTGCGCAGCCAACCGGTCACGAAGTCCATGAAGGCTTCGAATGCGACTTTTTCCTCTGCGCGGCTATGCGCCCAGAAGGCCTTGAAACGAGCCTCACCACGCTCGAAGTAGTACAGGCCGAAGAGGTACTCCAGCCCCCCTTCTTCGAGCGGGTCACCCTCCATGTCGAAGAACAGGTCTCCCTCCGCGGGCGCGGGAAGTCGTGCGAATCCACGCAACGCGTCGGGTGCCTCTGGCAAGAGCTCCAGATGACGCACGCCAGTCTCCCGTGCCTGCCACTGCAGCCGGGCTTGCTGATGCAGTTTGGCGAGCGTTTCCGGGGGCATTTTCGGGATACGGCTCTCGACGGGCAGCTTGGCCAGCGCCTCAAGCGTCTTCACTCCGGCCAGTTCGAGCTTCTTGACCTGAAGTCGTGTGATGTTGGCGACCTGGCTCAGGTGGTCATCCTTGAGGCGACGCTCCTCACACAGTCCTCTCCATTTGCACTGGGCGCATTTCTCGCATGGGTTCGGATAGGTCTCGACAGCCTCGCCCTGGACACGCGCCAGGAATCGCCGAGTAATCAGGTTCAGATAGCGGGCGTAATCGGCGAAGCGGTACGTCGCCTCACGCTTGTCACCTAGAACGACGTGCATGAGCTGTGGGGCAGCGCCTTGCGCCTTGGCCACCATGGCCGAGTAGAAGGCCAGCTGGATGATGAACTTGGCTTTTGGGGTGCGCGAGAGCTTGGTGTCGAGCACCTCATAGCGCCAGGCGCCGAGCTTTGAGGGTTGGTTCACTTTGCGAAGAAAGTCCGCGTGACCGATGAGACAGCCATCCTTCAGGGTCGCCTGGAAGATGATGTCGTAGCCATCGCGCATGGCTTGGAGGGTGGCTTCAACTTTTTGAGCGTTGCCCCCCTCTGTCATCGCAATGTCAATGACTCGGGGATAACGCCCTTTGAGCTGCTCCAGAAAGTTCGCCTCATGCGCATACCCTTTGGACTGGATGAGTTGGGCTTCGTCACTGTCCTGAGTGCGTGGGAGCGGCGTCTCAAGGTCGATAAGGTCGAGCGAAGTGAGGTGTTCGCATTCGAGGTAATTCACCAAATCTGATGCCGAATACAGCACCACCCCATCCCGCTTTTGCATGCACTCTCCGTCAATGATTGTCTTGCAAGTCCCACGGCTGGAAACGCTTGCTGCAACGGTGTCTGGCTGTCTCGCTCAGCTCACGCCATCTGCAGTGGCGCGGCAGATTATCCCGTCCAACCGGCGTGCCCAATGTGCGGCATCAAATCAATGCGGTGGGGCGGCGCTAGTCGTGGTTGATGCGCTGGGTGCGGTGCCCCACGGTGACGACCGCACCGTCCTGGTCGACCACGACATAGGCGTTCAACGCATTGGACAAGCGCTTGAGCTCATCTCGCGGCACGATGCTCGCAAGGCGCTGACGGGACCGCTTGGTGAAATACAGGGTCGCCGTGCCACGGTGGTCATACGCTTCTTCGCCGTATTCGAAGAGCAGCGGCAGTACACGCTCGGGGATGCCACGTTGCTGCATACGCTTCATGGCATGGTGTGTCATCGAGGCATGGAACATGGCAAGTCTCCTTTGAGCGTCCGTGCCTTGAAGTGTGAATATCGACTAGCTCATGGCGTGAGCCAGACGAAGACAAAATGCGATTGAACGACAGCATGGGCGGACAGGGCCCGGCCCTTGCCAGTTTTCAGCGGCCGCCCGGTCGGATGTCGTGCGGTGGCCATCCCCGCCTGGACAGTGGCTTGCCGACTGCGAAAAGTCGTGACGCGACTACCAAAGGTCGCCACCCGTTGGGGCAAGCGCGCTGAAGGCAAAGCTCCTAAGTGTTGACGAAACGCGAAGCGGTCCAGGTGCCGAGCGTGGGGCTTGGCTGTACGGGGGGATGCGGGCGGGCGTGCTACACTTTATTCATCGCAAGACCGGTGACGATGCCGACGTGTTCGTGCGTGTTTCTGGCAATCATCTGGCAATAGCGATGGGCGTTGAGTGCGCTCGGCTGCGTTTGACTGCGTTTGGGTGCGCTCTAAGTGATTGATTTGCTTAGTTGTTGCGTTTAGGAGCGGAGCAACTGTACAGGCGGATTTTGATTGAAAATCCGCGTGTCGGTGGTTCGATTCCGCCTCTGGCCACCAGATTCAGACGGGCCGCCTTGTGCGGCCCGTTTTCATTTTCTGATTGCATTCGAGCGTGGCGGAGCGTGCTCTGGGCGCGGGCTTTCCAGTATCGTGCCGATGATGTAATAACGCGGTTTCGACTTCAGTCTGATCCATGCAACTGTTCGCCCTTGGCCTCAACCACCATTCCGCGCCGATCTCCTTGCGCGAGCGTGTGGCATTTCAGCCAGAGGGCCTGGGCGAGGCCTTGGCGCAGCTGGTGCGCGAACGGCCCGTCCGCGAGGCGGCGATCCTGTCCACCTGCAATCGCACCGAGCTCTACTGCGCGACCGAGCAGCCCGAGCTGGTAGCCGATTGGCTGGCCGATTACCACCGGGTTGAGCTCAAGCACATTTCGCCTCACCTCTTCACCTTGCCGGGTGATGCGGCCGTTCGCCACATGTTCCGCGTGGCATCGGGGCTCGACTCCATGGTGCTTGGTGAGCCGCAGATCCTCGGCCAGATGAAGCAGGCCGCTCGCCAGGCAGAGGCGGCGGGCACGCTTGGAACCTTGTTGCACAAACTGTTTCAGCGCACCTTCTCGGTCGCCAAGGAAGTGCGCTCGACGACCGCGATCGGGGCCAACGTGGTGTCGATGGCGGCGGCGGCGGTCAAGCTGTGCGAGCGGATTTTCGAGGCGATGACCGAGCAGCGCGTGCTGTTTGTGGGCGCCGGTGAAATGATCGAGCTGTGCGCGGCCCATTTTGCCGGTTGCACGCCGCGGCAACTGACGGTGGCGAATCGGACTCCCGCGCGGGCCGAGGCGCTGGCCGCGCGCTTCGGCGGCGATGCCGTGTCGCTTGATCGCCTGCCCGAGGTACTTGCTCGTTACGATGTGGTGGTCAGTTGTACCGCGAGCCCTTTGCCGATCATCGGCCTCGGCATGGTCGAGCGGGCGCTCAAGGCGCGGCGGCACCGCCCGATGGTGATGGTCGATCTGGCCGTGCCGCGTGATATCGAAAGCGAAGTCGACTCGCTGGACGATGTCTTTCTCTACACGGTGGACGATCTTGCGCATGTCGTGGAGTCTGGCCTGGGCTCGCGGCAGCAGGCGGTGCTGGACGCCGAAGCGATCATCTCGGGCCAGGTGCTCAGTTTTCTGCATTGGGTTGAGGCGCGCGATGCGGTGCCTGCGATTCGCGCCTTGCGCTCGCAGGCCGATGCCGTGCGGCAATCCGAACTTGAGCGAGCCCTGGCTCGTCTTGCGCGCGGCGAAGATCCGGCCAGTGTGCTCGATGCGCTCTCGCAGGGCCTGACGAACAAGCTGATTCATGGGCCGACGCAGTACCTCAACCGGGCCGAAGGGGCGCAGGTGGCCGAAGCCACCGAGCTTGTCCGCCGCCTGTTCAATCTAGACCGTTCATAGCGCCGCTGCGTTCTCGCAGGGCTAGCCGAGACCATGAAACCCAGTATTCGGGAAAAACTCGAACAACTCGTTCGCCGCCTGGAAGAGCTCGATCAGATGCTCGGCAGCGAGGACATCACGCGCGACATGGACCGCTATCGCCGTCTGAATCGCGAACATGCGGAACTTGCGCCGGTAGTGGCCTTGTGGCGGGACTATGAGCGGGCTGAAGCTGACTTGCGCGAAGCGCACGACATGCTGGCCGATCCCGAAATGAAGGCCTTCGCGCAAGAAGAGATCGACGCGGCGCGTGGCGAGATTGCGCGGCTTGACGGGGCTTTGCAGCTGGCACTGCTGCCAACCGACCCGAACGACGCGCGCAACCTTTTTCTTGAAGTGCGTGCCGGCACAGGGGGTGAAGAAGCCGCGCTTTTCGCGGGCGTACTCCTGCGGATGTACACCCGCTATGCCGAACGGCAGGGCTGGCGGGTCGAGCTGGTTTCGGCGGCCGAATCCGATCTGGGCGGTTACAAGGAAGCGATTGCCCGGATCGTGGGCGAAGGGGCCTATTCGAAACTCAAGTTCGAGTCCGGCGGCCACCGTGTGCAGCGCGTGCCGGTGACCGAAACCCAGGGCCGCATCCATACCTCGGCCTGCACGGTCGCGATCCTGCCGGAGGCCGACGAGGTGGGCGATGTAGAGATCAACCCGGCCGATCTGCGCATCGACACCTTCCGTGCCTCGGGCGCGGGCGGGCAGCACATCAACAAGACCGACTCCGCCGTTCGTATCACTCACCTGCCGACGGGCATTGTGGTCGAGTGCCAGGACGATCGCTCGCAGCATCGCAACAAGGCGCAGGCCATGTCAGTGCTGGCGGCGCGGATCAAGGATGTCCAGGTGCGTGCGCAGGCATCGCACACGGCGGCGCAACGCAAAAGCCTGATCGGCAGTGGCGATCGGTCTGAGCGCATTCGCACCTACAACTACCCGCAGGGCCGCGTGACCGACCACCGCATCAACCTGACCTTGCACAAGCTGGAGGCAGTGACCGAGGGGGACCTGGATGAGCTGGTGGACGCGCTGACGCGCGAACACCAGGCGGACTTGCTCGCTGCGCTGACCGAAGCCCCATGAGTTTGCCTGCCACGCTGGGCGAGGCCATGGCGCTTGCGCGCGGCCAGATTCCGCAGAGCGAGGCGCGACTGCTGTTGTGCGAGGCCTGCGGCGTGTCGGCTGCTACCATCATCGGGTTTCCAGAGCGCGGACTGGCCGAATCCGCGGCGAGTCAGTTCGTCGACTGGCTTTCGCGCCGGGCGCAAGGTGAGCCGGTGGCATATCTGCTTGGGCGGCGCGAATTCTTCGGGCGCCCGTTTCGAGTCTCGCCCGCGGTCCTGATTCCCAGGCCAGAGACAGAACTCTTGCTTGAGCTTGCCTTGGCGCGGATTCCCGAGACTGCGGTTCGAGTGCTGGATCTGGGCACCGGCAGTGGGGCGATCGCCATCTCGCTCGCGCTTGAACGCCCCGATGTCGAGGTTCATGCGGTCGATCTTTCTGATGCCTCGCTGGAAGTGGCGCGTGGCAATGCCGCCGCGCTCGGGGCTTCGGTGCGCTGGCATCACGGGTCCTGGTTCGCGCCGCTGGCGGGTGAGCGTTTCGATCTGATCGTGTCGAATCCGCCCTACGTGGCAAGTGCGGATCCGCATCTGGCGCGGGGCGATGTCCGCTTTGAGCCGATCGGCGCGCTGGCGTCCGGCCCCGACGGGCTTGATGACATTCGTGCGATTGCCGCTGCGGCGCCGCGCCATCTCAAGGCCTCAGGGCATCTGCTTTTCGAGCACGGCTACGATCAGGGCGCGGGTGTCCGCGCGGTGATGGAGGGCGCCGGTTTTGCCGAGGTCGCGACACATCAGGATCTCGCCGGGCTCGACCGCGTCACGCTGGGTCGTTTGCACGACGCGGCGTTGATGCGGATTTGACCGGCGACGGCGTTTTTTCTAGACTGTATACTTGATTGAAACAGTCAAGTATTTGCGACTCTTCCAAGGAACCGACATGAGCGTGCAAGACATCATCCACCAGACAGTCACCGAGAACCCGGTGGTGCTCTACATGAAAGGCACGCCGCAGTTTCCGCAGTGCGGCTTTTCGTCGACGGCAGCGCAGATCCTGAAGCTTTCGGGTGTTGCGCAGTACGCGTCGGTCAACGTGCTTGAGAACGACGAAATCCGGAACGGCATCAAGGAGTACGCCAACTGGCCGACGATTCCTCAGCTCTACATCAAGGGTGAGTTCGTCGGTGGCTGCGACATCATGAAAGAGATGTACCAGTCCGGTGAGCTGCAGCAAATGCTCAAGGATGCGGGCATCGTTGCCTGAGCGGCGATCCGCATGCAGAGACGGCGACCGATTGGTCGCCGTTTTCATTTCTGGATCTGTTGCTCGGGTGTCAGGGCATCCGGATCGCTGTCGTCTTCGTCGCTGCGGCCTGTCCACTGCCGCCAGGCCTTGCGGCCCAAGTGTGCGACCAGCAGGTGTGGCGGCATGCGCAGCCAGTGGCCACGCAGGTAAAGCATGTGAAGTGCGAGCGGCGTCCAGCGGTCGCCTGCGGTCGGGTCGTTCGGGCGCAGGCCGCGCAAGTAAAGTTGTTCGAGCAGGCGCTCGCGCAGGTCGGATGGCCATGCACCGCCAAACGCCAGGGTCGTGTCTGGGATGGGCGTTTCCAGCATCAGCGCGCACATCCGCAGCGCGTAGCGCAAGGGGCGTTCGAGGTGAAGCAGGGCGGCGCGTTGTTCGAGGGTCGCCCAGAATCCCGGCTGGGCTGAGAAGTGCCGCAGCAGGCCGTCCAGATCCACTAGGTCACGCATGCCGTTATCCAGTTCGCCTTCGTGGAATAGGTGGCAGGCGCTGTGGAGCACCATGTCGGCGGGCGCCAGGACCCATACGCCCGGCGTGTGCTCAGCCGGCACAGCCGCTTCCAGCAGCAGGTTTGCGTCGGGCGGATGGCGCGCCGAAAGCGGCAAGATGTTGTGATGAACGTCCAGTGCGCTGCCGCGATTCATGTGCCGGAGCGGCGGCAGTTCATGCATCCATTGCCGGTAGTAGCGCTGGTCGTAGGCGTCAAGATGACTGCTGACCCAACCATGGCACATCAGCATCGATTCGGCATCGGCCAGGCGCCCATGCGGCACCAGCAGATCGATATCGCCAAACACCCGCCCGTGCGACGCCGGGAGGCCTGCCGCGAGGTAAGCGGCGCCCTTGAGCAGCACCAGGCGATTGCCGCTCTGCTCGATCGCACGCCGAACCCGGTCGACTTCGGCCAGGGTTGCGATCCGCTGACGTTGCCCGACCGCGCGTGCGGCAATCAGATGCTGCCTCGGGCCGGGCGGTACCGCATCGAGCAGGCCATGTTGTTCGAGGTCCCAGGCGATGCGTGCGCTCAGGTTGGCGTTTCGCGCCTGGCGGATGACCTTGTCCCAGTCCGCGAGCGTCAGACGCTCTGCCATCGCCGGGGCGCGGAGCAGCGGAAGTAGCGCGTCGCAGATCATTGGCGGGCATCCTCGGCAAGCCGCTCGAATGCTGCGACTGCTTCGTCAAGATCGCTGTAGCGCAGGCTCATGCAATCGCAAGCGTCGATGGTCTTCGCGAGGGTCTCAAAGCCCGTCTCGCCCAGCATGCTGTAGTTGAAGGCGTTCTCCGCAAGTTCGATGAACGCCTCCGCGCGCGGAATGGCCTTCGTGGTGAGCGGGACGCCGGCGGCCCATTGCGGAAAGATCACCCAGCGCGGCGTAGCACCTTCGCCGACGCGGAGCACACTCTCGCGCGGAGGGCGAAGGTGGGCGACGCGCCCCTTGTGTGTGTCCGGGCACTCTGGCCCGAACACGGTGCCCGGTTCGAACGCGCGGATCACGTCAATCGACTTGTTCTTGAGATTCACCGGGCGGGCGAGCGCGATTACCTGAGCGGTCGCCGGGTCGAGCAGCGTCAACTCGTCGGAGCACAATCGCCATCCACGCTGTATCAAGGCGGCGGTCAGGGTGCTTTTGCCTGATCCCGGCGGGGCAGGGAGGATGGCGGCGAATCCGTTGCGTTCGATGACGCCGGCGTGGATCACCAGATACTGGTGGCAGTAAGTGGCGATACACCAATTGATGCCCCACTCGAGCATGGCGAAGCTTTGCGCGCGCGGCAGGGGCTTGAAGGGCGTTCTGCCATCGAGATGAAACAGCACTTGCGGGCGGATCCAGCGACGCAATCCTTCGGCGCGGCCCACCCGCACATGAAAGTCGGCGAAGTCTGCGTCAGCAAGCGCGTGGTCGGGGTAGAGCGCGGCGATCGCTTCGCTCACAACCGGCTCGTCACTGCGGATATGCAGCGACAGCGGGCCGCTCTTCAGCCAGAGGCCGTCGTGAGACAGGCGCGAATACAGATCGGCTTCAGCCAGATCTGACACGCGTAGCGTTGGCGTCAAATCAGTTCAATGCGTTGGAGTTGATCGATCGCTTCGCTGACTGCCGCCAAAAGCTCGTGTGAGCGTTCGATCGACAGCGATGCGCAGAGTGCCGCACAAGCGGCGTCCGGATCGTATCGTGCGGCCGATGAAAGGGCCAGAACTTCAGCGGCCAGGGGCGAAAGTGCGTGCGTTGAACCGGTCCGACGGTCATACACGACAGAACCGTCGGGCCAGTCTCGTCTTGCCCAGCGAGATTCAGGAGAACTCAACTGGATCATCAAGAATCAAGGCGCGATCTTGTTGTTCTTCAGGTAATTGGTGATGTCGGCGCCATTCCAAGGCGTTGTGGCACCCGCAAACGGGACGTACTTACCCGTCAGAGCCCACTCGCGCCAGAGCGCGACCACCTTTTCGGCGGTGAGCGCCACGGGAGAAACCAAGCCCTTGAGAATGTTCAGATACGCGCCGATGCAGTGGAACGCAACCATCGAGGTATCGGCCGTGCCGCCAGCGTTGAGCACCTGAAGCATCGTCATCTGCGAGCCGTCAGCGTTGAAGAACCGGGTGCCGGCGGTGGCGCCGACTGCGAAAACCGAGTGGAAAGCCGTGTTCGTCGGAATCGGCCATTCCCCGCTATGACAGGTCTTCCAGTATCCCGGTGAGCGACCATTGCAGGTTCCGACCTTCGCGCCCTTGTGGCTCAGCGCGCCGGAAAGGGTTTGCGAGGGCGAAATGCACTCGCCGGGATTCAGGCCGCCGAGAACCGGGCGGCTGGTGAGCGTAAGGATGACCGGGCCTGCCGCCATGCCGCCCTTCACAAGTAGCCGACGTCGTGCCTCGGAAACGCTTTCGGTCGCGACTTCGGCCTGGCTGCCGAGGGCTTCTGCTTGTGATCTATTTTCGTGGTTCGACATGGTCTCGATCCTGAAGTCTTCCGGCATTCTGTCAGGCCTTGAAGGTCGACTCATGCAATTTGATCACGGCGCGTACGCGGCGCGTGAGCGTTCGCCAATAACATGCAAGAAGTGTGCTTGAAGGTTTTGCGTGGGAAATGCCCTGATAAAACAAGGGGATGGCTTGTTTCCAGTAAATGCGGCGGCGGCGCTCGCTGCGCGCTGTCAAAACGCCCGACGGCTTTGATTACTGGCGCAGGTAGTTGCTGAGTTCACGCGCCATCCGTTCGGCTTGCCGCAAGTAGCCGGCGCCAAAGAGATTGAGGTGGTTGAGCATGTGATAGAGGTTGTAGAGCGTGCAGCGTTGGGCGTAGCCATCGGCCAGCGGTGCGCGCTTGCGGTAGGTTGCGTAGAAGCTTTCGGGGAGGCCGCCGAACAGTTCGCTCATGGCGAAGTCCGCTTCGCGGTCGCCGTAGTACGCGGCAGGGTCGAACACGACCGGTTCTCCGGTATCCATGACACCAAGGTTCCCGGCCCATAGATCCCCGTGTATCAGCGAGGCTTGTGGTCGGCGCTCCAGGAAGAAAGCGCCGATCTTGGAAAGGACCCGCTCGCCGCAGCTTTGCAGCTCGCCGCGGTATCCCTTCTCGGCAGCGGCGCGCAGATGGGGTGCCAGACGTTGTTCCGCAAAGAAGCGCGGCCAGTCGTCCGACCATGCATTCACTTGCGGCGTGGTGCCGATGTAGTTGTCTTCGGGCCAGCCATACCGGTCGCCGTGACAGGCGTGCAGGGCCGCAAGCGCTTCCGCGCAGCGCGGGCCGTCGTCGCGGGTCGGTGTGTGCATGGGCAGGTATTCGAGTACGAGGAAAGCACTGTCCTCTGCCGCTCCCAGAGCAATCACACTGGGCGTGCGGATCGTCCCAGTGGCCGCGATGGCGCCGAGGCCCTTGGCTTCGCAGTGCAGGCGCGACTGCCCTGTGGCCGCAGTCGTCTTGACGAACCACCGGGCGCCATTGCCGTTGGCGAGCCAGGTCTTGCCAAAGGCGCTCGCGGGGCCGGCGCTGAACTGTTCGATCACGCAGCGTGTGCCGCATGCGTGCCGGATCGCGTCTTCGAGCGCGCGCCTCAGCGCCGGGGTCATGGCCTTAACCGAGACGAGTGCGCGTCCGTGCGATGGCTGCGCGGACCTGCTCGGGCGCGGTGCCGCCGATGTGGTTGCGGCCGGCAAGCGCGCCTTCCACCGTGAGGACCTTGAATACGTCGCCGGTGATCAGCGGAGAAAAGCCTTGCAGCGTTTCAAGCGGCAGATCGGGCAGATCGCAGCCGCGGGTTTCGGCCTCACGTACGGCGCGCGCCACCGCTTCGTGTGCGTCGCGGAAGGGCAGGCCGCGTTTGACGAGGTAGTCGGCCAGTTCTGTGGCGGTGGCGAAGCCTTGCTTGAGGGCGTCGCGCATCGCTTCAGGCTTGACGCGGATGCCCGCCGCCATGTCGGTGAAGATCCGCAGGCTGTCGATCAGCGTGTCGGCAGTGTCGAAAAGCGGTTCCTTGTCTTCCTGATTGTCTTTGTTGTAGGCCAGCGGCTGGCCCTTCATCAGGGTGAGCAGGGCGATGAGGTGACCGTTCACACGGCCGGTCTTGCCGCGAACCAGCTCGGGCACGTCGGGGTTCTTCTTCTGCGGCATGATCGAGCTGCCGGTGCAGAAGCGGTCGGCGAGGTCGATGAAGCCGACGCGCGGGCTCATCCAAAGGATCAGCTCTTCTGACAGGCGCGAGAGGTGCATCATCGCCAGGGCGGCGGCGGCGGTGAATTCAATCGCGAAGTCACGGTCGGAGACCGCATCGAGCGAGTTCTCGCACACCGCCTCAAACCCGAGTTCGCGTGCGACGAACTCGCGGTCGATCGGGTAGCTGGTGCCGGCCAGTGCCGAGGCGCCCAGCGGCAGGCGGTTGATGCGGCGGCGGGCGTCGACAAACCGTTCGGCGTCGCGGCGCGCCATTTCCACATAGGCCATGAGGTGGTGACCGAAGGTCACCGGCTGTGCCACCTGCAGGTGCGTGAAGCCGGGCATCGGGGTGGCGGCATGCTGTTCGGCCAGTTCGCACAGCGCGCGCTGGAATTCGCCAAGCAGGCCGACGATCTGATCGACCGCGTCGCGCAGCCACAGGCGGATATCGGTGGCCACCTGGTCGTTGCGCGAGCGGCCGGTATGCAGGCGTTTGCCGGCGTCGCCGACCAGGGTTGTGAGCCGCTTTTCAATGTTGAGGTGCACGTCCTCCAGATCCAGGCTCCACTCGAACTGGCCGGCGGCGATTTCCTGCTTGATTTGCGCCATACCGCGTTCGATGTCCGCAAGGTCTTGCGCGCCGATGATGTATTGCTTGGCGAGCATTTTTGCGTGTGCGAGCGAGCCGCGAATGTCTTGTTCGGCCATGCGGCAATCGAAGAAGACCGAAGCGGTGAATCGCTTGACCAGGTCGGAGACGGGTTCGTTGAAACGGCCTGACCAGGCTTTCGAATCGCCAGTTTCAGTGTGCGGGGGCTGTGAACGCTCTGTCATAATCTGCGGAATCCAAGCACGGGCGCGGCTCAGTCGGGCTGGGCGGTGCGTGTAAAGAAAGGTGCGGCATTGCGCCGCAGGAATCGATGGCGAGTATACGGCAAAAGCCTTCCCAGCCTGCTTTGGCGCTGCGCGGCGCCGCGCTTGCACCGCCGGATTTCCGCAATCTGGGCGTGATGCTGCGTTGCTTGCTGGGCATCAACCTGATCGCGCTGGTCACGGTTTCGCTGCGGGCAGATTCGCCCGAGCAATTCGTCCGCGACGCGCTTGCCATGGCGGGCGTGCTGGAGCTGCCGCTGATGATGGTGTTGCTGCTGGCTTACCTTGCGAGCCCGATGATCGCGCGCCAGGGCTACCGGCAGGCGACGCTGATGCTGCTGGGCCTGACGGTGTTCGTGGTGATTGCCACCTACCCCTTGCTCTCGGCGATCTCTGAAGGGGGCAGCCTGCTGCGGTGGTGTGCCTGGGCGAGCGGCGCGGTTGCGATCCTGATGGCCTATTTTCACTGGCGTGCCGCTATGGCAACGCCGGCCCTGGCCGAGGCGCGTGTGCTTGCGCTCAATGCGCGCATCCGGCCGCACTTTTTCTTCAATAGCCTTAACGGCGTGCTGGGTGTGATCCGCTCCGATCCGCGGCGGGCCGAGCAGGCGCTTGAATCGCTGGCGGATTTGTTCCGTAGCGTCATGCGGG
The DNA here is from genome assembly GCF_026586805.1 of Niveibacterium sp. 24ML. Classification (GTDB taxonomy): domain Bacteria; phylum Pseudomonadota; class Gammaproteobacteria; order Burkholderiales; family Rhodocyclaceae; genus Niveibacterium. The sequence continues at coordinate 106,540 of NZ_JAPFHA010000001.1, read as the reverse complement.
AGAATCGCGACCTGGTGACCGTGGGCGATGAGATCGAACTGGTCAATCGCTATCTCGACCTTGAGCGCCTGCGCCTCGGTGAGCGTTTGCAAGTGGCATGGGATCTGCGCCACTGTCCGCTGGATGCGAAAGTGCCACCGTTGATGCTGCAGCCACTGGTCGAGAATGCGGTGTATCACGGCATCGAGCCTTCCGCGCAGCCGGGGCAGATCCGCATTCGCGTGTATCGCAAGGGGCGCGAGCTGGTGATCAAGGTGGCGAACCCGGTGCTTGCCGAATCGCGTCACCAGCAGGGCAACCGGATGGCCCTTGCCAACATCCGGGAGCGACTGATGCTGTTTTTCGACATCGAGGCAAACATGGAAAGCGGAATGCACGAAGGCGTCTATCTGGTCGAGATCCGCATGCCCTTGCGTCGCGAGGAGGGGCGGAAATGAACGCGGTGACTGCGCCGCTGGGCGTGCTCGTGGTGGACGATGAAGCGCCTGCGCGCGAGCGCCTGCGCGATCTGCTGGGCGACATTGCGGCGCAGCAGCCGACCCGCATTGTTGGCATGGCGGCCAACGGGCACGAGGCCTTGCGCCTGATTGAAGCGCAGCCGGTTGATCTGATGCTGGTCGATATCCGCATGCCGGGGATGGACGGCATTGAGCTCGCGCAGCATGTTGCGCGGCTCGCGGCCCCGCCTCGTATCGTGTTTGTGACGGCCTACGATCAGTACGCAGTCGATGCTTTTGAACTCAATGCGATCGATTACCTGCTCAAGCCGGTTCGTGCCCAGCGCCTTGAGGCCGCCATTGCCAAGGTGCGCGCCAGCATGCCGGTCGCGCGCGACTCGCTGGACCGGATCGCCGAGCCCCGGCGCCACTTTTCGGTGAGCGAACGCGGGCGCATCGCGCTGATTCCGGTGACCGACGTGCTCTTCCTCAAGGCGGAACTCAAGTATGTGACCGCGCGAACCGTCGAGCGTGAATACCTGCTGGACGAATCGCTGGTGCAACTGGAGCAGGAATTCCCCGAGCGCTTCGTGCGGATTCATCGCAACTGCCTGATCGCGCGTGCAGCGGTCGCGGGCTTTGAACGTGACGAAGCGGCCGAGCATTGGCTGGTCAGGATCTGCGGGTTTGACGAAAAGCTTCCGGTGAGTCGTCGTCAGTGGCCTGCCGTGCGCGCCGCCCTGCTGGGCAACGAGCCCGGGTCCGGGGTCAAGTAAGCGAGCCCTTGCGCCGATAAGTGCGGGTGACCATGAATACTTCTGTCTTTCCCGTGCGGCCGTTGACGATTGGCGTGCTGGTAGCCGATATCGACACGGCCTTCGCCCTGCGCCAGGTGAGCGGCATCATTGAGCAGGGGCAGGCGCTGGGCGCGCGGGTGGTCTTTCTGCCCGGCAGTCAGCCCGAGAGCACGTCGGAATTCGACCGGCAGTTCAATCTTGTCTTCCGCTTGCCCGATGCCACCGCCTTCGACGGCCTCCTGGTGATCGGCACCACCCTGCAGTACCACCTCGGCCCGCGAGATCTCGAGGCGTTTCTCAAAAGCCTGCCGCCGGTGCCGGTGGTGTCGCTGGGCTTCGCGTCGCAGGACGTGCCGAGCGTGGTTAACGACAACCTGGGCGGCTTTCGTGATCTCGTGACCCACCTGATCGAAGCCCACGGCTGCCGGCGGATAGCGATGATCGCCGGGCCGCAAGGGCAGGGCGAGGCGGAGGAGCGCCTTGAGGGTTGGCGCCAGGCTTGCGCTGCGGCCGGCATCGAAATCGATCCTCAGTTGCTGGTGTACGGCAGCTTCAGCCAGGCCAGCGGGCGTGCGGCCATGGTCACCTTGCTCAAACGTGGCGCGGCCTTCGATGCCGTGGTGGCGGCCAATGACGAAATGGCCCTCGGTGCCATGGCCTGCGCGGTGGAGCATGGCATGCACGTGCCGGAAGCGCTGCGTTTCGGCGGGTTTGACGACATCCTCGCCGCCGGGCGTCTGGGGGTTGGGCTCACCACGATCAACCAGTCGCACTACGAACTGGGGCGCGTTGCGGTCGAACGCCTGATCGCGCTGATCGGCGGGGCCTCGCTGGCGCCGCTCATCCGCGTGCCGACCCGCCTGGTACGGCGGCAATCGTGCGGCTGTGCGGCGGCGCTGATCGATTCACTCGCGCTCGCCACCGATCTGCCGCAGCGCCTGGCCGGCATGCTGGAGGAACTGGCGGTCGCGCCCGAGCACGAGGCGCACTATCGTGAAGCGATCCGGCAGATCGAGCGCGGCTTGTCCAGCGCACTTGATGCGGCGGATTTCCAGCCCTTGCTCGCGGCGGTGCATGCGGTGGCACGCGAGACGCTCGCCGTCGAAGGCCATGTGTTCGGCGTGCAGGCCATGCTGGTGGCCGCACAGCGTTGGCTGATCGAACCGCGGCAGCTTGATGCGCGCACCTGGACTTCGGTTGCGCGCTGGTTGCAGCAAGCCCAGATTGCGCTGGCGGGGCTGCAGGACGTGGCCATGCAGGAGCGGCACCGCCTTCACAGCGAGCGGGCGCTCGCGTTTCGGGATCTGCTCAAGACACGGATCGCGACCTTTGATCTGCAGAAGCTGCTCGTGCATCTGTCCGAAGCGCTTGCCGATCTGAAGCTCGATACCTGTTGCATCGCGCTGTACGCGGGCGGCGAGCGCGTGGCCAGCGTGGACGACGACGCGCTGCCGCCCGAGGCGAGCCTGCTCTACGCCTTCATTGGCGGGCGCGAGCACCGCGAGCTGCATGGCGAACGCTTCCGCACTCACGACGTGTTGCCCGCGGCCGCATGGGAACTCGCCGCGCGGCGTTCGGCGCTGATTGTGTATCCGGTATTCCACGGCGCCGAGCACTTCGGCTTCATCGTGTTCAGCGTCGATCCGGTGGCTGGCGGGCCGTGGGAAACCATTCGCGACGAGGTGTCATCGGCCATCAAGGCCTCTTTGCTGGTGTCGGAGCTGGCCGCCGCGCGTGACGCCTTGCGCAGCGACCTGGCCCAGGCCAGAGAAGGCCAGCGCGAGCTTGCAAACATCGCCCAGCGCGACGAGCTGACCGGCCTCTTCAACCGGCGCGGCTTCTTGCGCGAAGCCCGCCAGCTGGCCGAGCGCCTGCACGCAGACGTATTGGCGACCGCGGTGATCTTCGCTGATCTAGATGGACTCAAGCAGATCAACGATCAGCACGGTCATGCCGCGGGGGATCTGGCGATCCAGCAGGCCGCCGATGTGCTGCGCAAGGGGTTTCGCGCCAGCGATCTGATCGGCCGCATCGGCGGTGACGAGTTCGTCGTGCTGACCGCCAACGCCGATCCCGATGCCCTGATCACGATGCGCGAGCGGATCTACCGCCTGTTCGAGCGTGCAAGCTGGGATCTGCCCTTTCCGCTTGCCTGTAGTCTGGGCTACATCGTCTCGCCGCCGGGCGTTGAAGCCTCGATCGAAGACATGCTCGCGCGGGCCGACATCGTGCTGTACGAAGAAAAACGGCGCCGCAAGGGCGCCGTCTGAGTCCCCGCGCGAACGCGCTCAGCCCGAATTGCGCAAGCCGGCCGCGATGCCGTTGATTGACAGGTGGATGCCGCGCTTGATGCGCTCTTCCTGATTGCCGTCGCGGTAGCGGTGCAGCAGCTCGACCTGCACATGGTTGAGCGGGTCGAGGTAGGGGAAGCGGTTGCGGATCGAGCGCTTGAGCAAGGGGTTGCCATCGAGCAGTTCGGCCTGGCCGGTGATTGCAAGCAGCGCGTCAATCGTTGCCTGGTGCTCTGCGCGGATGCGCGGGAAGATCGCGTTGCGCAATTCCTCGTCGCGCACCAGCGCAGCGTAGCGCGAGGCGATTGCGATATCGCTCTTGGCCAGCACCATGTCCATGTTCGACAACATGGTTGCGAAGAAGGACCACTCCTTGTGCATGTTCTGCAGTACTTGCATGCCGTCGGGGCGCTCGGCGAGGAAGGCGCGCACCGCCGCGCCAAAACCGAACCAGCCCGGCAGCATCAGCCGGCACTGCGCCCACGAGAACACCCACGGAATCGCGCGCAGGTCTTCGATCGCGGTGGTCTTCTTGCGTGAAGCCGGGCGGGAGCCGATGTTCAGGTGCGCGATCTCGGAGATCACCGTCGATTCCCAGAAGTACTTCTCGAAGCCTTCGGTTTCATAGACGAGGCCGCGGTAGGCCTTGAAGGCATGCTCCGAAAGGCGGTCCATGACCTCAAGGTACTCGGGCCGAGGCGCTGCTTCCGGGTGGGCGAGCAGCGTTGCCTCGAAGGTTGCCGCGGCAAGCACTTCCAGGTTGCGCTGGCCGACTTCCGGATTCGCGTACTTCGACGAAATGACTTCGCCCTGCTCGGTGAGGCGGATCTTGCCCTGCACCGCGCCGCCCGGCTGCGCCAGGATCGCCTGGTAGCTGGGGCCGCCACCGCGGCCAACCGAGCCGCCGCGGCCGTGGAACAGGCGCATCTTCACGCCGTGGCGCTTGAACACGTCGATCAGCTGGATCTCGGCCTTGTAGAGCTCCCAGCCGGAGGTCATGAAGCCGCCGTCCTTGTTGGAGTCGGAATAGCCTAGCATCACCTCGTGCATGTCGCCGCGGCTGGTAAGGATTTCGCGGTAACCGGGGATCGCGAAGAGGCGATCCATCGTGGCGCTGGCGGCCTGCAGGTCGCCAATGGTTTCGAACAGCGGCACGATGTTCACATCGATCGTGCGCTCGTGCGGCCGCAGCAGGCCGACTTCCTTGAGCAGCAGCGCCAGTTCGAGCATGTCGGATACGCCGTCGGTCTTCGAGATGATGACGTTCTGGATGCAGTCCTTGCCGTACTGGCCGTGTGCTTCGGCGGCGGCACGGAAGATGTTCAGTTCGCCGACGGTTTCTTCCGAGTACTTGATGAAGGCCGAGGCCAGCGGGCGCGGTGAGGCGAGCTCTTCGAGCAGCGCCGCGATGCGGCCTTCTTCGTCCAGCGCAAGGTAGTCGAAGCCGGGGCGCACGGCGGCAAGCAGTTCGGCCACGGTGCGTTCATGCACGTCAGAGTTTTGCCGCAAGTCGATTGCAGCAAGGTGGAAGCCGAACACCTTGACCGCGCGGCGCAGGCGGCGCAGACGGCCCATCGCCAGCGCGCCGGAGCCATTGGCGACCAGCGAGCGATGCACGATGTCCAGATCGGCCAGCAGGTCGGCTGCGTAGGCATAGGGTTCGGCCACGCCGATCGGCGGGCGGCCGACACGGTGCCCGAGCAGGCGCTCGGCGGTGGCGTACATGCGTGCGTAAATGCCGACCAGTGCGCGGCGGTAGGGCTCGTCGCCGCGATGCGGCGACTTGTCCGGCGAGCGCTCGGCCAGTTCAAGCAGTTGGTCGGACGCACTCACCAGCAACTGCGCGAGCGACAGCTCACTGCCAATGATGTGCAACTCGTGCAGGTAGAACTCCAGCGCAACGCTTGCCTGCATGCGCAGGGCTTCGCGCAGGACTTCGGCGGTAACGAAGGGGTTGCCGTCGCGGTCGCCGCCGATCCAGCTGCCCATGCGCAGGAAGGCGGGCAGCTCCATCGTCTTCCAGCTCTCGTCCTGCTTGGCGAGCATGTTCTCAAGCGCGACGTAGAGCTTGGGCAGTTCGCGCAGGAAGGTGTAGCTGTAGTACGAGAGGCCGTTATCGACTTCGTCGAGCACCGACAGCTTGGTCGGGCGCAGCATGCGTGTCTGCCACATCGTCAGCACGGCGCGGCGCAGCGCGGCATCGTTCTCTTCGATTTCTTCCGGCGTCATCTGGATGCGGTCGCGCGCATCCAGGAACTGGGCGATCTTGAGCTGACAATTGAGGATGCTCTTGCGTGACACCTCGGTCGGGTGCGCGGTGAGCACCGGGCCGACCATCGCGTCATCAAAGAAGTCGGCGATCTGGCTTGTGGTGACGCCGGCTTCGAGCGCGGCTTCGATCGCACGCGCCATCGTGCCCTCTCGTGGTGCAGATCCGGCAATCGCATGCGCCCTTGAGCGGCGGATGTGGTGCTGGTCTTCCGCGATGTTCGACAGGTGCGAGAAGTAGCTGAAAGCGCGCACGACGTGGATCGTCTGGTCGCGCGAGAGCGAATCGAGCATGGCTTCGAGTTCGCGGCGTGCGGCGATGTCGTCATCGCGGCGGAAGCGGATCGATGTCTGGCGCACGCGTTCGATCAGGTCAAAAGCCGCTTCGCCCTCTTGGGCGCGTACGGTGTCGCCAAGAATCCGGCCCAGAAGGCGGATGTCTTCTTTGAGAGGGAGGTCCTTTGCTGCTTCCTGCTTAGCCTGATCGCTCATGGTCGGTCGTTCGAGTAGGGTTGGGGGTGGGCCCCGGGCGGCGCTCGTGATGCATGGGGGCAAGCACCGCGCGAAAAAGTCGCAATTTTGACATTGCAGCGCAATATTTTGAAGCTTATCAGTCCTTTGCCGTCATCCGCCGATCAAAAATTGTGCAGTGATACTATCCAACTCCTTATTGTTTCCGCCTCCCGGGCACCGACAACGTGAGTCCTCAAGCACCTGAACGCATCGTCATCGCTACCCGCGAAAGCCGCCTTGCCCTGTGGCAGGCCGAACACGTGAAGTCGCTGTTGCAAGGACTGTACCCGCAGGCCCAAGTCGAATTGCTCGGCATGACCACCCGCGGCGACCAGATCCTCGATCGCGCCCTCTCGAAAGTCGGGGGCAAGGGCCTGTTCGTGAAGGAGCTGGAGACCGCCTTGCTGGATGGCCGCGCGGACATTGCGGTGCATTCGATGAAGGACGTGCCGGCCCAACTGAGCGATCCTTTCTGCATTGCGGCCATTCTTGAGCGCGAATCACCGCTCGATGCCCTGGTCTCGAACAAGTACGCCTCGCTGGACGAAATGCCGCCGGGTGCGGTGGTGGGCACTTCGAGCCTGCGCCGTGAGGCACAGATCCATGCGATGTATCCGTATCTGGGGGTGACGCCCTTGCGTGGCAACCTGGACACCCGCTTGCGCAAGCTCGACGAAGGCCAGTACGACGCCATCGTGCTCGCGGCGGCCGGTCTCAAGCGCCTCGGCCTTGCCGGGCGGATCCGCGCGACGCTGCCTGCCGAGCTGTCTTTGCCCGCGGCCGGGCAGGGTGCGCTGGCGATTGAAACGGTCGCGGCGCGCGACGACGTGCGCGCCTGGCTTGCGCCCTTGGCCGACCGCGACACCACCGCCTGCGTGATGGCTGAGCGCACTGTCACCCAAGCGCTCGGCGGCGGGTGCGAAGTACCGATCGGCGTGTTCGCGCAAATCTCCGACGCGCAGATGTACCTGCGCGGTTTCGTGGCATTGCCCGATGGCAGCCGCTTCGCGCGGGCGGAGTTGCGCGGTGCGCCGGCCGATGCGCAGGTACTGGGCATGCAACTGGCCGACGCCCTGCGCGAACAAGGCGCGGCCGAAATCCTGGCGCAATGCGCCGCGTGATTGACTGATGCCCGGCGCACTGGCCGGCCGCACGATTGCCGTGACGCGGCCGCTCTTGCAGGCGCAGGGGCTCGCGGCGGCAATCCGGCAGCAGGGCGGCGAGGTATTCGCCTTGCCGCTGCTCGAGATCGCCGCGCTGGAAGATCGCGCTGGTTTTGCGCCACTGGCCGCCGAACTGGATGCCTACGAGCTGGTGTTTTTTGTCAGCGCCAATGCCGTGGCCTACGGATTGGACGGCCTGCGGGCTTTTCGGGCCTGGCCACCTGGGCCGGCGGTGGCAACCGTCGGGCCTGGCAGCGAGGCCGCCTTGCGCGCGGCCGGGTTTGCCACCGTCATCGCGCCGCCGGAGCAGTTCGATTCCGAGGGCGTGCTGGCCTTGCCGCAGTTCGCACCAGACGCGATTGCCGGCAAGCGCGTCCTGATCCTGCGGGGCGATGGCGGGCGCGAATTGTTGAGCGATGCGCTCAGCGCGCGCGGCGCGCGGGTCAGCGCCTTCACCTGTTACCGGCGGCGCGCCGCCACGCTGGATGTGCCCGCGCTGCTGGCGGCGCAGGCACAAGGCCAAGTCGATGCGCTCACCCTGACAAGCAGCGAAGCGGTGCGGCATCTGGCCGCGCAGTTGCACGGGCAGGGCGGCGATGTGTTGCTGAGGCTGCCGGTTTTTGCGCCGCACGCGCGGGTGGTGGAATGCGCGCGAAGCTGTGGTTTCCAGCAGGTCACCCTTACCCCAGGTGGAGATGCGGGCCTGCTGGCGGGGCTTTGCGCACACTTCCGAGAGGCGCCCTGACGGGGCCCTCGGTTATCATCTGCGGATGGACGAGACTCGCGAAACCCTCCCTCCCGCCCCGGCTCCCGAGCGCAAGCGTTGGCGCAGCCTGGGGACGCCCGTCGCGATTGCCGCCGCGATCGCCCTTGCCTTGCTGGCCTGGCAATGGATGGACACCCGCGCGCGGCTTGAATTGCTGCAGCAGCAAGTGGCGCAGCGACTGGGTGAATCGGATGCCGCGACCCGCGAGGTCAAGGGGCGCGCCAAGGAAGTCCAGGATTCCCTGCAGGCGCTGGGCAATCGCCTTGCGGTGCAAGAGGCCCGGATCGCTGAATCGCAGGGTCAGCAAGCGGCGCTTGAGGCGCTCTACCAGGATCTTTCGCGGTCGCGCGACGAGTGGGTGCTGGCGGAAGTGGAGCAGGCGCTCAACATCGCCCAGCAGCAGTTGCAGCTTGCCGGCAACGTGCAGGCCGCGCTGATCGCACTGCAAAGCGCCGAAGCGCGTCTGGCCGGTTTCGAACGCCCGCAGTTGCTGCCACTGCGCAAGTCGATCGCGCGCGACATCGAGCGCCTCAAGGCGCTGCCAATGGCCGACATCTCCGCGATGGGGCTGGCGCTGGAAAACCTGATCGAGCGGATCGATACGCTGCCACTCGCTTTTGAGCATTCGCCGCCCAAGCCTGCCGAGAAGGCCCGCAAGGCACAGGCAGCGGCCAAACCTGTGGCGGCTGCGTCTGCACCGGTCGAAGCTGCGGCGCCGCCGTGGTACGAGCAGTTGCTGGGCGATTTCTGGCATGAAGTGCGCGGTCTGATCCGTATCGAGCGGCTTGACCGCCCTGACCCGGCCTTGCTGTCCCCGTCGCAAACCGTCTTCCTGCGCGAAAACCTGCGCCTGCGCCTGTTGTCGGCCCGCCTTGCGCTCCTGCAGCGCGATGGACGCGTCTTCCGCGAAGACACGAAGCAGGCTGCCGCATGGATGGAACGCTACTTCGACGTCAGCGACCGCGATGTCGCGATGCGGCTGACGGATCTGCGCAAGGCGCAGGGTGCCAAGCTTGCGGTTGAATTGCCCAACCTGAACGAGACGCTGGCCGCGCTGCGCAATGCACGCCTGGCCGGCGTGCGCTGAGGGGGCGCCCATGATGCGCGCCTTGTTCTGGCTGCTCGCCATGTTTGCGCTGGCCGCTGGCCTCGCCATCGTGGCGCGGTACAACGATGCCTACGCGCTGTTCGTCTGGCCGCCCTGGCGACTGCATATCTCGCTCAATCTGCTGGCGATCCTGGCGGTCGCGCTGTTCGCGGCCGCTTACGTGATGACGCGCCTGGTCGCGCGCGCGCTGGCGCTGCCGACTTCGGTGGCGGCGTTTCGCGCACGCCAGCGCAAGGCCAGCGCGATCCAGGCCCTGCACGACGCGCAGCGATTTCTGGTGGAAGGCCGTTATGGCCGCGCCCACGCCCAGGCGGACGCAGCCTACCGCGCCAATGAATCCCCGGGCCTGGCGGCGCTGATCGCCGCCCGCGCCAGCCACGCCATGCGCGAACAGGTGCGGTGCCAGGAATGGTTGCGCCGCGCCAGCGAGCATGACCGCGAAGTGCGGGTGGCCCGCTTGATGACCGAGGCCGAGTTCGCGGTGGCAGACCGGCGCTTCGATGTAGCCGCCGAGCGCCTTGAAGCCCTGCGTGCCGGCGGGCATCGGCATATCGCCGCCTTGCGCCTTTCGGTGCAGACGGCCGCGGCACGCGGCATGTGGGCCGACGTGCTGCGCCTGGCGCGGCAGCTGGCCAGCCACCGCGCATTTACGGCCGAGCAGGCGGCGCCGTTGATCCGCCGCGCTCACCTCGAAACCCTGCGCGAGCACGAGGTGAACCCCGATGCGCTGACGCGCTACTGGCGCCAGATCCCCAAGCCCGAGCGGAATGACCGCGTGCTGGTGCGCGATGCCGCCTTGATCCTCAACGCAGCGGGCCGGGGTGAACTGGCGGCCGAAGCGATTGGCGATGCGCTCGATTCGGGCTGGGATTCGTCGCTGGCCGAACTCTACGGCCGTATCGAAGGGGGCGAACTAATCGCCCGCATCGGGCAGGCCGAACGCTGGCTGCGTGCGCAGCCGCGCGACGAACGCCTGCTACTGAGCCTGGGCCAGCTTTGCCTGCGGCAGCAATTGTGGGGTAAGGCGCAGAGTTATTTCGAAGCGTCGATCTCGGTGGCGCCCTCGCGCGCTGCCTACCTGGAGCTGGCGCGTCTGGCGGAACAGCTGGGCCGTAGCGAAGTCGCCCTGCACAACTTCCGGCTGGCCGCCGAAATCGGGCGCTGAACACCGCAGGGCGGGGCGCCCGCCTTTCACGTTGTCGGTGTCTTCGCCAGATCCCCGTGATGAATCGCCGAAAATGAAGACGAGTTCATGCGCCACCTGCAGGTAAGGCGGCTGCGGCAAGCTGGATGAGACCGCTTGCAGTGCTTGTTTTGGCGATGGTGCTCTGTGTTTTGGGCGGGCTGTGTGCCGCGCAGGACAAGATGCCAGTTCGCATCGGCGCTCTGGAGGGTTTTCGGGTGGCGGCGCGTCGATAGATGGGGCGATGTGCGATAACGCCGGCGATTCCGCTCAGGCCGCACGTGGCGTGCGCGAACTGCTGAGCCGCGATCGAGTCCTTGCTGGCGCAAGGGTGTGTCTCGCCGCAGCACAAGGAAAACCGTATCTTCCTGCTCGCGTCCGGCGGCCGCCGTGCCTGCGCCGCCCCTTTAGGCGAACGGAGGCAGGCGGCCACCGCGCATCAGGCTCCGGCGAGGACTTTGTCGAGCATCGTCAGCATCAGCTCGATTTCCGCAGTGCTCACGTTAAGGGCAGGCATCAGGCGCAGCGTGTGCGGGCGCGGCGCGTTCAGCAGCAGGCCGGCATCGCGCGCCCGCTCGACCAAGGCGCCGGCATTGCGTGCAGGGCCCAGATCCAGCGCGAGCAGCAGCCCTGCGCCGCGAACCTCACCCAGTCCGTGCTTCTTCGACAAGACCCGCAGGCCCGCGGCCATTGCTTCGCCAGCGTCGCGCACGCCGGCAAGAAAGCCCGGCGCTGCAACAATGTCGATCACCGCGTTGCCTACCGCCGCCATCAGCGGGTTGCCGCAGTAGGTGCCGCCCTGATCGCCGTGCACAAAACAGCATGCCGACTCGCGCGCCAGCAGGGCCGCAAGCGGCACGCCGCCGCCGATGCCCTTGGCGAGGGTGAGGATATCCGGCGTGATGCCGGCCGCCTCGAAGCGGAACAGCGTGCCGGTGCGACCGATGCCGGTCTGCACTTCATCGAGGATCAGCAGCAGGCCGCGCGCGTCGCACAGCGCGCGCAGTGCGCGCAGGAAATCCAGCTCGGCGGGCTGTACGCCGGCTTCGCCCTGGATCGGCTCCAGCATCACCGCCACCGTGTTGGGGCCGATCAGTGCCTCGACCGAATCGAGATCGTTCAAGACCGCCTTCGGGAAGCCCGGCACCTGGGGCGCGAAGATCCGGTCCCAGCCCGGCTTGCCGGACGCTGACATGGTGGCGAGCGTGCGGCCGTGGAAGGCGTCACCGAAAGTGATGATCTCGAAGGCGCCATTGCGGTGGAGTTGCCCCCACTTGCGTGCCAGCTTGATCGCGCCTTCGTTGGCCTCGGCGCCGGTGTTGCACAGGAAAGCCTGATCCAGCCCGGATAGCGCGGCGAGCTTGCCGGCCAGTTCGATCGCGGGTGCGTTGAAGAAGGCCGGGCCGGGGTTCACCACGGTCGCCGCTTGCTTGGCCAATGCCTGGGCGATCGCAGGATGTGCGTGGCCAAGGCAGTTCACCGCCCAGCCCTGGACGAAGTCCAGATAGCGTCGCCCCGCGGCATCCTCCAGCCAGGAACCTTCGCCGCGCACCATCACGGCATCGGGGCGGGCGGCAATGTTCATCAGCGCGTGGGCGGGGGCGTGCGGGGCATTCATCGAAGGCAACTCCTGTGGTCAGAAAAACAAAAAGGCCGCGGGGGAATCCGCGGCCTTGGCTGGGGTAGGGCTTGTCTGCTGCTCAGGCTAGCAAGCGTCTCCGATCCGGCGCGCGAACGGGCTCACATCGCGCGGGGCGCGACGTGCGATGCGGCGTCGGGAAGCGTGGGCGAGCAAGAGCATGGGGTCGGATGGTGCGGCGCAGCAGCGGGTGCTGTCAAGCACCTTTGAGCCAGTCGCGGCCGGAGAGGAAGTGCTCGTACAGCCGTGCTTCGGGCGAGCCAGCTTCCGGGTGCCAGTCGTAGCGCCACTTCACGATCGGCGGCATCGACATCAGGATCGACTCGGTGCGGCCGCCCGATTGCAGGCCGAACAGCGTGCCGCGGTCGAAGACCAGATTGAACTCGACATAGCGGCCGCGGCGGTAGGCTTGGAAATCGCGCTCCCGTTCGCCGTAGGGCTGCGCCCGGCGGCGTTCGACGATCGGCGTGTAGGCGCCAAGGAAGGCGTCGCCGACCGAGCGGGTCAGCGCGAAGGCGGTATCGAAATCAATCTCGCCGATGTCAGCGCTCGCGCCCAGGTCATCAAAGAAGATGCCGCCTACACCGCGCGGTTCGTTGCGGTGCTTGAGGAAGAAGTAGCGGTCGCACCATTCCTTGAAGCGCGGATGGTAGTCGGCACCGAAGGGCGCCAGCGCGTCACGGCAGGCGCGGTGGAAGTGAATCGCGTCCTCGTCGAAACCGTAGTAGGGCGTCAGGTCCATGCCGCCGCCGAACCACCACACCGGGTCGCGCCCTTCCGGGTAAGCGATGAAGAAACGCACGTTCAGATGCACCGTCGGCACATACGGATTGCGCGGATGCAGCACCAGCGACACCCCCATCGCCTCAAAGCGCGCGCCCGCCAGCTCGGGCCGGTGCGCGGTCGCCGACGCTGGCATGCCCCCTCCCATCACATGCGAGAAGTTGCAGCCGCCGCGCTCGAAGAGATGGCCTTCCTCGACCAAACGCGTCAGCCCGCCACCACCGGCCGGGCGCTCCCAGCTGTCGGTGCGGAACGGCGTGCCGTCCAATTGCTCCAGCGCGCTGACGATGCGGGCGTGGAGGTCGAGGAAGTAGGCTTTCGGCGCTGAGGATTCGGGCGTCATTTCATGGGCTCACGGTTAAGAAAGGCCTGAATAAGTGGCTGCGACGACGCATCGCTGCGTTGCGGCGTGCTCGCTCCCGCGCTTATCTCTTTGATATGTCTTGGTCGCTGCGCGCGCCGCGCCTTGCGCTGCATCCCTCTCGCTCACTTATTCAGACCTTCCTTGAGTGGATCGTGCGCGGAGGCAGCGAACTCGCGGCGGTATTTCACAAAACCGCGTTTGGTGGCGCTTGCGAACCCGTGCCGCTCGAAGAAGCGGTGGGCGGCCGTCCGGGTGGCACTGCTCAAGAGCATGATCTTCGAGCAATCCCGCTCAAGGCAGATCCGCTCAATTTCGCTGAGAAGGTATGTACCAATGCCTGCGCTGCGGTTCGCTTCATCAACGACGATGTTTTCCACCACCGCGAAGGGCTGATCGTTGAACATCGCGTCTGCGCAGAAACAAAGCAGCGCAGTGGCGATGACATCACCCGTGTCGTTGACGCTGACGAGCAAGCGGGTGGCCGGATCATCCTTCAGTTGCGAGAGCCGGGCGGGTGTAACGCTCACTCGGTCGCTGCCCAGCAGCTGCGAATACAGCCGGGCGATCGCCGGAGCGTCGCCCGGTTCGGCTACGCGTACGCTCACGCCAATGCGTCAGCTCTTGCGCCCGACCGCCCGGAAGCCAATGTCCTTGCGGTACTGCATGCCTTCGAAGCTGATCTTGTTGATGGCTTCGTAGGCGCGGGTCTGCGCTTCGCGGACCGAGTCGCCGAGCGCGGTGACGCAGAGCACGCGGCCGCCGGCGGTGACGACCTGGCCGTCCTGCTCGGCGGTGCCGGCGTGGAAGACCCAGACGTCGTCGGTCTGATGTTCGAGGCCGTTGATCACTGCGCCCTTCTTCGGATCGTCCGGGTAGCCGCCGGCGGCGAGCACGACGCCCAGCGCAACCCGGCGATCCCATTCGGTTTCGACTTCGTTGAGCTTGCCGGCGAGCGCGGCTTCGACCAGGTCCACCAGATCGGTCTTGAGGCGCGCCATGATCGGCTGCGTCTCCGGGTCGCCCATGCGGCAGTTGAACTCGACCACGCGGGGCTTGCCCTCGCCATCGATCATCAGACCGGCGTAGAGGAAGCCGGTGTAGGGCAGGCCGTCGGCGGCCATGCCGGCAAGGGTGGGGTTGATCACCTCACGCATCACGCGGGCGTGCACTTCGGGCGTGACGACCGGGGCGGGCGAGTAGGCGCCCATGCCGCCGGTGTTGGGGCCTTCGTCGCCATCCTTCAGGCGCTTGTGATCCTGCGAGGTGGCCAGCGCGAGCGCATGCCGGCCGTCGGCCATGACGATGAAGCTGGCTTCTTCGCCCTGCATGAATTCTTCGATCACCACGCGAGCACCGGCGTCGCCCATCTTGTTGCCGACCAGCATCATGTCGATCGCGGCGTGCGCTTCGGCCAGATCCATCGCGACGACGACGCCCTTGCCGGCTGCGAGGCCATCGGCCTTGATCACGATCGGCGCGCCTTCGGCGTCGACGTAGGCATGTGCCTGCGCGGCGTCGGAGAAGGTCTGGTACTTCGCGGTGGGGATCTTGTGGCGAACGAGGAACTGCTTGGCGAAATCCTTCGAGCTTTCAAGCTGGGCGGCAGCCTTGGTCGGGCCGAAAACCGGCAGCCCGGCGGCGCGGAAGGCGTCCACGATGCCGGCTGCAAGCGGGGCTTCGGGGCCGACCACGGTGAGGCCGATCTGCTCGTGCTTGACGAAGTCGATCAGCACCTGGATGTCGGTGATCGGCACGTTTTCAAGGTTCGCTTCGCGCGCGGTGCCGGCATTGCCGGGGGCGACAAACACCATCTGGATGCGCGGCGACTGGGCGAGCTTCCAGGCGAGCGCATGCTCGCGACCACCAGAACCAACTACAAGCAGTTTCATGGCTGCCAGGGCCTTTCTTTTTCGTTCAGCTTGAACCAGATGAAAAACACATTGCCGTTGCCCTTGCCGCCCGGTACGAAGGCGGTTTCGAGTGCCGCGTTCTTGAACCCGAGCGTGAAAGTCGGAAGTGCGGCCGGGAAGGGCGTGTAGTTTGCGTAGTCTTCACGCGCCATCAGGAACGCAGTGAAACCCAGGCCATAGTAGGCGCCGTTGAGGCGCGGCATATCCCACAGCCAGCTGCGTGCGTAGCCCACCATCCACGAGGGTTTCTCGTTCGAATCCTTGAAACCCATGGCGTACAGGCCTTGCCAGTCGCCGTCGGCGAGGTACTGGCTGCGGCCGAAGCCGAAGGCGGGCATCGGGCTTTCGTTGTAGCGGTTGCGTTGCTCCGCGGTGTAGGCGATGGGCAGGTGGTAGATCTTGGTCGGGAAGTAGGCGTTCCAGTCGCCGCTTTTGGCGAGTTCGGTCGTGGTGCTCACGGCCGAATCCCACCAGCGGGAATAGAACGGGGCTTCTGCCGCCTCGTCGCCCGCGAGTGCGGCACTTGAGGCGCTCAGCAGAATCAGCGGGCCGGCGAAGGCCCGCAAGCCTTGGTGCGATCGGTGCAGCACGATCAATGGCGGAAGTGGCGGATGCCGGTGAAGACCATCGCAACGTTCTGCTCGTCGGCGGCGGCGATCACTTCCGCATCGCGCACCGAACCACCCGGCTGGATCACGGCCGTCGCGCCGGCTTGCGCCAGCACGTCGAGGCCATCACGGAAGGGGAAGAATGCGTCGGATGCGACCGCGCAACCGGGGATCACGAGGCCGGCGTTGTCGGCCTTGATCTTGGCGATGCGCGCGGAATCGACACGGCTCATCTGGCCGGCACCGACACCGACCGTCATGCCGTCGCGGCAGTAAACGATGGCGTTCGACTTCACGTACTTGGCGACGCGCCAGGCAAACAGCAGGTCGGCCATTTCCTTGTCAGTCGGTGCGCGCTTCGTGACGACCTTGAGGTCGGCAGCCGTGATGCGCGCGTCGTCGTAGGTCTGCACCAGCAGGCCGCCACCGACACGCTTGAAGTCCAGTTGAGAGACCGGGCCCAGCGCGCAGGTCAGCACGCGCACGTTTTGCTTGGCGGCCAGCACGGCCAGCGCGCCGGCGGTGTAGGACGGCGCGATCAGCACTTCCATGAACTGGCCGGCAACCGCCTTGGCGGTGGCTTCGTCCACTTCGACGTTGAAGGCGATGATGCCGCCGAAGGCCGAGGTCGGATCGGTCTGGAAGGCCTTGCGGTAGGCTTCCTCGGCCGTTACACCAAGCGCCACACCGCACGGGTTGGCGTGCTTGATGATGACGCAGGCCGTGGTGTCGAAGGCCTTGACGCACTCCCAGGCCGCATCCGAGTCGGCGATGTTGTTGTACGAGAGTTCCTTGCCCTGCAGTTGGGCGTAGCCGGCAATGCCCCCCACCGCGCCGTTCGGGTCGCGGTAGAAGGCGGCGCTCTGGTGCGGGTTCTCGCCGTAGCGCATCTCCTGCACTTTGTCGAAGGCGAAATGGATGCGCGTCGGGTATTCGGCGCGCACCGGCGCCTCGGCCGGCACCAGCTTGTCGGCGTCAACCGCGGTCAGCCAGTTGGCGATCGCGCTGTCGTAGCGGGCGGTGTGGGTGTAGGCCTTGCGGGCGAGTTCAAAGCGTGTCTTGTACGATAGCTTGCCAGCGTTGGATTTGAGTTCGGCAATGATGTCAGCGTAGTCGGCCGGGTCGGTGACGATGCCAACGCCGCCGGCTTCGGTGCCGTGGTTCTTCGCCGCGGCACGGACCATGGTCGGGCCACCGATGTCGATGTTCTCGATTGCGTCTTCCAGCGTGCAGCCTTCCTTGGCCACGGTGGCCTGGAACGGATACAGGTTCACCACCACCAGGTCGATGCGCGGGATCTGGTGCGCGGCGAGCGTGTCGAGGTGCTCGGGCAGATCGCGGCGCGCGAGGATGCCGCCATGCACCTTCGGGTGCAGCGTCTTGACGCGGCCGTCGAGCATTTCTGGGAAGCCGGTGTAGTCACCCACGTCGGTCACCGGCAGGCCGGCATCGCGCAGTGCCTTGGAGGTGCCGCCGGTGGAAAGGAGCGCAACGCCGAGGGCGTGCAGTTCGCGGGCGAATTCGACGATGCCTTGCTTGTCGGAAACGCTGATGAGGGCTTGGGTGACGTTCATGGTTCGCAGGTCAATCAGAGTAGATCGTGGTCGGTCAGTTTGCGTCGCAAGGTGTTGCGGTTGATGCCCAGCATCTCGGCGGCCACCGTCTGGTTACCGCCCGCGTGTTTGAGCACGATTTCGAGCATCGGGCGCTCGACGTTGCGCAACACCATGTCGTACACCCCGGTCGGTTTCTCACCGTCCAGGTCCTTGAAGTAGCGTTCCAGCGCGCGGCGGACGCATTCGGCGATGTCTTCGGAGCGGCTCATGCCGCGAGCTCCTGCAATGGTTGTGAATCTGCGTGTTCGGCCAGTTCAACGTCGCACAGCCGGTCGCCGTGCTCGCCGAGTCGGCCGAAGAAATCATCGACGACCGCGAGCTGGCTCGCGACGTCCGGCTGCTGGTTCATCAGCTGCCTGAATGTGTTGGCACCGGCGATGCCCTTGGTGTACCAGCCGATGTGCTTGCGCGCGATGCGCACGCCGGCCTCTTCGCCGTAGAACGCGTACAGGTCGGCGAGGTGTTCGCGGCACACGCGGTGGATCTCGGCCACTTCGGGCGAGGGCAGCTCGCTGCCGGTCGCGAGGAAGTGTTCGATCTCGCGGAAGATCCAGGGCCGGCCCTGCGCGGCGCGGCCGATCATCACGCCGTCGGCGCCGGTGTGGGCCAGCACTTGCTGTGCCTTGCGCGGCGAATCGATGTCGCCGTTGGCGATGACCGGGATGCGGACTTGCTGCTTGACCGTGGCAATCGTGTCGTACTCCGCTTCACCCATGTACTGGTCGGCGCGGGTTCGGCCGTGGATTGCGATCGCGCGGATCCCTGATGCTTCTGCGATCTGCGCGATGCACGGCGCATTGCGGTTGGCGCGATCCCAGCCGGTGCGGAACTTCAGCGTCACCGGCAACTGGGGCACGGCGCTGACAACCGCTTCGAGAATGCGGCCGACCAGGGCTTCGTCCCGCATCAGCGCTGAACCGGCGGCGACGTTGCACACTTTCTTCGCCGGGCAACCCATGTTGATATCGATGATCTGCGCGCCGTTGTCGGCATTGAAGCGGGCGGCCTGCGCCATCATCGCCGGATCGGCGCCGGCGATCTGCACCGAGATCGGTTCGACTTCGCCGGCGTGGTCGGTGCGGCGGCGCGTCTTGTTCGTGGCGTACAGCAGCGCATTCGAGGTCACCATTTCCGAGACGGCCAGACCCGCGCCCATCCGCTTGCACAATTGGCGGAAAGGACGATCGGTCACGCCCGCCATGGGCGCGACGAAAAGATTGTTGCGAAGCTGGAAGCCGGCGAAGTGCATCGCTCAGGAATCGGGGGAGTGAGGCCGCGGAAAAAACGCGTGATTCTACCCGAGACGGGGAGGCGCACGAAGCGCGATCGGAGACCCACGGCTGGTGCGGGTCTCCGGGCGACTGGCTTAGATGAAGTTGAGGTAACGCGTGTCGAAGCGGCCGATGTTCGGCAGGATGGTGGAGAGGTCGCTGTCCGCCACACCGAACCAGCGGCCGAGCGTGGCGGCGTACTGATCGACCGAGGTGGTAGGCAGCAGGCGGCCGGAGCCCAGGTCTTCGGCGGTGCCCAGCTTGACCACCGGGAAGTTGCCGTAAACGTCCTGCCCCTTGACCGCGCCGCCGACGATGAAGTGGTGCGAACCCCAGCCATGGTCGGAACCGTCGCCGTTGCTGGTGAGGGTGCGGCCGAAGTCGGAGCCGGTGAAGAGCGTGACGTTGTTCGCAATGCCCAACTGCACCGTTGCGTTGTAGAAGTAATCGACTGCGCCGGCGATCGAGGCATGCAGCGCGGGTTGCTGTGTGAGCTGGTTGTCGTGGGTATCGAAGCCACCGATGCTGACGAAGAACACCTGGCGCTTGACGCCCAGCGATGCCGATACACCGGCAAGGCGTGCGACTACTTGCAACTGCTGGGCAAGGCGGTTCTGTGCCTGGGCCGTGGGCAGCGCCACTTTCGGATCGGTGGTGGGGAGCGAGGTCAGCGCGGCCGATACCGCCGCCTGGGCGTCGATCGAGCGCTTGACGACGCGGCCATGTTCGCTCTCGAACAGATGCGCCGAGTTGCCGATGCTCACTGCCTTGAGCGCCGCGGCCCCCTGCGGCGAGCCGAACAGGCTGGTGCTGTTGATGTTGTTGATGCCGACCGCGCCGCCCGAGCTGATCTGATACTGGAAGGTGTTCTGGCCAGAGAGGAATACCGTGTTGCCGGCGGCCGAGATCGCGGTGAACACCGTGTTGCTGTTCATGCTGCCGAGCAGATCGCCGAAGCGCCCGCCCCAGCCGAGCTTGGCGCCCTCGGGCGTGAAGGCCTGCCAGGTGGCAACCTGGTCGTTGTGCGAAAACAGCTTGGGCGGAACCCGCTTCTTGCCGCTCTTGTACTCCGCGGCATTGGCGATCGGCTCGATCAGCGGGCCAACGTTGGCCAGAATCGCCGCCTTGCCGCCATCGAACAGCGTCTTGACGGGCGCGAACTCCTTCGGCAGCGCGAGCTGGCGCCCGCCCAGGCTGCTCAGCGTGGTGAGCGGCAGCAGATCGGCCTGAAGCCGGGCGATGGTGTCGCGGGCAGCGAAGTAATCGTTGTAGGACGCCGTGTCGTAAGGAATGACGGTGTTGGTCTGGTCGTTGCCGCCGAAGAAGAACAGGCAAACCAGTGCCTTGTAGTCAGGGTCGGTTGCCGCGGCCGCCGCACCGATGCCGGCGAGGTTGAGGGCGAACGGGGCGGCCCCGCCCAGCATCGAAAGGGCGGCGCTGCGCTTGAGAAATTCGCGGCGGGAGGCGTTGTGAAAGCTCATGGTCGTCTCCGCTTACTTCTGGATCAGGTAATCGTTGGAGGCAAGCACCAGGAACACCGCCAGGCGTACCCGGTTCTTGCGCGCAGCCTCGGCCTTGGCGGCGTCGGCGGGAATCGTAATGGCGGCAACCGCATCGCGAATCGTTTGCTTGGTGGTCGCACTCATCGTGTTGTGCGTCATCAGCAGATCAAGCCGCGCCATCAGTTCGTCCGGCTTTTCCGCCAGCGCGAGTTCGGCAGTGAAGTCCGGCTGGATGTCGTAGGAGCTGCCAACGCCTTTGCTCACGGCTTCTTGCATGAAGTTCAGGTAGCCCGCGATCGAGGTCTCGTTGGTGATCTGGAACTCCGGCGCAACCAGGCCGCTGGATGCCAGCGCGGTGCCCGGCGGCACATAACCGGGCCGGTAAAAATTGAATACCGAGGGCGAACGCAGCGGGCTCTGTCCGAGGCGGTTGCTGCTTGAATCGGTGTTGCCGACCAGGTAGCGATTGCTGGCCGAGCTGGCGTTGAAGGCGCGCAGGAAATTGGCGAGGCGCACAATCGGCTCGCGCACCTTGCCGTAGTTGTCGCGCGCGGCGTAGCTCGCTTCGCGCGCTTCCGGGTCAAGCAGTACGGCGCGGATCACGGCTTTCATGTCGCCGCGCTCACCCTTGCCATTGTTCGCAAACGCCGCTGAAACACGGCTGATGTAGGCCGGGCTGGGGTTGCTGGTAACCAGGCGCTGGATCAACTGGCGGCCGATGAAGGGGCCGACGTTGGGGTGATTGGCGAGGAAGTCGAGCGCGGCCTTCAGGCTGGCGTCGGGGTCGGCCTTCGATTGCGCGGCAACGGTCACGCCGAGAAAGCGCTTTTCGCTGAGCGAGTGGAACTGGTTGTAGCCTTGCATCGGTTTGACATCACGATCCGGGTCCTTGTCTTCGCCGTAGCCCCAGAAGCGCTCGTCGCCGGTGTCCGGCCCCGCCCAGCTCCAGCCGGTGAAGACTTTCGCGAGGCCGCTGACATCGTCGTTCGTGTAGGTTTCGAGCGGCTTGCCGTCGCTGCCCAGCTTCACGCTGCCATCGGCATTGAGCTCGTAAAGGCCGATCGAGAACAACTGCATGATTTCGCGCGCGAAGTTCTCGTCGGGCACCCGGCCCTTGCTCGGGTTTTCCTTCTGGTTGCGCGCGTGCGAGAGGTAGATGCCCATCATCGGGTGCCGCGCAACGTCTTCGAGCAGCTGGCGGTAGTTGCCGAAAGCATTGCGGCCAAGCATGTCGTAGTACGACGCCATGCCGCGAACGTAGCCGGACAGATTGCCGTCGAAGGAGACGACGAAGATCTCGGACAGCGCAAAGGCCACCCGCTGGCGCAACTGATCATCGCCGGTGGTGGCTTGTTTCCAGAAACTTTCGAAGAAATGCGACTGATCGAGCGACTTGCCGGCGGCCAGCCCGGTCTTGATCTCGTCAACGGTGGTCTGGTGCAGTGTTTGTGGCTTGGCGAACTCGGCGCTCAGCCAGGCTTCGTAGTTGCTGGCGGCCAGTGCGTTGATCGACGACGTGGTGGGGCCAAAGCTCGCCTGCTCAAGGAAGCGGGACGCTTCGCCCGGTGTGGGTGAGGGCAGAACCGGTGGCGTTGGTGTCGTGCCACTGCCGCCGCCCGATCCCCCGCCGCTCTCGCCGTCGCCCCCGCTGCCGCCCCCGCAAGCGGTCAGCAGCACCAGCGCGAGAGCCGCGCCCAGATTCCGTATCTTCATGTCCGTCAACCCCGAAAATCAACAAATCCCGTGATTATTCTAACGGAATATCCGGTTGCGGTGTTTGTGGCGATTTTCGGAATTTGGTGTCGGACGCAAGCTGACGTCAGCTCAAGGCCATGCGCGTGCGCCGAACAGCATCCGTTTGGCGACGAAATGCCGCAGCGGTGGGCAGAGGTCAAGCGCCAGCAGGCCGGCGCCGCGGGCGTGCGCCAGCAGTGGGTCGTCGTTCGAGAACAGCCGAACCAGCGAATCGGTGAAGCCGATGGTGCTGCGGCGATCGAGTGCGCGCGCGTGTGCGTAGGCCGCCAGCAGGCGCGCCTCGCCCGGGTCGGCGGCATCGGCGAGCGTTTCGGCGAGCGCCCAGACATCGCGCAATGCCAGGTTGAAGCCCTGCCCGGCGACCGGATGCAGGGTTTGCGCCGCGTTGCCCAGCCACACGCAGCGTGTGCCGACCGGATTGCCGCGCGCCCGCAGTCCAAGCGGGAAGCGGGCGCGCTCATGGGTGGCGGTGAAGCGGACGCGGTTGCCGAATGCTGCTTGCAGGGCGGCGCGAAAGTCCGCTTCCGGCAGCGCCATGTATTGCTCGGCTTGCGCGGCGGGCAAGGTCCACACCACAGAGTAGTCCTCGCCCAGGGGCAAAAGCGCGAGGGGACCCTCGGGTGTGAAGCGTTCGTAGGCAATGCCCTGGTGGGGGGCGGCGATCTGGACCCGCAGGATCAGCGCGTGCTGGTGGTAGTCGCGCGTGCGCAACGCATCGGCGGCGCCGTGGATCGCACCTTCGCAGCAGGCCAGCAGCCGTGCGTCGAGCGTGCGGCCGTCGCCAAGCACGGCCTGGGCGTGCGTGGCGGTGGTATCGACGCGCGTGACTTCGGCTTCGTGCAGGATCTGGATGCCGGCGCGCTCGGCGGCTGCACGCAGACTGCCGTAGAGCACGCCTGCCGGGGTGACGTAGCCGAGTGCCGGCAGTTGGTATTCAGCCGCGCGCATGGTCGTGCGCCCGAGGCGACCGCGTTGTGAGATGTGGATGGTCGAGATCGGGCTTGGGCCTGATTCGGGCCATGCGCCGAGGCGTTCCAGTGTCTGCCTGGAGCCGTGCGCGAGGGCGAGCACGCGCGCATCCCGCTCGCCTGCGCCATCGGGCCGTGCATCGGCCAGGCACACCCTGAGCCCGCGCCTGTGCAGCGCCAGGCCAAGAGCAAGCCCGACCGGGCCTGCGCCGACGATCAGGACGTCTGTTTCGGGCGCGCTGCGGGGTGGGCTGTCGGTCATTGTCGGGGGCTGCGCTTCAGTGGCGGTCGCGCATCAGCGCTTCGATGTCGGCGATCGATTTCGGTGCGCCGTGGCTGAGGATTTCCGGTTCGCCGGCGCTCACGCGCACATCGTCTTCGATGCGGATACCGATGTTCCAGAAATGTTCAGGCACATCGTCGGCGGGGCGGATGTAGAGACCGGGTTCCACGGTGAGCACCTGGTTCTCGGCCAGCGGGCGCCAGCCGCCGTCGATCTTGTAGCGCCCCACGTCGTGAACATCCAGCCCCAGCCAATGGCCGGTGCTGTGCATGTAGAAGCGGTTGTAGGCCTTGGTTTCGATCAGCGTATCGAGTTCACCGGCCAGCAGCCCAAGGTCGATCAGCCCGCGCGTGAGCACCGCAACTGCGGCATCGTGGTAGGCGTTGTAGGCCTGCCCGGGGCGCGCCTTGTCGATCGCCGCCATCTCGGCGGCGAGGACCAGTTCGTACAGATCGCGCTGCGGGCCGCTGAACCGGCCCGATACCGGGAAGGTGCGGGTGATGTCGGCTGCGTAGCCATCCACTTCGCAACCGGCGTCGATCAGCAGCAAGTCGCCTTCCCGCAGCTGGGTGCGGTTTTCGATGTAATGCAGCACGCAGGCATTGGCGCCCGCCGCCACGATCGGGGTGTATGCGGCCGCTTGTGCCCCCTGGCTGAGGAACTCGTGCATCAACTCGGCCTCGACCTGGTACTCGAAGCAGCCCGGTCGGGCGAAGCGCATCGCGCGGCGGTGTGCGTCGCTGCTGATCTGCGCGGCGCGGCGCATGGCAATGAGCTCGTCGTCCTGTTTGTGCAGGCGCATTTCTTCGATCAGCAGGCGCAGGTCGCGCACGCTTGCCGGCGGGGTGACGCCGCTGCGGGCGCGGCTGCGCACGGCCTCGATCGCTTGCACGATGCGGGCGTCTTCGCTGGCGTCGGCGCCGATGCAGTGGAACACCGTGGCGCGGTCGGCAAGGTAGTCGGGGAGGCGGGTGCCCAGTTCGCTGATCGGCCAGCATTCGTCGAAGCCGAAACGCGCCTGTGCGCCGTCCGGGCCGTGGCGGAAGCCGTCCCAGATCTCGCGTTCGGGGTTCTTCTCGCGGCAGAACAGCACCGAGCGCGTCTGGCTGCCGTCGGCAATGATCAGCAACGTGGCTTCGGGCTCGCGAAAACCGCTCAGGTAGTAGAAGTTGCTGCCGAAACGGTAGGCGTATTCCGAATCGCCGTTGCGCAGCACTTCGCGCGCCGTCGGAATCACAGCCACGCCGCCGCCGGATTCGCGCATCCGCTCGGCCAGTTGGGCGCGCCGCGCGGCGAAGGGGCTGGGGTCGAATGTCATGGGTGTCCTGTGGGCGGTATCAGCAAGCGCTCTGGCGTGTGACCGCCAGGCGTTGGTCAAGTTCGGCGAGCCGTTCGGGCGTGCCCACGTCGGTCCAGTCGCCGTGATGGACTTCGCCCGCGAGCAGGCCGGCGGCGCCGGCGGCTTCAAAGACCGGCAGCAGCGCAAGTTTCTCGCCGCGCGGCAGCCCGGCGAACAGCGCAGGATGGTAGGCGGCGAGGCCCGAGAACGTGAAGGGCGCGCCCTGGGCAACGCTGACAAGCCCGTCGCTGCCCAACGCAAGCGCCGCGCCGGCCTTGTGGCCGGGGTAGGGAATCAGGACCAGATGGCCTTGCCGGGTCGTGCCAAGCTGTGCAGCGGCGGCGATGAGGCGCTCGACCGGGTAGTCGGAATGGATGTCGCCGTTGAGTGCGATGAAGGGTGCGTCGCCCAGCAAGGGGAGGGCGGTGGCAATGCCGCCGGCGGTTTCCAGCGCGCTGCCTTCGCGTGACCAGCTAATCGCTACGCCCCAGCGTGATCCGTCGCCGATGGCCGCTTCCAGGACATCGCCGAGCCAGGCGTGGTTGATCACGATGTCGCGAATCCCCGCGCGTGCGAGGGCTTCGATGTGCCACACGATCAGCGGTTTGCCGCCTGCTGCCAGCAGGGGTTTGGGGGTCTGGTCGGTGAGCGGGCGCATGCGCTCACCGCGGCCGGCAGCCAGGATCATTGCCTTCATCGGGGGCTCCGCGCCGAGGCTGTGGCGTTGCGGTGGTTTGCGGGCGGGCTCGCGCTGTCGGGCTGTCTCATCTCAGAAGCTGAAGCCTTCGATCTTCTCAACCGGATCGATCCGGTCGAGCAGGCGCGCCAGCGGTTTGAGTTCGCGATAGCGTTCGGCGGTCTTGCGCAGGTAGCGCAGCACCAGCGGCATGTTCTGCAGGTAGCCGTCCTTGCCGTCGCGATGGTAGAGGCGGGCGAAAATACCCAGCACCTTGATGTGCCGCTGGGCGCCCATCCATTCGTAGTCGCGGTGGAAATCGGCGAAGTCGGCGCGTACCGGCAAGCCGATGTCGCGTGCCACTTCCCAGTAGCGCACCAGCCAGTCGATCGTGAGTTCTTCGTCCCACTCGATGTAGGCATCCTTGAACAGCGAGACCAGATCGTAGGTCATCGGGCCATACACGGCGTCCTGGAAGTCGAGCACGCCGGGGTTGCCCTGCGGCAGGTGCATCAGGTTGCGCGAGTGGTAGTCGCGATGCACGAAGACCTTGGGTTCGGCGAGGTTCACCTCGAGGATCTGGTCGAACATCTCGTAGAGGTCGGCTGTCTCGGCATCGGTCAGCGTGATGCCCTTGTGCCGCACGATGTACCAGACCGGGAAAAGCTCCAGCTCGCGCATCAGCAGTTCGCGCGAATACTCGGGCAGCACGCCCGGCTTGCTGCTGGCCTGGATGCCCGCCAGCGCGCCCAGCGCATCGGCGTACAGGTGGGCGGCGTTGTCGGGCGTGAGCGCCTGCAGGTAGGTGGTGTTGCCCAGATCGCTCAGCAGCAGGAAGCCGTCTTGATGGTTTTCGGCAAGCACCTCGGGCACATGCGCGCCGGCCTGGCCAAACAGGCGCGCCACCGCAACGAAGGGTTTGCAGTCTTCATGCGCCGGCGGCGCGTCCATCACGATGCGCGATTCGCTGCCGTCGGCGAAGCTGATGCGGAAATAGCGGCGAAAACTCGCGTCGGCCGAGGCGGGGGCCAGCGTGAAGGCTTGGCCAGGGTGTTGTGCGGCAACCCAGGCGCGCAGGTGTTCGAGTCGATCCAAGCGAAGGCTCCGGCCCGGCTCGCGTGTCCGGAGACGGCGCGGCAGGGTGCATGATGTAAAATCGCGCATTTTAGCAAACGGCCTGCGCGCCCGGCCTTCCCGCGTGACGAATCAAACCCGCCGAAGCTTGCACCTTGCACTGCCCGCGCTCATCTGCAGCCTGGCGACTCCTGCCGTGTACGCGGATGAGGGGGTTGGTCACTCGATCGTGGCCTTTCGTGCGGCGATGGCGCAGCTTGCCGTGACAAGCGCCCAGCCTGCGCCGGGGCCAACAAGGATCACTGCGCAGAAGATCGAGGGCCAGCAAGACGTGCGGGTGGATGCCAGCGGTGCGGTGGTGATCGAGCGCGATGGCACGCGGCTCGATGCCGATCAGGTGCACTACGACATGCTGACCGACGAGGCCGTCGCGACCGGCAATGTCTTGATGCGTCGGGGCGCCGATACGATCCGCGGACCGCGCTTGCGCTTCCGCGTCGAGGAGCAGGTCGGCGAGTTCGATCAGCCCAGCTACGAGATCGTGCGCAAGCGCGCTCCGCGCTACAGCGCACAGGCGCTCAGTGCCGGGATCGCCAAGCCGGCCGACATCACCGTGCGCGGCAGCGGCAAGGCGCAGTCGATCGGGATCGAAGGCGAAAACAAGTACCACCTGAAGAACGCGACGTTTACCACCTGCGAATCGAACGATCCGGCCTGGTATGTGAACGCCAAGGAGCTTGATCTCGACTTCGATCGCAATGTCGGCGATGCCACGCACGGCACCTTCCATTTTGGCGGCGTGCCGATCATGTACGCGCCGGTTGCGCCCTTCCCGCTCAACGGCGAGCGCCGTTCGGGCCTGCTGGCGCCGACCTTCGGTACGTCGAACATCACCGGTTTCGACCTCACGATTCCGTATTACTTCAACCTTGCCCCCAACTACGACGACACGTTTGTGCCGCGCTACATGGGCCGCCGGGGCTTGCAACTGAACAACGAATTCCGCTATCTGATGCCCGGCCTGAACGGGGTCTTGCGGACCGAATACCTGCATGACGATGCCGTGTACGGCGAATCGCGCGCGGCGCTGAGCTACCAGCACGATCAGATCTTTGGCCGGGGCTTTAGCGGGCGGATCAATTACAACGCGGTGAGCGACAAGGACTATTTCGCCGACCTGAGCTCGCGCGTGACGCAGACATCGCAGGAGTCGCTGATCCGCGAAGCGGCGTTTTCCTACAACGCCGGCTCGTGGCTGAGCGGGTCCGTCCTTGCGCAGCGGATTCAATCGCTGACCGATACGGTGCAGTACAACCGGTTGCCGGCCTTCAACGCGCTGGCCTATGTGCCGGAATGGAACAATTTCTCGCTGCGCATGCCGCTGGACGCGACCAATTTCCACAAGGCCAATGCGGACGAAGGCTGGCGTACTTACGCCTATCCGCAGCTTGCCTACAACTTCGTGCGCCCCTTCGGTTACGTAACGCCCAAGATCGGCGTGCATTCAACCCGCTATCAGCTTGACGAGCGGTTTTCGGCCGGCCCGCTGAACGCGTCGCGCACGCTGCCGGTCTCGAGTCTTGATGCCGGCGTTTTCTTCGAGCGCGAGTCCACGATCGACGGCCACCCGGTCGTGCAGACGCTGGAACCGCGGCTCTACTACTTGAACGTGCCGTATCGCGACCAGAGCACCTTGCCGGTCTTCGATACCGCACCGGCCGATTACGGGTTCGGGCAGATCTTTTCCGAGAACCTCTATGCCGGGCAGGACCGCATCGCCAACGCGAACCAGTTGTCGGCGGCGCTGACCTCGCGACTGATCAACCCGGCCACCGGCGCTGAACTGGTGCGCGCCGCCCTCGGGGCGCGGGTGTACTTCGAGGATCAGCGCGTGACGCTGCCGGGTGAATTGCCGCGCACGGATCGCTCGGGCGACCTGCTCGCGTCGTTCTCGGGCCGCGTGCTGCCGAATACGACCCTGGACATGTTCGGCCAGTACGATCCGGAAACCGCCAAGTTTTCGCGCGGTACCGCCGGCCTGCGCTACCAGCCGGCCTATGCCAAGGTGGTGTCGCTGTCGTACCGCTATCAGCGTGAGCAATACCGTGACGTGGACGTCGCCTTCCAGTGGCCGGTGATGAGCAACTTGTACGCGGTCGGCCGGGTCAACGGTGATGTCAGTACCGATACCCTGACGCAGGCACTTGCCGGCATCGAGTACAACGCTGGTTGCTGGGCCTTGCGTCTGGCGGCCAGTTCCCTGCTCAACACGACCGGCACCTACACCAATTCGTACTTCATGCAGCTTGAGTTCGGCGGCGTGGTCAGCGTTGGCAATAGCCCGGTCTCGATGCTCGAGCGCAGCATCGTGGGCTACGGCCGCATCAATCAGTCTGTATCCGACCCGGTTTTCGGGTCGCAATGACATCAAGAATCGGCCACCCCGGTGGCCAAGAGGAAGCAAGCATGAAACGTCAGATCCGCACCTTGTTCGCGTCGCTCGCCGTGGCGATGGCCAGCTCGGCATGGGCCGCATCGCAGCCGATTGACTCGATTGCCGCGGTCATCAACGATGAGGTGATTACCGTCAGCGAGCTGGCTTTGCGCGTGCAGCAGGCCTCGCGCCAGTTGCAGAAGCAGGGCACCCAACTGCCGCCGCAAGACGTGTTTGCGCGCCAGCTGCTTGAGCGCATGGTCTACGAGCGGGTGCAACTGCAGCAGGCACGTGAAACCTCGGTGAAGATTGACGATGCCACGCTCGAGCGTGCGATTCAGCGGGTTGCCGAAAACAACAAGATGAGCACCGCGCAGTTCCGGGCGGCACTGGAGAAAGACGGCCTTTCCTGGTCGATGTTCCGCGAGGAAGTGCGCAACGAGATGACGCTCGGCCGTTTGCGCGAGCGCGAGGTCGAAAGCCGCGTCGTGATTACCGATGCCGAGGTCGACGCCTTTCTTGCCGCGCAATCGGCGACCTCGACGCAGGAAGTGATGATTGCCCATATCCTGCTGCGCGCGCCCGACGGCGCCACGCCCCAGCAATGGAGCAAGCTGCAGCAGCGCGCCGAATCCTTGCTCGCGCGCGCGCAGTCCGGCGAAGACTTCGCCAAGCTTGCGGCCGGCAACTCCGATGCCTCGGACGCGCTCAACGGCGGCAACCTGGGGTGGCGCCGTGCCGACCGACTGCCCTCGCTCTACGCCGACGCGGTGCGCCTGCTCAAGCCGGGTGCCTTTGCCCAGGTGCTGCGCAGCCCCGCCGGATTGCACATCGTCAAGCTGGTTGATGTGCGCGGCGGCACGGATTCGAGCCCGCAGACGGTGCAGCGCACCCGCGTCCGCCACATCCTGATCAAGACCTCCGACACGGTGAGCGACGCCGAAGCGCGTCAGCGCCTTGAAGCGCTGCGGGCGCGGATCGTCGGCGGCGCGAGCTTTGCCGACGTGGCCAAGCGCAGTTCGGGTGATGGCAGCGCGCCCAAGGGCGGCGACCTGGGCTGGATCAACCCGGGCGACACCGTCCCGGAGTTCGAACGCGCGATGAATGCGTTGGCCATCAACGAGCTGAGCCAGCCGGTCCAGTCGCCATTTGGCTGGCACCTCATCGAAGTGCTGGAGCGCAAGGACGAAGATGTCTCCGGCGAGCGCCGTCGCAATCAAGCGCGCATGGCGCTGCGCGAGCGCAAGTCCGACGAGGCCTTCGATGACTTCGTCCGGCAATTGCGCGACAAGGCCTTCGTGGAATTGCGCCCGCCCTACGCCAATCAGAAGCCGTGAGCATGATGCGCCCGCGTTTGGCGATCACCTGCGGCGAGCCGGCCGGCGTTGGCCCTGAGCTGGTGGCCGCGCTTGCGACCTATCGGACCGACGCGCACTGCATCGCGATTGGCGATCGGGACTTGATCGCGCAGCGTGCTGCGATGATCGGTCTCGCACCGCGCCTGCGCGACTGGGCGCCCGGCATGGCGCCGAGCGACGGCGTGCTCGATGTGCTGCATTGCCCGCTGGCAAGGCCCTCGATGCCGGGTGTGCTGGATGTCGCGAATGCCGCGCAGGTGCTGGCGATGCTGGATGTTGCAATCGACGGTTGCATGGATGGGCGCTTCGACGCGATGGTGACTGCGCCGCTGCACAAGGGCGTCATCAACGATGCCGGCGTGCCCTTCACCGGTCACACCGAATACCTCGCTGAGCGCACCCGCACGCCGCGCGTGGTCATGATGTTGGTGGGGGGCGGTTTGCGTGTCGCGCTGGCGAGCACCCACCTGCCGCTCAAGGATGTGGCGACCGCGCTGACGCACGATTCGCTGACCCGGACGATCCGGATTCTTCACGCCGATCTGAAGCAGCGCTTCGGCCTGGCCGAACCGCGCATTCTCGTCGCGGGCCTCAATCCCCATGCCGGCGAGTCCGGCCACATGGGGCGTGAAGAGATCGATGTGATCTCGCCGGTGCTCGATGCCCTGCGCGCCGAAGGCATGGCCCTGATCGGCCCCTTGCCGGCGGACACGCTGTTTACGCCCCACCAGCTGGCCCGCGGCGATGCGGTGCTGGCGATGTACCACGACCAAGGTTTGCCGGTGCTCAAGTACGCCAGTTTCGGCGGGGGCGTGAATGTCACGCTTGGCTTGCCTATCATCCGTACCTCAGTCGATCACGGCACAGCGCTTGATCTGGCTGGTACCGGGAAGGCCGACGCCGGCAGTCTGCATGCGGCCATCGCGTGCGCACTTGAGATGGCCAATGCGCAAGGAGGCTCGCTCGCATGAGACGCCGCGATTTCCTGACCCTCGGCGGCGCAGCGGCTTTGCTTGCCGCGTGCGACACCGTTCCCGTCAAGCCCAGCGAGCCGGTCAAGCCGGCGCCGCCGATAACACCGCAACCGACGCGCCCCAGCGTTGCGGCGCCCAAGCCCAAGCCACGCATCGGCCTCGCGCTGGGCGGTGGTGCGGCACGCGGCTTTGCCCACATCGGTGTGATCAAGGCGCTTGAAACCAACGGCATTTCGCCGGATATCGTGGTCGGCACCAGCGCCGGCAGCGTTGTTGGCGCGCTCTACGCGGCCGGATTTGGCGCCTTCGATCTGCAGAAGCTCGCCTTCCAGATGGACGAGAGTGCGTTCAAGGACTGGGCGCTGCTCGACCGCGGCCTGCTCAAAGGCGAAGCGCTTGAGTCGTTTATCAACAAGCAGGTCGCGAACAAACCGATTGAAGGGCTCAAGCGGCGCTTTGCTGCGGTGGCGACCGATCTGCAAAGCGGCGAAGCCGCGGCGTTCTCGGTGGGCAACGTCGGGCAGGCGGTGCGGGCCTCGTCCTCGGTGCCTGGCGTCTTCTCGCCGGTGCTGATTCGCGGGCGCGAGTATGTCGATGGCGGGCTGGTCAGCCCGGTGCCGGCGCGCGCCGCGCGCACCTTGGGCGCAGACATCGTGATTGCAGTCGATATTTCCGGGCGCCCCTCCGGCAAGAAGGGTTCTGGCAGCGTGGATGTGCTGCTGGACACCATTGCGATCATGGGCAACACGATTGCCGACTACGAACTGCGCGACGCCGATATCGTGGTGCGGCCGAAGATCCAGGGGCTGCCGGTGGCCAATTTCCAGCAGCGCCATGAGGCAATTCTCGAAGGTGAGCGCGCCGGCTTTGGTGCGATCTCGAAGATCCGCGACCGACTACTCGCGTGGGACAAGCGATGAGCCGCCCGATCGACGGGCACCTTGCCCGCAAACGATTCGGCCAGAACTTTCTGGTTGATCAGAACATCATCCGCAAGATCGTTGCGGCGATTGCCGTCAAAGCGGGTGAGCCGATCGTCGAGATCGGCCCGGGCCTTGGCGCGCTGACTGCGCCGCTGATCACCGCGGCAGGGCATCTGGATGTGGTGGAAATCGACCGCGATCTGATTGCGCGGCTGAAGGAAAAGTACAGCCCCGAGCAGATCACGATTCACGAGGGCGATGCACTCAAGTTCGATTTTGGCGTTCTCGCGAGCAAGGCCGCGGGCGGGCTGAAGGTGGTCGGCAACCTGCCGTACAACATCTCGACGCCGCTCTTGTTCCACCTGGCAGACTACGCCGCGGGCGTGAAGGAGATGACCTTCATGCTCCAGCGTGAGGTGGTAGACCGCATGGTGTCAGCCCCGGACGAAGAGGCCTACGGACGGTTGGGCGTGATGCTGCAGTACCGCTTTCACATGGCCAAACTGTTCGATGTACCGCCCGGCGCCTTTCATCCGGCACCGAAAGTGACCTCGGCGATCGTCCGGCTGGTGCCCAAGGCGCCCGAAGAGCTCGACTGTAGCGATGACTTGGTGCTGTCGAAAGTCGTGACCGCGGCGTTCGGACAGCGCCGCAAAACCCTGCGCAACACCCTCAAGGGGCTGCTCGACGACGCCGGATTCGTTGCGCTCGGCATCGACCCCGGTGCACGTGGCGAAACCCTCTCGCTCGCGGATTTTGTCCGTATCGCGAACTACTGCGTCGAGCGCGCCTGAGCGAACGTCAATCCAAAGCAAAAGGGGCGCGGTCTTCACCGCGCCCCTTTTTGTTTGGTGGGCCCCCCGAGAGTCGAACTCGGCACCAACGGATTATGAGTCCGCTGCTCTAACCAGGCATGAGCTAGAGGCCCATGCGAGCCGCGATGCGGCCCGCATCAGACAGCGGCTTAACCCTCGCCGTCGAGGAAGCTGCGCAGCTTGTCCGAACGCGAGGGGTGACGCAGCTTGCGCAGCGCCTTGGCTTCGATCTGGCGGATCCGCTCGCGGGTGACGTCGAACTGCTTGCCGACTTCTTCCAGCGTGTGGTCGGTGTTCATCTCGATCCCGAAACGCATGCGCAGAACCTTCGCTTCACGCGGCGTGAGGCTGTCGAGCACTTCCTTCGTTGCGTCGCGCAGGCCGGAGTACTCGGCCGCATCGGCCGGTGCCACGGTGGCGTTGTCTTCGATGAAGTCGCCCAGGTGCGAGTCGTCGTCGTCGCCGATCGGTGTCTCCATGGAAATCGGTTCCTTGGAGATTTTCTGGATCTTGCGGATCTTCTCCTCGGGCATTTCCATCTTCAGCGCAAGCGTGGCCGGATCCGGCTCAAGACCGGTTTCCTGCAGGATCTGGCGCGAGATGCGGTTCATCTTGTTGATCGTCTCGATCATGTGAACCGGGATACGAATCGTACGTGCCTGGTCGGCGATCGAACGCGTGATCGCCTGACGGATCCACCAGGTTGCGTAGGTCGAGAACTTGTAGCCGCGGCGGTATTCGAACTTGTCCACCGCCTTCATCAGGCCGATGTTGCCTTCCTGGATCAGGTCGAGGAACTGCAGGCCGCGGTTGGTGTACTTCTTCGCGATCGAGATCACCAGACGCAGGTTGGCCTCGGTCATTTCGCGCTTGGCACGGCGCATCTTCGCTTCGCCGGTGGACATCTGCTTGTTGATGTCCTTGAGCTCTTTGAGCGGAATGCCGATGCGCTCCTGAAGATCCATCAGCTTCTGCTGCTCTTCAAGAATCGCCGGCTGCATGCGCATCAGCGAAGCGGAATAGCTTGCATTGGCGCTGATCTCGCCCTTCAGCCAGTCGCGGTTGGTTTCGTTGCCCGGGAAGACCTTGATGAAATGCTGGCGCGACATGCCGGCGCGCTCGACGCACAGATCGAGGATCTTGCGCTCGTGCTTGCGTACGTCTTCGACCATGTGGCGGACCGAGTCGCAGAGTTTTTCGATCGCCTTTGCGGTGAAGCGGATGTTCATCAGCTCGGCGCTGATCTGACCATGGATCTTCAGGTAGGCCTTGTCGTCCGAACCCTTCTTGGCGAGCGCGGCGATCATCTTGGCGTAGAGGCCACGGATCACTTCGAAGCGCTGCAGCGCTTCGGTCTTCAGTTGCAGCAGCGATGCGCTGGCCTTGGCCGCGCCGTCGTCTTCGTCGTCCTCGACCTCTTCATCGGCGTCGAGCTCGACTTCCTCGGTCTCAACCGGTGCGGCTTCTTCCGGTGCATTCGGGTCGATCACGCCGTCGACGAGTTCGTCGATGCGCATTTCGTCTTTGCTGACCTTTTCGGCGACATCAAGGATGTCTGCAACCGTGGTGGGGCAGGCGGAGATCGCCAGCACCATGTGCTTGAGGCCATCTTCGATGCGCTTGGCGATCTCGATTTCGCCTTCGCGCGTGAGCAGCTCGACGGTGCCCATTTCGCGCATGTACATGCGTACCGGGTCGGTCGTGCGGCCGAACTCGGAGTCGGCGGCCGACAGTGCCTGCTCAGCTTCTTCCTGTGCGGCCTCGTCGTCGACGACCTGCGGCACGTTGTCCGAAATCAGCAGCTCTTCGGCGGCAGGCGCTTCGTCGTAGACCTTGATGCCCATGTCGCCGAAGGTCGAGATGATCGATTCGATCTGCTCGGCATCGACCATGTCGTCTGGCAGGTGGTCGTTGATTTCGGCGTAGGTCAGGTAGCCACGCTCCTTGCCCAGCGCGATCAGCGACTTGAGGCGGGTGCGACGGGCTTCGGCATCGGCAGGCTGGAGTGTTGCTGCGTGCGCGAGCGCGAGGTCCTTCTCCTTGGCCTTGGCCTTGGCTGACTTGGGCTTGGACGTGTCCTTGCGGGGGTCTTTGGATTTATCCGTGGCGGCCATGAAATCCTCGGGAAAAGGTCGCGAAAACCGACAATTATAACGCGGAGTCAGGCCGTCTGGCCAGACTTAAGTTTTTGTTTCTTCGCAAGAAGCGCGCCGAGGCGGCCTGCTGCGTCACTGTTGGCGCGGCCGCTGGCGATCAAGCCTTGCAGTGTTTTCAGCTCTGCTTCGATCGCCTGAAGCTCGAGTCGTTCGAGCAGGTCGGTGAGGCTGACTTCGAGCTTGCTTTCGTCGACATAGCCTTCTTCGATCGACTGCATTGCGCGCACGACGGCTGCTTCGTGGCTGGAGTCGCGAAAGTGTTCAATCCAGGCGCCGAGCGGCGCATCGAGCAGGCTGCCGTCCTCGCCTGCGTCAATGATCGCCATGACGGCGGCGCGTTCATCTGTCGCAGGAAGCTGCGCCACCAGTTCGTGCGGCACCCGGTCGCCGAGTCGGGGCTGGGCGAGCAAGACCCGCAGGAGTTGGCGTTCGAGCGGTACGACGCCGACACGCGGTTCGGGCGGCGGCAGCGGCTTCTTGCCAAAGCTGCCTTTGCCAAACTTGTCGGGCGAGTAGGGCTTTGCCGCGCGCGGGGGCGGGGCAAGGCCCAGTGCGGTGGCGGTTTCTTCCGCGCTGAGTTGTGCGACCTGCGCGAGGTCGCGCACGATCTGCAGCCTGAGCACCGGTGCTGCGATTTTCGGCACCATTTCCTTCGCGTTGTGCACAAGGTGCGCGCGGCCTTCGGCGGTCGCCAGATCGCATCCTTCGGCCATGCTGTCGATCAGGAAGCGGCCAAGCGGCGTTGCGTTGCGCGCGGCAAGCTGGAAAGCCTCGGCCCCATGTTCGCGTACGTAAGAATCCGGGTCGTGCTCGGCAGGCAAGAACAGGAAGCAGACGGACTTGTCGTCGGCCAGGTGGGGCAGGCTGGCTTCGAGTCCGCGTCTGGCTGCCTTGCGGCCGGCCTTGTCGCCATCAAAGCAGAACACAAGGCGATCGGCCTGGCGCAGCAGCTTCTGCACATGGGTTGGCGTTGTTGCCGTGCCGAGTGTTGCAACCGCGTTCGCAACGCCGAACTGTGCGAGGGCGACGACATCCATGTAGCCCTCGACGACGATCACCGTGCCAGTCTCGCGGATACCCACGCGCGCCTGGGGCAGGCCGTAAAGTTCGCGCCCCTTCTCGAACAGGGGCGTTTCGGGTGAGTTCAGATACTTGGGTTCGCCTGCATCCAGAATGCGTCCGCCAAAGGCGATCACGTTTCCTTTGGCGTCCTGGATCGGGAACATGATCCGGTCGCGAAAGCGGTCGTAGCGCCGGCCGGCGTCGTTGTCGATGACCAGGCCGGCTTCGGCGAGCGCCGGCTCGTCGTACTTCGGAAACGCCTTGTCCAGGTTTTGCCAGCCTTCTGGCGCGAAGCCGATACCGAATCGCGCAGCGATGTCGCCGGTCAGGCCTCGCCGTTTGAGGTAATCGATTGCGCGCGGATTGAGCTTGAGTTGCTCGCGATAGAAGCGCGCGGCGGTGCCCATCACGTCGATCAGGGAGCGTTGCTGTTCGCGCGCCGGGCCCGAGAAGGCGGGGCCATCGTCCGGCACCTCGAGACCCATCTGCTGAGCCAGATCCTTGACGGCATCGACAAAGCCAAGCCCCGAGTACTCCATCAGAAAGCCGATCGCCGTGCCATGGGCGCCGCAGCCGAAGCAGTGATAGAACTGCTTGCTCGGGCTGACGGTGAAGCTGGGCGATTTCTCGTTATGGAATGGACAGCAGGCGGAATAGTTCGCGCCGGCCTTTTTCAGCGGGATGTAACGCTGAATCAGTTCGACAATGTCGACGCGAGCGATGAGGTCCTGGATGAACGCCTGGGGGATCATGTTTGCACTGGCGAGGGGCGGCGCGGCACGCCGGCCCTCCTCAGTATAGGAAAGGATCGTGCGCTTGCCCGTTCCTGATCAGGCGGAGAGCCGAGCTTTGACGCGCGCGGAAACCAGGGTCATGTCGGCGCGGCCAGCGAGCTTGGGTTTGAGTGCAGCCATCAGTTTGCCCATCCCGCCTGGGCCGCTGGCGCCGGTCTCGGTGATGGCGGCATCTACGGCGGCGTCAATCTCCGCTTCGCTCATCTGCGCCGGCATGTAAGCCGACAGGACTTCGATCTCGAATCGCTCGGCGCTTGCAAGGTCGTTCCGCCCGGCTTGGTCAAATTGCGCGACCGAGTCCCGTCTTTGCTTGAGCTGTTTCTCGACAATCGCCATTACGGCGGCATCGTCGAGCTCGATTCGCTCATCGACTTCGCGCTGCTTGATGGCGGCCAGCAGAAGGCGAAGGGCGCCAAGGCGGGCCGAATCTTTGGCGCGCATGGCGGTTTTCATGTCTTCGTTGATCTGAAGCTTTAGCGACATCTCGGACTCCGGAGGCGGTGCGCCACAAGGCGTAAAAGCGCCGCGGAACGCAACCAGCTAAGGCGCGTTCCGCGGCGCGTGTCTTTGCGAACTGTCGGCTTTTTCGGCCGGCGGCTCGTGCTTTGGCGATCCGCTGCCGCCTGTGGTGGCGGCGCGTTCGCGCAAGCTGAGCTTAGAACAGTTTCGGCGGCAGCTGCTGGCTGCGCAGGCGCTTGTGCAGACGCTTCACGGCTGCAGCCTTCTTCCGCTTGCGCTCGGCAGTCGGCTTTTCGTAGAACTCACGTGCGCGCAGCTCGGTGATGACACCGGCCTTCTCGATGGTGCGCTTGAAGCGGCGGATCGCAACTTCAAACGGCTCGTTTTCCTTGAGGCGGATACCCGGCATTCTCAAAACCTCGAATTGATCAGTAGTCTGGACGGCTACGACAAATTCGAGCGCGTCCGTTGAGCGAAGCTCGCTAGTTTAACCAAACTCACCCAGAATTCCAAGTCCACTGTCAAGCCCCCGAAAACAGGGGGCTTCAGGCTAAACTCGACGCCCCATGCGCATACTTGGAATCGAATCGTCCTGCGATGAAACCGGTGTTGGTCTTTACGACACCGAGCGCGGCTTGCTCGCGCATCGCGTCCACTCGCAGATCGCGCTGCATGCGGAGTACGGCGGTGTCGTGCCGGAGTTGGCCTCGCGCGATCACGTACGTCGAGTCGTGCCGCTTGTTCGCGAGACCCTTGCCGCGGCGGGCTGTGAGGCGTCGCAGCTAGACGGCGTCGGCTATACGGCCGGGCCGGGCTTGGCGGGGGCCTTGCTGGTCGGTGCTGCGTTTGCCGAGGCCTATGCTTTTGGCCTTGGTATTCCTGCGCTGCCGGTTCATCACCTCGAAGGCCATCTGTTGTCGCCGCTGCTGTCGGCGGATCCACCGCAGTTTCCGTTTGTCGCCCTTCTGGTTTCCGGGGGGCATACGCAGTTGATGCGAGTGTCTGCGGTTGGGGCGTATGACTTGCTGGGTGAGACCGTGGATGACGCAGCGGGTGAGGCTTTCGATAAGACCGCGAAGCTGATCGGCCTGGATTATCCCGGCGGCCCGGCACTTGCGCGTTTGGCGGGCGAAGGTGTGGCCGGGCGCTTCAAGTTGCCGCGCCCGATGCTGCATTCGGGCGACCTTCAGTTCAGTTTCAGCGGCCTGAAGACGGCGGTGCTCACCGCTACGAAACAGGCAAACTGGCAGGCGAGCCAGCGGGCCGATCTGGCTGCCGAGTTCCAGGAGGCTGTTACTGATGTGCTCGCCAGCAAGGCGATTGCGGCACTCAAGCAGACCGGTTTGCGAACCTTGGTCGTCGCAGGTGGAGTGGGCGCAAATCGGCGCCTGCGGGAGCGCCTCAATGAAATGGCGGAACGCCGAAAATTCCGGGTGCACTATCCCGAGCTGGAGTTTTGTTCCGATAACGGCGCGATGATTGCGCTTGCGGCAGGCCTGCGATTTGCCCAAGGCGAGAAGGGGAGCCGCGAGGGGCGATTTGCGGTTCGTCCCCGTTGGCCTTTGAACGAATTGCGCCCGCCGATCGTTGCTGCTTAGCGCTTTTTGCTACCCAGCTTGCTTTCCTGGCCGGCCAGCAATCGCGCAATATTGTCCTTGTGCCGCCAGATCAGCACTGCAGACATTGCGGTCACCGCGAGCAGCCAGCTGCGGTGTGGCACGAGCCACCAGGTGAGTGCTGGCGCAGCCACCGCAGCGGCGAGCGCGGCGGCGGATGAGTAGCGAAGACTGGCGGCGATGGTCAGCCAGGTGAGCAAGGTCAATCCGCCTGCGGCCGGACTCATCGCAAGCAGGACGCCGGCGGCAGTTGCTACGCCCTTGCCACCTTGGAAGCGCAAGAACACCGAGAAAACGTGGCCGAGAAAGGCGAACAGCCCAGCGATTGCTGCGTCGCTCTCGTTCAGGCCAAGGGTTTGCGCGAAGGCGCGAACCAGCAGTACTGCGAAAACGCCCTTGAGCGCATCGCCAATCAGCGTGAGGATCGCGGCCTTCTTGTTTCCGCTGCGAAGCACATTGGTGGCGCCGGGATTCCCTGATCCGTACTTGCGCGGATCGTCGAGGCCCATTGCGTGGCTGACCAGCACGGCGAAGGGGGTCGACCCGAGGGTGAATGCGAGAAGTGCGATGATGGCTGTTTGCATCGGATAATGTTGGCGTTCGTTTCTGGGAGTGGCGATGGATTTTATCTTTGTTGAAGGGCTGCAGGTCGAGGCGTCTGTCGGTATTTATGAGCGCGAAAAGCGCGCCACGCAGCCGCTGGAGATCAATTTGACCTTTGGCGTGCCAGAGGCGGCCGCAGCTCGCGACGATATCGCCGATACGGTTGATTACGACGTGGTTGTCGAGCGGATCCGGCGCGTGCTGGCGGATCGCCACTTCAATTTGCTTGAGACGCTTGGGGAGTTCATTGTTGAACTCCTGTTCTCTGAATTCGGTGTGCCGTGGGTGCGCGTTTCCATCGCAAAGATGGGCGTGATGCGCGGCGTGCGTCGTGTGGGGGTCTTTATTGAACGCGGGCGCGACGAACCTGCTCCGCCACGCCCGCATTTTCAACCGTAAGTGAAATTTGCGGGCATTTACTGCCCGCGCGGGTCACTTGATTGCGAGTTCTTCCAGCGCTTTTCCGCTACCGAGCCATTCGACCACCCAGCCCGGTTTGCGGCCGTGTCCCGTCCATGTCTGGCTTGCGTTGGCCGGATTGCTGAATTTTGCGACGCCTGCGGTTTTCTTCTTGGCGCCGGGCTTGCGGCCCGGTTTCGCGGCGGCGCGCGGCTTTGCCGCCTTGGCGGCCTTCTTTCCGTCGCCCATCAGCTCTTCAAGTGACAAGCCCGCTTCTGCCGCGATCTTTTGCATTTTCTTGAGTGCATCGCGTTTGGTGCTGTTCGTGCGTTTCTCGATTTCAGCTTCAATGCGCTTTTGCAGGCGTTGCAGTTCGGTAAGCGTCAGTTTGGTCAGTTCCATTGTTCCCCTCGGTGTCTTCCTAATTGGCGGCCCCGAATACTGAAACTGGCCGCATTTGCAATTCATACTGCAATTTGATTTGCGATGCAATCGCAATTTGAGAGAAGAGGGTCTCAACAGGTATTTTTGTGTACGTCTTTTACCCGCGTGGATGGTGATTGGCGTGCAGCTGTTTCAGGCGTTCGCGAGCGACATGGGTGTAGACCTGAGTTGTCGTGATGTCCGCGTGACCCAGCAGCATTTGAACGACGCGCAGATCGGCGCCATGATTGAGAAGGTGTGTGGCAAATGCATGGCGCAGTACATGGGGCGAGATACGCTCAGGCGCGATGCCGCATTGCTGTGCGTAAGTCTTGATGATTGTCCAGAATCTTTGGCGAGTCATCGCCTCGGCGCGCTGGGTCAGGAATAGTGCTGCCGCGGTGCGCCCGGCCAGAAGCGCTGGTCGCGCCTCCAGGCAATAGCGCTGGATCCATTCGAGTGCGATTTCGCCAACCGGTACGATGCGCTCCTTCGATCCTTTGCCGAACAGGCGTACGAGCCCGGCTTTCAGATCGATTTCTGTCATCTTCATTTCGATCAGCTCGCTGACACGCAGACCCGTCGCGTAGAGCGTTTCGATCATTGCTCGGTCTCGCAGACCAAGCGGCGAATCCGTATCCGGCGCACTCAGCAGGTCTTCGACCTGCCGTTCGGACAGCGTCTTTGGAATTCGGGGAACCGGGGCCGGGGATGCAAGCTCAAGCGTTGGATCGGTCGTGATTCGCCCTTCGGTAATCAAAAGGCGGAAATAGCGGCGAAGTACGGCAAGTAGTCGTCTCTGGCTCGCGGGTTTGATCTTGGGCGCGACCTTATGGATGTATTGCTTGAGGTCGTCGCTCCTTGCTGCGGGTAATGGGGTGCCGGTTTCAGCAAGCCATTTTGCGAAGGCCAGCAGATCGCTGCGGTAGGCCGCCAGCGTATTTCGGGCAAGACCGTCCTGCAGCCAGATGGTTTCGCAGAATGCATCAATCTCGGCGTGTGCGAGGGCGAGTGCTTCGGAGTCGGTACTCATGCGAGCACCCCCTCGTGCCATAGCAGCCAGCGTTTCGTTTCAACCAACCAGCCCGTCGTGTGATTGGCGAATCCACCCAATCCGGTGCTGGCCAGGACGCGATGACATGGAATGATGAGCGGCA
Source organism: Niveibacterium sp. 24ML (assembly GCF_026586805.1). GTDB lineage: Bacteria > Pseudomonadota > Gammaproteobacteria > Burkholderiales > Rhodocyclaceae > Niveibacterium. Next base: position 65,053 of record NZ_JAPFHA010000001.1, on the reverse strand, counting down.
GGGGATTGGCGCCGCAAGCCTGGCCGACGGCGCGTGGCGCACTCGCTAGGCTGTCGGCTATGTCGCGATAGCGCAGGATCTTGCCGCGCGGAATTGCGCTGATCGCAGCCCAGACACGGCGCTGGAATGGCGTGCCATCGAGTACCCGCGGCAGGGCCGGGAAGTCGCATGCGGCGGCCAGGTAGCGCGAGAGCGCTTGTTCGAGCGCCACGCAGAGTGGGTCGTTCGCGGGCTGGGTTGCCTCTGTGGGGGGCAGGAAGACCAGCTCAGTCAGCGCCCCGGCCCTGATGCGAACCCCGAGCCGGCAAGTTGGCATTGCGAGGATGGCAGCGAAGGGCGGTTCGGCGTTCATGAGCTCGGGATGTCTCGGGAAGGCGTGATTCTGACTGAGCCAGGGCGGCGCGCGGAAAAGAAAAAGCCGGCGATGCTTGCGCATCACCGGCCCATGCTCTCTACCCCAAGAGCGATGAAAGTATCATCGTCGCCGAATATATCAACAAAGGCGCCGAATCGGCTAGGGAATTGTAAAAAACGCGACAACCCCCGGCTTACTTCTTGCCGAGCATGGCGTCCTTCAGATCGGCTTGTACCGGCTTGTCGCCGAACCAGATCTTCAGCAGGGCAGTGTAGAAGTCTTCGCCCTGAATCTCTTTGCCCTTGACCGTGCCGTTCATCAGAACGCGGGTTGCGCTGCCAGTCCATTCGATGCGGATGTCGCTTTTTTCGGGCACTTTGCCCATTGCCAGCAGATTGCTGCGGAACTCCTCAAGGCGGCTCTTGATCTTGGCCATTTCCGCTTCGTTGCTATTCTCTTCCACGCCATTCTCAAGTGCTTCGGCAAGCTGTTCTGCGGAAAGCTCGCGTAGCGTCACGATCTGGATGCGCTTCTGCCCCTTGCTGCTCAAAACGGCGCTCGCCGAATCGGCCTTGCTGGGCAAGTAGAGGCCAATTGCATAGACTTTGAAGAAGGCCTTCTTGCGCAAACCGGCACCGTTAAGCGTGAGTTCCGTAGTGCCAGCGCTGGCCTTGTCCTCGAACTTGACGCCAGCGACGTCGATGGCGGCTGCGGCCGGCGCGATGAGTGCGGCGGACAGCAATAGTGTGGCGAGCGTGCGATTGAGCATTGCAGATGTCTCCTCGTTTGTCTTTTGTGTGGGCCGACTGTGCGCCGGTGATTGAGCCATACCTTAGCGTACGGCAAGGGGCGCAAAAAACAAACCCTCCGTGACGGAGGGTTTGTTGCCAGGCATTGCGCCGCCATCTCAGCTGCGGACTTCTCCGTCGCCAAACACCACCCATTTCTGACTGGTCAGGCCTTCGAGGCCGACCGGGCCGCGCGCATGAATCTTGTCGGTCGAAATGCCGATTTCCGCGCCGAGGCCGTATTCGAATCCATCGGCAAAGCGGGTGGATGCGTTGATCATGACTGAGCTCGAATCCACTTCGCGCAGGAAGCGCATAGCGCGCGTGTGGCTCTCGGTAACGATCGCTTCGGTGTGTTGCGATGAATAGTCGTTGATGTGCGCAATTGCTTCATCTACGCCTTGCACCACACGGATCGAAATAATCGGCGCAAGGAATTCGGTGCGGTAATCCTCCTCGGTCGCGTCTTTGATGCCGGAGAGGCCTGCGGATTCCAGAATCGCGCGCGACTCTGGGCAGCACCGCATCTCGACGCCCTTCTCGGCGTAAATGCGGCCAATGCGTGGCAGGAAATCAGCGGCAATAGACTGCGCGACCAGCAGCGATTCGGCTGTGTTGCAGGGGGCGTAGCGCTGGGTTTTTGCGTTGTCGGCGATTCGCACCGCTTTGTCGAGGTCCGCGCCGACGTCGACATAAACATGGCAGTTGCCATCCAGGTGTTTGATCACCGGCACGCGCGCATCACGCGAAATGCGCTCGATCAGCCCCTTGCCGCCGCGCGGCACGATGACGTCGACGAACTCCGGCATCGTGATCAATTCGCCCACCGCTGCGCGGTCGGTGGTCTCGATCACTTGCACCGCCGTTTGCGGCAGGCCGGCGTGGGCAAGGCCGTCCCGCACACAGGCGGCGATGGCCTGGTTGCAGTGCAGCGCTTCCTTGCCACCGCGCAGGATTGCCGCGTTGCCGCTCTTGAGGCACAGGCCAGCAGCGTCGGCGGTCACGTTCGGGCGTGCCTCGTAGATGATGCCGATCACGCCGAGCGGCACACGCATCTTGCCGACCTGGATGCCGGTCGGGCGACGCTTCACATCGGTGATTTCGCCAACCGGGTCCGGCAGCGCCGCAATCTGTTCAAGCCCAACGGCCATCGACTCGACGGTTTTGGCGGTCAGCGTAAGGCGATCGATCATCGCCGGCTCCAGGCCGTCAGCGCGCGCCTGCTCTACGTCGCGCGCATTGGCGGCGAGCAAGGCATCGCCGCGTTCGCGGATGAGCCGGGCAATTTCGTTCAGCGCGCCGTTCTTTGCGGCGGTGGAGGCGGCGGCCATCGCGCGCGAAGCGCTGCGTGCCTGGCGGCCGACCGTCTGCATGTAGGTTTTGATTTCCATGGCCATTCAAACAGCAAAGACAATTGGCCATTCTAGCGGTCGTTCCTCGCTGACCAAGGCTCACTGCAGCATTCGCAACAATCGTGCGCCGCGGGTCGGCAAGTGAAGAATGCAACACTCGAATTTGTTCGAGCTTGACGCGTGCATATCCCGCCCGTGAGAATGCACAGCACTTTTTGTTCAATCCCGTTCCCCAAGGAGCGACTTATGCGCCAGTCCCACGACATCGCCAAGAAAACCGGCCCCAACGCCGGCGGCGTGCGCATGCTCGCCTCCCGATTCTGCGTTGTTGGCAATGGCATGGAGCGAACCAGTTCTGGTTTTGCGCCGTTTGCCTGCCACGCCCTGAATAGCTAGCGGCGGGATCCGTTCCCGCCACCCCAAGTGGGCGGGAACGAAACCTGGCAATAGCCAAAGTCTTTTTCCCTTCCCGCATTGATTGATGTGCGTGCGGCGCCATCCGCGCCGCGCGAATCTCGACGGTATGCCGCGATCCGGCTGCCAGGAGAAGAATCATGTTTGCTTACTGGATGCGCGCGCTCGCTCCGGCCGGCAGCCTGTGGCGTCACCGCGACTACATGCGCCTGTTTCTGGCCAGTACGCTCGCTACGCTCGGGGCGACCGTGTCGCAAATGGCGCTGCCCCTGACGGCGGTTCAATTGCTCGATGCCAGCGCCACGCAGATGGGCATTCTTGCCGCCTGCGAGTTGCTGCCGTTCGCGCTGCTCAGCCTGCCCGCTGGCGTGTGGGTGGATCGTTCGCGCAAGAAGCGGCTGGCGGCGGTGTTTGACCTGCTCGGTGCGGCCGCGCTCGCCTTGGTGCCTCTGGCGCACCTTCTGGGAGTGCTGAGCCTGCCGGTGCTTTACGTCGCTGGCTTCATCGTCGGTTGCACCTTTGCGGTGGGCGGTACCGCCATGCAGGTGTTCATTACCCAGCTGGTGGGGCGCGAACGCCTGGTAGAGGCCAACAGCAAACTGTCGGCAGCCAGCTCGATCGCCGGCATCGTCGGGCCGGCGATCGCGGCGATTGCCGTTGATGCCCTCGGCGCGCCCTTGGCGATTACCCTTGATGCGTGTGGCTTCCTGCTTTCCGCGTGCCTGGTGATGTCGATCCGGCGCGACGACCCGCCGGTGGTGACCGAAAAGCGCCCGATGTGGCCGGAGGTGCGGGAAGGCCTCCAGCTTGTATGGCGGAACCCCTTGCTGCGCGCGCTGGCGGTGGCGGCGGCGGTGTGGATCATGCTGTTCGATAGCTTCCGCGCGCTCTACGTGTTGTTCGCGACGCGCGAGTTGCAATTGGGTGCCAAGGATCTGGCCTTGATCAACACCTTGGGCGCGCTCGGGGCCTTGCTGGGCGCTGCGGCGGCGCACCGGATGGAGCGCACGCAAGGCGCGCGGGTGACGCTGATCCTGGGCTACCTGCTTTGCGGGCTGGGCTACGGGGCCTACGCCGTGATGCAACCGGGCTGGGCGCTGACTGCGCTGGGGGCGGGCCTGGCGATGCTGGTGATCGACTTTGGCGCCACGATGTACTCGGTGACCTATATCAGCCTGAGGCAGCAGGTCACGCCCGACGCCATGCTGGGCCGCATGACTGCGACGATGCGTTTCATCAGCGTATCGGCAGCGCCGATCGGCTCGGCCGCGGCCGGGCGAATGGGTGATGCGGTCGGTTTGCATGGCACCTTGCTTGGCGTTGCTGCGCTTGGGTGCTTGCTGGCGCTGGGCGCCGCGCGCTGGCTCCCGGCCACCCGCCCGGAATCCGAAATCCAGTTTGAATTGTCCGAACAGGGAGTGATGAAATGAAGAAACAGACGGTCATCCATGTCCGGGCTGCAGAGCCCGAGGACTGGCGCGCCTTGCACGCGATCCTGACGGCGCCTGCTGCGGCTGCGGGTACCTTCAGCATGCCGTACAACAGCGCAGAGGTATTTCGCCGGATGCTGGCCGAACCGGGCGGCGACCACCGCCTGCTCGGGTGCGTGAATGGCGAGCCGGTTGGCGCGGTCATTCTGATGCCGCAAGGGCCGGCGCGCCGTGCCCACTGCGCCCGGCTCGCGATTGCGGTGCGTGACGACTGGCAAGGGCAGGGAATCGGTACCCGCCTGATGGCGGCTGTGACCGATCTGGCCGACAACTGGCTGGGGCTCGCGCGGATCGAACTCGAGGTGTTCGTCGATAACGCGGCGGCGATTGCAATGTATCGCCGCGCAGGATTCGACACCGAGGGTTGCTCACGCGGATTCGCCTTGCGTCACGGCGCGCTGGTCGATGTGTATCGGATGGCCCGTCTGCGCGGCATCAAGCCGTGGGTTGCGCCGGCGGTGGCCGCGAACGAGTGGGTGTAGACCCGCTCAGCCTTCGTGGGGCCTGTCGCGGAATCGCTGCGACAGGCGCCGCGAGTGCGACAATTCGGCCCCATGAGTACATGGCGATGGGACATCTTCTGCGCAGTCGTCGATAACTACGGCGATATTGGCGTGTGCCTGCGTCTTGGGCGTCAGCTCGCGCGTGAACACGGCGTGCAGGTGCGCTTGTGGGTGGATGATCTTGCCAGCTACCGCAAGTTGGCGGCCGGCGAGGCGCGCGCGCCAGACGGGCTCACGGTGCATCACTGGCATGCCGATCTGCCGCCCGATGCGCTTGCTGATGTGGTTGTGGCGGGCTTCTCATGCCGCCTGCCCGGTGCGTATCTCGATCAGATGGCGGCACGCGCGCCACGGCCGGTCTGGATCAATCTGGAATACCTGTCTGCGGAATCCTGGGTTGAGGGCTGCCATCGCCTGCCTTCGCCGCACCCGCGCCTTCCGCTGGTCGAGCACTTCTTCTATCCCGGCTTTACCGCCCGAACCGGTGGGCTGATCCGCGAGGCAGGCTTGCTGGCGGCGCAGCGCGCTTTTCGCGCCGATGGCCCCGCGCAGGCCCGTTGCTGGCAACTGCTGCAAACCCCCGAGCCGCCTGCGGGCGCGCTGCGGGTGTCGATGTTTACCTATGAGTCGGCGGCTATGGCTGCGCAGCTGGAAGCCTGGGCGGCTGGAAGCGTGCCGGTGTGGTGTGGTGTGCCGCTTGGGCGGGCGTGGCGTTCAGTGTCGGCCTGGCTGGGCTGCCAGCCGGCGCCCGGCGCGTTGATCCAGCGCGGTCAGCTCAGCATCGCGCCGCTGGCCTTCGTGGCGCAAGACGACTATGACCGGCTTTTGTGGTCGTGCGACCTGAACTTCGTCCGCGGCGAAGATTCGTTCGTGCGTGCGCAATGGGCCGGGCGGCCTTTGCTGTGGCATATCTATCCGCAAGAGGAAGCGGCGCACCGCGTGAAGCTGGCGGCATTCCTTGACCGCTATACCGCCGGCTTGTCGGCCGAGGCTGCGGATGCACTGCGGGCGCTCCACATTGGCTGGAACGACGGGGCCTTGTCGGCCGATGCCTGGCAGCGCTTTGAACAGGCGATGCCCGCCCTGCGCGCACATGCTGCGCAATGGTGTGAAGCGCTCGCCGGCCGTGAGGATCTGGCTGCGGCGCTGGTGGATTTTGCCAAAAGCGAGTTAAAATAAGCAGTTATCCATGTGTGTGGCGCCGGTAGGCGCCTTTTTCGTTATATCAGGTGCCCCGATGAAAACCGCCCAAGAACTCCGTGCTGGCAATGTCGTGATGGTCGGCTCCGAGCCGCTCGTCGTCCAGAAAGCCGAATACAGCAAGTCCGGCCGCAACGCTTCTGTTGTGAAGATGAAATTCAAGAACCTGCTGACCGGCTCGGGTTCGGAAACCGTGTACCGCGCGGACGACAAGTTCGAAGTCGTTACGCTCGATCGCAAGGAAGTCACCTACTCGTACTTCGCCGACCCGATGTACGTGTTCATGGACGCCGAGTACAACCAGTACGAAGTTGAAGCCGAGAACATGACCGAGGCGCTCAAGTACCTGGTCGACGGCATGGCCCTGGAAGTGGTGTTCTACGAAGGCAAGGCGATTTCGGTCGAACTGCCGAACAGCGTTGTGCGCGAAGTGATCTACACCGAGCCGGCCGTCAAGGGCGACACCTCGGGCAAGGTCATGAAGCCGGCCAAGATCGTGACCGGTTTTGAACTGCCGGTGCCGGCTTTCGTTGAAATCGGTGACAAGATCGAGATCGACACCCGCACCGACGAGTACAAGAACCGCGTCAAGTAAGCACAGCGGTTCGGTGCAAGCAAAAGGGCCCCTTGGGGCCCTTTTCCATTTTGCGGTGAGACCGCGTCAGTCCCAGCCGGTCGGGGCGGCGACCTGCTCGCATTTGACCTGGATCCGCTCGTTGCGCTCAAGCCAGACCCCCGTCAGGCAGCCGCCCCAGACGCAGCCGGTATCCAGCGCCAGGACGCCGCGCTGGTCGAAGTAGCCCAGGGCAGACCAGTGGCCGCAGACGATGCGGTGGCTTGCGCTAAGGCGCCCGGCGACGTCGAACCAGGGGCTGATCCCGGGGGGGGCGGCATTGATCGGGCCCTTGTACTTGAGCGCCATCTCGCCACTGGCGCTGCACATGCGCATCCGGCACATCGCATTGACGATCACGCGCAGGCGATCCCAGCCGGTCAGGTCGTCGCGCCAGGTGGTCGGCTGGCCGCCCCACAGGTTCTGTAGGAAGAGCTTCCAGTGCGGCCCCTGCAGCGCGCCTTCCACTTCCAGTGCGAGCAAGCGGGCTTGCGCCACGCTCCAGCTAGGCAGCAGGCCGGCGTGCACCATCGCATCGCCGTCGGCGACATGCATCAGCGGGCGAAAGCGCAGCCAGTCGATCAGGGCATCGTGGTCCGGCGCGTCGAGGATGTCGTCCAGCGTGTCGTCGGCACCCCGGCGCATGGCCCCGCTGGCAACCGCCAGCAGGTAAAAATCGTGGTTGCCGAGTACCGCGATCGCGCGATCACCCATCGCGCGGATGCGCCGCAGCACGGCCGCGTTGTCCCTGCCGCGATTGACCAGATCGCCGGTCAGCCAGAGCTCGTCACGCGCCATGGAAAAGCCGGCTTCGTCGAGCAGTCGGTCGAGCGGTTCGAGTTGTCCTTGCAGGTCTCCAACGGCCAGTCGCATCGTGAATTCTCCGTTGCGCCGCTCAGGGGCGTCGCGAATCGCGTGCGGTGGCACGGATCTCGATCACCTTGGCGTACTTGATGAAGCTGTTAAAGCAGCCGATGCCGATGTGCACCAGCCCTGCACCGCCATCGAGGAAGCCGCGCCGTGCGATGTAGAACTTGAGAAAACGGAAGATCGGGCTCACCCACAGCTTGGCGGCGCTCGGTACGAAGCCTTCGGCCACCAGCGCTTCGGCTGCCAGCGTGGTGTAGCGGTTCTGCTTGGCGAGGTAAGACTCAAGGCTCTCTTCGGAGTGATGCAGCAGATCGCCCCTGAGGCGGCCGACATCGCCCAGTGCGGTGACCTTCTCGTGCACCAGATCGTCCGACCATCCGGCGTGGCGGCGGTCGAACAGGCGCAGCGAGAGGTCAGGGTAGCCCTCGCCATGGCGCAGGTAACGTCCAAGAAAGCGGTTGCAGCGCGCGAATTCGAATGCGCGGTGCGATGGCGCGGCGAGCTCACGCTGGATCTCGGCGCGCAGTTCGGGCGTGACGACTTCGTCGCCATCGATGCACAGCACCCATTCGTTGCTGGCTTGCGCGACCGCGAACTGCTTCTGCGGGCCGAAGCCGAGCCAATCCTGGTGGATCACCCGGGCACCCGCGCGGGCGGCGAGCGCGGGGGTGCCGTCCGTGCTGCCGGAATCGACGACGATGATCTCGTCGCAGAAAGCCAGCGATGCGAGGGTATCGGCCAGCGTAGATCCGCAATCGCGCGTGATCAGCACGGCGGAGAGGAGTTTGCGTTCGCTCATTGGCGCAATTATAGGGGGCGCGGCAGCCGTGCGATTTGCCGCAAGGCGCCGCTGCCGGAATAATCGTGGCCATGCGCGAGATTCTGATCGTCAAGACGTCGTCGATGGGTGACGTCATCCAGTACCTGCCGGCGGTCACCGATCTGCTTGCACGGGTGCCGTCGCTTGCTATCGACTGGGTTGTCGAGGCGCCCTTTGCGCCGCTGGTGCGCCTGCATCCGGGCGTCAGGCAGGTGATTCCGGTGGCGCTGCGCAGTTGGCGCAAGCGACTCTGGGCGCCAGCGACCTGGCGCGCGTTTGGTGGCTTTCGCCGCGAAGTGAGAAAGGCCCGCTACGAGCGCGTGATCGATGCGCAGGGCCTGCTAAAGAGTGCGTTGCTGGCGCGCATGGCCGGTGCGCCGGTCGCCGGTTACATGCCCGATAGCGCGCGTGAGCCCTTCGCCACCCGTTTCTACGACGACAAGTACCGTGTTTCCTGGCAGATGCATGCGGTGGAACGTAACCGCCGCCTCACCGCAGCGGTGTTCGATTACCCGCTCGACCTGCCACTCGACTACGGCATACGCGCGCCCGCACCGCTGGCCGATGCCTGGCGGGTTGATGGTGCCTATGCGGTGCTGCTGACGGCCACCAGCCGTGACGAAAAGCTCTGGCCCGAGCCCAACTGGGTTGAATTGGGGCGTGCGCTGAACCGGCGCGGCCTGCATTGCGTGCTCGCTGCCGGCAATGACACGGAACGCGCGCGCGCCGGGCGCATTGCGGCCAATCTGCCGCATGCGTCACTGGCGCCACCGATGGCCTTGGATGCGCTGGCGGGTTTGATCGATCGCGCCCAGTGCGTGGTGGGCGTCGATACTGGTCTGTCGCATCTGGCTGCGGCACTCAAGGTGCCGGTGGTTGCGCTCTATATCGCAACCGAGCCGGGGGCCAATGGCGTGGCCGGCGGGGCCAATGCCGTCAACCTCGGTGGCAGGGGGCAGTGCCCGTCGGTGGCGTCGGTCTTGCAGGCGCTTGGGCCCTGGGTCGCATGATCGGCCGCTGGCTTTACTCCGCCGCATGGTATGTCGCTGCGCCCTTGATCGTGCTGCGCTTGTTGTGGCGCGCCCGCAAGCAGCCCGAATACCTGCATCACCTGGGCGAGCGGATCGGTCTGCATCGCCTGAAAGCGCCCGCGCGCCTGATGTGGGTGCACGCGGTATCGGTGGGGGAGACGCGTGCCGCGCAGCCGCTGGTGCGTGCCCTGCTGGATCGCTACCCCCAGCACAGCCTGCTGCTGACGCAAATGACGCCGACAGGCCGCGCCACGGCGCATGAGCTGTTCGGCGCGGATCCGCGCGTGTGCATCGCCTATCTGCCTTACGACACGCCCGGCTCTGTGCGCCGGTTCTTGCGCCACTTCCGGCCGGCCTTCGGTGTGCTGATGGAAACCGAAGTGTGGCCAAACCTGCTGCGCGGTGCGCGGCGAGAAGCGGTGCCGATGCTGCTGGCCAATGCGCGGCTGTCGGCGCGATCCGCGCGCGGCTATGCGCGGCTGGGCGGTTTCGCGCGCGCCGTGTTCGGTGATCTTGCCGCGTGCGGCGCGCAGACCGAGGCCGACGCGGTGCGCCTGCGCAGCATGGGGGCAAGCCCGGTCACGGTGACCGGCAACCTGAAGTTCGAGATCTCCCCGCCGGCTGCGCAACGCTCGGCGGGGGCGGCGTTTCGTGCCGCCATCGGCACGCGGCCGGTGGTGGTGGCCAGCAACACCCGGCCGGGCGAAGAGGGCCCCTTGCTGGACGCATATGCCCGCCATGCTTCGCCAGACGTCTTGCTGATCCTGGTGCCACGACACCCACAACGCTTTGACGAAATCGCGCAACTGGTTGAACAGCGCGGCTTGTCGCTGGCGCGCCGCTCCAGCGGGCGGATGCCCGATGCGGACACGCGGGTGTGGCTGGGCGACAGCATGGGCGAGATGTTCGCGTACTACGCCAGCGCGGATGTCGCGATCGTGGGCGGGAGCTGGGCGCCGCTGGGTGGGCACAACCTGATCGAAGCCTGTGCGGTGGGGGTGCCGGCCCTGGTGGGGCCGCACACCTTCAACTTTGCGCAGGCGGCGGCCGACGCGATTGACGCGGGCGCGGCAATCCGTTGCGCGGATCTGGATGCCGCGGTGCGTGTTGCGGTCGATCTGCTCAAGGATGCAGCGCGTCGCAGTGCGATCGGCGCGGCGGGCCAGGCATTCAGCGAGCATCACAAGGGCGCGCTTGCCGCCACGCTGGGCTTGATCGAAACGCTGGCCCCGCATCAGTAAAAAGGCCCCGCAGTGCGGGGCCTTCTCGTTGACGCTTGCGCGGCTTACTTCTTGCCGTTCTTGCTTGCCGGGGCAAGTTCGACTTTCTTGGGTTCAACCTTCTTCGGCTCCGCCTTGCCTGGGGTGCTCTTTTCGAGCGGCGGCGGATTGGTCGAAGGGACGACGATCGGGCGGCCGGCTGCGGCCGGGTCCAGCAGGCCGTTGATTGTCTGCACGTCTTCTTCGCTGAGCGTGCCCGCGGCGTTCTTCAGGCGCAACTGGGCGATGGCGGTGTCGTAACGGGCGCGCGCGAGCTGGCGGAAGGTTTCGTAATACTGCAGCTCGGCGTTGAGCACGTCGATGTTGATCCGCACGCCGACCTGGTAGCCCAGCTTGTTGGACTCGACAGCGCTGCGCGACGACACCAGTGCGGCTTCATAGCCGGCCACCTGTGCGATGCCGCTGCTCACACCCAGGAAGGCTTGCTGCGCCCCCAGCGATGCGCTGCGACGCGCGTATTCCAGATCCGAGCGCGCCTTGTCGCGCAGGGCGATCGACTCGCGGACCTTCGATTGCGTGTAGCCGCCCTCGAAGATCGGCACGTTGATCTGCACCCCGATCGAGCCGGAGTTCGTCTTGGCTTCGGTCGCGATGATGTCGCCCAGCGCGCCGGTATGGTTGTAGCCGTACTTGGCAACGACATCGGCGGTGGGCAGGTGGCCCGAGCGCGAGCGCGAGACTTCGCGGTCGGCAATCTCGGCGGCCAGTTGTGCTTGCTGGGTGCCCAAGTTGCCTTCGGTGGCCGAGGTGACCCACTGGTTGATGTCGTTGGGCTGTGGCTGGTCAAAGCGCACGCCTTCGCGCAATGGCGCGAGCGGGCCCTGATCCTTGCCGGTGATCTGCTGCAGCGCCTGCTTCTTGATCGCGACATCGGCGCGGGTGGCAGCTTCACGCGCCACGGCAAGGTCAAAGCGCGACTGTGCTTCGTGCACGTCGGTAATGGTGGTGGTGCCGACTTCGAAGCTCTTCTTGGCCAGTTCAAGCTGTTGCGCGTTGGCGGCCTTCTGCGCTTCGATGCTGGCCAGGGTTTCCTGCGCGTTGAGCAGATCGAAGTAAGCGGTGGCGACCCGCAGGATCAGGTCCTGTTGCGCGCTCTTGGCCTGCAGTTCCGCAATGCCGGCCGAGAGGCTGCCCTGCTGGTACTGGATCCAGTTCTGCAGGCGGAACACCGGCTGGGTCATCTGCACGCCCCAGTGGTTGCTGTTGTAGCGGCCAGAGATTTCCGGCTTGGGAAGATCGCGGCTGGTGTCGTTGTATTCCGAACCGGCAGAGGCGCCGATCTGCGGCAGCAGGCCGGCGAGGCCCTGTGCCTTGCGTTCCTGGCCGGCCTCGGCGGCCGAGCGTGCGGCGGCATATTGCGCGTCATTGTTGAGCGCATCGCGATAGGCCTGCATCAGGTCGGCCGAGTGGGCGGCGCCGGCAAACAGGCTCGCAATTGCAATGCTGAGCACTCGCTTCATGAATCGTTACTCCGTCAGTATCGGGGCATGGTCGGGTCGACCTGCTCGGCCCAGCCGGCGACGCCGCCTGCAAGGTTGAACACCTGGGTCAATCCATGCCGTTCAAGGAAAAAGGCAACTTGCATGCTGCGGCCGCCGTGGTGGCAGATGACCACGGTTGGCTCGTCCGGGTCCAGTTCCTCGGCGCGGAGCGGCACGCTGGCCATGGGCATCAGCTGCGAGCCGGCAATCTTGCACCGTTCGAATTCCCAGGCTTCGCGCACGTCAAGCAAACGGGGCTTGACGCGGCTCTCGTCGGCCAGCCAGGCCGCCAGATCGCGGGGCGAAAGGTTCTGCATCAGAAGGTAAAGGCCGGTTCGGTCCGCGTCTTGAGCATCGGCACCAGGGTTTCGAACAAGTCTTCGGTGCGGTACTGCCCTTCGCCCGTGCAGGTGACGAGTCGGCCGGACATCACCGGTGCTGCGCCAACAAAGGCAAACAAACGTCCGCCACGCTTGAGTTGCGCCAGCATTTCGGCGGGGATGGCGCTGAGCCCGGCAGAGACGACGATCACATCGTAGGGGCCGCGTTCAGGCCAGCCGGCGGCGCCATCACCTTCTTCGACGATGACGTTCTCGACCCCGGCGCGGGCCAGGTTCGCTGCGGCAAAACTGGCGATGGCCGGGTCGATCTCGATCGAGCGGACCCAGTCGGCGCGTGCGGCCAGCAGGGCTGCCATGTAGCCGGAGCCGGCGCCGATCTCAAGTACCTTGTCGGTCTTCTTCGGTGCGACCGCCTGCAGGACTTTGGCTTCGAGCTTGGGTTCGAGCATGGATGCGCCGCCCGGCAGGGGGATTGCGATGTCGGCGAAGGCAAGCGTGCGATGCGCTTCGGGGACAAACTGTTCGCGCTTGGTCGCCATCAGCGTCTCAAGCACGTCCAGGTCCAGGACGTCCCAAGGGCGGATCTGCTGTTCAACCATGTTGAAGCGCGCTTGCTCGAAATCCATTTCTTGCTCCTCGACAATGCCTTGAAATCAATGCGTTAAGGCGGCAATTCTAGCCCAGGCGGGGCTTGCAGGGCCGCCCTGTGTAACGTTTGGTAGCGATGTGGGCATTTGATACATGCCCGGCGTGAGCTTCATGCCGGCGGCCGGATGCGGTACCAGGCGGCGTAGAGCGCCGGCAGGAAGAGCAGGGTCAGCACGGTTGCCACCGTCAGCCCGCCCATGATTGCCACGGCCATCGGCCCGAAGAACGCGCTGCGGGTGAGCGGAATCATGGCGAGAATCGCGGCGGCGGCAGTGAGCATGATCGGGCGGAAGCGGCGCACGGTTGATTCGATGACCGCCTCCCACGGGGTACGCCCGCCTTGCAGGTCTTGCCGGATCTGGTCGACCAGGATGACCGAGTTGCGCATGATCATGCCCGACAGGGCGATGGTGCCCAGCATGGCCACGAAACCGAAGGGCTGATTGAAGAGCAGCAGGAAGAGCGTGACCCCGATCATGCCCAGCGGCGCGGTAAGCACCACCATCGCGACGCGCGAAAAGCTCTGCAGCTGGATCATCAGCACCGTGAGCACCACGATCAGGAACAGCGGCATGCCGGCGGCCACCGATGCGCCGCCTTTCGCGCTTTCCTCGACCGCGCCGCCGATGTCGATGTGGTAACCGAGTGGCAGCTTCGCCTGCATCTTGGCGATTTCGGGCGCCAACTGTGCGGTCACGGTGGCCGGTTGGGTGCTGCCATACAGCGTCGCGCGCACGGAGACCGTCGGCACGCGGTCACGGCGCCAGATCACGCCGGGTTCGAAGGCGTATTCGAGGGTTGCGATCTGGGTCAGCGGAACGCCGCGGCCGCTACCGGTGGGCAGCGTCAGTTCCGACAGCAGCGATAGATGGCGGCGCTCTTCCGGCGCGCCGCGCAGCGTGACCTGGATGGTTTCGATGCCTTCACGGAATTCGGTGATGTTCTGCCCGTTCACCGAGGTGTTGAGGAAGTTCGCCACGTCCTGCACCGATACACCCAGCAGCCGCGCCTTTTCGGCATCGACGTGAACCTTCACGACCTTGGAGGCTTCGTTCCAGTCTTTCTGAACGTTCGACAGATGCGGGTTGCGTGCGACCACCTTCACCAGCTCGTCGGCGATCCGGTGCGATACGGCATGGTCCGGCCCGCTCACGCGGTACTGCACCGGAAAGCCGACCGGCGGGCCGTTTTCGAGCCGGTTGATCGTTGCGCTCAACTCGCTGAAATCGCGTTCGAAGAGCTTGATCATCTTGGCGCGCAAGGCTTCACGCTCGACCGTGCCTTTGGTGAGCACGACAAACTGCGCGAAGTTCGCCTGCGGCAACTGCTGGTCGAGTGGCAGGTAGAAGCGGGGGCTGCCGGTGCCCACATACGCGACGTAGTTTTCGATGCCGGGCTCTTTTTCGAGCACTGCCTCGAGGCGCTTGACCGCGTTCTCGGTGGCGTGGAACGAGGCGCCTTGCGCGAGGCGCAAGTCGATCAGGAGTTCAGGGCGGGTCGAGCTGGGGAAGAACTGTTGCGGGACGAACTGGAAGCCCCAGATCGAGACGACGAAGGTTGCCAGCGTGCCGCCAATCGTGATCCAGCGAAAGCGCACGCACCACTCCACCGTGCTGCGGAAGCGGCGGTAGAAGCCGGAGTGGTAGATTGCATCTTCGCCATGCACGCCATGGCGTTGCGCAGCGCGTTCGCGCAGGCGCGCGGCAAGCTGCGGCGCAAAACGCGCAAGCCAGCGTTGCAGCAGATTGGGCTTGTCGTGTGACGCGTGTACGTCGGGCAGCAGGTGATAGCCGATGTAGGGCACAAACAGCACTGCGGCCACCCAGGATACGAGCAGCGCGATCACCGTCACCTGGAAGATCGAGCGGGTGTACTCGCCGGTGCTCGATTGGGCGGTGGCGATTGGCAGAAAGCCGGCTGCAGTGACCAGCGTGCCGGAGAGCATCGGCATGGCGGTGGATGTGTAGGCGAAGCTGGCGGCCTTGGCGCGATCCCAGCCTTGTTCCATCTTGGTTGCCATCATTTCGACGGCGATGATGGCGTCGTCAACCAGCAGGCCCAGCGCGATGATCAGCGCGCCGAGCGAGATCTTGTGCAGGCCGATCCCGAACTGATGCATGGCAACGAAGGTGATTGCCAGCACCACCGGGATCGAGATCGCGACCACGATGCCGGTGCGCAGCCCAAGCGAGATCAGGCTGACCGCCAGCACGATCAGGACGGCTTCGGTCAGCGAGCGCACGAACTCCTGCACGCCGCGCGATACCGCATTGGGTTGGTCTGCCACGCGTTCGAGCCGCACCCCTGCCGGCAACTGGGCGTCGATCTTGCGGACGGCTTCATCAAGACGCCTCCCCAGTTCGATGATGTCGCCACCTGCGCGCATCGACACGCCGATGCCGAAGGCCTCGTGACCCATGAAGCGCATCTTGTCGCGCGGCGGTTCGACGTAGCTGCGCTTGACCTCGGCAACGTCGCCCAGGCGGAAGCTGCGCCCGCCGGCGCGGATCGGCAATTCGCGGATTGTGTCGAGGTTCTCGAACTGGCCGCCGGGGCGCAGGAAGATGCGTTCATCCTCCAGCTCGTAGAAACCGGCCGCGGCCTTGGCGTTCTGCCCGACGATGGCATCCATCACGGTGCGGATGTCCAGGCCCAGCGTGGCGAGCTTGAGGTTGGAGAGCTCGATGTAGACGCGCTGCTCCTGCTCGCCGAAGAACTCGACCTTCGAGACATCGGGCACCTTGAGCAGTTCGCCGCGAATCGAGTCGCCGTAGCGCTTCAGGTCAGCGTAGGAAAGCCCTTCGCCGACCAGCGCGAAGATGTTGCCGAAGGTGTCGCCGAACTCGTCGTTGAAGTAGGGGCCCTGAACGCCGGCAGGCAGGGTGTAGCGGATATCGCCGATGCGTTTGCGGACCTGGTAGAACAGATCGGGTAGCTTGGTGGAAGAGGTTGAATCCTTGAAGATCAGGAAGATCAGCGATTCGCCCGGCTTGGAGTAGCTGCGCATGAACTCGGTCGCGCCCAGTTCCTGGATCTTCTTCTCCAGCTTGTCGGTGACCTGCTGTTCAACTTCCTGCGCGCTGGCGCCCGGCCAGTTCGCGCGCACCACCATCACCTTGAAGGTGAAAGGCGGGTCTTCGGATTGCCCCAGCTTGGTGTAAGCGAACGCCCCCACGACGGTCAGCACGACCATCAGGTAGAGCACCAGCGCCTGATGGCGCAGCCCCCAATCAGAGAGGTTGAAGTGCTTCATCGCTTGATGTCCAGTGCCACCGGCGTGGGTTCGGCCACCGGCTTGATCTTGTCGCCGGCGGCAAGGCGGTGCGCACCAGCGACGATCACCCGATCGCCATTGGCAAGGCCGCTTTCGATCAGGGCGCCGTCTTCGCGGTAGGCGCCCAGCTTGACGGCGCGCGCGCTCAGCGTGTTGTCACTGCCGACCACCCAGACCTTGGCCTGCCCTTCGTTCTGCACGATTGCGCCATGCGGCAGCACGATTGCCGGCTTGCCTGCCGAGGGGAATACCACCGCGGCGGTTGAACCGAGCGACAAGGCCTCATCAGCTTTGGGTACCGCGATGCGGACCGCGTAGGTGCGGGTCGCTACATCGGCGGCAGAGGCCACTTCACGTACCACGCCATCGAACACCTTGCCCTTGTCGGCCCAGGGGCTCACAAGCACAGCGGCGCCGACGGCGGTGCCGGCCAGGCGCTTTTCCGGAATGAAGATCTGCACTTCGCGTTCGTTCGATGCGGCCAGCCGCACCACGGCCTGCCCCGCTGCGACAACCTGCCCGGCATCCACCGGCGTGGCGGTGACCGTGCCGTCGCGATCCGCGACCAGGCGCGCATAGCTGGCCTGATTGCTTGCAATTTCCGATTGCGAGCGGGCCTGCTGCAAGCGTGCTTGGGCGGCCAGCAAGGCCGCGCGCCGCTGATCGACTACCGAGCCGCTGACGAACTGCTGTTCGGCCAGCGCCTTGCTGCGATCGAACTCCGCCTTGGCCAGCGCCAGGTCTGAAGACGCCGCCACGACCTGCGCCTTGGCGGCTTCGGCGTTGGCTTCGACGTCCTGCGGGTCGATCCGCGCCAGCAGTTCGCCCTTCTTGACCTTCGCGCCTAGTGCAGCGGGGCGTTCTATCACCTTGCCGGCGATACGGAACGCGAGATCCGACTCATGCCGTGCGCGCACCTCGCCGGCGTACACAGTCAGCTGCTGGGCCTCGGTCGATCCGACCGTGCGCACAACGGCTGTGCGCGCTTCGGCGGGCGGCGGTGCCTCGCGGGAACAGCCTGCAAGGGCCAGGCCAGCGGCGCACGCAAGCGCCAGAAGGGGGCGGATGTTCATTCGGGGGTTCCTTGTCGGGGCGCGCGAAGGCCGCGCAAGAAGATCTCAAGAAAATTGTCGAGAAAGCCTTCCGGGTCTTGCTGGCATACCTCGCAGAAGGCGAGCGAATGCTTCCACACCGAAAGATGCATCGCCGGCGCAAAGAACAGCGATGCCGTCAGCTCCACATCGACTTCGCGGAATACGCCGGTCTCGATGCCACGTTTGATGGCGCGTTCCACCAGCAGGCGGCCGGGCACGATCACATGCTCGTAGTAGAAGCGCGCAACCTCGGGGAAGTTCTTCGCCTCGGCGATCATCACTTTCGGGATGCCGCCGAATTCGCTCGAGCCGATCTGCGACCAGCAGGCCGAGAGGATCTCGCGCAGCATGCCTTCCGGGTCGTCCTGCAGGGCACTCATGCGGGCTGCCGCGCTTTCGAGCTGCGGCACGATGCCGTCTCGGATCGCAGCGGTGAACAGGGCTTCCTTGCTGTCGAAGTAAAGGTAGAGCGTGCCCTTCGAAACCCCCGCGCGCGCGGCAATTTCTTCGAGCCGCGTCGCCGCGAAGCCCTTCTCGACAAACAGCGCGAGCGCGGCAGCCGAAAGCTCGCCTGGCCGCGCACTCTTGCGGCGCTGGCGGGCGGGCTCAATCACGGATGGACTTGTTTGCACCAAGGTTCTTGTCTCTCAATCAGACAAAACAACGTCACCGCAGCGCGGCTTTCTGACTAACCAGTCAGTAATTAAGCATGGCGAGCGGGCAAGGTCAAACTATTTCTGGTGTTTGCGGCGGAGCAATGCAGCGATGCGCCGCAGGAAGGGGCGGCGAAGCGGGGCGCGTGGGTAGTGCGTTTGCCTTGGTTCGCGCGGCCCAGCGTCGAGCCTGGCGCTGAGTGTTCAAGCCGTGGTGAAAGCCCGCGCTCCCGGGCGGCAGGTTCGGCCGTAGCCCCAACAAGCGGCAGGGTGCGTGGGGCGCTGTGCGCTGTGCTCAGGAGCGCGCGCGCGCCTGTGCGCTGGGGCTGGGCGTGAAGGCGATTGTGCGGGGCGCGTCGAAGCTCACTTCGTCGCAGTTTGCGCCCGGCCCGCTGCGATCGAGCACGAGGAAGTCGCTCACCGCATCAAGCGCGAGCAGCGGGTGGTGCCAGGTGCCGGCTGCGTAGTTGACGCCCTGGTCGCCGCGCGCGAGGAAGCAGCGCAGCGCGCCGGGTTCCGGCGCGGTGGCGACGACGACAAGGTAGTCGCGGCCATTGAGCGGGATGAAGGCCTGCGAGCCGCGCGGGTGGCGTTCGACCATGGTGATGGCGAAGGGCAGGGTGCGCGGCTGGCCGCGGAAGATGCTGACGATCATGCGTCCGTCATCGCCCGGTTCCAGCCGCGCGAGGTCGTGGTAACGCTCGGTGTTGCCGCCGTTGATGGTGAAGTGACGCACCGCATCGCTGGCCTCGATGACATCACCGAAGGGCGCGAAGGCTTCGCGGTTGAGCGGCTCGACCGGCAGCGGTGTCACGCGCGGGTCACCTTGCCGAACAGGCGCAGCCGGCTGACACCGCCGTCGGGGAAAATGTTGAAGCGCACATGGGTGACGACGCCCAGTTTGGCGAGGGCGTCGAAGCCATGCACCGCATCCATCTGCAGCTTCTGCGGCGCGAGCAATTCGGGCCAGAACATGCTTTGGGTGATCAGTGTCTGCTCGGTGCCGCCTGCCATGTGGGCGGCCTGCAGCGAGCAGGCGTCGGGGTAGTTGCCCTTGAAGTGCGCGGTATCGACTTCAACCCGTTCGATGATGCCGGGCGTGGCGAGCGCGACGATGCACCAGTCGTTACCGGGCTCGCGGCGGCGGCGGGTCTCCCAGCCATCGCCCATGTTCAGGCCACGGCCGGGCAGCAGCAGCGTGGCTGCGCGGCCGAAGTGTTCGTTGTTGCTGGCGACGATGTAGGCGCCGTTGATGGCTGCGGCGAGATCCAGTTCGGTGCCGTCGGCCCAGTCCGCCACCGGGCGACCATACACGCGCAGGCGGGCGACGCCGCCGTCCGGGTAGATCGAGAGGCGGAGATGGGTCCACGCCGCATCACTGTCGATGGCGTGGTAGTGATGCGCGTTGCCCTGGAGCGCAACGGCGGGCAGCAGTGGTGTCCAGCTTGCATCGTCGGCCGGGTCGCCAGTGGGGCAATGGCAGGCTTCAAGCGAGGCGCCCGGCGGGTAGTTTCCGGTGAAGTGGCGGGTGTCGATATCCACACCCGTGATTCGGCCGGCGCGCGCGAGGCGCACGATGCACCAGTCGTTGCCGGGGCCGCGCTTGCGGCGCGATTCCCAGCCGTCCATCCACTTGCCGTGTTCGTCGTACTTGCTGGGGATGAAGACGGGCTCTTCGGGCGCAAGCATGCGCGCGCGCGGTGCGAAGAATTCATCGCTGCAGGCAATTGCTTCCGCGCCCAGGCGTGGGTCGGCAAGGTTGGTGTAGCGGCGGGTGAAGTCCGGTGCGTCGGGGTCGAGCGTAACGACGGCCATGGTCAGGCTTCCTGTCGGGCGTGCGCGTTGGGATTGAAAGGATGCGTCCGATGCCAGTGCCGTGCAATGTCGACCCGGCGGCAGACCCACACGCGATCGTGCGCTTCGATGTGGTCGAGGAATCGTTGCAGCGCGCGCATGCGGCCGGGGCGGCCGAGCAGGCGGCAGTGCATGCCGACGCTGAGCATCTTGGGGGCTTCTTCGCCTTCGGCGTAGAGCACGTCGAAGGCGTCGCGCAGGTAGGTGAAGAAGTCCTCGCCCTGGCTGAAACCCTGCGGCAGCGAGAAGCGCATGTCGTTGGTGTCGAGCGTGTAGGGTACGATCAGCTGCGGGGCGATACTGCCGTCGGTCTTGGTGACCTGCGTCCAGAAGGGCAGGTCGTCGCCGTAGTAATCGCTGTCGTACAAGAAGCCGCCGTAGTCGGCGACCAGGCGTCGGGTGTTGGGGCTGTCGCGGCCGGTGTACCAGCCGAGCGCACGCTCGCCGGTGAGCCGTTCGATGATCTCCATGCCGATGCGCAGGTGCTCGCGCTCGGTGGCCTCGTCGATGTGCTGGTAGTGAATCCAGCGCCAGCCGTGGCAGGCGATCTCGTGGCCCAGTGCTTTGAATGCGGCGGTCAGCTCGGGGTGGCGTTCGAGCGCCATCGACACGCCGAACACGGTAAGCGGCAGGCCGCGCTTTTCGAACTCGCGCAGGATGCGCCACACACCAACCCGCGAGCCGTATTCGTACACCGACTCCATCGACAGATGCCGCTCGGGGAAGCTGGGCGGATTGAAGAGTTCAGAGAGAAACTGCTCGCTGCCGGCATCGCCATGCAGCACGCAGTTCTCGCCGCCTTCTTCGTAGTTGAGCACGAACTGCACCGCGATCCGGGCGCCGCCCGGCCACTGTGCGTGGGGCGGCTTGCGGCCGTAGCCGACGAGGTCGCGCGGGTAGGTGTCGTGCGTCATGGTCGCTCGCGCCTTACTTCGTGCCGCCGAGGTACCAGCCGGTGATCAGTGCGCGCTCTTCCTCGGTGATGTTGGTGACGTTGCCCAGCGGCATGTCCTTGGTTTGAGTGGTGCGGGCGTAGATCCGCTGGGCATGCTGGCGGATGCGCGCTTCGGTGTCGAGCATCACGCCACCCGGCGCCGAAGGCATCATCGTGGGCTTTTCGGCGTGGCAGGCAGCGCAGCGGGCTTCGACCACCGGCATCACCTGCGAGAGCGTTGGCACCGGTTTGGCGGTATCGCGCACAACGGGGGCCGGCGCGGTCCACCACAGCGTCGCGAGCAGGATCAGGCCGCCGGCGATCGGGTATTCCCAACGCCACTCGCCCTTGTGCTTGAGGTTGAAAAAGTGGCGGATCAGCACCGCACTCAACATGATCAGCATCAGCATCAGCCAGCCATGGGCGTGGCTGTAGGTGAAGGCGTAGTGGTTGCTGATCATCGAGAACAGCACCGGCAGCGTGAGGTAATTGTTGTGCACGCTGCGCTGCTTGGCCTTTTTGCCCAGCGCCGGGTCCGGCGCCTCGCCGCGCTTCATCGCGGCGACCAGCTTGCGCTGGTTCGGGATGATGATGAAGAAGACGTTTCCGCTCATCGTGGTGGCGATCATCGCGCCGACATGAATGTAGGCGGCGCGGCCTGCCAGCAGGTGCATCAGCGCCCAGGTAACGGCGCCGACGAAGAGCGTGTAGATCACCGCAAACACCAGCTGGCTGCGCTCGATCAGCAGGCGCGAGAGCAGGTCGTACACGATCCAGCCACCGGCCAGGGTGCCAAGCCCGATCAGCACCGACACCGTCGGGCTGATCTGCGCCACTGCCGGGTCCACCATCCAGGTTGCGGCCTGGAAGTAGTACAGCACCGAGATGAGCAGGAAGCCGGTGATCCAGGTGGAGTACGAGGGCCAGAAGAAGAAGTGGAGTTCCTTCGGCAATTCCTTCGGGGCAACCAGGTACTTCTGCGGGTTGTAGAAGCCCCCGGCATGCATCGCCCAGAGTTCGCCGCCGACGCCGGCTTCCCTCAGCTTGGGATCGGTCGGCGGCTTGATCGAATTGTCGAGCCAGACGAAGTAGAACGAGGAGCCGATCCAGGCGATGCCAACGATCAGGTGCAGCCAGCGCAG
Source organism: Niveibacterium sp. 24ML (assembly GCF_026586805.1). Lineage (GTDB taxonomy): Bacteria > Pseudomonadota > Gammaproteobacteria > Burkholderiales > Rhodocyclaceae > Niveibacterium. The sequence continues at coordinate 42,916 of NZ_JAPFHA010000001.1, read as the reverse complement.
CAGCATGCTGGCCACTTCAATCAGGTATGCGCTATCCATGCTCAGCTGCCCCGGTAGGTGCTGTACGCCCAGGGCGAAACCAGCAGCGGTACATGGTAGTGGGCGGCGGCGTCGGCGATGCCGAATGCGATGCTCACTTCGTCGAGGAAGGGCGGCTCGGGCAGTTGCACGCCGGCGGCGCGGAAGTAGGCGGCCACTTCGAAACGCAGCACATAGCGGCCCGCTTTGAGGGCGGCACCTTCAAGCAGCGGCGCGTCGCAGCGGCCGTCGGCATTGGTGATGCCCTGAGCCAGCGGTATCGCGCTGTCGGCTGCGGTGAGCGTGTAGCGGATGCCGGCGGCCGGGCGGCCGTGGGCGGTGTCGAGCACATGGGTGGTGAGTCGTCCCATCTTCATTCCAATCTGGGCGGAGGCCGCTGGGGGCGCGGCGTATGGGCGGATTGTAGGAAGGCTCGGCCCCCGATCGGTGGATACCCCGCATCCACCGGAGCGAATGAGGCCAGCGGCCGAACCCGGGGCATCGCCGTGCCGTGCAGGGCAAGGGCCTGTTCATCTGAAAGCGGCGAAGTGCGCTATTCGAGTTCGCGGATTGCGCCGCCGGCTGCGCCTGCCTAGTCTGGCATCACCCGGCGATCCCGCCGAAGCCAGAAGCCAGAGCATGCCCTCCACGCCAATTCCGCTTGCCTCTTTGTCAGCGCTTGAACGCGACGCTTTCGTGCAGGCGCTCGACGGCATCTTCGAGCATTCCCCCTGGGTTGCCCATGCAGCCTGGGCTGCCGGCCCGTTTTCCGACCGCGACGCCTTGCTCGCCGCATTGGTCGCCGCGATGCGCGGCGCCACGCGCGGCCAGCAACTCGCCTTGATTCGCGCACATCCTGAACTTGCCGGCCGCGCTGCGGTGCGTGGTGAGCTGACGCATGAATCACGCGGTGAGCAAAGCGGCGCCGGGCTCGATGCCTGCAGCCCGGAAGAGTTCGAGCGCCTGCAGAATCTGAACGCGGCTTACCTCGCGAAGTTTGGCTTCCCCTTCATCCTTGCGGTGCGCGGCTACGACCGCCGCGGCATCATCGAGCGCTTCGCCGCCCGGCTTGAGCACAGCCCCGAGGCCGAGTTCGACGAAGCACTGACGCAGATCGCGCGCATCGCCGCGCTGCGCCTCGCCGATCGCGTTGCCTGACGCGAAGTGGCCTACGCGGCCGCGGTGAGGCTGCTTTCCTGCGGCTTGCGTGCCACGCTGACGATCTGCTCGCGGAACCAGCGGCATTCGTCGGCGAGGTGGGTGCGGTCGTGCCACAGCAGGTAGAAGTTCATCTTCGGAAAGTCGATCGGCACCTCGGTCACGGCCAGCGGCATCAGCTTTGCGAAGTGCTCGGCGAACACGCGCGGGCCGGTGAAGATCATGTCGGTTTGCAGCAGCAGGTAGGGCACCAGGCCGAAGTAAGGCACATAGGCCACCACGTTGCGCTTGATGCGCTCGCGCGCCAGATGCATGTCGATCACGCCACGGCGCCCGACCGAGTAGGGCGTCGGCGCCAGGTGTTCCGCTTCGAGGTAACGCTCGGTGGTCAGCGGGCGCTTGGCGTAGGGGTGGTCCTTGCGCATCACGCAGACCAGATCGTCTTCAAACAACGAAGTCATCCGCAGCAGTTCGGGCGGCTGCGGCCAGTTGCCGATCACCACATCCAGCTCGCCGGATTCAAGCGCCTGCGTGAAGTCGCTGTCCGGCCCGAGCGAATGGAACACCACCTGCGAATGCGGTGCGAACTTGCGCAGTCGTGCGACGACTTCGCCTAGGATCACCGCATTGAGGTAATCCGGCGTGGCAATGTTGAACACCCGCCGCGACTTGGCGGGATCAAAGCGCACCTGCTTGACCGCGATCGATTCAATCTGCGCCAGCGCCAGCTTCACCGGTTCGAGCAGCGCGGCGCCGCGCTCGGTTGGGGTCATGCCGTTGCGCGAGCGCACCAGCAATTGATCTCCGGTGATATCGCGCAGGCGCCGCAGCGCGGTGCTGACCGCCGGTTGCGACTGGTTCAGGCGCAAGGCCGCCTTGGTGACGCTGCATTCAGCCAGCACTGCGTGGAGCACCCGCAGCAAGTGCACATCCATTGAATCCCAAGAGTTGCTGGCCATTTCGCAGTTCCAATCGCTAAAGACGACAAGACCGCCAAAGCAACATCTGCGCCACACGCTGCTTTGTGCGAGCGCCCAACGATTCCGCCATTTTGCCGACTTGGTTCTGGCGCGCCGGCACCAAGCCAGTGCCGCCGATGCACGGTTGTCCGCCTTGGCACAGCGCAGGCGGCGCGTGGGCGGCAGCGCCTGGATCGTGTGGTTCGGTTCTTGCGTGGTGCATCCATGTATACAGCGTTGCACACAAGGACCGCCATGCCCATTTCAAGCGCACAAATCAATCTGCCCGCAGTTCGCGACGAGTTGAAAGCGATTGCCGAGCTCTACGAGGCGGCACTGGTGGGCAACAATCGCGAGCTACTTGATGCCTTGTTTCATCCGGGGCCCGATACCTTGCGCTATGGTCTGGCAGACGAGCAGTATGGGTTTGATGCGGTGGTGGCGTTTCGTGCCGCGCTGGCCCAGCAAAGCCCGCCGCGCCGGATTGTTCGATGCGAGATCAGCACCTACGGGCAGGACTTCGGCACCGTGAATCTGGAGTTCCGCTATACCGATCGCGCAGGCGGCGGTCGCCAGAGCCAGACCTGGGTGCGCAGCGATCAGGCTGCGCATGGTGGCTGGCGCATCGTCGCGGCGCACGTCAGCCTGATGCACAATCCGGCCTCATGACCCGCCGTAACCCCGCCAAGTCCGCCCCAGCAAAACCTGCTTCGACGCGCCCAGCCGTTCGCAAGCGCGCCGCCGCGCAACCGGCAACCCGCGCCCAAACCGTGTATGCGGCGATCAAGGACGACATCGCAGACTTTCGCCTGCTGCCCGGCGACCGCTTCACCGAAACCGAACTCGCCGATCGCCTTGGCGTATCCCGCACCCCGGTGCGTGAAGCGCTCTACCAGTTGCAGCGCGAGGGCTTTCTGAGCGTTCAGTTTCGCAGCGGCTGGAGCGTGAATCCCTACGATTTCGACCGTTTCGAGAACCTCTACGATCTGCGTCAACTGCTTGAGCTGGAGGCGGTGCGGCGCTTGTGCGACCGCAAGGAATCGCTCGAAGCGCTGGATGTGCTAGAAGCCTATTGGCTCCTGCCCGAAGCGGAACGCGATAACGATGGCCGCAGCGTCGCGCGGCAGGACGAGGCATTCCATCTGTCGCTGGTCGAAGCGGCCGGCAACCCCGAGATGGCGCGTGTGCATGCCGATGTGACCGAGCGCATCCGCATCGTGCGGCGGCTCGATTTCACGCAGCAAGAGCGCATTGACACCACCTACGCCGAGCATGCCGAGATCCTCAAGGCGATCCGGCGGCGCCGCAGCGAGCGCGCCACCTCACTGCTGGCCGCGCATATCGAAGCGAGCCGCGCCGAAGTCCGCAAGATCACGCTGCACAAGCTCTTTGAGGCGCGGCGCGGGAGCTGGGGCTAGAAGCTGACGCTGGCGCCGCGTGCGTCGGGTTGCCGCACCATCAGAACGGGCCTCGTCGCCCGTTTTTGTTTTCTGGCGCTGCACGGATTTCGACATCGCAAGCGGTGCGCCGCACCAGTTCGGCGCACTCAAGCTCGGCTCTCTTGCGAGCCCGCGCGCCGCAGGTGGCTCCTTGCTGTGCCAGCCCATTCCGCTGCCGGCCAATGGCGGCGCCGCGCAGCGTGAAGAGCCGCACTCGTTGCGGAGCTACTTCGATGCCCACAGTGTCCCTGGCACGCGCTTTGCGTATCTTGCATACAAGACGGCGTACAAGAGTGATGCAAGCCATGCAGCGCACACGCCGATTGCCATTGACCACGAGCAGGGAGAAACGCCATGCAGGATCGTTCCAGGTTTTCGCGTCGCAACTTCATCAAGGCCGCCGCTGCGGCGCCGGCGCTCGCCTTGCTGCCCGCCGCGGTGCGCGATGCCATCGCGGCCGGTGGCATCACGGTGGGCTTCATCTACGTGGGTGCGCGCGATGACTTCGGCTACAACCAGGCGCATGCGCAGGCCGCCGCCGCGCTGAAGAAGCTGCCGGGCGTGAAGGTGATCGAGGAAGAAAAAGTCGCCGAAACCGTTGCGGTGCAGAAGAGCATGGAAGCGATGATCGTGCAGGACAAGGCGGCGGTGATCTTCGCCACTTCCTTCGGCTATTTCGATCCGCATGTGCTGAAGGTGGCGGCGAAGTACCCCAAGGCGCACATCGCGCACTGCGGCGGCATGTGGACTGAAGGCAAGCATCCGAAGAACGTGGCGAGTTACTTCGGCTACATCGACGAGTGCCAATACCTCAACGGCGTGGTCGCCGGCCTCACCAGCAAGACCGGCAAGTTCGGCTTCGTTGCCGCCAAGCCGATTCCGCAGGTTCTGCGCAACATCAACGCCTTCACGATGGGCGCGCGCTCAGTGAACCCGAACGCCACCACCCGCGTGATCTTCACCGGCGACTGGGCGATGCCGGTGAAAGAAGCCGAGGCGGCCAACAGCCTGCTCGACCAGGGCTGCGATGTACTGACCTGCCATGTGGACGGGCCGAAGGTCGTAGTCGAAACTGCCGAGCGCCGCGGCGCATTCAGCTGCGGCTATCACGCGAGTCAGGCCAAGCTCGCGCCGAAGGGCTATCTCACCGGCGCCGAGTGGGACTGGGTCACCCCCAACACCACCTTCGCGAAGGCGCTGCAGGAAGGCAAGCCCTTCCCGAACTTTGTCCGCGGTGGCCTCAAGGAAGGCTTCGTGAAGATGTCGCCCTACGGTGCGGCGGTGGGCGAGAAGGCACGCAAGGCGGCCGACGATGTGAAGGCCAAGATGCTCAAGGGCGAGTTCGTCATCTTCAAGGGGCCGCTGAAAGACAACACCGGCAAGGAAGTGATCCCCGCCGGCAAGAGCTTCGCGCAACAGGCGATCGAGCTGGAGGGGATGAACTACCTCGTCGAAGGCGTGATCGGTTCGGTCTGAGGCAAACCCGATGAGCGCCGCGCCTGCCCGCCCACGTCCGCTGATCGATGCGCTGCTGCCCGTTGCAGCGCTGGTGATTGCGCTGATGCTGTTCTCGCTGTTCGTGGCGATGGAGGGGCAGGCGCCGCTGGAGGTGCTCGAAACCATCTTCGCCGGTGCCTTTGGTGATGCCTTCGGCTGGCAGAACACGCTGCTGCGTGCGGCGCCGTTGATCCTCACCGGCCTTGCCGTCGCGATTCCGGCGCGGGCCGGTCTGGTGATCATCGGCGGCGAGGGCGCATTGGCCTTCGGCGCCTTGGGGGCCGCCGCCGCGGCGCTGGCCCTGGCCGGCAGCCCGAACCCGGTGATCTGGCTCGGCATGGCGCTGGCGGGCATGCTCGCCGGCGGCCTGCTGATCGGCTTTGCCGGTGCGCTGCGGCAGTGGCGCGGCGTGAACGAAACCATCTCCAGCCTGCTGATTTCCTACATCGCCGTGGCCCTGATGAATCACTTCGTCGAAGGGCCGCTGCGCGATCCGGCCAGCCTTAACAAGCCCTCAACCCTGCCGCTGGCGCCCGAAGCCATGCTGGGCAACCTGCCGGGGCTCGATGTGCATGTCGGCCTCGCGGTCGGCCTGGTCTGCGCCGTGCTGGCCTGGGTTTTCCTGCGCTTCACGATCTGGGGGTTCACGGTGCGCGTGGTGGGCGGCAATCCGCGCGCCGCGGCGATGGCGGGGCTTGCGGTGACCCCCTGGGTGATCGGGCTCTGCGCTGCGGGCGGCGCCATGGCCGGGCTTGCCGGCATGCTTGAAGTGGCGGCGGTGCACGGCAGCTGCAATGCATCGGTGCTGGTCGGCTATGGCCATGCCGGCATCCTGATTGCCTTCATCGCGCGGCAGAACCCGCTGGCGGTGATCCCTGCGGCAATCCTGATCGGTGGCATCGGCGCCGCGGGCAGCCTGCTGCAACGGCGGCTCGACATGCCCGACGCTACCGTGCTGGTGCTGCAGGGCATCTTGTTCGTCGTGCTGATCGCGATGGAAACACTGCGCGGCCGCGCCTGGCGGATGCCGCAGCTGCCCGCGCCGCGCCTTGCCAAAGCCACGCCAGCGCCTGAGGAGCCCGCATGACGATCGATGCCATCACCGCGGTACTGCTGGCGATGCTCGGCGGCGCGATCCGCGTCAGCACGCCCTTCCTGTTCGTGAGCCTGGGTGAAACGATTACCGAGAAGGCCGGGCGCATCAACCTCGGCCTTGAAGGCACGCTGGTGATGGGGGCGATGAGCGCCTACGCCGCCTCGCTGCACAGCGGCAGCCCGTGGCTCGGCGTGTTGGCCGCCGCTGGCGCGGGCGCGGTGTTCGGCTTGCTGCATGGCCTGCTCGCGAGCCTGCGGCGGGTGAACGACATCGCGCTCGGCATTGCCCTGATGCTGCTCGGCACCGGGCTGGCCTTCTACTGGGGCAAGGCCTACATCCAGCCACAAGCGCCCACGCTCAGCGCCTTTCATCTGGGGGCCTGGAGCGATTCGCCGGCGCTGCGCTCCGCGCTCGACATCAACCCGCTCTTCATTGCCGGCCTGCTGCTCGCCTTCGCGCTGCACTGGGCCTTCGCCAACACCCGCATCGGCCTCACGCTGCGCCTGGTCGGCGACAGCGAAGCCGCCGCACGCGCGGCCGGCGCCGCGGTGATTCCTACCCGCATCGCCGCCACGGTACTCGGTGGCGCGCTGGCGGGGGTGGGCGGCGCCTTCCTCTCGCTGTTCTATCCGGGCAGCTGGAACGAAGGGCTCTCGAACGGGCAGGGGATCATGGCCGTCGCCCTGGTGATCTTCGCGCGCTGGCAGCCGCGCCGCTGCGTGCTGGCTGCGCTGATGTTCGGCGCCGCCGGGGCGATCGGGCCTGCCTTGCAGTCCGTCGGTATCTCGTCTGGCTACTACCTGTTCAATGCTGCGCCCTACGCGCTGACCCTGCTGCTGATGGCGCTGACCTGTTCGCGTGACACCAGCCTCAAGGGCGCGCCGGGCGAACTTTCCCTCAATCGTTGATGACCGAGGAACACGCATGAGCCTGACCCTGGATTCCAAGCCCTATCCCTGGCCCTTCGATGGCGCGCTGACGCCGGCGAACACCGCGCTCGTCATCATCGACATGCAGACCGACTTCTGCGGCAAGGGCGGCTATGTCGACACGATGGGTTACGACATCTCGCTGACCCGCGCGCCGATCGAACCGATCGGCAAACTGCTGGCGAAGTTCCGCGCGGCGGGGGCGCATGTGATCCACACCCGCGAAGGCCATCGGCCCGATCTGTCGGATCTGCCCGCGAACAAGCGCTGGCGTTCGCAGCGGATCGGCGCGGGCATCGGCGACGCCGGGCCCTGCGGCCGCATCCTCGTCCGCGGCGAACCGGGCTGGGACATCATTCCCGAGCTCTACCCGCTGCCGGGCGAGGTGATCATCGACAAGCCCGGCAAGGGCTCTTTCTGTGCGACCGATCTTGAGTTGGTGCTGCACACCCGCGGCATCCGCAACATCGTGCTGACCGGCATCACCACCGATGTGTGCGTGCACACCACGATGCGCGAAGCGAACGACCGTGGCTTCGAGTGCCTGCTGGTCACCGATGGTTGCGGCGCGACCGATTACAACAACCACCTTGCCGCGATCAACATGGTGCTGATGCAGGGTGGCGTGTTCGGCGCGGTGGCGGACTCGGCTGCGGTGCTCGCAGCCCTGGCCGCCTGGCCGGACGCCTGAGGCGCGCGCCATGTTCGAATCGGCAGTCGTTGTTCCGGGGCTTGAAACGCCACATGGCGAGGCGGCGGAGGTCGAGGTCTTGAACCTCACCAAGCGCTTTGGCGACTTCGTCGCGCTTGACGATGTGTCGATCCACGTCGCTGCGGGCAGCTTCCATGCGCTGCTGGGCGAGAACGGCGCGGGCAAGAGCACCCTGGTCAAATGCCTGATCGGCTACCAGCCGGCCGACACCGGCAGCGTCAGCGTCGACCGCCGCGAGCGCAACATCAGCAGCCCGCGCGAAGCGGCGGCCTTGGGCATCGGCATGGTGTTCCAGCACTTCACGCTGGCGCCGAACCTCTCGGTGGCGGAGAACCTGTTGCTCGCCCAGCCGCGGCTGCCCGCGTTGTTGGACTGGAAGCGCGAACGCGCCGCGCTCGAAGCCATGCTCGCCGAGATGCCCTTCCGCGTACGGCTTGATGCGCTGGCCGGCGAGCTGGCGGCGGGTGAGAAGCAGAAGGTCGAGATCATCAAGCAGCTTTACCTCAAGCGCCGTTTCATCATCCTTGATGAACCGACATCCGTGCTCACGCCGGGCGAGGCCGACGAGCTGCTGGGCTACCTGCAGACGCGCACCCAGGCGGGCAAGCTGACGGTGCTGATGATCACGCACAAGTTCCGTGAGGTGATGCGCTTCGCCGATGCGGTGACGGTGCTGCGGCGTGGCAAGCATGTGGCCGGCGCAAAGGTGTCGGAGACCGATCCGCAGCGCCTTGCGGTGGCGATGATGGGCGCCGAGGACGCGCAGCCCAAGCTGGCGACGCCTGTCGAATCCGGCCATGCGGCGGGCGCAGAAGTGTGGCAGGTAAGCGCCCTCACGGTGATCGGCGATCGCGGTGTGCCGGCCGTCGACAAGGCCACGTTCAGCGTGCGCGCGGGCGAAATCGTCGGCGTCGCCGGCGTCTCGGGCAACGGCCAGCGCGAGCTGGTCGAAGCGCTGCTGGGCCAGCGCCGCATCCTTGGCGGTGCCGTCAGCATTGATGGCAAGCCGTATCGCCAGCGGCGCCACGAGATGCAGGCGCTTGGCGTGCGCAGCCTGCCGGAGGAGCCCCTGCGCAACGCCTGCGTGGGCGAGATGAGCGTGGCGGACAATATGGCACTGCGCAGCTTCGACAAGGCGCCGCTCGCACGCGGCCCGTGGTTGCGGCCCAAGGCGCTGGCCGAGCAGGCGCGCAGCATGATCGAGCACTTCGGTGTGCGCACGCCCGGGCCGGGCGCGCCGATAGCGTCCCTGTCCGGCGGCAATGTGCAGCGTGCGGTGCTGGCGCGCGAACTGAGCGAAGGCACACAAGGCCCGGTGCGGGTGCTGATTGTGGCCAACCCGGTGTTCGGGCTCGACTTCCGCGCCGTTGCCGCCATCCACGCCCGGCTGCGCGCTGCGCGGGATGCCGGCTGCGCGGTGCTGCTGGTGAGCGAAGACCTCGATGAACTGATGGAGCTTTCAGACCGCCTGCTGGTGATGCACGCCGGGCAGATCGCTTACGCGTGCCCGCGCGCAGGTGCCGACGTGGCCACACTCGGGCGCTACATGGCTGGCGAAACGCACGCGTAGGGAAGGTCTGAATTAGTGAGCGAGAGGGATGCAGCGCAAGGCGCGGCGCGCGCAGCGACCAAGACATATCAGAGGGATAGGCGCGGGAGCGAGCACGCCGCAACGCGGCGATGCGCCGTCGCAGCCACTTATTCAGGCCATCCTTAGGAGGGCGTATGGAACTGGGTATCAACGCACAACCGGCGCCGTTCAGCTTCGAGACCACGCGCACCGCGCTGGTGATGATCGACATGCAGCGCGACTTCCTGCTGCCGGGCGGATTCGGCGAGGCGCTCGGCAACGACGTATCGCAACTGGCCGGGTGTATTTCACCTGCGCGGCAGTTGCTCGACTGGGCGCGCAGCGTGCGGATGAGCGTCGTGCATACCAAGGAAGCCCACGCGCCGGATCTGTCCGATTGCCCGCCGGCCAAGCTGCAACGCGGCGCGCCCGGCAAGCGGATTGGTGATCCGGGGCCGATGGGCCGCATCCTGATCGACGGCGAGTCCGGCAGCGACTTCGTGCCCGAACTGGCGCCGCTGGCCGGCGAGCGCGTGCTGCGCAAGCCGGGCAAGGGCGCTTTTTACGCCACCGACCTTGATGACTGGCTGCAGAAGCGAAACATCAGCAGCCTCATTTTTGCCGGCGTCACCACCGAGGTCTGCGTGCAGACGAGCATGCGCGAAGCCAACGACCGAGGCTACAACTGCCTGCTGATCGAAGAGGCCACCGCGAGCTACTTCCCGCACTTCAAGCAGGCCACGCTGGACATGGTGCGTGCGCAGGGCGGCATCGTCGGCTGGACGGCCAGCCTCGGCGAGCTGATCGTGGATCGTGAATCGCTCAATGTGAAAGCGCGCAAATGAGGCCTGCCGGATTGTCTTCAGACGCGCTGAGTCTCGACATCGCCAGCCTGCGTGCCGCGTATCTGGCAGGCGGCTTGACGCCGCTCGATGTGGTGGAAGTGATCCTGCGCCGCACCGTCGAAGACCCCAACTGCGTATGGATTACGCGACTGCCTGACGACGTGATCCGCGGCTACGCAAGCACGTTGGCCGGGCGCGATCCGGCGAGCCTGCCGCTCTACGGCATCCCCTTCGCGATCAAGGACAACATCGACCTTGCCGGCGTGCCGACCACTGCTGCCTGCCGCGAGTTCGCATACCAGCCGGATGCCAACGCGTTCGTGGTGCAGCGCCTGATCGACGCGGGCGCGATCCCGATCGGCAAGACCAACCTCGACCAGTTCGCCACCGGGCTCAACGGCACCCGCTCACCTTGGGGCGCGTGCCGCAACGCCTTCAACCCGGAATACATCTCCGGCGGATCGAGTTCCGGTTCGGCGGTGGCGGTGGCCAAGGGCTACGTCAGCTTCGCGCTCGGCACCGATACTGCGGGTTCGGGCCGCGTGCCGGCGGCCTTCAACAATCTGGTCGGCCACAAGCCGACGCTTGGCTGGCTGTCGACCTGCGGCGTCGTGCCAGCCTGCCGCTCACTCGATACGGTGTCGATTTTTGCGCTCACTGCCGAGGATGCCGAAGCGGTCACCTGTGCCGCGGCCGCTTTCGATGCCGATGACTGTTTTGCCCGCAAGCAGGAAGGGCACGGTTTTGATTTCGGCAGCGCGAATGCCCTCCGTGTCGGCGTGCCGAAGGCTTCGCAACTGGCCTTCTTCGGCAACACCGAGGCCGAGCGCCTGTTCGGCGAAGCACTGGCGCGGCTTGAATCGCTCGGCGGCGAGTTGGTCGAGATCGACCTGCAGCCCTTTCTCGATACCGCGAAGATGCTCTACGAAGGCCCCTGGGTGGCGGAGCGCTATGCGGCGATCCGCGCGTTCTTCGACGCCAGTCCCGAAGCGCCGCTGCCGGTGATCCGCGAAATCATCGGCGGTGCGCGGCAGTGGTCGGCCGCCGATGCCTACACCTACGGCTATCGCCTGAAGGCTGCCAAGCGGCAGTGCGACGCGGTGTGGCAAGCGGTGGATACGATCATCACGCCGTCGGCCGGCACGATCTACACGATCGCGCAGATGCTGGCGGACCCGATTCGCCTCAACGCGAACCTGGGCACCTACACCAACTTCATGAACCTGCTCGACTACGCGGCGACCGCGGTGCCGGCCGGCTTTCAGTCCGATGGCCTCCCCTTCGGCGTGACCGTGTTTGCCCCTGCGCATCAGGACGGCCCCTTGCTGCGGCTGGCGGCACGGATGCAGCGCGCGCTCGGTTCGCCGCTTGGCGCAAGCGGGCTCGCCCTGCCTGCCGTGTCGGCCCACCCAAGGCTGGCGGGTGGCCAGGTTCGCGTTGCGGTGTGCGGCGCCCACCTCCGTGGCTTGCCGCTCAACGGGCAACTCACCAGCCGCGGCGCGCGTCTGGTGGCTGAGGTGATGTCGGCGCCGGAATATCGTTTCGTCGCTTTGCCCGGCGGCCCACCGTACCGCCCCGGCATGATCCGTGTCGCCAGCGGCGGCTGCGCGGTGCAGATGGAAATCTGGGAAATGCCGGCCACCGCCTACGGCAGTTTCGTCGCCGGCATTCCGGCGCCGCTCGGCATTGGAACCGTGCGGCTCGGAGACGGCAGCAGCGTGCAGGGCTTCGTTTGCGAGGCGGCCGCCGCCGAAGGCGCGGAGGACATCAGCCACTTTGGCGGCTGGCGCGCCTACCTCGCCGCGCACTGAACGGCAAAGGCATCACATTCGCGTATCGCGCCGGCGGCGACGCTTCGCCGATGCGCAAAGCAACGTGCTGAATCAATAGTCCGGCACAAAAGGAAATGGCCCGCGAACTTCGCGGGCCATTTTGTCTTGCAGTTGTCGCCGAGCGATCAGAAGTGGAATTCGGCCTTGATCATCGGCGTGTTGGCGGTCGAGCCAACCAGCTTTTCGTGATCGTTACCGAACTTGTTCTGCCAGTACTCGTAGCCGACGCCGGCGAGGAAGGTGCCCTTCTTGTCGGCCAGCGCGCCCAGGTCGGCCATCAGGAAGATGTCGATCAGGGTTTCAGCCTTGGTTTCGTTGCCGAAGCCGTCCTTGCCCTTGGCGCCGGTGTAGCTGAAGAAGCCATTGACTGAGAGCGGCAGCGAGCCGGCGGCGAAGGGGATGCCCCAGGCGCCGGAAACGCGCCAGGTCGGGTCGAAGTCCACATCCTTGCCAACGATGCCGTTGTGGTTGGTTTCCTTGTAGTACAGCAGGTTCAGGTCGGCCCAGCCATCGAAGACGCCGAATTTCAGCGTCGGCCCGAAGGTGAACTTGCGCACGCGCGCGGCGAAATCCGTGTTCTTGGCGCTGAGGTCGAAGCCGGTACTGATTGCCACATCGCGAACCGGGCCGAATGCGAAGCTGTTGCCGGTGATCTTGCCCAGATGCATCTGGTTCACGTACACCGCATACACCTCTTGCGCGCCGCCACCGCCGCCGGCCGCCGGATCATTGTCGCCAGACATCAGGAAGTCCACGTTGAAGAAGTTGCTGCCGTACTTGAAGCCGCTGACGTGGGTGAGCGCGAAGATGTTTTTCTTGATGTCTTCGTCGATGCCGGGCTCGGCGAACTGCGTGCCGTAACGCCAGCTTGCGGAGGTGTCGCTCCATTCGGCGGCAACTGCCGGCGTGGCAGCAAGGGCGCACAGAACGGCAGCGGCGCAGATCGAAAGTTTGGCTTGCATTTGAATCTCCCTGTTTGTTCGGGCTGGCTGAAAACGGAATCGGAACACTGCTCTGCTGCCTCGGATCTGGCCCGGGCCGCTATTCGAGTCGATTCGATGCTATCAGCGCTTTTGAGTGCAGGGTTTATAAGCGGGATATTGAAACCGTAATAAGCGAGTGATTGCCGCCTGCCAAGGTGTTCGCGGGTTATGAGTGGCCGACGTATTTTTGCAACAAATCTCTGAAAGCGCCGTCCGGATTGACATTGATGCGGTGCGGTATTTGCTGGCGTTATATTGGGATTCGCTCAATCCTTATTGGTTGCCATTCGATGCGCCGAATTGATGCGGAAAGACTCGGTCTGCACCAAATAAAAACGCATATCGGATCAAATTGCACCAGAGTGGCGAATCGGCAGCGGTGGAAAATGCCCTCGGACTGCAATCGGTTGAATTTCCGCGTGGCACACGGATTGCTGAGATGGTGCAACGGCCCATGTTGCCCAATCAGGAGATCCAGATGCCTTCCCGCTTCACTCGTCGCACAGTCATCCAGCTTTTCGGTGCCGCTTCCTTGCTGCTCGCTGGCGCAAGCGCCCTGGCCGACGATGCGCTCAAGCTCAAGTTCACGCTCGACTGGCGCTTTGAAGGCCCCGCCGCCCCCTTCCTGCTCGCCAAGTCGAAAGGCTACTTTGCTGCCGAGGGGCTGGACGTCACCATCGACGCCGGCAACGGTTCGGCCGGTGCCGTGACGCGTGTTGCCACTGGCGCCTATGAAATGGGCTTCGCGGACTTCAATGCCTTGGTGGAATACGACGCCAAGCAGCCGGGCTCGAAGATTCAGGCGGTGTACATGGTCTACAACACCACGCCGGCCGCCGTCTTTTCGCTGAAGAAATCCGGCATCAACAAACCCGCCGATCTGCTCGGCAAGACGCTCGCGGCGCCGGTGTTCGATGCCGGCCGCAAGGCATGGCCCGCGTTTGCGAAGAGCAACAAGCTCGATCCCAACGCCGTGAAGTGGCAGTCGGTTGAACCCGCGCTGCGCGAAACCCTGCTGGCGCGCGGCGATGTGGATGCGATCACCGGCTTTTACTTCACCAGCCTGCTCAACCTCGAAGCGCGCGGCGTGAAGACGCAGGACATCGCTGTCATGCACTTTGCCGACAACGGCGTTGAGCTCTACGGCAACGCCATCATTGTTTCGCCAAAGTTCGCCGCCGAGCAGCCCAAGGCGGTGGCCGGCTTCCTGCGTGCGTTCAACAAGGCGCTCAAAGAGACCATCGCTGCGCCCGATGCGGCCGCGATGACGGTGAAGGAACGCGATGCGCTGGTAGACGCCGCACTCGAAACCCGCCGCCTCAAGCTCGCGCTTGCAACCAACGTCGTTACGCCCGAGGTCAAGGCCAACGGGCTTGGCGGTGTCACGCCCGAGCGCCTGCAGCGTTCGATTGCCGAAACCGCCGAAGCCTACGCGCTGCCCAAGGTGCCGAGTGGCGCCGAACTCTTCAACCCAGCCTTCCTGCCGGCCAAGGCCGAGCGGATGATCAAGTGAGGCACGGATGAGCTTCGTACGCTTCGAAAACGTCAGCCTCGCTTACACGGAGGATGGCCCCCGCGCGATCGAGGATGTGAGCCTCGACGTGCGTGAAGGTGAGTTCGTCGCCGTCGTCGGCCCTTCGGGGTGTGGCAAGTCGACGCTGATGAAGCTCGTCTCCGGCTTGCGCCTGCCCAACGACGGCTACGTCTATGTGAATGGCCGTCAGGTCGGCGGGCCGCTCAACCTGGTGGGCATGGCCTTCCAGGCAGCGAACCTGCTGCCCTGGCGCACCACCTTGCAGAACGTGATGCTGCCGATGGAAATCGTAGAGCCGTATCGCAGCGAACTACGCAGCAAGCGCGCCGAATTCGAGCAACGTGCGCGCGCGCAGCTGGCGGCGGTGGGCCTCGCGGGCTGCGAAGACAAATTCCCGTGGGAGCTTTCCGGTGGCATGCAGCAGCGTGCGTCGATCTGTCGCGCGCTGATCCACAAGCCGCGACTGCTGATGCTCGACGAACCCTTCGGCGCGCTCGACGCCTTCACCCGCGAAGAGCTGTGGTGCATGTTGCGCGACCTCTGGCAGGCGCAGCCCTTCACGGTGATCCTGGTCACCCACGATCTGCGCGAAGCGGTGTTCCTTGCCGACACGGTGTACGTGATGAGCGCGCGCCCCGGCCGCATCCTCGAACGGCGCGAGATCGACCTGCCACGCCCGCGCGATCTGGACCTGACCTACACCGATCAATTCGCCCGCCATGTGCACGCCTTGCGCGAGCACATTGGCCACGTCCGAAAACACTGAGGCAGCGCGATGGCCATTCGCCAGAAAACCCTGATGCGGCTTGCCCCCTGGGCGGTCACCCTGTTCCTCGTGATCATGTGGGAAGGCATCTGCGTGAGCTTTGCGGTGCCCGAGTTCCTGATGCCGGCGCCCAGCGCGGTGTTCAAGGCCGGCATTGCCACCGCGGGTCCAATCTTCGAGCACGCCACGCAAACCTTCTTCACCACCCTGGTCGGCTTCGCGTTGGCGGTGGCGGTGGGGCTGGTGATCGGCGCGGTGGTGGGTTCCTCACCGCTGGTCTACAAGGCGCTCTACCCGATGCTGGTCGGCTTCAACAGCATCCCCAAGGTCGCCTTCGTGCCGGTGCTGGTGGTGTGGTTCGGCATCGGCACGGTGCCGGCGATCCTCACCGCCTTCCTGATCTCGTTCTTCCCGGTGGTGGTGAACGTGGCGACCGGGCTGGCGACACTGGAGCCGGAACTCGAAGACGTGCTGCGCTCGCTCGGCGCCTCGCGACTGGACATCTTGCGCAAGGTCGGGCTGCCGCGCGCAATGCCGTACTTCTTCGCCTCGCTGAAGGTGGCGATCACGCTCGCCTTTGTCGGCTCGGTCATCTCCGAAACCGTCGCCTCGAACCTTGGCATCGGCTACCTGATGATGTCGGCCAGTTCGTCGATGAATATGCCGCTGGTGTTTGCCGGGCTGATCGTGATCGGTGCGATGGGCGTGGTGATGTACGAGCTGTTTGCCGCGCTGGAACGCCGGCTCACCGGCTGGGCGCATCGCGGCGCGGGCGCAGCACTCTGACGAAACCGGGCGCCGTATCGGGCGCCACTTCGTTCAATCGCGCCGATACACCGGGCGGCCCATCGAATGGGTCGCCACCACGCAGCGCTCGTCACCCAGGGTCTGCAGTGCGAACAGGCGCTCCGGCAGCGTTGAGGCAAGCGAGATCCGCCATGCCATTTCCTCGGTGGCATACAGGTCCAGCACAACGAAGTCCGCCTCCTTGCCGGCTTCAAAGTTGCCGATGAAGCGGTCGAGCCCCAAGGCCCTGGCGCCCCCAAGCGTGGCCAGATACCAGGCCGAAAGCGGCGCCAGCGGCTGCGCGCAGAACTGCGACACCTTGTAGGCCTCGCCCAGCGTGCGGATCAGCGAGAAGGAGGTGCCGCCGCCCACATCGGTCGCCAGCCCCACCGCCATGCCCGCATCGCGTGCGGCACCGTAGTCGAACATGCCGCTGCCGAGGAACAGGTTTGAGGTGGGGCAGAAGGCGGCCGCGGTGCCGCTGTCGGCCATCCACTTGCGTTCGGCTTCGTCCAGATGCACGCAGTGGCCGTAGATCGTGCGCGGGCCGATCAGGCCGTGGTGCGCATACACATCGAGGTAGCTGCGGCGATCAGGGAACAACTCGCGCACCCACTCGATCTCGCGCTTGTTTTCCGCCAGGTGCGATTGCACATGCAGATCCGGCCATGCGGCGTACAGCGCACCGGCCACGTCCAATTGCTGCGGCGTCGAGGTGGGCGCGAAGCGCGGGGTCAGCGTGTAGCGCAAGCGGCCGTGGTTATGCCAGCGCTCGATCAGCGTGCGGCAGTCGCGCTCCGCACTGGCGGCGGTGTCGCGCAGGGTGTCCGGGCAGTTGCGATCCATCATCACTTTGCCGCACAGCATTCGCAGTTTGTAGTGCTGTGCCGCTTCGAAGAAAGCATCCACCGAATGCGGATGGACGGTGGCGAATACCGATGCGGTGGTGGTGCCATGCGCCAGCAGCCGCCGCACCACGAATTCGGCACATTGGCGCGCCACCGCCGGGTCGGAAAAGGCGGATTCGGCGGGGAAGGTGAATTCGGTGAGCCAGTCGATCAGCTGCCGCCCGAAGGAGCCCAGCACACCGACCTGCGGGTAGTGGATATGCGTGTCGACGAGGCCCGGCAGGATCAGGTGGCCGCGGTAGTCGTGCATCTGCGCATGCGCGCGCGCTGCGGGGTCCAGCGTTGCTGCAATAGCTTCCCAATCACCCACCGCGCGGACATGGCCGCCTGCGATCAGCAGTGCGCCGTCCTCGAAGAACTCGCAGGCCGACGCATCGTCGGCCGGCCCCGGGTCGCGCAGGAAGTGGAGCACCGCGCCGCGGACAAGGTGGATCTGCTGTTTCATGCGTGGCCCCTCGCAAGTGCAATCGCGAAGCGCTTATGGCGCTCCAGCACGCGCGGCAGGTCGATCGTCGTCAGTTGCCCTTCCCGCACCACCACGCGGCCGTTGATCACCGACAGGCTCACCTGCGGCGGCGTGCAGAATAGCAGGGCGGCGACCGGATCGTGCACCGCGCCGCCCGCAAGGCTGACGCCGCCTGTGGAGAACGCGACGCAGTCGGCGCTCATGCCCGGTGCGATCGCGCCGATGTCGTCGCGCCCCAGCACGCGTGCGCCGCCCAGCGTTGCCAGTTCCAGCGCCTGGCGTGCGCTGAGTGCAGCGGGGCCATGGCCCACGCGCGCCAGCAGCATCGCCTGCCGCGCTTCGCCCAGCATGTGCGCGCCGTCGTTCGATGCCGAACCATCCACGCCCAGGCCCACCGGTACGCCCGCCGCCCGCATCTGCGGAATCGGCGCAATGCCAGAGGCCAGCCGCATGTTCGAGCAAGGGCAGTGCGCCACACCGGTGCCGCTGCGCGCGAAAAGCGCAATGCCCGGCGCATCCAGCTTCACGCAGTGCGCATGCCACACATCCTCGCCGGTCCAGCCGAGCGATTCGGCGTACTCGGCCGGCGTCATACCGAAGACTTCGCGGCTGTACGAGATGTCCTTGTCGTTCTCGGCCAGGTGGGTGTGCAGGCGCACGCCGTAGTGGCGCGCCAGCTCGGCCGATTCGCGCATCAGCTCGCGCGACACCGAGAAGGGCGAGCAGGGCGCCACCGCCACATGCAACATCGAATGCCGCCGCGGGTTGTGCCAGGTTTCGATCAGGCGCCGCGTATCGGCGAGGATCGCGTCCTCGCGCTCCACCACTTCGTCTGGCGGCAAACCGCCCTTCGACTGGCCCACGCTCATGCTGCCTCGGCACGCGGTGAAGCGCATGCCGATCTCCTGCGCGGCGGCGATCGAATCGTCGAGCCGGCTGCCGCTCGGATAGATGTAGAGGTGGTCGGACGAGGTCGTGCAGCCGGAGAGGATCAGCTCCGCCATCGCCGTCTGCGTCGAGACATGGATCATCTCCGGCGTCAGCCCGGCCCACACCGGGTAGAGCGCGCGCAGCCAGTCGAACAGTTCCGCGTCCTGCGCCGCGGGCATCGCGCGGGTCAGGCTCTGGTACATGTGGTGATGGGTGTTCACCAAGCCGGGCATCAGCACATGGCCGCGCAGGTCGATTGTTTCGTCCGGCGCCACACCGGCGTGCGCGCACAGCGCGGCGAGTTCATCAGTCGTGCCGACGGTTTCGATCACGCCATCGCGAATCAGCACCGCACCGTCCGCGATCTCGCGGCGCGCAGCATCCATCGTCAGCAGCACATCGGCGTGCTGCAGCAAAAGGGTGGTCATCGTTCAAGTCCTGCGCGGCGACGCTTCACATGGCGTCGCCGGATTGGTTGGGGAATCAACGCCCCGGCACAAAGCTCTTGCCGAGCGAGGCCGGCAGGTTCAGTTGCAGCAGCTTGCGGTCGCGCGAGATCAGCACCAGCACCACGATGGTGGCGATGTAGGGCAGGGCGGAAAGCAGTTGCGAGGGTAGCCGCACGCCAAGCGCCTGCGCATGGAACTGCAGGATCGTGACGCCGCCGAAGAGCCACGCGCCAAGCAGCAGGCGGCCGGGTTTCCACGTCGCGAACACCACCAGCGCCACCGCGATCCAGCCGCGGCCGGCGCTCATGTTCTGCACCCACAGCGGGGTGTAGACGGTGGAGAGGTAGGCGCCGGCGATGCCTGCCATTGCGCCGCCGAACAGCACTGCGCCGTAGCGGATTGCGAACACCGGAAAGCCCAGCGCATGCGCCGACTCGGGCGACTCGCCGACCGCGCGCAGCATCAGCCCCAGCTTGGTCTTCGCCAGCACCCACCAGACGATGCCGAAGAACACGAAAGAGAGGTACACGCCCATGTCCTGCTTGAAGAAGACCGGGCCGATCAGCGGAATCGACGAGAGCAGCGGCAGCGCCACCGGCTTCAGGCCGGGCAGGCTGTGGCTGACGTAGTGCTGGCCGATGAAGGCTGACAGCCCGATGCCGAAGATCGTCAGCGCGAGCCCGGCGGCCGACTGGTTCGCCGCCAGAGAGAGCGTGATCACCGCAAAGCACAGCGCGGCAAGCGTGCCGGCCGCCGCGCCGGCAAGGAAGCCGACGCCTGCGCCGCCACCGGTTTCCACCGCCGCCGCGAACCCCGCGACGGCACCGATCAGCATCATGCCTTCGACGCCAAGGTTGATGACGCCGCTGCGCTCGGCGACCAGTTCGCCGAGGCCGGCGTAGATCAGCGGCGTGGCGGCTGCCAACGTGCCGGCGAGAATCGGGATCAGTACTTCGATCATGGCAGAGCCTTTCTGGCGAGGGCCGCGGCGCGGCGCTTCTCGAGCGGTTTGCGCAGGCGGAATTCGATGAACACGTCGCAGGCGAGCAGGAAGAACAACAACATGCCCTGGAAGATGCCGGTGATCGCCGCGGGCGTCTGCAGCGCCATCTGCGCCGCTTCGCCGCCAAGGTAGATCAGTGCCATCAGCAGGCCCGAGAAGACGATGCCGACCGGGTGCAGGCGGCCGATCCAGGCGACGATGATGGCCGCGTAGCCGTAACCCGGTGAGATGTTCAGGTTCAGTTGCCCGACCGGGCCGGCGACTTCGCCCACCCCGGCCAGCCCTGCCGTGAGGCCGGAGAGCACCAGACTGAGCCACACCGTGCGGCTGGCCGGAAAGCCCGCGTAACGCGCTGCCTGGGGCGCGAGCCCGCCCACCGTGACCTGGTAGGCAAGGAAGCTCTTCGATACGAAGATCCAGAACAGCAGCACCGCGGCGATGGTGATGAAGACCGAGGTGTTCAGCCGCAGGCCTTCGAACAGCATCGAGAACAAGGCGGCATCGCCGAACATCACCGACTGCGGAAAATTCATTCCGCCCGGATCGCGCCACGGGTCGCTCACCAGCCACGAAAGGATCAGGTTCGCGACGTAGGCAAGCATCAGCGTGGTGAGCGTTTCTTCGGCGTTGAAGCGCGTTTTCAGCAGCGCCGGAATCGCACCCCACAGCGCGCCGCCGATCGCGCCCGCCAGCACCATCGTCGGCAGCAGCCAGGCGCTTTGCGAATCCTGGAAGGCGATCGCGACGCCGCCGCCGAAGACGGCGCCCATGATCAACTGGCCCTCGGCGCCGATGTTGAAGATGCGCGCGCGGAAGCCGATCGCCAGCCCCTGCGCGATCAGGATCAGCGGGGCGGCCTTGAGCAGCAGTTCGCTCCAGCCGTTGGCGTCGGCCAGCGGCCCGATGAAGAGCACATGGAAGGCTTCCTGCGGATCCTTGCCGAGCGCGATGAAGAGCAGGGCGCCGACCCCGAGGGTGAGCAGGATCGCAAGCAGCGGCGCGGCAAGCCGCATGCCGCGCGAGGGCGTGGCGCGGGGTTCAAGCAGCATGGGTGCTCTCCGGCGTGGGTTGGGCGAAAAGGCCGGACATCGCAAGCCCGATCGCTTCGGCATTGGTCTGCTCGCGCGGCACTGCGGGCGAAAGGCGCCCGCCCGCCAGCACCGCGATGCGGTCGCAGATTTCGAACAGTTCTTCGAGCTCTTCCGAGATCACCAGCACCCCAACCCCGCTGCGCGAGAGATCGATCAGGGTCTGGCGCAGGAAGGCCGACGCGCCGACATCGACGCCCCAGGTCGGCTGGGCGACGATCATCACCTTGGGCGTTTGCATGATCTCGCGCCCGACGATGAACTTCTGCAGGTTGCCACCCGAGAGGCTGCGCGCCTGCGCCGCCGCGCCCCCGCAGCGCACGTCGAAGCGTTCGATGCAGCGCTGGGCGAAGTCGCGCGCCGCAGCGAAGCGGCGCAGTCCGTGGCGCACCAGGTCCTGGCGGTGCGCGGTCAGCAAGGCATTGTCGGCGAGCGACATCGCGGGCACCGCGCCGCGGCCAAGGCGTTCTTCCGGCACGAACGAGAGCCCGCGATCGCGCCGCGCGCCGGCATCGCGATGGCCCACGGCCTCGCCGCACAACTGCACCATTTCGCGCGCGACCGGCGTTTCGCCCGACAGCGCAGCGAGCAGTTCGGCCTGCCCGTTGCCCGAGATGCCAGCGATGCCAACCACCTCGCCGCTGTGAACGGTGAGTGCGATGTCGGAAAGGCGGGTGCCGAAGGCGTCGTCCGGCTCGCGCGACAGGGCGCGGATCTCCAGCAGCGGCTTGCGTTCGCCCTCGAAGACCGGGGCTTCGCAGTGCGGCAGTTCGCGGCCAATCATCATGCGGGCGAGGCTGGCCGAACTCTCCTGCCGCGGGTTGGCTTCACCGGTGACGCGGCCGCCGCGCATCACGGTGGCGCGTTCGCACAGCTCGCGGATCTCGTCGAGCTTGTGACTGATGTAGAGGATGCTGACGCCCTCGCTGGCAAGCTGGCGCAGCGTCTCGAACAGCTTGCGCACCGCTTGCGGCGTGAGCACCGAAGTCGGCTCGTCGAGAATCAGCAACTGCGGGTTCTGAAGCAGGCAGCGCACGATCTCCACCCGCTGCCGTTCGCCCACAGAGAGGCTGTACACATGGCGCAGCGGATCGAGCGGCAGGCCGTAGCGCTTCGACACCTCGCTCACCTTGATCGCGAGGCTCGCGAGATCGAATTCCCCGCCCAGCGACAACGCGATGTTCTCCACCACCGTCAGCGTTTCGAACAGCGAGAAGTGCTGGAACACCATGCCGATGCCCAGCGCGCGCGCGGCGGCCGGATCGGGGATATCGACCTGACGGCCGTTCCACATGATCTCGCCCATGTCGGCTTTCACCGCGCCGTAGATCACCTTCATCAAGGTGCTCTTGCCGGCGCCGTTCTCGCCCAGCACGGCGTGGATCTCGCCGGGCCGCACGACCAGGCTCACATCGTCGTTCGCCAGCACCGAGGGGTAGCGTTTGGAGATGTGCAGCAACTGCAGGCGCGGCTCGCCGTGGAGCGGAATCGGGGGCTCTGGGTTCATCGCTGGGTTCCGTTGGAATTGCAGTGGGCGTCGGCCAAAGCCGATGCCGCGTGTTGCGAGGCGCGTTGCAGCAGCAGCCGGGTCTCGCGCTGTTGCAGCAGTTGGGCCGCCACGCCGATGGCGATGGATTGCGGCAGCTTGCTCTGGATGCCCGCGATGCCGATCGGGCAGGTGAGTTCTTCAAAGCGCTCGGTGCCGATGCCGCGCTCGAAGAAGCGATGCTCGAAGCGCGCGCGCTTGGTGGCTGAACCGATCAGGCCGAAGTATGCCAAGTCCTTGCGGCGGTAGATCGCGAGGCACAGATCGAAGTCCAGCGCATGGCTGTGCGTCAGCACGATGAAGCAGGTGCCGGGCGGGGCGTCGGCCACCGCTTGCTCCGGCGCATCGGTGGTGAGCGTGCGGACCTTGGCCGGCAACTCGGCGGGGAACACATCGTCGCGTGTGTCGACCCAGTCGATCTGCGCGCCGAGCGGGGCGAGCACCCGAACCAGCGCTTCGCCGACATGGCCCGCACCGAAGATGCAGATCGGAAAGGGCGGTTCGCCGATCTGCTGCTCGAACTGCCAGCGGCCGTCCGCCTCGCGCACGAAGCCGGTGTGGGCATGCCCGCCGGGCAGCACTTGCCAGGCTGATTGCGCGTCGCCGCTGGCCACGCTGCGCGCCAAATGATCGCCGCGCGCAACGGCGGCTGCGCGGTGGCGCCACATCAGTGCGCTGTCGGGCTCGATCCGCTCGAACAGCAGCCACACCGCACCGCCACAGCACTGGCCAAGGCTGGCGCCGAGCGAGAAGCGCACCGTGCTCAGGCGGGTGCCATCACGCAGCAGGGCGCGCGCGATGGCGGTGGCTTCCCATTCGAGGTGGCCGCCGCCGATGGTGTCTGCCGTTTGCGTGGCGCTGACCACCATTGCCGCGCCCGCCTCGCGGGGCGTGGAGCCCTGCGCCTGCGCAACGGTGACGAGTACCAGTGGCCCGTCTGCGCCGAGCAGCGGCGGGATCTGGTTGAGCCAATTCTTCATGCCGCCTCCGCCGGTGTTTCAAGGCCTCCGATCGCACGCAGCAATGCTTCCGGCGTGGCGGGGGCTGACAGTGCAACCGGGCCACCGGTGGCTGCGGCGCAGGCATCGCGCAGCGCGAAGAACACCGACAGGCCCAACATGAGCGGCGGCTCGCCAACCGCCTTGGACTTGTGGATCGCGTCTTCCACGTTTTCACCTTCGAACAGCTTCACGTTGAACACCGGCGGGCAGTCGGACACGGCAGGGATCTTGTAGGTGGAAGGCGCATGCGTCATCAGCCGGCCATCGGGCTTCCACCACAGCTCTTCGCTGGTGAGCCAGCCCATGCCCTGGATGAAGCCGCCTTCGATCTGGCCGATGTCGATCGCGGGATTCAGGCTGCGGCCCACGTCGTGCAGGATGTCGGCGCGCAGCACGCGGCTCTCGCCGGTCAGCGTGTCGAGCGCCACTTCGGCGCAGGCGGCACCGTAGGCAAAGTAGTAGAAGGGCCGACCCATCATCGTCTGCGGGTCGTAGTGGATCTTGGGCGTGCTGTAGAAGCCGGCGTCCCACAACTGGATGCGGGCGCGGTAGGCCTGCGCGGCAAGCGCGGCGAAGGCGATGTCTTCGGTGCCGGCGACGACCCGCCCGCCGGCGAACACCACCTCGGTCGCGGCGACCGCGTTGCGTGCCGCGATGAAGGCCGCCAGCCGCGCACGGATCGCCTGCGCCGCCGCCTGCGCGGCCTTGCCGTTCAGATCGGTACCGCTGGATGCGGCGGTGGCCGAGGTGTTCGGCACCCGGCTGGTATCGGTGGGCGAGAGGCGCACATCCTCAACCGGCAATCCGAACTCATGCGCGACGATCTGGCGAATCTTGGTGTAGAGGCCCTGGCCCATCTCGGTGCCGCCGTGGGTGAGCAGCACGGTGCCGTCCGAATACACCGCCACCTGCGCGCCGGCCTGGTTGTACATCGTCGCGGTGAAGGAGATGCCGAACTTCACCGGCGTGAGCGCCAGCCCGCGCTTGATCACCGGGCTGCCCGCGTTGAAGCGCGCAATCGCCAGGCGCCGTGCGGCGTAGTCGCAGTCGCGCGCCAGTTGCTCGACCAGCGCGGGGGCGATGTTGTCCTCCACCTTCATGCCGTAGTGGGTGAGGTTGCGCTGCTCGCCGGCGCTGTCGCCGTAGAAGTTGATGCGACGAACGTCGAGCGGATCGCGGCCGAGGTGGCGCGCGATGTCGTCGATAATGGTTTCGATCGCGAACATGCCCTGCGGGCCACCGAAGCCGCGGAAGGCGGTGTTCGATACGGTGTTCGTCTTGCAGCGCAGGCTGCGGATCGCGACCGCGTCGAGGTAGTAGCAGTTGTCGGCGTGGAAGATCGTGCGGTCGTTGATCGGGCCGGAGAGGTCCGCCGAGAAGCCGCAGCGCGAGGCGAGCGTGAGCGCAAGGCCAAGGATCTGGCCTTCGGCATCGAAGCCGACGTCCCACTCGATGTGGAAGTCGTGGCGCTTGCCGGTGATCGTCATGTCGTCGTCGCGATCGAGGCGCAGTTTCACCGGCCGCTTGGTGTGCCAGGCCGCGAGCGCGGCGGCGCAACTGATCTGCGAGGACTGCGATTCCTTGCCGCCGAAGCCGCCGCCCATGCGCCGGCATTCCACACTGACCTGGTGCGCACGCCAGCCCAGCGCATGGGCGACCATGTGCTGCATCTCGGTCGGGTGCTGGGTGGAGACGTTCAGGTGGATCGTGTCGTCGTCGCGCAGCGTGGCGATCGCGATCTGGCCTTCGAGGTAGAAGTGCTCCTGCCCACCCAGGTCTACCGCGCCCTGCAGCCGGTGGCGGGCTGATGCCAGCGCGCTGACGGCATCGCCGCGATTCACCTGCACCGGCGGCAGCACCCAGGATTCGGCCGCCATCGCGGCTTCGGCGGTGAGCAATGCGGGCAGGGTTTCGAACTCGAACTTCGCGAGGCGTGCGGCGCGGCGCGCGGCGTCATGGCTGGTGGCGACGACGAGGAAAGCCGGCTGGCCCCAGTACTGCACCAGACCATCGGCGAGGATCGGGTCGTCGTGCAGTACCGGGCCGCAATTGTTTTCGCCGGGAATATCGGCGGCGGTGAGCACCTTGAGCACGCCGGGCGCGGCGCGCACGGCGGCCAGGTCCATCGCGGTGATGCGGCCGTGGGCCAGCGGCGCACTGCCGAAGGCGGCATGCAGCGCGCCGGCAGGCAGCGGCAGATCGTCGGTGTAGTGCGCGCGGCCGCTGACATGCAGGCGGGCGCTTTCGTGCGGCAGCGATGCGCCGATGACGGTGTGCGGGGCCTTCATGCCAGCACCTCTGCGATGCGGGTGGGCACGACGCTTGCACCACCGGTTTCGAGCCAGAAGCGCCACAGCAGGTTGCGCGCGGTCGTGCTGCGGTAGCCGCTGCTGGCGCGCATGTCGGTCAGCGGCATGTAGTCGGCGCAGAGCGCCAGCATCGCGCTGCGCACCGTGTCGGCCGACCAGGGCTGGCCCTTCAGCGCGGCTTCGCAGCGGCGCGCGCGGCTTGGCGTGGCGGCCATGCCGCCGTAGGCGACGCGGGCGGACTGTACGAGGCCATCCTCAACCCACACTGCGATGCCAGCGCAGACGGCGGAGATGTCCTGATCCGCGCGTTTGCTGACTTTCCAGGTACGGAAGTGGGTGGGGGCGGAGGCGCCAAGCGGCACGCGCACCGCGCGCACAAATTCGCCCGGCTGCAGGGCGGACTTCTGGTAGCCCAGGTAGAGGTCTTCGAGCGCGATCTCGCACGTGGTGTCGCCGTGTTGCAGCACGACCGACGCGCCGAGCGCGATCAGGCCGGGCATCGAATCGCCGATCGGTGAGCCGTTGGCGATGTTGCCGCCCAGCGTGCCGGCGTTGCGGATCGGCATCGATGCAAAGCGTTCGGCGAGTTCTTGCCAAGCCGGCTGTGCATCGGTGAGCGCGGCGAAAGCCTCGGTGAGCGTGACGCCGGCGCCGATCAGCAGATGCTGTGCTTCACGGGTGACGGTACGCAGCTCGGCAACCGCACCGAGGTAGACCAGATCGGGCAGCGCGCGCATCTGCTTGGTGACCCATAGGCCGATGTCGGTGGAGCCGGCGAGCAGGCGTGCTTGCGGGCGGGCGGCGTAGGTCTGGGCGAGTTCGGCCACCGTGCGCGGCGCCGTGAAATGTGTGTCGCCGCAGTGGTAGTCGAGCGCGGGCAGCGCGGCGAGTTGATCGAGCGCGGCACGCACCGGGGCGCGATCGAGCTCGATGCGCGGCTGCGCGCGGGCGGCGGTGGCGGCATCGATGATCGGGCGGTAGCCGGTGCAGCGGCACAGGTTGCCCGAGAGCAGGCTGAGCGTTTGATCGCGAGTCGGCGCGGCGGGGCGGGTTTCGTAGTCGGCCCACAGGCTCATCACGAATCCGGGGGTGCAGAAGCCGCACTGCGAACCGTGGCAATCGACCATTGCTTGCTGGACCGGATGCAGTTCGTTTCCCTTGGCAAGGTCTTCCACTGTGAACAGTGCCTTGCCGTCGAGCGTGGGCAGGAACTGGATGCAGGCGTTCACCGCGGCAAGGCGCAGGCCGCCGGGCGCGGTGTCATCGCGTTCGCCGACGACCACGGTGCAGGCGCCGCAGTCGCCTTCGGCGCAGCCTTCCTTGGTGCCGGTGGCGCAAGCATCTTCGCGCAGCCATTGCAGCACGCTGCGGGTGGCGGGCTGGCCGCTGATCGTTTGCACTGCGCCGCGGAAATAGAACTGGATCGGTCGTGCAGTCATGGGTGTTCTCGGTGGCGCAAACGCCTTTGCGCTAGGGTGGTTCGAACTTATCAGTTGTGTCGGCGATGCGAATCCCGCCAGGGCGGATAGGGGTTATCCGCCTGCGCTTATGAAGGTGCGCGTGGCTCCGGCCCGGGCGGGCGACCTGCGCTGGACGAATAAGCTTCATAAGCGCTGCGGGATAGGTTGTACGCAGCGGAGTCGCTACAGTCCAATCCAGTCCGCAGTCCGGTCGTCCGGCGCGCGGCCCCCATCCAACAGGAGAGCGTTCAATGTCCCGATTCAAGTGTCTTGCGGCCGGCCTCGCGCTGGCCCTGGGTATCAGCAGTGCCGCGCAGGCGGCTGATCCGCTCAAAGCCGGCTTCGTCTACATCGGCCCGACCGGCGACCACGGCTGGACTTATTCGCACGATGTCGGCCGCAAGGAAGTCGATGCCAAGTTCGGCGACAAGGTGAAGACCCAGGGCATCGAGAACGTGCCCGAAACGGCCGATGCCGAGCGCGTGATCCGCGATCTGGCGACCAAGGGCAACAAGCTGATCTTCGCCACCTCGTTTGGTTACATGAACCAGATGGAGAAGGTCTCCAAGGCCTTCCCGAAGACCATCTTCATGCACGCCACCGGTTACAAGACCGGGAAGAACCTGGGTACCTACGATGTGCGCACCTATGAAGGCGCTTACATGCTGGGTGTGGTGGCCGGCAAGATGACGAAGAACGGCAAGCTCGGTGTGGTCGGTTCCTTCCCGATCCCGGAAGTGATCCGCAACATCAACGCCTACACGATCGGCGCGCGCAGCGTGAACCCGAAGGTCAGCACCCGCGTGGTGTGGGTGAACACCTGGTTCGATCCGGGCAAGGAGCGTGAAGCCGCACTGACCCTGATCGCGCAGGGCGCGGATGTGCTGATGCAGAACACCGATTCGCCGGCCATCGTGCAAGCCGCGAAAGAGAAGGGCGTGTATGCCTTCGGCTGGGATTCGGACATGAGCAAGTTCGGCGACAAGGCGCACCTGGCGGCATCGGTGCTGCACTGGGGCATCATCTACAACGAGACGGTTGAGAAGGTGCTGGCTGGTACCTGGAAGCCGACCCCGATCTGGTACGGCGTGAAGCAGGGCGCGGTGAACATCGAAGCCTTTGGCCCGGCGGTGCCGGCCGATGTGAAGAAGCTGGCCGAAGAGCGCCGCGACGGCATCAAGGCCGGCACGCTGCACCCCTTTACCGGACCGCTGAAGGACCAGGCCGGCAAGGAATTCCTCGCCGCCGGCAAATCGATGCCCGACAGCGATCTGGCGAAGATGAACTTCTATGTCGAAGGTGTGGAAGGCACGGTGCCGAAGTAAGCGGGGTGTAGCAGTCAGATCCCGAACTGGAGACGCCCGGCGCTGCCGGGCGTTTCTGCTTCATCCATCCTGAATCCTTGAACTGACGAGAGGTGCATGCATGCGCTACCCCGCCCAGGGCCTCGACCCCACCCACGAGCAGATCCTGCGCCATCTGCGCCGTTCCAACGCGGTGGCAGAGCGCGCGGTGAGCCTCGGCCATCACCCCTTCGGCGCGATCCTGGTCGGGCCCGATCAGGAAACCGTGCTGCTGGAGCAATGCAACATCGACACGGTGAACCACGCGGAGTCGACGCTTGCGCGCATCGCCGCCACGAACTTCAGCGCCGAATACCTGTGGGGCTGCACGCTCTACACCGCAGTTGAACCGTGCTGCATGTGCGCTGGCACCGCGTACTGGGCAAATATCGGGCGCGTGGTGTTCGGCATGACGGAGACTGCACTGCTGCGCGCCACCGGCAACCATTCGGAAAACCCGACCCTGAGCGTTTCATCCGAATACGTGTTCGCGCACTCGCAGAAGCCGGTGATCCTGATCGGCCCGATTCCCGAGATCGCGGCGGAAACGATCGCGATGCAGCAGGCCTTCTGGGCGGTGCGTTAGGGAAGAGCTGAATAGGTGGCTGCGACGGCCCATCGCTGCGTTAGGGAAGGCCTGAATAATTGGCTGCGATGGCGCATCGCTGCGTTGCGGCGTGCTCGCTCCCGCGCCTATCCCTTTGATATGTCTTGGTCGCTGCGCGCGCCGCGCCTTGCGCTGCATCCCTCTCGCTCACTTATTCAGACCTTCCTTAGGGCGTGCTCACTCCCGCGCTGATCGACCAGATATGCCCTGGTTGCTGCATCCGCCTCGCTCACTTACTCAGAGCTTCCCGAGTTCAGCTTCAACCAGATCTCGTTGCGCCGCATGAACCAGGGCACGAAGGGGGCGTCGTAGCGTGAGTAGATCGGCGCCCCGGTGGTCTTGAGCCCGGCGTCGGCGATGCCGCGTTCGAGCTTTGCAAGATGCTCCTGATAGTTGCGCGCCGACCAGGTGCCCGAGTAGCGGATCACCGCGAACTGACCGCCACTCACTTCCCTGAGCTTGATCTGCGGATCCAGCGGCAAGGGAAGGGTGTCGAGCGTGTATTCGGCGGGCATCGCAAATTGCACGATGTAGCCTGCATCGGTGGCGCTCTGCGCGACCGGCGCGGTCATCGCTATCTTCGCGGGGGCGGGGGTCTGCGTGACCGGTGCCGTCATCGTGATGCGGCGCTCGCCCTGGTTCTTGCCGAAGATGTAGCTGGCGAGGATGCGGAAGCCCTGATTGCCGGCCTCTTCGCTGGGCCCAGGCACAAGCGCTTCGGCCACCAGATAAGGGGCGTACTCGCGTATCTCGAAGCCATCGAGTGCGCGTACCACGGTAAATGCCGGTTCTTCGATTGCGCGGGCCATGGGGGGTGTCAGCAGCAGTGCAATGCTCGCCGCGGCGGCGACAAGGTGTTTCATGCGAGTCAGCGTGCGCGTGTTGCTCATCTCGTCTCGGTGGGCCGGGTCAAAGATTCGGGCGTCCGGGCGCGGCGCGAACCTGCCCGGCGCGAGGCGCTCAACCGTGCCGGTGAGACCGGTGGCTGCGGCGTTTGGTTCCTGGTCTCGTGCCGCGAGGGATGCGTGCCTGCCGTGCCCGGCTGATTTCTCTGTCTCGGCAGGGGGCTGGTCTGGCTTGGCATCGCTGGTGTGTCGCTGCCGTGGCAGGGGCGCGATGTGCTCGCGAGCCGCATGGCAATGGCATCCGACGGCCGGTTTCCGGCCGGGTGACAGGCGGTCTGCCGCCCGGCTGCAGCGTGGCTAGAATCCGGCCCTATCCCCGTTCCAGAGAATGACATTGTGATGCCGCCTCGCGCCCTGCTTCCCGCTTTCCGTGCCCATGCGGCCTCAATCGCGCTGCTGCTCACACTGGCTGCCTGTGGCGGTGGTGGTGGCGGTGACACCGGGCCAAGCGCTCCCGCGCCGACGCCTGCGCCGCCCGTCTCGGAGCCGGGCGGTGACTTGCTCCGCTGGTCTGATCTGAAGACCTGGGGCGGCGTCCGTCTGCCGCAGGCCGGTGAAGTGGTGGTGATTCCGGCTGGCATGCGCGTTGCACTCGATGTCGACCCGCCCGAACTGGGCGGACTGGTCATCGACGGCAGTCTGGAAGCGGTCGCGCGCGATACCCGCCTCACTGCGGCCTACATCACTGTGGCGGGGCGCTTGTCGATCGGCTCGGCAGCGCAACCCTTCCAGCATCGGGCCGAGATCACGCTGACCGGCGCGCCGGGCGCGAGCGTGCTGGGCGTCAGCAGCCGCGGCTTGATCCTCAACGGCGGTACGGTGGAAATGGTGGGTGAGGCGCCCGCGGTGGCCTGGACCCAGATCAATGAACACGCCGAGGCGGGCAGTCGCGCGCTGGTGCTTAAGGAAGCGGTGAGCTGGCGGGCTGGCGATACGATCAGCATCGCCCCGACCGACTACTACGGACTTGCCAGCACCGAGCGCCTGACGCTTGCCGACAACAGCGCCGGCAATCGGCTGCAACTCGGTTCGGCGCTCGCGCAGTTCCACTGGGGGCGGCTGCAGTACGTGACCCGCAAGGGCATGAGCCTGAGCCCCGATCCGGACTTCGTGCCACCCGCCACGCCCTTCCCGACCGAGCTGGATCAGCGCGCGGTGGTGGCCAACCTGAGCCGCTCGATTGTCGTGCAGGGGGCCGACGATGCGGCCTGGCGCACGCAGGGTTTGGGGGCTCACATCATGGTGCTCGACAGCCGCTCGCACCTGAGGCTGGACGGCGTGGAGATCCGCCGCGCCGGGCAGGCTGGCAGCATGGGGCGCTATCCGGTGCACTGGCACATGCTCAGCTATGACGAGGCCGGCAACGTGAAGGCGGACCTCCGCGACAACTACATCCGCAACAGCAGCGTGTGGGACAGCCGCAACCGCTGCGTGGTGATCCACGGCACCAATGGCATCGAGGTCAAGAACAACATCTGCCATGACATCACCGGCCACGCCTTCTTCCTTGAAGACGCGGTCGAGCGGCGCAACCTGTTCGAGCGCAACCTCGCGCTCAAGGTGCGCAACCCCGCGCCAGAGCAGCGCTTGCAGACCCACGAGGGGCCGGTGTTCCAGGGCGGCTCATCGGGTTTCTGGCTGACCAATCCGGACAACGTGGTGCGCCACAACTGGGCGGCCGATGCCGAGGGCAACGGTTTCTGGCTCAGCTTCCCGCATCGGCCGGTGGGTCTGTCCAAGCATGTGAAGATGATGCCGGATCGCGTCCGGCACGGCGTGTTCGAGTACAACACCGCGCACAGTAATCAGCGCCCTGGTGTGATGCTCGAATGGGTGCCGATCAACGATGCCGGTGACGTGGCGCTCAACAAATATGTTCCAACCAGCGATGAGGGCGACGATCGCTACGCCGAGAATCGCATCCGCTTCGAACTCAAGCGTGTCGCGTCGTGGAAGAACCTCGAAGGGGCTTATCGCAATCGCGTATCGGCGCCGGACTACACCGAGTGGGTCACCGCCGACAACGTTGGCACCTACTTTGCCGGCGCCGGTGACGACGGCTGGATTACCCGCAACCTCGTGGTCGGCACCAGCCTGAACAACCGCCATCCGTATCCGAACCCGGAGGACACCCCGGTCGCCTTCGCCAGCTACCACAGCACCTTCAACATGACCCGCAACGTCATCGTGAACATGCCCTTCGTGCCGGGCAAGGCCAGTGGTGTATTCCGCACCGACGACTACTACATCACCGCGGTCGACAAGGGCACCGTGCGCAACGGTCAGAACATGCTGATCGACGCCTATCCCGGCTATCGCGAACTCTCGCCGCAGCTGCGCAACCCGGTGCCGGATCGCGAGCATTGGGCACTGGCCGGTGCGCTGTGGGATCCGCATGGCTACTGGGGGCCTGCCGGCAACTACACGGTCTTCGACATCCCGTTCCTCACCCACGGCGCGACCTGCCAGCCGGTTGAACCTGCCGGCCAGAACGGCGTCACCTGCAGTGGCGAGTTCTACGGCGTGGGTGATTTCCTCACCGACTTCGATACCAACCGCTTCAGCTTTGGCGCACCGATCGAGGTGATCCGGCAGTCGGACCAAGGGGCGGAGATTGATCGCTGGCGCATTGCGGACGGTAGCGTTTCGAACAAGCTTGGCAACATGCGCCACTTCGCGGCGCGCCCGGGCGGGCAGTATGTGCTGAGCTTCCCGGGCAAACCCCTGCCCAAGCGGTTCGAGATGTCGGTTTCGAATGCCTATCGCGCGGGCGACAGTTTCGTCATGGCGGTTGCTTACGGCGGGCGTGACACTCCGCTCGCCTACACGGTCGCCTCGGTCTACAACCGCGCCAACCCTTACACGCCGGAGGCCGGCAGTGCCCAGCGCCGCGAGCTGACCGCCGCCTCAAGCCTTGCCCAAGTCAAGGCGAGCGCGGGCGACCGCTACTGGATCGACCGCAGCACGCAGCGCATCTGGTTCAAGTTCAAGGGCGGGCTGGCCGGGTACGAGAACCTCACGCCGAATTCTGACGACGACTTGTACCGTGGCTACTCCGTGGTCATCCATGGCGACTAGCCACGCCTGGTGCGCCGCATTGCTGGTGCTGGCCGGCTGCGGCGCCGACCCCGGCCCGCGGCAGTCAGCCCTGGATGCGATGAAATCGCAGTGCGTGAATGACATGGTCGCGTCCACCTGCCGTGTCATGCAGGGCCCGTCGCGCGCGCAGATTCCGGGCGAGGCGACGACGGTGCTGGTTGCGGGCCTGGGGCCGATTGACGCGTCGCTCTACCGCCAGTTGCGCGAGCAGGGCGACAGCATGTGCCAGCATGTGGTCACGGTTTGCGAGCGCGACTGGCAGGGCGGAAGCTGCCAAGCCGCACGCCGCCTCTACGGGCAAAAAGCCCTTTGAATCCGGCGCGGGCGGCGCGTTGCCGGAAGGCCCGGGTCTGGCCGCTTCAGCGCAATGCGTTGCTGACGAAATGCCGCGGCACCCGCGTGCGCGGCACCCGTGTGCTGAACCAGCTGCGCACGTCTTCATCCAGCCCGATGCCGTGCATGTAGTTGTAGAGCGCCTTGTTCAGCGCCTTGCCCAGCACATCATGATCGACCCCGGTCGGGTCGATGAAGCCGATGTCGTTCTTCGCGAAGCTCACCGGTGGCAAGGGCACGAGTTGTACGCCGAATGCTTCGGGGTTCTGGCCCACAGGCGAATGCACCGTGCATGAGAAGCGGTGGAAGAAGCCGGACTGGATGCAGCCGGCCTCGAACAACTGCCGCACGTATTCCAGCGCGTCCACCGTGTCCTGCACCGTCTGCGTCGGGAAGCCGTACATCAGGTAGGCGTGCACCAGGATGCCGGCTTCGGTGAAGGCGTTCGTGACCCGCGCAACCTGATCGACCGACACCCCCTTCTTCATCAGGTTCAGCAAACGGTCTGACGCGACTTCGAGTCCGCCGGATACCGCGATGCAGCCGCTCTGCGCGAGCAGTTGGCACAGCTCGGGCGTGAAGGACTTTTCGAAGCGGATGTTGCCCCACCACGAGATCGAACGGTTCTGATCCACCAGAGCCTGGGCCAGCGCCTTGAGCGACTTGGGTGGCGCCGCTTCGTCGACGAAGTGAAAGCCGCTCTGGCCGGTTTCGGCGACGATTGCGTCGATGCGTTCGACCAGCGTGGCGGCCGAGGCGCCGTCGTAACGCGAGATGTAATCGAGGCTCACATCGCAGAAGCTGCACTTCTTCCAGTAGCAGCCGTGCGCCACGGTGAGCTTGTTCCAGCGCCCGTCCGACCACAGCCGGTGCATCGGGTTGAGCATGTCGAGAATCGAGAGGTAGCGATCAAGCGGCAGGCCATCCCAAGTGGGGGTGCCGACTTCCGCAAAGGCGATGTCGGGCTCGACGAAGTTCACATAGCGCACCGCCTGCGTTTGCGCATCGCGCAGGTAGGTGCGCACCAGCCGTTGCTGCGAGCGGCCACCCTTGAGGTGATCAATCAGCGCAAGCAGCGGGCGCTCGCCGGCATCCAGCGTGACGTAGTCGAAGTAATCGAACACGCGCGGCTCGCTCAGCTCGCGCAATTCGGTATTCGCAAAGCCGCCACCGAGCACGGTGACGATGGCGTGGTTGTGCGCCTTGATTGCCTGCGCGATGCGGAAGGCGCCATACACCGAGCCAGGGAAGGGCACCGAGAGCAGCACCAGCGTGGGCTGGTGGCGTTCGATCGCGGCCAGTGTCAGCGTGCGCAGGGTGTCGTCGACCAGCGTGGGCGCCGCGGCCAGTGCGTGCGCGAGCGGGTCGAAGGTCGGCTGACTCTGTGCCAGCGATTCGGCGTAGCGGACGAACTCGAAGCGCGGGTCCACCGCATCGCGCAGCACGTCGGCAAGGTCGTTCAGGTACAGCGTGGCGAGGTGGCGCGCGCGATCCTGCATGCCCAGCGAGCCAAAGGCCCAGGCCAGCGGATCGCCGCCGTCCGGGTCGATGTACACCTCCAGCGATTCAAAGCGCGCGCCTTCGGGCAGGAAGTTGCGGCCGCAGATGCGGTGCGCGATGGTTGGATCACGGCCTTGCAGAAAGGCCACAGCGGGCGCAATCGTCGCGGCGTAACGATCAAACTGCGCCATGAAGCCGGCCACCTGCTGACTGCGCTTGCGTTCCGGAATCGTCTCGATCACCGCGCGGATGCGCTGGAGCCCATCGCCGGAAAACAGATCGAGCACCAGCGCCAGCGCCAGGTCCTCCTGCACCGCATCAATCCCGCGGGAGCGCAGAAAACCGGTGAGGTAGGCACTCGAAGGGTAGGGCGTGTTGAGTTGCGTCATCGGTGGAATGACGGACAAAACGCGAATTTCCGGGGGCTGCATCGGTGCCAAAGCAGGCGTCCTGATCTGAAAACGTTGGCAAAATCGCAATCTCCACCGTCCGAATTGTCAGAAACTTCAAATTCGTACGGAAGACCTTCAATTTTAGCCCTTGAACTGCGATAGGTCTCCAAACTCGCGCGAATGAGTAGAATGTCGCCACAACGAAGCCTATCGTTGCCCCGAATTTGGCGATTTTTCTAACCGCCTCCCTCTTTACAGGATGCTTCATGCCCATCACCGGTGACCAAACGCTCCTCAAGCAACTCAATCGCATGGCGATCGTGCGTTGCGTGCGACAGCGGGCCGGCCAGTCGCGTGCCGATCTGGCCAAGGAAACCGGTTTGACCAAATCGACGGTCAGTTTGCTGGTGCAGGAACTGATCGATGAAGGCTGGCTGCAGGAAAACGCAATCCAGATCACCGGTGCACTGGGCCGCCGGCCGACGCCGCTGGTGGTCGACCCGAGCCGCCTGGCCATGGTCGGGGCCGAGCTGGGCGTCGATTTCATTCATGTTGTCGGTGTGTCGTTGGTGGGCGAGATCATCTCGTACAGCAAAGAGCCGGTCGTGGGCGTCGATCCGAAGACTGTGCTGGGGCGACTTGGCGCCATGCTGATTCAGGAGGTTGCAATCGTTCGCGACGCGGGTCGCAAGGTGCTTGGCATCGGGGTTGGATTGCCGGGCGCGATGGACGAAGCTGCCGGCTTGTTGAAGGTGGCGCCCAATCTTGGTTGGCGCCGTGTCGATGTTGCGAGCGTCTTGCGCGCTGCGTTGGCTGACGCGGGCCTGTCCGCTTTGCCGCTGTGGATGCAGAACGAAGCCGATGTCGCCGCGCTGGGTGAGTTCGAGTTCGGCGATGCGCCGGTGCGTGATCCGCTGGTCTACTTGAGCCTGGGCATCGGGGTGGGTGCCGGCATTGTTGTGAATGATCGCCTGTTCAGTGGGGCGGCCGGGTTTGCCGGCGAGGTCGGGCATAGCATTCTGCAAGTGGCGGGCCCGCGCTGCTCTTGTGGCCGGGAAGGCTGTGCCGAGGCGTTTATCGGCTTGCGTGCCGTGGCGCAACAAGCGGCACAGCAGGGCGAAGAAGGTCCGTCGGTCGCGGCGCTGGCCGATCGGATCGCTCACGCCGAGCCGCAAGCCGTGTCCGCCGCCGCGCGTGCCGGGCACTACCTGGGGGTGCTGATGCAGAATCTCTGGACAACCTTCGATCCGGGCCGATTCGTCCTGGGTGGACCCACCTGTGAGCTTGGCGCGCCGATGCTCGATGCCGCGCGTGAAACCCTCAGCCGCTACGCGCGCGACGCAGGCGTGCCGATGCCCGAAGTGCGACTCTCGCGCTACGGCTCGCGTGCGGTGGCCGCCGGTGCCGCCGCCATGGTGCTGCACAAGATCGTCCGTCCGCTGCAGAAAACCGCCTGACGCGCCCTGCAAATGTGCGGCCCCGCGCCTGAGCGCCGGCTGCCTTGCCCCGTGGCGCCGCGCGCCGCCCAAGTCGACACAAAACCCGCCGCATTTCACAGGGCGGACTATGCCGTTGCGATATGCTGATGGCCTCTTTTGAGCCACGCCAACACGGAATCAGCCCATGCCCGGCTTCGCCCTTTCCGGACTGCTGTCGCGCAGTTTTTCCGACGCCAATCGCCTGCTACGCCTGAGCACGCCGCTCGGCCGCGATGCGCTGCTCGTCGAAACCGCGCAGATCCGCGAATCGGTGGGCGGCGGTGGCTTCGCGATCGAGTTGCTCCTGCTCAGTGAGGACGCGCACATCGCGCACAAGTCGCTGGTCGGCCAGCCGGTGAGCCTGCGCCTGCTCACCGATGGCAGCGCCGGCCCGCTGGAGCGTCCGTTTCATGGTCACGTCACCGGATTTGGCCTGCTCGGCTCGGACGGTGGCCTTGCCCGTTACCGCATGCGGGTGGAGCCCTGGCTGGCCTTCCTCGGCCACAACCTCGACAGCTGGGCCTTTGCTGATCAGAACGTCGTCGCGATCCTCGACGAACTCTTCACCGGCTGGCAGGGCCAAGGCACGCTTGATCCGCGCTGGCGCTGGGATCTCTCCGAACCCGATGCGCTGCTGCCGCGCAGCCTCTGTGTGCAGGCGGGCGAAAGCGATCTGGCCTTCGTCGAACGCCTGCTCGCCGAAGAGGGGCTGTTCTACTGGTTCGAACATAGCGATGACGCGCACACCCTGGTGATCGCCGATCACAACGGTGCTTTTGCTGAAACCGCCAGCGTGCGCTATCACCGCGCTGATGCCACCGAGCAAGCCGACACCGTGCAGCGCGCCAGCCCAATCGCACGCACCGTGCCATCCGGCGTGCGCCTCGCAAGCTGGGACTACCGCGCTAGCCAGCGACTCAGTGCAGAAATGGCCTCCGCAACCAGTGCGCCGGCCGAACTCCTGCGCAGCGACACCCCTGGCCTCTACAGCTTCCCCTCGCAGGAAGCGGGCGAGCTGTATGCCAAACGTCAGCTCGAAGCCTGGCAAGCACGTGCCGAGCAAGTCCGCCTCGGTAGCACCCTGCGCCGCCTCGCACCGGGTCAGCGCATCGAACTCACTGACTCACCGCTGAGCGGCGAGTTCGATGTCACGGGTGTCAAACTCGCCGTGCTCGAAGTTGAACACCGTGCCCGCAACAACCTCGCCGCCGATGTCCTTGCGCAGATCGAAGCGCGGCTGGGCCCGATCAGTGGCCTCGCGCGTAGCCAGGGCGTGGTGCGCAACGACAGCAACACCGCGCTGTACCAAAACCGCGCGCTGGCCATCGCCGCCGAGCGGCCCTACCGCCCGCTCGACCGTAACGAACACGGCGCGCGCATCCACCCCAAGCCGACCGTGCGCGGCCAGCACACGGCCATCGTCGTGGGCGTCTCCGGCACCCCGCTCACCGCAGATCGCGATGGCCGCATCAAGATTCAGCTGCCGTGGCTGCGCGGTAGCAACAGTGCCAGCCGCCTGCCGCATGTCAGCGGCGAAGACAACGCCCCCGCCAACGAATCGGTCGGCACTTGGGTTCGCGTCGCCAGTGCCATCGCAGGCGACAACTGGGGCGCGCATTTCACCCCAAGACTTGGGCAGGAAGTTTTGGTCGAGTTCTCCGAAGGGGATGTCGATCGCCCCATCGTCGTCGGGCTTGCCTACAACGGCCGCGGGCAAGAGAACGCGCAGGGCAATCAGGTCGCTGCCGGCAGTGCCAACGCCACCGGCAATGCGCCAGCCTGGTTCCCCGGCACGGCCGGCGCCCATGCGCACAAACCCGTGTTCTCCGGCATCAAGACCCAGGCGCTGGCGACCAGCCAATCCGGCAGCGGCGGCCACAACGCCCTGGTGTTCGACGCCACGCCGGAACAGGACGGGCTGCGCCTCTCGACCACGCAACACGACAGTCGCCTGCAGCTGGGGCACCTGCGGGCACAAACCGACAACGCCCGTGAAGCCGCCCGCGGCCACGGCGCGGAACTGGCCACCAGCGCGGCCGGCGCCGTGCGTGCTGGACAAGGCCTACAAGTCTCAGCCGGCGAATCTGGCCACCGTGGCATCGCGCATATCGACGCAGCGGGCGCCACCAGCGTTATCGAATCGAGCCAGGAACTCGCCATCGCGCTCGCCAAGGCTGCCAACACCTCCAAGGCCAAGCTGCCCAAAGACGCCGCCGATCCCAAACAGCGGCCACCGCTCGAAGGCTGCGCCGAGCAGGCCAAGGATCTGGCGGAAACCACCGTTTGCCAGCAAGGCCCGGCCGGCATCGCCGGCGGTACCGGTACGGTCACCGCCTGGGCCGCGCCGCACCTTTCGCTGTACGCAGACGCTGGCATCGCCCTTGGCACCCCGGCGCACAGCACCACCGTCGCCAACCACCTCACCGTCATCGGCGGCCAGACGTTCGAAGCTGCCGCGCAAGGTGCGATCCGCTGGGCCAGCGGCGCCGGCCTCGTGCTCTACACCGTCGGCAAGAAGCCTGAAGGCACTCGCCCGATCACCGACACCGGCATCAAGCTGCACGCCGCCGCCGGCAAAGTCACCGCCCACGCTCACGACAACATCGCTACCGTCGCCGCGCAAAAGCAAGTCACCGTCGCCAGCACGCACGCCAGTATCCAGGTCAGCGCCAAAAGCCACGTCCAGCTCACTGCAGCAGGCGCGGCGATTCAGATCAAAGGCGGCAACATCACCCTCACGGCACCGGGCAGTGTGAAATTCAAGGCGAGTCAGAAGAATCTCACCGGGCCGGCGAGTGCGAGCAGTTCGGCGAGCTTGGCCAAAGGTGATGCCGCGCTTGAGCGCTTGCAACGCCTCGATGAGCAGTTTGTATTGCGCGACAAAGAAAGCAATGAGCCGCTTGCTGGCGCACCTTATCGAATCGTCGATGAGTCGGGCGCGGTCGTGGCTTCGGGTGTTACCAACCAAGAAGGCCGTACTCGTCGTGTGCGCAGCGCTCGGGGTGGCGTACTAAAAGTTTTCTGGGGTTAATCAGCAATGTCGTCAACCACAAGCTCACCGACCACCACTGGCGCCGAGACGCCGCTGGCGACCGGCCAGTACAACACCCGGAAAGGCAGCACTGTCGACGCCCACGTTGCACCCGAGCCGATGGGTTTCCTTCGACTTGATACCGGCGAAGTGATATTCGTCCCCGCTGCCGATAGCGCGCTTGTCAACAACGAGTTCGATCGTTGGAACAGGCTGATGCATGAGCAACTGCTTGCCAATCAAGTTTTGTCGCTCGCGGATGAGCGGCTCAACGAGATCGCCATTGCAAAGGGCAGGAATCCGAGATCTGTTCCTGCCGACGTTGAAGCTGAGGCGCGCAAGTGTCAGGGGTGGGCTATCCAGTGGCGTGAGGAGGCTACGGAAGCGGTGCGGAAAGAATTGCAACGGCTCGACAAGCTCGATGGTGCCGGCAAGAAGCTGATTGAGCTTGTGCCCTTGGTCGAAAAGGCGGGTGACAAGCCATACATGGTCAAGAAAGACGACAAGAACGGCCAGTGGCAGCGCGACAAACTTGACTTGAAGCAGGCATGGAGCATCAGCGGCGCAGCGGGGCTCCGCAGCCACTTCAAGCAGTTAGATCGGTACAGCGGTGTGGGCCCGCTACGCGTCATGGGCTCCGACAAACTTAAAGCGAACTGGCCAAAGTTCAAGGATGCGAAATCCACGAAGTGGGCCGAGGTTTACAAGAAGGACGAGCGAACCGGCAAGCGCGTGATTGACCGGAAGAAGATGCGTACCTACTTGGGCGAACAGGTTCAGAAGGTCAAGCTGAGCAGCAGTGATTTCGTGAAGCTCGAAATCAGCAACGTCGGAACGCTCGGGCCAGAAGCGCTCGCGAACTGGAACGAACGGGCCCATACAAGCAAAGAAGGCGTACTCAAGTACGGCGATACGCAAATCGCAGACATCGATTTTTCCGCCGAAGCAGCTGCAATGCGCTACTACAGCGGCGGCAGCCTCAAGGCCGAGATCGCGCCACTGCAAGGCAACGTCTGCTTCAAGGCCGAGGGGAGTGCCGAGGTGGCTTTTGCAGAGGGCAAGATGGACGGTCACCTGTACCTGCCGTCCAAAGCTGGCCTGATGCTCTACTACCTTGATCTTGAGCAGTTCGCGGAGATGTCGGCCGGTAAGGCAGTTGATACGGCTCGCTATGACATGGGGGCGATTCGTCTCGTTGTTGGTGCAGAACTCAAGGGGCTGCTGGGTGTGAGCCTGGCAGGCGAGGTTTCAATCGGCGTGGCCATGAAGGATGTTGAGGCGACTGATGTCGACGGCGGCAAGAAGCCTGGCCGGATGCCGGCTGTCCGCGGGTCACGCAAGAAGCCTAAGCGGACTCAGGCAGCCGATGTCACCGGCAAAGGAAGTGAGTGGAAGAACACGGCCGGCCTGAGCGCCGATGTGCAGTTCTTTGCTGGGGTCAAAGGTGGCCTTGAGCTGAAAGGCGCGCTTGAATGGCGCAACCCGCACAGCGCAGACAAGAAGTTCGAAATCCTCGCCTCGGTTGCGCCGGAACTCCAGGGCATGGCTGGCTTGGCCGGTGAGCTCAAGCTTGCGGTGGAGTATGTGGACGGCATCTTCCGCGTCACCGCCCATGCTGGCCTGTGCTTCGGCCTCGGCGCCGAAGGTACGGTGACGCTCGCCGTTGGCGCCAAGCAGTTGGCGAGTTTCCTTAGCTGGATCTAC
This sequence comes from Niveibacterium sp. 24ML, assembly GCF_026586805.1. GTDB lineage: Bacteria > Pseudomonadota > Gammaproteobacteria > Burkholderiales > Rhodocyclaceae > Niveibacterium. The sequence continues at coordinate 1,240 of NZ_JAPFHA010000001.1, read as the reverse complement.
TATTCACTGCTGCATGTGCAGTTCAAGAACCTGAAGTACATCTCGATCGAAGCGTTCTCCGCGCTAAAGCAGCTTGGATACCTATTGGTCTGTGAGGCGGAGGCGGTGGAAAAGTACTTTGGCACCAAGCTTCAACGGCTCGGGGAACTCTGCGACGACATTGACGAGGCCTTTTCCAAGGCGCGTGCGTGCCTTGCGCTCGCTGATCGAATCATTGCTAATCCAACGCAAGTGCGCTTTAGCACACCGGAGAGCAAGGGCATGCTGATTTATCAGCTGACCCGACACAGCGCCGCTAACTGGGCGCAGGACGGTTATGGTCTGCTCGACGACTACCTCCCGCGGCAACGCCAAGCGGTGCTGCAGGTATTGGAGCAAACCACACTGAAGGCAGATCTGAAAAACGTCATCCAGCACATCGGGCCACGGGGCGAAAAGGGTGACCTTCGGGAGAGAGTGCGCAAGCTTGAGGAGTTCTTTGCGGTGGAGGGGCCGCGGGGGATGGATGTGCCGGGCACAAGAACTCGCTATGAAAAGGACTTCGAACGAATGCAGCGAATCCGCGGTATCGATCCGGCGGCATTCAGACGCGAAGTTGCAATGAACGGCGACTTCACTGGCTGGTACGAAGATACCTACGCCGCGCTGCGCGAAGACCATACCCGAGGATTCCCGGCAGAAGCCAACTCCTCACTGGCCTATGCGCTGCAGGAACAAAGCCGTGACCACCCACTGTTCGCGTCGGTTGATGGCGGCTTCTATGACACGACCGCTTAGCTGTCAGGGAGTGGCGACGCAGCGCAACGCACCGACGGAGAAGTGGAGTCTTTTGACTGGACCCTCTGGTCTTTGGCGTTGATGTACCAGCCCTCGGGGTCTTCGTTTCGCCGCCAAACTGACACACCGATTTTCAGGCTATCACCGTACTCCCAGCCCCGCACAACCTTGCGTGTGCCCGCGACTGGGCCAGCTGGATCCTGATTTGCTGATTGCTCGTAGGCTTTGGGCGCATACCAGTCCAGCACCCACTCCTTGCCGTTGTACTGCATGTCGTAGGCACCCAGAGGGTTGGGTGGAAACAGTCCGATCGGGTATCGCCAAAGGCGTCCTTGGTGCAGTCGCTCCGCCTGCGCTCCGTAGGGCACATTGCGTCCGAAATCGATGTGGCCGTCGTCGGTGGGAATCATGAAGAACTGCCCGCGGCTGCGCGCGGCGTATTCCCACTGCGCTTCTGTCGGCA
>NZ_JAPFHA010000019.1 GCF_026586805.1 Niveibacterium sp. 24ML | reverse complement strand
GGTCTGCGCAGACCCACCCACAATGGCACCGGCAGCGGTGCTGCGATCGAGGCCGTGTTTCTTGAGCAACTTGCCCAGGCAACGGCGCTCCTTGCCCGCAATACGGGCGGCAAGGCTGACGTTGCCACCGGTGAGTTGCATCAGGTTTTCAAGGTACTGCCGCTCGAACGCCTCGATCGCCGCCGCGCGCGCATCGTTGAAGCTCAGGTGCGCTTGCGCCGCATCGCCGGCGGCGCCTGCTGTCGGCGGGGCGCCGAGCCGAAGCACGCCGCCATCGCACAGCAGCAGGCTGCGATGGATGAGGTTATCGAGCTCGCGCACATTCCCCGGCCAGGCTTGGGTTTCAAGCCAGGCGACGCTGGCCGGATCAAGCCCGCGGCACGCCACGCCGTAGCGCCGTGAGTAGCGCGCAAGGAAGTGCTCCGCCAGCAGGCGGGGGTCGCCCGGCCGCTCGCGCAGCGGAGGGAGCTCAACCGCCAGCACGTTGAGCCGCCAGGCCAGGTCCGGCCTGAACTCGCCGCGCGCAATCAGTTGCGCCAAGCGCGGGCTGGCAGCGGCGATGACGCGCACATTCGCCGCCCGTTCGCGCGCACACCCGAGCGGGCGGTAGGTCTGATCCTGCAGAAAGCGCAGCAGCGACACCTGCGCACGCGGGGGCAGCGCATCCACTTCGTCAAGAAAGAGGCTGCCGCCATCGGCCGCCTCGACCAGGCCACCGCGCGACTGGCGCGCATCGGTGTAGGCCCCGCGCTCGGCGCCGAAGAGCTCGCTTTCGATCAGGGCGTCGGGCAAGGCGCCGCAGTTCAGGGGCACGAAAGGCGCATCGCGGCGGGCGGACAGGTAATGAATCGCGCGCGCCGCCACCTCCTTGCCCGTGCCGGTCTCACCGGTGATCAGCACCGGCGCGTCGAAACGCGCCATGCGCTCGATGAGGCCGATGGCGTGCAGGAAATTCGGGGCTTGTCCGATCAGGTTGGGCAATACCGACATTCAATCCTCCACTGCCGCCCCCTGCGCGGGACGACAAGTCATTTGGAGCGAGTAGTCGTTATAGGCGAGCCGCACGCCGACGTCATGTTTTTCGATCGAACCAAGCACACCCCCCTCACCCGGCTCGTTTCACATTGTGGCAAGGAACGCCCCTACCTGTGCTCAAGTTGCCATGAAGCTTGCCGATAACGATGTTGTCACTTGCCAGTCCCTTCACAGGAGCCAAAACAAAAATGATGAAGAACCTGCGGATCTCGACCCGACTGGTCCTGCTCTCCAGCTTTCTGCTTTTGCTGGTGGTCGTGGTGGTGGTGCTGGGCCGATCGGGCCTGAGTACCGCAACCGCCCAGATCGACAGCGCCTACGCCCAGCACACCGTGCCAATGTCCCAGCTGGGCGTGTCGCTCGACACCCTGCACCGCAGCCGCATGCGCATCGTGCTGGCGATGGAAACCCAGTATGTGAAGACTGCGGAAGAGCACTTCGAGGCGATGCGCAAGCTCGATGCCGACGCGCTCAAGGGTTTGCAGGCAGCGTTCAAGTTGATGAACGATGCCACCTCGAAAAAGCACATCAAGACCTTCCAGACCAGCTACACGGAATTCACCGAGTCGCGCGACAAGCTGATCAAGTTGTACGGCGAGGGCGACCGCATGCAGGCGGTGTCCGAGTTCCGCTCCAACGCGCTACCGGCCTTCGAGCAGGCGATCGACGCCCTGACCGCGCTGCTCAAGATGCAGGTGAAGGACACTGAAGCCTCGAACGCAGCCGTGGCGGCCACCGCCGCCAAGATCAACAGTTCGACCATGTGGATCGCGCTTGTCGGGCTGGTTGCGGCTGCCGCGCTGTCGTTCTCGATCATCCGCTCGGTCACGATTCCGCTCGGGCAATCGGTCAAGCTGGCGCAGAAGATTGCTGCCGGCGATCTGAGCACCAAGATCACCGCCACGCGCCGCGACGAAACCGGCAAGCTGCTTGAAGCACTCGATGCCATGCAGAACCAGTTGCGCGAGATGATCAGCGCGATCGAACAGTCCAGCGGCAACATCGCCGGTGCAGCGCAGCATCTGAACAGCGCGTATCACGAGATCGAAGGCAGCGCAGCGCAGCAAAGCGAAGCCGCAGCGGGCATTGCCGCCGCGGTGCAGGAAATGACCGCCGGCCTCGACCATGTGGCCGAGCGCGCATCCCGCGTGCGGGAAGAGGCCGAGAGCGCGCACCGCCTCTCGCAAGACGGCACCGCCATCGCCGAGGATGCCAGCGGCGAAGTGGGCCGCGTGGCCGAATCGGTGAACACCGCCGCGGCAAACATCGGCCGGCTTGAGAAGCACTCCACCCACATCAGCGGTATCGCCAGCATCATCAAGGAGATCGCCGACCAGACCAACCTGCTTGCACTCAACGCCGCCATCGAAGCAGCACGGGCCGGCGAACAAGGCCGCGGCTTTGCGGTGGTGGCCGACGAGGTGCGCAAGCTGGCCGAGAAGACCGGCAAGGCCACCAGCGAAATCATGACAGCGCTGGGCGCCATCCACGGCGAAACCGAAAGCGTGGCGAAAGTGATGCGCGCCTCGGCCACGCAGGCCAATTCCAGCGTGCAGGCGATCAGCCGCCTCGGGCCGGCGCTCGATTCGCTCAAGACCGGCGCCGACACCACCCGCCACGAAGTGGCCGAACTGGTTGAGACCTACACGGAGCAAAGTTCGGCCAGCCACGCGATCGCCGAACACATCGAACGCATCGCGCAGATGAGCGATTCGACCAATGCGGCCATCACCCGCAGTGCGACATCCGTCAGTGATCTGGAAGGCATGGCCGCCGAACTGCGCGCCGCGGTGTCGAAGTTCAGGCTCTGAGCGCAGCGTCCGCTGCGGGCGTTCGGGTGGGCCGCCGCATTGCGACGGCCCTTTCTATCTTGACCCCGCGGTTTGACTTCCGCCCCGCCCCGCGTTAGTTTCCTGCCACTGCGCCGATTTGATTCACAGCTTGCGGGCGCAATACAAATCCGGCTAAAGCGAGGGCAGCCCGACCGATTGCTCTCCACGAGCCGGTCGGGTTTTCGCTTTTCTGACTGCCTAAAACATGAACTCATCCGGATCCGTTGGCGTCGTCGCAGCACAGACGGCGCACTTCTCCGAGCCGCTGACGCTGCGAAGCGGCGCCGTGCTGCCCGCCTACGACCTGGTCTACGAGACCTACGGCACCCTCAACGCCAGCTGCGACAACGCGGTGCTGGTGTGCCACGCGCTCTCAGGCTCGCACCACGTGGCCGGCACCTACGCCAACCAGCCCAAGAGCGTCGGCTGGTGGGACAACCTCGTCGGCCCCGGCAAACCGCTCGACACCAACAAGTTCTTCGTGATCGGCGTGAACAACCTGGGTGGCTGTTACGGTTCGACCGGCCCTACCTCGATCAACCCGGCGACCGGCAAGCCCTGGGGCGCCGATTTCCCCTTCGTCACGGTGGAAGACTGGGTCGAGGCGCAGGCGCGCCTGGCTGACCGGCTCGGCATCAAACGTTTTGCCGCGGTGGTGGGCGGCAGCCTCGGCGGCATGCAGGCGCTGCACTGGACACTGGCCTACCCCGAGCGCGTTGCACACGCCGCCATCATTGCCGCCGCGCCCAAGCTTTCGGCGCAGAACATCGCCTTCAACGAGGTGGCGCGGCAGGCGATCAAGTCGGACCCGCAGTTCCACGGCGGCCACTACTACGAGCACGGCGTGGTGCCGGTCAACGGCCTCAAACTCGCGCGCATGGTGGGCCACATCACCTATCTTTCCGACGACGCAATGGCCGAGAAATTCGGCCGCAAGCTGCGTCACGGCGAGCACAAGTATCACTGGGACGTGGAGTTCGAGATCGAGTCCTACCTGCGCTACCAGGGCGACAAGTTCGCCGGCTACTTCGACGCTAACACCTACCTGCTGGCGACCAAGGCGCTCGACTATTTCGACCCGGCCTTCAACTACAACGGTGACCTGGCCGCCGCACTGGCGCGCGCGAAGGCGAACTTCTTCGTCGCCTCGTTCTCGACCGACTGGCGCTTTTCACCCGAGCGTTCGCGCGAACTGGTCTTCGCGCTGATCCGCAACGGCCTCAAGGTGAGCTACGCCGAGCTTGAAAGCACGGCGGGCCACGACTCTTTCCTGCTCGACGATCCGCAGTACCACGCCGTCTTGCGTGCATGGTTCGATGGAATCGAGGTCTGAGATGCAAACACAACAACGTTTCGATTTTGAAGTGATCGCGCGCTGGGTCAGCCCCGGCGAAACCGTGCTCGATCTGGGTTGCGGCGACGGCAGCCTGCTCGCCTTCCTGCGCGACACCCGCGGCGTGAAGGGATACGGCGTCGAAGCCGACCCGGAGCGGGTGGTGGCCTGCGTACGCAACGATGTGAACGTGCTGCAGATCGACATGGAAAAAGGCCTCGCCGACTTCCAGAACGCGCAGTTCGATCATGTGATCATGAGCCTGTCGCTGCAGGCGGTGCACCACACCGAAAAGATCCTCGACGAAATGCTGCGCGTGGGCCGCGAAGCGGTCGTCAGCTTTCCGAACTTCGGCTACTGGAAGCACCGGCAGGCAATTCTCAACGGCCGCATGCCGGTCTCCGAAAGCCTGCCCTTCGAGTGGTACGACACGCCCAACGTCCGCTTCTTCACGATTGCGGACTTCGAAGCGCTGTGCGAAGCGCGCGGTATCCGCATCCTCGAACGCGCGGCTTTCGACGATGACAAGCCGGTGATCGAGGAGCCGAACTTCCTTGCCAGCATGGCGATGTACCGGCTGGCACGCTAAGGAAGGTCTGAATAAGTGAGCGAGAGGGATGCTGCGCAAGGCACGGCGCGCGCAACGACCAAGACATATCAAAGGGATAGGCGCGGGAGCGAGCACGCCGCAGCGCAGCGATGCGCCGTCGCAGCCACTTATTCTGGCCTTCCCTAAGGCCGGGCTGGCGGCGCGGGCCTTGCGCCGCTCAGACGCCCGCGCCGGCCAGCATGCCGTGAATCACCTGCTGTACGCCGCGTTCGGTGTTGCAGGGCGCACGATGTCGCGCCACCGCAAGCACGGCCGGATGGGCGTTCTTCATTGCGTAGGAATGCGCCGCGGCTTCGAGCATTTCAAGATCGTTGGTGAAGTCGCCGAAGGCCATGGTGTGCGCCCGCTCGATCCCCAGCGCCTTTTGCAACTGTTGCAGGCCGCGGCCCTTGTTCACCCCGGCGGCCATCACATCGACCCAGTGTTCGCCTGACACCACCGCCTTGAGGCTGGGCCCCAGCGCAGCAAAGTGCGGATACACCTCGCGCTCGGCGCAGCCGCTGTCGTACAGCGCAAACTTCAGGACCTCGTCATCCACCGTGCAGAAGTCATCCACGACTTCGAGGCGCGGGTAGTACTTGGCCGTTTCCTCGACGAATGCCGTGTCGCTGCGTTCAACGTAAGCCGCACGCTTGCCGCACAGCACCGCCCCAAGCGCTCGCCCCTGGCGGACCAAGCCACGCCAGGTGGCGACCAGTCGCGGCACATCGGCGGCTGCGACGCAGCTCGACGCCAGTTCCCGCTCGCCCATCATCACCAGGGCGCCGTTCTCGGCGATCACCGGCAGGCTCGCCGCGAGCGCCGGGAACAGCGCGACAATGCTGTGGTACTGGCGGCCACTGGCGGGGCAGAACACCACACCGTGGCGGCCCAATCGCGCCAGCGTGGCGGCGAAGTCATCGGGGAGTTGCTTGCGCTCGTCGAGCAAGGTGCCATCGAGATCGCACGCGATCAGTCGGATTCCGTTCATCTTCAATCAAGCCATTGTGCGCATCAGATCGTGACTTCGATGCGATTGTCTTCAGGGTCGAGCAACACGTACTCGTAGTAACCGTCGCCCGTCCAGCGCGGGCCATCCACCACGCAAAGGCCGTCGGCGACACTGCGGGCATGGTGGCGGTCCACCGCATCCTTGCTGCCCACCGAGATGGCCAGGTGGATCAGCCCGAGGCGCTGGAGATGTGGGTCGTCTCGGCTGGCCGGGATGCCGGGCTTGTTCATCAGCTCAAGCCGCGCGCCACCACCGAAGCTCAGAAAATAAGAGCTGAAGCCCTTGTTCTCGTTGCGGTAGGGCGCGCTGGCGGTGGCCCCGAAACGCTCGACATAGAAGTCCTTGATGGCTTCGAGATCCGTCGTCCAGATCGCGACATGCTCGATCTTCATACCAGCCCCTTTCCTTTGGCGCGTCCCCCGTGGCGGGGTCGGTGACAAGATCTTGCGCGCCGCGCCGCCAAAAGCCAAACTTGGCGATCTGTTATTGCCATAAGTTTGCCTTGTGCTCAGATCGCTGCTGCCTCACCTCCCCGGCTTTGCCGCCGTCGCCCGCCACGGCAGTTTTTCGCGGGCGGCCGAAGAGCTGGCGCTCACACAAGCGGGCGTCAGCTATCAGATCCGCCAGCTTGAAGACCGGCTGGGCTTCGCGCTCTTTCTGCGCGGCCCGGGCCAGCCGCTGCGCCTGACCGAGCGCGGCGCACTGCTGCTGGAGGAATACCGCCTCGCCGAAAAATCGATCGAACGCACGCTCGACATGATCCGCATCGTCGGCGAGCGCCAACGCATCCGCGTGACCGCCCCGGTGGACCTGGGCAGTTGCTACATCACCCCACGCCTGCCGCAGATCGAAGCGCATGGACTGATCGTTGATCTGCACCTGAGCGATCAGCCGGTGGCCCTTGCCGACAGCCGCTTCGACCTTGCGGTGCGCAACCATCCGGACGAAGCGCGGCTGGTGCATGAGCCCTTGCTGACCAGCGCCAGTCTGCTGGTGTGCAGCCGCAGCTACGCCAGCGCGCACGGCACGCCGGACACGGTCGCTACGCTCGCTTCGCACCGCATCCTGCTGCGCAATGCCGAGCGCAGTCATAGCTGGAGCGACCTGCTCGCGGCCGCCGGCATGGAACTCGGCTCGCTAACCGACACCCGCGTGCTCGGCAACAGCTTTGCGCTGCTCGAAGGCGTGCGCGCGGGGCTGGGGGTGGCCCTGTTGCCGCGCTACCTGGTCGCCGAACAGATTGCGCTGGGCCGGCTGGTGGAACTGAACCTGCGCGATGGCGCGCCAGCCCCCACCGCCTTCTACCTCAGTTACTACCCGTCGGTCACCGCCCGGCTGTGGGCCGCCACGCTGCGCGACTGCCTTGCGGCCAGCAACGCCGTCTGAGCCATGGCGCGCCACCGGGACTAAGCGGACACCTGCGCGAGAAAACGCTCCAGGCGCCGGTCGCTGCCGTACGCAATGTTGATGCGGAAGTAGGGCGAAGTCTGCATCTGCGGGCGAAAAGTCTGCCCGGGCGCCAGCAGGATGCCCACCCTGGCCGCCGCCTCCACCAGCGCCGCAGCATCCTCAACCCCCTGCATGCGGGCCCAGAGGAACATGCCGGCCGCCGGTACGTAGGGCACCTCGCAGCCGGCGCGTTCGAGCATGCGCATGGCACTGGCCCGCGCGGCATCGAGTCGCTCGCGCAAGCGCTCGCAGTGTCGCCGGTACTGCCCGCCCACCAGCATGCCGTGCACCAGCGATTCATTCAGCTCGGCCGAGGTGTTGCTCGTGAGGAGCTTCAGATCGCGCAGTGCGGCCACCAGCGCAGGGTTGGCAGCAAGGTAGCCGACCCGCAGATCGGCCGAAATCGTCTTCGAAAAGCTGTTCACATAGATCACCCGCGCAAGCTGATCGAGGGTGGCGAGTCGCACCGTCGGCGTCGTCTGGAAACCGCCGAACACGTCGTCTTCAAGGATCGCGAAGTCATGCTGCTCGGCGCAGCGCAACACCCGGTGCGCCACCGCGGGCGACAGGTCGGTGCCGGTGGGGTTGTGCAGGGCAGACTGGGTGTAGAACAGGCGCGGCTTGTGTTCGGCCGCCAGTTGTTCCAGCGCATCCGGGTCCGGCCCTTGAGCAGTACGCGGCACGCCGATCAGGCGCGCTCCCTGTAAGCGCAGGTTGCCAAAAAACGCGTGGTAGCCGGGGTCGTCCACCAGCACGACATCGCCGGGCCGCACCAGCAGACGCGCCACCAGATCGAGCGCTTGCGAAGCACCTTGCGTCAGCAGCACCTGCTCTGGCTGCACCGCAATGCCACGCATGCCCATCCGCACACAGATCTGCTCGCGCAAGGGCAAATGGCCCATTGAACAGCCATAGCGGGTCAGGCGCGGATTCTCGTCGCGCGCGATCGCACGCAGCTGGCGGCGGATCTCCTCTTCGGGCAACCACGATGGCGGCAGCCACCCGGCGCTGGCGCGCAATTGCTCGTCGGGCGCATCAAGCCCGCTGCGCACCACCCAGGCCACGTCCAAGGCCCGATCGGGGGCTGGTTCGGCGGCGCGTACCGGGCCGCGATCGTCGCGCGACTGCACGTAGAAGCCTGAGCCTCGCCGCGACTGCACATAACCGAGCGCCACCAGGCGTTCGTAGGCCTCCACCACGGTGAAGCGGCTCACGCCGTAGTGCGTGGCGAACTGGCGGATTGGCGGCAGGCGACTGCCGCCGCGCAGCAAGCGGTCATCGATCTGCTCGCGCACGCCGCGCACGATCTGTTCCACCAAAGGCAGGCTGGTCGAGGTATCCAGTGAGAGGTTCAGCATCGGGCGCTCCGGATTGTCATGGTCGGCAGACCGGTACGGTCCCGCACACGCCAAGACAATTGTCAGGGTTCAAGCCGATAAGTGTCCGGTATTGTCGGCTTCAACGCAACGGAGACTGCCATGCCCAACTTCCCGCCCCGCCGGCTTTCCGGCTACCGACTGCACACCGCCTGCCTGCTTGCGGCGGGCCTGCAAATGCTGCCCGTTGCGGCCAGCGCACAGCACGCGGCGCGCCCTGAAGCGCTGTGGGCCGAGCGCCAGGTGGTGTTCTGGGCGGAAGCTCACACCGGCGCGGTGCACGCCGTCGGTATCCGCAACGGCGTGAGCGAGTTCGGCGTGCTGCGCGCCCCACAGCGGCGCGCCGTGACGCGGCTATCGCTCGACCCGGCGCAGGCTGTACTCACCGTCACCGGCGACGATGCGGTGTATCACTACGACGCCCGCACGCTGCACCTGATCCGGCGTGACGAAGCCCGGCTTGCGCGCGCACCGCAGGCAGCAGGCGGCGGGCGCAAGTCGCCATGAAGTCGCTTGCACCCACCACCCACGCTTACCTGCTGGGTCTGATCGGGGTGGCGAGCTTCAGCCTCACCTTCCCGATGACGCGGCGGGCGGTGGCCGAGCTTGATCCGGTGTTCGTCGGACTCGGGCGTGCCGTGGTGGCGGCGGTGCTCGCACTGCTGGTGCTGGCCTGGCAGCGCGCACCTGCACCCAGCAGCACCCAGATCACCCGCCTTGTCCTTGTCGCCCTGGGGGTGATCGTCGGATTTCCCTTGCTCAGCGCATGGGCCATGCAGTCAGCCGATTCCAGCCACGGCGCGGTGGTTGCCGCCTTGCTGCCGCTCGCCACGGCGGCGGGCGGTGCGCTTCGCGCGGGCGAACGCCCCTCGGCACAATGGTGGGCCTTCGCTTTGGCGGGCAGCGCGCTCGTGCTTGGCAACGCACTGCACCGCGGCGCCGGATCGATCAGCCACGCCGATCTGGCCTTGGTAGGCGCTATGCTGGCCGCCGCAGTGGGCTACACCGAAGGGGCGATGCTGGCGCGCGAGATGCCACCCGAGCGGGTGATCTGCTGGGCGCTGGTGCTTGCTGCGCCGGCGCTGGTGCTGGTGCTTGCCCTGTGGCCGATGCGCTGGCCGGCCGCATCGCCCGCCGCATGGGGCGCGTTTGCCTACGTCAGCGTCGTGAGCATGTTTCTTGGCTTCTTCGCCTGGTACCGCGGGCTGGCACTGGGCGGCATTGCGCGCGTGGCGCAGGTGCAATTGCTACAACCGTTTCTCACCTTGCTGGCCGCCGCCTTCTGGTTTGGCGAGTCGGTCGCGCCGCAAATGTGGCTGTTTGCCGCCGGGGTGGTGGCTTGTGTTGCGCTGGGTCGCCGCGCACCAATTGCCGCAAGCCCGGCGCTCGCAGGTCAGGGCACGACGAACAAGCGATAGCGCCGCGGCAGCCCGGGCCGGTATTCGATACGCCCCCCGTTCGTAACCGGTCCGGCAAGCTTCTCTTCACGCGCATACACCTTGACGTTGGCCGAAGGCGTCGCCAACAGCGAATCCGCATCGCATAAGATCGCGCCACCCTCGTTACGCACCGCAGCGCACTTCGAAAGCCAGGCCGGCCCTTTGATCTGCGCTTTCGGCTGCACTTCCGCGGGCGGCGGCGGCAGTGGCGCTGAGGCTTCGGCCACCGGGGCGACGGTCTCGGAAACCGGCGCGGGTGGTGCATCGGCAGATTTGTCGGCCTTTTCAGGCCTCTCCGGCTTGTCGGCCTTCTTGCCCGGTTTTGTCTTTGCCTTGGCAGGCTTACTTGGCTCGAGCGGCGCCGGCGGCGGCGTGAACGAGGGCACCGACGCAACAAAGGCCGGTGCAGGCTCGGCTTGCGGCGCAACCGGGGTCGGCGCGGGCGGCGGGGTCGTCGCGCATGCAACAAGAATGGATGCCGCCGCGATGGGCAAGAATCGGGCGATTGGGCTCATGCTTGAATCTCCGTTCTCTTGTGAGCAGCCGTTAAAGCACCGCGTTGATCGTGCAGCAAGCCTTTGCGCGATCAACGGCTGCGGGCAAAGACGCGCGGCGGCCCCCCTTGAAGTGGCTGCCCGCGCCAAAGCAACTCACCCTTAGCGTAGCTTCCCGCCGCCACGCCCGAAACCCCGACTTGCCAGCCCCTGCCCCATTGGTTAGCCTCCACGCTTTCGCCAGGGGTCCCCGAAGGTGTTCGGGGTGAGAGACACCCTCCGAACCTGATCCGGGTCATGCCGGCGTAGGGAGGCGAAGCCGCCACCGGGCGCCCTGCCCGCCTGCCTGCTTCCCGCCCTACCGCCATGACCCGCAAGCACCAGACCCTCGCCGCACGAGGGCGCAAGGTGTGCGACCCGCGGAACAACAGAGACTGAGGAAGCACCATGAACGCAAAAGACAAATTCGCCGCGTCGACCGCCCAGGTCGACGAGGCCGCCATCGCGCCCTTGCCCAACTCGCGCAAGGTCTACTTCGAAGGCTCGCGTGCCGACATCCGCGTGCCGATGCGCGAGATCACGCAGGCCGATACGCCGACCGCCTTCGGTGGCGAGAAGAACCCGCCGATCTACGTTTACGACTGCTCCGGCCCTTACACCGACCCCGCGGTGAAGGTGGATGTGCGCAACGGCCTCGCGGCGCTGCGCGCAAAGTGGATCGAAGAGCGGGGCGACACCGAACAGCTATCGGGGATGACATCGGACTACGGCCGTGCCCGCGAAGCGGACCCTTCGCTCGATGGCCTGCGCTTCAACCTGCAGCGCAAGCCGCGCCGCGCAAAAGCCGGCGCCAACGTGACGCAGATGCACTACGCGCGCCGCGGCATCATCACGCCGGAGATGGAGTTCATCGCGATCCGCGAGAACCTCAACCGCGCCGCCTACATCGAATCGCTCAAGGCCACTGGCCCCACCGGCGAGAAGATGGCCGCCTTCATGGGCCGCCGTCACCCGGGGCAGAGCTTCGGTGCAGCGATTCCGGATGTCATCACGCCCGAGTTCGTGCGCGACGAAGTGGCCCGCGGCCGCGCCATCATCCCAAGCAACATCAACCACCCCGAAAGCGAGCCGATGATCATCGGCCGCAACTTCCTCACCAAGATCAACGCCAACATCGGCAACAGCGCGGTGTCCTCGTCGATTCAGGAAGAAGTCGACAAGCTCACGTGGTCGATTCGCTGGGGTGGCGACACGGTGATGGATCTATCGACCGGCAAGAACATCCACGAAACGCGCGAATGGATCCTGCGCAATTCCCCGGTGCCGATCGGCACGGTGCCGATCTATCAGGCGCTGGAAAAGGTGAACGGCAAGGCCGAAGACCTGACCTGGGAGATCTTCCGCGACACGTTGATCGAGCAGGCAGAGCAGGGCGTCGACTACTTCACGATCCACGCCGGCGTGCTGCTGAAGTACGTGCCGATGACCGCCAACCGCATGACCGGCATCGTCAGCCGCGGTGGCTCGATCATGGCCAAGTGGTGCCTCGCGCATCACAAGGAAAACTTCACCTACACGCACTTCGAAGAGATCTGCGAAATCATGAAGGCCTACGACGTGGCCTTCTCGCTCGGCGACGGCCTGCGCCCCGGCTCGATCTGGGACGCCAACGACGAAGCGCAGCTTGGTGAGCTGAAGACGCTCGGCGAACTCACGCAGATCGCGTGGAAGCACGATGTGCAGGTGATGATCGAAGGCCCCGGCCATGTGCCGCAGCAGCTGATCAAGGAGAACATGGACCTGCAACTGGACTGGTGCTTTGAGGCGCCGTTCTACACGCTGGGCCCGCTGACCACCGACATCGCACCGGGCTACGACCACATCACCAGCGCCATCGGCGCCGCGCAGATCGGCTGGTACGGCTGCGCCATGCTGTGCTACGTCACCCCGAAAGAGCACCTCGGCCTGCCGAACAAGGACGACGTGAAGGCCGGCATCATCGCCTACAAGATCGCGGCCCACGCCGCCGATCTTGCAAAGGGCCACCCGGCGAGCCAGATCCGCGACAACGCGATGAGCAAGGCACGCTTCGAGTTCCGCTGGGAAGACCAGTTCAACCTCGGCCTCGACCCCGACACCGCGCGCAGCTACCACGACGAAACCCTGCCGCAGGAAGGCGCCAAGGTCGCCCACTTCTGCTCCATGTGCGGCCCGCACTTCTGCTCGATGAAGATCACGCAAGACGTACGCGACTTCGCCGCCGCGCAAGGCGTGTCGGAAGACGAGGCGCTGAAGAAGGGGATGGAAGTGAAGTCGGTGGAGTTCGTGAAGAAGGGTGCCGAGGTGTATCACAAGGTCTGATCTGCCCTGCACTGCAAACGAAGGGGCCGCTTTCGCGGCCCTTTTTGTTTTCGGTCGCCCGGATGCATCGCGGCGGAATCCGGGAACTCCCCGTTTTTACTGTGCCCCCAGGTCCCGGCCTGCGGCCAACACCCGGGCTTCCTTACAACGCTTACACAACAGCATGGAAATCTGGATCCTGCTGACCTGGTTGTGCAGGCTCGCTCGAACCAAACAAACGACTCGCCACGCCCGCGCCCGGTCGGCACGCTACCTTTCAGCCCCACCAATTTCTTCGTCAGAACGGCCATCTACCTGCCTCAAAACAAGGACAATATGGGGGCGCCGAGACTATGCTTGGCGGTCTTCTCATGCTGCCGCAACATGCACTTCCTCCGACGCCTGCTCCTGGCCCTTTTGTGGCTGTGCCCGCTCCTCGCAGCAGCGCAGACGGTGGAGTTCCGTCTCGAACGCCTGCGGCCCGGGGTGGAGGCGAGCGAAGCGTCGGTGCTGTCGGGGGCGCAGGACGGGCAGTTCGATGCGGTCGCGCGGGTGGCGCTGAGCACGGTTGATCGCGACACCTGGTTCCGCATCATCCCGGCGTCCGACTGGCAGTCGGACTCACCGCCAGTACTGGTGGTGCAGCAGACGCGCTTTCAGCGCTTCACGGTGTTCCCGTCCGGTGGCGGGCGGCCGACAACACTCAGCGCCTTGCAGGCGGACTTTCCAGGCAGCCAGACGCGCGGGGTGCTGATTTTCCCGTTGGGCGACAGCTTCCGTGCCGGCCAGCCGCTGTATCTGCAGGCCCGGCTCGTGGGCTCGCCCACCCGCCTGGTGCCATGGCTGAGCATCACGAGCTACGACGAGGCACGTGCCACCGCGCTCATGCACGTGCGTCTGAGTGCGAGTTGCTTCGCGGCACTGATGGCGCTGGCGCTGAGCTCGATGTGCGTTTGGCTGCTCCTGCGCGAACGCCTGTTCATCCTTTACGCCGCGCTGGTGGGCTGTCAGGCCCTGTACGTCACGCTGATCACCTACGATGCCTACTCGCTGCCGGGCTTGCGCGATCTGCTGCAGTTCGGGGTACGCACCCCCTTTTTTTTCGCAGTGCTGGCCTGCATCGCCGCAATCCGCTTTGCACGCAGCATGACCAATGCCGACCAGTTCGCACCGCGCATCGCTCAGATTTTCAGCGCCCAGCAAATCCTGTTTGTACTGCTGGTGCTGGTGATGCTCGCAACACCTTATCGCTACATCGCGGCGCTTTCGCTCACCGGGAACGTGCTGATCTTGGCGGGCACGCTGACCGTTGCGGCCGCGGCCATAGTTGGCTGGCGGCACGGCAGTCGCGCCTCGGCCTTCTTCCTGTTGGCGTGGCTCGTGATGCAAGGCTTTACCTTTGCGCGCGCGTTCAACGACACGCTTGGAGTGCAGAGCAGCAACATCATCGTTTATGGCTTTCCACTCTCGATGGTAGGTTCCGGCATCCTGCTGGCGCTGGGCCTGGCAGACCGTGTGCGCGAAATGCGCGCAGCACTGCATGAGGCGCAGGCAAGGGCCAGCACCGATGCCCTGACGGGCGTGCTCAACCGGCGCTCCATCCTCGAACGCCTCGACGCCGCGCGCACGGGATTCCGTGACTTCGGCGAGCCCGTCTCGGTGCTGTTCGTGGATCTCGACCACTTCAAGCCGATCAACGACCACCACGGCCATCTGGCCGGTGACGCCTGCCTGCGCGAGGCAAGCCGCCGGCTGGTTGGCACACTGCGGCACTCCGACGCGGTCGGTCGCTACGGCGGCGAGGAGTTCCTCGTCGTGTTGCGCGGCGTTGACCGCTCTGCGGCCGCAGCGATTGCCGAGCAACTGCGCGTCGCGCTCGCCAGTGTCCCGGTGCATGCCGAGGGCGCACAGATCGATCTGACCTGCAGCATCGGCGTAGCAAGCACCGGCAGTGATGCACTCTCGGCCGAAGACCTGATTGCACGCGCCGATGCCGCGCTTTACGCAGCCAAGCGCGACGGACGCAACCGCGTTGCGCTTGCGCCGGACTCAGCCCTGGTTGCCCCCGACCCCGCTCAAACTGAAGGAGCGCGCATTGAACAGCTCAGCCATCCCCCTCTCTGCCGTACGCCCCGGTGATGTACTACTACACCGTGGTGTAGGGCCGCTTTCCGACCTGATCGCGTGGGCCAGCAACTCGATCTACAGCCACGCGGCAATGGCACTCGAAGCCGACACGATGATCGAGGCCGGCGCCACCGGCGTCATCACGCGCACGATGTCGACACGCCTGACCGACACCACCAATTACACCCTGATCGACGTCTATCGCTTCGGCCCCGCTGGCGCCGGGCCGGACGCGGCGCAGCTTGCCGCGCTTGAGGCGAAGGCGCGCTCGTTCCTGGGCACGCCCTACCCGCTCGACAAGCTATTCGAGCTGGGCGTGGTGTGCGCCGTGCGCAGCCAGCTCGACTGGCCCGAGCCGCTGCGCTGGCTGTTGCGTGTGGCTCTGGATCACGTGGTCGAAAGCGACCCGAATCAGATGGTTTGCAGCGAGTTCGTCTATCGCAGCTATGCCGAGGCCGACACCCAGCCTGCCGGTGCGCTGCGCCCGGTCATCGAAGTGGTCGAGCAGAAACCGGCGCCCTTCCCCAAGATCGACTGGATCGCGTTGATCGAGGAGTACGAAGACGCACGCCACCACTCAGCCAACCGCGCCCTGCCCGCGGCCCCCTCCGCCCCGCGGGCACTGAGCACCGCTGCGTCAGCGTCGGCCGATCCGCACATCGCCGCGCAGGCCGCCCTGATCCGCGCACGCCGCGCCGGGCCGGCCAAACGCACCCTTGCCGCCAAGGCGATCGTCGACCCCTTCCCCAACACTGCAACGGTCAGCCCGCAAGACTTCGCCGCCAGCCCAAGCTTTGCCCTGCAGGGCCGCGTCCTGCCCGCCGCCTGACAGACGCCGCCCCGCCCAGGACCTGCGCCCAATGCCGGCGCAGGTCCTGGGCGCACATTGCGAAGCGATACGTGGCCGTCCCGCATTAGCCACCCTGATCGCCCGTCGCCGGTACTTATAGTGGTTAATGGCTGCCCAGCCAGCGAGTAGCCTTCTGGCACTGATGCGCCGCCCGCCGGGCGGTGCTTGCCTGCCCCCGCGACGAGTCATGACCTATCCCAAGCCCCATAGCCAGGCGATGCTGGCCGAACTGAACCAGTACGTCATCGCCGAACCCAAGCCTTTTGTCGTCGATATTCGCCGCTCGCGCGGGCTGTGGCTCGCCACCGCCGACGGCGACCGGATCATGGACTGGTGCGGCCTCTACGGCTCACGCCTGCTCGGTTACAACCACCCGCGCCTGTACGCGGCCGACTATCTGGAACGCCTGTCCTTCGCCGCCAACAACAAGATGGCAAACCCGGACTTCCTCACCGAGGAATGCCTCGCCTACTACCGGCTGCTGCACCGACTGGCGCCCGAGTGCATGCGCGGCCAGCGCGTTGAGGTGTATGCGGTGAACTCCGGCGCCGAGGCGGTGGAGAACATGATGAAGTACCTCATCAATCTCCATCACAAGAAGCTGCAGGAAAAGGGCAAGACGCCGCTGAACCGCCGCTTCATCTACTTCGAGCAGGCCTTCCACGGCCGCACGGTGTATGCGCTGAACATTACCAAGCTCGCCAATGACCCCATCGCCACGCGCGACTATCAGGGCATCATCCAGGGCAACCTGCAGGTGCCCTTCCCCGAGTTCGACGCCAACCGCAGCGACGAGGAAAACGAGCGCGAGGTCGACGCCTGCCTCGCAGCGCTGGAATACCTGATGCGCACCTACGGCGACGAGATCGTCGGGGTCATCTTCGAGCCGATGCAGGGGGCCGGCGGCCACCGCGTGGCGCTGCCGCGCTTCTACCGCGAGCTGTCGGCGCTGTGCCAGCGTTTCGACGTGAGCTGGGGGCTGGATGAAGTGCAGACCTCGGGCGGCCAGACCGGCAAGGTGTTCTGCATCGACCTCTACGACGTGCCCTACCCGCCCCAGGCGATTGCGGTGGCGAAGAAGTTCGGCAACGGCGTGATCTACATGCTCAACCCGATGGAAGACGTGGGCGTGCTCGACTCCACCTGGGGCGGCAACCTCGCCGACATGGTGCGCTTCGTCGAAGAATGGCAGATCGTCGAAGACGAGCACCTGATCGAGGCCGTGCCGGCCAAGACCGAGCGCCTTGTTGCCGGGCTAGAAGGGCTGTGCCAACGCCACCCGGCGCGCATCGCCAACGTGCGCGGCATGGGGCTCTACCAGGGCTTCACGCTGCTCAACCCGGCCGACAAGGGCGCGCTGGTGAGCGCCGCGCTCGACCGCGAAGACCTGCTCCTGCTGGGCGCCGGCACCGACAGCATCCGCTTCCGCCCGCCGCTGGACGTGAGCGAATCAGAGATCGACATGCTGATCGAAAAGCTCGACCGCCTGCTGGGCGGGCTGGAGAAGGCACACACCATGTGAGCGCACTGCGCCGGCATGTGCGAAAGGGCCCCACGGGGCCCTTTTTTTGCTTGGCAGCATGGGCATCCTCGCCGACAAGATCGCCGCCAACCTCGCCAAGGGCCAACCGGCCAGCCAGATCCACGACAACGCGATGAGCAAGGCGCGATTCGAGTTCCGCTGGGAAGACCCGTTCAACCTAGGCCTCGGCCTCGACCCCGCCCGCAGCGACCACGACGAAACCCTGCCGCAGGAAGGCGCCAAGGTCGCCCACTTCTGCTCCATGTGCGGCCCGCACTTCTGCTCGATGAAGATCACGCAAGACGTGCGCGACTTCGCCGCCGCGCAAGGCGTGTCGGAAGAAGAAGCGCTGAAGAAGGGGATGGAAGTGAAGTCGGTGGAGTTCGTGAAGAAGGGCGCCGAGGTGTATCACAAGGTCTGATCTGCCCCGCTCAGAAAACGAAAGGGCCGCATTCGCGGCCCTTCTTCTTTTCGGTAGCACAGATGCCACGCTGCGGAATCCGGGTCTGGCGCCCCGCTCGCAAGCCGCCCCGGATCTCGGCCGGCGGCCTGTGCCGAGCCTCCTGCTACTCACAGCAGGCTCGGCACAGTTTGTTAAGTTGCCGTTTTAATCCTGACGGCGTAAGCGTCGACAAGCGATCAGGGCAGCGAAAATCCGCCTCAAACCCTGCGTGAGAAACCTCAGTAACCAAGTAGCAAACGCGATTGACGTAGCGGATGCCCGGCGTAATCCACTGATCGCCGCCCTCCCCATCGACGACCGTCCAGATGTAATTCGGATCCAGCCTGCAAACGAGATCGAAATCATGGCCAAAGGTTTCAAGGCCATGACCACCCCAGATATCGTGCTGCGCCTCGGGGTGGCGATACGGTTTGAAGAATGCGTAGAACGCATCTTCGTGGAGCAATAGAACTTCGCTAGGCGTCGTCATCAAAGCGCCCAATTCGGCGAAAGGGTCAGATCCCATGAGTCGACGTTTTTGATTCGTTCGAGCAGCTCCGCCGCAGAACCCCACGTTTCGAGCCGAGCGACGTCTTCGCTTGTTGCCGCACGGATAGCGCTGAATTCGTGCCAGACATGATCCATCTCGTCTGATGGATCACACTGACACTCGCGCCACAGCTTCTCGCAGAGTGCCGGCACGCCAATCTGCTCGGCGACGAAGAGATTCCCTTCATCAAACCGCTCGGTAATGAGGGCAATGTCGTCCTCGGATAGCTGGCCTTTAAGCAATAGCGCACCCCAAACCTTGAAGTTGCCGGCATCGCGATACAGGTATTCAAAGATGCAGTGGGTGTTCATGCCGCTTTTCGGTTGTCGATGAATTCTTCAGCGCGATGGCGTGCGATGAACGCTGAATCGGGAACAAACCGTTCCGGCAAAGCGATCGCGCAACCCTCCAGCGGCAAAAACACTGCCTGTACGAATGCCTCATCACGCCGCTTCAACTCATCGGAGACGATGACTCTGAAATCGTCGCTGAGCGTAATCAGCCCTGTGTCGAAAGCCCGGTCGTGAATCGCTGACAAACAAAGGCCATTGCTCGGATTCAGTCGGTTCTGCTTGTCCTTGCTCCACGGCACGATGTGGCTGGCGATCAACAGACGCGGCTCTGAAACGCCCGACATGCAGCAACGGCCGCCATAGCTGCTCAGCACAGCACGGCGGAAGAAGCTTTGCTTGATTCGCTGTTCGGTCACTACTCTCCGAGTCTCGCCCGTGAAGTCTTCTGGTAGCAGTTGTTCGTCCGCTTCATCCTGTGCTGGTTCAGGGTCGAGTTCCCTACGCAACAATTCGCATTGGACGGCAAGCCCTTCCCAATCAGCGTGGAAGTCGGCCCAAATTTCACGATCCAGTTTCGACGCGCCATCCAAGCCTTTGCGTCCAGTTGAGGTAATCGCAGGATCGAGACTGGCAAAGTTGACCAACTTCATCGCGACGGCTGACGGAGTTCGCCCAATCAATCCGGCAAGCCGAACGATTTCCGGGTTCGACTTGTGCAATTTCCCGAAGGGCAACTGGCAGTAAAGATGAAATGCAAGCTTGAGTTGTTCTCGTGTCCAGAGATTGGAAGTCGTCATGATTTTCGGCGCATCCGCTGTGTGCGCGGGCGCCGACTCCCTCTTGATGAGATGCGGAGCCATGAGTCTAGCGACCACTTCGAGCATCGGCACCACCGCCGCTTGCGAAAACTGCTCGTAACCTTTCGTATCGGACACCGGAATCCGGTACGAATCCGGAAACCCCATCAGCCGGGCGCACTCACGCGGGGTCAGCCGGCGCGGGTTCTTGCCCTCGCCCTGCCACACCAGAATCTCGGAGCCGTCCTTGTAGTAACGCGCCGAGAGCGTGCGGGAGACGCTGTCCGGATACACCAGCCCGAAGCCGAAGCCGTTGCCAGCAGCCTTGTGCTTCTGGGCATAGTTCTGCAGGTAGGCCCAGAGCTTGTCGGTGAGGGTGTACTTGGCGAGCACGGCTTGCCCGGCATGGTCGAAATACTTGTCGCCGTCCCAGTCGAGCCTCGGTTCGCTGCCGTCGGTGCGGTGCAGGATGTCGCGCATGCGCTTGCTGCCCTTTTCGGGCAGGGGCAACGCGTCGAAATCGAATGGCACGTCTTCGCGAAAACCGACAATGAGGATGCGTTCGCGGTGCTGGGGCGTGAAATGCGCGCCGTCGATGAAGCGGTAGTGGATGTGATAACCAAGGTCAAGCAGCGCGCGGCGGATCACGTCGAAGGTGCGGCCTTTGTCGTGAGACATCAGGTTCTTGACGTTTTCGAGCAGGAAGGCGCGCGGCTGCTTGGCTTCAATGATTCGGCACACATCGAAGAACAGCGTGCCCTGCGTTTCGTCGTGAAAGCCGTGCGCGCGGCCGAGCGCGTTCTTCTTGCTGACGCCGGCAATCGAGAAGGGCTGGCAGGGAAAACCAGCGAGCAGTACCTCGTGATCGGGTACGTCCTTGGCTTCGATCTGCGTGATGTCGCCGGCGATCAAGTGGCCGTCATGGAAATTTTCGGCGTAGGTCTTCTGGGCGTAGCTGTCCCATTCGCTGGTAAAGACACAGCGCCCGCCGATGCCTTCAAAGGCTGCACGGATTCCGCCGATGCCGGCGAACAGGTCAATGAAACGGAATGCCGCGTCGTCGGTACTGGGCGTGCCGAAGGGCAGGATCAACTGGCGCAGGGCTTGGGCTGCATAAGGCTTGGGCTTGCTCTCGCCCGTTTCCCAGCGCCGGATGGTCTTCGCATCCTTTAGGCCGAGGTGATCTGCGATCTGCTGCTGTGTGTAGTGCTGGCGTGCGATGGCAAGGTATTGCAGGACGGCGTCGATATCCATGTCCGGCCCGGTGGTAAAAACTGTTGCCATGATCGGCCTCGTCGCTGGGAATGGTTGCGGACATTACGCCCGCTTTTTAGACCTCGCAAGCCCTTGTCGCAAACCTTTGATATGTATGCACATACAGCCGCCATTTAACCGACTGCCGCCGCCGGACCGTGCCGACCGCTCCCGTATCGGCTCGCCGCCCCGCCATTTTTGGGTCGTCCGTGGGCTCTGCCCAGCGGCATATTTACCTTGTTCCGGTTCAGAAATCGGCAGCCCCTTGATGCTCGGGCCTCGAGTCGCGAGGCCTGCTTGGCATTTTCCGCGCGAGGATCGGCCCGGTCAGAGCCTCGCCCTTGACGGGAGCTTTGCCCCAACGCAACCAAGAAGGAATTCGTAGCTCAAGTCTGGCAATCCGGGGCCGATAAGCCGGAGGCGTAAGGCCTGATCGTTCTTGGTCGGGCGCCCGTCAGCCTCTCTTGCTGGAGATTGATCAAATGAAACACCTCATTTCGCTGGCGCTGTGCTGTTTTCTTGCCGTTCCGCTGACTTCGCTTGCGGCAGACCCGACCGAGAAGGATGCGATTGCGATGGTCGACAAGGCGGTGGCCTTCGCCAAAGCCAACGGCAAGGACAAGTTGATTGCCGAGGTCAATGCCAAGAATGCGGAGTTCATTCAGGGCGAGTTGTATGTGGTGGTGTACGGACTCGATGGGGTGCGACTCGCGCATCCGGTTAACCCCAAGCTTGTGGGCAAGAGCGTGCTCGACATCGCTGACGTGGACGGCAAGGAATACGGCAAGGAAATGGTCGAAGTGGCCAAAGGCAAGGGCAAGGGCTGGGTGGACTACAAGTTCAAGAACCCGACCAACGGCAAGGTTGAGCCGAAGTCTTCCTACGTGGCGCGTACCGGCGACGTGTTTGTAATTGCGGGTATCTACAAGTAAGCCTGACAAGCCTGCGAGGCGCATAACCATGCTCTCCCGCCTGAGACTCGGCCCCAAACTGCTGTTGGGGCCGGTTGTCGTGCTGTCGCTGCTGACTCTGGTCGTGCTCGCGGCAATGTTCGGACTGGCCCAGCAAGCCCATCGCCTCAAGACCGATGTCAGTGCCCGCCAGGCCTTGATGGTGGAGGCCGGCGAGATCCAGCGCGAAATGCAGCAGGCCCAGCGCGAAGTCTTTCAGGTGCTGGCCATGGCGTCGGCCTCGTACCCGGCCGAGAAGCGCAACGAGGTGGCAGCGCATGCCTTGAAGACGATGGACGCTGCCGCGGCCCGCCTCAAGCGCACCGCGCAGACGCCGCAAAGCGCGGCGCAAACGGCCATTCTCAAGAAACTGCAACCGGCGGTTGACGGCTACCGGAAGAAGATGGCCGATGCGCTGGACATGCTGGAAGACGACAACAGCGTTGCCACAACCATGATGCTGCGCAGCGCGCCGCAGTGGGACGGCATTCTGCAAAGTCTGGGTGAGCTCAATGCGGCCCAGGTGCGCGAGTCCTCGCATGCGATCAACGGCGTGGTCGACTTCACCGGCATGCTGCAATGGAGCCTTGGTGCGGCCCTGGGCGTCGCGTTTCTCGCCTCGGCACTGATTTCCCTGCTGGTCAGCCGGGTGATCCGGCGCGATGTGTATCAGATCCGCGATGCCGCACGCAGCATGCTCACCGGCGATCTGGGCGCCCATCTGGCGACGCGTTCACGCGACGAAATCGCCGACACCGCGCGCGCGTTCGAAGCCTTTGCCGACAGCATTCGCACCGCGATGGGCGAGGTGAACCGTCACGCAAATTCCCAACACGAACATTCGGCCGCCCTCGCCGGCACGGCGCACAGCATCGAATCGTCGTCGAAGGAACAGGTCAACTTTGCGCAGGCAGTCAGCGTGGCCGCCGAGCAACTCACCGCAGCAATCGCCGAGATCGCCGCCGACTCCGACGTGGTGCTGGCCAACACGCGCGAAACCGCCACCCTTGCGGACGAAGGCCTGAGCGGGATCGACAACACGCTGCTGCACATGGCCGACGTATCCGACAAAACCCAGCAGACGGTGGATGCCGTCGGGCGCTTTGTTGAAGACGCCACCCGCATCACGGCGGCATCGGCGGAGGTGAAGCAGATCGCCGATCAGACAAATCTGCTCGCGCTCAATGCGGCGATCGAGGCTGCCCGCGCCGGGGAATACGGACGCGGCTTTGCCGTGGTGGCCGACGAAGTGCGCAAGCTCGCGGTGCGCTCGAGCAATACCGCCAGCAGCATCCAGGACATCACCGGCGCCTTCTCGCTGCGCGCCGATCAAGTACGCACCGCGCTGGCATTGAGCGCCGCCTCGGCGGCGTCGGGTAACGACATGCTCGCGCGGCTGCGTGAATCGCTGGAACGGGCAAAACGCTCGGCGGCGGAAACGGCGAGCGAAGTGGGCCGGATTTCCAGCGCGGTCCAGCACCAGCGCGACGCCAGCGCCGAAATCTCGGATCGCATGGCACAGGTCGGCTGCCTTGCCATCGAGAACCTGCGTGACGTCTCTGGAGCATCGCAGGCCGCCGAAGAGCTCAACACCCTCGCCAGAACACTCAGCGATACCGCAGGCCGATTCAGAAACTGACATCCCGCTGGCTGCCCGATACCACGGCATCAGCCGGGTGATGCCAGCGCGGGGCTGGCGGATGCGTCGCAGATCGGCGCGCGAAGTCGATTCCCCCGCCAGATCCCGCCGCATTTGCCTTGGGTCATCAAGCCAGGCGCCGCGCTGTGATGTGCTGTTGGCAAGCGGCGGGCGGCGATGCGCCAGCCGCAATGGGGGCGTTTGGCGATGAATCCGCGTTCTGATCTGAACTTGCCGCACCGCATCAGCAGCCTCTTGCGACGACGCTTCGGGGCCTTCGAGAAGCTTTGGGAGCAATTCCCCGATAACGTCTTCGTCATCCGCTGTGAAGCCGACGGCCGCTTCATTGTTGAGGCGATCAACCCGGCACTGGCCCGTTTGCTCGGGCGCGATGGCGAAGCCACACACGGCCTGCCGCTCGACACGGTGCTGCCGGCGGAGCAGTTCGAGGCGGTGAGCCAGCACTACCGGCAATGCATCGCGCTTGGACAGCCGATGCACTACGAAGAAACCGGCGGCCCACCCGATGCACCGCCGCAGCACTGGCACACCCTGCTCGTGCCGGCAGCTGATGCGCAGGGGCGAATCGAGTACATCCTGGGCATCTCGCGCGACATCAGCGCACTGCGGCGCGCCGAAGCCCGGTTGCGCGGCGCAAACGAGGCGCTCGAACGACGCGTTGCCGAACGCACCGCCGAGCTGGAGTACGCCAACGCTTGCCTCACCGAACTGGCCACGCGCGATGGGCTGACCGGCCTCTACAACCGGCGGCACCTGTTCGAGCTGGCCACGCATGAGTTCAGCCGTGCAACGCGCGGTGACCACCCCTTGTCGCTGCTGATGATCGACCTGGATCTTTTCAAGGCAGTTAACGACCGCTACGGCCACGCAGCAGGTGATCAGGTGCTGCGGGATCTGGCCGAACTCTTCCTCTCGGTCCTGCGGCAGTCCGATGTGATAGGCCGCTATGGCGGCGAGGAGTTTCTCGCGCTGCTGCCCGACACCGATGCCGGCGAAGCCCGGCAGATCGCCGAGCGCTTGCGCCTGGCTGCTGCGAGTTGCAAGCATGGCCTCGCCGAGCCCTGCACCCTGAGCATCGGCGTTGCTCACTACGACCCGGCGCGCGACGCCGCGCTCGATTCACTGCTGCAACGCGCCGACCTCGCGCTGCTCAAGGCCAAGTCCACCGGCCGCAACCGCGTGCTGGTCGGCGACTAGCCGCCCCGCTGCGCTGCAGCCTTGCTTCTGCGCGCACAAGCACCTATCAATCAATGCGGCCTGCTTGCTGCGCGCGGCTTGAACCAAGGGCACAGCGGCAGGTCTGAAACAGGTCGGCGGCGGTGATCCTGCGCCGGCCAGCATCGCGCCATCACGCGCGGCAACTCGGGGGAACCGGCATGGACACGATATCCACCACAAGCGGCACCGATGACGACCCGATCGGCGAAGCACGCTTCGCACGCGATCGGCCCAAACTCTTCGGCGACATGGGGTTTGATGCGGCCTACGCCACCGAAAGCCACCCGGAAGGACTGCGTTACGGCGAGCAAGCCCGCGCACCGGGGCTCGAACCGCACCGCTCACCGCCCACCAAGGCCGCCGGCGAGCGGATTCAGGGCGTGATTTCAATCGGCTGATCCGCCGCAGGGCAGCAGCGCCAAGTCCCGGACGCAAAACGATTTTTGTCGATTCCGGGGGGCGGACGGGCTACAATCCGCGCCCTCGCGCAGCGGGCCCGCAGAGGCTTGCGCGCGCCGCCGCAATGACCCCGAAGAGACCGCGATGAGCCTGCCCGCCCACCAGCTTGAACTGCTTTCCCCCGCGAAGACGGCCGAGATCGGCCGCGAGGCGATCCTGCACGGCGCGGATGCGGTGTATATCGGCGGGCCGTCTTTCGGCGCGCGGCACAACGCCAGCAATACGGTGAGCGAGATCGCCTCGCTGGTCGAATTCGCACACCGCTACCACGCGCGCATCTTCGTCACGCTCAACACCATCCTGCACGACGCCGAGCTGGAACCGGCGCGCAAGCTGGCGCATGAGCTTTACGACGCCGGCGTGGATGCGCTGATCGTGCAGGACATGGGCTTGCTGGAACTGGACATCCCGCCGATCGAGCTGCATGCCTCAACCCAGTGCGACATCCGCACCGTCGCAAAAGCGAAGTTCCTCGCCGAATCCGGCTTTTCGCAGATCGTGCTGGCGCGCGAGCTGACGATCGAGCAAATCGCCGCGATCCGCGCCGCGGTGCCGGCCGACACCACGATCGAACACTTCATCCACGGCGCGCTGTGCGTGGCCTTCTCGGGCCAGTGCAACATCAGCCACGCCCACACCGGCCGCAGCGCCAACCGTGGCGACTGCTCGCAAGCCTGCCGCCTGCCCTACACCCTGCAGGACCAGCAAGGCCGCGTGGTGGCCTTCGACAAGCACCTGCTGTCGATGAAGGACAACAACCAGAGCGCCAACCTCGCGCACCTGATCGCCGCCGGCGTGCGCAGTTTCAAGATCGAAGGCCGCTACAAGGACGCCGGCTACGTCAAGAACATCACCGGCCACTACCGCCAGTTGCTCGACCAGATCATCGAGGCGCAGCCCGCGCTTGCAAGGGCGTCGAGCGGCCGCACGCAACTGCTGTTCACCCCCAACCCCGACAAGACCTTCCACCGCGGCGCCACCGACTACTTCGCCACCGGCCGCAAGGAAGACATCGGCGCCTTCGACACGCCCACCTTCGTCGGCCTGCCGCTGGGTACCGTGAGCCGCGTCGGCAAGGACTGCTTCGAGATCGACGCCACCGAGCCCCTCGCCAACGGCGACGGGCTCAACTACATGCACAAGCGCGAGGTGGTTGGCCTGCAGGCCAACACGGTCGAAAAGCTCGGTGCAGGTGAAGCAGGCACGCTGTGGCGCGTGTTCCCGAACGAGCCGGTGGCGCAGTTGCCGGGCCTCAAGCCCGGCGTGGCGGTGAGCCGCAACCGCGACCACGCCTGGGAACAGGCGCTGACGAAAAAGTCCGCCGAGCGCCGCATCGCGGTTTGGGCAACTTTTGCCGACACCGCCACCGGCTTTGCGCTGACGCTGACCGACGAAGACGGCATCAGCGCCACCGCCGAAGCCGCCTTCGACAAGCAGCCCGCGCAGCACGCCGACAAGGCCGAGGCCACCCTGCGCGAACATCTGGCCAAGTTCGGCGGCACCGCCTTCACGCTGCAATCGACCACGCTGGCCTGCGCGCAAGCCTGGTTCGTGCCGGCATCGGCGATCAATGCCCTGCGGCGCGACGCGGTGGCAAAGCTCGAAGCGGCACGGCTTGCAAGCTGGCAACGGCCGCAGCGCAAAGCCGCAGTCGAGCCGCCAGTGGCCTATCCGGAAGACACGCTGAGCTTTCTGGCCAACGTCTACAACCAGGCCGCGCGCGACTTCTACACCCGCCACGGCGTCAAGCTGATCGCCGCCGCCTACGAAGCACACGAAGAAGCCGGCGAAGTGCCCCTGATGATCACCAAGCACTGCCTGCGCTTCTCGTTCAACCTGTGCCCCAAGCAGGCCAAGGGCGTGCAGGGCGTGCAGGGGCAGGTGCGGGCCGAGCCGATGACGCTGGTCAATGGCAACGAGCGCTTCACGCTGAAATTCGACTGCAAGCCGTGCGAGATGCATGTGATCGGCAAGGCCAAGAAACACATCCTGCAGAGCCCGCCGCCCTCGCAGGTGCCGGTCAGCGCGAAAGTGAGCTTCTACAAGCGCCGCAGCGACGCCCCCTCACTGCCCTGAAGCCGCGCAGCGGCCGTTCAGCGCGTGGCCTTGTCGCGCGCGGCGCGCGCGGCCTACACTGAAGAGCATAGGCCGGCGCCCTGTCGGCCCCATCTCGGTCCCATGCCGGCCGGATACCAATCCCATGGATGAGCTGCTTTTCATCGAAGACGAAGAAGCAGAGCCACCGCACGCCGCACACGCGAAGGCAGATGCCGGCTGGGTGGTGATGGTGGTGGACGACGATCACGACGTCCACACGATCACCGGCATGGCGCTCAAGCACTTCCGCTTTCAAGGGCGCCCGCTGCACTTCATTGATTGCTACAGCGGCGACGAAGCGCTGGCGATACTCCCGAGCACGCCGGAGATCGCGCTGATCCTGCTCGATATCGTCATGGAGCGCATCGACGCAGGCCTGGCCGTCATCCGCGCGCTGCGCGCCAAACCGGCATACGACCGCACGCAGATCGTGATCCGCACCGCGGCCGGCGGCTACTGCTCGCGCTCGGCCCTGGAGCAAGCAGGCATCAATGGCTTTGCATGGAAAAGCGAAATCGACAAACCGCGGCTTGAGCGCATCGTCACCGAATCGCTCACGGCCTACTGTGCCGCGAGCGCCCGCGCACACTGAAGTGGCTGATCGCCCACTCACGGCCCGCTTGCCGATCCCAAACCCCCGATGAACGCCGATCTCTTCGCCGAAACCAGCCCCGCGGAGCGCCTTGGGCCCGGCACGATGCTGCTGCACCGGTTTGCAGAATCAAAGGCGGCGGCGCTGCTTAACGCGATTGACCAGATCACGGCCCAAGCGCCCTTCCGCCACCTTGTCACGCCCGGTGGGCAGCGGATGTCGGTGGCCATGAGCAACTGCGGCGCGCTCGGCTGGGTGAGCGACCGCGCGGGCTACCGCTACCAGGCAATCGACCCGCAGAGCGGCCTGCCCTGGCCCCCCATGCCGGCGTGCTTCGCCTTGCTGGCACACAGCGCGGCCGAGCAGGCGGGCTTTGCCGGCTTCGCGCCCGATGCCTGCCTGATCAACCGCTACACGCCGGGCACCCGGTTATCGCTGCATCAGGACCGTGACGAGCACGACTACAGCGCACCGATCGTGTCCGTCTCCCTCGGGCTGCCGGCAGTGTTCCTTTTCGGCGGCCTGGTGCGCAGCGATCCGGTAAAGCACCTGACGCTGCAGCACGGCGATGTGCTGGTCTGGGGCGGGCCGGATCGCCTTCGGTTTCACGGCGTCAAGCCGATCGGCGAAGGGTTACACTCCTTGCTTGGCATGCAGCGGATAAACCTGACCTTCCGCCGCGCCGCGTAACGCCTCACCGACCATCACGGAGCAAGCAATGAGCATTTCGGAGCGGGTACGAGTCCTTGACGAGCGTCTGCTGTCAGACAACTGGTACATCCTCAAGACCACCCACTTCGAGTTCCGCCGCCGCGACGGCCGCTGGCAGGCGCAGCACCGCGAAAGCTACGATCGCGGCAACGGCGCGGCGATCCTGCTCTACAGCCTGCCGCAGCGCACCGTGATCCTGACGCGGCAGTTCCGCTACCCGGCCTTCGTTAACCACCACGATGATCTGATGATCGAGGTGCCGGCCGGGCTGCTTGACGAAGCCGATCCGGAAACCCGCATCCGCGCCGAAGCCGAGGAAGAAGCCGGCTACCGGGTACGCGATGTGCGCAAGGTCTGCGAGGCCTTCATGAGCCCCGGCGCCGTCACCGAAAGGCTGTACCTGTACGTTGCCGAATACGACCCGTCTGACCGCATCGGCGAAGGCGGCGGGCTCGAACACGAAGGCGAGGACATCGAGGTCTTCGAGCTGGGCTTCGACGAAGCAATGCGCATGGTGGGCGATGGCCGCATCTGCGACGCCAAGACCATCATGCTGCTACAGCATGCTGCGCTGCACATCTTTACCGCCCCCCGTCAGCCCGCCTGATCCCGCCGTGCGGCCCGGTGCGACGGCTCAAGTCGGGCCGCCACCGGGCCGTAAATGATCTGGCACGCCCAGCATTTCACCAGCGAACACGAATCCGCCATGGACGATCTGATGTTTGTCGACGAACCGGAAACACCGCCCAGCCAGGGCGGTGCCGATGAGGCATGGACCGTGCTGGTGGTGGACGACGAGCCCGATGTACATCAGGTCACCCGCCTGGGCACCCTGGGTTTCACCTTCGAAGACCGACCGCTCCATATCATCAACTGCCTGAGCGCCAACGAAGCACGCGTGGTGCTGCGCGAACGCCGCGACATTGCGGTGATCCTGCTCGATGTGGTGATGGAAACCGAAACCGCCGGGCTCGATCTGGTGCGCGAGATCCGCGAGGGGCTTGGCAACCGCGCGGTGCGTATCGTGCTGCGCACCGGTCAGGCGGGCCAGGCGCCGGAAGAATCGGTGATTCGCGACTACGACATCAACGACTACAAGACCAAGGCCGAACTGACCAAGCGCAAGCTCGAAACCGCGCTCTACGTGGCGCTGCGCGGCTATCGCGACATCCTCACGATCGAGCGCTCGCGCACCGCACTGCGGCGCACCGTGGATGCCATCACCCGCATTGGCGACAGCCCCAGCCTCGCGGAACTGGCCTCGTCCATCCTCGAACAGGCGCGCAACCTGATGGGTGATCAGGGTTCCGGCCTGTGCGCCACCTGCCTTGCCACTTACGACGACACCCCGGCCGAACGCGCGGTGCCGATGACGGTACTGGCCACCACCGACGATTACGTGCAGTACCGCACCGCCCCCTCGGCGGATCAATTGCCGCCCGACGTGGCCGACGCCTTCCAGCGCGCGCGCACGCTCGGCCGCAGCATTGATGAGGCCGGCTTCATGGTGGCCTACCACCGCACTGCCGCCGGCAGCGAGGGCCTGCTCTACATGGCCTTCAAGCACGTGGTGCGGGCGGACGACCGCGAATTGCTTACCCGCTTCGCGGCCAATGTCGTCAGCGCATGGGAAAACCTCGTCCTGCAGCACAAGCTGCTGGCACTCACGCGCCAGACAATCGACGTCGAGGCGCCCAGCCCGCGCGTCGAACTTGACCCGCAGATCCTGCGGGCCCTGCAGCGTGACAAGGGTGCATCCGGGCTCGCCCCGGCCGCTTAGGGAAGGTCTGAATAAGTGAACGAGACGGATGCAGCGCAAGGCGCGGCGCGCGCAGCGACCAGGACAGATCTGATAGATAGGCGCGGGAGTGAGCACGCCGTAACGCAGCGATGCGCCGTCGCAGCCACTTATTCAGACCTTCCTTAGTTGGGGCAGACAAAGAACACCGTCCGGGCGGCGCATTCATCACCCGATCAAGCCCTGGCGTGAAACCGCACCCGACTCAAAAGGCTTGCACGCAACGCGGCAAACTCAACCCTGCGCCCAGTTCCAGCCGGGTGCGGCGGCTGCCCCGCCAAATGGAAATGCCCGACGCCCCGGATCAGGCGCGCTGAGGCGCCGCCACCGGCCGTGCGGCAAACGGCGCACGCGTGTCCACCCAGCGACCGAAAAGGTCTGCCACCGCGACACTGCCCAGCCACGCAATCAACACACCCAGCGCCTGCACCGGCGCCGTCTGCGGCAACCACACCGCAAACGCGGCGTTCACGAGCAGGCACACCGGGAAATGGATCAGGAAGAGCGGATACGAAATCCGCGACAACCAGGCCAGCAAACGCCAATCCAGCGCCCGGCACCAGTGCGGCTTGCTTTGCGCCAGCATCAGCGCCAGCGCCACGCAGGCAGCGAGCGCCAGACGCTCGCGGAAGTCCACCTCAAGGGCGAGCAGCGTCGCCGTCATCAGGGCCATCAGCCACCAGGCGCGGCCACGCTGCGCCCCCCACCATGCGAAGGCCCCGAGCGCGTAGGCGCCAAAGAAGTATGGCGCGGCCACATCCCAGGCCGCGTCACGATTGAAGTAGAAGATCGACAGCAGCGCGAGGCCCGCCACCGCCACCGGCCCAAGCACGGCACTCACGCGCGGGCCGGGCGCCCGCGCCAGCCACATGATCATGGCAAACAGCGCGAACAGCTGAAGATCGATCGCGACATACCAGACCCCGGCCGAAAGCGCCTCCTGCCCGACGAGATCCTGCAACAGGAACAGGTGCGCCAGCACTTGCACAATGCTCGGCCGCGCGGGCGTTGCATCATGCTCGAACAAGGCGCGTGCGATTGCCGCCGCCACAATTGCGAAGACCAGCATGGCCATCAAGGGCACCGCCAGCCGCAGGTAGCGCTGCCACACCAGCGTGACAAGGCCCTCACGCGCGGAGAACCGGGCATCGGGCGCAAGGCCGCGCGCCGCGAGGAAGCCGCCAATCACCAGAAACACTTGCACCACCAGGCGCGCATCGTGCGCCAGCCACGCGAACAGCGCGGGCGCGAGCGCGCTCGCCAGGTCCGACATGGGGCCGTAGTAGGCAAGGTGGTGAAGCACGATCAGCTGCGAGGCGAGCGCTTTGAGCGCATCGATGAGGACAAAACGTGATGCGGTACGACTCATGAATCCGGTGGGCAGCGCAGACGGCTTGTGACTGCTGCGATGCAAAAAAGTGAAGGCGCGCGGATTCTAGCAGCCTTGGCAGCAGGCTCGCGAGGCGTCGCCACCGCACGACGCCCGCCCGGTTCATGGGAAAATCCGCGCCTACCCTTCCTGCCGCCGCTGACTGAACACCATGAGCACGCCCCGCCAGATCCCCAATGTTGTGACCATCGCCGGCATCGACCCTTCCGGCGGCGCCGGCATCTACGCCGACCTCAAGGCCTTCTCGGCGCACGGCGCCTACGGCTGTGGCGTGGTTGCGGCACTCACCGCGCAGAACACCCAGGCGGTAACCGGCGTGCACACGCCGCCGATTGACTTCCTGCGGCTACAAATTGATACGCTTTTCTCGGATGTGCGGATCGACGCCGTAAAGCTGGGCATGCTCGGCACCGCCGACATCGTGTTCAACGTCGCCGACCGCCTCGCCCACTACGCGGCGAAGTTCGTGGTCTGCGATCCGGTGATGGTGGCCAAGAGCGGCGACCACCTGCTCGCGAAGAACGCAGTCGCGATGGTGAAGGAAGCGCTGCTGCCGCAAAGCTTCATGATCACGCCCAACCTGCCCGAAGCCGGCGTGCTGCTGGATCAACGCGCACCGGAATCAGTCAAGGAGATGTACCGCGCCGCCGAACGCCTGCGCGAGCTGCTGCCGCTCTCCAGCGAGCGCTGGGTACTGCTCAAGGGCGGCCACCTGCCCGGCGGCGAGTTGATGGATCTGCTGTTCGACGGCGACCGCATGGTCGAGCTGCCGGGCCAGCGCATCGACACCAAGAACACCCACGGCACCGGCTGCTCGCTCTCGGCCGCCATCGCCGCGCTGCTGCCGCAGGCGCAGGGGCAGTTCCGCCCGGTCGAAGCCGCGGTGCGGCATGCGCGCGAATGGCTGCTGCGCGCGATTGCCGCATCCGGCGAACTGGAGGTGGGCAAGGGCCACGGGCCGGTGCACCACTTCCACGCGCTCTGGAAGCGCTAAGCACCGCGCCGCCACTTCCGCACCCTACCCCTTGCAGCGCCGGGCGATCGGCCGCACTCTGGCGACGCCGCGGTCCTGCGGCCAGCCCGGAGGCACGCCGCCATGAAACGTCATTGCTTCGCCCTTCTTCTTGCACTCAGCACCGGCACGCTGGCCCATGCCGCGCCGCCGGATGCGGCCGCCGCCTTCGCGCAGCTCAAAGCGCTGGAAGGCCGCTGGATCGGCCATGTCCAGAAGGCCGACGGCCCGGCGGCCGAGGTCAGCTACCGCAATATCTCGGGCGGCACTGCGGTGATGGAAGTCCTGTTCCCCGGCACACCACACGAGATGACGTCGATCTACCACCTCGACGGCGATCAGCTGGTCATGACGCATTACTGCGCCATGGGCAACCAGCCGCGCATGAAACTCGTCGCGGCCGACGGCCAGCGCCTGCGTTTTGACTTCACCGGCGGCAGCAACATGGATGCCGCACAATCCACCCACATCCACGGCGGCGAGATCCGGCTCGATGGCGCCGACACGATGGAAGCGGAGTGGGAGGTATTTGCGAAAGGCAAACCCGCCGGGACGAACAAGTTCTTCCTCAAACGCCCGAAAACCTGAACCCGCCCGCCGTCCCCCGCCACCGCCGGGAGACCCTGAAGGGAACTGCCGCGCATAATTGCGGTCTGGGCAAACGCCGCCCGAACAGACAAGAACAATGATGCTCACACTGAACCAACTTGGCGCCCGGCTTCGCCCCTGGCGCCTGCCGCTTGCGATCCTGCTCGCCCTCGTCCTGCTGATCGGCTGGATGATGAGCCGCGGCAAGGAAGTCGAACTGCGCAGCGCCACGCGCCAGGCCATCGCGCAGACCCTGATCGCCACCGGCCGCATCGAAACCCCCGCGCAAGTGCAACTGGGCCTGCCGGTCGCCG
Organism: Niveibacterium sp. 24ML; assembly: GCF_026586805.1. Lineage (GTDB taxonomy): Bacteria > Pseudomonadota > Gammaproteobacteria > Burkholderiales > Rhodocyclaceae > Niveibacterium. The sequence goes on along the minus strand of NZ_JAPFHA010000019.1, from coordinate 70,949 downwards.
GCATTGTCGAAACCCTCGCGGCCAAGGAAGGCAGCGTCGTGAAGCAAGGCGATCTGCTGATCGCGCTGCGTGCAGACGAAGCCCGCGCCAGCCTCGCCGCCGCCGAAGCCGCGGCAAGCGAAGCGCGCGCGCGGCTCGCGCAGGTGGAGCAGGTAGCGCGCCCGGTCAGCGGCCAGCAGCAGCGGCAGGCGGAAGAAAACCTGCGCGTGGCGCAACTGGAATACCAGCGGGTCGAAGCGATGATCGCGCAGGGCTTCGTTTCGCCCAGCCGGCGCGACGACGCGAACCGCATCCTGCAGAACGCCGAAGCCGCGCTGGCCGCCGCGCGCAGCCAGGCCGCCGCGAACCTGCCCGCCGGCAGCGAGATGGCCGCCGCCACCAGCCGCAGCGTTCAGGCCGAGGCCAACCTGCGCGCCGCCCGCGCCCGCATGGCCAACCATGAACTGCGCGCGCCAGCCGATGGCACGGTGCTCTCGCGCGAGGTGAATGTCGGCGACATCACGCAGGCCGGGCGGGTGCTGATGCGTTTTGCCGCCGGCGGCACCCTGCGCATCGTCACGCAGATGGACGAGAAGCACCTCGCGCGCCTCAAGCCCGGCGTGGCAGGCAAGGCGGTGGCCGACGCCTACCCCGGCCAGCCCTTCGACGTGGTGATCGACTATGTCGCACCCGGCGTCGATGCGCAGCGCGGCACGGTGGAAGTGAAGTTCTCGGTGCCGCAGCCGCCGGCTTTCCTGCGGCCGGACATGACGGTATCGGTCGAGATCGTCGTCGCGCGCAAGGACAGCGCCGTGGTGCTGCCGCTCGACGCGATCCACGCGGCCGAAAGCGAATCGCCCTGGGTGCTGCGCGTGCGTGACGGCCGCGCCGAACGCGTCGCCGTTACGCTGGGCTTGCGCGGCATGGGCGCCGCGGAAGTGGCCAGCGGGCTCGATGCCGGCGACCTGATCGTGCCAGCGGCCGAATCCACCCAGCCCGGAGAGCGAGTGCGCAGCAAGCCGCCGCGCACCGCAGGCGTGAAGGGTGCACCGGGCATGACACGCTAAGCCCGCAATGCGCATCCGCCTGCCTTTTGAACTGCTCGTCGCGCTGCGCTTCCTGCGCGAGGGGCGCACGCAGTCGCTGCTGATCCTCGGTGGCGTCACCGCCGGCGTCGCGGTGACGATCTTCCTCACCCACCTGATCGGCGAACTGCAAAGCTCGATCATCGAGCGCGTGCTCGGCAGCCAGCCGCATGTGGTGATCCGCCCGCCCGACGAGATCAACCGCCGCGCGCTGCCCGACGCCCCCGGCACGCTCGCCATCGACCAGCCCCGCGCGCAGCGCCTGCGGCCGGTGGACCAGTGGGAATCGGTCGCGAAGCTCGCCGCCGCCACGCCGGATGTGGTGGCCGTATCGCCGCTGGTGACCGGCCCCGCCTTCGCGCTGCGCGGTGAAGCGAGCAAATCGGTCGCGCTGATGGGCGTGGAGCCCGACGCCTACCGCCGCATCGTGCTGATGGACAAGTACCTCACCGCGGGCCGCTTCGCGCCGTCCGGCACCAATGCGGTGATCGGCATCGAACTGGCGAAGGATCTGGGTGCCTCGCTCGGCGATCGCATCCGGGTGCAGACCGCCGGTGGCCGCGAAGAGGTGCTGACAATCACCGGCCTGTTCGACATCGGCAACCGCGACCTCAATCGCCGCTGGGTCTTCGTGTCGCTACGGCTGGGCCAATCGCTGCTTGACCTGGCCGGCGGCGTGTCGCAAGTCGACCTGCGGGTGACGGATATCTTCGAGGCGGAAGCGATCGCGCGTCCGCTCGCCGATGCCACCGGCCTCAAGGTCGAAAGCTGGATGACAACCAACGCACAACTGCTCGCCGGCCTGAAGAACCAGAGCACCTCGCTGAACCTGATCCGCAGCTTCGTCACGCTGATCGTCGCGCTCGGCATCGCCAGCGTGCTGGTGGTGTCGGTGGTGCAGAAGCAGCGCGAGATCGGCATCTTGCGCGCGATGGGCGCCGGCCGCCGGCAACTGCTGGCGGTGTTCCTGATCCAGGGCGCGCTGGTCGGCAGCGTCGGCTCCGCCCTTGGTGCCTCGCTCGGCTGGGGGCTGCTGCAGATTTTCGCCTCGGTGTTCCGCAACGGCGATGGCACGCCGATCTTTTCGCCCGAACTGCCGGCCGACATCGTGATCGGCGCCTGCCTCATCGCCACCGTGGTCGGCACGCTCGCCGCGATGATCCCCGCGCGGCGCGCCGCCTCGCTCGACCCGGTCGACGCGATCCGGAGCTGACCATGACGCAACCCGTGATCCGCCTCGCCGGCATCCGCAAGTCCTACAACATCGGCACCGAAGTCGAGGCCGAGATCCTGCACGGCATCGACCTCGACATCGCAGCAGGCGAGTTCGTCGCGCTGATCGGCCCCTCCGGTTCCGGCAAAAGTACGCTGCTCAACCTCGTCGGCCTGCTCGAACGCGCCACCGCCGGCCGCATCGAAATCGACGGCATCGACACCGCCACGCAGGACGACGTTGGCCTCACCCGCCTGCGCAATCGCAGCATCGGCTTCGTCTTCCAGTTCCACCACCTGCTGCCGGCCTTCAGCGCACTGGAGAACGCGATGATGCCCGGCATCATCGCCGAGGGGCGCGCCACCGACGCCCACGAAGCCGCTGCGCGCGAACTGCTGCGCCGCGTTGGCCTCGAAGCGCATTCGCACAAGAAACCGAACCAGCTCTCCGGCGGCCAGCAGCAGCGGGTGGCGATCGCGCGCGCGCTGCTGCTCGGGCCGCGCCTGATCCTTGCCGACGAACCGACCGGCAACCTCGACACCCACACCGCTGACGAGATCTTCGCGCTGATGCGCGAGGTGAATCGCGAGCGAGGATCGGCCTGCCTGATCGTCACGCACGACCCGCGCCTTGCGGAACGTTGTGATCGCTCGGTGCGGATGGTGGACGGTTTGCTCTACACCTGATCCCACCCGGCGCCAGAACCGGGCTCCGCGAAGATAAACTGCCTTGGGCGAGCGGCATGTGTTCGCGAGCCGGCAATCGATCGAAGTCCAGCCACTGCTCGTAGGCACTGCAAGCGCGCTTGAAAGGCCCGCAGTCTTGAATGCGTCGACACTCGCTCTGCTGATCGTTTTCATGGTGCTCGCCGCGACCGCGCCAATCACCCTGTCGCTGACATTGAATCGATTGATGGGGCCTCCCGGACCGCTACGCAGGGGTTTTCACCGGTGGGGCACCAACGTGTTCTGCGCCGCTTTGAATGCCTGCTTTGGCATGCTGGCCTTCGTTGCCTTCATGGGCGTCCCCGCTAATCTCGATGTGGCGGGGCAAATCGCTCCATGTACGGAGTTCCGCGGCGAGGCGCGCCTGATCCAGCCCACCAAAGGGTTCAAGGGTGGCACGCTGGAAATGAAGGTCGGCACGCACATCAGCAGTCGCCAAATCAGTTGTCACGCGGCCGATGACTTCTGCAGGTGGTTGCGCAGCGCGAACACGCGCGGCCATGACTACGCCTTCGTGCCTATCCACGTTTGCCTGAGAGCCGCACCAGAGCGCGGGGACGGCCACGTAGAAGTCGCATGGTCAAAACACCCCGGCCTGTCGGTGAGCCCTGAGCTGATTGAAGTTCGAAAGCGCCAGGCGAAGAGCACCGACGACCGTTTCGTGCGGAAGTTCGGAATCGTTGTTGCGGCCCTCGCAGCCCTGACACTGGTCGGTTTCATCCTCGACGAAACACGCCGCAAGCGGCTGAAATGAGGCCGGATCGCCGCTTGCCGGTATGCTGTTGCACCCCGTTTTTCATCTCGACACGATGCCGCTCACCGATCTGCTGACCCGACTTGACGACAACTTGCTGGAGGAATTCTTCAGCAGCGCCGCCATCGCGCGGGGCCGCCAGTACATCGGTCGGGTGCGTGATCTGGAGTTGTCGGGTGAAACGCTGATGGCGAATGTCACCGGCTCGGCACCCCGCCCCTACCGCACCGTGGTGAGGTTGAGCCAACGTGAGCTGCTTGGCGAAATCACGATCGAGATTGCCAGCCGTTGTTCCTGCCCGGTCGGTGGGCGTTGCAAGCATGTGGTGGCACTGCTGCTGGCGGCCAGGCGCCCCGGCGCGCTGGTCGAGAAGCCGCGGGCCGAGGTGCTCGAATGGGCCCAACAGTTGCGTAGCCGTGTCGCCAAGGCGCGCAGCGCAAGCAAGCCGAAAAAGACCAACAGCCGCCAGACGCTCCACTACACCGTGCTGGCAGGCTTGCACGGCATGGGCGCGAGCCTCGTGATCCACAAGGTGCGCCTGAATTCGGACGGCGACATCGCGCAGGCTGACAGCTGGTACAACGTTGATCAGGCGCTGCTCAAACCACCGGCCTTCGTCAACGACGACGATCTGGCCGTACTGCGCCAGATTCGCGCGATCGAGCGCAGCACCCAACGCTATGGCAACTGGGGCGAAGTGCCGGTGGCCGGGCGCAACGGTGGCCTGCTGCTCGACGCATTGCTCGACACCGGCCGCGCCTTTCTTGGCGACGAGGCCGAGCCCGACTATCCGGGCGAGATTCCGCTCATCCTCGGCGTGCAGCGAACTGGTCACTTGAGCTGGCAAGCAACCCGCGAGGGCGGCGTACGCGCGCACCTCGAATCCCGGCCCGCCGCGCGGGTGGTGCTCGATACGCAACCCTTCCGCTACCTCGATGACGGCGGTGAGTGCGGCCTGCTCGCCGTACCGGAAGCTGATGTGGTGGCCGAGGCCTTGCGCCTGCCGCCGCTCAACAAGGCCGAACTCGCGCTGGTTTCGAGTGTGCTGGCCGATGTCGCGCCTGCACTGCCACCCCCTGCCGCCGCCACGCTGCCCCAGATCGATGCGCCGGTGCGCCCGGTGCTGCGCCTGGAGACCCTGCACGTGTGGCAGTTGATGGCGCACCGCGACTACCCGAATGCGATGCACGCGCTCTACGACTTCGCGCGCGCCGCCTTCCGTTACGCAGAGGCCGAACTTGCTGCCGGCAGCGCCGATTCGCTGATCAGCCTGCCCGACGGCCGCGCCGCGCGCGTTGCACGCGACGAAAAGGCCGAGGCCGACGCGCTGGCCGCGCTCAAGCGCGCCGGCTTCGCGCCCACCCCACCGCGCGCGCTGAGCAGCTTCGAGCGATTGCCCGATGGAATGCTGGGCCTTGGCAGCGAAGCGGCCTGGCGCGAATTCTTCAACGCCGAAGCTCCCGCCCTGCGCGCTGCCGGCTGGCAGATCGAATGTGCACCGGACTTTCGCCACCATGTGCTCACCGTCGATGACTGGCATGCCGAGCTCGAAGAAGATGCCAACGGCTGGCTCGCGCTTTCGCTCGGCATCGAGGTGAACGGCCAGAGGCTCGACCTCGCCCCGCTGCTCTACGTGTTGTTCCGCCGCGATACCCGCTGGCTCGACCGCGCCGCGATCGATGCCATGCCCGACGATGAGGCGATCGAACTGCTCGGCCCGGACGGCGCGCGCATCCAGTTGCCCGCGGCGCGGATCAAGCCACTCGCATCAACGCTGGTAGATCTGTTCGATACGCCGAACGGCACGCTCAAGCTCAGCACGCTGGATGCGCCGCGGCTCAAGCAAGCCTTCATCGACAGCGACTGGGAACTCGAAGGCGTAGACCGCCTCGCGCCCTGGATCGCGCGCCTCGCCGATGCCGCGCATGTGGCGCCGGTCGAAACGCCCGAGGGTTTCACCAGCACGCTGCGCGCCTACCAGCAGGAAGGTCTCGCCTGGATGCAGCATCTGCGCGCGCACGAGCTGGGCGGCATCCTGGCCGACGACATGGGCCTCGGCAAGACCGCGCAAACGCTCGCCCACCTGCTCACCGAAAAGCGCGCCGGGCGCATGGATCGCCCCTCGCTGGTGGTGCTGCCGACTTCGCTGGTGTTCAACTGGCAGCAGGAAGCCGCGCGCTTCGCACCGGATCTGCGGGTGCTCAAACTCCACGGCGCCGACCGCCGCGAACGCTTCGACATCATCGAATCGCACGACGTGGTGCTGACCACCTACCCCTTGCTCGCGCGCGACCGCGAAGCGCTGACCGCGCGCAGTTGGCACTACCTGATCCTCGACGAAGCGCAGACGGTGAAGAACGTCCGCAGCCTCGCCGCGCAGGTGGTACGCGAAGTCGACGCCCGACACCGGCTGTGCCTCACCGGTACGCCGCTGGAAAACCACCTCGGCGAACTGTGGTCGCAATTCGACTTCCTGATGCCCGGCTTCCTCGGCGACAGCAAGGCCTTCACGCAGACCTGGCGCACGCCGATCGAAAAGCACGGCAACCTGCTGCGCCGCGAGCTGCTGGCGCGCAGGCTGGCGCCCTTCATCCTGCGCCGCCGCAAGCAGGAAGTCGCCGCCGAGCTGCCGCCCAAGACCATCATCGTGCGCAGCGTCGAACTCGAAGGCCGCCAGCGCGACCTCTACGAGACGGTGCGTGCGACCATGGACAAGCGCATCCGCGACGAAGTGGCGGCACGCGGCTTTGCGCGCAGCCAGATCGTGATCCTCGATGCGTTGCTCAAGCTGCGCCAGGTCTGCTGCGACCCGCGCCTGCTGCAGACCCCGGCCGCCGCCAAGGTGAAGGAACACGCCAAGCTCGACCTGCTGATGGACCTGCTGCCCGGCCTGGTCGAAGAGGGCCGCCGGGTGCTGCTGTTCTCGCAATTCACGACGATGCTGGATCTGATCGAAGAAGCACTCAGCGAAGCCAAGATCGCCCATGTGCGGCTGGACGGCAGCACCCGCGACCGTCAGGCCGTGGTGGAACAGTTCCAGAACGGCGATGCGCCAGTCTTCCTGATCAGCCTGAAGGCCGGCGGCGTGGGCCTCAACCTCACCGCCGCCGACACCGTGATCCACTTCGACCCCTGGTGGAACCCCGCCGCCGAAGACCAAGCCACCGACCGCGCCCACCGCATCGGCCAGACGAAGAACGTGTTCGTCTACAAACTGGTCGTCGCCGGCAGCATCGAAGAAAAGATCCTCGCGCTGCAGGAACAGAAAGCCGCGCTCGCCGCCGGCATCCTCTCCGAAGACCACGCCGGCGACGCCAAATTCGACGAAGCCGGCTTGCAGGCACTGTTCGCGCCGCTGCCGGATTGAGGGATTGCTTGCCGCGTTGCGGCAGGAGTGTGCCCAGCCGACAAACGCCCCCCGAGAGCGGGCAACCGCCGTGAATCGCGGCCCGATCCCGTCGAGAGCGCCGAGTGGCGCAGCGGGGTCGGGGGATCGGCGCGCAGCGCCGACGGCGAGGACTGTCTGAGGCCCGCAGGGCCGAGTTCCGCAGCCGCCCGACTGCGCGAGCACGCGAGGGAAGTCAGGCGCGCAGCGCCTGACCGCGAAGGCCGGGCGACTTTCTTTGGGTTCTTTCTTTGTTCGCACAAAGAAAGAACCCCGGCCGCCGGGCCGGGACCCGGCTCGAAGCCGCGACCGACCCAGCTGATCAAACCCAGCCGAAAGCCAACAAATGTTGGGCTCCGCTCACGCTCAGCACCAACCTACGCCACGAAGCACACAGCCGCACCACGCGGCACTACCCAAATCCCACCGCCCCTGACCCCGCGCAAAACCCCTCTCCCCCGTAAGGGGTGTAGTGTCTGCAGTTCTATCCGTGCAAGAGGCTCAGATGGACTCGCCGCAGACCGCACCCAGCAAGCCACGCAGCAAACTCACACGCCGCCTGATCGTTGTGGCGGTGCTCGCAGTGGCAGTCGCTGCCCTCGCCTACACGCTCACCCGTCCCAAGCCGATCGCCGTCACCGTTACTGAAGTCCAGCCCGGCCGCGTCGAGGCCACGGTGTCGAACACCCGCGCCGGCTCGGTCACCGCCTGCCGCCGCGCCAAACTGGCACCGCCCGCTGGTGGCCGCATCGGCACGCTGGCCGTGAAGAAAGGGCAGCGCGTCAAAGCCGGCGACCTGCTGCTGGAACTGTGGAACGACGACGTCACCGCGCGCGAACGCATCGCCCGCGAGCAACTGCTCAGCGCTCGTGCCCGCGTCAATGAAGCCTGCACCGTCGCCGACACCGCCGCTGCCAACGCGCGCCGCGCTCAACAACTACGCGATCAGGGTTTCCTCTCACCCGAAGGCATCGAACAAACCCTGTCTGAAGCCAAGTCCCGCGCTGCCGCCTGCAGTGCCGCCAAGGCGCAAGTCGGCGAGGCGCAGGCACGCATCGGCGCCTCGCAAGCCGACACTGCGCGCACCGTGCTGCGCGCGCCCTTCGACGGCATCGTCGCCGAACTCAACGGCGAGGTCGGCGAGTACCTCACCCCCTCGCCCCCCGGCATCCAGACCCTGCCGGCGGTGGACCTGATCGACGATAGCTGCCTCTACGTCAGCGCCCCGATCGATGAAGTCGATGCCGCGCGCCTCAAGCTCGGCATGAGCGCGCGCATCACGCTCGACGCCTTCCGCGACCGCCACTTCAAGGGCACGGTGAAACGCATCGCGCCCTACGTACTCGCGCTCGAAAAGCAGGCCCGCACCGCCGAAGTCGAAGTGCACTTCACCGACACCGCCGACACCCAGGCGTTGCTGATCGGCTACAGCGCCGACGTCGACATCATCGTCACCACCCATGACCCAGTGCTGCGCGTACCCACCGCAGCAGTGATGCCCGGCAACCGCGTGCTGGTGCTCGGCAGCGATGGCGTGCTGAAGGAAGTGACGTTCTCGCCCGGCCTGTCGAACTGGGAGTTCACCGAAGTCGCGAGCGGACTCGCGAAGGGCGATCGCATCGTCACCTCGCTGGACCGCGCGGGCGTGAAGGCGGGGGCGAAGGCGGAAGCTGATCTGGTGAGGAAATGATGCCGCGCTGGCCGGCGACGCGATTGAGCGCAGGTTGGGCTGAGCGCAGCGAAGCCCAACGTCCCGCGCGCGCAGACCCTTCACTTCAATTGTCGGCTGCCGTGGCACCACCGTTCGTTGGCCGGGGTCCCGCCCCCGGCGGGCGGGTTTCTTTCTTTGTGCGAACAAAGAAAGAAACCAAAGAAAGTCGCCCCGCTTCAACGCCCCTTGCTGCGCAAGGGGTTCCCTGCGCTGCTCGAAGCATCGGGTGGCTGCGGAACTCGGCCCTGCGGGCCTCAAACAGTCCTCGCCACCGCCGCTACGCGTCGGAACCCGACGCTTCTGTGCTGCTCGGCGTTTCAGAGGGGATTGGGAAAACGTCGACGCTCGACCGTTGCGGCGCTCCGGTAGGCGAGATGCTGGCCGCAGGCATGGGTCCAGGGTGCGCGATTTCACTGGCCGCTCCAGCTTCCGTTTCACTTCATCCCGACCACGAATGCGCAACGCACGTTGAAACACCGACGGTTTTGACTTTGCGTCCCGTCGAGAGCGCCGAGCAGCGCAGCGAACTCGGGGCATCGGCGCGGAGCGCCGACGGCGAGGACTGTCTGAGGCCCGCAGGGCCGAGTTCCGCAGCCGCCCGACTTCGCGAGCACGCGAGGGAAGTCGGGCGCAAAGCGCCCGACCGCGAACGCCGGGTGCCCTTCTCTTTGGTTCCTTTCTCTTGGGCAAGCAAGAGAAAGGAACCCGGCCGCCGGGACGGACTCCCGGCCAAAGCACGCCCGCAAATCAACAACGCCCATCGCAAGCCGCACCCCACGATCACGCACCCAAACGTTGGGCTTCGCACCACTCAGCCCAACCTACGAAACTGTCCCAACCACGAGACTCAAATGTTTGACCACATAGTGCTCCGCAGAGAGGAAGGAGGCCTGCCCATTTCGGCAGGTCAAATCGCAGAGTCGATGCTCTATTACCAGAAAGTGCAGGTTTTCATTGACCGAAGCACGTTGCTGGGCTTGGTTCGCCAGCTTGGGACCGACGGCGTACTTACGTTAATTCGTCGTCCTGACATATCGGGCGTTTTCTGCGAGGAAATACTGGGGACGCAGACAAATTCTGTCGGCGTATCGAATTATCACAACTTCGTTGCCATGCGGTTCTCGGGAAACGAAAGTACCGGCGAATTGAGATCAACGCAGGACAGGCTGCAATTTGACTTGGAGAGTCTGGGCATCGCGAGAACCAAAGCAAAGAAGTTCGTCGGAGCTTTTCTCGAACGCGTGTCCGTTCGGAAATTGTCCGGCCATCACTTCCTACGCGGTGGAATTACAGAGGCTGCGAAGAACGATCTTTCGGACGCAGCGTTTGTTACCCAGGCTATACGGGCGGCAATCGCTGTAACTCCGGGTGGTTACAAAGTTGGAGACGACTTCAAGTTCGAGGTCCTTATTTCGGATCTGGGCGCATTTGTGTTCTCCAATCTCGATCTCGACGGCATCAATAAAAGAAGGGCGGCCGCCGTTCCATCTCTTGAGCCGCTAACAATTGCGCACCTCTTGACTAATCTATTGGACGCCAGAGCAGATCTCGCGCTGGCCGCGTTTTACGGTGGCGATTTTGTGACGTCATCAGTCACGTCATCGATCATTCAAGTGCGGCACGCCGAACTCCTCCGGAGATCAAAACTCAACATCAACGCCCGCAGAGCGTTTACTGAGGTCACGCTGCCCGACTCACCCACTGTTGCAGAGGTCATTGATGCCGGCGAGCGTTCGTTTGATGAGTTTCTCGTCATGCTGGATCGTGCAGAAAGGTTCAAAAGCTGGTTGAAAACTGTAAGTCCGGACGAAGGCATGATTCGCAGCTACATGCGTGATGTCACTTCGGAAGGTTGGATCCAGAAACTCCCGGCGAAGAGCCTCCGCTACCTGCTTACTCTCGCCCTTGATGCAACAAACCCAGTTGTTGGCGTTGTTGCCGGATTCATGGACAACTTTGTAGTCGAGAAGCTTTGTGCCGGCTGGCGCCCCAACCACTTTGTGTCTGGGAGACTCGGCCCATTCGTCCGCAGAGACTGAGGCACTCAATGTCCTCAACCCCCCTCAGGGTGCGGTCAAGCAACCACAGGCTCGAAGAACGATGCCCCCACCCCTGATCCACCTCTCCGCCATCACCCGCCGCTTCACCGTCGGAGACGAGACGGTGCAAGCGCTGCGTGGGCTGGACCTCAGCATCGCGCAGGGCGAGTACATCGCGATCATGGGACCGTCGGGCTCAGGCAAGTCGACGCTGCTGAACGTGCTGGGCCTGCTCGACCAGCCGGACAGCGGCCACTACCTGCTCGACGGCCGCGACGTGACCGGGCTGGATGACGACGCACGGGCGCTGGCGCGGCGCGAGAAGATCGGCTTCGTGTTCCAGTCCTTCCATCTGGTGCCACGGCTGTCGGCGCGCGAGAACATCGAGTTGCCGATGGTGCTGGCGGGCATCGACCCGGCGGAGCGCACTGCGCGCGTCGAGGTGTTGCTGCGCGACTACGGCCTCACGCCGCGCGCCGACCACCGGCCGAACCAGCTTTCCGGCGGGCAGTGTCAGCGGGTGGCGATTGCGCGGGCGATGGCGATGCGGCCCTCGCTGATCCTCGCCGACGAGCCGACCGGCAACCTCGACCGCCACACCGGGCAGGACGTGATCGCCCTGCTCGAAGGCCTGCAGGCCGCGGGCGCCACCTTGATCATCGTGACCCACGACCCGGAACTGGGCCGCCGCGCGCATCGGCAGTTGCACATGGTCGATGGCGAGATCGTTCAGGACGGACGCTGAGATGAAACTACCCCCACGCTCACTTCACCGCACCAGTGCCGGCTTTGCACAGCCGGCCCGTTCCGCGAGCGCGAAGCAGTGCTTCGCGAAGTCCTCGCTCCACCCCCCCAGGGGGGCGCCTCAGCGCCTTCGGGCGGCCGGGCGGCACTGAGATGCGCAACGCCGATCTGCTGCAGTACGCCGCACGCGTGGTACGCGGTGGCGTGGTGCGGACCGCGCTGGTGCTGCTGGCGATGGGCATCGGCGTGGCGGCAGTGGTGCTGGTGAGCGCCTTGGGCGAAGGCGCGCGGCGTTACGTGGCCGAGCAGTTCGGCGCGCTTGGCACGAACCTCGTGATCGTGCTGCCGGGGCGATCGGAGACCGCGGGCGCCGGGCCGGCGATTGCGAGCGGCGAAACGACCCGCGACATCACGTTGGACGATGCGCTGGCCCTGCAACGCAGCCTGGCGGTGCGCCGCCTTGCGCCGCTGATCGTGGGCCTTGGCGCGGTGCGGGCGGCCGATGGCGCCGACGCGCGCGTGCGCGAGGGGCCGGTGCTCGGCTCAACGGCCGACTTCCTCGCGGTGCGCAACATGACGCTCGCGCAGGGCGTCTTCCTGCCCGCGGGCGATCCGCACCATGCGCAGCCGATTTGCGTGATCGGGCGCGACCTTGCCAAGGAGTTGTTTGGCGCCCGCAACGCGCTGGGTCTTTGGCTGCGCATTGGCGACCGGCGCTTCCGCGTGATCGGCGTGCTTGGCAAGCAGGGCACCTCGCTGGGTTTCAACACCGACGAAGTGGTGATCGTACCGGTGGCCGCGGCGCAGGCGCTTTTCAATACCGAGGGCCTGTTCCGCGTGCTGGTGGAGGCCAAGCACCGCGATCAGGTGCCGCAAGCCAAGGCCGATGCCGAGGCGATCCTGATGCAGCGACACGAAGGCGAGCGCGACGTCACGGTGATCACACAGGATGCAGTGCTGGCAACCTTCGACCGCATCCTCGGCACCCTGACGCTGGCGATCGGCGGGCTGGCGGCGATCAGCCTCGCGGTGGCGGGCATCCTGGTGATGAACGTGATGCTGATTTCGGTCGCGCAGCGGCGCAGCGAGATCGGGCTGCTGAAGGCGCTCGGCGCGACCGCGGCGGAGATCCGCCACATCTTCTTCAGCGAAGCGGTGCTGCTGGCGCTGGGCGGCGCGGCGGCGGGCGTGGCGGTGGGGCTGCTGGGCCAGCAGGCGTTGATTGCGGCCTTCCCGAACATTCCGTTTTCGGCGCCGTGGTGGGCGCTGGTGGCCGCGCCGCTCACGGCCGTGGTCACCGCAGTCGTGTTCACCGTGATGCCGGCGCGCCAGGCAGCGAAGCTCGATCCGGTGCAGGCCTTGTCGAAGCGATGAGAGGGCACTGACAATGCGCACCGCCGACCTCACCCGCTTCACGCTTACCTCGCTCACCGCGCACCGGATGCGCACCGCGCTGTCGGCGCTGGGGGTGGCAGTGGGCATCGCGGCAGTGATCCTGCTCACCGCGATCGGTGAGGGCTTGCATCACTTTGTGATCGCTGAGTTCACCCAGTTCGGCACCAACCTGCTGACGGTGCAGCCGGGCAAGAGCCAGACGCAGGGCGCGCCGCTGGGCGGCATCAACACCACCCGCCCGCTGTCGATCGACGATGCGATCGCGCTGCGCCGCGCGGCCTGGGTGCGGGTGACCGATCCGCTGGTGCAGGGCAACGCGGAACTGGAGTTCGGCAAGCGCACGCGCCGTGTGGCCTTGTACGGTGTTGGCCACCAGTTCCCCGACGCCTTGCAGATGAAGGTGGCAAGCGGCCAGTTCCTGCCGGACGACGATCCGCGCAACGCGCGCGCCTTCGCAGTGCTGGGCGCCAAGGTGGCGCGCGAGCTGTTCCCCGGCCAGCAGTCGCTCGGCGCGCGTATCCGCGTTGGCAGTGAGCGCTACATCGTGGTCGGCGTGATGGCGCCCAAGGGCCAGATGCTCGGCTTCGATCTGGACGACACCGCCTACATCCCGGTTGGCCGTGCGCTGGACATGTTCAACCGCGACGGGCTGATGGAAATCCACGTCGTGTATGAGCCCACTGCGCCGGTGGACGAGGTGGTGGCGAGCATCAAGCAGGTGCTCACCGCGCGGCACAGCGGCGAGGACTTCACGATCATCACGCAGCAACAGATGCTGGATGTGTTCGGCACCATCCTCGATACGCTGACCTTCGCGGTGGCGGCGATCGGCGGCATCTCGCTGCTGGTGGGCGGCGTCGGCATCCTGACGATCCTGACCATCGCGGTATCCGAACGCACGGCAGAAATCGGCCTGCTGCGCGCAATCGGCGCCACGCGGCGGCGCATCCTGTGGCTCTTCCTCGCCGAAGCAGCACTGCTTGCCGCGATTGGCGGCATTGCCGGGCTGGTGCTGGGCGCGAGCATTGCAGGCCTGCTGAAACTGGCGGTGCCGGCGCTGCCGGTGAGCATTCCTTGGCTGTACGCACTGCTGGCCGAAGGCGTGGCGGTGAGCGTGGGGCTGGCGGCCGGCGTGGCGCCGGCGATCCATGCGGCGCGGCTCGATCCGCTCGATGCCTTGAGGGCCGAGTAGCACGCACGCAAAGGCTGCCCGCCGCAAAAGACCGCGCCCGCGATGCGCCGTCGTCCGATCCGGGCGATCAGATCACCGCAGGCGTTGCGTCAAAGCAACGTTCAAGTCGGCATTCACAACATTCTCCTAAAGTCCGGCGCGCCCGGTGCCGCTAACTGCTTTCAGGCGCGGCAAGGGCATCGTACGCCCATCAAGCAAACCGCGACGGATCGCAGTGCTTTCAGGCCGGCGAACGGCCAGTGACGATGAGCGGCGGGGGCCGTTCCAACACGGGGGAATACACCATGCGTACACCCATTGCGGCCGCAGTCGCGCTCGCGCTGGCGGGGCCGGCGGTCGGGCAAGAGGCCCGCTTCGACTGGCTGGCCGTATCCGGCTTCGGCACCCTGGCCACTTCAATGACCGACGATCCCGCGGTGGGCTTCCGCATGCCCTTCCAGAAGAACGTGAAGGCCGACACCTGGGCGACCGATGTCGATTCAAAGCTGGGCTTGCAGTTCGATGTAAACCGGGGCGGCGAATTCAGCGGCGTGTTGCAGGTGGTGGCACAGCAGCGCGACAAGGGCGACTACAAGGCCGAGGTGGAATGGGCCAATGTGATGTGGACCATCAACGATAGCTGGCGCGTTCGCGCCGGCCGCATGGTGACGCCCGTCTTCATGTTGTCCGATTCGCAGAACGTCGGCTATTCGATGGTGCCGGTCCGCTACGCCCGCGAGATGGGCGACAACTACCCGCTGAGCCGGCATGACGGCGCCGAAGTGATCTTTGGCGCTGAACTGGGCCCGGGCCGCCTGCAGGTGCAAGCTTTCGGGGGGGTGACGAGCTACAACACCGCAAGCACGTCCTACAAGGCGGATGCGATTTTCGGTGCTGCCGCCACTTACAGCACCGGCCCGTGGACCTTCCGCGCCAGCGGCACCAGCGTGCAGCTCAAGGCCGTGGGCAACTCGGCCAACAGCCTCAGCGCCATTGCTACCGCTCTGGCCAACCCCGCGCTTGCGCCGCTGTGCCCCAACTGCAAGGAAGAGTCGCAGAACTTCCAGGACATCGTCGATGGTTCGAGCGGTGTGTTCTTTGGTCTGGGCATGAGCTACGACGAAGGCGCCTTCTACGGGCATGCCGAGTACGGCATCCGCCAGGGCAGCGCCATCGTCCCCGACACCAGTGGCCTGTTGCTGCTGGGCGCTTACCGCTGGCGCACGCTCACGCCTTTCATCAGCTATTCGATGTCTACCACGTCGATCGATGAGGCGCCGGTGATTGCCACGCCCGCAGGCTCACCGGCCGCGTTCCGCGCGCTCGCGGGGGCGGTCAACGGGGTCTACTACGGCCAGGCTACCGACCGCAGCGCGATCACGATCGGCTCCCGCTGGGACTTCTACCGCAACGTGGCACTCAAAGTGCAGGCCGAGTTCGTTGAGCATGAATACGACTCCATTCCGATGGGCGGCACATGGCCGCGCGTCGCGGGCACCACTTACGACGGCAAGGTGAATCTCTACACCGCCTCGATCGACTTCATTTTCTAAGGGGGCAGGCATGAAAACCATTCGCACACTCTGCCTTGTGGCTTGCAGTGCAGCATTCACCGGCGCCGCGTCGGCCGAGGTGGTGATCGCGGCGGGCGCCGCTTCGCCACTGGCCGGGCTGAGCAAGACGCAGGTTGCTGAAGTGTTTCTCGGCAAGGCCAAGACAGTCGGTGGCAAACCCACCAAGCCGGTGGACTATGCCGGCTCACCGAAGTCCGAGTTCTGGGACAGCTACCTTGGGAAGTCGTCAGACCAACTCAAGGCGCATTACGCCAAGCTGCAGTTCACCGGACTCGGCGGGCCGCCCAAGGAACTGGGTTCGTTGGCCGACGCCAAGAAGCTCGCAGCCGAAGACCCCTCCGTCATCATTTACCTCGATAAAGCCCAGGTCGATAGCAGCCTTAAGGTGATTTCGCCCTGATCCCAACTCGGGGGCGGTACGCCCCCGGAGCACGCACAAACCATAACTTCATTTCATACCCACGCATTCAGAGGAGACAACGATGCGTACACCGATTTCAATTGCAGTCGCGCTCGCGCTGGCGGGGCCGGCAGTCGGGCAAGAGGCCCGCTTCGACTGGCTGGCCGTATCCGGCTTCGGCACCCTGGCCACTTCAATGACCGACGATCCCGCGGTGGGCTTCCGCATGCCCTTCCAGAAGAACGTGAAGGCCGACACCTGGGCGACCGATGTCGATTCAAAGCTCGGCTTGCAGTTCGATGTGAACCGGGGCGGCGAATTCAGCGGCGTGTTGCAGGTGGTGGCACAGCAGCGCGACAAGGGCGACTACAAGGCCGAGGTGGAATGGGCCAATGTGATGTGGACCATCAACGATAGCTGGCGCGTTCGCGCCGGCCGCATGGTCACGCCCGTCTTCATGTTGTCCGATTCGCAGAACGTCGGCTATTCGATGGTGCCGGTCCGCTACGCCCGCGAGATGGGCGACAACTACCCGCTGAGCCGGCATGACGGCGCCGAAGTGATCTTTGGCGCTGAACTGGGCCCGGGCCGCCTGCAGGTGCAAGCCTTCGGGGGGGTGACGAGCTACAACACCGCAAGCACGTCCTACAAGGCGGATGCGATTTTCGGTGCTGCCGCCACTTACAGCACCGGCCCGTGGACCTTCCGCGCCAGCGGCACCAGCGTGCAGCTCAAGGCCGTGGGCAATTCGGCCAACAGCCTCAGCGCCATTGCTACCGCTCTGGCCAACCCCGCGCTTGCGCCGCTGTGCCCCAACTGCAAGGAAGAGTCGCAGAACTTCCAGGACATCGTCGATGGTTCGAGCGGTGTGTTCTTTGGTCTGGGCATGAGCTACGACGAAGGCGCCTTCTACGGGCATGCCGAGTACGGCATCCGCCAGGGTAGCGCCATCGTCCCCGACACCAGTGGCCTGTTGCTGCTGGGCGCTTACCGCTGGCGCACGCTCACGCCTTTCATCAGCTATTCGATGTCTACCACGTCGATCGATGAGGCGCCGGTGATTGCCACGCCCGCAGGCTCACCGGCCGCGTTCCGCGCGCTCGCGGGGGCGGTCAACGGGGTCTACTACGGCCAGGCTACCGACCGCAGCGCGATCACGATCGGCTCCCGCTGGGACTTCTACCGCAACGTGGCACTCAAAGTGCAGGCCGAGTTCATTGAGCATGAATACGACTCCATTCCGATGGGCGGCACATGGCCGCGCGTCGCGGGCACCACTTACGACGGCAAGGTGAATCTCTACACCGCCTCGATCGACTTCATTTTCTAAGGGGGCAGGCATGAAAACCATTCGCACACTTTGCCTGGCAAGCCTGCTTGCGGGGCTTCCGGCATTCGCGCACGCTGAAGTGGTCATCGCCGCTGGTGCCAAGTCCCCTTTGGGCGGGCTGAGCAAGGCACAGGTGGCCGATGTCTTCATGGGCAAGGCCAAGAACGTGGGGGGCAACCCGGCCAAGCCGATGGACTACGCCGGATCGCCCCGTACCGAATTTGCCAACGAGATCATCGGCAAGACCCCGGATCAGCTCAAGGCCCACTACGCCAAGCTGCAATTCACCGGCCTGGGCGGCCCGCCGAAGGAAGTCGGGTCACTCGCCGACGCCAAGAAGCTCGCAGCCGAAGACCCTTCAGTCTTGATCTACCTGGACAAGGGTCAGATGGATGCAACGCTCAAGAGCGTGATGCCCTGATCAGGCTGCTTCGATCCACCGCTTGGCAAAAGCCCGCCTTCCCTGGCGGGCTTTTTTTCGCCCACACCAGGGGCCCGCACGCGGCGGGAACACTGCGGCGCCCGGCAGACACCAAGGCTGCCCACGCTCTCGCGCGCTACGAGCCTTCAGCGGCGCGCCTTGGCGCACAGGGCAATGCACTGCAGCGGGCCTGCATCGCCAAGCAAAAGGCCCCGGGCGTCATGCGCCACGGGGCCTGTGATCACGGCAGCAGCCCGGGCTTGCCGGGCAAGGTGTCAGATCTTGTACTTCGATACGGCTTCCTGCATCTGCCCGGCAAGTGCCCTGAGCGAATCGGCTGCGCCGGAGGTCTGCGCGGCAGAGGCGTTGGTTTCCTCGGAAACCTGCGCAATGCGCTCCACCTGCTGCGCAATATTCGTGGAGGCGGCGCTCTGCTCGCGGATCGCGTGGGAGATATCGCCCACCATGCTCACCACATGCTCGGAGCTGCTGCGGATTTCCTGAATCGCAGCGCCGGCCTCGGTGGCTTGCTTGACGCCCACCTCAACCCGCTCCACCACACCCCGCATCTGATCCACGGCGCTTTCAGCGCTGCCCTGAATGCGGCCGATGAGGGTGCTGATTTCCTGCGTTGAATGCGCGGTGCGTTCAGCCAGCTTGCGTACTTCGTCCGCCACCACCGCAAAACCACGCCCCTGCTCGCCGGCGCGCGCGGCTTCAATCGCGGCGTTCAGCGCCAACAGGTTGGTCTGGTCCGCCACTTCCTTGATGACGGTCACCACCGCATTGATGCTGAGCGCTTCAGAGGCCAGGGTTTCGATCCGCTGCGCGGCTTCATGCACACGGTCTGCGATGCCATTGATTTCCGCCACCGTGCCGGTGATGACGCTTTCGCCCTGCTGCGCACGGGCGCCGGACTGACGCGATTCCACCGCCGCATCATTGGCGCGATCTGCCACATGGTTGATGCTGACCGTCACCTCTTCCACCGTCGAGGCCATGGCGCTCGATGCATCGCTGGCTACGCGTGAGCCGTCCTGCATTTCCTGCGCCGCGTGGGCCACTTCGTTGGCCTGGCGGCTGACACCTTCGGCGGCATTGCGGATCTCGCTGAAGCTGCTTTGCAGCTTGTCGAGCAGGCGGTTGAACGCCTGCACCGTGGCGCCAATTTCGTCCTTGCTGCGCAGCGGCACGCGGCGGGTGAAGTCCATTTCGCGTTCAATCGCTTCAACCGTGTGTTCCATCGATGCGAGCGGAATCCGCACCGCGCGGATCACCATCACACCGAACACCAGCAGTACGACCATGGCCACCAGGTTCACCGCCACACTCAATGCCTGGGCACTTGCCTGCGTGGCATTGACCCGCGCTTCGGCATCCTTGAATCCATCGGCATTGAGTTTGACCATTTTCGTGATCGACTCCTCCAGCGCCGCAGCCGCCGGCATCACCTTGCTGAACATCAGCATTGTGGCCTCGTCGGCTTTGCCGCCCACCGACGCCTCCTGCGTGGCGCGGTAGGCCTCGCCGTAAGTCTTGAAATCGGCCTTGAGCTTCTCGTACAAGGCCCTGTCCGTTTCATCGCTGACCAGCGGTTCATAGCTCTTGATCAGCTTCTGGCCTTCGTCTTCGGTCAGCCTGGCCTTCTCGGCAAAGGCCTTTTTCAGGTCGGCATCCTGCTCCATGAGGGTGGAAAGCAGTTGCGAGCGAAGGTCCCGGTAGTTATTGCTGATGTCGCCCATGACCAGCAGGCTGGGCGCAGCATTGGCCGTCAGAAGCGCCACTTCGCCACGAATCTTTGCAAAAGATGCGAGGGAAATACCGCCTATCGTGATCAGCGCACCCACCGCAATGGCAAGCATGAGCATCAGTCGTTTCGAGATCGACATGGTCCAAGGTCCGTCGTTAAGTCAAACGATGCGAGGCGGTATCAACGCAGCCGGCCGGGCAAACCCCGCACACAACAGCGCTCCAACACGGCGCCCCTTTGCGGGCACCCCGGCCGGACAGCGCGCACCCACCCCATTGCGCCCGGCATGGGAAGGTTCACGGCAAGGGCGGCGATAAACTTTAGCGAAATTGCGGCAGGCGCCAGCCCTTGCATTCCCTGCGTTTGCGGACGAACACGGCGGCCGGTGGCACAATCGGCCCCGTCTCACCACTGGATGTTGCGCATGGCCCACCCGCTGCCCCCGCTGTCACTGCTTGAAACCCGGATCCTTGGCGTCCTGGTCGAAAAGGAACACACCGTTCCCGACACCTACCCGCTCTCGCTCAACGCCCTGCTTGCCGGCTGCAACCAGAAAACCAGCCGCGATCCGGTGATCGACGCAAGCGAAGCCGATCTGCTTGAAGCGCTCGACACCCTGCGAAGCCATACCCTGATCATCGAAAGCTCTGGCAGCCGCGTCACCCGCTACGGCCACAACGTCGGGCGGGTACTGCAGGTGCCATCGCAATCGGTGGCCCTGCTTGCCACGCTGATGCTGCGCGGCCCGCAAACCGCGGCAGAGCTGCGCGCCAACAGCGAACGCCTGCACAAGTTCGCCGACGTCTCGTCGGTCGAGGCTTTCCTGGCCGAGTTGGCCGAGCGCAGTGCCGGCGGACTGGTTGTTGAGCTGCCCCGCGCACCGGGCGCACGCGAAAACCGCTGGGCACATCTGCTATCCGGCATGCCAGAGATCCCCGCCAGCGCGCCCGGCGGCCACACCGGCACGCCGCGCGATCCCTTGCTGGCCGACCGGGTCGCGCGGCTTGAGGACGAAGTAGCCACGCTGCGCAAACAACTGGCGCGCCTGTATGAAGTGCTCGGCGAAACGCCCGACCCTGCCGCGTGATCTGCCCGTCTGACGAACTGCCGCCGCCCCTGGCGGTGCCGCGCCTGAACAACCAGTTGCTGCACGACAGCGGCGGCTTGCGCTGGCACCTCACCGCCCTGCGGCAACGGCACCGCGCCTGGCAGCGCTTTGCCGATACGCTTGAAGGCTGGCTCGACGCGTGGCGCCCGCGCAGCGACCAACTGCTGCTGGTTGGCCCCAGTGCCGGCTGGACCTTGCCTGATACGCTGCTTGCCCGCTTTGCGCAGATCACCGTACTGGAACCCGACCCGATCGCGCGCGTGCTGCTCGCCCGCCGCCTGAAGGGGAAGCCCTTGCGTTTCGACAGCCTTGACGTCTTTGCGCCCGGCGGGCTGGACGCATTGCAGGCCCACTACGGCGACCATGCGGTGCTGTTCTGCAACCTCATCGGCCAGCTTGCGCCGGACACCGGCTGCAGCGCCTGGTGCGACACCCTGCGCAGCGCGCTGGCGCGGCTTGAATGGGCAAGCTGGCACGACCTGGCCGCCAGCACGCGGCCGGTGGACCGGCCCGGCGCCCAGCAAATTCCCGCCGGTGAGACCTTCGAAGCCATGGTCGGCCGCTTCTGGCAGGGCGGGCTGGTCGAAGTGATGGACCACGGCAGCTTTTCGCTCGCCGCCGGGCAAGGCTTCGCCTGCACCGACTGGACGGTGCGGCGCGCCCAGCATCATCTGGTGGGTTGGCTATGGCACCAACCGAACGCGGCGTGATCGACTGCCGCCCCGGCTGCGCGGCCTGCTGCATCGCGCCCTCGATCTCCTCGCCGATTCCCGGCATGGAAGGCGGCAAGCCAGCCGGTGTGCCCTGCATCCAGCTCGATGAACAACTGCGCTGCAAGCTCTTCGGTGACCCGCGGCGCCCCGCGGTATGCGGCGGCCTGCAGCCCTCGGCCGAAATGTGCGGCACCGATCGTGTGCACGCTCTGCACTACCTGAACCGGCTCGAAGCACTGACACGCCACGACTGACGCACCGCAGAACGCGGTGCGCACAGCGCTGGCACACTGGCGCCATGATCCGCTACCCCGCCCCCCTTGCCCGCGGCAGCCGCATTGCCGTCACAGCCCCGTCGGCCGGTGTTGGTGCCGATTGCCACGAACGCCTTGATCTGGTGCTGCGGCACTTGCGCGAGCGCGGCTTCGAGGTCGTCGAAGGCCACTGCCTGCGCGCCAACCACAAGCACGCCAGCGCCCCGGCCGCGCGCCGCGCCGCCGAGCTGATGCATTGCCTGCTCGACCCTAGCATTGCCGCGATACTGCCGCCCTGGGGTGGCGAACTGGCGGTGGAACTGCTCGCCTTGCTGGATTTCGATGCGCTCGCCAGCGCGCCGCCAAGCTGGGTGCTGGGCTACTCCGACACCTCGACGCTGCTGATGGCGCTGACGCTGCAGGCGCGCGTCGCCACCGCGCACGGCCCCTGCCTGATGGATCTGGTGCCGGGGCAGAACGACCCGATCACCGCCGCTGTCATGGGCCACTTCGCCACCCCCGCCGGCGGCCGCTTCACGCAGCAAAGTTCGCGCTTCTGGCAGGCCGACTGGGGCGACTACACGATTGCCCCGCAGCGCGTGTTCACCCCGCAGATCCCGACGCGGCTCGCACTGCTGGATGTGAACCCGGCGCGCGCGGTGCAGTTCTCAGGCCGGCTGATCGGCGGCTGCCTGGACACCGTGCGCTACCTCGCGGGCTCCCCCTTCGGTGACGTGCCACGCTTCGTGCGCGACGCAGCCGACGAAGGCGCGATTCTCTACTTCGAGAACTGCAACCTGCGCCCGACCGAATTCCTCTGCGTCGTGCAGGGGCTCAAACTTGCTGGCTGGTTCAAGGGACTTGCCGGCGTACTCGTGGGGCGCAGCAGCGCGGGTGACGTGCGCACGCCCGAATGGCTGAATCAGCGCGAAGCCATCGTCAGCGCACTGGGCGATCTGCCCTGCCCGGTCATCCTCGGCTGCGACATCGGCCACATGCCACCGCAGTGGCTGCTGATCAACGGTGCACTGGCCGAAGTGCGCTACGCAGATGGCGCCGCACAACTGACCCAGACGCTGCGCTGACCTGTGAAGGCAAGCTCGCAGGCGTCGGGCATGCGGCGCAAGGCGATTGGCGGGCGCGACGATGGATGCGCCGGAGCACTCAGGCAACCCGGTTGCCCTTGCTGCAGGTGCCGCGCGAGCCGATGCCCCCCGAAGCGGGCGGACGCTCAAACTCATGGCAAGGAACTGGGCCTGCACCTCGGCGCTGACACGGGTGTTCACGCATAAGCCCGGGTGCTCGCCGCGCGCCTGGATGCAGGCCGAAGCCCTACGCGGTGCTGACACAGACTGAGTCCGGTTAGTTGCCATTGACAACCTGTTGTGCGGCGCCTAGAGTTCGCCCACTTGGTTGCCACTAACAACTACCATGACGCCTCCCACTCCCCACCCCGGCGAGTTGCTGCGCGAAGTTGCGCGACGCTACACCCGCGCCCAGCGCGCCGTTGCCGCGTGCTGCGGCGCAAGCAGCACGCAATGTCACATCCTGACCGAGCTCGCGCGCTCAGGCCCGATTCCCATGTCGGAACTGGGCACACGCCTGATGCTTGAGAAGAGCTGGATCAGTCGCGCCGTCGACAAGCTGGTCGCCGAAGGTCTGGTGATCAAATCCGATAACCCTGCCGACGCGCGCAGCTGGCTGGTGAGCCTGAGCAAGGCGGGCATGGTGCGCGTCGCGGCACTCAATGCCACGCTCGATCGGCATGCCGCGCAACTGCTTGAACCCCTCAAGGCAAGCGATCGCGCCGCCGTTGGCCGCGCACTGGCGCAGCTGCTGCAAGTGCTGCGCGATGACGCGCTCGCTGACTCAAGAACCAACACCGGATGCCAAAGATGAACGACATCAATCTCGCGCCCGCCAAGGCGGACGACTGGCCCGCGATTGCGCAATTGCTGGAGACCCATCGTCAGCCGCTCGCCGGCGCACAGGCCCAGTTGCCGAACTTCATCGTCGCGCACCGCGATGGCGCCGTCCTCGGCTGCGTCGGCCTTGAAATCCATGGCGCGCACGCCCTGCTTCGCTCGCTGAGTGTTGCGCCGGCAATGCAGGGGTACGGCATCGGCACCCGGCTGCTGCGCGCGGCCATCGAGCGCGCCCGGGCGCTCAACATGCGCGCGCTGTACCTGCTGACCGTCAGCGCGCCCGACTACTTCCCGCGCTTTGGCTTCCGCCGCATCCCGCACGCAGCGGCGCCGCTTGCACTTCATGCATCGCCCGAACTACAGGGCGCATGCCCCGCCAGCGCGATCCTGATGACCTTGCCTCTCAAGGCCGCCGCCATCCGCATCCGGCCCGCCAGCCTGGACGACGCCGCGGCAGTCGCCGCGATCTACGATCCTATCGTTGCACACACCGCCACGTCCTTCGAGCTGGAGCCGCCCGGCCCGCTGGAGATGCGCAACCGTATCGCCCGCACCCTGCCAAAGCTTCCGTGGCTGCTTGCGGTGGATGAAAACGACACGGTTTGTGGCTACGTGTACGCCAGCCCGCACCGGGAGCGCGCCGCCTATCAGTGGTCGGTCGATACCAGCGCCTACATTTGCACCGATGCGCGCGGACAAGGTGTCGGGCAACGGCTCTACACCGCTTTGTTCGACGCGCTGATCGAGCTTGGCTATGTGCAGGCCTTCGCCGGCATCGCACTGCCGAATGCCGCGAGCGTGGGCCTGCACACATCCATGGGCTTCACCGAAATCGGCGTGTATCGCAATGTTGGCTACAAGATGGGCGCCTGGCACGACGTGGGCTGGTGGCAGAAGTGCCTGCAGACGCCACCCGAGCACCCCGCAATGCCGGCTCGCCCGCTCACCGCCGCCCCCCGCGCAAACGCCGAGGGGGCACCATATTGATGATCCTGGCACACACCACGGCAGCCGGCGCGACGCCCGGCGCCCGCTTCCGCAAAGCGGCTCCGCGCCATGGCGCCTGAACCCAAGGCGCCGCGCCGCGCGAAGGCGGTGATGGTGCTCGGCACCACCTCGTCCGCCGGCAAGAGCTGGCTCACGACGGCGCTGTGCCGCTGGTACGCCAATCGCGGGCTGCGGGTTGCGCCCTTCAAGGCGCAGAACATGAGCAACAACGCGCGCGTGGTGGTCGGCCCCAATGGCGGCATGGCCGAGATCGGCTGCGCACAGTACTTCCAGGCACTCGCCGCACGCACGCAACCGACGGTGGACATGAACCCGGTGCTGCTCAAGCCTGAGCGCGACACCGCGAGCCAGGTGATCGTGCGCGGGCAGGTCGATCCGCTGATCGCGCGCACGCCCTGGCGCGAGCGCAGTGCCGCACTGTGGCCGGTGGTACAGCAAAGCCTGCATCAACTGATGGCGACGCACGATGTAGTGGTGATCGAAGGCGCCGGCTCGCCCGCCGAAATCAACCTCGCCGACTGCGACATCGTGAACATGCGCATCGCCCGTGAGGCCAATGCCGCCTGTCTGCTGGTGACCGACATCGACCGCGGCGGCGCCTTCGCCCACCTCTACGGCACCCATCAGTTGCTGCCCGCCGCCGAACGCGCGCTGATCCGCGGCTTCGTGCTCAACCGATTCCGTGGCGACGCCAGCCTGCTCGCGCCCGGCCCGCAGCAACTCGAAGCGCTCACCGGCGTGCCCACCGTGGCGGTGCTGCCGATGTGGCGCGAGCACGGCCTGCCGGAAGAAGACGGCGTGTTCGACGAAGCGCCCACCGGTCAGCCCGGCGTGCTGGACATCGCCATCGTCGCCTACCCCTGGGTCTCGAATCTCGACGAATTCCAGCCGCTGCGCGCCTTGCCGAATGTACGTGTGCGCTGGGTGCGCGAAGCGGCCCTGCTGGCCGGCGCCAACTGGGTGATCCTGCCCGGCGCCAAGCACACCGGCGCCAGCCTGCAGTGGATGCGGGAACGTGGGCTGGATGCCGCGATCTGCGCGCACGCCGCATCTGGCCGGCCGCTGCTCGGCATCTGCGGCGGCCTGCAGATGCTCGGCCATGCGCTGCACGATCCGCATGGTGTGGACACCGCCTGCGAGGGGCTCGGCCTGCTGCCGCTCGCCACCACCTTCGCCGCCGAAAAACACCTCGCCCACACCCGCACTTGCTTGGGCGAATTGCACGGCGCATGGGCCGCGCTGTCCGGCGTCGCGCTCGACGGCTACGAAATCCGCCACGGCCAAACGAGCGTCCGCGCGGATGCCGGCTCACTCACGATCGCACTACGCGATGCGCTGGGCGCCCCGATCGGCTGGCAGCGCGACAACATCCTCGGCCTCTACGCGCACGGCCTGTTCGAATCCCCGGCGGTACTCAGCGCGCTCTTCGGCGGCTCAGTACGCACGCTGGATGCGGTGTTCGAGGGGCTCGCCGACTTCGTCGATCGGCATTTCGAGACAGACTGCCTGGCGACGCTGATCGAGAGCTGAAGCGCCGGGCTCCAGCAAGCAGCGCAGCAAACGAAACGGGCAACCCGCAGGTTGCCCGTTTTCATCCATACCACTGAGCGATCAGCGCGGAAGGACGCTCGTCCCCATCAGGAACTCATCAAGCACGCGTTCGACCTGACGTCCCTCGCCAACGCGGGCCGGTCGGCCCGCGCGCCACGCTCTCGCCCCTTGGGGCGATCCGCCCCAATTAACGCGGAAGGACGCTGGTGCCCATGAGGAACTCATCAACCGCCCGTGCGGCCTGACGCCCCTCGCGGATCGCCCAGACCACCAGCGACTGGCCACGGCGGGTATCGCCTGCGGCGAACACCTTGGCAACGTTGGTGGTGTAGGCACCTGGGCCCTCGGTGGAGGCCTTGGCGTTGCCGCGGGCGTCCTTGTCGACGCCGAAGGCTTCGAGCATGGAGCCGACCGGGTTGGTAAAGCCCATCGCGAGGAACACGAGGTCGGCCGGGATTTCCTGCTCGGAACCCGGGACTTCGGTCATCTTCATCTGCCCGGTCTTCTCGTCCTTGGTCCACTCGACGCGCGCGGTGACCATGGACTTGAGCTTGCCGTTCTCGCCCTTGAACGCCTTGGTGGTGATGGACCAATCACGCTCGCAGCCTTCGTCGTGCGACGAGGAGGTGCGCAGCTTGGTCGGCCAGTACGGCCACACCAGCATCTTGTTCTCTTGCTCGGGCGGCTGGGGCATCAGCTCGAACTGGGTCACGCTCTTGGCGCCGTGGCGGTTCGAGGTGCCGACGCAGTCAGAGCCGGTGTCACCACCGCCGATCACGACGACATGCTTGCCGGTGGCCTTGATCTGATCCTTGATCTTGTCACCCGCCACCACCTTGTTCTGCTGCGGCAGGAACTCCATCGCGTAGTGCACGCCTTCGAGCTCGCGGCCGGGCACCGGCAGATCGCGCGGCACTTCCGAACCACCGGCCAGCACGACAGCGTCGAATTCAGCCTTGAGCTGTTCGGGGTCGATCGTCTGCTTGGCATCCGAACCCACGCCCTTGGGCAGCCCGCCCTTGCCCACGTACACGCCGGTCTTGAAGACCACGCCTTCGGCCTTGAGCTGCTCGACACGGCGATCGATGTGCGACTTTTCAAGCTTGAAGTCGGGGATGCCGTAGCGCAGCAGGCCACCGATGCGCGAGTTCTTCTCGAACACCGTCACGTCGTGACCGGCACGCGCCAATTGTTGCGCAGCCGCCAGACCAGCGGGGCCAGAGCCCACCACGGCAACCTTCTTGCCGGTCTTGGCCAACGCCGGTTGCGGCGTGACCCAGCCATTGGCCCAGGCCTTGTCGATGATCGCGTGCTCGATCGACTTGATGCCGACCGGCAGTTCGTGGATGCCCAGCGTGCAAGCCGCTTCACAGGGCGCCGGACAAATGCGGCCGGTGAACTCCGGGAAGTTGTTGGTCGAGTGCAGCACGTCGATCGCCTGCTTCCAGTCCTGGTGATAAACCAGGTCGTTAAAGTCGGGGATGATGTTGTTGACCGGGCACCCGTTGTTGCAGAACGGGATGCCGCAGTCCATGCAGCGTGCGCCCTGCACCTTGGCCTGATCGTCGCTCAGCGTGAGGACGAACTCCTTGTAGTGCTGCTTGCGCTTGTCGGCAGCTTCGTAGCTTTCGTCGACACGCGCGAATTCCATGAATCCGGTGACCTTACCCATTTTCGTTTTCTCCGGTTCTCGATCAGGCGGTGGCGGTGGTGGCGGCTGCGTCACGCGCGGCGGCCAGTTCCTTGAGTGC
Source organism: Niveibacterium sp. 24ML (assembly GCF_026586805.1). GTDB lineage: Bacteria > Pseudomonadota > Gammaproteobacteria > Burkholderiales > Rhodocyclaceae > Niveibacterium. Next base: position 42,963 of record NZ_JAPFHA010000019.1, on the reverse strand, counting down.
GCGGCGATATTCCTTCGGCATCACCTTGACGAAGGCGGCGCGCGATTCGTTCCACTTCTCGATCAGTGTCTTGGCGCGGAAGCTGCCGGTGTAGCGGAAGTGACGCTCGATCATGCGCTTGAGGATCGCCTCGTCGGTTTCGCTCTCGCCGCCACGAACCACGGTGTGCCAGATCGCGCGTTCAATCTTCGCTTGCTGCTCGGTGCTGCTGAGCAGGGGCTCGACATCCACCATGGCCAGGTTGCACTTCTGCGCGAAAGTGCGATCCGGGTCGTAGATGTACGCAACGCCGCCCGACATGCCAGCGGCAAAGTTGCGGCCGGTATCGCCCAGCACGATCACGGTGCCGCCGGTCATGTACTCGCAGCCGTGGTCACCCACGCCTTCGACCACTGCCGCCGCGCCCGAGTTACGCACTGCGAAACGCTCACCGCCGACGCCGTTGAAGAAGGCCTCACCACCGGTAGCGCCGAACAGCACCGTGTTGCCGACGATGATGTGCTCCGGGCCAAAGCCGCGGAAGTCGTTCGGGCTGCGCACGATGACACGGCCACCAGCGAGGCCCTTACCAACGTAGTCGTTACCTTCGCCCACCAGATCCAGCGTCACGCCGTGCGCGAGGAAAGCGCCGAAGCTCTGGCCTGCGGTACCAGCGAGCTGGATGTGGATCGTGTCGTCAGGCAGGCCGGCGTGGCCGTAGCGCTTGGCGACTTCGCCCGAGAGCATCGCACCGACGGTACGGTTGACGTTGCGGATCGGCGAGATGAAGGAGACCCGCTCACCGCGTTCGAGCGCGGGCTTGGCTTGTTCGATCAGCTTGTGATCGAGCGCCTTCTCCAGCATGTGATCCTGCGTTTCGGTTGCACGGCGCGCCACGCTGGCGGGCACATCAGGCATGTGGAAGATGCGGCTGAAGTCCAGCCCCTTGGCCTTCCAGTGCTCGATCGCTTTCTTCTTGTCGAGCAGATCCGCACGGCCGACCAGATCGTCGAACTTGCGGATACCCAGTTGCGCCATGATTTCGCGCACTTCTTCGGCGATGAAGAAGAAGTAATTGACGACATGTTCCGGGCGGCCTGAGAACTTCTTGCGCAGCTCCGGATCCTGTGTTGCCACGCCCACCGGGCAGGTGTTCAGGTGGCACTTGCGCATCATGATGCAGCCTTCGACAACCAGCGGCGCGGTTGCAAAGCCGAATTCGTCTGCGCCGAGCAGCGCCGCGATTGCGACGTCGCGGCCGGTCTTCATCTGGCCATCCGCCTGCACGATCACGCGGCCACGCAGGCCGTTGAGTACCAGCGTCTGTTGCGTCTCGGAGAGGCCGAGTTCCCACGGCGATCCGGCATGCTTGATCGACGAGAGCGGCGAGGCACCCGTGCCGCCATCGTGGCCGGCGATCACGATGTGATCAGCCTTGCACTTGGAAACGCCCGCGGCAACGGTGCCGACACCCACTTCGGACACCAGCTTTACCGAGATGCTGGCGGTCGGGTTCACATTCTTCAGGTCGTGGATCAGTTGCGCCAGATCCTCGATCGAATAGATGTCGTGGTGCGGCGGCGGCGAGATCAGGCCGACGCCCGGCACCGAGAAGCGCAACTTCGCGATGTACTCGGACACCTTGTGGCCGGGCAGCTGGCCGCCTTCACCTGGCTTTGCGCCCTGCGCCATCTTGATCTGGATCTGGTCGGCCGACACCAGGTACTCGGCGGTGACACCGAAGCGGCCCGACGCCACCTGCTTGATCTTCGAGCGCAGCGAATCGCCTTCCTGCAGCTCGATGTCGCGCTCGATCTGCGCCTTGCCGACAATGCCAGCAAGGGTTTCGCCCTTCTTGATGAAGACGCCCTTCATCTCTTTGGCGTAACGCGCTTCGTCTTCGCCGCCCTCGCCGGTGTTCGACTTGCCGCCGATGCGGTTCATCGCGATCGCCAGGGTCGAGTGCGCTTCGGTCGAGATCGAGCCAAGCGACATCGCGCCGGTGGCGAAGCGCTTGACGATCTCTTTGGCCGGCTCGACTTCGTCGAGGGGAATCGCCTTGGCCGGATCGATCTTGAATTCGAACAGGCCGCGTAGCGTCATGTGGCGCTTGGTCTGGTCGTTGATGATCTGGGCGTATTCCTTGTAGTTCTGGAAATTATTCGAACGGGTCGAATGCTGCAGTTTGGCGATCGCGTCCGGCGTCCACATGTGCTCTTCGCCGCGGATGCGGAAGGCGTACTCGCCGCCGGCGTCGAGTGCGTTCGCCAGCACCGGGTCATGCCCGAACGCGGCCGAATGCAGACGCAAGGCTTCCTCAGCCACTTCGAAGATGCCGATGCCTTCAACGTTCGACGCGGTGCCTTTGAAGTACTTCTTGATCAGATCGGAATTGAGGCCGATCGCTTCAAAGATCTGAGCGCCGCAGTAGGACATGTAGGTCGAGATGCCCATCTTGGACATGACCTTGTTGAGGCCCTTGCCGACCGCCTTGACGTAGTTCTTGATCGCCTTGTCCGGGCCCATGTCACCGGGCATGTCCTTGGCCATCTCGCGCAGGGTTTCCATCGCGAGGTAGGGGTGGACGGCTTCGGCGCCGTAGCCGCCGAGCAGCGCGAAGTGGTGCACCTCGCGCGCAGAACCGGTTTCGACCACCAGGCCGGTGGAAGTACGCAGACCTTTGGCAACAAGGTGCTGGTGCACCGCCGAGGTCGCCAGCAGGGCCGGAATCGCGACGTTCTGTGCGTCGATCTTGCGGTCGGACACGATCAGCACGGTGAAGCCCGAACGCACCGCGTCTTCGGCCTCTGCACACAGCGAGGCAATGCGCGCTTCAATGCCGTCACGCCCCCAGGCAACCGGATAGCAGATATTCAGTTCGTAGGACTTGAACTTGTTGTCGGTGTACTTCTCGATCTCGCGCAGCTTCGCCATGTCCTTGAAGTCCAGCACTGGCTGGGACACCTCAAGGCGCATCGGCGGGTTGATGTTGTTCAGATCGAGAAGATTGGGCTTCGGGCCGATGAAGGACACCGTCGACATCACGATCTGTTCACGGATCGGGTCGATCGGCGGGTTCGTCACCTGCGCGAAGAGCTGCTTGAAGTAGTTATAGAGCGGCTTGTGCTTGTTGGACATGACCGCCAGCGGCGAGTCGTTGCCCATCGAACCGATCGCCTCTTCGCCACTTGCCGCCATCGGCGCCATGAGGAACTTCAGATCCTCTTGCGTGTAGCCGAAGGCTTGCTGGCGATCGAGCAGCGAAGCTCGAACTTCCTGCTGCCCTTCCGGGCCATCGACCTGATCGAGCTTGACCTGGATGCGCTTGATCCACTCGCGGTAGGGTTTGGCGTTGGCCAACGCGTCCTTGAGTTCCTTGTCGTCGATGATGCGGCCGGCTTCCATGTCGATCAGGAACATCTTGCCCGGCTGCAGACGCCACTTCTTGACGATCTTGCTTTCCGGAATCGGCAGCACGCCGGATTCGGACGCCATCACCACGATGTCATCGTCGGTGACCAGATAGCGCGCCGGGCGCAGGCCGTTACGGTCCAGCGTAGCGCCGATCTGGCGGCCGTCGGTGAACGCGATCGCGGCGGGGCCGTCCCATGGCTCCATCATCGCGGCGTGGTATTCGTAGAACGCGCGGCGGTTCTCGTCCATCAGCGTGTGCTGTTCCCACGCTTCCGGAATCATCATCATTGCGGCTTGCGCCAGCGAGTAGCCGGCCATGGTCAGCAACTCGATGCAGTTGTCGAAGGTGGCCGTGTCGGACTGGCCTTCATATACGATCGGGTACAGCTTCTTCAGGTCGTCGCCCAGCACCGCCGACTTCATGACGCCTTCGCGTGCACGCAGCCAGTTGAAATTGCCCTTCACGGTGTTGATTTCGCCGTTGTGCGCAATCATCCGGTACGGGTGGGCAAGCGGCCACTCGGGGAAGGTGTTGGTTGAAAAGCGCTGGTGCACCAGCGCCAGTGCGGAGACGCAGCGCGAGTCCGCCAGGTCCTTGTAGTACTGACCGACCTGGTTCGCCAGCAGCAGGCCCTTGTACACGATGGTCCGCGCCGACATCGACGGGACGAAGTACTCCTTGCCGTGCTTGAGCTTGAGATTCTGAATCGCGTGACTGGCCATCTTACGGATGACGTAGAGCTTGCGCTCGAGCGCTTCGGTGACCATCACATCCGGGCCGCGGCCGATGAAGATCTGGCGGATCACCGGTTCCTTCTTGCGGACCGTCGGCGACATCGGCATCTCGCGATCCACCGGCACGTCACGCCAACCGAGCACCACCTGGCCTTCGGCGCGCACTGCGCGTTCCATTTCCTGCTCACACGCGAGGCGAGAGGCGGCCTCCTTTGGCAGGAAGATCATGCCGACGCCGTACTCACCCGGCGGCGGCAACTTCACCCCTTGCAGCGCCAGCTCTTCGCGATAGAGCTGATCCGGGATCTGCACCAGGATGCCGGCGCCGTCTCCCATGAGTGCATCGGCGCCCACCGCACCGCGGTGATCGATGTTCTCGAGGATCTTCAGTCCGTTCTGGACGATCTCGTGGGACTTCTGCCCCTTGATGTGGGCGACGAATCCGACGCCACAGGCGTCTTTTTCATTGGCGGGATCGTAGAGACCCTGGCGCTGTTCCATAAATGCTCCCTTGGCGGCGCGCGAGCGCGCATTGCCGGCCCTCGGCCGTGTCGGCGCAAGATAACGCGCTCGGTCTATGCGCTCAAGAGAAATAAAACGGGGTCAGAGTGCGTTTGACGTATGCCCACAATCGGTGCGGGCGGTTATTGGGGACATATTACTTTGGTGCGGAGATTTCCGCTTCAGGGCGGGCGCTTTCTCGTGGGCGTTAGCTGTGGGGCTTCTTGTTTGGCGGCCGCCCTTTGGGCAAAGGTGCTGCACGTCGGCTGGCTTCTGGCGACTGTGCCTTGTCGCCCAATTCGCCCAGCAACCAGCCGCGATGGGCCGCGTACCGGATCGCCTCGAGTTCTGCGGCGGACGGCCCCATATCGAGCAGCCGGCGATAGGCGGCCTGGCGCTCGAATGGCGTATTGCCGAGTTGCCAGAACGCCGCATGGTCGGTGAGGTACGGGTCGCTCTCATGGCCCATATGAGCCCTTGCCGATGACCATGGCCAAAAGGCTGGGTCAGGCACCAAACCGGCGCGAAAGGGATTCATTTCAACGTAGCGATAGGCCGGGACGGTCCATGCATCGGGTTGAAGAACCGTGGAGCGATATCGCCCCTCCCAGAGCGTTCCGGTGCGGTGATGGCGATCGTTGAACCAGCGCACATAGCGCCGCCCGATTCTTTGCATGAGCGCCGGCACGCCACGCGGGTCCTTGGGCGTCAGCAACAGGTGGAGGTGATCTGGCATCAGCACATAGGCATGAAGCGAAAGCTCGCACTCCTTCAGGCCGTCGCGCAGCCAAGCGAGGAACTGAAGGTGATCGGTGTCGTCGTGAAACAGCACGGTCCGGTTGTTACCGCGCTGGGTTAACAGTTGCGGAAAGCCGGGGACGTAAAGGCGAGCAAGACGGGCCATCGCTCCTGCTCAAGCGGGCGATATGTCAAAGAGACGGTGGTGCTCTTTCATTGCGTAGCGATCGGTCATGCCTGCAATGTAGTCGGCGATGGCGCGGGCTTTGTCGTCCGAGGCTCGGCGTTGATATTGGGGCGGCAGCAAGCGCGGATCATTCATGAACGCAGCAAAAAGGTCGGCGATGACCCGTTTGGCCTTCGCCATCTCACGCAGCACCCTGAAATGCCAGTAGAGGTTTTCACGCAAGAAGCGGCGCAAGGGCTGCAGAGACGCATGCATCCCCTCGCTGAAGCCCACTAGACGGCCCGCCAAGCGAACATCCTCGAGGGTCTCAACGCCACTGTCGGCAATCGCACGCTCAGTCGTTCGGAGCAGATCGAGCGTCTGGACATTGATCAGCCGCCGGATCGTTTCGTGAATCAAGCGCCGCTCACCCAAGGAAGGGTAAGCAGCGCGCACTTGCGCAAGCTGCTGTGCGACCAACTCGACACTCTCGAGTTGGTCGAGCGTCAGTAAGCCGGAGCGCAAGCCATCATCGATATCGTGATTGTTGTAAGCAATCTCATCGGCGTAGTTATTCAGCTGCGCCTCAAGCGACGGCTGCTGCTTGTCAATGAAGCGCTGCCCGAGTACGCCGAGTTGGGCCGCGTTCTTGAGCGAGCAATGCTTGAGGATCCCCTCACGGGTTTCATACACCAGGTTCAAGCCGTCGAACTCTGCGTAGTGCTCTTCAAGCACCTCAACCGTACGCAAGGACTGCAAGTTGTGTTCGAAACCACCGTATTCCCGCATGCACTCATTCAAGGCATCCTGGCCAGCATGCCCGAACGGCGTGTGCCCAAGATCGTGTGCGAATGCAATCGCCTCGGCGAGGTCTTCATTGACCTTGAGCACACGCGCGACCGAGCGGGCGATTTGCGCAACCTCGATGCTGTGGGTCAGACGGGTTCGGAACAGATCGCCTTCGTGATTTACAAAGACCTGAGTCTTGTACTCCAGCCGCCTGAATGCGGTTGAATGCACGATCCGATCACGATCGCGCTGAAACTCGCTGCGCCCCATGGGCGGCGCTTCAAACAGGCGCCGCCCACGCGTATTCTTGTCTGATACCGCGTAAGGTGCGAGCACGCTCAGCCCCCGCAGCGTTTAATGGCGGCAGCGATCTGCGCGCTGCTTGCTTCTGCATGGATTACCGCATGCCCGATCGCTCGCAGAAGAATCAGGCGCAACTTGCCGCCTTCGACCTTCTTGTCATGCGACATCAGCTCAAGGTAGCGCGCGGAACCCATAGGCGCCCCCCGCACCGGCAGACCTGCACGCTCAAAAAGCCGGCTGATACGATCAAAGTCCACCTGCGTGAGCCAACCAAGATCCTGCGACAGCGCAGCAGCCATGATCGTCCCTGCTGCAACCGCCTCGCCATGCAGCCATACGCCATAGCCCAAACCGGTCTCGATGGCGTGCCCGAAGGTATGGCCCAGGTTCAAGGTGGCCCGCTCACCTTGCTCGGTCTCATCCGCCGCGACAACGTCGGCCTTGTTGCGACACGACCGTTCGATGACATACGCGAGTGCTTCCGGCTCACGATCGAGCACCCGCTCCAGATTCCCCTCCAGCCATTCGAAGAACGCCAAATCACGAATGAGGCCATATTTGATCACCTCAGCCAACCCGGCCTTCAGCTCCCGATCCGGCAAGGTCGTCAGAACGCCCGTATCGGCCAGCACCAGCTTCGGCTGGTAGAACGCGCCGATCATATTCTTGCCCAGCGGGTGGTTGATGGCAGTCTTGCCCCCCACCGACGAGTCAACCTGTGACAGCAGCGTGGTGGGAATCTGGATGAACGGCACGCCCCGCTGATACGTTGCAGCAGCGAATCCAGTCATATCGCCAACCACACCGCCGCCGAGGGCTATCAGCGTCGTAGAGCGTTCAGCGTGAGCACTCAGAAGCGCGTCGTAGATGGCGTTCAGCGTCTCCCAGTCCTTGAACACTTCGCTATCAGGAAGCGCAACCACAGACAAATCGAAGCCCGCGCACCGCAATGTCATGCACAGTCGCTCCGCATAGAGCGGCGCAACTGTTGTGTTGGTCACAACCAAAACCTGTTTGCCCCGAATCATCGGCGCCAAGAGTTCGCGCGAGAAGGCCACCTCGGCGCCGATGATTACCGTGTATTGGCGCTCAGCCAGTGCAACCACTACTTCTCGGACCTGCGTTCCCATTCCTTCGATATCCTGTTAACTGCCGCCCCCGAATGGTAGCGCGCACCGTCGAGTATGAAATCCGCGACATCACGATAAAGCGGATCGCGCTCAGCCCTCAACTCTTCCAATCGCTTCAAGGGATCTGGAACGCGTAACAATGGTCGATTCGGATCATGCCTCGTGCGCTCATATAGCTGGCGCACAGGCACATCGAGGTAAACCACCCAGGCGCGCGCTTTCATCGCAGCACGGTTCTCAGGCCTCAGAACAGCCCCACCACCCGTCGCGATGATCGAACCCGGTGATCCCAATAGTTCCGCTATTGTGGCCGCCTCCCTGACACGAAAACCCGCCTCACCCTCTACATCGAAAATGGTCGCAACCTTCACCCCGGTGCGGCGCTCCACTTCGTGGTCAGAGTCGTAAAAGGGCAAACCAATCCGCCTGGCGAGAAGCCTTCCTATCGTAGTCTTTCCCGAGCCCATTAGGCCGACAAGAACAATGCTTAGATTCTCTTGATTCACGTAACAATTCTACCAATGCTGCAGATCGGATGGCGTTTCCAAAAAAAAGGGGCCCCGTTGGGGCCCCGGTCTCCAGGATCAAAACGTTAATTGATTCGGATTTCAATTGGCGTCACGATGCCTTTGGGCGTCTTGACATTAAGCGAAAACGTACCACTCGGCGCACTGGCACACTTCTCAGCGTAAACGCTGAACGTGTGTTTCGTGCCACCGACCGCGGACGAGTCAAGCACGGTGTTATTTACAATATCCAGGGTTGCAGTCTGTGGGTCCGGACTACCAATTTGCGCGAACTTCACGAAATTGCCGGTGGCAGATAACGTGGTCCCAGCCGGCATTGGATTCCCGTTCTCGTCATACAACATCAGATCGAAGGAAGTGGGCCCGCACCCAGACATCGAATACGGCCCGCCCGTGATCATCGCCTTACTACCCGAAAGTATCATGACCACATGGCGCCGGACGTGCGCGCGCCCCCAGACGCCATCGCAGGTGGCAGGCTTCGATAGCACATCGCCATAGTTGCCATCCGACCCCGGCGCCGCACACAAACCTGACGCTCCATACGGAACGAACTGCTCCCCGCTAGCGTAGTTGCCGCTTTCGTTTGCATCGATGAAAACGTCACCCAAATCAGAGTAGCCCTCGGATCCCGCATCGAAGAGGTTGTTGCCGTTTCTATCTCCGAAACTCTCTTCCCCGAGCGTGTATGCGAGCAACGTAACGCGCCCCTTTGTCACTCTCCCGGACGGCTCAGAATCACTCGTTGGCCGACGTTCTGCACTGATAAAGGCCACGGAACACCGGCCGTCTGTCGTTGCGCAGTTGGAAGGGCTGACTTGGGCTCCTTCAACGATAAAGTTGATGGTTGTGCCATTCGGCACCGGATTTCCGAGTCGATCCGACGCGATAATGCTGACCGGCGTCGAGACGCCATCATGCACCCACCCCTCGATATTGGGGCTCCCAACACTTAGCGAGAAGGAGTCTTGCGTCGGCAAACCTGTAGATATTGTCAGGCGATTTGACTGACTTGAAAGGGTCGAACCTACGAGTTTGGCCTTAACCAACACCGGTGTCGGATTGCTGCCGGCTGCCACCGTCACCGAAACGCTCCCGTCTGCAGCGGTTTTCTTAACGACCGCTACGTCGCCACCATCAAGTTTGACCCCTCCGGTACGCGTATCGAGATCGAGTTCAATATCGCGTCCCGCTACTGCTTGGCCAGTCGCATCAACCAACTTGAATGTCACGGTGGAAACCTCGACCAAGCCGGTCCCCTTCAGGTAGATCGTGGCCGGCAAGGAGCTAATGTATTGCAGGTTCGCTGCGGTCGGCGCTGCGACCACGATGCTTCCACCGACCGAATTCGCGCCTTGTGCACTTGCGGTGATGCTATCAGTACCGGCACAACCCTTATCCGTGTATGTGGCAACCGCCTTACCGCCAACAGTTTGGACCACCGACGGCAGGGAGGCCTTGCCGCTGGCGGCACAACCAGAAGTGAAGGTCACACTGATCGGCGTTTCACTCAACTTCCCGTCGACCTGAACTTCGACGGAAATCGCGGTCGTCCCGTACGCCTGAATCGAATTGGACGAGATCACGAGCGGCAGTAGGGTCACAGCACCCGGACTGACTGCGTAACTTACACTGCCGTCAGCCGACACGCCCCCAACTGCCACGCTTGCGTTCATGACGGCAGCACCCGCTGCGTCGATGCTGGCAGCGAGCACTTGAACTTTCGCGACACCGGCAGAATCCGTCAGCGCCGTTCCAGACGCCGGAGAGAACTTAGCGAGAGAGGCATTGGTACTAAAGGTCACCACGAGCCCGGGCACTGGCCGACCACTTCCGTCACGGACCTGTGCTGACGCGGTAAGAGGACGGCCTGCCGCCAAATTGGTCGACGCGGCGCCGGCCCCATCCAAAAGAGAGAGGCCGAGGCTCGGCACACCAGCCCCGCCGCCGCTCACGATATAATTGATCGCACCCTGAACGCTCAATCCGCCGACCGGCGCTTCGGCGATCAACGTGCCTGCTCCTGCAGCAGTCGGGCTTGCTGAAGTTACCTGCACTTTCGCAATACCAGCCGCGTCCGTCAATGCGGTTCCTGCACTTGGAATAATCGACACCAAGGCGGAATTGCTCCTGAACGTGACCAAGACGCCCGCCATCGGCTTGCCAGATGCATCAAGCAGCCGAGCTGTTGCGGTGAGCGTATCACCCGTTGTCAAGTTGGTAGTCGGTGCACCGGATGCATTAGCGAGGGCAATCCCAAGCGACGCACTCGATCCACCAGAACCAAGGGCCGAAACAGAGAACCCCACTTTGGCCTCGGGGGTTTCAGTTCCTACGGTAACTTTCGCAGTCAACGTTCCCGCCCCACCGTCTGTCGCAGCGGAAGCAATTGCCATCTGAACTCGAGCAACCCCGAAGCCATCCGTCAAAGCCGTTCCGGTCGTCGGCGTAAGCACGGCGATTTGCGTATCCGACGAGAACGTAACAACAGCGCCGCTTACGGGATTGCCAGCGTCATCGTACACAGATGCGGTCGCCGTGAGGGGCTGACCGGCAACCAGTGTCGTAGTCGGGTTACCAACGGCATCGGTAAGAGAAAGCGACACAGTCGCTTTTGTTGTCGTACCACCGGAACCAGATCCGGGTGGGGTAAGAAAGCTTGCGTCATCCGACCCACCCCCACAACCTCCAAGCAGCAATGCTGCTAGACCGGTTGTTAGCAGCTCGCGCCAAGACATACGTTTCATATCAACCTCACACAACCAATTATGCAGAAAACGCTTTAGCGCGCAGTAGCCTGCTCGGAGACGATCTTTGGGGTAATAAAAACCAATAGCTCTGTCTTGTCATCCGTTTTTGATGAGTCTCGGAATAGATAACCCGCCACGGGCAAGTCACCTAAGAACGGAATCTTGTTTGATTTGTTTCTGAGTTCTTGAGTATAAATGCCACCGATCACTACAGTCCCACCGTTCTCAACAAGCACCTCTGTCTTTACATGCTTCGTGTCAATGGCAATACCCGTCAGCGTTGAGTACTGTGCATTCGGAGTGTCCTTGTTGACATCCAGCGACATAAGAACCTTCCCGTCCGGGGTGATTTGAGGTTTCACCTTCAGGGAGAGATTGGCCTTTTTAAAGCTGACGCTCGTCGCGCCAGAGCTGGTGGAAGAAAGGTAAGGAAGCTCAACCCCTTGTTCTATCAATGCCTCAACCTGATCAGCCGTCATGACTCGCGGACGCGAAATCACTTTGCCGCGGCCATCGGCCTCGAGCGCGGAGATTTCCAAGGCCAAGAAACGGGTGGCATTGCTGTTCCAAAGGACAAAGGAAAACTGACCAGGCGCGGTAGCGCCAATACTCGCTGCAGGCAGATTTACGCCAAGAGCACTGAGCAAATCCACTTTGGTATCGGTCAAACCAGAGGTGTAAGCGGTTTGACCAATGCTACCTCCAAAATTGTTGCGGCCGACGCTGCGCCCGTCAGCAGTCTGCCCAACAACGCCACCGGCGCTTCCGCCATACCCCATGCGTACGCCCAAGTTACGGGTGAAGGCATCACTCGCCTCGACAATTTGCGCTTCGATCAGGACCTGACGTACCGGAACGTCAATTTCCGTGATGATTCGGCGCACATCTTCAAGACGCGAGCCAATATCGGAGACGAAGAGCTTGTTCGTTCTATCATCGACCACGACGCTCCCACGTTTTGACAGAACGGTCTGATCTGTGGTTCGCAAGAAGGCCGCAACAGCCGTTGCCTTGTGATAATTTATCTGAAAGCTCTCGGTTCTGACTGGCTCCAAGGTCGTAATCGTCTGTTGGGCTTCGAACTCCATCCGCTCGCGAGTCGCGAGTTCCTCGCGTGGCGCAATCCAAATCACATTCCCATTCTTCCTCATATCGAGGCCCTTGGCCTGGAGGATGATGTCCAAGGCCTGATCCCAAGGAACATCCTTGAGCCTTAGCGTAAGGTTACCTGACACTGAATCGCTGGTAATGATGTTGAAGTTTGTAAAGTCCGCGATGACCTGGAGAACGGAGCGAACGTCAATGGCTTGGAAGTTCAAAGAAAGCTTTTCGCCGGCGTATTTCTGCTTAGCCCCCTGCACTAACTTTCTTGGGTCTTCTTGGACCTGCTTGACCTCAACAACAAACTGGCTTTCACTTTGATAAGCGTTGTGCTCCCAATTTCCCTTCGGCGAGATAACCATACGAACATTCTGGCCAACGGGCGAGGTCACAATTGAGGTTACAGGCGTCGCAAAGTCGGTTACGTCAAGACGCTTCCTTAGGCCATCGGGCAAGGTTGCTTTCGCAAACTCAATGACAAGGTTCGCGCCCTGATTCCGAATATCAATTCCAACACCCGGATCAGACAGGTCTACAACTACCCGTGCCTCGCCATCCTTCCCCCTTCGAAAGTTGATGTCACGAATTGCATGGGTTTTTGCCGCCTTCTTGTCGGGTTCGGCAAACCGCGTAGTTTCAACGGCAGTTCCAGACTGTTTGGCGCCAGCCAAAACGATGAAAAGATTCCGATCCTCAACTCTAGCGTCATAGGCCAGGGAACGGTTTAGGTTCAATACCAGACGCGTCCGGTCTCCGGCTTGTACGATGTTCGCGCTGCGGAGGTCGCCCTCGTTAATGACCTGCCCCGTCTTTCCCGTTCCGTTGACTGTTGACGGAAAGTCGATTGCGATTCGGGCGGGGTTTGCCACCGAAAAGCTCGCAGGCACGGAGCCCAAAGGCTTCTTCATCGTGACTCGAACAACCACGCCATCGCCCTGTTTGGCCACACCAAAAGACTCGATACTATTGGCAGGCTCGGCCGTAGCTTGGGCGGACGCGCCGTATGGCACCAGCGCCATAGCACCAAGGAAAACGGCTGCCGCGAGCCGAACAACGTTTTTCATTATTTTGCCTCCTGCAATAGCAGCGAATTGACGCGTTCGACCCAATCACCGTTGGTGTCTTCAATAAGCTCCTTGAGCGTGATTTCACTCTCGGACACCTGGGTAATCACGCCAAAGTTCTGACCCAAATAGTTGCCAACGCCGACTTGATAGAGCGTCGCGTTCGCATTAACAATCGCTAGAAGCTTCCCTTTCATCTCAAGCACCCCAACCATGCGCAGGCTCTCGAGTGGGAATGCTTCAAGTGGTTCGCGCCGGCGGTTCAAGTCCGGGCGAACACCGCCACCAGCGCTAGCCTTCGCCGCCTCGAGCTTTGCTGGCTTGAACGGATCGATTAATGCGCCACTCTCATACGCAACGACTGGGAATGTTTTGATCTGTGGGAGGGGAGGAACGCGACCTTTCATGTCCTTTGCAGACTCGTCCATCCAACTGCGCACGCCAGAATGATCGTCTGCGCCACACCCACCAAGCACGACCAAACTCAGCAGAACACATATCTGTGCAAGATGCCGTTCAATTCTCATTTGGCTGCCGCCTTTGCCTTGTCCGCCTTTTCCTTCTTCTGCTTTGCGATCTCAGCATCATCAAGGTAGCGATATGTCACTGCGGTGGCATCCATCTTCAACCGCCCGTCCTTCCCAACTTCGATCGCTACATCATTGAGAGTTACGATTCGGGGGAGCTTTGCGACATCGCCGACAAAATTCCCGAGGTCGTGATATCCCCCAGTCAGCCGGAGCGCGACAGGCACCTCTGCATAGAAATCGCGCAATTGCTCCGCGCCTGGCTTCCAAAGCTCAAAAAGCAAACCGCGCCCCAAGCCCGCCTGATTGACATCAATCAGCAGGTTCTCCATTTCAGTCTTGCTTGGCAACTGCTTGAGCAGGGCGCCGAACTGTCGATCTATCTCGGTCAGTTGCCGCCGATATTCATCAAGATTCACCGCCTGGCGCTTCTTTGAGAGCCACTCCTCTTTGAGTTGAACCTCTTCCTGGCGCTTCTGTTCCAACTCTTCCCCTTGTGGTTTCCAATCAAACCACCATGCAAGCCCTAGCACAGCGAGAAGCAGCGCAACCAGCACTGCTACCCGTGGCGCCAGCGGCCAAAGTCCTGGGTCATTCGGATCAAGCCCCCTGAAATCCTGGGCCAGACGATCCAACCGGATATTGCGAATTTGATTCAGCGCGTCACTCTTCATTGCTTCGCCTCCACCTTCGCGCCGGCAGACTTATCGCCCTCTTCAGCCGCCCGTTCGATTGAGACTTCAAGCACGAACTCCGAGACGCGGCGCTTGTTGATTTCCTGCGCCTCAATCTTCACAAGCTGGGGACTCGCAAATATCGGCGAAGCCTCAAGATTCCGCATGAGGGTCGAAACACGCGCATTCGACTGCGTAATACCCGTGATCGTGATCTTCAAACCGGTCTGCTTAATGCTTTTGCAGTCTGGCCTGGCACTTTGGCCAGAAGGAGCACATCCAAGATACACGCCTTCAGGGACAAGCCTCGCCAATTCATTGAATACGTGGACTGTTTCAGCCCGATGGCTCTGCAACAACTCGATCACTTGCTTACGGGAAAGCAGTGCTTGCGTTTGCTCTCTCAGACGCTGAATTTCAGCGATGTCTTTATCGAGCTTGGCAATTTCGCTTTTCAGGAAGTCGTTATCGGCTTGCTGTGCCTCAATGCGGGAAACGTTGTACGAATGAACCACAAGCGCCAGCAGTGCCCCCAGGATCAGCGCCGCAACGCTAAAGGCATAGAACTGCTGGCGCCGGAACTTTCGTGCCTCTTCACGATGAGGGAGAAGGTTAATGCGGATCATTCGTCGAACCTCCGCATTGCAAGCCCGCATGCAACGATAAGTGCGGCAGCATCGCCAGAAAGGCTTTTCGGTCTGATTCGCTGAGCCAATGCCATACCTGAAAACGGGTTTGCGATCACAGTTGGGATCTGTGTTCTCGCAGCCACCACCTGATCAAGTCCCGGAATCACCGCACAACCACCTGCGAGGATTACATGATCGACCTGATTGAACGTGGTTGAAGTGAAGAAGAATTGAAGCGCGCGCGACACCTCGAGTGCAAGGCTGTCCATGAACGGGCGCAGCAACTCGACTTCATAGTTTTCAGGGAGACTGCCGGTTCGCTTGGCAGACTCGGCCTCGTCGGCGTTCATCCCATACTGCCGGGCAATGTCTTGGGTGAGCTGATTCCCGCCGAAGGCCTGCTCACGCGTATAAAGTTGCTGCTCATTGCGGAAAACAGTCGTCTTCAGCATGTTGGCACCGGCATCGACGAGGGCGACGATCCGGTTCTTGCCACCCTCGGGCAACTGAGCGCGAATCAGCTCAAGTGAGGCTTGTGCGGCGAAGGACTCGACATCCATCACTATCGGCTTCAAGCCCGCAGCCTCGGCCACCGCGATCCGGTCTTCGACCTTTTCCTTGCGTGAAGCGGCGATCATGACTTCGACTTCGTCCTCGCCACCCGGCGCAGGGCCAAGCACCTGAAAATCGAGGTTGACCTCTTCAATCGCAAACGGGATGTACTGATTCGCCTCGGACTCGACCTGCACCTCCATGTCCGTTTCGCGTAGCCCCGCGGGCAGAATGATCTTTTTGGTGATCACCGCGCCCGCTGGCAAGGCCATAGCGACACTACGAGTGGTGGTAGACAGCCGCTTCCAAGCACGACGCACCGCGTCTGCGACTACATCAAGCTGAGCAATATTCCCATCGCTCACGGCATCGCGCGGCAAGGGTTCAATCGCATAACGCTCCAGCCGTCGCTGACGGCCGTTGACGTCGGACAACTCGACCAGCTTTACGGCTGAAGACGAGATGTCCAGACCGATCAGCGGCCGCGCTTTTCCGGCGAAGATCGAAGAGAAGTCGATCACGGGAAAATGCCCTTTTTAATCAACAAATTAGGCACAATTGCCACAATTTACTTGAAATCCTAGCAGCATCTTTCAGCTTATGTAAAGCCAAAAGTATGAAACAGGAATGATTGGTCGGCTGAAAGCCTTGTCTCCACTATAATCCGGCGTCCTGCCTACCCTTCTGAACCATGCGCCTTGCAACTTACATATTTGCGATATTCGTCGGCTTGCTTCTGCTGGCGGCCGCAAGCGTCGGACTCGCGGTCGCGTTCGCTTGGCCCAAGCTACCGACCCTTGAGGTTCTGACTGACTACCGGCCTCGCATTCCCCTCCGCATATTCACCGCCGACGGACAGCTGATCGGTGAGTTCGGCGAAGAGCGCAGGACCTTCGCAAAAATCGCAGACGTTCCGGCTCACCTCAAAAATGCCGTGCTGGCCGCAGAAGACGATCGGTTCTACGAGCACGGCGGAGTAGACTTTGCTGGATTCGCCCGTGCTGCGGTCGCCAATCTGACTTCTGGCGGCAAACGCCAAGGCGCAAGCACGATCACGATGCAGGTTGCGCGCAACTTCTTCTTGACCCGCGAGAAAAGCTACTCTCGCAAGCTCTACGAGATTCTTCTGTCGATCAAGATCGAGAAGAACTTGAGCAAAGATCAGATCCTCGAGTTGTACTTCAACCAGATCTACCTCGGACAACGCTCGTATGGCTTCGCCGCGGCCGCCAAGGCCTATTACGGCAAAAATTTGAAAGAGTTGAGCATTGCCGAGGCCGCTATGCTGGCGGGACTGCCCAAGGCGCCTTCGGCGTACAACCCCGTCAGTAACCCTACGCGTGCCATCCAACGCCAGCACTATGTGTTGCGGCGCATGCTCGAACTCAAGTACATCGACCAGGCGCAGTACGCCGAAGCGCTCAAAACCCAGGTGAAGGTGATCAGAGGCGGCGGCGAGAGTTATCCGGTGCACGGCGAATACGTCGCCGAAATGGCCCGTCAGATGGCGGTCGACCAGTTCAAGGACGCTGCCTACACGGCCGGCATTCGCGTAATCACCACGGTAAAGTCGGCGGAGCAGGAAGCGGCATACCTGGCCTTGCGGCGCGGCCTACTCGATTACGAGCGTCGCCATGCGTTCCGCGGCGCGGAAGCCTTCGTCGACATGGCGAGTGTGAAGTCCGACAGCGATGAGCAACTCGACGTCCTGCTCGAGGACTATCCGGACAATGGCGAAATGCTGCCGGCGATCGTGCTGGAGGCGAACAGCAAGGGCATTCGCGCCTACAAGCGGGGGGGTGAAGTGCTGACGTTTACCGGCCCAAGCCTGCGATTTGCATCGCCGATGCTGGCCGAAAACGCTGCCCCGGCTAAGCGGCTGCGCCGCGGGGCGGTGATCCGGATTGCTCTCGGCAGCAAGGGTTGGGAGATCGTGCAGGTGCCAGAAGTAGAAGGTGCTTTCGTCGCCGTTGACCCGAATTCCGGGGAAGTCATCGCACTCGCTGGCGGGTTCGACTTCAACCGCAACAAGTTCAACCATGTGACGCAGGCCTGGCGTCAGCCCGGCTCAAGCTTCAAGCCCTTCATCTATTCCGCCGCACTGGAAAAGGGGTACGGCCCGAGCAGCATCGTGGACGACGCCCCGCTGTCGTTCTCCTCTGGCCAGACCGGCAGCCAGGCATGGGAACCCAAGAACTACGACGGCAAATACGATGGGCCGATGTCGATTCGCGCAGCACTTGCCCGCTCGAAGAACATGGTCTCGATCCGCTTGCTCAACTCGATCGGGCCGCAGTACGCGCAAGACTACGCCGCGCGATTCGGCTTCGACCCCGAGAAGCACCCGGCCTACCTGACGATGGCGCTCGGCGCCGGCTCGGTGACCCCCTGGCAGATGGCGCAGGCCTACTCGGTTTTTGCAAACGGGGGCTTCCGCGTTCAGCCTTTCATCGTCAAAGAGATGCAGGACAGCAGCGGCCGCGTACTCGCCCGCACCCAGACAGCCAGCGCAAGCAATGGCGCCCCGCGCGTGATCGACCCACGCAATGCCTGGCTCATGGACAGCATGATGAAGGATGTCGTGCGGCGCGGCACCGCAACCAAGGCGCTCGCACTCAAGCGTGACGACCTGGCAGGCAAGACCGGTACGACCAACGAATACGTCGATGCATGGTTCTGTGGCTACCAGCCAAGCCTGGTCGGCATCGCCTGGATCGGTTACGACAACCCGCGAAAGCTCGGCTCTGGCGAAACCGGTGGCGCTGCAGCGCTGCCGGTCTGGATCAACTTCATGGCGAAGGCGCTGCAGGGCGTGCCCAACAAGCAGCTGCCACCCCCTGGCGGACTTGTACCTGTCACCACCTCAGACGGGCGTGAGGACTTCGTGTATGAAGAACGCCTCGGCGAGGCGCCGCCCGATAGCGAAATCCCGATCGAAGGCGAAACCGGGGCGCAGCAGAGCGAGCCTGTTTCAGCGCCGCCGGTGCCATCGGTCGTGCCTGATCAACCGCACCCGAAGCCGATCACAACGCCTAACGAAGTGACCGGCTAAGGCCCCATCTCAGGCGGGCGCCAGCTTCACCGGCATGCCCGCCTGGGCCGCGGCGAGGCGCTCGAGCGCCTGCCACAGATCGGCTCCATCACGCGTGCCTATCCAGCGCCCGGCATCGGGCCTGAAGTGGAATCCGCCGAGCTTCGCTGCCACCCAGATCTCGCGCGCTGCGCTGTGTCGATTGATGATCATCTGACTGCCATCATCAAATTCGATCTGCAGGACACCGCCCGGCTGCACTTCAATGTCTATCCCCGCCTGCTCGAAGGCATCTTCGATCTGCGCCAAGGTACGCTCGGCCAGGGAATTGAACTCGGTTTCGTCCATCGCATTTCCTATCTGCTAGCATCCGGCCATCCCGGACAGAACCGCTGCGAACGGCTTGGCGCCAGGCCGCCGAGCATGCCAATCATTCCAGCTTGATCGAACCCGGGCGCTTACCCGTTACTGGAAACCGTATGCCCCGCCGTCCGACACTTGCCCTGCTTTGCGCCTCAGCCCTGATTCTGGCTGCATGTGGCATCAAGGGCCCGCTGTATTTGCCTCAAGCGCCCACCGCGCCAGCTCAGCCGGCGGCGGATGTTAGCAAAAGCGTGAGCCAGTCGGCGCCCGCCCCCTGAGCGGGCGCTCAAGCGCCACACATTCACCACTCTTCGGCACTGATCAGACAGCGCACGCACCACCGCACCGACGATCCGACACGGTTTGCGACGGATCAAGGCCGCACTGTCATCGCAATGCAACAGTCGCAAGCTTTTCCCCCAAGAGGATTGCGCTGATGTCGATGATTGAACATGCCTTCAAGCCACTTGTGCTGCGCGGCAAACAACTGCTGCCGATTGTGCAGGGTGGCATGGGCGTCGGCATCTCGGCCCACCGCCTGGCGGGCGCCGTGGCGGCCCTTGGCGGCGTTGGCACGATCGCCAGTGTTGATCTGCGTCGCATGCACCCGGACCTGGATGCAGCCACCGCGCGCTGCCGCGACAAGGCCACGATCGAAGCGGCCAACCTCACCGCCCTGGACCGCGAAATTGCGGCAGCCCGCGAAATCGCCAAAGGCATGGGCGTGGTCGCAGTGAATGTCATGCGTGCAGTCAGCCAGTACGCCGACTGCGTGCGTCAGGCCTGCCGCAGCGGCGCCGACGCGATCGTGATGGGCGCAGGCCTGCCGCTCGATCTGCCCGATCTGACCGCCGACCATCCGGACATCGCACTGATCCCGATCCTCTCGGATGCGCGCGGCGTCAGCGTCGTGCTCAAGCGCTGGATGAAGAAGAACCGCCTGCCCGATGCAATCGTGCTGGAGCACCCCGGCTGGGCAGGCGGCCATCTGGGCGCCGCCAACGTCGCCGGCACCCAGGACGCACGCTTCGATTTCGAGAAGGTTGTACCGGAGTGTCTTGAGACGCTGCACGGATTGGGCCTGGCGTCCGAACAGATTCCGCTGATTCCCGCGGGCGGCATCGACTCGCACGACAAGGTGCGGCGCATCATGGAAATCGGCGGCTCCGCCGTCCAGCTGGGCACGGCCTTTGCCGTCACCCACGAAGGCGATGCGGCCGACGGATTCAAGCGCGTGCTGATGGGCGCCGAGGACAAGGACATCGTCGAGTTCACCAGTTGCGCCGGCCTGCCCGCGCGCGCCGTCGCCACCCCCTGGCTGATGAACTACCTCAAGCGCGAAGAAAAGTTGCAGAACGCTGCAACACGCGAAGGCGGCGAGCGCAGCTGCACGCTGAACTGGGATTGCCTGCTCCAGTGCGGTTTGCGCGACAAGCTCTCGAAGTTCGGCCAGTTCTGCATCGACAACCAGCTTGCGCATGCCGTGAAAGGCGATCTGGCCAAGGGCTTGTTCTTCCGCGGCAAGGGTTCGCTACCCTTCGGTACCGAGATGCGCTCGGTGCGCGAACTGATCGAGTACCTGCTGACCAATCAACGCCCGGCCCTCGCCTGAGCGTCACCGCAAGAAAAAAAGGCCGGCGTGAAGCCGGCCTTTTTCATTCCCGCGCTGACGCCAATCAGCTCGCGTAGAAGTAACGCACCAGGTGAAAGTAGATCGGTGCTGCGAAAGCCACCGGCGCCACGCGATCCAGCATGCCGCCGTGGCCAACGATCGAGTGCCCCCAGTAGCGCACCCCGCGGTCGCGTTTGATTGCGGTCATCACCAGGCTGCCAAGGAAGCCCATCCAGGTTGCCGCCAGCGCGATGCCGAAAGCGGCCCACACGCCAAACGGCGTAATCCAGGCCAGTATCGCTCCGAGGATGGCGGCGCCGAACCCACCCAGCACCAGGCCTTCCCAGGTACGCGTCAGCGAAATGCCGGGCGCCGCCGGGGTACGCCCAAGGCGTGCCGAGAAGAACTTCTGCAACACATCGCCGCTTTGCACCACGATGACCAGGAAGGCAATCAGCAGGAGCTGCCGGCCGCCGTAGCCGTGAATCCGCAAGCCGAGCAATTGCGGCACGTTGGCCAGGCAATACACGCAGATCATCAAGCCCCACTGCACGTTGGCGGCTCGGTCCATGAAACGCTTGGCGTCGCCGCGCAGGGCGGAAATGATAGGCAGGAAGAGGAAGGCGAAGACCGGCACCCACAGGTCGGTGAACATCAGCCAGCCGTGCCAGACCCCCAGGTAGTGCAGCGGCAAGACCAGGAAGAATGCGGCCAGCAGGGTCCAGTGATCGCCCAGTCGCGTTGGCGACAGGGTGATGAACTCACGCAGCGTGCCGAACGAGGCAAACGCGAACAACAACGCAACGCCCTTGCGCCCGGCAAGAAACGCGACGCCGATCCACGCCACCATGATCCACCAGCCCCGCACGCGCGCGATGTAGCTCTCGATCACCCCCACGCGGCGGCCGCGCACGCGCCGCCTCAGGTAGCGGCCGAACAGGGTTGCCAGGATCAGCACCAGGAAGACACCGCCGAACAGCAAGGCGGTGGTCTCGCGCGGCCCCATGTTGGGCCCGGTCCACGGCGGCACGGGCAGCTTGCTCAGATCAAAGCCCATCATTCGAGCGGCTCCTCGCCCTTGGGCGCCCACGATTGCAGCACGCTGCGCGCGCGGTGCAGGAATTCATCGCGATCCTCGTCCTGCGCCAGCCCCATCGGCTCGCCAAAGCCCACGGTGCAGATCAAGGGCACCGGCAGGATCTGGCCCTTGGGCAAGACGCGGTTGAGGTTGGCCAGCCAAACCGGCACAAGCTCAACCTGCGGGTGGCTTTCAGCCAGGTGGAAAAGCCCCGCCTTGAAGGGCAGCAGCTCATCGCCCAGGTTGCGCGTGCCTTCGGGGAAGATGATCAAGGAATCGCCGGCATCGAGCGCCTTGCGCATCACCTCCAGCGGGTCTTCGCCACCGGAACGCGAGCGATCGACCAGCACCGCGCGGAAGACCTTGTGGATCAGGAAGCGCCGCACCGGCGACTTTTCCCAGTAGTCCGACCCCGCCACCGGCCGCGTCTGCATGCGCAGCCGCTTGGGCAGGCTTGCCCAGATCAGGACGAAATCGACATGGCTGGAGTGATTCGCGAAATAGATGCGCTGGGCCGGCGCAGGTGCGCAGCCCAGCCAGCGAGCCTGTACGCCGGTGAGGATCCGCGCAAACCCGCAAATCAGCCAGGCGACAAAAGATTCAAGGGACATCAATGCAGCTCGGGATTACAAGGCGCGAATGGTGCACGCCGCCCCCGCTTCGCGCAAGCAAGCGGATCAAAAGCGCTATCCGCCGGAAAACGGGCCGAACGTGCCTCGTTCTGTCACGATCCAGTCAAGCGGCCGATCATGCGCTTCGGGCAGGATGCTCTCGACGCGACCAAGCTCGAAGCCCACCCCCACGGTGCGGACCAAGCCGGCACGCGCGGCCAGCGTGCGATCAAAGAAACCGCCCCCGTAGCCAAGTCTGAACCCCTTGTCGTCAAAGGCGTTGAGCGGCACCAGCAGCAGATCAGGATCGAGCGGCTGGAACTTGGCTGGAACCGGAATGCCGAACGCATCGGGGCGCATCGGATCACCCGGCACCCAGCGCGAAAACGCCAACGGTGCCTGCGAAGCCTGCACCACCGGGAGCGCCGCAACGCGATCGGGCGCCGCGGCCAACCAGCCAGCGATCCAGTCGGTCAGGTCGGCTTCGCCACGGTAAGGCCAGCAGAAAGCCAGCACCTGCGGGTGCAAGCGGGCAAGCAAGGCGTCGAGCGCGCGGCACAGGGCCTGCGTGGACGAGTGCCGCACCTGGGCATCCAGCGCCTCGCGCGCAGCAATCGCGCGGCGCCGCATTTCGCGCCGCAAAGCCTTGTCCGGCGCGGCTTCCGGAACACTGAAGGCGGTTGTCAAAGTGCTATCCTTTGGCAGAATCAAAGCCCGGCACCCAATGGCGCCGGCATACGGCAGCAATTTGGAGTTTACGGAATGAAGCAGGTGTTGTGCATGGTGATCGCGCTGGGCGCGGTTCAACTGGCCAGTGCCGCCGGCGGTGATGAACGCTTTCTCGCCGGCCGCGAAGCCGCGCGCGCGGGTGATCTGGCACGGCTGCACCAGCTTGCCGGCCAGCGCGACGGCGATCCGCTCGACGCCTACATCGACTACTGGGCGCTGAGCGTGCGCCTGGCGCGCAAGGACGATGTCGATGCCGACCTGGCCGCTTTCACCGCGCGGGAAGAAGGCACCCTGCTGGCCGAACGGGCCCGCAACGACTGGATTCGCGCCGCGGCACGCGCGCAACGCTGGGATCTGGTGCTGCGCGAGAGCGCCATGCTGCGCCAGCCCGATCAGGAAATGAACTGCTGGACGCTGCAGGCGCGCTTCAATCAGGGCGACCCCCATGCGCTCAAGGATGCCGAAGCGCAGTGGGACAGCACGGCCGAGCCCGGCGAGGCCTGCACCCCGGTGATCGCCGCCGTGGCGGTGAGCAAGTCTGAAGACGCGATCTGGCAGCGCGCACGCCGCCTGGTCGACGCGCGCCGTTACGGCGCCGCCGCAGCCACCGTCGCTACCCTGCCACCACCGGGCGCGCCCGCCACGGCAGTGAGCGAAGCGCTCGACAAACCGCTGCGCTGGCTCAGCAAGAACCTCGGCATCAATAACCGGACGCAACGTGAGATCACCGTGCTGGCGCTCGCACGCCTGGCACAGACCGACTACAGCGGCGCGGCCGCCCGCGTTGAAGCGCTCGGCACATCGCTCTCGCCCGGCGATCGGGCGTGGCTCTCGGGGGTGCTGGGCTGGCAGGCCGCGCGCGGCAATCAACCCGAAGCGCTAGCCTGGTACCGGGCTGCAGGCAGCGCCCCGCTGTCTGAAGAATCGCGCGCCTGGCAGGTCCGTGCCGCCTTGCGCAACAACGCTTGGGGTGAAGTGCGCCGTGCCATCGAAGCAATGCCGCCCTCACAGCGCAAGCAGCCGGAATGGATCTACTGGTACGGGCGCGCCCTGCTCGAAACCAAGCGCGTCGCGCAGGGCCGCGAAGAGCTCGAACGGATTGCCGATACGCCCAGCTTCTACGGCATGCTGGCCGGCGAAGAACTGGGCCGCCCCTTCGTCGCGCCGCGCGGCGCCAAGCCGCCCAGCCGCAGCGAGATCGCCAAGGTCGAATCCGATGTGTCGATCCGCCGCTCGCTCGCGCTGTTCCGCCTGGATGGCCGCGTGGACGGCGTGCGCGAATGGAACTGGGCGATGCGGGGCGCCGACGACCGCACCCTGCTCGCCGCCGCCGAACTGGCCCGCCGCGAACAGCTCTACGACCGCGCCATCTACAGCGCCGATCGCACCCAGACCGAGCACGATTACGGCCTGCGCTACCTCGTCCCGCACTTCGACAAGGTCGAACCCGCCACCAAGCGCTGGGGGCTCGACGTCTTCTGGGTCTATGGCCTGATCCGGCAGGAAAGCCGCTTCGTCACGGCCGCGCGCTCGTCCGCCGGCGCGCAGGGCCTGATGCAGGTGATGCCCGGCACCGCCACCTATGTCGCCAAGAAGCTCGGCGTGCCGTACTCACGCGGGCAGGCCTATGACATGGACACCAACATCATGCTGGGCACCGCCTACCTCAAGATGGTGCTCGACAAACTCGACGGCAATCCAGCGCTGGCATCGGCGGCGTACAACGCCGGGCCCGGCCGCATCCCGCGCTGGAAGGCGAGCAGCCCGATGGAAGGCGCGGTCTTCGCGGAAACCATTCCGCTCTCTGAAACCCGTGACTATGTGAAGAAAGTGCTCGCCAACTCGGTCGCCTACGCGGCCGTGCTGACCGGCAAACCGCAATCGCTCAAGCAGCGCCTGGGCATCATCCAGCCGGCCGGCACGCTTGGTTACGATGCGGCCGAACTGAACACCATGCCGTCGGGTGACGGCGCCAACCCACCTTGAAGTAGCCCCAGAGCGAAGCATGCAACTCAAAAGCGTTCTCCTGATCGGCGGTTCCGGATTCCTTGGCCGCCACCTTGCCAACCAGCTCAGCCGGCGCGGGGTTCGCGTCGTGGTGCCGACGCGCCGGCGCGAACGTGCCCAGGCGCTTTACCCGCTGCCAACGGTCGAGGTGGTGGAAACCGACATCTACGCCGAAGGCAGCCTCGAAACCCTGATGCGCGGCGTCGATGCGGTGGTGAATTTCGTTGGCGTGCTGCATTCGCCTGCCGGCCAACCCTATGGCCGCGACTTTGCCCGTGCCCATGTCGATCTGCCGCGCCGCATCGTGGCCGCAGCCAGCGCAGCCGGGGTCACGCGGCTGGTGCACATCAGCGCACTGGGCGCCGATGCGAACGGCCCATCGGAATACCAACGCTCCAAGGCCGCCGGCGAAGCCGCGATTCGCGAAAGCGCTGCAGGCCTGCGCTGGACCATCCTGCGCCCCTCGGTGGTGTTCGGCCCGGAAGACCGCTTCCTCAACCTGTTCGCCACGCTCGCGAGCGTTCCGGTCCTGCCCCTGGGCGGTGCGAAGGCACGCTTCCAGCCGGTGTTCGTCGGCGATGTGAGCCGTGCGATTCTGGCCGCGCTGGAAGAAGACCGCGGCATCGGTGAGACCCACGAACTGGCCGGGCCGGCGGTCTACACGCTGGCTGAACTGGTGCGCTACGCCAGCCGGCAGGCGGGCAAGCGCACGCTGGTGCTGCCGCTGCCGCGCAGTCTCGCAATGCTGCAGGCCACCGTGCTGTCGTGGCTGCCGGGCGGCCTGATGAGCCCGGACAACGTGCGTTCGATGGATTCGGACAACGTCGCCAAGGGCGCGCCGCAGCCCTTCGGCCTGGTGCCCACCGCGCTCGAAGCGGTGGCGCCGGCATGGCTGGGCCAGAAAACCCTGCGCGGGCGCTACCCGGCCATGCGCGCTTCCAGCGATCGCAACCCCTGAGCCAAGGCACACGGATGAAACTCGTCATCGCCAACAAGAACTACTCGTCCTGGTCGCTGCGCGCATGGATCGGCCTGCGCGCGGTCGGCCAGCCCTTCGAAGAAGTCCGCGTGCTGCTTGATCAGGCGGATACGCAGGAACGCATCCTTGCGCATTCGCCCTCGGGCAAGGTGCCCTGCCTGATCGATGGCCCGCTCGTCGTGTGGGATTCGCTCGCGATCATCGAAACCATGGCCGAGCGCTTTCCGCAGCTGTGGCCCGCAACCAGCACGCAAAGGGCCCACGCCCGCGCGGTTTGCGCAGAAATGCATTCGGGCTTTGCGGCACTGCGCAGCCAGATGCCGATGAACATCCGCCGCAGCCTGCCCGGCCGTGGCCGCACGCCGGCCTCGGAAGCCGACATCGCCCGCATCATCGCGATCTGGCTTGATTGCCGCCGCCGCTATGCCAAACAAGGGCCCTACCTGTTCGGCGCCTTTTCGGCCGCCGACGCAATGTTCGCCCCGGTGTGCTTCCGTTTCATGAGCTATGGCGTCGAACCCACCGGCGAAGCCGGCGCTTACCTTGCGACCATGCTCGCCCACCCCGCGATGCGCGAATGGCAAGCCGGTGCGCTGGCCGAAACCGAGATCGTGCCCTCCGACGAATTGCCCGCCTGATGAAAGCCTACGTCGTCGGCGGCGCCGTCCGCGATGCCCTGCTCGGCCTGCCGATTGCCGACCGCGACTGGGTGGTCGTCGGCGCCAGTCCCGAAGCCATGATCGCCAAGGGTTTCAAGCCGGTGGGGCGCGACTTTCCGGTGTTCCTGCATCCGCAGTCGCACGAGGAATACGCACTGGCCCGTACCGAGCGCAAGACTGGCCCCGGCTACCACGGCTTCAGCGTCCATGCCGCGCCCGACGTGAGCCTTGAGCAAGACCTTCAGCGGCGCGATCTGACGATCAACGCGATGGCGCGCGACGAAGCCACCGGCCAGCTGTTCGACCCCTGGGGCGGCCAGCGCGATCTGGCGGCCAAAGTGCTGCGCCATGTCAGCCCGGCATTTTCCGAAGACCCGGTGCGCATCCTGCGTCTGGCGCGCTTTGCCGCACGCTTTGCCGATTTCAGCGTGGCCGACGAAACCATGACGCTGATGCGGCAGATGGTGGATGCCGGCGAGGTGGACCACCTGGTGCCTGAACGCGTTTGGCAGGAAGTCTCGCGCGGGCTGATGAGCGCGCATCCTTCGCGCATGTTCGAGGTGCTCTCGCAGTGTGGCGCACTCGCGCGGCTTGCGCCGGCCATGCAGAGCGCGTGGGCGCGGGCCGGCAAGCTGATCGCACACCGGCTCGATCACGCCGGCACGCTGCCGCTCGAAGGGCGCTTTGCGCTGCTGGCCGCGGCGCTCGACAGTGTTGCATCGGTCGAAGCCATCTGCATCGATCTGCGTGTGCCCACTGAATGCCGCGAACTGGCCGAGCTGCTGTGGAGTGAGCAACAACTCTTCGAGAAAACCGCCGCGCTCGATGCGCCCACGCTGATCGCGCTGTTCGACCGTTGCGACGCCTGGCGCCGTGGCAGCCGCTTTGCCGAACTACTGGCCAGCGCCGCCCATCTGGTGCCGCGCGTGCCGCTCGATCGCATCGTCAAGGCACTCGAACGGGCCCGTGCGGTGGATGCCGGCGCGGTTGCCAAACTGTGCATGGATAAAAGCGAGATCCCGCGCCGCGTGCGCGATGCGCGCGTGGTGGCCGTCGCGAAGGGGCTGATCTAGCCTCATGCGGTGTGTGCGCCGGATCGCCTGCATGCTGGCGCTGCTGTGCGGCGCCGCGCAGGCACAGCTCCCCAGCTTCGAGCAGGTGCGCGCCGCGCATCAGCCCTCTGACGCGCTGCTGCTAGACCGCAACGGCGAGCCGCTTGCCGATCTGCGTTTCAACCTCAAGGTACGGCGCTTCGAATGGGTGCCGCTGGCGCAGTTCTCCCCCGCGCTGCGCGAAGCCCTGATCGCCGCTGAAGACCGCCGCTTCTTCGAACACGAAGGCGTGGACTGGCGCGCCTTCGTCGGCTCGCTGTGGCACAACCTGTGGCACGACAACAAGCGCGGCGGCTCAACCCTGACAATGCAACTGGCCGGCCTGCTCGACCCCGCCATTGCGCTGCCCAACACCCCCGGCGGGCGCCGCAGCTACGGGCAGAAGTGGGATCAGGGCCTCGCCGCGCAGGAACTCGAAGCGCGCTGGACCAAGGCACAGATCCTTGAGGCCTACCTCAACCTGGCGCCCTTCCGCGGCGATCTGCAGGGCGTGCATGCCGCCAGCGCGGTGTTCTTCGGCAAGACCCCTGGCTCGCTCGACCGCCCCGAGGCGCTGCTGGTCACCGCCCTGCTGCCCAGCCCCAACGCCCGCGCCGACCGCATCGCCAAGCGCGCCTGCGCCCGCGCACGCAAGATGAACGCGGCCAATCTCTGCCCGCGCGTCAGCGAGCTGGCGCCACGGCTCGATACCCCGCGCAACCGGCCGCGTTTCACGCTTGCCCCACAGCTTGCGCGGCGCCTGCTGCACAACGGGGGCGAGCGCATCGTCAGCACGCTCGACAGCGCCACACAGCAAGCCGCCACCGAAGCACTGCGCCACGCGCTGCAGGTATCCGCGCGGCGCATCACGGCGAGCGCCGCCATCGTCGTGGACCAGGCCGATGGCAGCGTACGTGCCTGGGTCGGCGGCCTGGAGCCCGACGACATCGACGCGGTGGCCGGCGTGCGCAGCATGCAGCCGGCGCTGTGGATGCCCTTCGCCGCCGCCAACCTGGTCGAGCGCAAGCTCGCCCACGGCGCCAGCCTGCTGCCGATCAGCAGCGAGGGCGAAGCGCCCTGGCGCAGCCTGCGGATGCTGGTGCAGCACGCCGAAGCCAACCCGATCGCGCCGCTGCTGGGCCTGGCCGAACTGCCGCTCGACCGGATGCGGCAAGCCGGCATCGACCTGCCGCGCGATCCGACCGCCGCGCCCGAAATGAACCTGCTGCAGGCCACCCAGGCGCTGCGCCCCTTCAGCACCGGCGGGCAATGGCAGGCGCTGCGCTGGTTGAGCGACACCCCGCCCGCGCCGGCGCGCAAGCTGTGGCGCGCCGACACCAGCTACATCGTCGGCGAATGGCTGGCCGATCTTGCCCAGCGCGGCGGCGCAAGCGAACTGCTGAGCCCCGAATCGGGCTGGCAGACGGTGTGGCGGATGAGCGATCCGGGCAACGAAACCAGCATTGCCTTCAGCGGCGGCGAACGCTACGCGATTGCGGTGCTGGTGGCCGGCAGTGGCGGCGGCAGCGAACACCCGGCGCGGCTGGCCAGCCGCGGGCTGCGCGAAGTGCAGCGCCAGCTCGCGTTGCCAGTTTCGCGCGCGCCGCGCACGCCCGCCAGTGTGCTCAACACGGTGGTGGCCTTCGATCCGCCGATCGAACCCGCGCGGCGCGAGTGGTTCCTGCGCGGCACCGAAGTCGCCTTGTCCTCACCACCGGAATTTGCCACCGGCGAGCGCCAGATCCTGCACCCGCAAGCAAGCACCCAGCTGGTGGTGCTGCATCCGGGCGAATCGCTGGTGCTCGAGGCCACGCCCGCTGCGCGCGGCGGCCGTTGGTGGGCCGACGGCGAGTTGCTCGGCGAAGGTCCGCGCATCATCTGGGCGCCGCCCGCCGGCCGCTACCGGCTGGAACTGCGCAGCCCCGATGGCAGCGTGTGGGACAGCCGTGAATTCACCCTCGAACACGCCAGCCGCGACACCGAACGCTAAGCCGCCGCAACGCCCGCAGGCTGCGACGCGAGCAGCGTGCGACTGAACTCGCCAACGCCCCCGTTGTCTTTGAGCCACCCTCTCTTTGCGAGCTGACATGTCCGCTGCCCTTGTGTGGTTCCGCCGCGATCTGCGCGACCACGACCACGCCGCGCTCTACCACGCACTCAAGGCGCACACGCAGGTGTACTGCGCCTTCGTCTTCGACCGCGCGATCCTCGATGCGCTGCCGAGCCGCCGCGACCGCCGAGTCGAGTTCATCCACGCGAGCCTGATCGAACTCGATGCCGCCTTGCGCGCACGGGGCGGCGGCCTGATCGTGCGGCACGCCGATGCGCGTGAGGCGATCCCGCCGCTCGCGCTGGAACTGGGCGCGTCGGCGGTGTATGCCAACCACGACTACGAGCCGGCTGCGCTGGCACGCGACGATGCGGTGCGCGGCGCGCTCGGTGCCGCCGGGCTCGCCTTCCACACATTCAAGGACCAGGTGATCTTCGAGAAAAGCGAGGTACTCACCGGCGCCGGCAAACCTTTCTCGGTGTTCACGCCCTACCGCAACGCCTGGCGCAAGGCACTCACGCCCTTCCATCTCAAGGCCTATCCGGTTGAGCGCTATGCCGCCCACCTTGCCGCGCCGCCCGCCGCGTCGATCCCGAGCCTGGCCGAATTGGGTTTTGCCCCAAGCAACCTCGCCGAACTGAAGCTGCCCTGCGGCATGCGCGGCGCGCGGCAACTGTTCGACGACTTCCGCCAGCGAATCGCCGACTACGGCCGCGCGCGCGACTTCCCGGCGGTGAAAGGCGTCTCCTACCTCTCGATCCACCTGCGCTTTGGCACCATTTCGATCCGCGAGCTGGCGCGCTTTGCGCAGGAACAGGCCAACGAAGGCGCCGAGGTCTGGCTCAACGAACTGATCTGGCGCGATTTCTACCAGCAGGTGCTGTGGTACCGGCCGGATGTGGTGACGCAAAGCTTCCGCAGCGAGTACGACGCGGTGCAGTGGGAAGAAGGCGAGGCGGCCGAGCGCCTGTTCGCCGCATGGTGCGAGGCGCGCACCGGCTACCCGATCGTCGACGCCGCGATGCGCCAACTGAACCAGACCGGCTGGATGCACAACCGGCTGCGCATGGTGGTCGCCAGCTTCCTCACCAAGGATCTGGGCATCCACTGGCTGCGCGGCGAGCGCTACTTTGCCGACACGCTCAACGACTACGACCTCGCCGCCAACAACGGCGGCTGGCAGTGGGCCGCCTCCACCGGCTGCGACGCGCAGCCCTGGTTCCGCATCTTCAACCCGGTGACGCAATCGCAGCGCTTCGATGCGCAGGGCCGCTTCATCCGCCGCTACCTGCCCGAACTCGCGGATCTGCCCGACAAGCTGATCCACGAACCCTGGCTGATGAGCGCGATCGACCAGTCCGCCTACCGCTGCACCCTGGGGCGCGACTACCCGAAGCCGATCGTCGACCACGCTGCCGCGCGCGAACGCACGCTGGCCCGCTTCAAGGCCGTCCGCCCCACCGGCGATTGACCCCGGATCAGCCAACACTTGCGCACTAGACGACCGGTCTAGTACAGTTCGCCCCCATGGACCGCCCAACCGACACCCGCGAGCACATCCTCGAAACCGCCGAAGCCCTGATCCTGGGCAAAGGCTTTTCGGCGGTGGGGCTCGGCCCCATCCTCACCGCAGCGGGGGTGCCCAAAGGCTCGTTCTATCACTGGTTCCCGTCCAAGGAAGCCTTCGGCGTGGCGCTGCTCGAACGCTACTTCGCCAGCTACCTCGACAAGCTCGACGAACAGTTCAGCCGCCCGGCCGGCACCGGCCGGGCCCGCGTGCTGGCCTACTTCGCCGAGTGGATGGATCGCCACCGCGACGGCGGCGGCTGCGCGCAGCAATGCCTGGCGGTGAAGCTGGCGGCCGAGGTGGCCGACTTGTCCGAGCCGATGCGACAAGCGCTGGAAGTCGGCACCCGCCGCGTCACCGCACGCATCGCCGCGGCGCTCGAAGGCGCGCGGCTTGATGGATCTTTGCCCGGCGGGCTTGAGCCGGCGAGCCTCGCGGTCACGCTGTACACGTTGTGGATTGGCGCCAGCGTGCTCGCCAAGGCCCAACGCAGCGCCCAACCGTTTGAAGCGGCGTGGGCGCACACGCTCCACATTCTGGGGGCCGACGCGATCTGAAACCCCTGATTCGCCTTGGCCCGTTTTTGCGGCCGGCCACTAGCCGACCGGTCTAATCCTTCAAAGCAGCTCACCCACAGGAGTCGCACCATGACCAACAAGAAACTGTTTTCGCCCCTCAAACTCGGCAGCCTGACCCTGCCCAACCGCATGTTCATGGCGCCGCTGACCCGCCAGCGCGCAGCGCAACCGGGCAATGTGCCAACGGCGCTCAACGCCACCTACTACGCCCAGCGCGCCTCGGCCGGCCTGATCGTCACCGAGGCCACGCAGGTGATGCCGGAAGGCCAAGGCTACGCCTGGACACCCGGCATTCACAGCGATGAACAGCAAGCCGGCTGGAAGCTGGTGACCGACGCGGTGCACGCGGCCGGTGGCCACATCGCCTTGCAGCTATGGCATGTTGGCCGGATCTCGCATCGCCATGTGCAACCGAACCTGCAGTTGCCGGTGGCGCCCTCGGCGATCCAGGCGAACGCGCAAACCTTCGTCGTGCATCCGGACGGCAGCATGGGCATGGTGCAAACCGACCTGCCGCGCGCGCTTGAAACCGCCGAGCTGCCCGGCATCGTTGCCGCCTTCCGCGCCGCCGCCCGCCGTGCGGTGGATGCCGGCTTCGATCTGGTCGAAATTCACGCCGCCAACGGCTACCTGCTCGATCAGTTCCAGAGCACCGGCCCCAACCAGCGCACCGATGCCTACGGCGGCAGCGTCGAGAACCGCGCCCGCCTCACGCTTGAAGTGGTGGACGCGGTGGTCGCAGAAATCGGCGCCGAACGCACCGGCATCCGCATCTCGCCCTTCGGCACCTTCAACGACATCGCCGATACCGAAGCCGAAGCGATGGGCTTCTACCTGGCCGAGCAGTTCAACGCCCGCAAGCTGGCCTATGTGCACGTCGCCGAGCCGGACTGGGCTGGCGGCCCGCAACTCGCCGACGCCTTCCGCGCCGGCCTGCGCGCCCGCTACCAGGGCGTGCTGGTGTTCGCCGGGGGCTACACCGACGCCAAGGCCGAAGCGCTGATCGCCGCCGGCATTGCCGACGCAGTGGCCTTCGGCCGCGCCTTCCTGGCCAACCCGGATCTGCCGGCGCGTTTCGCCAAGGGCGCCGAGCTGAACGCGCCGGACGCCGCCACCTTCTACGGCGGCGCCGACAAGGGCTACACCGACTACCCCGCGCTCAGCGCCTGAATGCCGGGCAGTACGCAAACAAACGGCCGGGTTTCCCCGGCCGTTTTCACTGGCTACCCGCTGAACAAGCTGGCGGTACTTACGGCGCCGGTGCCGGGCCGGGGCCACGACCACCCTTGCCACCACGATGCGCCATCATCATGCTGTGTGAGTCGAAGGTCTTCTTCTGCTCCGGCGTGAGTTGCGCATAGAAGGTCTTCAACTCGGCCAGGTGCTTTTCCATCTGCGCCTGGTGGGTCTTCGAGCGCTCCAGCATCAACTCCATCCGCTCGGGCGCGGGCTTGGCTGCGAGCGCTGCCGGGTCGGGGCGATTCTTCATCATCGCCGCCATGTCGGCCGTGCGGCTGTCGCGGAAGGCCTTCCAGGCCGGCTCCTGCGCAGCGCTGAGCTTGAGCGCATCGTGCAGCGCGTCGAAGCGCTTGGCGGCGCGTTGCTCCATCTGTGCCGGGTCGCCACGCATCGGGCCCATGCCCATGCCGCCATCCATCGGGCAGCCCCCGCGCCCGGCCGCCACCGGCAGCGCCAGCGCCGCACTGGCCACGCCAGCCGCAATCAAAGCAAGGGTGCGTGTCTTGAAGCTTTTCATGATCAATCTCCTGTCATCGGATCCGGGTCGGGCCCATGTCCGACCCCGCACTTGCATTGAAGCACCGGCCCGCCGAAAAGGTGTTCCTCCTGCAGGGGGGCATGTTTCCGTTTGTTACCCGCGCGCCCCTAGAATCGCGCCATGCCTACCCTGATCCTCACCGGCGCCATCGCGCAACTGCCCGACGGCAGCTCCTCGGCGATGCAGAAGCGCACGGTCACCGACGCCTTGCGGCTCGGGCGCTACGGCTTTGCCGGCGACGAACAGGCCGACCGCCGCTTCCACGGCGGGCCCGATCAGGCGCTGCACTACTACCCCGCCGAACACTACGCCGCGCTCGCCGCCCGCTTCCCCGCCCTCGCCCGCTTCGGCCCCGGCGATCTGGGCGAAAACCTCTCGGATCACGGCTGGCTTGAAACCGAAGTGCGGCTCGGCGACGTGTTCGCGCGCTCGGCCCCTGCCGGATTGAAGTCAACCAGCCGCGCGTGCCCTGCCACAAGATCGCCAAGCGCCTCGACGAACCCGAAGCACCCGCCTTCGTCGCCGCCAGCGCCCGCATCGGCTGGTACTTCCGCGTCATCGAAAGCGGCATCGTCAGCCCCGGCGATTCGCTGCAGCTCATCGACCGCAGCGAAACCCACCCCACGATCGAACAACTCTGGCGCACCCGCCTCGACCCCGCCGCCAACCCGGCCCTGATCCGAGCGTGGGCGCAACACCCCGCGCTCGGCAAAGCCTGGCGCGCAAAGTTCACCGAACGCGCCGAGTGGCTGGCGCGGAATCCGCAGTTGTTTTGAGGGCGGGGCGCAAGGGCGAAGGCTGCGCGAGGTCGGCCCGCCAGCCCAGAAATTCTGCCCCCAGCCCGCGAAAATGAGTGAATGCAAGCCCTGCCCCCTTGGTTCTGGCATTCAAAACCTCTCCACTCTGGGATCCATTTCAATTGAAGCAGTCATTACTCGAAATTTCTGTCGCTGCGTCGCCAGAGGGCTAAGGCCCACAAGAGCAAAGCGATTCCGCCCACAGCAAATTGAATTGCTAATCCATATGCGCCCAGGTATTCATACACGGTCCGATACCACCACGCGAGAGACCCTCTAAATGGCGGCCTAGATGGGCTATAGAACTCGAAGACAGCTACTACCAAACAAACAAGACCAGCGGCCAGATATGTGCGTGCCTTTTGCATATTGATTTCCAGATACTCAAACGTACGGGGTCACGAGTGCGAAAGTACGGGGTCAGGTGTTGCACTCGTTCATTCTGAGCGGCAGTGAGAATGTGCGAATGCAAAACCCGACACTAAAGTTCTTCCCCCGGACCGAATAAATGAGTGAATACAAGCGCTCACACCGAGGTGAAAATGCAAGACCTGGCCTCGAGGATCAAGTGCTGGCGCAAATCGTTGGGATTCGTTTCATTCCGCACAACCGACCGGGCTGCGCCAACGTAGGCAGGTTACGCAACTCCACCCACCAACCAGAATCCACGCAGCAACCTCAAGTCCAGAAGCGAGATCTCCGGCCAAGGATAATCCTTCACGTCCCAATAGGTCATACACGCCAGTCCATGCATTGTGACCAGCATGCATCAGCGCAACCGCGAAGAAAGACCGGGTTGCGATGAATGTCAATGAAAGTACGACACTGACCAGAACTAAGAACAGAAACCCGCTGATGCTAGGTGGAAAGTGAAGAGCGGAGAACGCTACGCTTGAAATCAATATGTACCCTCCGATTCCGAATCTCGAAGCGAGAGTCCAAAACAGGAAGATGCGGAACACCCATTCCTCCGCGACGCCAACTGAGATCCCCCTGAGCAGCGCGCCGACGATGGCTTCAACATCGGACAAAAACAACGCCTTCGCGTCGGTTCCGAATACAGCCGCTGAGAACGTCGCAATTCCGATAGTGGATGCGAAGATAGTTTTGGCCGGTGGAGCTTGGCGGAGGCCATTCGGCAGGAAGATCGAAAGAAACAGAACTGTTGGCGCTAGGCTCAACGCGAATTCAATCAGGGATGGCGATGATCCAGGCACGAGCAAGAGATCAAACCACGAAGTCATCGCCAGAATCGCCAACATGAAAGCGAAAAAGCGCTCAAGAGTTCGAAGATCATGGAAAACTCCGTCATCAGCACCCCAAACGTTGCGCCAGGATTCGCCAAATAGGCCCAATTTGATGCTGAATGCTCGTTTCACCATTACTACGCCGCCTTTCCTAAAGCACTCACCCATCCCACCGCCCCGATCCAGCAATCGCCAGCGTCGTGGCTAAAGCTGCCCGCGCCAATCGCGGTCGTGCTGCATGAAGGCGGCGCGCAGGCCGCCGACCCAGTAGTCGGGCAGCGCGCCGGACTGTAACCATTCGATGTTCTGCGCGAGGTTGGCGGGGTTTGCGGTGCCGACGATGGCGCTGGAGACGCCAGGAATTGAGGCGGCGAAGCGGATCGCGAGTTCGCCCCAGGGGTGGCCGTAGTGGGTGAGGTTCATCGCGCGCCAGCGCAGCCAGTATTCCTCGCTGTAGTCGCCGACCGGGCGCTCGGCGAAGCGCCAGGGGTGGTTGGCGGAGGGGCGTTTGGCGATGAAGCCTTTGCCGGCGATGCGCGGCAGGGCGTCGGCGATGACGCGCTGGTCGCAGAGGTTGAGCGAGGCCATGAAGCCATCGAAGTGGCCGCAATCGATGGCGAAATCGAGGTCTTCGTTCTCGCCAGAATAGGCGATGGCCCGCACTTTGCCGGCCTGCTTGGCGGCTTCGAGCGCGCGGATGACTTCGCCCTGCGCGAGCACGCTGGCGGGGCAGGAGTGCAGGTGCACGATGTCGAGGTGGTCGGTGCGCATGCGCTGCAGGGCGGCTTCGACGCCGGCGGTGATGCAGGGGGCTGTCCAGTCCGCACAGCCTTCGATGCCGTAGCCGAGCTTGGTCGAGAGCACGACTTCGTTGCGCCGCTGGGCAAGGTGCTGGCCGATGCGTTGTTCCGAGAGGCCGTAGCCGCGCGCGGTGTCGATGAGGGTGATGCCGGCGTCCACCGCGGCGTTGAGCAGGCGGGCGACATCGGCTTCCGCGAGCCGCGCATCGCCGATCTGCCCGGCCCCGAGGCCGAGCGCCGAAACCATCAAACCAGTATTGCCGTATGGGCGTTGCGGAATCATGGCTGGCGCTCCTGAGGTGGTGCTTGTGATGGCGCGCTCCCGGCGCCGGGGGCGTCAGGCCTTGCGGCGGAAGACGAGATCCCACACGCCGTGGCCGAGCTTGAGGCCGCGGTTTTCGAACTTGGTCAGCGGCCGGTAGTCAGGCTTGGGGGCGTAGCCTTCTGCGGTGTTTTCGAGCAGGGGCTCTGCCGATAGCACGTCGAGCATCTGCACGGCGTAGTCTTCCCAGTCGGTCGCGCAGTGGATGTAGCCGCCGGGCGCGAGCCGCTTGGCGAGTTCGTGCACGAAGGGCCCCTGGATAAGGCGGCGCTTGTTGTGGCGGGCCTTGTGCCAGGGGTCGGGGAAGTACACATGCACGCCGGCGAGCGAGCCTTCGGCGAGCATGTCGCGCACCACCTCGAAGGCGTCGTGCTGCATGACGCGGATGTTCGGAATATCACGCTCGGCGATGAGCTTGCACAGGTTGCCCACGCCGGGGCCGTGCACTTCGATGCCGAGGAAGTTGTCGCCCGGCCGGGTCTGCGCAATCGTGGCCGTGGTGTCGCCCATGCCGAAGCCGATCTCCAGGATCGTCGGCGCGCTACGGCCGAAGGCGGCGGCATAGTCAAGCGGCGCGCTGCGGTAGTCGATGCCCCAGCGCGGCATGCCTTCGATGATGGAGCGCTCCTGCGCCTGCGACATGCGGCCCTGGCGCACAACATAACTGCGGATCGGGCGGGTCTTGGGATCGTCGGCGGAGAGCAGCTTGCGTGCTTCGGGGGTATCGCTCATGTCGGGTACCGGAAATGCAGTGCCGCGGGTTTCGCCAGGGGGCGCGGATCAGCAAGCTGCTGCCGCATCCCCCGCGAGCGCCGCGGCACGGGGTTGAGTCTTGTCAGCCGCCGATGAGGCCGGTGGTGGGCGAGCTGGGGCTGGCGGCGTAGAGCTTGCGCGGCATGCGGCCGGCACGGAAGGCTTCGCGCCCGGCCACCACCGCCTTGTTCATTGCGCTGGCCATCAGCACCGGGTCTTGCGCCAGCGCGATCGCGGTGTTCATCAGTACGCCGTCGCAACCAAGTTCCATCGCGATCGCGGCGTCCGACGCGGTGCCGACGCCGGCATCGACAATCACCGGAACCTTGGCTTGCTCGATGATGAGCTTGAGGTTCCACGGGTTGAGGATGCCCATGCCGGAGCCGATCAGCGAGGCGAGCGGCATCACCGCAACGCAGCCAATCTCTTCAAGCATCTTGGCCTGGATCGGGTCGTCGGAGCAGTAGACCATCACCTTGAAACCATCCTTGACCAGCGTTTCGGCGGCCTTGAGGGTCTCGGGCATGTTCGGGAACAGCGTGTGCGGATCGCCCAGCACTTCGAGCTTCACCAGATCGTGCCCGTCGAGCAGCTCGCGCGCGAGGCGCAAGGTGCGCACCGCATCGTCGGCGCTGTAGCAGCCGGCGGTGTTGGGCAAGTAGGTGAATTCGGAGGGCGGCAGCGCGTCGAGCAGGCTCGGGGCGTTCGCGTCCTGGCCGATGTTGG
The DNA here is from genome assembly GCF_026586805.1 of Niveibacterium sp. 24ML. Classification (GTDB taxonomy): domain Bacteria; phylum Pseudomonadota; class Gammaproteobacteria; order Burkholderiales; family Rhodocyclaceae; genus Niveibacterium. The sequence goes on along the minus strand of NZ_JAPFHA010000019.1, from coordinate 4,607 downwards.
TGCGGCGGATCGCGACGGTGACGATCTGCGCGCCCGAGGCGACGACGGCCTCGCGCGTCTGCGCGAAGTCTTTGTACTTGCCGGTGCCGACCAGCAAACGGGAAGTGTACGACGTACCGGCAATGATCAGCGGATCGTTCATGTTTGGCGTGCTTGAGAGTGGAATTCAGCCGCCGCCGACGGCGACGACGATTTCAAGGCGATCACCCTGCTCAAGGCAGACTTCGGCGTGGCGACCCTTGGGGACGATTTCGCCATTGCGCTCGACCGCAAGGCGCTTGCCGGCATAGCCGAGACGCTCAAGAAGGTGGGCAACGGAAGTGGCGGCGGGCAGATTCTGGGGGGCGCCGTTGAGGACAATCTCGATCATGGCATTTCCGCGACAGTGGCGAGGATTCTAACACGCACCCTGCTACGCTTAAGGCTTGCCGGAAAAGCAGGTCGGTGCCAAGATCCCGATCCATACGCATCCGTACTGACAGCAGCGCCCGCAGATGCGTCAAAACATACCAACAAAAGACACACGAGGAGACAAAGATGTTCATTCGCCGTCCGCTCGGCCTGGCCGTTGCTGCGTTGTTCGCACTGCCCGTTAGCGCTGCCGATTTCACCAACACCTATTTCTTTGGCGACAGCCTCACCGATTCGGGCTACTTCAAGCCCGCACTCACCGCCGGAGGCGCTGGCGCCTTGGTAACTGCCGGCTATGCAGGCAAGTTCACCACCAACCCCGGCCCGGTCTGGTCTGAAGCGCTGGCGGCCAAGCTGGGCACCACGGCAGCTCCGAGCAATACCGCGGGCGGCACGAACTACGCCCAGGGCGGCGCGCGAATCAATGCAACCCCCGGTTTCGGCGGTAGCGTCGCCACGGCGGCCACGCCGATCACCACGCAAGTTGGCAACTACCTCGCTGCACACGGCGGCGCGGCGGATGCCAACGCGCTGTATGCCATGTGGGGTGGCGCCAACGACATCTTCTGGGCGGTAACGCCGGTGGCGGGCGGGGGCGGCGGCCTTGCGGCATCCGCGCTGCCGGGCTTCGTGCTCACCACGGTTTCGCAGCAGGTGGCGGCGATTGAAGCGCTGAAGAATGCCGGTGCCAAGTACATCATCGTGCCGAGCCTGCCCAACATGGGCCGCACGCCGGCCGCGCTGGCCGCCGGCCCCACCAGCGCAGCTGGCCTGACGCAGCTCTCTTCGTCCTACAACGGCCAGCTCTTCGGGCAGATCGCAGCGAAGGGGCTCAACGTGATCCCGCTCGATACCTACAACCTGCTGACCGAAGTGCAAGCGAACGCCGCGGCCTACGGTTTCTCCAACCCGGGTACCGGCGTTGCCTGCCTGACCTCGGCCTCGAACCCGACCGGCACCTCGCTGCTGTGCGGCGCGCCGGGCACCACGGTGGCCAACCCGCAGGAGTACATGTTCGCCGACGGCGTGCATCCGACAACCCGCACCCACGCAGTGGTTGCGGACTACGCGTACTCCATGCTGATGGCGCCGCAACAGATCGGCATGCTGGCAGAAACCCCGGTGCGCACCCGCAGCGCGCTCACCAACACCCTGCTCGATCAGGGCATGGAATCGCCCACCAAGCCGAGCCGTGCCTGGGCTAACGCCAACGGCGGCAAGCTCAAGTACGACGAGTCGAGCGAGTTCGCCGGCGCCGATGGCACCCCCTTCGGCCTGACGATCGGTTACGACACCCGCACCAAGCTCGGTGGCCTTGGCATTGCCTTCAACGCCAACGGCTACAACCCCGACCTGGGCGGCAATGGCGGCAGCTATTCGCAAACCGAACTGAACGTCAGCATGTACGGCGGCATGATCTTCGGGCAGCTCGGCGTGTCGTTTGCCGGCACCCTCGGCTACCTTGAATACGACGTCGATCGTAACGTCACGCTGGGCAGCGTCACCCGCACGATGACCGGCACCACCGAGGGCACCAACATCTCGGCCGCACTGCAGGCGTTCTACCAATTGCAGTCCGGCAAGATGACGCACGGCCCGGTGCTGGGCCTGACGGCACAGCGCGTCCAGGTTGATGGCTACGACGAAGACAAGGAAGGCGGCGCTTCAACTGCGCTGACCTACGGCCAGCAGACCCGTCAGTCGGTGATCGGCCGCGTTGCGTATCAGCTGAGCTACGACGCCACCAGCTTCATCCCCTACGGCCGCATCGGTTACGAGTACGACTTCGTCGACACCCAGGACCGCGAAATCTCCGTCGGCCTGCCTTCGCTGTACGCGGGCAAGTTCTCCTTGCCGGCTGGCGAAGTGGACAAAGGCGCTGCCACCGCTCAGCTTGGCAGCCGCTTCCACCTCAGCAAGCAGTTGGCCGCCTGGATTGAACTGAACGGCGCATTCGGCCGGGAAAGCATCTCCGACTACGGCCTCAACGGCGGCCTGCGTTACGCGTTCTAAGGCATTGTTTGCCTGAAGCACCCGCGGCCCGGTACAATCCGGGCCGCTTTCACGTTTTGGCACACGCCAGAACGTCACCAGAGCAGCCCGAGCGGGCGTCGTATAATGGTAATACCCTAGCTTCCCAAGCTAGAGCCGTGGGTTCGATTCCCATCGCCCGCTCCAGATTTCACGTCAGCGCCGTCTGAGCGACTGGCAGACACAAGCCAACCGACTCTCGTTGGCTTTTTGTTTTTCTGTGCCGGAGAGGCCCTGCCGTGAAGGGCGTGCAGGCTAGAGACGATAGCTCTCAACGCCACGGCCCAGCCGGGCGGCAAGTTGCTCCAGATGGCTAGCAGCCTCGCGCGCGACGCTGGCGGTGGCTGCGTTTTCTTCGGCAAGGCGTGCCATCGTTTCAACCGCACGGGCAATGCCTTGCGTTGCCTCACCTTGCTGACGAATCGCATCGGAGATCTCGGTCACCTGCTCGAAGGCCTTGCGCGCTCCGTCGCCGATCAAGCGGATGGCGTGGCTGGCTTCGCCCGCCTCGGCGACGCCACGATCAACCCCGAGCACCGCAGCGCGCATCCCGTCGGATGCCTTGCCTGCGCTGCTTGCGATCTGACTGATGATTTCGGTGATGTGGCGGGTGGACTTCGATGTCCTTTCAGCAAGCTTGCGCACTTCGTCGGCGACAACCGCGAAACCGCGGCCCTGCTCTCCGGCGCGCGCCGCTTCGATGGCGGCGTTAAGTGCCAGCAGGTTGGTCTGATCGGCAACTTCGCGGATCACCGCCACCACCTGCCCGATCGCCTGGCTGTGTTGTTCCAGTTCAGCGAGCCGTTCAGCCGCACTGGCGACAGTGGCGGCGATCTCGTTGATACGGGCGACCGTAGTCGCGATCACCTGCTCGCCCTCTTCGGCAAGGCGGCCAGATTCCAGCGCAATCGCGCGCGCATCGGCCGAGCGGTCGGCCACATGATTGATGCTGACGGTGACTTGCTCCATCGCCGCCGCCATCTCTGAAACACCATCCGACTGCGACGCGCTGCGCTCGGCAATTCCCGCAGCGGTGGCGCGCATCTCAGCCGAAACGCCGGTCAGCTCGCCAATGCCGTCGCGAATCGCACCCAAATGCCCGCGCAGAGTCAGCAGCAATCGGTTGAATGCAGAGACCGTATCCGCCACTTCAGCGTGACCTTGCGCGGGCGCCTGAAGCAGGAAATCATGCTCGGCTTCGACGCGCACTACCACGTTGCGCAAACTGGCCAGCGGCTGTGCCGTGTCGGCGTAGATCCGGCGGCCGTAGAACGCCATTGCGATGGCACCAAGCAGCGTCAAAAGCGCGCCCAACAAGACCACGTTGCGGAAGCTGGCGGCAGCGTGCAGCGACTCTGCGGCGGCACGCTGTTGCACATGATCGAGATGCTTCGCCAGCGCGAGGCTTACGTTCTCTGCCAGGGGCGCCGCATCGAAAAGCGTATCGCGCGCTTCAACCATGACCTGATCACGGTTGAACTGCAGCGCTTCGTCCATCTTTGCCAAATAGGCCTTGAGCGCCACGGACGAGGCATCGAGCAGGCGGCGTTCCTGCTCACCCATGAGTTGCTCACGCAACCGCGAGAGGCTTGCATCCAGTGCAGCGCGGCGTGCCGCGAGTTGCCTGTCGACCTCCGCCATCTTGGTGGCGTCGTTGTTCAGCACATGAAAGTTCGCCAAGGCCCGCAGTTCCGCGAATTCGGCGCGGGTGGCCGCAATGGCCTGAGTTTCGGGAAGCGTGCGTGAATAGACGTAGTCCAGACTGCCGTTGATGCGATTCGCCTGCCATGCCCCGCTCAGGCCCAACGCAAACAGCACTGCGATTGAGGCAAGGACAAAGACGATCAGGCGATGGGCAATGGACGACATGAGACGCGAACTCCGGCGGCATCGGTAGAGGGATTCCCGCCTTATCGGCCGGCCTCGCAGCGAATGAATACCGTGTCACGAAAGGTTCACATTCCAGCCTGCTCGATGCGCCGCAGCCCAGTGCGCGCGAAGCCTGCATTCGGAGCGCGCAGGCGGCCGGGCGGAGCACTGTCACGAGCGTTCTCATGTCTGGCCGCAGAAAACAAAAACGCCGCCCTTTGGGCTAATGCCAGTCAGTTAAGCCCGTAGGCCCGCTGATCCGGTAAAAAGGGAACGTGTTGAACACGTTCCCTTTT